>CAKTWP010000006.1 GCA_934630705.1 uncultured Clostridia bacterium | reverse complement strand
CAGTAGGTGATACCGGCAAACATGCCTTCCCGTTCTGCTCGCTGGATGCTGCGATGCCGCTGCTGACGAAGCTCCTGCACCCTATCCCATAGCTCCTTTGGAACGATAGCTTCCTGCGTGTTTTCCGTAATCACCATGTCCTCCGGCTTGTTGTGGATGCGCTTCTTCAGCTTATAGGATTTGGAATACGTCTTGAAGTTGCAGGTGCAGCCGGTGTACTCGATGCGTTCAAGGATAGCGCACACAGTAGCGTCTGACCAGTGATACGGATGAGCCGAAAGCGGGTTCCCTTGCCGCTGGTTATACACGGCAGAGGGCATCAGGATTCTTTCTTTCTCCAGGATCGAGGCAATGCTCTCCGGGCCTTTTCCCTGCATTGCCAGGTCAAAGATTCGTCTTACCACCGGCGCAGTTTCCGGATCGATGATCCAGTGTCCTTTTCGCATCGGATCTTCCAGATAGCCATAGGGTGGACGGTTGAGATGCTCGCCGCGCATTCCCTTGGCCTTGATGACGGCGCGCACTTTCCGGCTGGTATCCTTGGCATAGAAGTCGTTGAACAGGTTGCGGACCGGGGTAAAATCACTGTCGCCATGTTCGGAATCCACGCCGTCGTTCACGGCGATGAATCGCACATTCATGCTGGGGAATACGATCTCTGTGTAGTGTCCAACTTGCAGATAGTCCCTGCCAAAGCGGCTCATGTCCTTCACAATGATCGTGCTGACCTGCCCCGCTTCCACCAGGGAGAGCAATTCCTGCATCGCCGGACGGTTGAAGTTGGTGCCAGTATAGCCGTCGTCCACGAAGAATCTCGTGTGGGTGAAGCCGTGATCGTCAGCATACTTTTGAAGCAATGTTCTCTGGTTTTGGATGGAGTTGGACTCTCCATCCAGATCGTCTTCGTTGCTGAGTCTGCAATATAACGCGGTGATCTACTGCTGATTCAAATCATTTTCCTCCTTTCGGGAATCAGTCGGCAGAACCGTAGTGCTCATAGGAATCATAGCATAGTTCAGGAAATTCGTCATCTGGGAATAGCCTCCATACGGGGTAAAGATTCAGAGAAGATCAGGCGTTTCACCTTACCGACCAGGCTTTCTTTGCCGTCGCAATCGGTCAGGATCGAGTACCGGGTGTTGCCGATCTTTCGTTCGATGATGCCGTGGAATGTATCGTATGCCGACCAGATCTTCTCCCAGGCTTCCACCAATTCGGTTGGAGGAATGTCGGGCGGATAATCATAGACAGCTGCCCAATCGAAGGGCTCATAGCCGGAAGCGATTAGGTCATTGAGATACTCGTAGTCCATTTCTTGGGGGATGGTGTAGCGCATGCGTTTGGTAAAAACCTCCTTAAAATAAGTTTCGCATATTTGCTAAATATATATTATCATATCAAAAGAAGTCTGTCAACAAGCATTTCGCATATTTGATAAATTTTTCTTGACGAGAATTTGGTTCGCCTGTATAATGCAGATGGAGCTACAAACGATTTCATCGTAAGCTGCGCATGTCATCTTTACATCAGGATCGGAGGATCACATGAAAACCGGAGAGAAGCTAAAACGCATCCGCAAATTTCGCGGATACAACCAGCCGGAGTTTGCCATTATGGTCGGCATGGGCGAAAACGCAGCGCCAAGAATTGCGCAATATGAGTCCGGATATCGTGTGCCATCTCCGAAACTTTTGAAGACAATGGCGGAGGTTTTGGACTGTAATCCGCTGGCACTCATGGATGTGACCGGGCAGAATGTGGAAGAATTGATGATGATGTTTTTCTGGTTGGAGGAAGAACATCCCGGCATGTTCCATGCGTTTCAAATGCAGCGAACTGACCTAAGTGATTATGATGCGGAAGCAACAGAAGACGAGAATGTGTATTATCAAGATAGTGATTCCTGGCCTGCTCATTCTCCGTGTGGATTGTGGATCGACAACAACCTGATGAATGGATTTTTCCGGGAATGGCTTTATCATCAGCAGGAGCTGAAGGCAGGAATTATTACAAGGGAAGAATACTTCGAGTGGAAAATCGGCTGGCCTTATACTTGCGATAAATGCGGGAAGCGGGAACCGACGAAAAAGTGGCGCAAGAAAAACACTGCCCTTGATTCAGATGAATCAACAACAGCAAAATAATGCCGCGATAGCACGGATCACAAACTTGCAATCCGTTGAAAATATAACGCTGTCCAGATGAGAAAATGGTTGTGGCAAGCAATGCAGAGTTAATAACTTCTGCAAAAGCTTGTTGGTAGGCTCCGCCCCCAAGCCCCTGCCAGCCAGCGCAAGCGCTGTGGTTATCTTTACGAAAAGAGAAAGCCGCCATGCCAGTATTGCGTGTAAAACGCAAGAGTCAGACATGACGGTTTCTTTTATGTCTGCCCATTGGCGGAAACGCATCTGGCGCAGAAAGATACTACAACCACAGAACATAGTTCTGGTTTTCAGGGGCTTGGGGGCGGAGCCCTCAACAAGCTTTTTGCAATTCGGCCCGGATTGCATTGCTTGCAGCTATGCAAATGTAGTACATTTGCCCTGCTTGCCACTATGTCTTACGCTAAACCGCAATTTGAAACCTTTTCCAAAGAAAAGAAAAATCCAAGAGACAGACTGTTTGTATTGCTGCTATAGCAGAAAAATGGTATAATGAAAATGGTATATTATAGGTATTATTCAATCGTACAGAGGTGACATGGATGAGCAGACCGGAGGATGAGCGCGTAAAGATCCCAGCCCTTCTTCACCTGACGAGGCTGGGATATCAATACGTTTCTCTCAAAGAGAATGCTTACGACGGAGATACCGATATCTTTGTCGATGTATTTCGAGACGCCGTCTGCCGTTTGAATGACTACTCTTTTTCCGATGCCGAAATCAATACAATGCTCCAGGATTTCAAGCAGGTGCTGGACACAGAAGATTTGGGTAAGCAATTCTACAATTATTTGCTCAAAGGATACAATGGCGTTACGCTGATTGACTTCAATCATCCGGAAAGAAACACTTGGCAAATAGCAACCGAGCTTCCCTGCGTCAATGGTCAGGACGAATTCCGCCCTGACATCACGATCCTGATCAATGGCATCCCGCTGGCATTTATCGAAGTGAAACGCCCTAATAATAAGGACGGAATCCAAGCGGAATATGATCGGATGAACCGGCGCGTGCAAAACAGAAAATTCCGCCGCTTCATCAATATGACGCAGCTGATGGTGTTCTCCAACAATGGAGAATATGACGATAACGAAGCTGTTCCGTTGGAAGGCGCATATTACGCAACCATCGGATATGAGAAACTATTCTTCAGCCACTTCCGGGAGGAAGACGATAGTATCTTCACCCGTGTTGCTCCGTTGGATGAAACGATCGAATCGAAAATTCTGACTGACACCAATCTGGTCACCATTAAATCCGCGCCGGATTATCAGACCAATACCAGCCCGATGACACCGACCCATCGGATGCTGACTTCTCTTTTCAGCAAAGATCGGTTGCTGTTCCTGCTGCGCTATGGCCTGGCATATGTGGAACGAACAGACGATAACGGCATCAAGCATCTGGAAAAGCATGTGATGCGTTATCCGCAGATCTTTGCCACGAAAGCCATCGAAGAAAAACTGAATCACAACGATAAGCACGGCGTCATTTGGCATACCCAAGGTAGCGGCAAAACAGCGCTGGCCTATTTCAACGTCCGCTATTTGACAGACTATTATCAAAAGCAGGGCATCATCGCCAAGTTCTATTTCATTGTCGATCGGCTCGACCTATTGAAGCAGGCCGCCGATGAATTCCGTGCACGGGGTCTCCATGTGGATACGGTGGAGTCAAAAGAAGATTTCACCAAAGCCATCGGCCAGACCGGCGAAGCAAACGCTTCCGGCGAATTATCCATCACGGTCGTTAATATACAAAAATTCTCCACTGATTCCATCTCCCGCCCCAGCGATTATAATGTGAACGTGCAGCGCGTGTACTTTATGGATGAAGCACACCGCAGCTATAACCCAAAGGGCTCCTTCCTGTCCAACCTGCTTTCCTCTGACAGGGAAGCTGTCATGATCGCTTTGACGGGCACGCCGTTGATCGGTGACGGCTACAATACCAAAGACGTATTTGGCGCTTACATTCATAAGTACTATTACAATCGATCCATCAAGGATGGCTACACTCTGCGCCTGATCCGCGAGGGCATCCGTACTGAATACCGCACCCAATTGCAGGGCATATTGGAAAGCATCAAGGCCCTGAAGGGCTCCATTGACCGAAAGGACTTATACGCTCATCCCGCCTATGTGCGGGATCTGGTGAAATACATCGTGGAGGATTTCCGGCGCAGTCGTATTGCGCTGGGAGACAGCTCCATTGGCGGCATGATCGTCTGCGATTCTTCTGAGCAGGCACGGGAAGTGTTCCATCAGCTGGAAGACTATGATCTGACCTCCGCCCTGATCCTGCACGATCAGGACGACAAAGAAACCCGGGAAAAGGAAGTCGATCATTTCAAAAAAGGCACCATAGATCTGCTGGTGGTTTACAATATGCTGCTGACCGGCTTTGACGCGCCGCGCCTGAAAAAACTGTATCTGGGCCGTGTGATCAAGGATCACAGCCTCTTGCAGGCGTTGACCCGCGTCAACCGTCCCTATAAAAAGCATCGCTATGGTTTTGTGGTGGACTTCGCCGATATTCGGGCGGAATTCGATAAAACGAATAAAGCCTATTTTGACGAGCTCCAGGCCGAGTTGGGCGATGCCTTCCACCAATATGACAGCATCTTCATGACGCCGGAAGAGATCACCGCAGCGTTACAGGAGATTCAGCAGAAGCTATTCCTGTATGATACGGAAAACGTATCGCTTTTCACGCAGCAGATTTCGGCCATCGAAGATAAAGAGGAGCTGCTTTCCCTGCGCAAAGCCTTGGAAAGCTACAAGGAATTGCAGAACATTGCCCGTTTGTTCGGTTATGAGGAGTTGGCGGACAAGTTTACGTTGGAGAACGCCAACAAGCTATCCAATGAAGTGCAAAACCGCATTGCCTTGGTCAACGCCAAGAACGCCCTCAACGATCCCCAGGATATGACCGCCGTGCTGAACCTGGCCATGAGCGAGATTCAGTTCGTTTTCAAGCGGGTGTCCAAGGATGAAATGGTAATTGCCGATGCCTTCCGGGATGCGCTGGATAAGACCCATCGGGAAATGCAGCACACTTTCGATCCGCAGGACCCCGAATACATCACCCTGCTGGAGGAACTGCAGCGGCTGTTCCAGAAAAAGCATATCGAGGAATTGACCGCCGATGAAATGAAGGAGCATATGCAGGAGCTGGAGCGCATCCGTTCCCGCGCGGCGGCGCTGAACCAGCGGGACGCGCTGCTGACCCACAAATACGCGGATGATCCAAAGTTCATGCGCATCCATAAACGCCTGATGAGCAATCCGCCGCCCATCGGCACAGACGCGCAGATTTTCCCGGTGCTGATGGATTTGAAGCGCCTGGCGGACAGCCAGGTACTGGCCAATCAGCGGATGCTGCAAAATGAGCCTTACTTTACCGCGGAAATGATGCCCGCCATCAAGCAGGCGCTGCAGGCCCACGGCTTGCCCTTCACCCTGCCGCAGCTCAAGTTCGTCGGGGCCACGCTATCCCAGGAATACTTCCATGAAAGGACATGGGCGCAATGAATACAGTGGAAATCACCCAGCAAACCAAAGCCATGATCGACGGCCTGAAAGCCGTCTGTACCAATTTCGGCCTGGGCAACGCCGCCAGCGAATACAAGATCATCACAGAGGTTTTCCTCTATAAATTCCTGAATGATAAATTCATTTATGAAATGAAAAAGGTGAATCCTGCCTATGCTGATTTGACGGACACCGAGGTGGAGCAGCGCTTATCCGCTTTATCCGAAGATGAATATGAAATGGCGCTGATGGATATTGGCGGCTCCACGGCCAAGCTGCACCCTAAACAGTTCATTTCCTATTTGTTTAACCACCAGAATGATGAAAAATTCCATGATCTGTTCGATAAAACCCTGGTGGCGATCTCCAACGACAACATGGACATCTTCTCCGTTCAGGCGGGCGGCGCGTCCAAGATCAAGCTGTTCGACGCCCTGTCGCCCTATGTGATCGAGGAAGAAAAGCGGGATGCCTTCTGCAAGGCCATGATCGGCAAGCTGGTCAACGATTCCTTTACCGGCGTGTTTGAGCAGAAATATGATTTCTTTGCCGATATTTTTGAATATCTCATCAAGGATTACAACAAGGACAGCGGCAAATATGCCGAATACTATACGCCCCATTCCATCGCCACCATCCTGGCGCAGATTCTGGTGCCACAAGCCGTTCAAAACGTGACGGTGTACGACCCTGCCGCCGGCACCGGCACCCTGGTGCTGGCCCTGGCCCATGAGATCGGGGAGAACAACTGCACCGTGTACACCCAGGACATCAGCCAGAAGGCCAACGAGTTCATGCGCCTGAACCTGATCCTCAACGGCTTGGTGCATTCCCTGCCCAACGTGGTGCATGATGACACCCTGGTGTCGCCCCGGCACCTGAACGCCCGGAAGGACAACATTGCCACCTTTGACTATATCGCCAGCAATCCGCCCTTCAACATGGATTTCAGCGAAACCCGGGATACCCTGGCAGGGGAAGCCTACCAGAAGCGTTTCTTTGCCGGCGTGCCCAATATTCCCAACAAAAAGCTGGACAGCATGGCCGTGTACCAAATGTTCCTCCAGCATATTATTGCTTCCCTGAATGACAAGGGAAAGGCTGCCGTGGTGGTGCCCACGGGCTTCCTGACCGCTGGCAGCGGCATCCCGCTGAAAATTCGCCAGCATCTGGTGGATCATCACTGGCTCCGGGGCGTGGTGAGCATGCCCAGCAATATCTTTGCCAACACCGGCACCAACGTGTCCGTGCTGTTCATTGATAAGCAGCACACCGGCGACGTGATCCTGATGGACGCCAGCAAGCTGGGCAGCAAGGTGAAGGTGGACGACAACCAGCGCACCGTCCTTTCCGACGCGGAGATCGAGCGGATCATCGACACCTTCAACGCGGGCCAGCCTGTGGAGGATTTCTGCGTCACCGTCAGCGACAAGCAGATCAAGGAAAAGAAATACAGCTTCTCCGCCGGGCAGTATTTTGAAGTCAAAATCGAATATGTCAACCTGACCCCGGCAGAATTTGCCGAGAAAATGCAGGGCTTCCAGACCCGCCTGCAGGCGATGTTTGAGGAAGGGCATCGGCTGGAGCAGGAGATCAAGGAGCAGTTGGGGCGGGTGAAGTTACAATGAAACGCACCAAGCTATCTGATATTGCATCCTTGACTGTTGGTTTTGTGGGCACCATGACGCAACACTATGTTGATAGTGGTATTCCATTTTTACGTTCATTAAACATCAAACCATTTTATATTGACAACACCGACTTAAAATATATCTCTGCTTCCTTTTCGGAAGAACTGTCTAAATCGATACTTAATGAGAACGATATTGTTATAGTCAGGACGGGCATTCCTGGTACTTGTTGCGTAGTTCCCAAAGAGTATGATGGGTGCAACTGTGCCGATGTTGTTATCGTGCATCCTTACTTTAGCAAAGTAAATCCTTATTATTTAGCTGCATACATCAATATATGGGGACAAAAACAGATTCTAAATAACAAAGTAGGCGCTATTCAGCAACATTTCAATGTTCATACTGCAGAGGAAATGCTCGTTTTCTTGCCTGATAAGGAGACGCAAGATCATGTTGCAAATCTTATTTGTTCGGTAAACGAAAAGATTCAAGTAAATGAGCGCCTTTGCGCCGAACTGGAAGCCATGGCGAAAACCCTCTATGATTACTGGTTTGTGCAGTTTGATTTCCCAGATGAAAACGGCAAGCCCTACCGCACCAGTGGCGGCGCGATGGAATGGTGCCAGGAACTGGGGAGAGAGGTGCCAAAGGGGTGGAAAGTACGCCGTTTGCCGGAGGTATCCTCTGTTCAATATGGCTTTCCATTAAGCACTGAAAAGTTTTCATCAACAGGAAACCGAGTGGTTCGCATAAGAGATATTATAGATAACTCATATTCTGCTTTAACAAATGAAGCTGTAGGCAATGAATACTTCACGCAAGAAGACGATCTTCTTGTTGGGATGGATGGAAATTTCCAAATGAATTACTGGACAAGAAATGGTGATATTGTAAACCAGCGGATAACACGCATTAGAAAGACCGTAATTCCAATTATGCTGATTAAAATGCAAATTCAGCCATATATCACAGCAAAGATAGATACAGTTGCACGGTCAACGGTTGGGCATCTTGGCGATGCAGACTTTAGCGAACGATATATACTTGTTCCAGAAGGGTTAGATATTGATATATTTGATGCTTATCTTAGCAAAATAGTATCGTTACGAAAAGAAAACCAAGAACTATCTGATCTGCGCGATTGGCTCCTGCCGATGCTGATGAATGGGCAGGCACAAGTTGAAAAATGATATTTCGGAGGTACAAACGATGGGGTACATTGTTGGTGAGGCAAAGCTCAAAATCACTACAGAATTTCCTGAACAGGAAATCATGCTCAAGCCGTTTCTTTGCAGTTTTGATGTAACTTATGCAGAAAGAAAAGAAATTAATAATACAGTATTATTTGCGTTTATTTTGAAACCTGAAAAACAGATTAGTGAAGGTTTTGGAATTGATAAAGAAATCTTATTAGCATATTCACCTTATAAATCTCTTGAGCAGCGTTCGTTACAGGCGCTGAATAAGCTGTTCAATGTGTTTCCTTTCAGTAATAGAATAGATACTCTAAGTTGCTTCTTCATTTCACAAGATGAATCAGTTAAAGACTATTCTGGTGTTACATCTTTCGGCGAAGAGCAATCCAGATCTATCGTAACCTTTGTTTATGATGAGCTGATCAAGAATCAAAATGATCCATGGTATATTCGTAATATGCTAAAACAACACTTTTATGATGAAGATTTGTTTGGCTATACGCTTCCATTACGAGATGATGCTTCCTTCTTTGGACGCCAACAAGTTATTTCAAGATATATTGATTCAATTAAGCGTTGCGAGAATCGAGGTATATTTGGCGTAAGAAAAACCGGAAAAACATCCTTGATGTTCAGAATAGATCGAATAGTCCGAGAGCAAAAACTTGGTTTTGTCTTCTATTATGATTGTAAGTCCCCTTCATATAGGAAAATGCATTGGAATGAGTTCCTTGGCTCGATATGTGATAATATAGCAAAACGATTAAAAATCTGGATAAAAAGAGACTATGATGAAAAGAGAATAATACAAAGTTTTCGGTATGTAATGAAAGTTGCTACGGATCAAAAGATGCGTATAATTATCATGTTTGATGAAGTGGAATATATATCTTTCAGATCACCTCTTGATGATCACTGGCATACGGAGTTCATAGACTTTTGGCAAACTATATGGTCTGTGCAGAGCATATACAGAAATCTTGTTTTTATTCTGGCTGGTGTCAATCCAAGTATAGTGGAAACTGACATAGTTAATGGAGTACAGAATCCATTATTTAGCATTGTACAATCAGAATACTTGCAAGGATTAACCAACGATGATGCACGACTTATGATTCGTACTCTCGGGCGCAGAATGGGGTTGAGCTTTGAATACGACGCAATTAATGCTCTATATGATCAATATAATGGGCATCCCATGCTGTTAAGACTCGCGTGCAGCTATATTAATAGATCACTGGATAACACAACGCGCCCTGTAAAAATATCATTAGATTTAATTAAACCTTTGCAAAGCGAAATTGATATTGAACTATCATATTACTTTAGGCATGTTGTTTCGGAGATTAAACAGTTCTATCCAGAGGAATATGAAATGTTCGAGCTTTTGGCGTCAGGACAAACTGTTGATTTCATTGAATTATCATCTGTTGCTGAATACACAAAACACTTATATAGTTATGGTTTGGTTGCAAAAGATGAAAAGGGAATTCCATATGTGAAAATGCCTGTTGCTGGGCGGTATGTTGCTATGGAATTGGCCAAAAAAGAACATAGAACGGGCTGGTATAAAATAATCGAAAAGGATAAAAGAGATAAATGGGTTTCACAAAGAATTCAATCAATAATTAGAGATATGAGACTACTGGAGATGGCAATTGCTCGGGCAAATAAGCCTAAGTTATTTGGTGCAAATTCATTCCCTGAAGCCGAAAAATTTGCTGCTTTGAAAACAATTAAGTCTTCTGGCGAGTACAATCATTTCTTTAATGTATGCAGCAAATGCTTTGTTGAATCAATTGAGAATTACGGGAAAGATCAGGGGAATGAAAACTATTTCCGAAACGACATTAAGGCATCATATCCAGCTTTATTTGAAGTATTGCGGAGAATAAAAATATATAGGCACCATGAAGATCATCTCGAGCTAAAGAAAGCAGTTTCAAAGGATTTTAGTCTTATTTGGAACGAAGATACAGAAGGTGTTACTGATCCTCAAGAACAGTTGTTTGTTGTTCAGCAGAGGATTCTTGACGGTCTTATATCTGCAATACAAATTGAAATAGATAGCTTAGAATGAGTATATAGTAACCTATATCGAATTTTAAATGAGGGGTAATATGAATCTGTTATATAATCAGTTGTTTAATCCACAGTATGCCAATCAAGCCTATCTCCAGCAGCTTCATTGGCAGCAGCACGACGCTGAGCAGCGCCAGGAAATCATGAACGCCGTGAAAGCGATCCATGATTATTTCGATGCTGCCCGAAAAATTGCCCCGGAATACCAGCAGATGGCCTTTGACGCCTGCATCGCAGCCGTCGTGGCGGAAATGAGCAAAGGATGATGGTGATTGGGTACCTAAAAAAAGATATGAATCCAATTTCGGTTTGAAGATATACAGATGAACGGAGGAAAAGCAATGGTAGTGCAAGAGGATATTCCCATGATGGAACTATTTCGTAAATCTGTAAATGCGAGCCGGGAAGCATTGGCAAAAGTCGAAGTGCGGGAAGAACTGACCTATCACTATGCAATTGTCCGCGTGTATAGCAAAATGCTTGTGACAAGCTGTGCAATCTATACACTTCTTATCAATGGGTACCCTGACGATGCAATGGCTTTGTGCCGTCAGCTCTATGAAAGCCTCGTTATTATCGACACATTGTTGAAGGGAAAGCAGAAAAACGATACGGAATTGCTGGAGCGATTTATGGATGCCCCGGCAATTATGGAATTAAAGAATGACTACGAAATGGTACTGTACGCCTTGAAGCATGATCCCAATAATCAGCATGCGAAATCACAATTGGATATGATCAATAACGGAAGCCAGAAATACCTACAGAAGTATCGGAAAGACGAAATTAAAGATTTCAAGGATTATTGGTGGTCGGGCTATGATAACCTCACTAAAATGGCTCAGCAAAGCGACTTTCAAAAAGGTTATATATATTCTTTGCTTTCGGATAAAGTCCACATGAATGCTCTTGGGGCCTTTCATTATCTCGACAACTCCGAACCTGGCATACCTCTTGGAGATGTGGATAGAGGAAAACAACAACCACTTTGGTATACATCGCTTTTTCTATATTGCTCCGCAGGCATTATCTACGATCATTATCCGGAAATGTGTCCTCAAAGCGTGATTGATCTTCTAAAACAGTTTTCAATTGAGGCATCAAGGAAGATGAAGCAATAACAATACCAGTAGAGGAAGATAAGCTATGCAAGAATGTATATTATAGGTCTAAAGCAGGCTTTGCTTGAAGCGTATAACGGCCTTCCGGGGAAACCAGATTTGACTAAGATTTGCTGCGAAAACATACCCATCGCAAAGTCTTGGTAATGTCCATTTTTCTCAAAAGTTCAAGCAGCAACGGCGAAAGCTTCGCTTCGATCAGCGAAGCTGAATGAAGCGGAGCGGAAAAAATCCCGCCCTGGGAAAAATAGCCCGGCATGCTGATCCTTTGACTGATACCTTCTCATGTGCTATATTACAGAAGAAGTAAAGGCTATGAGGTTTTTGTTATCACATCAGGGAAGGAACAGAATGAAGCATTTTTGTCTATTCATGCTTGCTTTGATTCTGCTTTTGGGTGCTTTTTCTTTCGCAAATGGAGAAGAGAATAAAATCAATTATAGCAGCGGCAAATACCTGTATAACATCAATGACGATGGTACTGCCGTAATTGTTGGATATACCGGGTGGGATTTATCCCTTGTTATTCCTGACAGATTGAAAGGTCATCCGGTGGTCAGTATCGGGGAAGAAGCATTCAGTGATCGCGATACCCTCACTGTCGTAACGATACCGGACAGCATAACCTCAATTGATCATGCCGCATTCAGCGACTGCGATAACCTTACTGCCATAACGATACCGGACAGCGTGACTTCGATCGGTGAGAACCCATTTTCGTGCTGTGATCATTTAACATCTATCGTAGTATCCTCGACGCATCCGTGCCTTACCGCTGTCGACGGTGTTCTGTTTGATAAAAATGAAAAGGAACTGTTATGCTATCCTGTCAGTTTTAGCTCACCATCCTATGAAATACCAATGGGCACCCTTGGTATCGGTGCTGCTGCGTTCAGAGACTGCGATGAACTTACCGCTATAACGATTCCGGATAGTGTGACTACTATTGGCGATGAAGCATTTTTGTCTTGTAACAACATTACTGCTATAACAATTCCAAACAGCGTGACCTCTATCGGGGATAGAGCATTTAGTGGCTGTAAACTTAGCTCCATAACGATTCCCGAAAGCGTAACAGTTATTGGCGGTAATCCATTTACTTCTTGTAAATAATTGACATCTATTGCGGTATCGTCTGCGAATCCTTGCTTTATCACTATCGATGGTGTTCTTTTCAATGTAAACGAGAAATTACTGGTATGCTATCCCCGCAGTTTTACCGCCGATAGCTATGAAATACCCGAAGGAACTCTTGACATTGGCAAAAATGCGTTCCTCTATTGCAATAACCTCACCAGTATAACGCTCCCGGAGGGTATAACCTCTATTGGTGAGGGTGCATTCAGTCACTGTGTTAAAATCTCTATCTAAGCTAAGCGAGTATCTTAACGCAATCGAACGTCTGAAAACGTATTACCCGAATCAAATTATAGTCCACAATCCCACATCTTTATCATACCTATATCGTGGTTTGGCGAACAAAGAATATGAACTTCTTCCAGGTCTCTTTCGCAAACAGCAAGATATTTTTGACGATGAAGGACATAGCGTTGAAAACTACCAGTATCTCGCATTTGGTAAAGAAAAGGACATTTTACAGTCATTTATTCATGAAGCGAGCAACTATATACAATTATCAACAACAGATTATAGCCGCTGGGCGGAGTACGCACAGCACTATGGTGTTCCAACAAGGTTTTTGGATTGGAGCAGAAATCCGTTAGTAGCGCTCTATTTTGCGTGCAGGGATCAAAAAGAAAAAGACGGTAAAGTATGGCTTTTACATGCAAGAAACTACGACAGAGCATATCCTGAAAAAACTGCGGCCATAATGGATATATCAAGAAGAGAAATACTGGATAAACTAATCCAAGGAGAACAATGCTGCGATTATCCAATGCTTTATACTCCTTTCTATGTTGATCCACGCATGAGCGCACAAAGCAGCTATTTCATGGTATGGGGTGCAAAGGAAAGCAGATTTGAAGAAATGTTCTCAGATGAAAAGTATCACATGTGCTTGCCCAAAAAAGACAGTAATGTAAGATCATATGGACAACATGAACAAGAAGCATTATTGTTTTCATTCTTGATATATGCAGATCGAAAACAACCTTTGCTGCGAGAACTTGACATGGTCGGCATCAATGAAAAAACGCTATTCCCAGGATTGGATGGAATAGGAAGATATATGGAAAGAAAATTCAGATTTGATTATAACGAGGCAGTTGAAAATACTTGATTAGTGTTTTATATGAAAGAACACTATTATCTCCCAGTTTCCCTCTGAAATCGATTTTGGTACATCCAGATGTACAAATCCTCGTTCACTTGAATTTCAGCTCCATAGAATCGAAAATCGGTGCAGGTCATACTATATATCGGCTTTATAAGACAGAGCAAATACCGTATATTGTATTGATTTCTATCACTAAAACACTCCGGTAATTTTACAGAAAAAAATCACCATGATTATGCCGGCACAACCTGGAAGGTCGTGCCGGCATGTCTGTTTATAGAGTTAGTATGACCTCATGAAGGATGATCTCTTCTGCTCTGCTGCGGATGCTATTCATTCTGCTGACCCATTCAAGTGACTGTGCTTTCTTCAAGCTCTCCGTGATGCCTTCCTGGGCCGCCATTTGCACAATCAGCCTTTCCAGCATCCTTATCGTTCTTTCATTCGCATCAGCCAGATGCCTGTTAAGTGTTCCTTTCAGGATGAGCCGCTCATACAGCCCAGGATGTTCTGCCTCTAGGTATTTCATGTGCATCCTGCCCCATTTTCCAATGGGGCGCGAGTCTTTGTCACCGATTGCTAAATCTGGATACAGCATGCCATCATCACCAAGGGTGTAGGTGCCGCCAAGTTCTTCATATAGGGACTTCATCATCATTTCCTCCTTCAAGTGTAGTCGTTTAGTGTGAAATAGGTTAAGCACTACGGTTGCCGACTTGTTGTGTTGAGGTTGGATGATTAGTTCCTCATGACAATGAATGCAACGGTTCTTTGTTTTTTTGCTTGTATTTACTGGGCTTTTCGCGTTTCACATATGATATTTTCGCATCCTATCCGATAAATAAAACGTGCTTGAGACGATCCTGCAACTCGAAATGGGTATCCTTTTCATTGCTGTCAACCCTTGTCTTATGGTTAAGGGCATTGGAGAAAGGAAGCCAACATCCGGCCTTCTTATTTTGTGAATGAGTGTCTTGGGGAAGACGGCTTCTTTTTTATATCGAAAATATTCAGGATGCTGCAGGTGCGCTCCTTCTGATTGTCCAGGAACAGGCAGGCTGCCGCATGCTTCACCTATGCGCGTGTTGCCGTTGCAGCGCAGCGGCTGCAAAAAGGGATGCGCGGTATTTTCCGCGCATCCCCTGACACAGCCCAAAGCCGGATGATTACTTCAGGCCGTAGTACACCTCCAGATTGGCGATATAATCCTCCAGTCCCATCGCGTTCAGCTCATCAAGATAAGCCTGCCACTGCGCATCATCGTTGATGTCAGCAGTGCCCATCACGAACTGCGTGTCCTTGGTCTTAATATAATCATTAATCATGGTGGCGTAGTCGCTCACAGCCAGCGTTGCTTCTTCATCATCGCACCACACGATGTCCGGCGTATGATGGTTCACATAGTAGGGTTCATAGGCCTGCGCAGCGTGCACCAGCACATAGGTATTGTCGATTAGGATGGTATCCTGATTCATGGTGGTAGCATAGCGAATCTTCGCGCTGTCGCAACGGGGGAAAGCGCCAGGCTGCCAGAGCACATCCGTTTCGGAAACAAGGCGCTTGACGGAGCGAGCATCGCCATAGAAGGAAGGCTCGTCAACCCACACATAGGTTTCGCCTTCTACGCCATAATGGCCCAAATAAGTGCCTTCTTCGCTGAGGAAATAATCCAGGAACTTGAAGGCTACTTCAGGATTCTTGCACTGGGAAGAAATCATGCCAACCATATTGAAGTTGCCGCCAAAGCGCGCAGCGCTCTGCCGCAGACCGGTGGGGCCTTCCAGCGGCGCCAGAGGTTCGTATTCGGTCCAGTCCAGCACCTTGATATCAATCAGACCACCCTGGAACCAGAAGGGGAAACTGGCAATGATGGCTTCTTCCTTGGGCTTGTTCAGCAACGCCTGGAACTGGCTCTGATCCTGCACGTAGGTGGATTCATCGATAAGGCCTTCGGCATACAAATCGTGGATATACTTCAGGCCTTCTCGCCAGCCGTCTGTAATGGCACTGAAGTGAATTTCTCCCTCATCGGTGATATAGTAATAGTTATCCGTATAGAGCTCAAAGGGATTCATCAGGAAGCAGATGGGGTCGGACTTGCGGCCGCCATAGAAGCCCATCAGGGGGATTTCATCGGAGGGATCCCCATTGCCATTGGCGTCGTTATCGCGGATGGCAATCAGATAATCCTTGAATGCCTGGGTGGTGGTGGGCACTTCCAGATTCAGGTTTTTGAGCCAATCCGGGCGATACCACATTTTGTATTCGCTGTCCTTATGCACGCCGGCATCGGTATACATGAAGGTGTAGATATTGCCGTCGTTGGCAGTGAGCATCTTTTCATAGCCAGGGTTTTCTTCCAGCACCTTGCGGTAGTTGTAGCCCTGGGTTTTGATCAGATCGTTCAGAGGGAGCACAGCGCCGGCTTCAATCGCCATGGAAACCTGGCTGGGGGTGAACCAGGTGGCCATCAGAATGTCCGGATATTCGCCGTTGGCAAGCATGAGGTTGAACTGGGTGGCTGCATCATCCGAAGAAGAAATGAACTGCCATTTAATGGAGATATTCATTTTTTCCTCGACATATTTGGTCATCAGACAATTTTCATAATCGCGTACATCATCTTTCTTGGCCCAAACGGTGAGCTCCACCGTTTCATCGGCCAGGGGGTAAGTGTTTTCTTCCGAAACCGTCAGCGCCAGCGCAGGCTGGGTGAACAGCAGCAGAAGAACGAGCAGCAGGGATACTTTCTTAAGCATGGGATTTCCTCCTTTTTTATTTTCAAGGCTCCGCCTTGGAATACAGTGTCAGCCCTTCACTGCGCCAATCATTACGCCTTTAACAAAATAGCGCTGCACGAAGGGATAAATCAGCATCACGGGCAGGCTGGAAACCACGATCACCGCGTATTTCATCACATTGCGGCGTTCCTCCAGCGCCAGGAGGGTATTGATATCCATTTGATCGATGCTGGCATCATTGAGAATCAGAATTTCCCGCAAGATCAGAGAAAGCGGGAAGAGACCGCGTTTCCCGGAAAGATAAATCATCGCGTCAAAATAGGCGTTCCAATAGCCCACGGCATAGAACAGGCCCACCACTGCCAGAATCGGCCCGGAAAGCGGCAGCACAACGGAGAACAGATACCGAATATTTCCGCAGCCGTCCAGCTGCCCCGCTTCAAACAGCTCACCAGGAATCGAAGTTTTGAAATAGGTGCGGGTGACAATCATATTATATACGCTCATGGCACCAGGAAGCAGCACTGCCCAGCGCGTACCCAGCAGCCCCAGATTCCGCACCACCAGATAGGTGGGAATCAGACCGCCGGAAAAGTACATGGTAATCATGCACAGCACCATGATAAAGCCGCCAGCCTTGAAATCCGGGCGGGAAAGCGGATAAGCCATCAGTACGGTCAGCGCCAGAGAAAGGGCCGTACCCGCAATCATGTAAACCAGGGAGTTGCCATAGCCGCTCCAGATGTCCTTATATTGCAAAACCGCTTCATATCCAGCTGTGGAGAACCGCTTGGGAATAAGCGATAGCGTCATGGTGGTAGCGCCGGCGGAGAAGGAGGCGGAAATAACAAACAGAAGCGGATACGCAATGATAATCAGGAAGAAGGCAAGCAGCACATAGTCAATCGCCAGAAAAATTCTATCGCCGGTTGTGTAACGGATTGCCTTACCCTTTTTTTGCTTTTTCATTTTTCCCTCCTGCGCTTAGAACAGTGAGTTGCCGCTGAGCCTGTTGCTGGCAGCATTCACAATCAGCAGCATGATCACATTCACCACGGAGACAAACAGGCCGATGGCCGTGGCGTAAGAATACTGCGGCATCGATGCGGCTATGCCCTGCTTATACACATAGGTTGAAATAATTTCCGAAACAGAGAGATTCAGGCTGTTCTGCATCAGATATATTTTCTCATACCCCACAGACAGAATGGATCCGCACTGCATGATCAGCAGAATGGAGATGGTGGGCAGAATACCGGGCAGATCCACATGCCAGATACGCTTGAGAACATTGGCGCCATCTACAATCGCCGCTTCATGCAGCTCGGGAGAAACGCCGGAAAGCGCCGCTATATAAATAATGGAATTGTAGCCCAAAGACTGCCATACGCCGCTGAGAATATAAATGGTCCGGAAATACGCGGGCTTGGCCATAAAATTGACCGGTTCTCTGCCCAGTGCAGTCAGCAGCATGTTCAGCATACCGCTGCGCACATCCAGAAACTGCAAAATGATGCCTACCATCACGACCGTGGAAATAAAGTGCGGCATATAGGAAATCATCTGCACCGTTTTCTTGAACCGGGGACGGGTGACATAATTCAGCAGCACAGCCAGAAGAATGGGCAGCGGAAACGTAAGCAGCGAATAAAGGCTGATGGCGATGGTGTTGCCCAGAATACGCTTGAACTGATAGTTTTCCATAAATTTCTGAAAATACTTCAGCCCCACCCAGGGACTGTTGGCGATCGAACGCGCTGGAGAATAATTGCGGAATGCAATCTGCACGCCATACATGGGCCAATACTTGAAAAGAATCAGATACAGCAGCGGAATGGAAACCAGCAGGTAAAGTCCCCAGTTTTTCCGTATTTCCCGAACGAAGCGCTCCGAAAAAGTGCGCTTGCTCACGGTGGGTTTCAGGGGTTCGGTCACGGGGCATTCCTCCTTTGATATGGTAAAACAGCAGGAGATTTAGACATTGCTTTTGTCATCTTGATTTAGTATAATGGATTTTGCAGAGCAATACAATCATTCGAATTGCTGAATATATCAGAAAAATTGCTCTTTTTCTGTTGGAGGGCGTATGCTGCAGACGAACAAAAGTGTTCAGGGAGTCAGGCATGGCGGATACGTGATCTCGCTGAATATGGTGGCACAGGAGTTCCCGCTGTTTCTGATTACGGTAGGCCATGTTGAAGCGCCGCAGCCTTTTTTCACCACCCGCTCCGAGCGCAATGATTATCAGCTGATTTACACCCGCTCAGGAACAGCCAGCGTGACCTATAAAGGCGTAACCGGAACGCTGAATCCGGGCAGCACGGTGCTTTTGGACTGTATGGAGCTGCATGATTATCGTACCGCCTCCGCCGATCCCTGGATTTATGATTATGTCCATTTTTCAGGAACCGCGGTGAAGAATTATGCGCCCTATCTGTTGGATACGCTGCATATCGTGCAATGCGCCGATGCAGAAATGCTGAATCAGACCTTCCAAATACTTTTTACACAGCAGCTGCGCAGCGATATTCTTTCTTGCTCCCGTGGCTTCATGCTGATTGCCGCCATGCTCAACGCCATGATGGAGGCCCGGGAGCTGCCCGAGCTGCCCTCCATCGGCGCGGCGCAGGCGCTGCTGCCTGCGGTGCAATATATTCGGGAGCGCTATGCTGAAAGCATTTCGCTGGAAAAGCTCAGCGAGCTATGCTGCCTGTCCAAGTATTATTTTATTCGCAGTTTTCGTCAGGCTACCGGCACATCTCCTCATCAGTACCTGATCAAAATTCGAATCAATGAGGCCAAGAAGCTGCTGGCCGAAACCCGGCTCCCCATCGAGCGGATTGCCGCCCGGGTCGGTTTCGCCAACTATTCCTGCTTCGTCACACAGTTTCGGCGGCTCACCAACGTCTCCCCCAGCGAATACCGCAACGCCATTACAGGCACGGATATCCTGTAATCGCAATACGGCCCCACGAATAAAAACCGCAGCCCGTTTCGGCTGCGGTTTTCCTTTCCATACTTTTGTCCTCCAGGCACCCCATGGGATGACAGCGTCCGCTGTGGGGCTGGGCCAGGCGCATTCATCAATGCTCCGCGTTTTCTGTCCGCATGGCCGCACGCCATTGGGCAGGAGAAAAACCGGTGAGACGCCGAAAATGGCTGATAAAATTGCTGGGCGTGGAAAAGCCGGTCTGACCGGCCACCTCGCTGATCTGCTCATCGGTAGAAAGCAGCAGGCGCTGTGCCTGCCGGATGCGATACTGGGTGATATAATGATAGGGCGGCAGGCCCATCAGCTGACGGAAAAGATGGGAAAAACCAGAGCAGGACATATTGGAAGCAGCCGCTAACGCTCCTATGGTGATTTCGTGCATGTAGTTCTGATCGATATAGCGAATTGCGCCATGCAGCGCCGCACTGCGGCAGGGTAAAACCGGCCCCTGCTCCGAAAAACGCACCGAAATCATTTCACTGAGGATATCGGCAATCAGTGCCGTAATTCTGGCGTTGGAAGCAGGGTCCTTCTGCCAGTGGGTCAGCATCAGCTCGGAAAGGTTCTTTTCAATGCGTAATGGATTCGGCGGATAAAGAACGCACAATGTATCGCAAAGAAAACGGCGATAGGTATCCATGGCCGAGCCGGCAACGTGCATATAGCTGTAAAGCCATCCGCTGTCGCAGTCCGGCTCATATTCGTGCAGGCGCATGCAATCAATCATCACCACGCTCCCGGGCAGGAGCAGCTCTGTTTTTTTGCCCACAGTAATCCGTGCCCGGCCTGAATGCGTATAAATCACCTGATAATCCGGTCGGTTTTTTCTGCAGGTTCTGGCGCCGCGATAGACATGAAACCGCCAGCAGGTTACAATCGACAGCGGAAAGGCTTCCGCTTCCTCTGTCAAAGAGGCGCTTTGCAGGCGCTCAGCAGGTGCTCCGCTGGGAAAAGCCGGTATGTTCATGCAGGTTCGGCCTCCTTGTTATCAGGGAGCAGTATACCAGGAAGGCAAACGGCTGTCAAGGCGGAAGCACGGCGTTTTTGCAGAAATGCGATATTTTTCTGCAGAAATCAGTATTGGATCGGAATAGAAAAGATGTTATAATGATGAATCATGGCATCAAAGCCGCAAATGCGCAGAAATGGCGAGGATGAAGGGCTTTTTTGCGCCATTCAATGCATATTATTGCTGGATTCAATACAAAGAAATGGCTGCAGTAGGCAATCTGGCCGCTACACAGGGAGGAAAAAGGCAATGCAGAAGGCTGTGCAATGGATTGGCTGGCCGGAAGGGCGGCAAAAGGCCCCCTCTGGCAGCATCGTTTTCAGAAAAGAGCTCGTTCTGGAAAACGGGCTGGAAAAGGCAACCGTCACATTCTGCGGCCTGGGCATCTGCTGCCTGTATGTAAACGGCCATCCGGCAGGCAGCCATGTGCTTGCGCCGTTGGAAACCCGCTATGACCGGCGTGTGCTTTTCGAGCATATGGACATAAGCGCCTATCTGCATCCCGGGAAGAATATTCTTTGCGCAGAAGTGGGCAATGGCCGCTATGCTACAGGCGGACGCTACTGCAATTGGCGCGCACGGCATTATGGCCCGCCCATCCTGGCCCTGCAATTGGAGACAACCAGCATTTCCGGTGCACGGCATGTATTCACAGCAGATGAAACCTGGAAATGCGGAACGGGTGCGGCGATCCACAACTGTTTTTATGACGGCGAGGAATGCGATGGACGAATCTCCGCGCAAGGATATATCTCCGTTGATTATGACGATACATCCTGGCCCTTTGCGCATTTCGTGCCCGGCCCAACAGGGAAAACCGCTGAAAACCGTTTCTTTCATCTGGCCGTTTTGCAGGAGCTTTCGCCCGTCGCAGTGCATACGCCCCTGGAAGGCACCTGGATTTTCGATTTTGGCCAGAACGTGTCCGGCTGGGCGCGCGTGCAGGTAAAAGGACGGAAAGGCGCCCGAATTCAGCTTCGTTATGCTGAAAGGTTCATCGGCGCAGTGCCGGACTTCACATCCAACCGCTTCGCCCTGAACACGGATACCTATATTCTTTCCGGACAGGGCGAGGAGACCTTCGCGCCTCGCTTTACCCTGCATGGGTTTTCAGCTGTAGAAATCGTATGCCTCGGATGCGATGCACAGGTACTGGATGCTGCCGCCTGTGTCGTAGGGGCGGATATTCCCAGGATCGGATCCTTCTCCTGCGATCTGGCAGAGCTGAATCGTCTTCATGATTGCGTTATGCGCTCTCAGCAGGCTGCGCTGATGAGCTTTCCGCTGGATTGTCCCCAGCGAGACGAACGGTTGGGCTGGCTGGGCGATGCTTATGCCACAGATCTGGTCTGCCTGTATAATTATGACATGCGGCAGTATTACGCCAAATGGTTTGCGGACATTCGGGATACCTGCGATGAGGAAACAGGAGCCGCCCCCATCATTGCCCCCTGGCACTGCTTCGGCCATTCCATGGAATGGAGCGGCACCTTTCCGCTGATGGTCTGGGATGCCTACCGGTTTACCGGCGATCTGGCGCTGCTGCAAGACAATTATTCGACGCTCTGCCGTTACGCAGATTATCTGATCCGCACGCCGCAGGCGCGAAACGAAACCCGCTATGGCGACTGGCAGTCTGCCATTCCGGGCTGGAAACGGGGCGATCCCGCCTGCTGCGGAAGCGTGTTTTATTTTGCCGCCCTTGCCACAATGGCAAAAATTGCCCGTGTGCTGGCGCAGCATGCGGATGAGGAACGCTTTGCCGCATCCGCACGGGAAGCCCGCGAAGCGCTTCTTGCCGCCTTTGGACGGGATGATGGCGGATTTGATGATAACTCTCAGTTCAGTCTGGCCGCGGCGCTATGGTGGGATATCATTCCAAAGGAACGGCAGCCGCAGGCCTTTGAGCAGCTGCTGGAATCGATTTCTGCCGGAGGAAACCATGTGCTTGCAGGAATTTACGGCGCAAAATACCTGCTGATGGCGCTGTGCCGTTTCGGCCGGCAGGATGTTGCCCTTTCGCTGATGCTGCAGAAAACAGCGCCCGGCTGGCTGGATATGCTCTCGGGCAGCACCACACTGCGGGAAAAATGGGATGGATCCGATTCTCAAAACCACTGCATGTTCGGCAGCGTGGATGCAGCGCTGTATGCCATGCTGGCCGGCATTACCGTGGAAAACGGAATTCGCATCCAGCCTTATTATGCCCCCGCCGTTTCTCATGTTCAGGCTCATACTTTTTTGCAGCAGACCGCTATTTCTGTTTCCTGGGCGCGGGAAGGGGCGCTGATTCACACCTGCGTTGAAATCCAGGGAAACGCTTCCGTGCATTACTGGCAAAATGGCGCATGGATAAAGCTGGGCTGCGGGAAGCACGAATTTGAAACGAGCAATGAGCCGAAAGGCGGTGCGTATGCATGATGATCTATTCCATTATTCCGCTGCTTTCCGATCATGCAGATGAAATCGTGGCGGACATTGCCGCACAGCATGCCGGAGGCGTGGCCGACTGTTTTCTGTTCTGCATGACACTTGCTCCCAGGGGTACGCCGCCGATGGATCTGGTCAGCGGCCTTTGCCAGCGCTATCGCCGCCAGAAAGCGGCGCTGGATCGGCTGCGAATCCCCAACGGCGTGCTGATTCAGGCATCCATCGGTCACGAATACTATCAAAACAGCACCCGGGATTTTCAGCACTTTGTGAATCTGACGGACGGCCTCGCCACCAATACATGCTGCCCGCTGGACGAAGGCTTTCTGAATTACATTCAGTCTGCCGCTGCCGCAATTGCCCGGGAGCATCCCGGCCTGATCATGCTGGACGATGATTTTCGCCTGATGGCGGCCCGCCGCGGCAAGGCGTGCGCCTGCCCGCTGCATTTGGCGGCGCTTCAGAAAAAGCTGGGCCAAAGCTATACACGAGAGGAAGTCTGCGCGCTGATTGATGCCGGCGGCGCAGAAGGCGAGCGCGTCCGCGATGGGTTGATTGAGGTGCAGCGTCTCTCTCTGCTTGCTGCCGCCAGGCGCATCCGTCTGGCCATTGACAGCGTGGATTCTTCCATCCAGGGCGCATATTGCGCCTGCGGCGACAGCGCAGAATTTGCCGGCGAAATTGCATCGGTGCTGGCGCGGCCCGGACAGCAGCCCATCATCCGCATCAATAATGGCAGCTATTGCGCCGACAGCATACATCAGCTGAGCCGGATTTCTTTTCGCGCAGCCATGCAGGCGCATTTTCTTCGCTCCAGCGGCGCGCTGCTGCTGGCCGAAACGGATACCTGCCCCCATAACCGCTACAGCACCAGCGCCGCCATGGTGCACACCCATTTTATTCTTTCCATTCTGGAGGGCATGCGGGGGGCAAAGCAATGGATCATGCGGCTGAACCATTATGAGCCCGCCAGCGGGCTGGCCTATCGAAAGCTCCTCTCTGCTAATCGCGGCCTTTATGACACGCTGGCAGCGCTGATGAAGGGGGCGCAATGGCTGGGCTGCCGAATTCCTCTGCCGCAAAAAACGCTTTATTCCTTTGGCGGCAACTATAGCGACGGCTGGTTTGCCTGTGTGCTGGAACGGCTGGGTTTGCCGCTGTATTTCTCCGCCGAAAACGGTGGGGCGGCATTTCTGGATGATTTTGATCAACGGCTATTTACGCGCGAGCAGTTGGCCGGTCTGTTTGCCAACGGCGCGGTCTTGTCCGCCCGAGCGGCGGAAAAGCTGAATCAGCTGGGATTTGGCGCTGATACCGGCGTGGATGTATCCCGCTGGCAGGGCGATACACCGGAATACGAAAAAACCGCTGCTGGTGCGGAAATGGAAATTCAGCCGGAAATGCGCTGCCTGACGCCCCGAAGTGCCTCGGTACGAATAGGCAGCACGGTATTCAATCGTTCTGAGCATGGCCATGAGGAAGCGCTTTTCCCCGGTTCTGTTCTCTTTCGGAATCCCGCCGGCACCCTCACTGCCGTTTTCGCCGGAACCCCTCAGGCCCCCTTTCGGTTTGGCCCGCTGTTTTCGTTTCTGAATGAAACACGAAAGGCGCAACTCGCAGCGCTTTTACAGGAAATGGGACAGCTTCCTCTGTATTACCCGGGAGACGCTGAAGTATATCTGCGCTGTGCCAGGCTGGAAAGCGGAGAAATGCTGTGCATATTCATCAACCTGGGCGCGGATCCGCTGACAGAGCTTCCGCTTGTCTGCCAGACACAGATTGCAGGCATTTCCATTCTCCAGCCGTCCGGCACATTTGTCCCATGCACTTTTTCCGATCATTTCCCCACTTTATGCATTCAGGCGGAGGCCACGGTGCTCCACCCGGTCATTCTGCGGCTGCGCCCCCAAGCGGTGCATTGATGGCATACAAAAATCTCCCTGCCCAGTGGACAGGGAGATTCTTCTTACGCGCAAAACTGATTTACTTTTTCTAAAACGGACTGCAGCTTTTCCTCCGGCCAGTCCTCGCCCACAGCCAGAAGCGACAGAATCAGCAGGCGATTCAGCGCCGCATCCGGGGACGGACTTTCCTCAGCGTTCCTGGCATCCGCCGCCACCTGATACAGGCCGGAAAGAATCTTTTCCTTGATCGCACGCACTGCCGCCGAGGAAAGGGCCAACTGCGTCAGGTCATAATCATCATTTCGCCCGCATGGAGCCGCGCAATGAGCGCAATTGGGCGCGAGCCGGCTCTTTTCTTCATGAATTCGATCTGTCAGCGCCCGGGCGGACGCTGCGTCAAGGCCTGCCTCGTCCAGCAGCCGCAGACCCTTCAGCAGCAGCGGCGCTTCATACGGCATGTCCTCCAAGCCCTCGGCCACCCGCGCAAGGCCGATCAGCGCGCCCGTCAGTGCACTTCGCCCCGCATCGTCATCCCCTGCATTTTTTCGCATTGTCAAGGTTTCATTCATTGTTCTCTCTCCCGCGTTTCAATCCAGAATCCGGCCATCGGTGGAGAGGATTGCCACCTGCCAGGGAATCATCTTCCCGCTGTTTTGCAGCGCGGTTTTCACCGCCTGCACCAGCCCGCCGCAGCAGGGCACTTCCATGCGCACCACGGTCACCTCCCGGATATCGTTCTCCCGGATGATCCGCGTCAGCTTTTCCGCATAATCCACCTGATCCAGCTTGGGGCATCCCACCAGCGTAATGCGCCCCCGCATAAAACGCTCATGGAAGGCGGCGTAGGCATAAGCTGTGCAATCCGCCGCAATCAGCAGCTTGGCCCCCTGCAGATACGGGGCACTTGCGTTCACCAGCCTGATCTGCACCGGCCACTGGGAAAGCCGGCTTACTGATGACGCAGCCTGCTGGCTTTCCGTTTCGTCTGCAGGATGAACGATGGCTTTTGCCCGCGTGCCCGGGCAGCCGCCCTGGGGCACTGTATGCACGGAAGCCTTCTGCCTTTTGCTTTCCAGCACGGCCGCTTCATCATAGGCCGCCGCCTCCCGCTCCACAAACCGGATCGCATCCGTCGGGCAGCCGGGCAGGCAATCCCCCAGCCCGTCGCAATAATCCTCCCGCATCAGCCGCGCTTTGCCATTCACCATGGCAATCGCGCCCTCATGGCACGCTTTGGCGCATGCCCCGCAGCCATTGCATTTTTCCTGATCGATTTCAATAATCCGCCGTTTCATGGCGATTCCTCCTTTTTCACGTCCCGGATAGGGCCGCACCGCCGCTTCATGCCTTTTCCGGCGCCGATCCGGCCTTACGCCAGGCAGTCAGCGCATCCTTGAGCTTTTTCTGGGCCACCACCCGATATGCCGGGGCATAGGCTACCCGATAGGCGTCGCTGTGATGCACGGCGGGACAGCCCTTTTCCTGATACAAAATCAGATACAGCTCCAGCGCCGCCGGATCAAACGGCGTTTCATCCCCGTCCGCCATTTGGGAAAGCGTCCGCAGCCCCTGCTGAAGCGCCCGGGCCGTGCCCTGAGTGGATCTGGCGGTGTCGCAAAACAGCTGACAGATCAGCTCCGGCGGAACGCCCTTTTGCAGGCAGGGGCGCAGATTTAACCGGCAAAGCCCATTGCCGATGGACTCATATAAAGGCTCCTTTGTCTCCCCTGCCTCAAGGCCGGCCATTTCCTGGCGCAGCAGGTTCAGAGCTTTTTGGGGATCCCGGATCATGTGCTCCGGGCCGAATACATGCTGATAAATCAGCTTCACCGCGTCGGCGGGCTCCATTTGGGGATACGCAGAAAAATGAGCGGAAAGAACATCCTGCAGCATGAGCATGCTCCGTTTCTTTAAGGATTTCCCTGTTATTGTATCACGCATTCTCAATCCCCGCAATGCTTCAAAAAAGGAGAAATCGACGCTTACCCGATTGCGGCGAAAAGCAATTCGCGTTATAATAAGCGGGATAAAGGGGCCATCCGCCCCAGGAAAGGGAGAAGCAAGCGATGCTGCTGGAAAAAAACGATACGCTGCTGTTTATTGGGGATTCCATTTCGGATTATGAGCGGGCCCGGCCTGTGGGCGAAGGGCTGTTCAACGCCTGGGGCCACAGCTATGTGGCCTGCGCCGGGGCGCTGCTGGGATGCATGTATCCCGAGCTGCATCTGCGGGTGATTAACATGGGCGTCAGCGGCAATCAGGTGCGGGATCTGGACAAGCGCTGGGAGACCGACGTGACGGCCCATCATCCGGACTGGGTGAGCGTGCTGATTGGCATTAACGACGTATGGCGGCAGTTCGACTGCCCGCAAATGCCCGAGCGGCACGTGGGGCTGGATGAATATGAAAAGACCTATCGCAGCCTGATTGAGCGCACGCTGCCCCATGTGAAGGGCATGATTCTCATGACGCCCTATTATATGGAGCCCAGCCGGGATGATCCCATGCGGGCGCGGATGGACGAATACGGCGCGGTGGTGCGCCGCCTGGCGGAGGAATACAAGCTGGTGTTTGTGGATCTGCAGGCAGGCTGGGACCGGCTGTTCCAGCACATGCATTCCACCAATATCGCCTGGGACCGGGTGCATCCCAACCAGACCGGGTGCATGTACATCGCCAAGCAGTTTCTGGCTGCCATTGGCGCGGATCGGGCATAAAAGCAAAAAGCCGGAGGGAACAGCCTGCTTCCTCCGGCTTTTTTCGTTGCTCAGGCGATTACGGTGATCTTGTTTTCTCCCACGGGATGGGCGGGCTTATCATCTGTCGGCGTGCCCAGGGCAATGGCGATCACGAAATCATGGCCTGCAGGAAACTGCAGTGCCGTCCGCAGGGCCGAGGCCTTTTCCCCCTGAAACGCGCCCCGGGGCAGCCCCAGAATCACGCTGCCCAGGCCCAGGCTTTCCGCTGCCAGCGCGATGTTTTCCACCGCAATGCCGCAGTCAACGGGCGTCCAGCGGTTTTCCGGATTGCCGGAAAGGAAAATCACCGTGGGCGCATGGTAAAACACATCAAAGGCGGGATCCTCAAACCGGGGGCTGCGATGAGCGGGATCCGCTTTCAGCATGTTTTCCCGCACGGCTTCATTGATTTCCTGCAGCAGCGCGGCTTTTTGCACGACGGAAAAATGCCAGGGCTGGCCGTTCACCGCCGAGGGTGATTCCACCGCGGCCTGCAAAATGGCATCCAGCTGCGCCTGCGTCAGCTGCGCGGGGGCATAGGCCCGATGGCTGCGGCGAGAAGAAATGGTCTGCAAAACCAGATTCGTCATGGAAAGAACCTCCTTCTTGATTTTGGCGTGGATTGTATGATACCATAAGAGGAACGAAGCAAGGGAGGGCCTGAGATGCTGGAAGCGGAAAGGTTCATGGGAGAAGCGCTGCTGGAAGCGCAGAAGGGGGAAAACGAGGTGCCGGTGGGGGCGGTGATTGTAAAGGACGGGCAGATCATCGCCCGGGCCCATAATCAGCGGGAAACTGACGGCCCCTTCGCCCATGCGGAAATACTGGCCATGGAGCGGGCCTTTCAGGCGCTGGGAACGCGGCGGCTGCACGGCTGCACCCTGTATGTCACTCTGGAGCCCTGCCCGTTGTGCGCCGGGGGGATGATCCTCGCCGAGCTGGACAAATGCGTGTTCGGAGCCTTCGACGCAAGCCAGGGCTGCTGCGGCAGCGTATACACCCTGCCGGAGGACCGCTGCTTTTATCATACGGCACCGTGCATAGGCGGCGTGATGGAGGAAGCATGCGGCGAGCTGCTGCGGCGCTTTTTCCAGGAGAAGCGGCGCTGACCTCAGGGCCATTATAGCAAAGGGCGGGATTGATTTTCAAGGGGAAAAGGCGCGTTTTTTCCCGAAATCATGGATAAATCATGAACACACTGTAACATTCTTGAAATGCCGGCCAAAACCCTTGCGAAGAAGGGCCGGCTGTGCCATAATAGGATTTGCAATAACCTGCATCCCTGCAGGAGAAAAGAGAGGAACCTGATTCCATATGAAAAAGTTTGCTCGTATTCTGGCGCTGGCGCTGGCGATGATGCTGGCGCTGTCCTGCGCCTTCGCGGAACAGACCGCGGACGCTACCCAGGCCCCGGACGCCGCGGAAACCCAGGCTCCCGCGGAAGAAACCTCCGAGGATGAAAACCCGGTGCTGTTCTCCTTTGACGGCAAGGAATTCCGCAGGGACGAAGTGGACGTGGTCATTCAGAATCTGCTCAACGGCGGCTATATTTCCAGCGCCAAGGATTATGCCACCGCGGTGGAATACATGATCCAGAACGAAATCATTGAGCATGAAATCGCGCAGCAGGGCATGGATCAGTTCACCGAGGAAGAGCTGGCCGCGTTCCAGACCGAAGCCCAGACCCAGTGGGATTCTGCGCTGGATTATTACGTGAGCTATTTCCTCACCGAGGATACCGATGAGGCCCGGGCTGCCACCCGCACCGCCGGCAAAGAATATTACGCCGCGCAGGGCTACGGCGTGGAAGCGCTGGTGGACGGGCTGAAGATGCAGGCGGCCTATCAGAAGCTGCAGGACGCCGTGCTGGAAGGCCAGGCGGTGGCGCCCACCGAGGATGAAATCCAGGAAGTGTTTAACCAGTACGCCGAGAAGGATAAGGAAAGCTACGAAAACAATATCTACACCTACGAGCTCTATATGAACTACGGCGCGGAATCCTGGTATCAGCCCTCTGGCTACCGGGCCGTGCTCCATATCCTGCTGGACACCGATCAGGAGCTGCTGGACGCATATGAAAACGCCGTGGCCTCCTATGAGGAAACCATCAGCGGAGAAACCGAAGCCACGACAGCTCCCACGGAATCCGCGGATCCCGCCGCCACTGCCGAACCCACCGAAAAGCCCGTGACCAAAGAAGACGTGGAGGCTGCCCGGGAAGCGCTGCTGGCCCATCATCAGAAGGAAATCGACGATATCTACGCCCGGCTGGAAAAAGGCGAATCCTTTGAATCCCTGATCGCCGTGTATGGCACTGATCCGGGCATGCAGGATGAAGAAACTCTTAAGACCGGCTATCCCGTGCATAAGGACAGCATTCGCTATGACAGCGCTTTCACCGTGGGCGCGTTCAGCGAAAAGATGCAAAAGCCCGGCGATGTGAGCGACCCCGTGGTTGGCCAGAATGGCATTCATATTCTCTATTATCTCCGGGACATTCCTGCCGGCGCGGTGGAGCTCTCCGATGATATCCGCACCCAGATCACCGATTATCTCACCAATTCCAAGACCAACGAGCTGTGCAACGAAGCCATCGAGCAGTGGCGCACCAAGCACGAAGTGCTCTACAACGAGGAAGCCATCGCCGCTGTCAGCGCGGCCAACTGATCCCTTTCCCCGGCAAGCCGAGCAGGTTCATCGCCTGCCCGGCTTTTTATTCAGGCGCCGCCCGCCTACCAAAACGCCCCGTCTGGCAGGCAGCGCGCATGCTGCTTATACCAGGCGGGGTGTTTGCGTATTATGCACAGAAGTTATGTGCGATGATCAGTCTTCGTACAAGGGATACCGGGCCGTCAGACGGGCCACCTCATCCCGCACCGACGCCACGGCGCTTTCGCCGCCATGGAGAATACGGGCAATCCAATCCGCGATCCGCGCCATTTCCGGCTCCCGGAAGCCCCGGGTGGTCACGGCGGGGGTACCGATGCGGATGCCGCTGGTTTCGGTGGGCTTGCGCCGGTCCCGGGGCACCATGTTTTTATTCACGGTAATGTTGGCCTGGCCCAGCAGGGTTTCCAGTTCCTTGCCGGTCATGGCCTCATCGCACAGATCCAGCAGCAGCAGATGGTTGTCCGTGCCGCCGGACACCATGCGGATGCCCTTTTCCCGCAGCGCGTTTTCCAGCGCCTTGGCGTTTTTCACGATCTGCCGCTGGTATTCCTTAAATTCCGGCTGCAGCGCTTCGCCAAAGCACACAGCCTTGGCCGCGATGATATGCTCCAGCGGGCCGCCCTGAATGCCGGGGAAAATGGCCTTGTCAATGGCCTTCTGATATTCCGCCTTGCACAGGATCAGGCCGCCCCGGGGGCCGCGGAGGGTCTTATGGGTGGTAGTAGTCACCACATCCGCATAGGGCACCGGGGACGGATGGCACCCCGCCGCCACCAGCCCGGCGATATGGGCCATGTCCACCATCAGATACGCCCCCACCTCGTCCGCAATCCTGCGGAAGGCGGCGAAATCGATGGTGCGGGCATAGGCGGACGCGCCGGCCACGATCATCTTGGGCTTACAGGCAAGCGCAATGCGGCGCACTTCGTCATAATCAATTTCTTCCGTTTCCGGATCGATGCCATAGGATTCAAAATGGAAATACTTGCCCGAAATATTCACCGGGCTGCCATGGGTCAGATGGCCGCCGTGGTTCAGGCTCATGCCCAGCACCGTGTCGCCATATTGGAGCAGGGCGAAATAGACGGCCATGTTAGCCTGAGAGCCGCTGTGGGCCTGCACGTTGGCATGCTCCGCCCCGTAAAGGGCCTTGGCCCGCTCAATGGCGATGGTTTCCACCGTGTCCACCCAGCCGCATCCGCCGTAATAGCGCCGTCCGGGATAACCCTCGGCGTATTTATTGGTCAGCGGGCTGCCCATGGCCGCCAGCACGGCCGGGCTCACAAAATTTTCCGAAGCAATCAGCTCAATATGCGCTTCCTGCCGGGCACATTCCCCCGCAATCGCGCCATACACTTCCGCGTCTCCCCGCAGGCATTCAGGCACCTTCCACATGGCTTTCACCCCATTTTGATAAAAAAATACCGCATAGAGCGAACAGGCTTGGCCGCAGCACACGTCTAAAATGCTTACTGCTGCTTCCTTCCGGACCTGACAGGGTTCACATCGCAACATCGCACGGGACCCATCCACCCTATACGGCTTGTTTATTATACTGCAAATTCCCGAAAAACGCAAGAGGGAAAGCAAAAAAGCCCGCGCATCTTTATTGCGTAAACGGATATGACCCATTCAAATGCAGAGATTAAAAAGAAAAAACAAGCTAAAGCGGCTTGCTTCTTACTTTTTTTCAAGCATTCTGTTGATGAACCCCAACAGCATCAGCATATCCTTTTCGTCAAGCAGCTTCATCCCATTGATGGCCTTTTGAATCAGCTCAGGGTTCTGTGTGCCCTCATCAAAAAACTGCTGAGGAGTGAGTTCAAAATATTCGCAGATTGCGAAGAACTCCTTCATCGGCGGCGTGGCCTTGCCCGAGGATATATTGTGGACGTAGCCGCGGCTGTGCCCGAGGTCATAGCTCATCTTGTATTCTGAAACACCCTTGCGAAGGCGAAGCTGGGTAATTCTGTCCCGCACAAACTGCTCATTCATCCTCATCACCTCTGGTATTATCATAGCGGTTTTGAAGCGGCGATTAGGCAAAAATTTCTTGCTATAATTCTTGAAACAGCAATAAATATATGTTATAATTTATGTGGCAACATATTTCAGAGGACTTTTGGCGAAAGGAGGAGGAAAAGAAACAATAAGTAAGGCCGTCACGTTCTGGAAAACGCAGGAATTTCGCAGGCTGTATGAGCAATGCGAAAGCTGCGTCAGGCTTGTTTAGAGCAGGGCGAAGCGCATGCGGTCGTATGGCGCACAGGCATGCCCTGAAAGAGACGATTGAGAAAAAACGGACGGCGAATTGTAAAGCACACTTTCCAAGGAAGATGTGCGGGGCCTATAAGAAGGGAGGAAAAAGATGAGGGGTTCTCAGATTCTTGGCATTATCATGGCTGTGATTCTAATAGCCTTTGGCGTAGCGTATCCTGTGCCAAAGAAATATGTGGATGTAAGCAGCAACAGTACAGCATACCATTCTTCGTGGAGCAAGAATATCGGAGCTGAATATCTTGGCGGCGATTGCTACAACTACCAAGTTGAAGCCTCACTCAAAGCAGGCTATTTGACTGGCGTTCTTGCGATGAAATCTATTACTTTTGTTGGCGGTCTGCTTCTGCTGTTTTTAACGTTGTACTTCCGTATAAGGTATCAAACCATCGAAGCGCAGACCCGGATAATTACCGAAATGGCTAAAGACAGTAAAAAGAGCCTCGAAAAGTTGTCTGATAACTCGGATGAGCACGCAGTGATTCTAAACGCCTTATTATCAACCTTAGACAAAGGCACTGCACCCGATGAAGAAAATAGCTCTAAGGAGGAAATATCTAATGGAAGGTAAGACGAACGGATTACAGATTGCGGGTTTTGTAGTTTCCTTGGTAAGCTGCTTCATTTTTGGTTTCTATGGTCTGGCGGGAATCACGGGCATAATTCTGTCCGCTGTAGGCCGCTCTCAAGCGAAACAGGTTAATGGCAAAACCGGCCTTGGTACGGTGGGTATCATTCTTGGTATTATCAGCGCTATTTGCGGCTTTATTTTTGCTGTCGGCGTGTTCTCTTGAAAAAGATGTTGCTGTTTGTAAAAATTTGGATAAAGTCATGCTGGGAAAATAAAAAAAAGAGGATGAAGCAGTAGAAAAAAACACATCTGATGACGAGCGATAACGATATATTCTTCCCCGCCTCCCACCTTGGGCGGCGGGGTTTCTTTTATCCTTCCATTGGATTTCGCTCATGCCTTTCCTCGCAAAAACGCAAGAAAAAACGGGAACCGCCCTTTCACAGGACAGTTCCCGCAAACACTTGTACTTGCTTGCTTTTTCTTACTTGCCGAAGTACCGCTTCAGCAGGCCCTCGAAGGCCTTGCCGTGACGGGCTTCGTCCCGGGCCATTTCATGGACGGTATCATGGATGGCGTCCAGACCCAATTCCTTGGCCTTCTTGGCCAGGTCGGTCTTGCCCATCGTGGCGCCGTTTTCGGCTTCCACGCGGACGCGAAGGTTTTCTTCCGTAGAAGCGGAAACCACTTCGCCCAGCAGCTCGGCAAACTTGGCCGCATGCTCCGCTTCTTCAAAGGCAGCCTTTTCCCAGTACAGGCCGATCTCGGGATAGCCTTCCCGATGCGCCGCCCGGGCCATGGCCAGATACATGCCGACCTCGGTGCATTCACCGGTGAAATTGGCGCGGAGGCCTTCCTTGATTTCCTCAGGCACTTCCTTGGCCACGCCCACCACATGCTCGGCCGCCCAGGCCTTCTCCGCATCCTGCTTCACGAACGCGCTGGCAGGCGCCTTGCAGACGGGGCACTTTTCCGGGGGCTGATCGCCTTCATGCACATAACCGCAAACCTTGCAAACCCACTTCATTTCTGTATACCTCCAATTTTCATTGTTCTTTCTTGCTTCCGGAGGAACCCGCTTGCTCCTCACACTTTCTATATACCCAGGATTACCGGCGTTGAAACAGTCTGCGCAAAAACTTTTTTGAAAAAAATTCAGGATTGCGGATAGCGCTCGATCGCGTCAATGAATCGCCGCAGGAACGCCTCCTCGCCCAATGTATTGATCTTCAGGAAAACGGCCTGGCTGCCGCCAGACGCGGCGGCAAAAAGCTGCAGCGCGTCATCCCGGCCAAAGAGCGTCACGGTCAGGGTCAGACGATTCTGGCCCAGATAGCTGTACCGCTCGTATACCCGAACCGCACAGCGCACGCCGTTTTCCGAAAACGCTGCGCCGCCCTCCCGGGAAGCGGAAATGCTGCCCTGAAGCACGCTCTGCTCGATATAGGCCAGCAGCCCATCAAAGCTGCCCCGCAGCCGCTTCTGATACTGCGCCATTGTCTCTCCCCTTTCCGCATAAAATGCCCAGCGGCCCGGGGCATCCGTCCGCAGGCGCTGGGCATCATAAATTCAAAGATACGCGTCCGCCCTTTCCCAGGGCGCGACAGGAGCTCATTCATTAAATGAAATACTTTTTGAGGAAGTCGGGCGCGACGGCGTCGTCCACATTCACGCTGAGCACAAACTGCACATTGTGCTTCACGCTCAGTTCTTCCAGACGGCGATAGAAATTCTCGGTATTCTCGATGTCCGTCTTGACCAGCTTGAGGAACGCATCCACAAAAATCACGCTGATGTCAAAATTCTGCGCCAGCATGCCGCACAGGAAACCGAAGAACATTTCGGGGCTGTCGGAGCCATATTCGCCGGCGTTCACAAACCGCACCTCATGGCGCAGGTCAAACATATAGCGGTTATCATCATCCACAAAGATTACATCGCCCTTGTGCTCTTTAATGGCGGCATTAGCCATATCCAGAATCCGCTTGGTTTTGCCGGAACCCTTTTTGCCGTGAATTACCTGTATCATGGGAAAAACCCCCTTTACCATATTCGTAGCTCTATTATAACTGATTTCTCCCAAAAATACCAGCACTATTTTTTGAACAATTTGAATTCCTTTTTTGCGGCCGCCTGCTTCCCATTTACGTTTTTTTGTGGTAGCATAAGCACAGCGACGCAAAGGAGGAAACCGGCATGCTGAAAATCATCGGAAGCAATCCCCCCGCCCTGCAGCAGCGGCTGATCAATTGTGCCCGGGCGGGCGGCAGGGTGATTGTGATCGTGCCGGAGCAGTACACCCTGCAAATCGAGCGGGACCTGATGGACGGCCTGGAAGCGGCGGGCTTTTTTGATCTGGAGGTGCTCTCCCCCTCCCGGCTCACCGAGCGGGTCTTTGCCCGGGCAGGAACGGACAGCCGGGTGCGCATCGACGCCCGGGGCAAGCAGCTGGCCCTGGCCCGGGCGCTGCTGGGCTGCAAAAAGCAGCTGCGATATTATGAAAGCGCCGTGGACAAGCAGGGCTTTATCCAACGGGCGGGCACGCTGATTGCCGATCTCAAGCGTGCAGGCGTATCCCCGGATCAATTGCAGGCACACGCAGACGCTCTGACCGAAGGCGCGGCCCGGGATAAGCTGCAGGATCTGGCGCTGCTGTTCACGGCTTATGAAGAGCAGCTTGCCGGGCAATTTGTGGATGGGGAGGACGTACAGGACGCCATGCTGGCCCGGCTGCCGGACAGCGGCATCGCTCAGGACGCACAGGTAATCGTCTATGGCTTTGACGTGCTCACCGGACAGATGAACCATCTGCTGCTGGCCCTGAGCGCCCAGGCGGCGGAAACGACCGTGCTGATCGCCCTGGAGCGGCAGGACACCTTCGCCCCGGTGCTGGAAAGCGTAGGGCGGCTGCGCCGGGCGGCAGAGGAGGCGGCCATCCCCTGCACGTTTTCCATGGTGCCCGCTGCGGATGGCATGCGTGCGCCGGAGCTGAGCCATCTGGGCCGGGAGTATCTGTGCGTGCCCGGCACGCCCTGGGAGGGTCCCTGCGGCCGCATTCGGTTATTCGCCGCGCCCAGCCCCTATTTCGAGGCACATTTTGCCGCGCAGGAAATGCTGCTGCTCCATGAACGGGGCGTGGCGTTTGGGGATATGGCCGTGGTGATGGGCGACAGCGGCTTTGCGGGCCTGCTTTCCACCGTGCTGGCGGATTACCGCATTCCCGCCTATATCGCCCGCAAGCTCCCTGCGGCCAGCCATGGGGCAGCGCGGTTTCTGCTGTCCTCGCTGGCGGCCATCGGCGGAGGATATCCGGCCACGGACATGATCGGGGTGATCAAATCCGGCTATGCTCCCCTGGATGAACAGGAATGCTGGCTGCTGGAAAATTATATTCTCTCTTACGGTATCCGGGGAAAGCACTGGCTGTCTCCCTTTACCCGCGGCAGCGATGAAGAACGCACCGCCATTGAGGACGCCCGGGCCCGGCTGATTGCGCCCATGGAGGCGCTGCGGCATGCGCTGGCCCAGGCCCCGGATGCGGGGCAGGCGCTGCGGATGATCTATGCATATCTGGATGAAGCCCAGGTATACCCCCAGCTGCAGGAAACCCAGGAGCAGCTGCTGGCGGAGGACATGGCGGCAGAGGCCGTGCAGGCCAAGCAGGTGTGGGATGCGCTGATGCAGCTGCTGTCTCAGGCCTATGCGCTGCTGGGAAACGCGAAGGTGTCCGCCAGGCAGCTGTCCAGCTGGCTGGAGGCGGGGCTGGAGGCCTGCGAATTGTCCTCCCTGCCCCCATCCGGGGACGCGGTCATGTGCGGGCCTCTGGGCTCGCTGCCCCTGGCCCGGCCCCGGGTGCTGTTTCTGATGAACCTGACTGACGGCATTCTCTCCGCCGCTGCGCCCGGGCTGCTCACCGATGAGGAGCAGGAGCAGGCCCAGCAGGCGCTGCACGCTTATCTGGCCCTGAACGACGAGGGCAAGGATTGTCTGGCCCGGCTGGACGTATGGAAGGCCCTGAGCGCGCCCACGGAGTATCTCTATCTGACCCGGGCGCAGGCCACCCAGGACGGCGGGGCGCTGCGACCCTTCGCCCAGCTGGCCCATATCCGGCGGCTGTTTCCCGCGCTGGTGGAGGAAGGGGGCGTGAGCCAGCATGTCGCCGCCCGGCTGCCGCTATCGCCGGGCCCGACATTGGATGCTTTGGGGCAAAAGATGCGCGCAGGCCAGCTTCAGGGGGAATGGCTGGAAGCATGGCGCTATCTATGCCAGGCTCCGGAAACCCGGGATCAGGCCGCCGCATTGCGCGCCGCCTTTGCCGCGCCTGCTGTGCCGCCGCCCCTGCCCCGGCAGGTGACTCACGCGCTGTTTATGGAACGGGTGATGTCTGTAAGCCGGCTGGAGAGCTTCGCCGTATGCCCTTACCGGCATTTCGTGGAGCAGGGCTTATCCCCCCGTCCCCGGAAGGAATGGACACTGACGCCCATTGACGCTGGCAATTTCTATCACAGCGCGCTGGAAGGGTTCACCCGGCTGCTGCCTACCCTGCCCGCATGGCCCAAAATCGATAAAAAAACCTGCGATGCGGCCATCGATCAGGCTGCTCAGCCGTTGTTTGACCAGCTGCTTTCCGGCGTAATGGGCGACAGCGCCCGGATGCGGGCTCTGGGGGACAAATACCGCCGGGTGCTGCGGCGGGTAGCCTGGACGTTTACCAGGGGCGCACGGCAAAGCGCCTTTTCTCCGGCCTTTGCGGAGGTGCGTTTCGGCTATCCCGGCGGCATCCCGCCCATTCCCCTGCATCTGGAAAGCGGCGAAACGGTATATGTGCGGGGAATCATTGACCGCATCGATCGCTATGCCGGGGATGAGGGTGTGTATCTGCGGGTGGTGGACTACAAATCCGGCGCGGAAAGGCTGGATCCGGCCAGGATTTTCTGGGGAGCGCAGCTGCAATTGCTGTTGTATCTGCAGGCGGCACTGGGCACGGAAGAAGGCGCGCAGCCCGCAGGAGCATTTTACATGCGGGTAGCGGATCCGCTGCTGCCGGACACGGAAGAGACCGCTCAAATCGAGGATGCGCTGGCCCGGGCCCTGAGCCTGAAAGGGCTGGCGCTGAAGGACGCGGCCATTTTGCAGAAAATGGACGATGGCACGCCGCCCCTGACGCTGCCCAAGGTGATGACCACCGGAGGCGAATTTGACAAGCGGGCCATGCTGGCCACGCTGGCCGATCTGCAGGCGCTGATTGGGCATGCGGAGAAAATGGCGGGCAGGCTGGCCGAGCGCATGCGCAGCGGGGAAATTGCCCCCAGGCCCCTGTGCGGCAAGGACGGAAAAGGCCCCTGCGAAAACTGCGATTACGCCGCCATCTGCCGCGCCGACGCATCCCAGAAGCAGGGAAACGCACAGGTGATGCAGGACATGGATCTGGACGAGCTGCTTGCCCGGATCAATCCGTAAACCTTGCAGCAACGCGGGGGAAAACCATTCTTGCGGCCAAGAACGGTTTTCCCCCGCGCTTCTTTTCCAGGAAAGCCATGGAGATAGATGCTTTCCGCCTTATCGGCAATGTGTCCCTGAGTGGGAAGATGAGATTTTATCGTTTTTTGCCCATCTGGGGCACATTATTTAAAAAGCGCTTTCATCCCCTGCGGCTTTCTTGAGTGGGTACGGGAGGGGGCTTTTGTCACAAAGAACCGCCTCCCGCCCCCCTTTTGTTTTTCCGTCAGTTCGGCAGGCGAATCTGCGTGCCGGCAGTGAAGTCCTCAGGGGCCAGACAGGGATTGGCGCGCAGCAGCGCAGCGATGGGCAGATTGTATGTAACCGCTACGGATTCCAGGGTATCATTTTCCCCCAGCGTTACGCATAACGGCAGCGGGCAGGGAACGTTGGCCTCCGGGATGCACACCACATCGCCGCCCTTGATCGTTTCCAGATCCACCTGGCTGTTTGCATCCTGAAGGGTGTGATAGCTCAGGCCGTATCGCAGCTGCAAATCTCCCGCCGTCTGCCCTTCCTGCACGATGGTGCGCCGGTTGGGCGGGCAGGCAGGGGTTTCGGGCTGGGCTGGCGTTTCCGGCTCAGTGGGCGTGGTGGTCGTGCCGCCGGAAGAGCCCGTATCGCCGCCGGCCGTGCCCCCGTTTCCAGTCGCGCCCGTGTCGCCGGTAGCGCCATCCGTGGAGCCCGCGCTGCCGCTGCTTCCCGCAGTACCGCTATTGCTGCCGCTTTCCTGTTCTCCCGCGGGACGCTGCACATCCTCTCCATAGGGAATGCACAGCACATCGCCCACCGTCAGCCGGGAGGGCGGGATGTCCGGGTTCGCTGCCAGCAGATCCCGCAGGGTCACGCCCTGACGATGGGCGATCAGATAGAAGCTGTCGCCCCGGCGGACGGTGTATTCATAGGCGCAGTTCTGAGATGCGTTTTCCTGGTTGGTGCTCATGGGAAATGCCACCCCTTTCTTGGTTTTCCCTCCCATTCTATGCGCTGCGGACGGGAGGGTGCATTTTGCCCGGGCGAAACCGCCCGTGCAGCAGCCTTTTTCATTGACAGAAAAAAACGCAGCGTTTATAATAAAAAAAAGCATTCAAAAGGGAAAGCGGGGGCAAAAACGCATGGCCAGGCGCATGAACAGAAGAAAAAAAGCAGGCCGCCATCTGCGCATCGGCCGGGTGATTGTAGCCCTGGGACTGCTGGCATGCAGCCTGTTTTTTCTGGGGCGATATATCGTGCAGGCCATCCAGATTCAGCAGATCAACCGGCAGAATCAGGCGTTGCTGATGCAAACCTCAGCGCCAACCGCCTCGCCCACGCCTGCGCCCACTGCGGATGCGGCTGCCGCCCGAGCTGCCACCAAAGCGCCCACCATCGCGCCCGCCACCCCCATCGCCGCCCGGGCCGCCACCCCATCACCTTCTCCCACCCAGGCCCCCCGGGTATTGGCCCGGTATCAGAAGCTGGTGGAAAAAAACAGCGACACCGTGGGTTGGCTGAAAGTGAACTGCATCGCGGAAATCAATTTCGCCGTGGTGCAGCGGGATAACAGCTTCTATATGACCCGGGATTTCAATGGCCAGATGAACATGAATGGCGCGCCCTTCCTGGATGAATACTGCAGCATCTCCCCCCGGGATGACAACCTGCTGATCTACGGCCACAACATGAAAAACGGCCAGATGTTTGGCAAGCTGCGGCAGATGAATTCCTGGGAAAAGCTGTCCGCCAATCCGTTTGTTACCTTTGATACCATCTATGAAACGGGCACCTATGTGCCCATTGCCATGTTTCCCTGCTCCATCATTCCCGCCACGGATTATTTTCGCTTTTACATCCGCAATTTCAGCGGCGAAAAGCAGTTTGACGAATTTATCCAGCGGGCCAGAGAGCTGTCTGAAATCCACCTGAACGTGGACGCGCAATACGGCGATCGGCTGCTCACGCTGGTCACCTGCTATGACGACGCGCATAACCAGCGCTATATCGTGCTGCTGCGGGCGCTGCGGGAGGGGGAAACAGAGGATCAGGTGGTGCAGAAATATTTCCGGCGCTGGAAATAAGCCGCCCTCATCCATCCCGTCCATCGATCGAAAGGATGTCGCCCATGCATTTGGAACGCATCACCTTCCCCGAGCATCCGCTGTTTCAACAGGCCATGGCGCTTTATCAGCTCAGCTTTCCGCCCCATGAACAGCGCGAAATGCCATCCCAACGGGCGATCATGCGCCATCCCGCCTATCATTTTGACGCGATCTGCCAGGATGGCATGTTCATTGGCGAGGCACTTTCCTGGAAAATCGGTGACTTCCGCTATATCGAGCATTTCTGTATCCTGCCTGAAATGCGAAACAAGCGCTATGGCCAGCGGGCGCTGGCCCTGCTATTGCAGGCCCATCCGCTGATGCTGGAGATTGATCCGCCGATTGACGAAATCTCCCTGCGGCGCAAGGGCTTTTATGAGCGCTGCGGCTTTGTGCCCAATCCCTTTCCCCATGTGCATCCGCCCTATCATCCGGGAAATCATGGCCATGCGCTGGTAGTAATGAGCGCTCCTGCGCCATTGACGCAGAAAGACTATGACGCATTTAACCGCTATCTGCAAGACGAAATCATGAAAGACGCTTTCTGATGCGTCCTTAAAGAACAGGCCCTTCGCATGCATCTGTGCGAAGGGCCTGTTTGATTGGTTTTACTGCGGTCAGCCTTCCGAATCGACGCACGCCGTCCCTTCGCCAGCTGCCTTTTTGGCGGCTTCCTGCGCGTAATACTGGGCCTGCGCGTGCCACAGCGCATGATATAGCCCATCCTCCGCCGCCAGCAGCTGATCGTGGTTTCCCTGCTGTACCACCTGTCCCTCGTCAAACACCGCGATTTCATCGCAGAATTTGCACGAGGACAGCCGGTGACTGATATAAATGGCGGTCTTGTCTCCGGCAATGTCCTTGAACTTGGCGTAAATCTCCGCTTCAGCCAGCGGGTCCAGCGCCGCCGTAGGTTCATCCAGGATGATGAAGGGCGCGTCTCGATAGAGGGAACGGGCAATGGCGATTTTCTGCGCTTCGCCGCCGGAGATTTCCACGCCCTCCTTTTCCAAATCCTTATACAGATACGTGTCCAGCCCCAAGGGCATCCCCGCCAGCCGATCAGTGAATCCGGCCTTGTTCAGGCAATCCGTAGCCCGCGTCCGGTCATAATCCGCCGCGCCCGCCACATTTTCCCCCAACGGCAGCGCAAGCAGCTAGAAATCCTGAAACACCACCGAGAAAATCCGAATGTAGTCCGCATAGCGATATTTGCGGATGTCGATGCCATTGAGAAGGATCTGGCCCTCCGTTGGATCATAAAGCCGGCACAGGAGCTTAATAAACGTGGTTTTCCCGCTGCCATTTTTGCCCACCACCGCCAGATGACTGCCTACCCGGAATTTCATATTCACATGGCGCAGGGCCCAGCTTTCGCTGCCCGGATAGCGGAAGGACACATCCCGCAGCTCCACCTCGTATTGCCGGTCGGAGCGTTTTTCGGTGGTCAGGCTGCCCTGATACATGGTGTTTGGCAGATCGAGAAATTCAAATGTTTCCCGGAGGAAGGGCGTGTTGTTGCGCATAAGGCCCAGCTGATTGAGCAGCGCCGAAAAGCCCAGAAACAGGCTGGTCACCGCGCCCACATACTGGGTCACCGCACCCACGCCAAACGCTCCGCCATACGCCTTCAGGCATACGAACAGATACACCACGATGGTCACTACCGCGCCAATCGCCGCTTCCAGCATGGTCAGCACGCCCATGGGCCCCCGGGCATCATGGGCAATCTGAGATTGGGGGCCAAAGCCGTCGTCCAATTCCAGCATGGGGCCACAGATCTGTTTCTGCTGATCATACATGCGTATATCCAGCGCCCGTTTCCGGTCCTGCGCCATAAAGCCATAAAAGCTGAAAACGCGATTTCCCATGCGGGCGTTCTGGGCAAAGCGCATCCAGTACCGGTCCCGCTTCGTGGCAATCAGCGGAACCAGCAGCGTAATGCCAACCAGCAGCGCCAGCACGGCTGCGCCCGCGAGGGGATGATTGAGAAACGAAAGGGCCGAATTTTCCGGCACCCGGGCGGTAAATAGTGTAACGGACAGGCCGATCCCGCCGATGCTCTGCATCAGCGCCGCCATCATGGGCTGGAACAAGGCCAGCGCCTGCTGCATGCCCAGCATGCTCCAGCGGGCATTCTGACGAATGCGGCTATACAGATCGTAAACCTCCTGCCGGTCCACATCCGCGTAATCCAGCTGCATCATCTTATCGGCAAAAGTCCGCTCGTTCTGCCAATAGCTCATAATGTCTTCCGTTCGAGCCCAGCGGTTGAGCAGGCTGCCAATCAGGGAAAGCAGCGCCGCACAGCCCAGAGCCAGGGCGGCCCAGAAGGCCAGATGGCCGGGATCGCGGCTTCCGCCCAGCTCGTCCATCAGCCGCGCGGAAAACCAGATGGCGGACAGGGGCGACAATGCCTGGAACAGGCAGCTGAGTCCTTCCGCCCGCAGCAGCTTCGGGGCACGCTGATTCCAGAGGGCCATGGCCCGTCTGTTCAGCTTTCATGCCTCCGCAAAAGAAATCGGTTTCTTTTCTTTTTCATTCTGCTTCATGCGTATCCCCTCCTTTCTGATAATACCGGCTCTGCGCCGCAAACAGGCGGGCATACTCGCCGTTCTTTTCCAACAACTGTTGATGAGTTCCTTCCTCGGCAATGCGGCCGTCCTTCAAAAACAGAATCCGGTCGCAAAAGCGAGTGGACGCCAGACGATGGGAGATGAACAGCGCCGTTTTCCCGGCAGCCATAGCGTTATACTTGCGATAAATATCATCCTCGGCAATAGGATCCAAGGCGGCGGTAGGCCCATCCAGCGCCAGAATAGCGCCGTTCTTATACAGCGCCCGGGCCAGCATCAGCCGCTGAGTCTGCCCGCCGGACAGCTCAACGCCGTCTTCATACACCCGCCGGCCAATGGGTGTATCCAGTCCCTTGGGCAGCGCCGCCTCCTTCTCCGTCAGTCCGGCCAGCTCCAGACACCGCCGCACACGCTGCGTATCAATGCCATCCATCTGCTGGGCCACGTTCTGGGAAAGGGTGGTCCCCAGCACGGAGAAGTCCTGAAAGACCGCAGAAAACAAACCATAGTATTGTTTTCGGTTGAAGGAGCGCACATCCCTGTCGTTGAGCAGCACCCGGCCCTCCGTGGGATCCAGAAAGCCGCACAGCAGCTTTACCAGCGTGGTTTTCCCCGCGCCGTTCAGGCCCACAATAGCCAGCTTTTCTCCGGGCCGGATGGTCAGGCTCAGATGGGAAATGGTATCCTTCCCCGCCTCGGGATAGCGGAAGGACACATCCTCCAGCCGCAGCTCATATTTTCCGTCCGCAGGCGTGGGGATAGGATCGCCGCCCGCCAGCGCAAAGGGTTCGGGATATTCCAGAAACTCCCGGAGCACGGAAATATCCAGGCTTTCCTGCTGCAGCTCGGACAACTGGGCAAGGATGCCCGTCACCCAGGTGCCAAAGCCGCTGAGCGCCGAAAAGTACAGCAGAAACTGGGCGGCCGGCAAGCCGTTTTTCAGGGTAATATGCAGCAGATACCAGTAGCCGATGCCATTGCGCAGAAACGTGAGCAGCAGATCGGCCAGATCGCTCCACAGATACGCCCGCAGCCCCTCCATATCCCCCCTGATCGGACAGAGCCTTCATGGCCTGAAGATGATTGCGGTAATCATGCCGCCAGGCCCGCATCTGTCGATACATGGTTTCCACTTCCTGATAGTGGGTCTCGATCAGCTCCCGCTGATAGGCGGCGATTCGCCGGTCGATTTGTCTGGCAGGAAAGCGCATAGCGGCTCCTTTTCCTGTTTTTTTCACGTATGGGCGATAATCGCCCGGTTCAGCAGCTCGTATGCGCCCCGGGGCAGGGGCAGCGCCGTGCCGTCGGCCAGAAAAACCTCCGTCCGGGTGGCCCGGCGAATCTGCCGCAGATTCAGAATCAGCGCCCTGCCCGCCCGGAAAAAGCCCTCGTCCAGCTCCCGCTCAAATTCCCCCAGCGGGCGTTTGACGGTGTAATCCTGTTTGGCGTGGACGGTCACATAATTCAGGCGCACATCCAGATAGCGGATTTCATTGAGCGTATAGAGCGGGATGCGAATCATCTCGCCCCCCCAGATCCAGATTCAGGCAGCGCGCATTCCGGCGGCAGTTTTCCGCCGCCCGGTCCAGCACCGCAAACAACTTGTCCCGGCTCACCGGCTTCATCAGATAATGCAGCGCAGCCACCTCATAGCCCTCGGCAATATAATCGGAATACCCGGTGATGAACACGATCTGCACCGCAGCGTTTTCCCGGCGGATGCACTTGGCCATGCTCACCCCGTCCATCCCGCCCATTTCAATATCCAGCAGCAGCATATCATAAGCGGCATTTTCTTCATAATGAAACAGAAATTCCTCCGCCGAGAAAAACAGCTCCGCTTCCGCATCAATCTGCCGCGCCTTCGCCCCTTCCTGAAGCAGCGCGTTTTCAAAGGCCGCGTCCTCCCGGCTGTCATCGCAAATGGCCACCCGATACCCCATCCCTGCGCCTCCGTTTCCCGTCCGCTCTTTTTCGGTTTTATTCGCCCCAGGTTTGGCGCTTTCCTGCCCTTGATCGTATCATGCCCCGCCTGATTGCCGGTACTGCCGGGGCGGCATGCCGAAGCTTTGCAGAAATTGCCGGTTGAACCCAGACACATCCTGATAGCCTACTGCCTGAGCGATCTGGGTAACGGACGCATCCGAATACAGCAGCAGCCACTGGGCGCGCTTCATCTGGCAGGCCTGAATATACCGGGCGGGTGATTGGCCCACGGCCTGATGAAAGCAGCGGCGGAAGGAAGCGGGGCTCAGGGCGCACAGGGCGCTCAGCGCGGAAACGGAGGGCGGCTCCCCCGCGGCCAGCCCCGTCTCGATGGCCTCCACTGCCGGAACCAGCTGCGCAAATCGCCGCTCCGGCCGCAGTGCCAGCATCGGCAGTCCCCGGGACTGAGCGGCCAGCTCCTCAATCAGCGCATACAGGCAGGCAAGCCGCCGGTTTTCCGGGCCGGGAAGGGTCACATGCCTGATCAATTCCGCAAGGAAGGGCTTTTCTTCCGGGGTGATAATCCCGCAAATACCCATTTCCTCCCGCATCAGCGTTTCCAGGCGCTGCAATTCCGGCGCGCCCCATTTGCCCAGCAGCCGGATGGGATCCAGGTTCAGCCAATACCAGCGGCTCATTTGGGGCCCTTCGCTGCGGGACAGATGCCGCTGAAACGGGAAAATCAGCTGGGTATCCCCGGCCTTGAAGGGATACTCCCGGCCCTCCACAATGCACACGCCCTGCCCGCTTTCGCACACGCCCAGCTCCATGCTGGCATGGAAATGCAGGAACGTGATGTCCACCACCTCCAAGGGCCCGGGCCGGGCCTCCTGATCCGAAAGGGAACGGGAAACCGCCGGAGCGAAAAAGGCGGGCAGCGATGAAATTGAGCGATTCCGCATGGTTTTTCACCTGCTTTACATAGACGCATATACGCCTGTGCATTATACTGAATTTATCAAATCAATGCAAGAGGAGGGCTGCAATATGCCGCAGTTTACTTCAGAATTTCTTCGGGATCGCATTTACGCCTGCTGGATGGGCAAAAACATCGGCGGCACCCTGGGCACCCCTTATGAGGGATGCAAAGATATGCAGGACATTCATGGCTTCGCCTCGCAGGCGGGCGAACCGCTGCCCAACGACGATCTGGATCTGCAGCTGGTCTGGCTGCGGGCGGTGAACGATCTGGGCCCGGATGCCATCAACAGCAAGGCGCTGGGCGAATACTGGCTCAGCTGGATCACCCCCAACTGGAACGAATATGGCGTATGCAAGGCCAACATGCGCGCCGGCCTCCTGCCGCCCATGAGCGGCGAATACAACAACGAGCTGTGGAAAAACTCCAACGGCGCGTGGATTCGCACGGAGATCTGGGCCTGCCTGTATCCTGCTGTGCCGGAAAAGGCCATTCGCCTGGCCTTTGAGGACGCCAGCGTGGATCACGGCTTTGGCGAGGGCACCTACGCGGCCATTTTTGTGGCGGCCATGGAAAGCGCTGCTTTCGCAGTGCAGGATCGCAAGACGCTTCTGAATATCGGGCTGAGCAAGATTCCGGCGAATTGCCGGATGGCCCGGAGCGTGAAGCTGGTGATGGATTGCTACGCTCAGGGCGTGGGCTGGAAGGAGTGCCGCGCGCGGATCGTGAAGGACAGCGAGGATCTGGGCTGGTTCCAGGCCCCGGGCAACGTGGCGTTCGTGGCGCTGGGGCTGCTCTATGGGGAAGGCGATTTCAAGCAATCCCTGATCTATGCCATTGACTGCGGCGATGATACCGACTGCACCGGCGCCACCCTGGGCTCTCTGATGGGCATTATGGGCGGCATGGATTGCCTGCCCAGGGATTGGATGGCCTATATCGGTGAGGGCATCAAGAGCATCTGCCTGACCAATGGCCACGGCAAATTCCCGGAAAGCATCGGGGAGCTGACGGACTGCATCATGAATCTGCTGCCCGTGACGCTGCGGCAGGACCATGCCGCGGTGCTGAGCACCCGCGCCCCCAAGCCCCTGCTGGGCGACGCGCTGGAGCTGAGCGACGTGAACCCCGAAGCGTTCTATGGCCGGGATTTCGTGGATGCCCTTGCCAGCCGCAAGCCCTATTCCTATACCATCGAAGGGCTGTATGCCACGGCGCTGGTGGAGTTTGACGAAAAGCCCCGGATCCGGCCCAATGAAGCCCTGTCCGGACGGATTACCCTGCGCTGCGGCGGCAATCCGAACGATCGCAATTTCCTGCCTGAGCAGAAGCATTTCCTGCTGCGGTTCCTGGTTCCCGAGGGATGGCAGATGGACGCGGCGCGGAGCCTCTACGCCCCCACGCCTTATTACACCCGGGAAATGCAGCATTGCGCCACGGCCTTTACCCTCCATGCCGGCGACCGGGTGGACGCGGTAAACCGGGTGATTCTGGAAGTGACCGTCCCCGGCCGGCCCGAGCCGCTGCTGGTGCCGATACAGATTATGGGCTAAGGCAAGTCAGGGGGATCCGCCGCTTTTCTGACAGGCGGGGATACCGCCTGAAAACGGACGCAGCCCGGCCTGTCGAAAAAAGTTCACCATAAAACTCTTGGAGATGGATGAAGGGGCTGCGGCCTCTTCATTTCAGACTGTTGAAAAAGTCCCTATATGTAAAGCAGGATGCAATGAAGGGCTGCAAGCCCTTCATTTTTCATCGTATCGACCGGCTTTGCCGGTCGGGCGGGGCGATTTTTCGGAGCAAAGCGCAGAAAAATCATTTCCGCAGCCTTGCCATGCAGGATGAATCCTTCATCCTGCATGGAGCGTGTCAAAAACATCGTTTTTTGACACGCTGGGATGAAGGGGCTGCGGCCTCTTCATTTTTTCGGAACGCATCAGCTTTGTCGATACGCAGACGCATCCTGAAAACGGATGCGTTTTTTCATGGCCGCATTTTCCCCTTTTTTCGCGTCCGGGATGGACAAACCCGGGAAGTCATGCTAAAATATAGGGTGGTTTTGTATGATCTTGACGGGAGGGCTATTCCTTTGAATGCAGCAGATTCGGCGCGGCTGGAGCAGCTTCTGGAGACCGTGGAGCGCCCGGCGCGATACATTGGCGGCGAGATGAACGCCACGAACAAGCCCTGGGACAGCGTGAAGTGTCACTTCGCGTTCTGCTTCCCGGATACCTATGAAATCGCCATGTCCCATCTGGGCATGAAAATTCTCTATCATCTGATAAACGAGCGGCAGGATGCGGTGTGCGAGCGGGTATGCATGCCCGCGGCGGACATGGCCGACGCCATGCGGCAGGTGGATCTGCCCCTGTTTTCTCTGGAAAGCCGCACACCGCTGGATCAGTTTGAGCTGGTAGGCTTTACCCTGCAATACGAAATGAGCTTCACCAACATTCTGGAAATGCTGGATCTGGGGCGCATCCCGGTGCTGGCCAAGGATCGGAGCGACACCTATCCGCTGGTGGTGGCAGGCGGCCCCTGCGCCTTTAATCCCGAGCCGCTGGCCCCCTTCTTCGACGCGTTCATGATTGGCGACGGCGAGGAAATCATGCATGAGCTCATCGACGTGGTGATCGACGCCCGGGAAAAGGGCCAGAGCAAGCAGGAAATTCTGCGGCGGCTGGCGGGGATCGAGGGCATGTATGTGCCCGCCCTGTATGAAGCTGCTTATCACGACGACGGCACGCTGGCCTCTTTCAAGCCCATTGATCCCGCCGCTCCTGCGGTGGTGAAGAAGCGGGTGGTGAAGGACCTGAGCGCCGCCATTTATCCGGATAAAATTCCCGTGCCCTATACCGAGATTATCCATGACCGGATCGTGCTGGAAATCATGCGGGGCTGCACAAGGGGCTGCCGTTTCTGCCAGGCGGGGATGCTCTATCGCCCGGTGCGGGAGCGGAGCATGGAGCGGCTTTTGCAGCTGGCCGATTCGCTGGAAAAGGCCACGGGCTATGAGGAAATCAGCCTGTCCAGCCTGTCCTCCGGGGATTACACCTGCCTGCCTCAGCTGATCTCCGCGCTGATGGATCGGTTCCGGGACAAGCGGGTGGGCGTTTCGCTGCCCTCCATGCGCATTGACAACATCGTCAAGCAATCCCTGGAGGAAACCCAGCAGGTGAAGAAATCCGGCCTGACGCTGGCTCCCGAAGCGGGCACCCAGCGGCTGCGGGACGTGATTAACAAGGGCGTGACCGAGGGCGATCTGATCCGCTCGGTGACGGATGCGTTTGAATGCGGCTGGAGCAGCGTGAAGCTGTATTTTATGATGGGCCTGCCCACGGAAACCGATGAGGATCTGCAGGGCATCGGTCATCTGGCCCAGAAGGTGGTAGGCGCGTATTACAGCCTGCCCAAGGAAAAGCGGGCCCGGGGACTGAAGGTGACCTGCTCGGCCTCGGTGTTCGTGCCCAAGCCCTTCACGCCCTTCCAATGGGCTGCTCAGGATACGATCGAAACCGTCCATGAAAAGCAGGCGGCGCTGCGGCAATATCTCAAGCAGAAATTCGTCACCTTCAACTGGCATGAAAGCAATCTGTCCATGCTGGAAGCGGTAATCGCCCGGGGCGACCGGCGGGTGGGCGATGTGATCTATCACGCCTGGAAGCGGGGCTGCCGGCTGGATGGCTGGAGCGAGCATTTCAAATATGACGCCTGGCTGGAGGCCTTCCGGGATTGCCATCTGGATCCCGCTTTCTACGCCTACCGGGAGCGGCCTTATGAGGAGCTGCTGCCCTGGCAGTTTATCGATGCGGGCGTGAGCCAGGAATACCTGAAGCGGGAAAACGAAAAGGCCAAGGCTGGCGTCATCACCCACGACTGCCGCTACGGCTGCAATGGCTGCGGGCTGCACAAGTGGGGCGTATGCGAATTTGTGGAGCATCCGCCGCTGAAGGGACAGGATCCCGAAGCGCGCCACGCGGCGCTGCATGACTGAGCAGGAGGGGCGAACGCTATGAAAATGATCGTGGTCTTTGAAAAAACGCCCCGGCTGCGGATGATCGGTCATCTGGATCTGATGCGCGCCATGCAGCGGGCGCTGCGCCGCAGTGATCTGCCCCTGCGCTATTCCCAGGGGTTTAATCCGCATATTCTGCTGTCTTTCGCCGCGCCGCTGTCTCTGGGCATGGCGGGAAAGCGGGAAGTGATGGAAGTGCCGCTGGAAAGAGACGTGGCCCCGGAGGAATTCATGGCCCGGCTTTCCGCTGCGCTGCCGCCTGACCTGCCGCTGGTGAGCTGCGTGCCGGTAGACGACCGCCATGCCGCGCCCATGGCGCTGCTGGCCGCCGCATCCTATGCAGCGAAGCTGGAAACGGTGCCTGCCGGGCTGGCGGAAGCGGTTCACGGCTTCCTTGCGCAGGCGGAAATCCCCGCCGTTCGCAAAACCAAAACGGGCCTGAAGCCCTGCGATATCCGGCCCATGATTTACACCCTGTCCCTGTCGGGCGACACGCTGTATATGACCCTTGCGCTGTCTGAAAAGGCCACGTGCAAGCCTGATTTGCTGCTGGATTCGCTGTTCACATTTGCCGGCGTCAACCGGCCCCGAATGCTGATCACCCGCACCCAGCTGCTGGGGCTTGCGGGCGAGGTGCTCTGCCCGCTGGAAAGCCTATGAGCAAACGGATTCTGATCGAAATCCATGATGGCAAAACGGCGCTGGCCCTGATGGATGAAAACCGGCTGCTTTCCTTTTCCCGGGAAAAGCAGGCGGGAATTGAGCCCGAGCAGATTTACCTGTGCGTGGTGGATCGGATCGTGCGGGGGATGGAAGCGGCGTTTGTGAAGCTGGATAAAAAGCAGATTGGCTTCCTGCCCTTCTCCGAATGCCGGGAAAAGCCCAAATCCGGAGACCGGCTGCTGCTGCAGGTGAAAAAGCCGCCCATCGGGGAAAAGGCCGCGTATCTGACAGCGGATCTTTCTCTGGCGGGGCACACCGTGATTCTGACCCCCGCCTCCCTCCGGGCCGCCGTATCCAAGAAGATTACCGATGCGGAAACCCGCAGGCGGCTGTACGCCCTGGCCGATCGCCTTTCGCCATCCGGGATGGGGCTGGTGATGCGGCTGGAAAGCGCGGATGCGGCAGAGGCGGACATTGCCGCCGAGGTGCAGTCGCTGCTGGCAAAGTGGCAGGGCATCGCGCAAAAGGCCGCTCAGGCGCAGGCCCCCTGCATGATCGCGGGCCGGGAAAGCCTGCTTATGCGGCTGCTGCGGGATGAGCCCGGCGGCGTATCCGAAATTTTGTGCAATGTCCCTGAGGCGCTGCCGGGGGTATCCGTGCCGGTGCGGCTGTGCGAAAATCCCTTTGCCATTTACGCCGTGCAGGGAAGGCTGGATAAATCCTTAAAACGGAAGGTCTGGCTGGATTGCGGCGGATTTCTGGTGATCGACCGGACGGAAGCGCTGACGGTGATCGATGTGAACAGCGGCAAGTTTACCGGCGGCAAGGCCGGCACGGAAGCCACCTTCCTCAAGCTCAATCAGGAAGCCGCCCGGGAGATCGCCCGGCTGCTTCGGCTGCGGGGAATCGGCGGCATCATTCTGATCGACTTTGTGGATATGCAGGCCCCGGAAAGCCGGGAAGCCGTAACACAGGCACTGGAAGAAGCGCTGCGAAGCGATCCGGTGAAGGCCGTAATCCACGGGTTCACCAGCCTGGGGCTGATGGAATTGACCCGGAAAAAGACTGAAGAAACCAACCCGGTGCCCACGCCGCTGTGCCCCTATTGCCACGGCACGGGCCTGAAGGAGGAGGAACTCCCATGCCCCTGAAGGAAGAAACCGTTCGCATTTCCCCGGCAGAAATGGCGGCCCAGGCGCAGTTTGCCCGGGAATTTGCCGCGCTGCCGGATCGGCCGAAAACCTATTTTATCGTCACCTATGGCTGCCAGATGAACGCTCATGATTCCGAAAAGCTGGCCGGCATGCTGGAAGAAATGGGCCTGACCGCCGCCCCCTGCAAGGAGGAGGCGGACTTTGTGCTCCATAACACCTGCTGCATCCGCGATAACGCCGAGCGCAAGGCGCTGGGCAACGTCACCTGGCTCAAGGAAGTGAAAAAAGAGCGGCCGGAGCTGATGATCGGCGTTTGCGGCTGCATGGTGCAGGAGCCGGGCATGGCCGAAAAGATTCTGCGCCAGTATCCGTTTATCGACGTGGCCTTCGGTACCGGCAATATCCATCGCCTGCCCGAGCTTTTGCTCCGGGCGGTGGAAACAAAGCGCCGGGTGGTGGCCGTGCCGGATGAGCAATCCACCCTCATCGAGGGCCTGCCCATCCGCCGGGAATCGGATTTCCAGGCGTATGTGACCATCATGTACGGCTGCAACAATTTCTGCTCCTATTGCATCGTGCCCTACGTGCGGGGCCGGGAGCGGAGCCGCACCGCGGATGATATTCTGCGGGAAGTGGACGCGCTGCAAAAGCAGGGTGTGAAGGAAATCATGCTGCTGGGGCAAAACGTAAACTCCTATGGCAATGACGTGCCCGGCGGCGTTTCCTTCCCGGCGCTTCTGCGCAAGGTGGCGCAGACCGGCATCCCCCGCATTCGCTTTATGACCTCCCATCCCAAGGATCTTTCCGATGCTTTGATTGCGGAAATGGCGGAAAACAAGGCTCTGTGCCGCCATCTGCATCTGCCGGTGCAGTCTGGCAGCAACCGGATTTTGGAAGCCATGAACCGCCGCTATACCCGGGAAGCCTATTTGGAGAAGGTGGAGAAAATCCGCCGCATCGCCCCGGACGTGGGCCTGACCACGGACATCATCGTGGCTTTCCCCGGGGAAACGGATCAGGATTTTGAAGATACCATGGATCTGGTGCGTCAGGTGGGCTATGACAGCGCCTTTACCTTCATTTACTCCCCCCGGGTGGGCACCCGTGCCGCGGAAATGCCTGGCCGCATTGATCCCGCCCTGGCCACGGAGCGCATTGAGCGGCTGATCGCCCTGCAGGATGAAATGACGCAAAAGGCTTTTGCCGGCATGATCGGAAAACGGGAGGAAGTGCTGGTGACAGGCTGCTCCCGGCGCAGCGATCAGCAGCTCACCGGCAAATGCTCCCGGCTGATCAGCGTCAATTTTGCCGGCGATCCCCAGCTGATCGGGCAGATCGTGCCGGTGAAAATCACCGCCGCCAGCAAGACCACCCTGCGCGGCGAAATCTGGAAAGGAGAATAATGCTCTATGACTCAAGCCGTCATTCTTAAAGCGCAGGAACTGGCGCAGGAAATCGCCCGGTCTCCTGAATATATCGCCATGCGCGCCGCGGAGGACGCGGCCTCCCAGGATGAAGCCATCGCCGCGGCCGTGGCCCATTACAATGAACTGCATCAGCAGATCGAGGATATTTCCCTGCAGGAAAGCCCGGATTTTGATCAGATGGGCGCGCTGACCCGGGAGATGGAAGCGGTGCAGGAGGAAATCCAGGCGCTGCCGCTGGCTGCGGCCATGCGCGCCGCCCGGCAGGATTTCACTTCCATGATGCAGGCCGTGAACGCCGAATTATCCAAGCTGCTTTCGCCCGGCGGCGCATCCTCCTGCAGCGGGGATTGCCATTCCTGCGGCGGCTGCTGCCATTGATTTTTCCCCTTCTCCACACCAAAGATAAAGGAGCGTCTCATCCATGGCCACCCTTTCTCCCATGATGCAGCAATACATGCGCCTCAAGGAGCAAAACCCGGACACCCTGCTGTTTTTCCGCGTGGGCGACTTTTATGAAATGTTTTTTGAGGACGCTCTAACCGCCAGCCGCGAACTGGAATTGACCCTGACGGGAAAGGACTGCGGCCTGGAGGAGCGTGCGCCCATGTGCGGCGTGCCCCACCACGCGGTGGATACGTATGTGGCCCGGCTGGTAGAAAAGGGCTATAAGGTGGCCATTGGCGAGCAGATGCAGGATCCGGCCCTGGCCAAGGGGCTGGTGGAGCGGGACATTGTGCGCATTATCACTCCCGGCACCCTGACCGACGCCAGCGTAATCGGCGAGCGACGGAATAATTTCCTCTGCTCCCTGTGCATCAATGGCAAGCGGGCCGGGCTGGCCAGCTGCGATGTGTCCACGGGCGAATTTTTCGTGCAGCAGCTGCCGGCGGAGGAAGCGGCGGTTAAAGCCGCGCTGTGCGCCATGAACCCCGGCGAGATCATCACCAATGATATCGCCTTTGCCAAGCCCTGCGCCGCCATCCCCTGCACGGCGTATACTGCCGCGGCCTTCCAGAGCCAAAGCGCCCGGGATACGCTGCTGGCGCATTTTCATGTGTCCTCTCTGATTGCGCTGGGGCTGGATGCATCCCTGTCCGTGGCCACGGCGGCCGCCGGGGCGCTGATGCGCTATCTGAACGAAACCCAGAAAAACTCCCTGCAGCATATCGCCGCCATCCGCGTGGTGGAAAAGGGCGATACCATGCCACTGGACGCGGCCACCCGCCGAAACCTGGAGCTTACCGAAACCATCCGGGGCCGCACGGCCAAAGGGTCGCTGCTGTCCATTCTGGATGAAACCGCCACGGCCATGGGCGGGCGGCTTTTGCGCTCCTGGGTGGAAAAGCCGCTGCTGAACAGGGAAAAGATCAACGCCCGGCTGGCCGCGGTGGAAGCGCTTTATAACAATCATGTGCTCTCCGAGGAGCTGCGAAACAAGCTGACCAACGTCTATGACATGGAGCGGCTGCTTTCCAAGGTGTCCTATCATTCACTGAACGCCCGGGACTGTCTGGCGCTGCTGCGCTCTTTGGAACAGGCGCCAGAGATTCTTGCGCTGCTTTCCGGCATTGAGGGAGACGCGCTCGCCTTCCTGCAGGAGCTGCTTGATCCCCTGCCCGCGCTGCGGGATCTGCTTTCCCGGGCCATTTCGCCCGACGCGCCCCTGCTGATTTCAGATGGCGGGATTATCCGTGCGGGGTTCAATCCCCAGCTGGACGAGCTGCGCCGTGCCAGCACCGACGGCAAGCAATGGCTGCTGGATCTGGAAGCCCGGGAGCGGGAAGCCACCGGCATCAAAAACCTGCGGATTCAGTATAACCGGGTGTTTGGCTATTATATTGAAGTCACCAAGTCCAATTACGCGCTGGTTCCTCTGCGCTATCAGCGCCGCCAGACCCTGACCGGCAGCGAACGCTTTACCACCGATGAGCTCCGCGCCATCGAAAGCAAGCTCACCGGGGCGCAGGAGCAGGCGGCCAAGCTGGAGCTGGCGCTGTTTGAAAACGTGCGCGGCGAGATCGGCAGCCAGATGGCGGCGCTGCAATCCACCGCCGCGGCCTACAAGATGCTGGACGCGCTTTTGTCGCTGGCCCGGGTAGCCCGCAAGCGGGGCTATGTGCGCCCGGAGATCACCGACGATGGCTGCATCGATATTCTCGATGGCCGGCATCCTGTGGTGGAAGCCAGCATGCAGGATATGGCCTTTGTGCCCAACGACACCCATCTGGACCCCGATCAGCGCCGGATGCAGATTATCACCGGCCCCAACATGGCCGGCAAGAGCACCTATATGCGTCAGGTGGCGCTGATTACGCTGATGGCCCACATGGGCTCCTTCGTGCCTGCCCGGGAGGCGAAAATTTCGCTGGTGGACGGGGTGTACACCCGGGTGGGCGCATCGGATGATCTGGCCACGGGCCAATCCACATTCATGGTGGAAATGAGCGAAATGGCCTATATTCTTCGCAACGCCACCAGCCGTTCTCTGGTGATTCTGGACGAAATCGGCCGAGGCACCAGCACCTTTGATGGCCTGTCCATCGCCTGGGCGGCAGTGGAATACCTATGCGATACGAAGAAATCCGGGGCGAAAACCCTGTTTGCCACCCATTATCATGAGCTTTCCGAGCTGGAAGGGCATCTGGAGGGCGTATGCAATTTCTGCGTGTCGGTGAAGGAGCACGGCGAGGAAGTGATCTTCCTGCGCAAAATCATTCCCGGCGGCGCGGATAAGAGCTTTGGTATTTATGTGGCCCGGCTGGCGGGCGTACCCCGGCAGGTGGTGGCCCGGGCTCAGGAAATCGAGGCCCGGCTGGAAGTGAACGACCTGACCAATAACTCCATCGGCCAGAACATTCTGGGCGCGGGCCATCGCAAGAAAAATGAACAGGTGGATCTGATGGACTTTTCCAAGACCGAGTTTGTGGAAGAAGTGCGGGCGCTGGATGTGCTGGCCATGACGCCCATGGACGCGCTGAACAAGCTGTTTCTGCTGAAGGAAAAGGCCCTGAAGCTGTAAGGAGAATCCATGGAAATCAAGCGTATTCATCAATTGCCCCCCGAGGTGATCGGCCAGATTGCCGCGGGCGAGGTGGTGGAGCGGCCTGCCGCCGCCATCAAGGAGCTGGTGGAAAACAGCATGGACGCTGGGGCCACGGCCATCACCGTGAACATCCGTGAGGGCGGGCTGGCTTCCTTCCGGGTGGCGGATAACGGCAGCGGCATCCAGCCCGAGGACATTCGCCTGGCCTTTGCCCGCCATGCCACCAGCAAAATCCGCAGCGCGGCGGATCTGTACGGTGTGCAGTCCCTGGGGTTCCGGGGAGAAGCGCTGGCCTCCATTGCGGCGGTAAGCAGGGTCACCTGTCTCACCCGCACCCGCAATCAGGACAGCGGCATTTCCGTGCGCAATGAAGGCGGCGTGATCATGGACATGCAGGATGCGGCCTGCCCCGAGGGCACCACGTTTACCGTCCGCGATCTGTTTTATAACGCCCCGGTGCGCCGCAAATTCCTCAAAAAGCCCGCCGCGGAAACCGCTGCCGTCAGCGAACTGATGGCCCGGCTGATCCTGTCCCATCCCGGCGTGTCCTTCCGGTTTATGGCCGATGGGAAGCTGGTTTATTTCAGCGCCGGGGATGGCAAGCTGGACAGCGCGATCATGAGCGTTTACGGCATGGATACGCTCAAGCTGCTCACTCGGGTGGAAGGAAATATGAACGGCGTGGCGCTGTCCGGGTTTGTGGGGGTGGGCGACGCCGCCCGGGGAAACCGCGCGCATCAGCATTTCTTCCTCAATGGACGGGCCATGAAAAGCCCGATTCTCAGCGGCGCTGTGGAAAACGCCTGCCGCCAGCGGGTAATGATCGGCCGGTTCCCCATGTGCGTGCTGCATCTGTCCATGCCCTTTGAAAATGCCGATGTGAACGTGCATCCCAATAAATGGGAAGTGCGGTTTCAGGATGAACGGGGCGTAAAGAGCGCAGTAGAAACCATCATTTTTGAAGCGCTGGAACAGACCAATCAGGCTCCCGCCATTCCGCCCATGTTTCTGGCTCCGGAAAAGGAGCCGCCCCGGCCTGCACCGGCCCAGATCAAGGTGACCGAGCCGGCCGCCCCGCCGGAGGGCTTCGTTTCCGTCAAGGCCCCGCCGGCCACCAGCCGGGTTTCCGCCTTTACCGAGGATGGGCTGGAGCTGCCCAAATTCGTCCCTTCCGCTGTTACCGATGAGAAGGTGCCCATGCCGCTTCCCCCGCTTTCCGCCAAACCCGCCGCTTTGCGGGACAGCGGCGCAAGCCTTCTGCCGCCCCGGCCTGCGTCCATGCAGATTCCGCCGGTGAGTAAAACGTTTTCCTCCTTTAGTCCGTCTCATGCGGACACAGAACCAAAGGATTCCCCCGCCCAGCCGGCGCAAATGCCGGAAAACGCGGATGAAAAAAAGCCGCTGGCAGAAGCTTCCCCCGCTGTTGCCCAGCCCTCCCTGCTGCCCGATCCGCCGGAAATCGCCCAGGTGGAGGACGCGCAGGTGGCCGCCCGTTTTCAGCAGACGCCCCTGCGGATTATCGGCATCGCGTTTAATACGTATATCATCATGGAGTACGGCGACATGCTGGTGCTGAGCGATCAGCATGCGGTGCATGAGCGGCTGCTGTATGAGAAATTCATGCGCGAAACGGCCACGGCTCCCGCGTCCCAGGCGCTGCTGATTCCGCTGATTGTGAATCTTTCCAAGGCTGAATACGCCGCCTTTGAAGAGAACCAGGAAGCCCTCAAAAATGCTGGATTCGATCTGGCGCCTTTCGGAGACGACAGCGTGCAGCTCCGGGGCGTACCCATCGTGCTGGGCCAGCCACAGGCCGAAAAGTGCTTGATGGAAGCGTTGGATGAGCTGATTGCCACCGGCTCCGCTTCCCTGATCGACCGCACCCAGCGGGTGATTCAAATGGCCTGCAAGCATGCGGTGAAGGGGGGCGAACGGCTGCCGGAGGCCAGCGTAATCCAGCTGATTCGCGATGTGATCGAACAGAAAGTGACGCCCACCTGCCCCCATGGCAGGCCGCTGATGGTGCAGCTGACTCACACGGAATTGGACAAGCGCTTCCGGCGCATTCAGGGATGAGGGCCGGCTGATGAACGCAAGCAAAAAACGCGTGATCGGCCTGGTGGGCCCCACCGCCAGCGGGAAAACAGCCCTGTCTCTGGAGGTTGCCCAGCGGCTTGGCGGCGAAATTCTGTGCATGGATTCCATGCAGATTTATCGTCGCATGGACATTGGCACCGCCAAGCCCACCCCTGCCGAGCAGGCGCTGGTTCCCCATCATCTGCTGGATCTGATCGAGCCCACCGACACGTTTTCCGTGACGCAATATGCTGAGCGCGCCCGAAACGTGATCGATCAGGTATCTGTTCCTATCCTGGTGGGTGGCACGGGTTTATATTTGCAGGCCCTGTCCCTGCCCATGGATTTCGGCACGGTGCCAGGGGACGAAGCCCTGCGCAGCCAGTACCACGCCCTGGCCCGGGAGAAGGGCAACGAAGCCGTGCATGCCCTGCTGCAGGCGCAGGATCCCGTGTCCGCCGAACGGCTACACCCCAATGATCTGCGCCGGGTGATCCGGGCGCTGGAAGTGGTCGTTCTGACGGGCAAGCCCCTGTCCGCGCAGCAGATGCCCGGCCCTGAGGATTCCCCCTATGATTTCCGGCTCTACGCCATCGCCTGGCCCCGGGATGTGCTCTATGACCGGGTGAACCGCCGGGTCATCCAGATGATTCGGGACGGATTGACGGAAGAAGTAAAAGGGCTGCTGCACAGCGGCGTATCCCCGGACGCGCAGTCCATGCAGGGGCTGGGCTATAAGGAGCTGGTGCCTGTGATTGCGGGGAAAATGCCCCTGCCGGAAGCTGCAGCGCAGATTCAGCTTCGCACCCGGCATTTCGCCAAGCGGCAGTTGACCTGGTTTCAGCGGGATGAACGCATCCATTGGATCGATGCATCCCACGGTCTGTCCATTGCAGACGCGGCAGATATGATCTGCAAGAATGATTTATCGGAGGAAGAAACATGACCATCGCGCAGTTGCTTCGCCAGGCGGAGCAGGATTGCCAGCCCCGGTTCGCGGCGCTGGAAGAAAACGAAATGAAGGCCACAAAGCGGGTGCTGGACGCATTCCATCAGGAGGATATTGGTCTGCGCCATTTTGCCCCCACCACGGGCTATGGCTATGACGATGTGGGCCGGGACGCGCTGGAGCGGGTGTTTGCCCGGCTGTTTGGCACGGAGGCCGCCATCGTGCGTCCCTCCATCGCCTGCGGCACGGCGGCGCTGAGCCTGTGCCTGTTCGGGCTGCTGCTGCCCGGGGATCATTTGCTGTCCGCCACCGGCTCTCCTTATGACACCATGGAAACCGTGATCGGCATCACGGGCAATGCCGTGGGATCGCTCAAGGAAATGCAGGTGGCATATTCCCAGGTGGAGATGAAGGACAATCAATCCGCCATCGATGTGGACGCGGTGCTTGCCGCCCTGCGGCCCAATACCCGGGTAGTGCTCATTCAGCGCAGCCGGGGCTATGCCTGGCGCGCCTCCCTGCAGCCCCATGAAATGAAGGCCGTCATTGACGCGGTGCATGCCGCGCGGCCGGATGTGTTCGTGATGGTGGATAACTGCTATGGCGAATTTATCTGCGAAAACGAGCCGACGCATTTCGGCGCGGACGTGTGCGTGGGCAGCCTGATTAAGAATCCCGGCGGCGGCCTGGCCCCCACCGGCGCCTATCTGGCGGGCACGAACCGGGCCATCGGGCGCATCGAAGCCCGGCTGACTGCCCCGGGGCTGGGCCGGGAAGTGGGCAGCTATGCAGCCAGCTATCAGCCCTTCTATCAGGGCCTGTTCATGGCCCCCCACACGGTGGTGCAGGCGCTGAAAACCGCCATTCTCACCGCCCGGGTGTTTGCGCTGCTGGGCATGAAAACCACCCCCGCCTGGGATGCGCCCCGGGCCGACATCATTCAGGCCATTGAAATGGGCGCGCCGGAGCGGATGATCGCCTTCTGCCAGGGCATCCAGGCCGCCTCCCCCATTGACGGCAGCGCCGTGCCCGAGCCCTGGGATATGCCCGGGTATGAAGATCAGGTGATTATGGCGGCGGGGACGTTCGTGTCCGGCGCGTCGATCGAGCTGTCTGCCGATGGGCCCATGCGCGCACCCTACACGGTATATATGCAGGGCGGGCTCACCTATGTCCATGGCAAGCTGGCGCTGCAAAAGGCGCTGGAGCAGATGGAAAAGAACGGTTGCCTGCAGCTGGATTGACCGGCTTTCGCTGCAGTAAAAAACAAATGAAAAACAAAAAAACGGGTTGACAAACCGTGAAAAGCGGATTATCATGATGACGTAAACCAGCGAGGAAGAAGAGTAAGCGAAAGCGTTCTTTTCCAAGAGAGCTGCGGGCGGTGGGATCGCGGCAAAAGGATTTTCGCCGAATGGGCTTCTGAGGGTGCTCCTGAAAAGGAAGAATGGAAGGGCATGAGGCTTCTCGTGCAGGAAGATTCTTTCAGTAGGGAGCAACGGGATCTGCGCCCGTTATCAAGGCAGCATATGTGATGGCATATGGAGAAAGTGGGCCGAAAGGTCAAGTTGAGTGGTACCGCGGAATATCCGCCTCAAGCAGATTGCTTGAGGCGTTTTTATTTCCCGGCTCAGCGATGCTCCATCAGAATTTTCTATTTTGAAGGAGGTCTCCCCATGAAAAAGTTCGTTGCGATGATGATGTGTCTGGTGCTGGCCCTGTCTCTCTCCTGCGCGATGGCGGAGGAAAAAAAGGACGTGACCGTGGGCGTTGCCCAGTTCGCGGTGCATGGTTCCCTGGATAACTGCCGGGAAGGCTTTTTGCAGGGCCTGGCCGCAGGCGGATACGTGGAGGGCGAAAACCTGACTGTGGTTTATCAGAACGCCCAGGCGGATATGGGCACAGCCGCTTCCATTGCCAGCAGCTTTGCGGATAACAATGTGGATTTGATCTGCGCCATCGCCACGCCTATGGCCGTGTGCGCATTCAATGCGGCGGAGGACAAGGTTCCGGTGGTGTACACCGCCGTGTCCGCTCCCGTGGAAGCAGGGCTGGCCAAGGAGGATGGCACCGGTGAAGGCAATGTGACCGGCTCCAGCGATCTGCTGCCCATCTCCTTCCAGCTGCAGGCCATCCGAGATCTGCTGCCCGAGGCCACAAAGATCGGCATCCTCTACACCATTGGCGAAACCAACAGCCAGGTGCAGCTCAAACAGTATCAGGATCAGGCTGCGGCGTTTGGCTTTGAGATCGTGGATAAGGGCATCGCTACCGGCGCGGACATCGCCCTGGCCCTGCCGGTGCTTCTCCCCCAGGTGGATTGCCTGTGCATGCTCACGGACAACACGGTGGTGCAGTATCTGGATGTGGTGCTGGACGAAGCGGACGGCGAAGGCAAGCCGGTGTTCGGCAGCGAGGTGGAGCAGGTGACGCTGGGCTGCGTGGCTGCGGTGGGGCTGGATTATGTGAAGCTGGGCTATGACACGGGGCTGCTGGCTGCGCGGGTGCTGGACGGGGAAAACGCGCAGGAAATTCCCTATCTGCAGGTGAGCGAAAGCGCCGTTTACATCAACAGTGCCGCCTGCCAGGAGCTGGGCGTGACGATTCCCGAAGCCATGCTGGCCACGGCCACGGATATGGCGGAATAATCGCAAATAAAATCGTGCTTTGCGGGAGCGGGGACTGGTCTGCTCCCGCAAAGCGGCGTTTTGAAAAGAAAGGGTTTTGAACATGTCCATTCTGGCGAACTTTGCAAACGCTTTGCCCAGCACGCTGGAGCAGGGCCTGATTTACGCCCTGCTGGCGCTGGGCATTTTGATCACCTATTCCATTCTGGATTTCCCGGATCTGACGGTGGACGGCTCCTTCCCGCTGGGCGGCGCGATATCCACGGTGCTGGTGGTCAACGGCATGCACCCGCTGCTGGCACTGCTGCTGGCGGCGCTGTCCGGCGCGGCGGCCGGGCTGTGCACCGGGCTGATCCATGTGAAGCTCCGGGTGCGGGATCTGTTTTCCGGCATTATCATGATGACGGCTCTGTATTCCGTGAATCTGCATATCGCCGGGGGCAGCGCGCTGGTGTCTATCCCCCGGAAGGCCGTCACCCTGTTTCGGAATAATCCCGTGGCCGATGGCCTGCCCGCCGCGGCTTCCACGCTGATTCTGGCGGCGGCAGTGGTGCTGATTGTGAAGCTGCTGCTGGATGGATTCATGAAAACCCGGGCAGGCTATCTGCTCCGGGCCGTGGGCGATAATGAAACGGTGGTCACCGCTCTGGCCAAGGACAAGGGCACGGTCAAAATCGTGGGCCTGATGATCGCCAACGCATTGGCCGCCCTCAGCGGCGGGGTGCTCTGCCAGCAGCAGCGGATGTTTGAAATCTCCATGGGCACCGGCGCGATGGTGCTGGGCCTGGCCAGCGTCATCATCGGCATGAATCTGCTGGGCAAGCTGAGCTTTGTGAAAAATACCACGGCGGTGATCGTGGGCGCAGTGATTTACAAAATGTGCGTTTCGCTGGCCATTGCCTGCGGCCTGGGTGCCAGCGATCTGAAGCTGATCACCTCCGCCCTGTTCCTGCTGATTCTGTGCACCAGCCTGATCCAGAAAAAGGGGGCCAAGAAGCATGCTTGAGGTTTCGCATATTCATAAGACCTATAACCCCGGCACGGTGCGGGAAAAAACCCTGTTTCAGGATTTTTCTCTGTCCATCCCGGATGGCCAGTTCGTGTCCGTGGTGGGCAGCAACGGTTCGGGCAAAACCTCGCTGCTGAATATTTTGTGCGGCTCCATCCCGGTGGACAGCGGCAAGGTAATCATGGATGGCCGGGACATTACCAAGGAAAAGGAGCATATCCGCAGCCGGCTGATCGGCCGGGTGTATCAAAACCCCTCTATGGGCACCTGCGGCAGCATGACCATTCTGGAAAACCTCTCGCTGGCCGAGCATAAGGGCAAGCCCTCCAACCTGCGCCTGGGCACGGATCGCAAGCGGATTCCCTATTATCAGGAGCTGCTGCGGCCGCTGAACCTGGGGCTGGAAACCATGCTGGAAAGCCGGGTGGGCAGCCTGTCCGGGGGGCAGCGTCAGGCCCTGGCCCTGCTCATGAGCACCATGACCCCCATTTCCTTTCTGATTCTGGATGAGCATACCGCCGCGCTGGATCCCAAAACGGCGGACATTATCATGCGCCTGACCAACCAGATCGTCAAAGAAAAGCAGCTCACCGCCATTATGGTCACCCATAATCTGCGCTACGCCCTGGAATATGGCGACCGGCTGCTGATGATGCATCAGGGCACGGCCGTGCTGGACAAAACCGGGCAGGACAAGTATAATACTGCAATGGAGGATTTGCTGAAAATCTTCAACGAAATCAGTATTGAATGCGGCAATTGATCGCAAAAGGAGCAGCCATGAAAGCATTGATGATCGGCGGAACCGGCGTGATCAGCACTTCTGTTTCCCAATTAGCCCTGGCCCAGGGCTGGGATGTGACCCTGCTGAACCGGGGCAGCCGCAGCAGCGAGGTGCCCGGTGCCCGACAGCTGATCGCGGATATGAACGATGAAGCGGCCGTCCGCGTCGCCCTGTCCGAGGAAACGTATGATGTGGTGGCGGATTTTATCGCCTTCCGTCCGGAGCAGGTGGAGCGGGATATTCGGCTTTTTTCCGGCAAAACTCATCAATATATTTTTATCAGCTCTGCTTCGGCCTATCATAAGCCCCTGCCCTCCCCTATCATCAACGAGGGTACGTCCCTGTCCAACCCCTTCTGGCAGTATTCCCGGGATAAAGCGGCCTGCGAGCGGGTGCTGATGCAGGCGCATCAGGACAGCGGCTTCCCCGTCACCATCGTCCGTCCCAGCCACACCTTCGCCAATCGCTCCATCACCGTGCCTGTTCACGGCAAAAACGGTGCCTGGCAGGTGCTCAAGCGAATGAAAGAGGGGAAAAAGGTGCTGGTGCCCGGGGATGGCACGTCCCTGTGGGCGGCCATGGCCAGCGAGGATTTCGCCCGGGCGTTTCTGGGGCTGATGGGCAATGTGCATGCCATTGGCGAGGCCGTGCAGATCACCTCCGAGGAGCTGCTGACCTGGAACCAGATTCTGTCCGTGATCGCCAGCGCGCTGGGCGTTCCCTATCGGCCCTGCTATGTGCCCGCGACCATGCTGGCCCGGTGCCGCCGTTACGACTTTGAGGGCGCGCTGCTGGGCGACAAGGCCAATACTGTTATTTTCGATAACGCCAAGCTCCATCGGCTGGTGCCCGGCTTCACGGCGAAAAAGCGCTTCGATCAGGCCGCGGCCGAATCCGTTTGCTTCTTCCTGAGCCATCCCGAGCTGCAAAAGGACGATCCGGAATTTGACGCGTTCTGCGATCAGGTGGTCGCCGTAATGGAAAATGCCGAGGCTCAGATTGCAAAGCTGTAAACGATGATTGCGCCTTTACCTGCGAAAAAAGCTCGATTCCCATGAGACGGAATTGAGCTTTTTCAATACCGGGAGGATGTGTCTCGCAGTTTTTCCGTTGACATAGTGTATACGCCCGTTCTCCGGATGGGCATGCCATAGCCGGATTGCATTTTCTGCACGGTCAGGCCCACGGCCTTTGTGCCCATAGCGGTCAGGGCGCGACGGGCGTTGCCTTGCATCTTCGCCAGCAGGCGGCCGCTGTTGTCATTAAACGTCACCTTTACGCCCATATTTTCCCCTCCTTCCGGGCATAAGAAAACCGCCCTGCCCAATGGCCGGACGGTTTGCACATATGCAGCCTGTTATTTTACGATCTCAACGAAGCCTTTCAGAAGGTTTTTCGCTTTCTTCATCATGCTGTTTTCTTCCATGTATTCCAAGCCTTTCAGCGTGACGCGCGGCATGGAGCGCTCCCACATGATGAACGGCCTTTGCTGGCTGTCAATCCCTTCAATGACCGCAAGACCGGCGATCAGCCCTTCCTCCTGCATTTTCAACAGGATGTTGTCGCGCTCGATTTCCGTTGCTTTCAGTGCGTCGGGCGAAAGCAATGCCAGATCAGGCTCTTCCGAAAGCTCCAACGCGCGAATCTGCTTCAATATCCTGTAAATCAGCTTGAATACATCCATGCTTTCCTCCTCATTTTATGGTATAATTTTCAGGCATGGGCACGCGGGAAAGGATTTGCTATGCTTCTTCCATCTGAATATCATGCGCTCAAAAGGATACGGAACGGGAAAAAAATTTCCCAATCAGAACTGGATCATCTGAAACACTTGGGTCATGTAACAGCTCCTTACATTCCTGCCGATCCAGATACACTGCCGCCACCATATAGCTCAGCTTTAACCGAAAAGGGAGAAAGGGCAATGGAAGATTATCGCGTTAACTGGCAACGGACACATATGCTTTCTATTATCGCGTTAATTATCTCCATTCTTTCTCTCCTCTGCTCTTTCTTGAAGATTTTCAATTAAAAGCAGTTTCTCCACGTAGTCCGGCATAACCTTCCCGGTCTCGGCATAGTACACGTTGTACTCGTGACAGAGCCATGTCAAGGCGAGTTCGCGAAGGCTACGCATCCCAGTTTGAATGTTGCTTTTCGTCGCTTGAGCGGCTGCCCTGAGCCTTTCATTCTCAGACCGCAAGGTGGAGCATTCGCTCAGCAATTTACGCGTGTCCATGCTTTCCTCCTTCACACATACTCCCCAGGCTGCAACTGCGCTTGAATTTCAGCGCACTCACGGAGATAGGCTTTCATATGCTCGGAGCAATGCGCCGCACAATAATCATCAAATGTCGGCGACTGCTCCTCCGGGATTTCCATCCACGCATCCAGAAGCTTTTCCGTTTCTTCTTTGATTTCAGGCGGGTCAACAAGTCGAAGCATACTATCACCTCATGATAATTTCAAAAATCTTCTTTGCCAATTTGTTCTGGGTTCCTTTTTGCGATAATTCAACAGCGAAAGCAAGCGCTTCGGGAACCCGATCTTCCTTTTTGTATTTTACGCCGACCAGCCGAACAAGGAGATTGTCCGCCTCTTTGCCATTTGCCCGCAGGCCAAGCTCCTTTAGCGCCTGCTTATACACCTTTTCAGCAATATGGCCGCTCACCTGATCATAATAGTGTGTCAGTTCATGCACCATCGTTCCGAATGCTTTTTCCGGGTCTTGGCATTCGATGCTTGAAAGATACAGCGCACGGCGCGTTTCGCTGTACTCTCCGAAAACGCCCTTGCCCAGCTTCTTGAACCCGATCTTGTCCGGGAGTGCATCCAGCTTGAAAAGCTCCTGCGCCTTGCGGATGCCGTCTGCGGCCCGCTGCTGCGCCTGGGCAGGCATGGCAGCAAAGGAGGCCCGGTCAATGGGCGAATATTCATCGCCCCAGGCATCGGAATACTTGAAGGTTTTCTCAATGGACGCGGCCTTTTCAGCCGCATTTTCGAGACTCCCTTCGCCCTCTATTATACCACTTTCAGCCTCTTTTTTCAATCGATCAGCGGCGCTTTCCCTGGGCAATTTCACATCCGGCACCAGCACGCAGAAGCAATTGATCACCTCGGCGGCAGGGGCCTCTGGGTCGCCTGGATACCGCAGCTCGTTGCCCCAGATGGTGTGGAATTTCTCGTTTTCCGGGATTTCCGTGCCGTTCAGGGCGGCGTGGCTGTCGCGGGTGTTCCGCATCCGGGCGGACCACGTTTTAGTAACGGTGATGCCCATTTTCGCCGCTTCATGCAGCGCCTCAGCCCGGGCCTGGGATTGCACCCGGTTCCGCTCGGTCTGGGCAATGCGCCGGGCCTGATACTCCGCCTGGCCCGTCACATTCTGAATGCGCTTGATGATCTTCTCCTGACTTTCGCCAAGGATAGCCGCCTGGGCCATCTGGCTTTGCAGCGCAGAACGGATCACCCTGTATTCCTTCCGCAGTGGATGGCTCGTCCTCGTACATCTGTGCATCCCTGCCACGGTATTTCATCCGCGTTCCCAAGGCGGGGATGACCGTTTATCACACCCTACTCCCTTAGCAGGGGAGACATTTCAATCCACATCCACCCGGGCAGGGGACACCGGATGCCAGCCAAACGCGCCGGATCATTCCGCCACGCCCGTAAGATGGTCCTTCAGCAGCTGATAGCTGCCGTCATCGCGCTTATGCGTCACATACATAAGACCCGTTCCTCTTTCGTTTGCATTATTATCATGTGTAAAAATTTTAATTTTCTACCAGAAATATATCAAACAAACGTTCTTTTTGTCAACGGTCCTGTGTGCAAAAACCTTTCCAACGATTCTTTTCTTTGCGATGGCATACATAATCTTTCCACGTTCGGCGCATCCTATGAGCTGACAAGCGAGGTGAAGCAGCGATGCTGTACATGCAATTAAAAGCCCGGGTGGATTTACGGCCGGGAGAGCAGCTGCAGGTACGCCATGTGGCGGATGCACTGGACACGGCGGGGCAGGAAGTGCTGGAGCTGCCGGTGAGCTGCCCGAAAACGGAAGGCGTATGGAAGCTGCCGGCCATGGCGGTGATTCAGGCGGTTTCGCAGCAATGCCCGGACATTACCATGCTGGGCCCGCCGGAATGCTTCGTGCATGTGGTGGGGAAAGATCGGCGGCAACAAACCCACGTGCTGCGGGCCATCGCCGCATTCATGCTGCTGCTGATCGGCAGTGCCCTGGCCATCACCTGGTTTCACGCCGATGTAAACATGTTGGATGCGCAGCAGGGCCTGTATCGGCTGATCACCGGCAAGGAAGTTTCAAATCAATGGCTGCTCACCATCCCCTATGCGGCGGGCGTGTTTTTCGGCGTGGCGCTGTTTTATGCACTGCTGGGCCGCAAGGGAACCACCTCGCCATTGGACATCAAACTGGCCGAGTATCAGCAATCCGCCGAGCGGGCCGCGGGGAAAACGCCATGATCGTATGCATGCTGATCGGCCTGGCCGGGGGGCTTACCCTGGGATTATGCATCGCGCCGCTATGGATGATGCTGGAGCTTCCCATGCGGACGGTGGACATTTTCGATGCAGGCTCCATGCCCATGACCGCCCTGGCGCTGGCCTGTGGGGCCACGCTGGGTTCTCTGGCCCCGGCCGGGATTCTGCCGCTATGGGCGGGCGTGGGCGCGATGGGGCTGGGCGGCGTGTTTGTGGGCATGCTGGCCTCAGCGCTGGTGGAAGCGGTGGAGGTGGTGCCGGTGCTGTTCCAGCGGCTGAGCATCACCTGCGATATGCGGCTGGCCGCTGCGGCGCTGGCCCTTGGAAAAGCCGCCGGTGCGGTGATCGCCGGGCTGATGGGGGTGTGAACATGGAAAGGCTTCCTTCTTTCCCCCATCCGCTGGATTATCTGCCCCGCCCCGGACGGCGGGAAATTCGCCTGCGGCCCGGACGGCAATTGCCCGGATGCCGCCATGAAAAGGAGCAAAGCCATGGATCAGAATAATCAATCCCCGGCCCGAAAAGCGGCCGTGGAAAACTACGCCGCGATGGTTCGCCGGCTGACGCCCAAATCCAAGCTGGGTCAGGGCTGCCTGCGGGCCTTCTGGGTGGGCGGGATCATCTGCATGGCGGGCCAGGCCGTGGCCGATCTGAGCACGCTGTGGTTTCATCTGCCCGCCAACGCGGCGCTGACGATGGGCTCGGTTTTTCTGGTGTTCCTTACCGCCCTGCTTACCGGCATCGGCGTGTTTGACAAGATCGCCCAGTACGCCGGAGCGGGCACGGTGGTGCCCATCACCGGGTTTGCCAACGCCATGGTGTCCCCCGCCATGGAATTTAAGCCCGAAGGCTGGGTCCTGGGCACGGGCGCGCGGCTGTTTACCATCGCCGGGCCGGTGCTGGTCTATGGCATCAGCGCGTCGGTGGTGGTAGGGATTCTGTATTATTTTATTCGCTGGTAACAAAAAGGAGGGCCTATGCCGCAGCATCGCATCGGAAAGCAGACCATCACGCTTCCCTCCGCACCGGGGATTATCTCCACGGCGGCGGTGGTGGGGCCCAAGGAGGGCCGGGGGCCGCTGGGCGAGGAATTTGACCTGGCGATCCCGGACGCGCTGTATAATCAGGCCAGCTATGAGCAGGCGGAGCATGCCATCTTCCGGGAGGCATGTCAGCGCTGCCTGGACAAGGGCCATACGCCCAAGGAAAGCGTGCAGGCCATGTTGGGCGGCGATCTGCTCAATCAGATCATGGCCGCATCCCTGTCCGCCCGGGAGCTGTCCATTCCCTTTTTAGGGCTGTATGGCGCATGCTCCACCATGGCCGAATCGCTGGTGGTTGGGGCCATGCTGGTGGACGGCGGATATGCCGATCCGGTGCTCTGCGCCGCAGGCAGCCATTTCTGCACGGCGGAGCGCCAGTATCGCTATCCGCTGGAATACGGCAATCAGCGCACCCCCGCCGCCCAATGGACCGTCACCGGGGCAGGCGCCTGCCTGCTCTCGGCGCGGGGAAAGCCCTATGCCCGAATCCCGCTGGCCACGGCAGGGCGGGTGGTGGACATGGGGGTGAGCGACCCCAACAACATGGGCGCGGCCATGGCCCCCGCCGCGGCGGACACCCTGATCGCCCATTTCCGGGACACCGGCCGCACCCCTGCGGATTACGACCGGGTGATTACCGGGGATCTGGGGCTGGTGGGCAGCCGGATTCTGCGGGAGCTGATGGAGAAAAACGATTTCCCGCTGGCGGACGACCACTACATGGACTGCGGACTGACCATCTTCGATCCCAAGGAGGACGTGCATGCCGGGGGCAGCGGCTGCGGATGCTCGGCCTCGGTGCTCAGCGCCCATATTCTCCCCCGACTGCAAAAGGGGAAATGGCGGCGGGTGCTGTTCATGGCCACAGGGGCGCTGCTCAGCCCCACCACCAATCAGCAGGGCGAAACCATCCCCGGGGTAGCCCATGCGGTGGTGCTGGAAGGAGGAAGCTGACATGCTGATGTATTTGAAGGTATTTCTGATCGGCGGGCTGTTTTGCCTGATCGGAGAAGCCATTATCCTGAAAACCAAGCTGACCCCCGCGCGGATTCTGGTGGTCTATATTACCGCAGGAGTCATCCTCAGCGCCACGGGGCTGTATGCGCCCCTGGCCCGGTTCGCCGGCGCGGGAGCCACCGTGCCCCTCACCGGCTTTGGCCATGCACTGGCCCAAGGGGCCATTGCCGGGGTGCAGGAAAGCGGGCTCATCGGCGCGTTTACCGGTGGGCTTACCGCCACTGCCGGCGGTATCACCGCCGCCATTTTCTTCGGCTTCCTGGCTGCTGTCTGCTTCCGGCCGCAGCCCAAGGATTGAGGGCTGCAGACACCATAAAAAGGCTATCGAAAAAACTTTCGATAGCCTTGTTTTTATGCAATTCCCGGGGAGAATGACGATCCGCGCTGTTTACAGAATATCCACGGAGAACACATGCGCCTGTTCCATGCCCCAGGTGGCCAGCGGCACGAACCGAAGCGCCGTTGCCTGGCAAGGAACGGCGAAATGCGCCCGCACCAGTCGCTGATAATTGTTGGCTTCTGTATACACCGTCCGCCAGCCTTCCGGCGTTTTGGCATCAATGCGGAAGGCGCGGGTAAGGGTCTTGGGCACGCAGGAGCAAAACCAGTCTCCGGGCCGGTTGCACAGCATGGGCCGATACAGGCCCATTTGGGATTCGGGCAGGGTATCCCGGTTCAAATCGCTGTCAAATACCAGCCGCAGCCCGGCGACTTCCCGGGGCATGGCAAACCGCATCTCCACCTGCGCATTCAAAGCCAGCATCAGGCCGTTATCCGCACCGTCGATGGGCCGGTCCAGCCCGTTTTTCAGCACGCCCGCATCTCCATCCGGCCCGGAATAATCCGCCTCCCGGCTCAGCGCCGAAACGGGCCGCACGGCATAGGGAAGATAGCAGTCGTCCTCCATCAGCTGGCAGCGCAGCTGATGGATATGATGCCGGGCTACGCCATCCGGGTTGGTCTTTTGGGCAATCGCCAGCGCCGCGGCCGTCCCGGCAGCCTGCCCCAGCACCCCGCAGGTGGCCATCACCCGGGTGGCGCTGAGGGCGGAATGGGTAACGGAAATGTTCCGTCCTGCGAACATGAGATTGGGAATTTCCCGGGAATACAGGCAGCCATAGGGGATGCCAAAGGGCGATGGCGCGGGATGGAAGATGGTGGGCCGCTCATGGGTGCGCAGCCCGGCGGGATGATGATCATCCATGGTCCAACCGCCGTAAGCAATCAGATCCGGGAAATGTCCGCCGGATTCCACATCCTGCTGCCGCATCAGATACGCGCCCTCATAGCGCCGGCTCTCCCGTTTACCGGGCAGGAAGCCCATCCAGTCCAAATGCCAGCAGGCGTTTTTTTCTTTGTTTTCCGGGTCGTTTTTGATATAGTCCCACAGGCCCAGCGCCTCGGCCACCAGCGTATCCCGCAGGCTTTCGGTATCCCGGATGGCGTCATCCTCGCCGCCCAATTCCAGATACCAGTAGTTTTCCGAAGCGCTTTCCATGTTCGGCACCCGGTAAGGCAGCAAATCCGCCTTAGTGAACTTCCGGGCCCAGGCCGGCGGCGTAAACGCACTGGGAGTAGATTCCTTCCGGGCCTGAAGCAGGCAGCTCATGCCCATGGTTTTCCGGTCTGCTTCCGCAGGCGCGATGGATTCGCCAAACTCGCCGCGTCCCTCCCGTCCCATGCGGAAGGAGGCGCCGGTGATCGGCGCCAGAATGCTGTCGCCGGAGCAATCAATGAAAATGGACGCGTCCACCTGATGGAAACGCTGGGTGGTGAGCTGGAAGCCGGTGATGCTGCGCAGGGCGTTTCCCGCCATTTGCCCATCCATGCAGGCGCAGTTAAGCAGCACTTCCAGATTCTCCTGGCCGCGCACCGCCCCCAGCAGCACGCTGTCCCACAGGGAATAATTCTTTTCGGGGTTCAGATACTGGTTTTCCAGCAGTAGCTCTTCCACGATACCCGTTTCCCGGTTGTTATCCCCATGCGCGCCGCAAATCCACATGCGGATTTCGCTGGACGCATTGCCGCCCAGCACCGGCCGATCCTGCATCAGCAGGGTTTTCGCCCCGTGACGGGCGCTGCTCAGCGCGGCGCACAGGCCCGCCAGTCCGCCGCCCACCACGCACACGTCCGCCTGATGCCGGACGGTTTCCAAACCGTTTTGTTTCATCCTTCTTTGTTCCTCGCTGTTCTGTATACGCTTTTTACGCCAGCTCGATTTCCACCGGCAGCTTCCGAATCCGGGCCAGCATTTCCGGGTTCAGGGCCGAATCGGTCAGCAGCAGGTCCACGTCCTTCAGATCGCAGATCCGCGCCAGCGCCACCCGGCCAAACTTGGTGTGATCCGCGGCGATCACGCTGCGCATGGCGGCCTCCAGCATCAGCCGCTTCACCCCCAGCTCGGCAAAATTGGTGGTGGTCACGCCGCCGGTCAGGTCAATGGCGTCCACGCACACAAACGCCAGATCTACCCGCACCTCCCGCAGAAAATTCTCGGTAAGGGTGCCGGTGAGCTCATGATGATCCCGCCGCCGCGTGCCTCCCGCCACCACCATGGTGCTGGACGGATGCAGGGGCGTCTGATAGGCGGTATACAGATCGTTGGTGATAATGGTAAGGTTCTCATGATGAGAAAGGGCCTGGGCGATAAAAAAGCCGGTAGTGCCCGCGTCTACGATCACGGTGTCCCCCGTGTGCACCAGCTGGGCCGCCCGGGCGGCAATGCGCCGCTTTTCCTCCGTCATCAGGATCATTTTTTCGCTGTATTGCTGTTCATAGGAGGTGCTGCGCTCCATCTTGATGGCGCCGCCGTGGGTGCGCCGCAGCGCGCCCTGCTGATCCAGCTCGTCCAGATCCCGACGCACCGTGGCCTCCGACACCTGAAAATACGCCGCCAGTTCATGGATTTGGGCGCTGGTTTTCGCCTCCACATATTCAATCATTTTTTTCTGGCGCTCAGCCGGAATATACGCCGCGCGTTCCATGGGGGATGCCACCTCCTGATTCATCAACCGTTTTCTCTTGCAAGCTTTCTTACTATACAATATTTTCATCGGCTTGTAAAGCATGAAAGCATCAGAATCTTGCACAAAAGCCTGAAACAGTATTCAAAAAGTGCCCTGTTTTGAAAGATTTTTCCCTGTCATGCACTGCGTTTGAAGACATAGCATATACAAGGATTGACGCTTTCTCCAAAAAGCGCTATAATTTACATGCTTGCATCATGTGCATGTTTCCACGGATTGTTATTTGCGAGGGGGATTCATCATGTTTGGACGACGGGCGGACGGCCGCGTTTTGAAAGAAATTGACCCGATCATCGCGCTCACGCCGTATCTGATGCCCATGCGCTGCGATGCGCAGGTAATTCTCAATTATAAGGTGGATTACGAACGCCTGGCTCGGTATATTGTGCAAAAGGGCAATGAAGGCTACAAGTTTACGTTCATGGAGCTGCTGATTGCGGCGTATGTGCGCACGGTGTCCGAGCTGCCGGAGATCAATCGCTTCGTATCCAACAAGCGGCTGTATGCGCGCACCCAGCTGACGGCGTCCTTTGCGCTGCTCAAGGAAACCCAGGAAGTGGACGCCATTGAGGAAAACACCGTGAAATGCCATTTTGATCCGCGGGACACCATTTATGATGTGGCCGAACGGGTGAACAACGCCATTGAGCAGAACCGCCGGGAGGAAGCGGATAACGCCACACTGAAGGTGGCCAAGCTGCTGCTGCGGCCCGCCCTGGCCAACACGGTGGTGTTTCTGGCCCGGGCGCTGGATCGCTACGGCGTGCTGCCCAAATACATCATGGAGGCTTCGCCCTTCCATACCAGCCTGTTCATCACCCATATGGGCTCCATCGGCATGCCGGCGGTAAACCATCATATTTATAACTTCGGCACCACGTCGCTGTTTCTGTCGCTGGGCTCCGTGGAGCGGCAGACGGTAATCGGCAGCGACGGCAAGGCCGCGCGCAAGCGGTATCTGCCCATCGGCATCACGGCGGATGAACGCATCTGCGCCGGGGCCATGTATGCCAGGATGGTCAATCGGATGATGCATTATCTGAACAATCCCGAGCTGCTGGAAGCCCCGCCGGAAACGGTTCGCTTTGAAGAAGGCAACGCCTATGGCCTGGCAGCCACGAAGGTGTCCCGGCGGCTGCGCAAAAAGCAGCAGCAGACGCTGGCTGGCTGATTCGGCCGCATAATTTACATTCCCCGCGCCCCGTTTTCATTGACAAGCGGGGCGCTTTGGATTATCATGGAATCTGACCGTGATTTCGGTTTTGAACCTATTTATATACGAAAAACGGAGGTTCGCTATGCGTATGCGTGGAAAGCAAGGATGGATTCTGCCGCTGCTGATTTTGCTGGCGCTGGGGGCCGGGCTGTTTGCCGCCCAGGCCGACGGCATGAAGATCGAAGGCCAGGTGTGGCTGGAAAAAACAGCGGACGGCATCATGAACAATGAATCCGGCCTGGAGGACGCCATCGTGACGCTGGAAATGCGCGGCGCGGATGGCGAAGCGTATACCGTGGGCTCCGATCAGACGGATAAAAACGGGCGCTATTCCTTCTCGGTATCCCAATCCGGGGATTACCGGCTGAAGGTGGTGCTGCCCGGCAAATATCAGTTCACGATTCCCGGCCTTGGCAGCGCTGCGCTGCCCGCCCAGGGCAAAACCGGCTGTACCCCCTATTTCTCCGTGGGCGCGGGCCAAAGCGTGGTGAAAAATATCGGGGCCACCTCGTCCTCCGTCTCCGTGACCGTGCTGGCCTTTGAAGATAAAAACGCCAACGGCGGCCGGCTTAAATCCGAGCCGCTGATGCGAGGCGTGCTGATGGAGCTGCTTTATGAGCAGGACGGGGAAACCTATGTAATCGCCTCCGATTCCACGGATAAGAACGGTCTGGTGAAATTCACCGGTCTGTCCCCCGCTTCCTATCGCGTTCGCGCCTCCCTGCCCAATAACTATACCGTGGGCCCGCTGGGCGCGAAAACCAACACCTATTATAATTGCTTCCTGCCCTATCAGGGCGGCGTGGCGCTGACAGACACCTTTACCCTCCAGCCCAAGGAATCCATTGCCATGGCCGTGGGCGCGGTAAAGAGCGGATCATTGACGGGCAAAATCTGGCTGGATGAAAATGCTAATGGCTATTGGGATGGCGAGGAAGGCGGCTGCACGTCGGTGCGCGTAACGCTCAGCTCGCCCTCTCTGGCTGAAACGCTGGAAGCGTATCCCGATGCAAGCGGTGTGTTTTCCTTCAACGGCCTTCAGGCCGGAGCCTATCAGCTGCATATTCAGCTGCCCGACGGCCTGATTTTCACCGCCGGCAGCAATTCCCTGATTACCGAAAGCGCCAGCGCGGCCAGCCTGAATGTGTCCGTACAGACAGATGTGACCACCGCGCTTGGCGCCATCGGCGTATCCCAATCCGCCGCCGTGACGCTGGAAATGTATCAGGACAACAACTGCAACGGCCTGCGGGATGCGGGCGAGCCTGCCCTTCCCGGCGTGGAGGTGGCCCTGATTCAGGGCGGCGAAACCCTGGGCACGGCCCTGACGGATGCATCCGGCCGGGTGCTGTTCCCCACCGTCCGGGGCGGCGAAGCCGCCCTTGCCTGCACGCTGCCCGAGGGCTTTGTGTTCTCCCCCAACGGCGGGGATAATATCTTCGACGTATCCCAGCCCCAGGCGCAGGCACAGGCCGCCGTGGCCGTGCCCGCCGCCCAGGAAAGCGCATTTTCCGGCGGCGCAGTGCAGGCCGCTTCCATTTCCGGCATGCTCTTTGAGGACCCGGATAACACCGGCGTTTATCAGCAGGGCGACGCGCTGCTGGCGGGCTTCGTCGTGCAGGCCGTTGATAAAAACGGCCAGATTGCCCTGGAAACCGTTACCGATGAAAACGGCGTTTATTCCCTGTATCCGCTGGTGCCCGGCACGTATACCGTGCGCTTCCTGCTGCAGGATCCCTATGTGGCCGCGGCCTATACGGGCGATCTGGATGTGAGCGGCGCGCTGAACCACATCAAGACCCGGACGGCGGAATACGGCGAGACGGGCGAAGTGGCCGTTGCCCCCGGTGAGGAGCTGACCGGGCTGGACGGCGGCGCGTTCCGAGCGGGCGTGATCGAGGGCTTCGTGCGCCTGACGGATGGCGGCGTGCTGCCCGGCGTTACCGTAACGCTGCTGGACGCCAGCGACGCGGCCTTCTCCGACTTCACCTTTGATGTGACCGACGAAAATGGCCATTTCTACATCAAGGGCGTGCTGCCCGGCACGTATTCTCTGCTTTATGCCCTGCCCGCTCATGCCCGGTTCGCATCGGGAGCGGAAGGGGAATATCAGTCCCCGCAGTTTTCCATCCGCAGCGGCGAGGAAGCGGCGGCGGATGATGTGATGGCGGAAAAAACGGCGGAGTTGTCCGGGCGGGTGCTGCATCTGGGCGAGCCGGTGCAGACGGCGCTGACCCTGACCAGCCAGCAGACCGGCGCGGTGCTCTCCACCCAGACCGATGCGTCCGGCGCGTACTGCTTCGCCGATCTTACCGAAGGGGCCTACACCCTGATGGCGGCGCTGCCCGGCGGCTTTATCTTCGGCGGCGGCGAAGGCTCTCCCATCCCCGCGCAGATGGAGAATACCGCTTCCGTTACCGTAACCCTGGCCTATGGCGAGCTGCGGCAGGACGCGGATATTCAGGCAGCCCGGGCGGCCTCTCTGGCCGGGCTGATCTTCTATGACGACAACCTTACCGGCGTTCGCGAAGCCAATGAATATGGGGCCGAGGGCCGGGCATTCACCCTGTGGCAGGGGGATACCCAGGTGGCCTCCGCGGAAACGGACAGCAACGGCGCGTTTCTGTTCTCCCAGCTATCTCCCGGGGAATACACCCTGCGGGTGCAGCTGGAAGACAACGAAGTGGTGGTCAGCGGCGCGCAGAAGGAAGGCAATGAATGGGTGGCCCCTGTCACGCTTGCGGATGGCGCGCGGATGCATGGCTTTGCCCTGCCGGTGATGCGCTATGCGGCCATTTCCGGCCAGGTTTGGAGCCTGGATGGCTCGGACAACGGCGTTTCCGGCATTCCCGTTTCGCTGTATGATCAAAGCGGCCGGATGCTGGCGGCCGTAACCGCAGACACGGATGGCAGCTTCGGCTTTGAGGGCCTGCTGCCGGGCTCCTATCTGCTCTCCGCCACGCTGTCGGAAGGCTATCTGTTCTCCCGTGCCCAGGAAAGCCTGTCCGGGCGCAGCAGCTATATCATCAGCGCCGAAAACGGCCAGTCCCAGTCGGTGGCCTTTACCGTCACCATGGGCGAGGACCTGACCGGCGTGGATATTGGCATCGGCGCCATCGGCGCCATCGGCGACCGAGCCTGGCTGGATGAAAACGAAAACGGCATGCAGGATCTGGGCGAGCCGGATATGCCCGGCATTCAGATCGCCCTGTATCAGCAGGGACAGCTGATCGCCTCCACGGTGAGCGACGCTTATGGCCACTGGGAGCTGACCGGTCTGTTCCCCGGCGAATATGAAATGCAGGTGACCATGCACGCCGAGCTGAAGGCCACCGTGCATCAGGAGGAATTCCCGCTGGTGGCCAGCATTATGCCCGAAAGCGAGGAAACCGTGGTGCGCTTTACGGTGGTGGTGCCTTCCGGCACGGAGAATCTCCATTGCGATCTGGGCTTCCGCCTGCGCACGCCGGGGGCGTATCCCGCCGCCATGAATGAAATTCCCGAAATGGATTGGACGCCCTATTCCCAGCGCAAGTAATCCCCTGCAGCCCACAAAAGAAAGGGAGAACGCCCATGAAACGCTTTGCCGCCCTGGCGCTGATCTGCTGCTTCCTCTGCCCCCTGTGCGCTTTTGCGCAGGAGCGCGCCCCGGAGTTTACCTTTCAGGAGAAAAACTACGTAGGCTATCTGGGCAAGCGCCTGTATATCGAAGTGGCGGTGAAATACGCCAGCTATCTGGAAAAGCCCTATCCCGTGGAACTGCGGGATCAGACCGGCCGGGTCTGGGCCAGCCGAAGCTGCCCGGTGAAGGCCAAGGTGCTCTCCTTTCAGACGATGCTGGACGAATCCCATCTGGGGGGCTTTGATCTGTCGGTATGGAGCGGGGATGTGTGCCTGAGCACCAATACCGCCTACGCCGCCATCTGCGACCGCAGCCTAAAGGCCATCACCACCCTGGATACCGATCAGCCCTATATGTCCGTTTCCATTGACTGCGCCTTCGTTGGCAGCCCCACGGACAAAATGCTGGCGGTGCTGGACGAATACAACGTGAAGGCCACATTCTTCATGACCGGCGGCTTCGTGGAGGAATTCCCGGAGCAGGCAAAGAAGATTCGGGATGCAGGCCATGAAATCGCCTGCCACAGCGTGAGCCATCCCCATCTGCTGGAGCGGAATCTGAACAGCCGGTTCCATCAGGTGCGTCATGCCTCGGAAATCATCCGGGAGCAGCTGAACGTGGTGCCCCGGCTGTTCCGCCCGCCCTATGGCGAGTTTGACAGCACAGTGACCGCCGCCGCCCGATCCGAGGGCATGGAAATCTGCATGTGGACCATCGACTCCCACGATTGGGATGAGGCCTATACCCAGGATCAGATCATCCGCCGGGTGAAGCGCAACGTGGGGCCGGGCACCATTATCCTGTTCCATCTGGACGGCTTCAAAACGCCCTCCACGCTGCAGGAAGTGATCCCCTATTATCAGGACACGTTGGGGCTGACCCTGGTGCCCATTTCGGAGCTTTGCGCCATCAGCGGCCGGGAGCTGCCGGCCAATCCCTATGAATAAGCAGCCGAAAAGAAAGGCGCGCCGCAGCATTGCAGCGCGCCTTGTCCTATGGATTGGGCTTTTGATTTATGCGATCGTGCTCTTTTCCTGCGCCGCGGCCGTGCGGGCCCGTCGCAACCCGGCCGTCACGTTGGCCGCCCGGCCGGTTTCCCCCGCCCGTTCCACATCCGCCCCCAAGCCCGGCGCATTGGAGCTCAATTCCGCCAGCGCGGAAGAATTGCAGGCGCTGCCGGGCATCGGCCCGGCGCTGGCGCAGGCCATCGTGGATTACCGCGCCGGGCAGCCCTTCTATTTCAAGGAAGATCTAATGAATGTGCCAGGGATCGGGGAAAAGCGATACCAGGCCCTTTCGGATCAGATTGCGGTGATTCCGCCGTCCGCTTCCGCTACGCCTTCTCTGCAGGAAGCGCTCCAACCGGAAAGCACGCCAGCTTGGCATTGAGCTTACTGTAAACCCGTCGCACCATCCATTTCTCCGCGCAGTTTTCCAGTGCATCCTCCAACGAGAACCAGCGCACGGCGGCATTTTCATCTGCCTTGGCGCGGATTGGCTCCGTGGGATCAGCCTCCAGCAGGTAGGTCACGTTCAGATGCAGATGGGAGGGCACATAGCGGCCATGCTTTTCATGGCCGTCCACCGTAAGGATTTCCAGCGAGAAAATCTCCAGGCTCATTGCCCGGGCGTGAACGCCTGTTTCTTCCGCCGCTTCCCGAAGGGCCACGGCCAGCAGATCGGTTTCCCCGTCTGCGTGGCCGCCGGTCCAGGCCCAGGCGTTATAGATTCGATGATACGCCATCAGCGTCCGTTGACGCCCCGCATCCACGATCCAGCTGGACGCGGTAAAGTGCGCCGTCTCATTCTGCCGCAAAAAAATATCCGGCTGCTGCAAAAGCCGCAGCATCACCGCCCTGTCCGCTTCCTCCTGCTCATTCCAGGGGTGATAGCGGCGCAGGGCGTTTTCCAATGCCTGCCGCGTCATGCGAGCATATGGGCATCCAGGAAGGCCAGAATCTGCCGATGCAGCTCCCGGCTCCAGAAATTGCCCTCATGGGGCGCGTCATGGATGCAGATCATCCGGCCATCCGCGCCGATTTCATCCAGCTTCTCCCCCATCAGCAGCATCTGCTCATAGGGCACCATGGTGTCCGCATCCCCATGAATAAGCAGCATGGGCGGATAGGCCATCCCCTTTCGGGCGATGCAGTAAGGACTCATGGCCCGCATGGTTTCCACATGGTCCTGATCGCCGGACAGGGTTTCCACCAGCTGGCGGTTCTTTTCTTCAGAGCCCATTTTCTCCATATACGTGGGCCCGAAGCATTCCACCATGCAGCAGACCGCATCGGAATATTCCCCGTACTCAGCGGTCTTATACCGGGGATCATCCCCCGTCATGGCCACCAGCAGCGCCGTGTTGCCGCCGGAAGAAGTGCCGAAAATAGCCACCCGTTCCGGATCCACCTGATATTTGTCCGCATGGGCCCGCAGGAAGCGAATGGCGCACTTGGTGTCCTCCAGAAAAGCGGGGAAAGGATGGCCTTCCAGCCGGCTGCGATGGCGAATGGTCATCACCACGTATCCCGCCCGGGCGTATTCCGACAGCTGGGGCAGCTCATAGCCGGGATTAGGGCAGGTCCAGCCGCTGCCCTGCACAAATACGATGGCCGGGTGACGCGCCGTTTCATCCGCCTTCCAGGGGCAGAGGATGGTGGCCGTCAGGGAAACGCCGGTAGCGGTGGAATAGACAATGTCCGTAAATTGCTCTGCCAGGCCCAGCAGCGCCGGATTGTTTTGCAGCGTGGTCAGTTTCATCGCGGATTCTCCTTTTCGTTTTTTCTTCCATTATAGCAGGCCCTTGGGTAAAGGGCAAGCGCTTATGCACGCAAAAAGGCGCGGCTGCTGTTTCCGCGCCTTCCTGCGCAAAGCCGGCAAGGAGGTCTCCGGCGATGCCCGTTCGGTTTCGTTTCCCCATGAAACCTGCTGTGTTTCCCTGAAAGAGACAAAGCCCACGGCGCTTTTTCAGTTCCGTGGGCCCTGCCTATAAGAAGGGGAGAGAGGGTGGACGATTTCCCGTCCACGGTTATAGCTTACGAAATCAATATGAAAAAAGTTTGAACAGAGCATGAATAATTCCGGGAGAAAGGCAAGCGCGCGGGCGGGAAAAGGGAAGGATTCGAGGAAACGAAACATTTTTTCTTTTGCTGCATTATGAACGCCGCTTCTGCCTGCGATACACCACCGCGCACACGCACAAATCCACCTGCGCGGCCCCGGCCTGGGTCAATGCACGGGCACAGGCGTCGGCGGTGGAGCCGGAAGTGCGCACATCGTCCAGCAGCAGGATTTTCAGCCCCGTTGCATCGCCTGTGCAGCGAAAGGCGTTTTTCACGTTTTCCCGGCGCTGGCCGCCCTGGAGCAGGCTTTGGGGCTTATGGAAAGAAACCCGCTCCAGCAGCTCCTGCACGGGAATGCCCGTCTCCCCTGCCAGCCCTCTGGCCAGCAGCAGCGCCTGATTCGCGCCCCGTTCCCGCTGCCGCCGGGGATGCAGCGGCACGGGCACGATGCAGTCGAAATCCCGATCCATCAACGCCGCGGCCATGGCTCCGCAAAGGGTATACAGCGCTTCATCGCAGGCATCGAACTTGAAAGCGTGGATCAGTCTACGCACCGGCCCGCCATAGCAAAAGGGCGCGTAAACCCGATGGATGCAGCGCATCACCGGCGAAGCGCACAGGGCGCACCACTGGCCCTGCCGCACCGGGGACAGGCAGCGATTGCAGGCCGCCGCCGGCACAAGCCATCGCTTCAGCTCTGCCCGGCAGCGATCGCACAGGCAATCCACCGGGCTTACCCGCCGCGCCTCCCCGCAGCAAAGGCAGTTGGCCGCCGTGGGATATAAAAGCTCCAGCATCGCTTCCCGCAGCCTGCCCCAGCCTCCGCCCATGTGGTTCACTTCCCTACCGCTTTCATCGATCATGCCTGCCAGCGATTTTGCCGTCTCTCATAAACCGGCCTGCATGTTCTCCCTTATTATACCATAAGCCGCGGCCATCCGAGCGCCGGGAAACGTAAAAAATCCACGGAAAAGGGCAATATTCTTGACATCGCGCCGGAAGAACGGTATTATAAATAATGTATACGTATCTCTGCCGAGGGGGAATTTGCGTGACCTACCAGTCCTTAGCGCCAACGGAAGATTGCCGTCCCATCCGGGACATCGCCTATGAGCAGCTCAAGCATGCCATTATTACCGGCGAAATCCCCGCCGGCTCCCGCATCGTGGAAACGGCGTATGCTGAAAAGCTGCATATCAGCCGCACGCCCCTGCGGGAAGCGCTGCGGAAGCTGGAGCGGGACGGACTGGTGGAATATGTGCTGCATCGGGGCGTGCTGGTGCGCGCCTTTACCATCAATGATATCGACGAGATCTTTACCATCCGCAACGCCATGATGATGCTGCTTTTGCCCTCCATCGTGGCCAACGTGAATGAGGACGCGCTGCAAAAACTCCGCGCCATTCTGCGGGACATGGATCTGGCCCAGGAAAAGGCCGATGCGGATCAGCTGGCCGTGCTCAACCGCGCTTTCCACAGCACCATCGAGCATCTGTCCGATAAGCTGCGGATTCTGCGGGTGATTGACAGCCAGGAGGATTATATCATCCGTTTCTCCGCCATGACCATCGCCAGCATCGTGCGCCGGTCCAATGCCCATCTGGAGCACCACGAAATGCTTTCCATGCTGGAAAACCGGGATCTGGAAGGGCTCAAGCGCCTGATGCAGCATCATCTGGACGAAAGCAAGGAAACCTGCCTGGCCGCTGTGGCCGAGCGCCGCTTCAAGTGAAAAAAAGGAGGAAATGATTTATGGAATGGACCTGGGATTTGAGCATCCTTTATCGGGATTTTGACGATCCGAAAATTGCCGCGGATTTTGCCAGACTGCAGCAGACCGTGGAAAACGCGAAGGGCCTGATGCAGGGCGACCCGCAGACGGCGCTGGAAAACATGATGGCGGCCATGGAGGAAATCCGGCTGCTTTCCGGCCATCTGGGCGGCTTTGCCAGCCTGACGCTGGCCACCGACGCTTCCAACGAGCGCGCCCAGCAGCTGATGGACAAGCTGATGAATTACCGGGTGCAGATTTCGCTGCTCAGCTCCGCTTTTGTGCGTTATGTGGGCGGCATCGATCACCTCGATGCGCTGATTGAAAAGAGCGAAAAGCTGCAAAAGGTGCGCTTTGTGCTGGAGCACACCAGGGAAGAAGCCGCCCATTTGATGGATCCTGCCATTGAAGAATGGATGCTGAAAATGTCCCTCACCGGCGGCGATGCTTTCTCCACCCTGCGGGATAAGCTGGACGCGACGTTGATGGTGGATTACCGGGGCGAGCAGATCCCCCTGGCCGCCGCCCGGGCGCTGGCCTATGACCCTGATCCTCAGGTACGCAAGGACGCATACGAAGCCGAGCTGGCTTCCTATGCCAAGATTGAAATCCCCATGGCCGCCTGTCTGAACGGCATCAAGGGCGAAGGGCTGACCACCATCCAGGCCGAGCATTTCGATTCCATTCTGGATCAGACCCTCTTTAACTCCAATATGGACCGGGCCACCCTGGACGCCATGCTCACCGCCATGAAGGAATCCCTGCCCGCCTTCCGCCGGTATCTGCGCAAGAAGGGCGAAATCCTGGGGCATAAGAACGGCATCCCCTTCTATGATCTGTTTGCGCCCATCGCGCCCGCGGGCTATACCCCCAAGCATTACACCATCGAAGAAGCCCGGGAAAAGCTGATCTATGAAATGAGCAAATTCACCCCGGACATGGGCAAATTCATCGACGAAGCCTTTGAAAACCGGTGGATCGATGTATTCCCCCGGGAAGGCAAGGGCGGCGGCGCGTTCTGCTCCGAGCTGGCGGGCATTGACCAGAGCCGGATCCTCACCAATTTCGCCGGTTCCTTCTCCGATGTGAGCACTCTGGCCCATGAGCTGGGCCATGCCTGGCATAATCATTGCATGATGGGGCTCCCCCTGAGCATGACCGATGCGCCCATGCCCCTGGCGGAAACCGCGTCCATTTTCAACGAAACCCTGCTGGCCAACGCGGCCATGGCCCAGGCGGATAAAAAGGAAAAGCTGAGTCTGCTGGAAGGCAACCTGATGGAAACCACCCAGACCATTGTGGATATTCTGAGCCGGTATCTGTTTGAAACTGAAGTGATTGAGCGGCGGAAGGATCACACCCTGTCCGTGGGCGAGCTCAAGGAAATCATGCTGGATGCTCAGGAGCAGAGCTATGGCAATGGGCTGGATCCCCAGCTGCGTCATCCCTATATGTGGGCCTGCAAGAGCCATTATTATATCAGCGGCCTGGCGTTCTACAACTTCCCCTACGCCTTTGGTCAGCTGTTCGGCGCAGGCGTGTTTGCCCAGTATCAGGAAAAGGGCGCGGATTTTGTGCCCAAGTATAACCAGCTGCTGCGCTCCTGCGGCTCCGGGATGATCGCCGATGTGGCGGCCAGCGTAGGCATCGATGTGCGCAGCGTAGATTTCTGGCGTTCCTCCCTGCGGGTTTACGAAAAGGAAATCGATGAATTCATCGCCCTGGCGGATGAGCTGCTGGGCTAATCAAGAAGCTGGAGGTGGAAAGCATATGCAGTCTCTGAAAATGCAGATTCTGGAGATTCTGTCCGAGGACTGCCGCCAGCCGCTGGAGCGCATCGCCGTGATGACCGGGGCGACGCTGGAGCAGGTGGCGCAGGCCATTGACGAGCTGGAGCAGGAGCGGGTGATCCTGCAGTATTCCCCCGTGATTAACTGGGATCGGACCGACCGGGAACGGGTGGAGGCAATGATCGAGGTAAAGGTCACGCCCCAGCGGGACATGGGCTTTGACGCCATTGCGGGGCGCATTTACCGATTTGAGGAAGTCAAAAGCGTGTATCTCATGAGCGGCAGCTATGATCTGCTGGTGCTGGTGGAAGCGCGCACGCTCAAGGAGCTGGCCCTGTTTGTATCTGAAAAGCTCAGCCCGCTGGATACCGTCACCGGCACGGCCACCAGCTTTGTGCTCAAGCGCTATAAGCAGGACGGCGTGATCTTCGTGGGCGAAAGCAGTGATAAGCGAATGGCGGTGACGCTGTGAGCAGCCGGTTTGTTTCGCCCCGGGTGGCGGCCGTTCCCCCCAGCGGCATCCGCCGGTTCTTTGACGTGGCCGGCACCATGAAGGATGCCATTTCTCTGGGCGTGGGCGAGCCGGACTTCGTCACGCCCTATCATATCCGCAATGCTGCCATCGACAGCCTGCTGGACGGCGAAACCCAGTATACCCCCAATCGCGGTTTGCTGTCTCTGCGCCGGGAAATTGCGCTGTATCTGGAAAAGCGCTTCGGCGTATCCTATGATCCGGAGCAGGAAATCATGGTCACGGTGGGCGCCAGCGAGGCCATTGATCTGGCGCTGCGGGTGTGCATTCAGCCGGGGGATGAAGTGATTCTGCCCGACCCCGGATACGTGAGCTACGCCCCCTGCATCACCTTTGCAGGCGGCGTGCCCGTGCCGGTGGCCACGAAAGCGGAGGACGAATTCCGTCTGACTGCCGATGCGCTGGAAGCGGCCATCACGCCCAAAACCCGGGCGGTGGTGTTTCCCTATCCCAATAATCCTACCGGTGCGGTGATGAACCGGGAGCAGATGGCGGCCATTGCCCAGGTGGCCAGCGCCCATGATCTGCTGGTAATCAGCGATGAAATCTATGGAGAGCTGACCTATGCGGGTGAACGGGCGGCCTTTGCTTCCCTGCCGGGCATGAAGGAGCGCACGGTCACCATCAACGGCTTTTCCAAGGCTTTCGCCATGACCGGCTGGCGGCTGGGCTTCGCCTGCGCGCCCAAAGATATTCTCTATGAGATGAACAAGATTCATCAGTACGCCATCATGTGCGCCCCCCGTCAGGCCCAGGTGGCCGGGGAGCAGGCGCTGCGCCGGGGCCGGGAAAACGATTATGAAGACATTGCCGCCATGCGCAGCAGCTATGACCGGCGGCGGCGGGTGATGCTGGATGCGTTTCACAAAATGGGGCTGAGCTGCTTTGAGCCCCGGGGCGCGTTTTACTGCTTCCCTTCCATTCAGTCCACCGGCCTTTCCAGCGAAGAATTCTGCACAAGGCTGCTGCGGGAGAAAAAGGTGGTCTGCGTGCCCGGCGACGCTTTCGGCAGCCGGGGCGCGGGGCATATCCGCTGCTGCTATGCCACCGATCTGCAGCGCATGCTGGAAGCCTTCGATCGGATGGCGCAGTTTATCCAATCGCTTTAACGCAGCTTCATCGGGGCTGCATCCCATGAACCCAAGGAGGAATCATGCGTAAAATCTGGTCTGCTCTGCTGGTGCTCGCCATGCTGCTCACCCTGTGCGTGCTGGCCGTTCAGGCGGAGGAAGAAATCTCCCTGAACGCGCTGCAAAACACCGCCACCGCCGCGCCCATACTCGATCCCGGGGCCACGTCCGGCCCGGAGGCCACCCCCCAGCCTTCCCCCACCCCTGCGCTGCAGGCGGATGGCAGCGTGATGGTGACCATTACCGCCGTGGGCGATGTGACCATCGGCCGCAACGTGCAGCACAACGGCACGTCCATCTTCGAAAAAGAGCTGCAAAAGCAGGATGGCGACATTAACTTCATCTTCCGTAACGTGAAGGATATTTTCGAATCCGATGATCTGACCATCGCCAATTTCGAGGGCGTGCTGGCGGATTCCTATTCCATCCCCTCCAATAAGAAAAACAACAGCTTCCTGTTTCTGGCGCCCACCAGCTATGTGACGGCGCTGACGGACAACAGTGTGGAAGCCGTGACCATGGAAAACAACCATGTGGGCGACTTTGGGGACGACGGCGTCGCCTCCACCATCGCCGCCATGGAAAGCGCCGGGGTGGTCTGGAGCAATGCGGATCACATGGGCGTTTATGAAGCTCAGGGGCTGAAAATCGCCATGCTGGCCTATCAGACCCTGAACCAGCCCATCTCCTCCGAGCAGCTCAAGGACGTGGTGGCGGCGGACATCGCCACCGCCAGGGAAACCTGCGATCTGGTGATCGTGTCCTTCCATTGGGGCGACGAGCTGGACTATGCCCCCAAAAGCAATCAGATCATGCTGGGCCGTGCCGCAGTGGACGCGGGGGCCGATCTGGTGCTGGGGCATCACAGCCACCGCATCAATCCCATCGAATGCTATAATGGCAAGTATATCGTCTATTCGCTGGCCAATTGCTCCTTCGCGGGCAATAACAAGCCCAGCGATATGTTCACCTTCATTTTCCAGACGCGGATCAAGATGAAGGACGGCCAGGTGACGGGCAATTCCTTCCGAATCATTCCCTGCCGCATTTCCTCCCGGAAGGATTACAACGACTTCGCCATCACCCCCCTCACCGATCAATCCAATATCACCACCGTGATCAACACCCTAAAAAGCAATTCCAAGAAGCTGGATTATGCCGTGACCAATTATCCGATGGAATGGGAGTGACCGCGCATGCCCGAATACAAAGCCCGTCTGATGGACGAAAGTGCAGTGGGCCGGGCACTGACCCGCATCGCGCATGAAATTCTGGAGCGAAACGCCGGCTGCGATAACGTGGCCCTGATCGGCATCCGCCGCCGGGGTGAGCCCCTGGCCCGAAGCATCGCGGCGCGGATTGCGCAGATTGAGGGCAAGAAGGTGCCCGTAGGCGTGCTGGACATTACCCTCTATCGGGATGATCTCACCGCGGCCAATGAAAACGACATGCCCCGCCTGAACCAAACCGATGTGCCATTCTCTATCACGGGCAGACAGGTGGTGCTGGTAGACGATGTGCTCTATACCGGCCGCACCGCCCGGGCCGCCATTGACGCGCTCTTTTCCCTGGGCCGGCCTGCGCAGATTCAGCTGGCCATTCTGGTGGATCGCGGCCACCGGGAGCTGCCCATCCGGGCGGATTTCGTGGGCAAAAATATCCCCACCTCCCGAACCGAGCTGGTGGCCGTAAAAGTGCCCGAGATTGACGGCGAAAGCGCCGTGGAGCTGTATTCCCTGTAATCCCGCACAAAGGATGATGAACCCGTGCACGCGAAAATCATGCTGCTGCCCGCCAGCAAGCTTGGCGAAAAGCTGAGCCAATACGCTGAAGCGATCCTGACCGACGTTTCCGCCGCTTTCAGCCACAGCTTTTCCCTGATGCAGGGCAAGATCGGGGAAAAATCTCTGGCGGCGCATCAGGAAGCGCTCACCGATGAAACCGTGGAGGCCTGCCAGAAATGCCAGGCCATTTTGCTGTGCGACGGAGACTGCGAGGGCGCGCAGGAATTGTATGACGCGCTGGATCTCCCCCTGCGCATCCGTTCCTTCTGTGTGCCGGATGCGTTGTGCGGCCGCCATGAATCCCCGGTGAATCTATGGGGCGGGCATATGTTTTCCGTGGACGCGGACACCCTCCGCCGGGGCATGCAGTCCGCCTTCCGCTTTGCGGATGAAGTAGGCGCGCGGCTCACCTCCGTCTCCCCCTCCGGCGCGTCCAAGGCTGAATGGGATGCGGCGCTGCGGGTACAAAAGGCCGTTATCCCCGGCGTGGCCTGTCTGGCGCTTCCTGCCGCGGATGCCATGACCTCCCTGATCGAGGCACCCGGCCGGTTGGGGCTGCTGCTGTGCCCGCCCTATGCAGGCGGCATTTTTGACGCGGCTGCTACGGCACTGTGTCCCCTGCCGGGATTGATGCACGATGCGGCCTTTGACGAATCCATCGGCGTATATGCCCCCTGCATCCCCGCCGGCATGCAGCCCGGGGACGAAATCAATCCCTTCGCCGTGGCGCTGGCCGTGGCCGCACTGCTGCGCTTCTCTCTGAAGCTGGGGCGGGAGGCCGGATGCGTGGAAGCGGCGGTGAATAATGTGCTGTCTGCGGGCTGGCGCACGGCGGATATTGCCGCCGGCGGTGCGCCTAAGGCCAGCGGGCAGGCCATTGTGGAGCTGATCTGCGAACAGATTTCCGTGGCCGGCGAACTGATGAGCAAAGGCGGCATGGACTGAGGTTAAGAAGAAACATTTGCGTGGAGCCGCTCCTTGTGGCCAAAAGAACGGTTCCCCCCTGCAAGAAAACCGTATAAGAGGTGCGTATACTTTACGAAGGCTGATTGTGAAACAAGCTTCGGACGATTTCAACCAACCTGCGCCCCGGAGTGGGGAAGGAAATCCCCCTATGTTTCCTTCCCCACTCCGGGGCGCATTGTCGATAAAAAGCGGTTTCTCCGATTCAAAGCAGCCTTTTTGAAAAGCGCACGAGCGGGCCTTTCTTTTGAAAGAAAGGCCCGCTCGCCAATTATGGTTCCTTGAAAATCGATTTCTCATGCTATATTTTCCTATATTTTTAGCCACAAAAGAATGTTTTCCGCCACAACTAAATTAGTACATTTCTCGATGCTTCGTCTGCGGGCGGCGGGGGCAAATTTGGGCGCAGAGCACGGTCATATCATCGGCGGGCAGGCCGTCCTGCTGAATCAGTGCCTCCTGCAAAAGCGCGTCGGCAATGTGCTGGGGCGTGTCATCCAAGCAGCGACGCAGCACGGCCAGAATCTGTTCCTCCGCGGCAAACGCGTCATGCACCCCGTCGCTTATCATCAGCAGCAAATCCCCCTCCGCCAGCGAAAACGTGTGCTCCATGGGCACCACATGCTCAATGATCCCCAGCGGCAGAGCCGCCCCTTCAATCATCTGCAGCTTCTGCCCCTGCATCAGCAGCGAGGCACAGGCCCCCAGCTTGTTCATGGCCGCGTCCCCTGTCCATAAATCGATCAGACACAGATCCACCGTGGCAAACTTCTCTCCCCCAGTGGCTGAAAGCATCGCGCCGTTGACGGCTGTCATGGCCTGGCTCCGGGTGTATCCCGCCTCCATGCACAGGGACAGCATCTCCAGCGTTTTGCTGCTGGCATCCTGCGCCCCGGCCCCGTGCCCCATGCCATCGCTAAGAGCCAGCAACAGCTTTCCCCCACTGAGGGGACGCACCAGCACCGCATCGCCGTTATCCAGCGGCTGGCCCACCTTCCGCTTGCGCTCCGGCGTGACAGCGCAGACGGTGGCCATCCCCGTTACCGCCCGCAAAGGAGGTTCTTCCTCCAGCACGATTCGGCCATGCTGCTGTTGGGTGATCTGCAGGCAGACGCCCAGCCGGTTGCCCAGATTTCGTGCCAGCGTTTCATGCACCACCGGCCGCAGGGACAGCGGCTCGCATTGCAGGCACAGCATCATCCGCCCATCCACCTTTTTGGCAAAGGCTGCCTGCCCCGGAAAACGCATGCTTTGCAGGGCTTCCTCAGTCTGCGTCAGCCATTCCTGCTCTTCCTCCCGCCATTCCAGGCCCTCCTGGCTGATGCGCTGCGCCGCCTGAGACAGGGCGGTCAGATGGGTTTTGAGCATATCCCGCTGATAATCCGCATAAATGGCCTGCTGATTTTTCTTTTGCCGGGCCAGATCCAGATCGCTGAGCAGCCCCGGCAGCCTGGAAATCCGCGGACAAGCGGAGAAATAGCGGTTGATCACGTCGTAATATCCGTCGCCCTCGTCCTGCCGCCCGGCCAGGGCCTCCATGCCCGCCTTGGTGGCGGCGTATTGATCCCGCCAGCAGATGGGCAGCCGATCGCAATCCGCGCAGAGAGACTCGGTGAGCGCTTCACTTTCATCCGTTACGGAGGGCTGCGGAATCTGGGGATGGGGCAGCGCGTCGGCCAGACAATTGATGGCCTTCACCCATTTCTGCATCCGCAGCCGGGTGTAAGCGTTTTCCCGTGGCCGCGTCCAGCAGACGCGCCGCACCAGCCGGCTGGCTCTTCGCGCCGTCTTGGGCGGCAGCAGCACAAATCCCAGGCTTCCCGCCAGCGCCGCGAAAAACAGCGGCAGCCGGAAGGACAGCACCGTAAGATACATGGCCGTAATCATGGCCAGCAGAAATACGCCCGCTGTGAGCAGCCGCAGCTTTCCCTGCAGCAGCCCGGCCGCCAGCGCGCCGAAGGTCAGCGTAATCAGCATCAGGGCGCTTTGGCCGCCCACCATCAGCGCCAGCCCGCAGGCCATGCCCCCGCATACGCCCGCCACGCCCCCGGCAATCCATGCCAGAAGCAGCACCAGCGCGCAGGCGGCCGCATAGCCCATATTCAATCCGAACAGCGACAGCCGGGCCGCCCCGGCCAGCAGCAGCAGCCCCGGCAGCAGCAGACAAAGCAGATCATCGGTGTTCCATTCCCGCCGGGGATTGCGGATCAGCTGCGCCGCCCGTTCCAGCGCAGGCAGCGACGCCATGCCCAGCAGCACCCCGGCCACGGCCAGCAGCACCGTCTGCCAATCCGCCGCGTCCAGCAGCCCCGGTATCGTCCGCGCCATGAGCAGCGTCAGCGCCAGCGTCCGCCGCCCGCCCCGGCTCAGCCCCCGCAGCTTCAGCAGCGGATAGGCCATTGCCGCAGCGGCAAACTGCCACGGATCCAGCGCAATCCCCCACAGCATCCGAAACCCCAGCCCAATCCCCATGCCCAGAAACGCTCCCAGCGGCCTGAGCCCTGATGCAGCCAGCGCCATCATGCAGCAAAGCAGATAGGGCGAAGGCACGGAAAAGCACTGGGCAATGCTCAGCAGAAAAAAAGCCGCCGCCATGGGCAGCAGCGCGCCTGCCTTCCGCGCCCCCCGGCTCAGGGCCGGCAGCGCAGAGGCCAGCCTCTGCCGCCAGGTCTGCCGCACCGGCGGCGTATACATTTGCGCGGTATGCATGGCCGTTTTCCCCCATCCTGTTCATTGGAATGGCTTCATTATAGCGATTTTGAATGGGATCATCGTCGAAGCAGGGCGCAAAGGCTGTCGAACCATATAAAAAACGCATTGTCCCCCGGATTGCAACATTCTGGTTGTTTTTTTTCGGAAAATGATATATAATAAGAACAGGAATAAATTCCAGATCAAAGCATGGAAAGGAGAACGCGCCATGAAACTTATTATCGCTATCGTTCAGGATGAGGACGCGTCCCGCTTGATCAGCAATCTGATGAATGACGGCTACGGCGTCACGAAATTGGCCACCACCGGCGGCTTCCTCAAATCCGGCAACACCACGCTGCTGGTGGGCGTGGAGGACAATCGCTTTGAAGGCTGCATGGCCATTATTGAAAAGGTGTGCAAGAGCCGCAAGCAGATCGCCACTTCCCCGGTCACCATGGGCGGCACGGCCGGCATGTATGCTCCCTATCCCATTGAGGTGACGGTGGGCGGTGCTACGGTGTTCGTGCTGACGGTGGATCAGTTTGTCAAGTATTGACGGAAGCGGCCGAGCCTTGACGATTCAGGACTGCGTGGCGGGGAGTGATTCGCTCCTCGCCCTTTGGCGTGATTTTCTTGATGGCCGCATGGCCCACGCCACCCTGCTTTCCGGCGAAAGCGGCATCGGCAAAAAAACGCTGGCGCGGCTGCTGGCCCAGGGGCTTTTATGCCGTGGCGAGGGAACGCGTCCCTGCGGCCAATGCCGGGATTGCAAGCGCTTCCTGGCGCGCACGCATCCGGACGCGCTGTTTCCCGTTCCCGCGCCCAAAGAAAAAAACATTAAGATCGACGCGCTGCGGCAGGTGATCGACGCGCTGTCCCGCCATTCGCTGGAAGGCGGCAACCGGGTGATCCTGATCGAAAACGCAGAGCGGATGACGCCTCAGGCCCAGAACTGTCTGCTCAAAACCCTGGAGGAAGCGGAGGAAAGTACCTTTTTTCTGTTGACGGCGGACGTAGAATCCGCCATCCTGCCCACCATCCGCTCCCGGTGCCGGGTCATCCGCATGCAGCCTTGGCGTCCGGAACGCATTGAAAAAACGCTGCTGGAGCGGGGCGTATCTCCGGATCGGGCCCATGCCCTCTCGCTTTATTGCGAGGGCAGCCTGGGCCGGGCCCTGCAAATGCAGGAGGACGAGACCTATTGGGCCGCCCGGGAGCTGGCCCGGCGCAGTTTTTTATCCATCCGCCGCAGCGCAGACCTGGCCACGGCGGCGGCACTGCTGAAGGATCAGAAGGACAGCGGCGATCTGCTGCTGGATATTTTAGAGCAGGAGACCCGGGCGCTGCTTCATGCCAAGCTCACCGGCAGCCGGGATACGGCGGACGATTTTCCCCCTGCCTGGCAGCATGCCACGCCCCATGGGCTGGAAGCGGTGCTCAGCGCCGTGCTGCTGGCCCGGCGGCAGCGGGCGGCCAATGTGGGCTGGGCCGCGCTGGCTGAAGGATTGATGCAAACCATACTGGAGGAAGCAAAAACATGGCAAGTGTGATTGGCGTTCGGTTTCGGAACGCAGGCAAGCTGTATTATTTTGATCCGGGCGAGCTCTGGCCCACGGCCGGAGACGCGGTGATCGTGGAAACCGCCCGGGGCCTGGAATATGGCGAAGTGGTGACGGGGGTAAAGGAAGTCAATGATGAGCAGATTACGCCGCCGCTGAAAAAGGTGATTCGTGTCGCCACGGCGGAGGACGCTCAGCATCAGAAAGAAAACGAAAGCAAGGAAAAGGATGCGCTGGCCATCTGCCAGAAGAAAATCAGCGAGCACAAGCTGCAGATGAAGCTGGTAGGCTGCGAATACACCTTCGATAATTCCAAAATTCTGTTCTATTTTACCTCCGATAAGCGGGTGGACTTCCGGGTGCTGGTAAAGGATCTGGCCTCCGTGTTCCGCACGCGGATTGAGCTGCGCCAGATCGGCGTGCGGGATGAAGCAAAAATGATCGGCGGGCTGGGTCTGTGCGGCCGTCCCGTCTGTTGCGCTGCGTTCCTGGGGGACTTCCAGCCCGTGTCCATCAAAATGGCCAAGGAGCAGAGCCTTTCGCTGAACCCCACCAAAATCTCCGGCGTGTGCGGCAGGCTGATGTGCTGCCTGAAATACGAGGAAGACAATTACGAAGCCACCCGCAAGCGCATGCCCAAGGTGGGCAAAGAGGTCATCACCCCGGATGGCAACGGCATCGTGGTGGACCTGAATATCCTCAAGGAGACCGTGCGGGTGCGCATCCCCAAGGGCGATGGCACTGAACAGAAGGATTATCCTTTGGAAGAGGTGCAGCGCGTTCAGCCTGCGCCCAAGCCGCCCCGACCTGAGCGGGATAAGCCCCGCGCTGCCGCGCCTGCCCAGCAGGAACCGGCGGATGCGCCGCAGGACGCCGCCCTGCCCGCCGAAGCGGATGAACCGCTGGATACCGCGGAGGACGCCCCGGATGAAACCGCAGTGCCCGATGAGGAAGACGTGGTGGAATACGCGCTGGACGAGGGGCTGACCCCAGATGAAGCCCGAGCCGAAATCGAGGAAATCGATGAGGAATCCCAGGAGGAAGAGCCCACCGAAGACGTGACGGCAGAGCCGGAGGAAGATGAAACCGATGCGGTGGAAAACGCTCCTGCGGAAACCACCGAAACGCCCGAGGAATAACCGATTCAACCTGAAAGTCCCAAGCAGCGGTGCAGCCGGAGAGAAAGGGGATGGTTTGCCTTTTTCTCTCATCTGCATCCGGCATTCAAGTCCATCGCCGCCTATTATCGAGCGCTGGACGGGGCAGCATCTGCCGAGTCTGCCAACGCGTTGAAAAAGATCGATACGCCGCGCGGGAATGATGCGCAGCGATCAGTCATAAATCAACCCGACTAAGGAGGAATCGCTATGAAAATGACCCGTCAGGATTGGGTCAAGGTGCTGGAAAACGTTGGCCCGCTGATTCTGGTGCTGCTGGGGTTCAAAATTCTTAAATGGTTTTTCTAAGGGGCGATCCGCATGCCCAAAAAGCAAAAGGACGGGCGCTACCGGGCCAAAGTCATAGTGCCCGGCATGAGCGCTGTGTTTTGCTGTGCCATTCCCGTAGTATCAGCGCCCAAGCACGGAGCATGTCCCCTTCAGTGCCTTTGATAAACGCTGCTCCGCGATGATTTCCTTCGGTCACAGGAATGGTTTTTCTGTGCATTGTCCATCAATAATGCGCCCCAGACAGGAAAGAAAACGATTGCCGTTTTCCTCCCCTTCTGGGGCGCATTGCCATTAGATTGCCTTTCAGCCTTTATCCCTTACAGCTTTCTTGGATGGGATTGCAGGGGAAACCGTTCTTTGGGCCTCCAAGGAATGGTTTCCCCTGCCATCGTCCAATGAAATCTTTGTTACTCCGCAGCGGGCACCTGGAAGGAGGGAACGAAGCCCCGCTCCACGATCAGGTCATACACCTTCTGGGTGTACACGCACTGTTCCAGCGCCTTCACAAAGTCCGCATTCTCATTTTCGGGCTTCACGGCGAACAGGTTCACGTAAGACTGGCCAGCCTGGCTGTCCTTGGTTTCGGTGTACACAGCGTCGGTGTTGGGGTTCAGCTCCGCCAGCGCGGCATTGTTGCCGTTGATGACCGCGAAGGCCACATCGCCCCGCAGACCGGGAGCCAGCTCGGCATTCGCTTCCAGGAACTTCAGGCCCTTGGGATTGATCACATCATCCTTGGTGACCTTGCTTTCCAGGGTGGTGCCTTCGGGCAGCTCGATCAGACCAGCGTCCGCCAGCAGGATGAAAGCGCGGGTCATGTTGGTGGGGTCATTGGGCACCACGATTTCATCGCCCTCGGCCACATCGTCCAGGCTGGACTTGGTGCCGGCATACAGGCCCATGGGTTCAAAGTGGGTGGGGATCACGCCCACCAGCTTTTCGCTGTCGCTGGCCGTGGCGTTATAGTCCGCCAGGTAGGGGATGTGCTGGAAGAAGTTGGCCTGCACGTCGCCGCCGGCCACAGCGGGATTCTCGGTAACATAGTCGGTAACCACCAGCACGTCCAGGTCATAGCCCAGCGCGGCCAGGTCTTCCTTGATCAGCTCCAGAATTTCAGCATGGGGGCTGGGCGTAGCAATGACAGTCAGCTTTTCCGCAGCCAGCGCGGACACGCAGCACAGGGACAGCGCCAGAGCCAGGACGATCGCAACAAACTTTTTCATAGGTAAGCCTCCTTTTTGATGTAAAGCTTATATTTCCTCGGGCAATGCCCGGAGAAGGTGAAAGAGAATCAGCGGATCCGGTGATCCAGCTTCCGGGTCAGGAAGGTGCCCAGCACCGTGATCACCTGTACCAGAATCACCAGCAGGATGCTGGCGGCATACATCAGATCATACTTGCGCAGGTTCAGGCCATAGGTGATGGCCACGGCCCCCAGGCCGCCGCCGCCGGCTGCGCTGGCCATGGCGGTGTAGGAAAGAATGGTGGTCATGCAGATGGCGAAGCCGTTCACCAGCGAAGGCATGGCCTCGGGAATCAGCACCTTGCGGATGATTTGGAAGGTGGTGGAGCCCATGGACTGGGCTGCTTCCAGAATGCCATTATCCACTTCATTGAAGCTGCCCTCCACCATCCGGGCCACATACGGGAAGGCGCTCACGGTCAGGGGGAAGATGATCGCCTTAGTGCCCACTGCCTTGCCCATCACCGCCCGGGTTACCGGGAACAGCATGGCCAGCAGGATCAGGAAGGGAATGGAGCGCAGGAAGTTAACCAGCGCGCCCACCACCGCGTTCAGCGTAGGCAAAGGATTCACGCCGCCCTTGCGGGTAATCACCAGCAGCACCCCCAGAGGCAGGCCGATCAGATAGGCGATCAGGGTAGAAGGGATGGCCATATACAGCGTCTCGCCCAGCGCCGTCCAAAGCACGTTCCAGTTCACTGGGGATACACCTCCTTCACCGTCAGGCCCTCATCCGAGAGGAACTGAATGATCTTTTTGCGGGTTTCATCATCCTTTGGCATTTCGATAAGCATCTGGCCGTAGGACTTGCCGCCAATGCGTTTCACATCCGCCGAGAGGATGTTCACATCCACCCCGCACTGCTTCACCAGCCCGGCGATGATGGGCTGATTCTCCCGTCCATCGTCAAACACGATGCGCAGCGCGGGCTTTTCAGGCAACACTTCCTCCTGCTTGGAGGGCACGATGCCAAACAGCCGCCGCCCGGCCGCAGACCGGGTGTGGACGAACACATCGTCCACCGTGCCTTCCTCGGCAATCCGGCCGCCATCCAGAATGGCCACCCGGGTGCAGATCTGGCGGATCACGGCCATTTCATGGGTGATGAGCACCACCGTGATGCCCAGGCGCTTGTTGATATCCTGAAGCAGGGTGAGGATGGATTGGGTGGTCATGGGGTCCAGCGCGCTGGTGGCCTCGTCGCAAAGCAGCACCTCGGGATTGCTGGCCAGAGCCCGGGCGATGGCCACCCGCTGGCGCTGGCCGCCGGAAAGCTGAATGGGATAGGCGTCCGCCTTGCCCTCCAGCTCCACGATCTTGAGCAGCTCCTTCACCCGCTCATCCGCCTTTTTTCGGGGCACCCCCGCAATTTCCATGGGATAGCGGACGTTCCGGGCCACGGTCTTTTGCATCAGCAGATTGAACTGCTGGAAGATCATGCTCACCTTCCGGCGCATCTGCATCAGCTGCCTGCCGTTCATGGCCAGAATGTTTTGCCCGTCGATGAGAATCTGCCCCTCGGTGGGCGTGTCCAGCCGGTTCATGCAGCGGATCAGCGTGGATTTGCCCGCGCCGCTCATGCCGATGATGCCGTAAATCTGGCCCTTGTCGATGGAGAGATTGATGCCGTCCAGGGCGACCACCTCGCCGCCCGGCACCGGATACACCTTGCGCAGATCGCGCACCTCAATCAGAGGAGATGAAGAAGCCAAATGCATGCATTCCTTTCCATGGTTTTGCTTTTGTGCAGGCGGCCCACGTCTGGTCCGCCGCCGGTTTCCGCCATTGCCCACGATTCCCATAGGCAAATGCCAGATGCCACAGAAAAAACCCGCCTCGCGCCATTGCGAAGCGGGCTTAACAGACAAAAGCAAATGTCAAGCTGCGCAACACAACAAGCACGAGAGGAAGCTCGCGCACATGGACATTCGCATAGCAAAGCGATTGACGAACATGCGGGAGGCCTCCTTTCATGGGTTTTGCGCCCTTGATGCGGTTATTATAGCGAATAACACCCCGCTTGTCAACCCCCTCACGGTGTATTTTGATTGTTTTTCAACCCTGCCGCAAAAACAGCCTCGTCCATCGCACTTTCCGTCAGCAGAGCGATCTGGCCGGCAGCGTCCAGTGTCTCTGTTTCCGGGGCGGACGTATCCAGCGCCAGCAGCAGTGCCGCGCAGATCAGCAGCAGCGCCAGGGAAAAGGAAATGCCGCGGTTTTGCTTCATCTCAGGGTCCCTCCTGTTGCAGAAATGATTCGCATGCGCTTCAAATTAGTTGCTTAATAATTTCGTAATAAAATTAACACAAATGATACATTTTGTCAAGCATTTCTCAGTTGGTAAATGTTGGGCCGCGTTTTTCCGGCATTTCCCGCTTTTTCGGCAGGAAAAGGCCGCGGCGTCTCGAATTGCAAAGGAGATGAGCGCGGGCATGCCCGCGGAAAGGATGAACGCAATGAAGCTACACGAAGCGCTGCAGGGCAATCTGACAGCCTATGAGTCCATTCCCTTTTGGAGCTGGAACGACGAGCTGGAGCCGACGGAATTGCGCCGGCAGATTCAACAGATGAAGGAAGCGGGCATTGGCGGCTTTTTCATGCATGCCCGGGGCGGGCTGACCACGGAGTATCTGGGCGAGAAATGGTTTGAAGCCACGGCGGCCTGCATCGACGAGGCCAAACGCCTGGGCATGGACGCCTGGTGCTATGACGAAAACGGCTGGCCCAGCGGCTTTGCGGGAATGAAGCTGCTGGCTGACCCTGCCAACTGGGCCCATTACCTGACCTGCGAAAAGCGCGCTGATTTTGATTCCGCTGCGCTGTCCGTTTATATGATGGAAGAAACCTCCCTGCGCCGTGTTTTCGGCCCGGCGGAGGGGCAGCGGGAATATATCACCCTCTACGACAAAACCAATTCCTCGGTGGTGGATATTCTCAATCCACAGATCGTACGGAAATTCATTGCCGAAACCCATGAAAAATACTTTGCCCGTTTCGGGGCAGACTTTGGGCAGCCCATGCAGGGCTTTTTCACCGACGAGCCCCAGTATTTCCGCTGGGATACCGCCTTTTCCCCCTGCATGCTGCCGGAGTATCAGGCGGTGTACGGCCGGAATCTGCTGGACGAGCTGGGCGCGCTGTTTGTGGACTGCGATCAGGCACCCGGCGTGCGGTTTCGGTACTGGCGGCTGATGAACGTGCTGTATACCGAATCCTTCGCCCATGAGATTTACGACTGGTGCGAGGCGCATCATTGCAGGCTCACCGGGCATACCATCGACGAAAACAGCCTGTTTGGCCAGATCATGTGCAGCGGCGGCGTGATGCCCTTCTATCAATATGAGCATAACCCGGGCATCGACTGGCTGGGCCGGCGCATCGGCAGCGAGCTGGCGCCCCGTCAGGTATCCTCCGTGGCTCAGCAGCTGGGAAAAAAGCATGTGCTCACGGAAACCTTTGCCTGCGCCGGCTGGGATGTGAGCCCCCGGGAGCTCAAGCGCATCGCGGAATGGCAATATGTCAACGGCGTGAATCAGATGTGCCAGCATCTGTATCCCTATTCCATCCGCGGCCAGCGCAAGCGGGATTATCCCGCCTTCTATTCCCCCCATAACACCTGGACGCAGCCGGACGATTTTCGCCATTTCAATGATTATTTCACCGCGCTGGGCTATCTGCTGGCGGAAAGCCGGGAGGAAGCCCGGGTGGCGGTGATTCATCCCCTCCATGCGGCATATCTCACCTTCAACCGTCATGATCCCCATTCCTGTGACGGGCTGAATCAGGCCTTTGTGGCCCTGATCGAGCGGCTGGGCGCGGCGCAGATCGGGCACCATTATGTGGATGAAACCCTGCTGGCTCAGCATGTGGGCAAGCTGGACGACGGGAAGCTGCGGGTGGGGCAATGCACATACGATTATGTGATCGTGCCGGAAATAGACACGCTGGACGCATCCACCGCAGCCATTTTGAAGCGCTATCTGGCCAACGGCGGCAAGCTGTGGCTGGCCGGAAAAGCGCCCCATCTTATTGACGGCGAGACGGGCGATTTGCGCTTCCTGCGCGCCAACGTGCGCTTTGAGGACATGCTGAATCCCCGCTGCCGGGCAGACCGGCTGGACACCCCCGTCCGCTCCACCTATCGTCACAGCGCCTTTGGGGATTTCCTGTTCGCCGTGAACCTGAGCGACAGCGAGACCTGCGCTGTGCGCTATGCTTTCCCGGTGCAGGGGGCAAAGCGCTTTGATCTGGAAAATCGCCGGGAGCAGCCCCTGCACTTTGAAAAAACGGAAACGGGTATCTCCGTGCCCCTGACCCTTTCTCCCGGGGAATCCATCCTGCTGTTGCTGGGCGAAGGCGAAGCGGCCCCCGCCCCCCAAACGCCGGTCTGGCGGAAAATCGGCACTGCCGGGCAGCTGCTTGCCGCAGATGAAAACAACCTGACGCTGGACTATGCCGCCATTTCTCTGGACGGCCAGCACTATACCCCGCCGCTGCCGATCATGGCGGTCTCCGATCGGATGCTCCGGGGCAAGGAGAACCGGGAGATTTACCTGAAATATACCTTCCGGGTGGATGCCATCCCCGAAACGCTGTATCTGGAAAGCGAGCAAATGGGCACCAAACAGGTGTGGCTCAATGACCAGGCGCTGGCGCTTTCCCTGCCCGGCAAGCTGGATCACGCCTTCCGCCGGGCGGACATCCGGGCGCTGGTGCATCCCGGGGAAAACACGCTGGTCTATCAGATCGATTACTGGCAGCCCCAGGAGGTTTACGATGTGTTCAACGGCGTGTATTATGAGCATTCCGACGGCACGGAAAGCCTGATCAACTGCCTGAGCTACCGCACGGATCTGGAAGCGGTTTATCTGCGGGGCAGGTTTTCCGTTTCCGCCGGAGTCTGCCAGCCGGATATCAAGCATACCCTGCTTACCGGCGGCCCCTTCGCCATCCAACCCGCACAAAGCGGCATCGACCTGCGTCGGATCGTGGAAGGCGGCTATCCCTTCTTCGGCGGCTGTGTCACCTGCTCTCTGCCCTTCACGGCCACAGGCCGGGAAAAAGCGCTGCGGCTGGAAGGCCGTTTTGCCCTGGCCAGAGCCCGCATCAACGATGGGCCGGAGCAGCTGCTGATGCTGGGCCAAAGCTGCGATATTGCAGGCCAAACCCATCCCGGCGAAAACCGGCTCACCCTGACATTGTGCTTCACCCCCCGCAACACCTTCGGCCCCTTCCACTTTGCCGCTGATCCGGAGCCGGGCGTGAGCCCTGACCTGTTCTCCGGCTACGGCAAGTGGCAGCCGGACGGCGCCAGCCCAGCCTATGCCCATCGCTACGCGTTGGTGAATGAAGGACTGGATTGTATTTGGCTGAGCGAATAAAAAAGGGGAGAATACAAAAGCGCCGCATACGGTTCCGGCTGTTAATGGATAACCGCATTCTGCTTTGCGATCCGTTTTCATAGCCGGATTTGCCATGCTTCTCCCGATTTTTCCTGTTTTTGCTTCTTTCCGCACCAAATGATCGATTTTCCATGTGCTTTGAACCTTTTTTCCACCAAAAAGAACTATATTGGAAATTGATTGTTTGACCTGCACGCGATATAATAGGAACAAATTGTTGAATCGAGGAGGAGCTCACCCATGGCCGCCAAATCAATCCGTTATACCTATGCCCAGCTGAACACCTTCTGCATGGACGCGTTTATGAAATTCGGCTTCAAGGAAGAGGAAGCCCGGATCATCACGGACGTGCTGCTCCTGTCCGACCTGTATGGCATCGAGAGCCACGGCATGCAGCGGCTGGTGCGTTATCACAAGGGCATTGAAAAGGGCATGATTAAAATCGACGCCGTGCCCGAGATCGTTCATGAAACTCCCGTATCCGCCGTGATCGACGCTCACGACGCCATGGGCCAGCTGGTTTCCCATAAGGCCATGACCATGGCTATCGAAAAAGCCAAGAAAACGGGCATGGCGATTGTATCCGTGCGCAATTCCAATCATTTCGGCATCGCGGGCTATTATGCCAAAATGGCCTGCGATCAGGGGCTGATGGGCATGGCCATGACCAACAGCGAAGCCATCATGGTGCCCACCTTTGCGCGAATGGCCATGATCGGCTCCAATCCCATCGCCGTGGCGCTGCCCGCGAATCCCTATCCCTTCTTCTTTGATGCGTCCACCACCGTGGTCACCCGGGGCAAGCTGGAAGTGTACAACAAGATGGGCAAGCCCCTGCCCGAAGGCTGGGCGCTGAATAAGGACGGCCATCCTTCCACCGACGCTAAGGATGTGCTTTCCAATATCGTGGCCAAAAACGGCGGCGGCATCATGCCCCTGGGCGGCAGTACCGAAACCCTGGGCAGCCATAAGGGCTATGGCTTCGGCATGCTGTGCGAAATCTTCTGCTCCGTGTTCTCTCAGGGCACCCCGTCCAGCCATGTAAATGTGGGCGGCAAGAGCGGCACCTGCCATGGCTTCATGGCGGTGGATCCCCATGTGTTTGGCGATCCCGAAGCCATTAAGGCGCATTTCTCCGCATTCCTGCAGGAGCTGCGGGACGCGCCCAAGGCTGATGGCCAGCCCCGCATTTACACCCACGGGGAAAAAGAAGTATTCGCCTATGAGGATCGGATGAAGAACGGTATTGACGTGAATATCAACACCGTGGCCGAAATGGCGGACATGGCCAGATTCCTGGGCATGGACAGCGAAAAGTATCTGGGCAAGGTGGATGTGGCCGGCCTGGAAAGCAGCTACAAATAATGATTTTACCATCAAAGCAAAAACAGGAGGAACAGGCATTATGGATATTAAAGCGGAAGCCCTGAAAAAGCATTATGAATGGCACGGGAAAATCGAGGTTGTATCCCGCACGCCGGTGACCAACGCCCAGGAGCTCTCTCTGGCCTACACCCCCGGCGTGGCCGAGCCCTGCCTGGTGATTAAGGACAACTATGAAAAATCCTGGGAGCTGACCCGCCGCAGCAACATGGTGGCCGTCATCACAGACGGCACCGCCGTGCTGGGCCTGGGCGATATCGGCCCGGAAGCCGGCATGCCGGTAATGGAGGGCAAATGCTGCCTGTTCAAGGAATTTGCTGATGTGGACGCGTTCCCCATCTGCATCCGCAGCAAGGACGTGGATGAGCTGGTGCGCACCATTTATCTGATTTCCGGCTCCTTTGGCGGCATCAATCTGGAAGACATCGGCGCGCCCCGGTGCTTCGAGGTGGAGCGGCGGCTGAAGGAAATCTGCGATATTCCCGTGTTCCATGACGATCAGCACGGCACTGCCATCGTTGTGGCCGCCGCGATGCTCAACGCCCTGCGGGTGGTGGGCAAGAAGCTGGACGAAGTGAAGGTGGTCATCAATGGCGCGGGCGCGGCCGGCATTTCCATCGGCAAGCATCTGCTGAAGCTGGGCGTGCAGCATCTGACGATGGTGGATCGCTTCGGCATCATCTGCGAAGGCATGGAAGGGTTGAACAGCGCTCATGAGGAAATCAGCAAGGTGACCAACCGGGAGCATCTGATGGGCACTCTGGCCGACGCCATGAAGGGCGCGGATGTGTTCATCGGCGTGTCCGCCCCTGGCATTGTGAGCAAGGAAATGGTTGCGTCCATGGCCCCCGGCGCGTGCGTGTTCCCCATGGCGAACCCCGTTCCCGAGATTTTCCCCGATCTGGCCAAGGAAGCCGGCGCGGCGGTGGTGGGCACCGGGCGCAGCGATTATCCCAACCAGATCAACAACGTGCTGGCCTTCCCGGGTATTTTCCGGGGCGCTCTGGACGTGCGGGCCCGCGACATCAACGACGCCATGAAGATGGCCGCATCGCATGCCATTGCCAGCCTGGTAAGCGATGAAGAACTCAGCGCCGATTACATCATGCCCAAGGCCTTTGACAAACGCGTGGGCAAGGCGGTTGCCGCAGCGGTAGCGCAGGCCGCCCGCGACAGCGGCGTGGCGCGGATTTAATCCCAGCAACAATAATGCGCCCCAGGATGAAGAAGGAAACGTCCTTTCGTTCCTTCCTCAGCCCGGGGCGCTTTGTTAACCGCATAGAGCGCGGTTTCTCTTTCTGTCCCATCGGCTTTCAGACCGGCCTGCTCACAGCAGGCGCAGTCCGAAAGCTTTTTTCTTTACCGGGTCTTGAGACCCAGATCGTAGAGGGTGTCGATGCTCATTTTGGCGGCTTCCAGAGGCGTGCGGTTATACCACTGATCCTGCTCGATAATGAACCATTCCGCGCCGGCGTCGATGCCCGCTTCCACCACAGCCTTCGCATCCTGGCAGCCGTGGCCGAAGGGCCGGAACTCGAAAGCCACTGCATCCGCCTGCTTGGCCTGGCCGATCAGCCCGTAAGGCGTGCCTTCTCCCTTGCGGCCCACATAGTCCTTCAGATGCACCACCGGCGCCCGGCCCGCATATTTCCGAAGGTAGGCGGCGGGGTCTTCCCCGGCGTACTTCACCCAGCATACGTCGATCTCGGTTTTAAGGGTGCAGGGCGGCACGGCGGCGTACAGGAAATCCAGGCCATACATGCCGGACAGCTGCACAAACTCGAAATCATGATTGTGATACAAAAGCTGGATGCCCGCTTCCTTGCACAGGCGGCCGAACTTGTAAATCAGCTGAATCATATCCGCAAAGCCAGGGGTGCCGGGGCGATGCCCATCATCCAGATACGGCACGGCGATATACTTGCAGCCGATGGCCTGATGATAGGCGATGGTGCCGAACATATCGTTTTCAATAGACTGCACGGGCACATGGCTGGATACGGCCACCAGTCCGTTGGCATCCAGCATGTCCTTTACCTGCTGAGCGGAATAGCCAAAGAAACCGGCAAATTCCACGCCGTCATAGCCCATTTCCTTGAGCCCCTTGAGCACGCCGTTCATATCCTTCGCCACTTCTTCGCGGGCGGAATACAGCTGATATGCCACAGGAACCTGTTTCATGATCTCATCCTCCATTTCTGCATTTGGCAATGATCTGCCAATTCTAGTTATGTTCATCATAGCGCATTTGGCCGGGGATGTCGTGCCAAAACGGGCCCGTAAAGTGACAAAATCGACTGCGGAAAAAACTTTGCTTGTGTTCATCTTTTTATAATGATATAATAAATTCCGATTGGGAAAAGGAGGCGATTTTTTTGGCCTTAATTGAGCTGACCGTGTATTCCCAGGCGCTGCAGATGGAGGTAGATCTCTATGCGGTGCTGCCGGAAACCACCAAAGGCCTGATCGGCATGGACGGAAAAGCGGCGGAGCATTGCCCCACGCTGTATCTGCTCCATGGCATGAGCGATGATCATTCCATCTGGCAGCGGCGCACCAGCATCGAGCGCTATGCCGCCGAAAAAGGGCTGGCTGTGATTATGCCTGCGGCCGACCTGAGCTATTATTCCGATATGCATATGGGCGAAAATTACTGGCAGTTTGTGGCCCGGGAGCTGCCGGGCATCTGCCGTTCCCTGTTTCCCATGCTGAGCCCGGATCGGGAGGACACCTTTGTGGCAGGCCTGAGCATGGGCGGCTATGGCGCGCTGAAATGCGCGCTCCGGGCCAGCGATACGTTCAGCTGCGGGGCGGGGCTGTCGGCCGTGGCGGATATTGTGGACACCGTCACAAAGCTCACAAAGCGCCGCATCGGCCAGGCGGCCTATTGGCAGGATGTATTCGGGGATCCCGCCGCGCTGCCCGGATCGTTTAACGATCTGTTCACCGCCGCCTCCGACTACGCAAAAAACGAAAGCAGCAAGCCCATCCGGCTGTACATGTGGTGCGGCACGGAGGATGGTCTTTATGACGAAAACGTCCGGCTGCGCAATCTGCTTCAGGCCCTGGGCCTGGATCTGACCTACGAAGAATCCCCCGGCAACCACGCCTGGGTCTATTGGGATAAAAAGATTCAGGATGTGATCAACTGGCTGCCCATCCGAAAGGAGGCGCAATAACATGGCGATTGCAAGAGCCCGTCTGTTTTCCTCAGCGCTGGGCATGTGCGTCACCTGCGATGTGATCCTGCCCCAACGCCGGGACAGCGCCCCGGATCGCAAGCTGCCCGTGCTCTGGCTGCTCCACGGCGCCTATGGCAACCATTTTGACTGGATTCGCCGCACGAGCATCGAGCGCTATGCCGCGCCCTATGGGCTGGCAGTGGTGATGCCCTCCGCCCAGAACAGCTGCTATACGGACATGGCCCACGGCGGCAGGTATTACACCTATATTTCCCAGGAGCTGCCGGAATCCATGAGCAAGCTGTTCAATTTTTCCCGCCGCCGGGAGGACAATTTCATTGCCGGCCTGAGCATGGGCGGCGCAGGAAGCCTGATGATCGGCCTGTCCCGGCCCGAGCAATACGCGGCCATCGGCTGCCTCTCCGCCGGCGCCTATACCGCCCCGCAGGATTCCGGCTTTCCTCCGCCCCGGCGCTGGGAGCTGACCTTCGGCCCGGACGGCATCCAGCCCAGCTCCTATCAGGACACGCTGGGCAACGCCATCCGCCTAGCCCAGCAGGGCGGCCCCTGTCCCCGGGTATTTCATGCCTGCGGCAGCGAGGATCCGCGGTTGCCCGCCGCGTTGGAAACCCGGGACTTTTTCCGGCGCATCCCCGGCAATCCCTTTGATTATCAGTTCGTGGAAGCCCCCGGCGGCCATGACTGGGAATTCTGGGATGCCCACATCCGGGATTTCATCCAATACCTGCAGCTGCCGGTGGTAAAAGCCGAATACCTCTGATGCATGCCGGAAAGGGACGCAAAAGCAGCATGAAGAAAACCACGCTTCCCAGCGAGGGCGCATATATCGCGGCCATGGCGCTGATTTCTCTGGCGGTGGCCATGGTGGCCGCCAGCAATTTCGGGGTATCCATGATCGTGGGGCCGGCATACATCCTGTCGCTGCGTTTCCCCGCTCTGTCTTTCGGGCAATGGGAATATGTGATTCAGGGCGGCCTGTTCGCGGCCATGTGCCTGATTCTGCGGCGGGTTCGGCCGGTTTACCTGTTTTCCTTTCTGTCCTGCCTGATATACGGGGCGGCGCTGGACGCCTGGCGGCGGTTGCCCGCTCTGAACCCCGCCGTCACCATGCCCGGCTCTCAGCCCATGCCCCTCCGAATCGCATACTTCGTCTGCGGCACGGTGCTCACGGCGCTGGCCGTGGCCCTGTATTTCAAAGCGTATCTTTATCCCCAGGTGTATGACTTCTTCGTCAAGGCCGTCAGCCGGCATTTGCGCAAAGATCGTACCCGGTTCAAAATCGGCTTTGACGCCGGCTGCCTGATTCTTTCGGTGGCGCTGTCGCTGATGCTGTTTGGCCGGGTGACGGGCATCGGCGTGGGCACGATCATCACCACCTGCGTGAACGGGCTGCTGATCGGCCTGGCAGAAAAGCTGCTGGATCGGTTCTTTCTGTTCCGCCCTGCCTTCCCCGCGCTGGCAAAGCGCTTTGAAATGGATTGACGCGGGATGGTGCGCTCTCGCCGAATCCAAAAAACCAATGAAAGGAGAAATGCCCATGAAATGGATGATCGCATCGGATATTCACGGCTCCGCCTATTACTGCCGCCTGCTGATGCAGGCCTTTGACCGGGAGCGGGCCGACCGGCTTTTGCTGCTGGGCGATCTGCTTTATCACGGTCCCCGGAACAGCCTGCCCCGGGATTATGATCCCCCGCAGGTAATTCAAATGCTCAATGAAAAAAAGGATGTGCTCCTATGTGTCCGGGGTAACTGCGAGGCCGAGGTGGATCAGATGGTGCTTTCCTTCCCGGTGCTGGCGGATTATGCCTTGCTGCCGCTGGATGCGCATCTGGTGTTTATCACCCACGGCCATCTGTTCAATGAGCAGCACCTGCCGCCGCTGCAGAATGGGGATATTCTTCTCCACGGCCACACCCATGTACCCGCCTGCAATGTGCATGAAACCTACACTTACCTGAACCCCGGCTCCGTTTCCATCCCCAAGGAAGGCAGCGCCCATAGCTACATGACCCTGGAAAACGGCGTGTTCCTTTGGAAAAACCTGGAGACAGGCGTGGTTTACAAAGCCTATCAGCCCTGAAGGGCAAAGGAGGCGAAAGCGGTTATTCCGGCAAAAACGCCAAATATTACAATAGATAATTCGGCTCATATTTTATCAATTTATCATATATCGATATAGCTAATACCTATATATGAAATTGACCATTCCCTTCATTCTTCAAATACGATACAATGATCATGGCTCGTAAGGGGACCATGGAACAGGAGGTGGACAAACCGTGTGTAAAACAGCGCTGCCCCGGGCGACTCTGGGGCGGCTGCCGCGATACCTGGAACATGTGCGGCAATTGCGGGCGCGCGGCGTAAGCAATACCTCAGCCACGGCGATTGCCCGGGCGCTGGGGCTGGGCGAGGTTCAGGTGCGCAAGGATCTGAGTGCAGTCAGCGGCGCGGGCAAGCCCAAAACGGGCTATCTGGTGGATGATCTGATTAACGCGCTGGAAACGCAGCTGGGGTGTCATCACAAAACGCAGGCTGTGCTGGTGGGCGCAGGGGAGCTGGGCCGGGCGCTGCTGAACTATGACGGTTTCAGCGCGTACGGCACGGAAATCGTGGCGGGCTTCGATGTAAACCCGCCCGCGCCGGATGCCTGGAAGGGGCTGCGGCCCATTTATCCGGCCCGGGAGCTTCCCGCCTTTCTGGCGGAGCATGCCATCCCCATCGGGATCATCACAGTGCCGGCCGCTGTGGCCCAGCAGGTGTGCGACGCGCTGGTGGACGGCGGCGTGCAGGCCATCTGGAGCTTTGCGCCGGTGCAGCTCAGGGTGCCTGAATCGATTATCCTGATGCAGGAAAACCTGGCGCTTTCTCTGGCATTCCTCAATGGACAGCGAAATGCTTCAAACGAATTAGAAGAAGAATGAAGGAGTGGACAATATGGGCGTGAATTATGAATTGGTGGACGGCGTAGAAAAGCTGGAAAGCGCGCTTGCGCAGGTGCGGCATGCCCAGCGGCAGTATGCTTCCTATACCCAGGAGCAGGTGGACAAAATCTTCAAAGCCGCCGCCATCGCCGCCAATCAGCAGCGGATCCCCCTGGCCAAGCTGGCCGTAGCGGAAACCGGCATGGGTGTGGTGGAGGACAAGGTGATTAAAAACCACTATGCCGCCGAATACATTTACAACGCCTATCGGGATACCAAGACCTGCGGCGTGATTGAGGAGGACAAGGCCTTCGGCATGAAGAAGATTGCCGAGCCCATCGGCGTGGTCGCCGCCGTCATCCCCACCACCAATCCCACCTCCACGGCCATTTTCAAGACCCTGATCTCCCTGAAAACCCGCAACGGCATCATCATCAGCCCCCATCCCCGGGCCAAGAAAGCCACCATCGCCGCGGCGAAGGTGGTGCTGGACGCGGCGGTTGCCGCCGGCGCGCCGGAAGGCATTATCCGCTGGATCGATGTGCCCACCCTGGAAATGACCAATCTGCTGATGAAGGAAGCCGATATTATCCTGGCTACCGGCGGCCCCGGCATGGTGAAGGCCGCGTATTCCAGCGGCAAGCCCGCCCTGGGCGTTGGCGCCGGCAACGTGCCCGCCATTATTGACGATACCGCCGATGTGGTGCTGGCCGTCAACTCCGTGATCCATTCCAAGACCTTTGATAACGGCATGATCTGCGCCTCCGAGCAGAGTGTGATCGTGCTGGACGGGGTATACGACGCGGTGCGTCAGGAATTTGCGGATCGGGGCTGCTATTTCCTGTCCCCCGAAGAAACCGAAAAGGTGCGCAAGACCATCCTGATCAACGGCGCGCTCAATGCCAAGATCGTGGGCCAGAAGGCGCATACCATCGCGCAGATGGCGGGCGTGGACGTGCCCGAAAGCACCAAGATTCTCATCGGCGAGGTGGAGAGCGTTGAGCTGTCCGAAGAATTCGCCCATGAAAAGCTCTCCCCCGTGCTGGCCATGTATCGGGCCCGGGACATTCAGGATGCGTTCGCCAAGGCGGAGCATCTGATTGCCGACGGCGGCTATGGCCATACCGCGTCCATCTATCTCAACGCCCTCACGCAGCAGGCAAAGCTGGATGAATTTGCCAGCCGGATGAAGACCTGCCGTATCCTGGTGAATACTCCCTCCTCTCAGGGCGGCATCGGCGATCTGTATAATTTCAAGCTGGCCCCCTCCCTGACGCTGGGCTGCGGCAGTTGGGGTGGCAACAGTGTGTCCGAAAACGTGGGCGTGAAGCATCTGCTAAATATCAAAACTGTGGCTGAACGGAGGGAGAATATGCTGTGGTTCCGCGCGCCTGAAAAGGTGTATCTCAAGAAGGGCTGCCTGCCTGTGGCGCTTCAGGAGCTCAAGACCGTGATGGGCAAAAAGCGCGCCTTCGTGGTCACCGACAGCTTCCTCTATCAGAACGGCTATTCCAAGCCCATCACCGATAAGCTGGACGAAATGGGCATCCAGCACGCTACGTTCTTTGATGTGGCCCCTGATCCCACCCTGGCCTGCGCCAAGGAAGGGGCCAAGCAGATGGCCGCCTTTAAGCCGGACTGCATCATTGCGCTGGGCGGCGGCAGCGCCATGGACGCGGCGAAGATCATGTGGGTGATGTATGAGCATCCCGAAGTGGACTTCATGGATATGGCCATGCGCTTCATGGATATTCGCAAGCGGGTGTACACCTTCCCCAAGATGGGCGAAAAGGCCTACTTCATCGCCATCCCCACCTCTGCCGGCACGGGCAGCGAGGTGACGCCCTTCGCCGTCATCACCGATGAACAGACGGGCGTGAAGTATCCGCTGGCCGATTATGAGCTGCTGCCCAAGATGGCCATTATCGACGCGGACTTCCATATGACCGCACCCAAGGGGCTCACCGCCGCCAGCGGCATCGATGCCGTGACCCACGCGCTGGAAGCCTATGCCAGCATGATGGCCACGGATTACACCGACGGCCTGGCGCTCAAAGCCCTGAAAGTGATCTTTGAATATCTGCCCCGGGCTTATGACAACGGCCCCCACGACCCCGAGGCCCGGGAAAAGATGGCCAATGCCGCTACCATGGCCGGCATGGCGTTTGCCAATGCGTTCCTGGGCGTGTGCCATTCCATGGCGCATAAGCTGGGCGCGTTCCATCATCTGCCCCACGGCGTGGCCAATGCGCTGATGATCGAGGAAGTGCTGCGCTTCAACGCCGCAGAAGTGCCCGCCAAGATGGGTACCTTCCCCCAGTACGATCATCCCCACACCCTGGCGCGGTATGCCCAGGTGGCGGATTATCTGGGCCTGGGCGGCAAGACCGACGAAGAAAAGCTGGAAAACCTGATTGCCGCCGTGAATGCCCTCAAGGCGCGGGTGGGCATCAAGGAAACCATTCGCGACTACAACATCGACGAGCAGAATTTCCTGGACCGGCTGGATGAAATGACCGAACAGGCCTTCGACGATCAGTGCACCGGTGCCAATCCCCGCTATCCGCTGATGAGCGAGATCAAGCAGATGTATCTGAACGCGTATTACGGCCGGCATGAAGCGGAAAGCCATGAGGTGGACGCGGGCAAGCTCAGCGATGTGCAGAGCGACGATTTCAAGCAGCTCTATCGGAACGCCCACCAGAAGCTGTGAAAAAGAACGGGAGGAGAAAGCCATGAATCTGGATCGTGTGATTGCAGTTCGGAATAATAAAACCATTTACCGGGATGGCGACCGGTGCGTGAAGGTGTTCAGCACGGATTATTCCAAGGCCGATGTGCTCAATGAAGCGCTGAACCAGGCCCGGGTGGAAGAAGTGGGGCTGCATATTCCCAAGGTGCTGGAAGTGTGCACCATCGACGGCCAGTGGTCCATCGTCTCCGAATTTATCAAGGGCAAAACCCTCTCCCAGCTGATGCAGGAGGAGCCCGAAAAAAAGGATGAATATCTGGCCCTGTTCGTGGATCTGCAGCTGGAAGTGCAGAGCAAATCCTGCCCCCTGCTGACCAAGCTCAAGGACAAAATGAACCGCAAGATCTGCATGGCGGAACTGGACGCCACCACCCGCTATGACCTGCATACCCGTCTGGAGGGCATGCCCAAGCACAGCAAGCTCTGCCACGGAGATTTCCGGCCCTCCAATATTATCATCACGGAGGACGGCACCCCCTACATTCTGGACTGGAGCCATGCCACCCAGGGTAACGCCTCCGCCGACGCCGCCCGCACGTATCTGTGCTTCTGGCTCAAGGGCGATATTGAAGGCGCGGAAAAATATCTGGATCTGTTCTGCGAAAAGAGCGGCACGGATAAACGCTACGTGCAGAAATGGATGCCCATCGTGGCCGCCAGCCAGTCCGTCAAGGGCAACGCCAAGGAGCGGGAATTCCTGCTGAGCTGGGCCAACGTGGTCGACTACGAGTGACAAGCGCATCCGACAAAGAAAAAACGGGAGAGAACAGTATGAAGATTACGGTTTGTATCGGTTCATCCTGCCACATCAAGGGTTCCCGCAGCGTGGTGGAGCAGCTGCAGTATCTCATTAACGAAAACGGCCTCAAGGACGAGGTGGAGCTGGCGGGCACCTTCTGCATGGGTCGCTGCCAGCAGGGCGTATGCGTGACGGTAGACGACGCTTTCTTCTCCGTTTCGCCGGATACCGTGAAAGGCTTTTTCGAAGAAAACGTGCTCGGAAAGCTGCGGTAAGTCTGCGCTGGGGTTTGCCGGTGGGGGGAAAAAGCCCCTGCCGGCAATCTCTGTTCATAAAGGAGGAAACAGGCCATGCCAAGCTGCCTGACGCTGAAAAAATCCAATTGCAAAAACTGCTATAAATGCATCCGCCATTGCCCGGTGAAATCCATCCGGTTCTCGGGAAATCAGGCGTATATCATCGAAAACGAATGCATCCTCTGCGGCCAGTGCTTCGTGGTCTGCCCCCAGAACGCCAAGGAAATTGTGGATGAAACGGAAAAGGTGAAGGTGCTGCTGCAGTCCGGCGCGCCGGTTTACGTGAGTCTGGCGCCCTCCTTTGCCGCCAATTATGAGCAGATTGGCATCGATGGCATGCGCGACGCGCTGAAAAAGCTGGGCTTTGCGGATGCGGAGGAAACTGCCGTGGGCGCCACCATGGTGAAGCGGGAATACGAGCGCCTGCTGCGGGAGGAGCAGCGGGATGTGGTCATTTCCTCCTGCTGCCATTCCATCAATCTGCTGATCCAGAAATATTACCCCGCCGTGCTGCCCTATCTGGCCGATGTGGAATCCCCCATGCAGGCCCATTGCGCGGATCTGAAAAACCGGCACCCGGGATGCAAAACGGTGTTCATCGGCCCCTGCGTGGCCAAAAAGGACGAAGCTGCCCGCTATGAGGGCTTCGTGGATGCGGTGCTCACCTTTGAAGAACTCACCGCCTGGCTGGACAAGGCCCAGATTCCCCTTGTCCCCGCCCCGGATCATAACGCCCAGAGCCGCGCCCGTTTCTTCCCCACCGCCGGCGGTGTGCTCAAAACCATGGAGCAAAACGCCCCGGGATACACCTATCTGGCGCTGGATGGCGTGGAAAATTGCAAGGCCGCGCTGAAGGACATCGAGAGCGGCAAAATTCATCACTGCTTCGTTGAAATGTCTGCCTGTGTGGGCAGCTGCGTGGGCGGGCCCATTATGGAAAAGCAGCATCATACGCCGCTGAAGGATTATCTTGCCATCGCGGATTACGCCGGGGAGCAGGATTTCGATGTGACCCAGCCCCAGGCCGAGAACCTGCACAAGCATTTTGATTATATCGAACGTCAGGCGCAGATGCCCGGCGAAGCGGAGATTCGCCAGATTCTGCGCCAGAAGATGGGCAAAATGAAGCCCTCCGATGAGCTCAACTGCGGCTCCTGCGGCTATAACACCTGCCGGGAAAAGGCCATCGCCATTTATCAGGGCAAGGCAGATGTGTCCATGTGCCTGCCCTTCCTCAAGGAAAAGGCCGAATCCTTCTCGGACAATATTGTGAACAACACCCCCAACGGCCTGATCGTGCTCAACGATCAGCTGGAGGTGCAGCAGATCAACAACGCCGCCCGGGAAATCATGAATATCCGCTCCGCCTCGGACGTGCTGGGCGAGCCGGTGGTGCAGATCATGGATCCGTCCGTCTTTTTCCAGGTGCAGACCACGGGCCGGGATGTGCGGGCCCAGCACACGTATCTGCCCGAATATAAAAAATATGTGGAGCAGACGGTGGTCTACGACAAGGAATATCATCTGCTGATCTGCATTATGCGGGATGTGACGGACGAGGAAGCGGAAAAGGAAAAGAAGGAAGCCATCAGCCGCCAGACCGTGGAAATCGCGGACAAGGTGGTGGACAAGCAGATGCGGATCGTGCAGGAAATCGCATCTCTGCTGGGCGAAACCGCCGCCGAAACCAAGATCGCCCTGACGAAGCTGAAGGAGTCGATTGCTGATGAATGACCTGTGCGCGGATATCGGCTACAAAAGCATCAATCATGTGGGGGAGCAGCTCTGCGGCGATCATGTGGACATCGTGGAGCAGGGAGAGAATTCCTCGGTGATCGTGCTGGCGGATGGGCTGGGCAGCGGCGTGAAGGCCAGCATTCTCTCCACCCTCACCAGCAAAATCATCTCCACCATGATGGCCTCGGGCATCAGCCTGGAGGAATGCGTGGCCACCATCGCCGCCACGCTGCCGGTCTGCTCGGTGCGAGGCGTGGCCTATTCCACCTTCACCATCCTCCATCTCATCGAAAATGAACGGGTGGAGATTATCCAATATGATAATCCCCATGTCATCATCATCCGCAACGAAGTCAATTTCGATTATCCCAAGACGGAGATTCAAATCGGCGGTAAGCTGATTTACAAATCCGTCATCAAGCTGCAGGAGGGGGATGTGTTCATCGCCATGAGCGATGGCTGCCCTCACGCAGGGATTGGCATCGCGTATAATTTCGGCTGGAAGCGGGAGGACATCATTGCCTTCATGGAAGCTATGGTGCCCGTGGGCTATACGGCCAAAACCCTGTCCACCATCCTGGTGGACGAATGCAACAAGCTCTATGACGGCAAGCCCGGGGATGATACCACAGCCTGCGTGGTGCGCATCCGCAAGCGGGAGCCTATGAACCTGCTGTTTGGCTCTCCCGCCAACCGGGATGATGACCAGCGGATGATGCGCCTGTTTTTCTCCAAGGAAGGCAAGCACATCATCTGCGGCGGCACCACCGCCACCGTGGCCGCCCGTTATCTGCACCAGACCATTCGCCCTACCCTCACCTCCGATGATCCGGAGATTCCGCCCATTGCGGAAATGGATGGGGTGGACCTGGTCACCGAAGGGGTGATCACCATCAATAAGGTGGTGGCCTACGCCAAGGATTATCTGCAGGATAATGAGACCTATTCCACCTGGGCGTTCAAGAAGGATGGCGCATCCCGGATTGCCCGGCTGCTGTTTGAGGAAGCCACGGACATCAATTTCTACGTGGGCCGCGCCATTAACCCGGCCCATCAGAACCCTGACCTGCCCATCAATTTCTCCATCAAAATGAATCTGGTGCAGGAGCTTTCCGAATGCCTGAAGAAAATGGGCAAGCGGATCAAAATCAGTTATTTTTAAGAGGGGGTGTTTTCCCTGCATAGGTTTGATACGAAGGTGCAGTATCTGAAATATCAGGTGCTGCGCGAGGTGGCCCGGCATACATGGAATAACACGCTGCTGGAAAACCTGACAGATATTCCCAAGATGATCGTGCCCGGCAAGGTGCCCACCATGCGCTGCTGCGTATACCGGGAGCGGGCCATTCTGGCCGAGCGGGTGAAGCTGGCCATGGGCGGCCATACGACCAACCCCAACGTGATCGAAGTGATCGACATTGCCTGCGATGAATGCCCCGTGGGCGGCTATGAAGTCACCAACGCTTGCCGCGGCTGCCTGGCCCATCGCTGCGAAGACGCCTGCAAGCGCGGCGCCATTTCCTATGACCGCAATCATATGGCCTATATCGACAAGACCAAGTGCGTGGAATGCGGCGCATGCGCCAAGGTCTGCCCGTACACGGCCATTGTATCCCGGAAGCGGCCCTGCCAGAACGCCTGCAAGGTGAAGGCCATTTCCATGAACGATGAAAAATCCGCCATCATCGATAACGAAAAGTGCATTGCCTGCGGCGCATGTGTGTATCAATGCCCCTTCGGCGCGATCATGGATAAGTCCTTTATTCTGAACGTGATCGATATGCTCAAGAAAAGCGAGCAGGGGAAAAACTTCAAGGTTTACGCCATCGTGGCCCCTTCCATTTCCTCTCAGTTCTCCTATGCCAAGCTGGGCCAGGTGATCAGCGGGCTGAAGCAGCTGGGCTTCTACACGGTGGTGGAAGCTGCTCTGGGCGCGGACATGGTGGCCCAGGCCGAATCCAGAGAGCTGGCCGAGAAAGGCTTCCTCACCTCCTCCTGCTGCCCGGCCTTTGTGGCTTATATCAAAAAGGCGTTCCCGCAGCTTTTGCCCTATGTATCCCATAATCTCTCCCCCATGGCCACGATTGCTCAATACATCAAGGATAAGGAGCCGGGAGTCAAGACTGTGTTCATCGGGCCCTGCACGGCGAAAAAGGCGGAGGCGCAGCTGGAAACCGTAAAGCCCTATATTGATGCGGTGCTCACCTTTGAGGAGCTGCAGGCGCTTTTTGACAGCCGGGATCTGGATCTGTCCGCGCTGCCTGAAGATCTGCTGGACAACGCCTCCTACTTCGGACGGATCTTTGCCCGGAGCGGTGGTCTGAGCGATGCGGTGGCGGAAGGATTGAAGGAGCAGCAGATTGACTTTGACCTGAATGCCTGCGCCTGCGATGGCATTGAGGCCTGCCGGATGGCGCTGCTGAAAAAGAGCCGAAATGCCTTGGACGCCAACTTCATCGAGGGCATGGCCTGCATTGGCGGCTGCATTGGCGGCGCAGGATGTCTTACCCATGGGGAAAAGAACAAAGCCGACGTGGATAAATACGGCATGCTCGCCCACGAAAAAACCATCGCCGATGCAGTGTCCATTTTGAAGTAAATTTCATGACGCGTGGAAAGATGTGCTTTATGGCCAAAGCGTGTTTTTCCCCTTTTCAAAAAGTAATCAGGGATTCGGCGGATTCCCTCTTCATCCAGCATGCGCCCCGGATTGGCGAAGGAACGAAGCGCGTTGCCTTCATCAGTCCGGGGCGCATTGTGGCTTTTAAGAAAAAACGTTCTTATCGCTTTTTTTCAGGAGGAAACCTTTGAATGTTGGGTACTTCATCCCGCTGTTATTGCTTCCATGCCACTCTTTGGAAGAGCATAAACGGGGCTTCCGCCTGAGAGAAAGCCCCGCCTTCCTGCCTTTATTCCTTATGGCAGCGTTATTTCATCAGTTCTTCCATGGCGTCATAGCAGAAATCCTCGGCCTGGGCTTCGTCATAAAACATATCCCGGCCATACGCATAGGCGTTCAGTGCCGCCTGAATCACGCCCTGATAGCCGCGGGACACATGGGCAAGCCCCCATTGCCCCGCTTCTTTTTTATCCAGCACAAGCCCCTCCCGCAGATAGGCCAACGCGCGGCACAGGGTGAGCACATAGTAAACCGGTTTATTATGCAGCTCTTCCCCCGCGTCGGCCAGATCATTCCGAATCGCGCAAAGCACATCCTCCCGCTTTACGCCGCCAAACACCCGCGCCACGCTGGGGCCGTATAACGCCCGGCCGAATGCATGCAGGGACAGGATATGGGTGGTCAGATCCGGATCTTCCCCATGCATCCGCTGGCAGAAGCTCTGGGGATCCCGTTCATAATCCCGGGTCCAACGGCGGGAATAATGCAGCTCATAGGGCATGGGAAACACAGGCTCCCGGCAGGCGTCCGCCAGCAGCACGCTCATTTCAAAGCCTTCCGGCGGCGCGTTCTTCTCCATCGCATAAAGCGTTTCCACCAGCGCAATCTTCTTTTCCACGGTCAGCGGCTGATGCACCACCACCAGAAAATCCATATCGCTGCGTTCCCACTGGAAGCAGCCCGCCGCCAGAGAGCCATGCAGATAAATACCCAGCAGGTTCTCCTGAAGAATATCCGCATAGCGCCGCTTGAGCTCCATCAGCAGCGCTTCCGCATCCGCGGCCTCCTTGGGCGGGGCCACGCCGGAATCCAGCAGCGCCTTGATCTCCTGCGCCGCCTGTTCTTCATCGTCGCCTTCAATCACCAGATTGACTTCGTCATCCCCGGTCACGCCCATGGATAAAAGGCCCAGCATGGATTTGCCGTTGATCACGCGATTTTTATGTTCAAAAATAATCCGCGAGGAAAATTTCCCCGCCAGATTGGCCAAATGCTCAATCTGCATGCGGTTAAAAGGCGTTATCTCTTTCAAATTCAGGGCATACTTGATCATGATTTTTCTTCCTTATGTATGGGTTCATTTTCCGATGGGGCCTGCTCCGCTTCCACCAGCGCCATCAGCCGCCGCAGCCGGTGATTCGCCCCGGATTTGCCAATGGGCGTGGGCAGCATCTGCCCCAGCTCCTCCAAAGAGGCCTCGGGATGCAGCATCCGCGCCCGGCCGATTTCCTGCAGCTCTCTGGGCAGGCCGCCCAGACTGTGGGCCAGGGAATAGGCTGTGATGGCCTGGGCCTGGCGCGCGCCGGCGGAAAGCTGCTTTTTCAAATTGGCCTCGTCGCAGTTGCGGGCGCGATTGGCCTGATTGCGCCCGTCCTTGCGGATGCGCACGTTTTCCATTTCCAGCAGCGCCTGATGAGCGCCCATCAGTGCCAGACAGGACACCACATCGTCTCCCCGTTTCACATACACCACCTGGCTTCCCCGACGGGATACCACGGCGGCATGGATTCCGCTTTTTTCCAGGATGTTCACCAGTGTTTCCGCCTGAGCGTCGGTGGTGTCAAATTCCAGATGATACCCCCGGTCCGGCGCGCTGACCGCGCCCACGCCCAGAAATGCGGCGCGAACAAAGGCTGCCCGGCAGCAGCGCCGGGACGTGACCGCCCGGGGTACGCCGCGAAAGACCGCGCCTGTGGCCGATTCCCGCAGCATGCGCAGGGCAATCAGCAGCCGGCGGCTGTCGGTCTCGGCCACGGTGAGCACGCAGGCCCGCTGGCCGCCCAGGCGCTTATAGCGGGTGAAGGAGAGCACAGGCGTGATTTCCAGCCGCTTTTTCATCAGCAGAAAGATCCGCTTGGCCAGCGGCGCGCTTTCCACTTCATAAACCACCTTCACCCTGCCCCCGCCGCTGAGCCGCAAGGAGGCGCAGGCCTGGGTCAGGGCGCTGATCTCGCTGAGCATGCAGCAATGCTTTTCCGGATGAATCCGCAAAAGCTCCCCTTTTACCTGGGACGAAAAACTCATTTGTCGCTTCCTATAATCCGCACTTCAGGCTCCAAGCGCACCCGAAAGGCGTCTTCCACTTTCCCTTGCACCAGCGCCATCAGCTGCAGAAAATCCTGCGCCGTTGCGCCGCCGCGGTTAATCAAAAAGCCCGCGTGCTTTTCGCTGACCTGCGCGCCGCCAACGGCCGCGCCCTTCAGCCCCGCCTGTTCGATCAGCGCCCCGGCAAAATGCCCTTCCGGGCGCTTGAAAAAGGAGCCGGCGCTGGGATACTCCAGCGGCTGCTTTTCCCGGCGGCGGGCGGCATAATCCCGCATCCGCCCTTCAATGGCGGCAGGGTCATCCGGCTTGAGCGCAAAGGCTGCGCCCAGCACCAGCTCGCCCCGCTCCATGGCCCGGGAATGGCGATAGGAAAAGCCCATCTCCGCCCCGGGAATTTCCTGAATGGTTCCCGCTGCCAGTACGCGGACAGCGGTTATGGTCTGGCTCAGATCGCCGCCATAGGCCCCGGCATTCATATATACGCCGCCGCCCACGGTTCCGGGAATGCCCTGGGCAAACTCCAAGCCCGATAATCCCGCTGCCTGGGCCGCCCGGGAAAGGGCGCTCAGCAGCGCGCCGGCCTGGGCATACAAGCCCGCTTCCGTGGGGCGAATTTCCGAAAATCGTTTGCCAATATGCACCGCCAGGCCGCGAAAGCCTCCATCCCGCACCAGCAGATTGGAGCCGTTGCCCAGCCACAGCACCGGGATGTCCGCTTCCCGCGCCGCCTGCATCAGGGCGCAGAGTTCTTCCTCTGATCTCGGCTCGGCAAACAAATCTGCCGGGCCGCCCACCCGCAGGGTGGTATACCCGTCCAGCCGCACGCCCTGCCGGATTTCCAGCCCGGGGCAGCGGGCACGGATTGCTTCTTCCCATAATGTCACGTTCTCAAACCCCCGTTTATTATAGCAAAATTCCCGTGGCATCGCAATAGCCACGGGATAAGCATATCACATTTTTGAAAAGTTTATACCATTTTATCAATTTTTCACACCGTTGGATAGGAAAGAAGCACATAATTTCCGGCGATTTTCAGGTCGAATCCATCCGCCGGAATCAGGGCCGTGGCGCCGGCAGGCAAATTCAGCGTGCCTTCCGCCCAGGTAAGCATGGCAGGTTCGATGGCCGTAAGAATGGCGAACCGCCGGGCGTCCGCCGCCAGCGTGCCTTCAAAGCCGGAGAAGCGTTCCAGCGTAAAGTACTTTTCCCGCAGCAGCTGATACCGGCCGGGGGCCAGCTCCTTCTCTGCTGCGGCAGGCAGCTGTGCATTCAGATCGGTTACATCGATGGCCTTCTGGATATGCAGCTCCCGCTTATTGCCGTTTTTGTCGGTGCGCTCCCAATCATAGAAGCGGTAGGTCACATCGCTGGACTGCTGAATTTCATAGAGCACGATGCCCGCGCCGATGGCATGCACCATCCCGGCGGGGATATAATAGGTTTCCCCTGCCTTCACCTGCACCCGCCGCAGCAGCCCTTCCACCGCCGCCCCGGACAGGGACGCCTGCGTCAGTTCTTCCTTGGTGATGCCGGCCTTCACGCCATACACCAGCTCCGCTCCCGGCGCGGCATACAGGATATGCCAGGCTTCGGTTTTGCCCAGCTTGTGCTCCACCCGGGCGGCGTATTCGTCGTTGGGATGCACCTGCACGCTAAGCGTATCCCGGGCGTCCAGCAGCTTCAGCAGCAGCGGAAAGGGGCCGGAAATGGCGGTGCCGGTCAGCCTCTGGCCGTATTTTTCCACCAGCGCAGGCAGGGTTTCCCCTGCCGGATCCCGGCTTTCCAGCCCGGGAATGGCGCTCAGCTCCAGGCATTCGCCGGTGCGCGCATCAGGGATCGATTTCTGAAACAGCCGCTGCAGCCCATCGCCGCCCCAGGGGGTCATGGCGCCATGGCGGTACGCAGGGGTCATCGGAATCGGAGCAAGGGACATGGTCTATTCCTCCCATAGCAAACCTGCGGGGCGATCCATCCGTCCCGCAGGCTGCTTATTCTTGTTTTTTTATTGTACACCCTTGGTGGCAATCACGTCCACGCCGGTGCCGCACACATTGGGCAGCAGCTCATCTCCGGCGGCAATGGGCGCTTCAAAGGGCTTGGCCATGATGGCGCGCATGCAGTCGTCAATGAGCTTCTTGGGGATGGGCGTGCGGGTTTTCAGGCTGACGGGAATATCCCGCCCGGCCACGGGGGCCACAGCGGTAATCATCCGTTCGGGCGAAACACATTCCTGACGGGCGTAAAGCTCGCCGCGCTTGCAGGTGTTGCCCTTGATGGAAATCACTTCGCCGCCTTCATGAACGACCTCCATCCGGCAGCCTACGGGGCAATTGATACAGGTGATGGTTTCGGTAATCGCGCTCATATGCTTATCCTCACTTTTTCTCGCCGGCCAGCCGCACGATGGCGCGGGCAAAGATCCGGGCGTTTTGATACAAAGATTCTTCGGAGATATACTCATCTGCCTGATGGGCCAGCTCCGTTTCCCCGGGGAACAGCGCGCCAAAGGCCACGCCTTCTTCCATGGACTGGGCATAGGTGCCGCCGCCGATGGCCAGGGCTTTCTTTTCGCCGCCGGTCACTTCATGATACGCCTCCAGCAGCTGCTGTACCAGCTCGCTGTGCTCGCTGACATGATGGGGCTTGCGGCTGCTGTCCACAATCACCTGGCATTCCGTCAGGCGCATCTGGGCCAGCTTCACCATTTCTTCCAGATTCAGCAGCACGGGATAGCGGATGTCCATCACGCCCTCCACCGTATCGCCTTCCACCCGGAAAATATCCAGGCTGCAGGTGAGCTTGCCGGAAATCTGATCTTCCATGGCAATGCCCAAGCCCTCGCCATAGCAGGTCATGCCAATAGCGTCCGCCAGCTGCGCAATGGCTCCCTTGGCCCCCAGCGCCTTGAGCACAAGCAGCATCTGGCCGATGGCATTGCGCCCATGGGACGGAAAAGCCGCATGGCCGGTTACGCCCACGGTGTCAATGCGCACAGCGCCCTCCTCCATCCGGGCGGACACCGGGAAGCCCAGGGCCTTGCCAGCTTCCTCAGCCTTCTTCACCAAGCTTTCATCGCCTTCCACCAGCGCGGAGGCAAAGCCCGGCACCACGTTGGCCCGCTCGCCCACCTGCATGGCGCGGATCCGCAGCCCTTCCCTGTCCTGCCTGCCCACCACCCGCAGATGGCAGCCGCCTTTTTCGATATTGATCACGGGATAATCTGCATCCGGGCTGAAGCCGGAGCGGGGCATTTCCGTGTGTTCTTTATAATATTTCATATCGCCGGAGCCGCATTCCTCATCGCAGCCCAGAATCAGGCGCACCTTCCGCCGCAGGGGAAGGCCCGCTTCCTTCACCGCCCGCATGGCGTACAGCGCCGCCACCGCCGGGCCCTTATCATCGCTGGTGCCCCGGCCGTAAACCTTGCCGTCCCGGCGCAGCGCGCCGAAGGGCTCCACCGTCCAGCCATCGCCCACAGGCACCACATCCAGATGAGCCAGAATGGCCAGCGCATCCCGGGTGCTGCCCTCGCCCAAATCGGCATGGCCCACATAGCCGTCAAAAATCTCCGTTTCAAAGCCCATCCGCCGGCAGTCCGCCATGGCCTGATCCAGGCACTGGCGATTTTCCCGGCCAAAGGGCGCGCCGGGGGCGGCATCGCCCTTTACGCTGGGAATACGCACCCAGCTTTGCAGCGTTTCCACCATTTCTTCCCGATAGCCCTGCAGTAGCGCTTCCACCCGATCCATCGTTGTTTCCTCCTTATTTTCCGTTCAGAGCCACGCCCATCCGGTGCACGCCCTCCCGCAGCCAGGCATGAGGACAGCCAAAGTTCAGCCGCATAAATCCTTCTCCCTCGGGGCCGAAGGCCGTGCCCTCATTCAGCGCCACGCCGTTTTCCTTAAACCGCTTTTTCAACTCCGCACTGGTGATGCCATAGGCCCGCAGATCGATAAAGGCCAGATACGTGGCCTCGATGGGCCCCATCACCGCCTTGGGCAGCGTCTTTTCCAATTCCTGCCGCAGAATTGCGCGGCTTTCGTCCAGATAGGCCAGTATCCCGTCCAGCCAATCGTCGCACTGGGTATAGGCCGCCCGGGTGGCAACCATGGCAAAGGTGTTTCCGCTGGTGATCCCGGCAGCTTCGCTTTCATGACGCAGCCGATCCAGCATTTCCTGGGAGAAGCAGACCAGCTCCGCCTGCTGCAGCCCGGCAATATTGAAGGTCTTGCTGGCGGAGGCCAGCATCACCGTGCAGTCCGCCGCTTCATGGAGGGACAGAAGGGGGGTGAACACTTCCGGCTTATACACAAAATCCGCATGGATTTCATCGCTGACGATTTTGGCCCCATATTGCCGGGCCAGCTGGCAGAGGGCCTGCAGCTCCGCCCTGCGCCAGAGCCGGGCGACAGGGTTATGGGGATTGCACAGCAAAATCAGCTTCACGCCGTCCTTCAGCGCTTCCTCCATACCCGCCAGATTCATGTCCACATGGCCGGTTTTCTCATTCCGCAGCAGCGGCACGCTGACCACCTGACGGCCATTGACCCGAATGGATGCGGAAAAGGGCCCGTATACCGGCGCAAAAATGGCCACCTTGTCGCCCTTTTCCGTAAATGTGCGCACACAGAGCTTCAGCCCCGTTACTACACAGGGAAGCATCATCGTCTGCTCCGGCTGGATGGCCAGCCCGTGGCGACGCTGCCAGAAGGCGCAGAAGGTGCGTTCATTGTCCGCGCAATCCTGATTATAGCCATAGCAATGATGCGCGGCCCGGCCCTCAATGGCCTCCACAATGGGCGCAGCCGCGGCGAAATCCATATCCGCCACCCACATGGGAATGCCGCCCTCGCCAATCACATCGGCCACGTCCCACTTCACGCAGCCTGTGTTTCTCCGGTCGATGCCCGCATCAAAAAACGCCTTGTCATACCTCATTTTGCTTTCCTCCCCGGCAGCGAATAATCCAGAAGCCGCCGCTTTTTTCGATAGTATCCACCTGGTCGAAGATGGTTTTCAGATACCGGATGGCCGATTCCGCGCCCTGCTGCTTGCGGATCACCAGGTACATCTCGCCCTCAGGCCTGAGCTGACCGGCGCACTGGGCAAACATCCGATAAATCGCCTGCTTGCCGGCGCGAATGGGCGGATTGGTAAGGATGAAATCAAAGGCTCCCGGGATGGCATCCAGCCCGTCGCTTTCCACGGTCTGCGCCGTCACGCCGTTTTCCCGGGCGTTTTTCGCCGCCAGGCCCAGCGCCCGCTGGTTCAGATCGCCCATCACAATGGCGCAGCCCGGCCATTTTTTCCCCACGCTGACCCCAATGGGTCCCCAGCCGCAGCCCAGATCCAGCACCCGCCCCGCCAGCTTTTCCGGCAGCGCCGACAGCAGCACATGGGTGCCATAATCCACCTCGCCCCGGGAAAACACTCCCGCGTCGGTGGTGAAATGCAGCAGCTCGCCCCGATAGGTATAATCGCAGACGGCATAGCGATGGGCCGAAGTGGGGTCGGATGAATAATAATGTTCGCTCATATGCGCATGCCCGCCGCCGAATACAGGGCGGCCGTCTCCTCTCCCGTCAGCTCCCGGAACTGGCCGGGGCACAGCGTTTCATCCAATTGAAGCGGCCCGAAGGACGCCCGATGCAGCGCCAATACCGGCTTTCCCCGTGCCCCGAACATCCGCTTCACCTGATGATATTTGCCTTCCTGCACCGTCACCCGCGCCCGGTTTTCCGCAAGCACTTCCAGCTTTGCGGGCAGGGCGGTGAAATCCTTGAGGGGAATGCCTGCGGCAAAGGCCGCTGCGTCCCCTTCGTCCAGCACACCGTCCACCACGGCTTCGTACACCTTGTCCACATGCCGCCCCGGCGCGATCAGGCGATGGGCCAGCTCCCCATCCGTGGTCAGCACCAGCAAACCCGTAGTGTCCTTATCCAGCCGGCCCACCGGCATGCATCCGCAGGATCGGTAAACCCCGGGCAGCAAATCCATCACCGTCTGCTGCCGCCCGTCCTCCGCGGCGGTCAGCACCCCTGCGGGCTTAAACAGCATCAGATGCCGCGCCAGGCGCGTGTCCAGCGCCGTCCCGTCCAGCAGCACCGCAGCCTTCTCCGAAATCTGCGCGGCTCCGTCCCGCACGGTTTGCCCATCCACCTGTACGCGCCCGGCCTTGAGCAGCTCCCGGCATCCCGCCCGGGATGCAACGCCCAGATTGCTCAGCAATTTATCCAGCCGCATGGTCTTCTCCTTCGTCCAGCGCCGCCGTCAAGGCCGCATTGCGCAGCTTCCGCGCCGCGCAGAAGGGCACATAGAGAAGCAGCAGCGCCACTGCCAGCAGGCCCAGCTGCGCCCAGGGCAGGGGCTGCTTCATCAGCCGCAGCAGCCGGCTGAGCACCGCCAGAATATCCCCGCCGCTGCGCAGATTGCTTTTCACGTAGGGCACCAGCACGGCCGCCGCCCCGGCGATCCCCGGCAGCGTCAGCAGCAGCTGGCCCGCCGTATGCCGGGCCATGCGCCCCCGCGCCGCCTTGCGCAGCGCCGCCGTTCGCCTCAGCGTATCCCGCAGGCCCAGGCCCCGCACATCAATGTATTCCATGGCCTGATCCCGCCGCCAGCCATAGACAAACAGCAGCAGGAACGCCAGCAGCAAAACGCTGATGGTCATCACGCCCCGCAGTGCCGTGGGCTCCAGAAAGGGCGGCGAAAAGCCCTTTACAATCCGGCCCAGCTGATTATAGGGCAGGTATTCCATGCCGTACAGAAACAGCCCCAGCCCCGCCACAAACGGCAGGCCCCACAAAAGCCCCCGCCCGGCCCGCAGCAGCCCGGCCCTGAGCCACAGGGCATAGGGCCGCCCCGGCGCATGGAAAACGCCCAGCGCATTTTCTTTGGCGTCACAGCAGGCGCGGAAGGTTTCACCTCCCAGAAATCGCAGGGGCAGCACGGCGAATACATAAATTGCCCCCGCCAGCGCATACCATACAACCGGCGGCACGCCCGGTGCAAACGCGCCGCACAGCCCGGCCAGCAGGGCCCCGATTCCGGCCAGCCGAAGGAGCAGCTGAATCGCCGTCTGCCGGATCACCGCGCCCGGATGCGTCCGAAACGCCTGCCATGCCTGGCCCGGCTTTTTTTCTGTTTTCCCGGTCATTGCGCTGCCTCCCTTCGTTTTTGTCTTTATAAGACATTATACCGCAAACCGATGGCCTTTGCAAGGATGCGTTGCCCGGGGGCCGGCGGCTTTCGTTCCTATTTCTGAATACCTGCGGCAATTGACATTTTGGGCCAAAAGCGGTATCATGCAGTATGGAATGGTATTGTCATTCTTATGGAAAGAAAAAACAACGAAAAACAATCTGGAGGAATCCATCCATGAGCGAAATCAAGCATCCCACCTTTACCATCACCTTGGAAAACGGCGGCGAAATGAAGGGCGAGCTCTATCCCGAAATCGCGCCCCAGTCCGTGGGCAATTTTGTGGCGCTGGCCAACAGTGGCTTCTATGACGGGCTGACCTTCCACCGGGTGATTCCCGGCTTCATGATTCAGGGCGGCTGCCCCAAGGGCAACGGCACCGGCGGCCCGGGCTACACCATTAAGGGCGAATTTGCCCAGAACGGCGTACAAAATCCCTTGAAACATACCTATGGCGTGCTGAGCATGGCCCGGGCCATGCATCCCGATTCTGCCGGCTCCCAGTTCTTTATCATGACCAGCGATTCTCCCCATCTGGACGGGGCCTATGCCGCCTTTGGCAAGGTGCTCTCCGGCATGGAATACGCCGACAAAATCGTCTCCGTTCGCCGGGATTACAGCGATAAGCCGCTGGAGCCCCAGAAGATCCGGTCCATCCGGGTGGACACCCAGGGTGTGAATTATCCCTTCGAGCAATTATGATTACCAGGAAAGGCGAAGCCTCCTATACGCTGCGCATCGCCGGCCGGGACTACACCCTCACCAGCGCCGATTCCCCGGAGCATGTGAAGCGGGTGGCAGTTTATGTGGATCGCAAGATTGCGGAAACCGGCTCCAGCGGATTCGTGAACCGGGAAGGCGCGGCGGTGATCGCCGGGCTGGCCATGGCCGATGAACTGCTGACCGCGCAGGATGATAACACCCGCCTGCGCCGGGAGCTGATGCAGGCGCGGCAGGAGCTGTATGAACTCAAGCATGCCAAATAAACTGGAGCTGCTGTCCCCAGCGGGCAGCATGGACGCCCTGAAAGCCGCTTTTGCCAACGGCGCGGATGCGGTTTATTTAGGTGCGTCCGCTTTTGGCGCACGGGCCACCGCCGGCTTTGACGCGGACGCCCTGCGCCAGGCCATTGCCTTTGCCCATCTGCACGGGAAAAAGGTGTATGTGACGGTGAATATTCTGGTCAAGGAAAGCGAGCTTGCGGATGTGCGCAAGCTCCTTTCCTTGCTTTCCCAGCTGGGCGCGGATGCGGTGCTGCTTCAGGATCTGGGGCTGCTGAAAATCTGCCGGGAGGAGTTTCCGGCGCTGCCCATCCACGCCAGCACGCAGATGGCCCTGCATAACGCCGCAGGCGCTCGGCTTTTGCAGAAGCTTGGGGCCCAGCGGGTGGTGCTGGCCCGGGAATGCGGGCTGGACGCCATCCGCGCCGCCGCCCAAACGGGGATGGAAATTGAAGTCTTCTGCCACGGGGCCATGTGCGTTTCCGTCAGCGGCCAATGCCTGTTTTCCGCCATGATCGGCGGCCGCAGCGGCAACCGGGGCCGGTGCGCCCAGCCCTGCCGTCTGCCTTACTGCTATCAGGGCCGAACCGCCGCCTGGCTCTCTCCCCGGGATCTTTGCACCCGGGATATGCTGGATCGGATGGCCGCTGCCGGGGCCTATTCCTTCAAAATTGAAGGGCGGCTGAAACGGCCCGAGTATGTGGCGGTGGTCACGCGGGCTTATCGAAAGGCGCTGGACGGGGTGCTTGCCGGCCGCTTTATGCCGTCAGATCCCGCCGAAAAAGAAGCGCTGACCCAGATTTTTTCCCGGGGCGGGTTCACCCCCGGCTATCCTGGCGGCGCACAGGATGCAGGAATTATTGATGAAACCCGGGTTACGCCCCTGGGCGTTTACATGGGAAAAATCCAGAAAACCTATGTCAAGGGCGGCACGCCGCTGGGTGATGTGGCACTGGAGCGACCGCTGCATAACGGCGACGGTCTGGAAATCGGACGGCAGGAAATCCGCTATTCCGGGCCGGAGACGGCGGCAGGGCAAACCGCCGTTCTGCGGCTGCGGGACACCGTGCCCCAGGGCGCGCCTGTTCGCCGCACGGAGGACGAAGCCCAGCTTTCCGTCGCCCGGGCCACCTATGAAGGCGATGCGGTCAACGCCGCGCTGCCCATTCCCTTTGACGCAACCCTGTCCGCCTTCCCCGGCGCGGCGCTGACGCTGACCGTGACGGACGGGACCAGCCGGGTTTCCGTATCCGGCGAGGTATGCCAGGCCGCGCAAAACAAAGCGCTGGACGAAGCCGCCGCCCGGCAGGCAATCAGCAAAACCGGCGGCACGCCCTTTGTGCTGAATCATCTGGCCGTGAAAACCGGCGGCGCTTTCGTGCCCGCTGCGGCGCTGAACGCGCTGCGCCGGGAGGCGATTTCCCAATTGCAGCAGGCCCGCATTGCTGCGGCCATGCCCCAGGCGGATGGACAGGCTCAGCCGTTTTCTCCGCCCCATCGGCAGCTTCCCGCCCCCCGGCTCTGGGCCCGCACCCGGGATGCAGCCCAGGTGTCCGCTCTGCTCAAGGCCGGTGCGGATATGGTTCTGCTTGCGCCCCCGGATTATACCCCGGACGCGCTATCGCCCCTGCTGGCCCATTTCCCGGCAAAGACCCGGCTGGTGCTGCCCGCCCAATGCACCGATGAACTGCTTGCCTGGCTGCGGGCAGAGACGGAAAAACATCAGGTGCCCGTGGCCCTGAGCAGTCCGGGGCAGCTCGGCCTGTTTTCCGGCAGTGTGATCGCCGCCGAAGGCGTGCCGGTGATGAATGGCGAAAGCCTGCGCATGGCGTCCGCCTTGGGCTGCGAAAGCGCGGTATTGTCCCGGGAGCTGGCCAAAGACGATATTGCCGCGCTGCCGGGCGGAATCATGGAAACGATCCTGCCCGTTTATGGCCGGGCCCGGCTGATGGTGCTGAACCATTGCCCCATGCGCACGGCCCGGCATCTCGCCAAGGGCCGGGCGGATTGCCGCCTGTGCGACGCCGGAAAAGGCGCGGCGGGCACCTGCCTGACCGATCGCATGCATGCGGATTATCCGCTGCTGCCGGTGCGTTTGCCCCAGGGCTGCGTGGTGGAATTGATGGCGGATAAGCCGCTGTTTCTGCCCGCATCCATGCTGCAGGGCCTGACCGGCCATTCGCTGCTGTGCACGTTCACGGATGAATCTTCCTCCCGGCAGGCAGCGATTCTGCAGTATTATCGCGCGCTGCTGGATGGGAAAAATCCCGCGTTGCCGGACGTTGCCGGCAATCGCGGCCGGTTCCTGGACGGGGTACAGTGAGCGCGATTATGGACGCGCTGTGAATGGCGTAAACAAACCTTAAACATTCCCTGCTTTTTCTTGCATCAGAAGGAAGAAGCTCCTATACTGACCCTATGGAGGGAGAGACATGAACGAACGAGCCCTGCGGGTGCTGGAATTTACCAAGATTCGGGAGATGCTGGCAGGCTATGCGCTGTCCGAGTTCGGGCGGAAAAAATGTCTGGCGCTCACGCCCCTTTCGGATTTTGCGGAGGTAAACCGCGCGCTGGACGAAACGGAAGAAGCCGTGGTGGCGCTCACGTTCCTGGGCGGTCATCCCATGACCCCCTTTGACGATATCAGCGAATATCTGGCGCTGGCCGGGAAGGGATCCACCCTGTCCCAGAAAGCGCTGCTGAGCGTGGCGGAAACGCTGCGCTCTGCCCGGGCCGCCCGCTCCGCCCTGGTGACGGACCGGGAAAACACCCCCATCATCACCGCCATGGCCTCCCGGCTGCAGCCCATGCGCCAGCTGGAAGAGGATATTACCGAGGCCATCCTCAGCGAGGATGAAATTTCCGATCACGCCAGCCCGGCCCTGCTGGATATTCGGCGGCATATCCGCTCCGCCAATGACCGTATCCGGGAAAAGCTCAATTCCATGGCCCATGGCGCGGCCTATTCCAAGTATCTGATGGAATCCATCGTCACCGTGCGGGACGGCCGGTATGTGCTGCCGGTGAAGCAGGAATACCGGCAGAATGTGCCGGGGCTGGTGCATGACCAGTCCGCCACCGGGGCCACCCTGTTTATCGAGCCCATGGCCGTGGTGGAAATGGGCAATGAGCTCAAGGAATGGCATATGAAGGAGCGGGCGGAGATTGAGCGCATTCTGGCAGCCCTGTCCGCCCAGGTGGCGGACGGCGGCGATCTGATCGCCCAGAACCTGAGCATCCTCCAGCATCTGGATTTTGCATTTGCCAAGGGCATGCTTTCCCGGGAGCTGGAGTGCGTGCGGCCCAAGATGAATGAAGCGGGGAAAATCAATCTGGTGCGGGTGCGTCATCCTCTGATTAACCGGGAAAAGGTGGTGCCCTGCTCGCTGTGGCTGGGGGATGATTTCACCTCCCTGATTATCACCGGCCCCAACACCGGCGGCAAAACCGTCACCCTCAAAACCCTGGGGCTGATGACCCTTATGGCCCAGAGCGGCCTGCATGTGCCCGGTGCGCTGGGCACGGAATTATCCACCTTTGAAGAGGTCTATGCGGATATTGGCGACGAGCAGTCCATCGAGCAGTCCCTGTCCACCTTTTCCTCCCACATGACCAACATCGTAGGCATCATGAACGCGGTGACGCCCCGGGATCTGGTGCTTTTTGACGAGCTGGGCGCTGGCACCGATCCCACCGAGGGCGCGGCGCTGGCCCAGGTGATTCTGGATGCGCTGCTGAAAATCCATGTGCGCACCGCCGCCACCACCCATTACAGCGAGCTCAAGGCCTATGCCCTGTCCACCAAAGGCGTGGAAAACGCCAGCGTGGAGTTTGACGTGGCCACCCTTCGGCCCACTTACCGGCTGTCCATCGGCGTGCCGGGCAAATCCAATGCCTTTGAGATTTCCCGGCGGCTGGGCCTGCCGGAATACCTGATCGACAACGCCAAGCAGCTGCTGTCCCATGATACCATCCGCTTTGAGGACGTGATCGCCAACGCGGAATATCATCGCCAGGTGGCGGAAAAGGAGCGGCAGCTGGCGGAGCAGGCCCGGCAGGAGACGGTGCAGCTGCGCAACGAAGCCGAGCGCCTTTACAAGGACATGGAGGAAAAGCGCGAAGCCTCCACCCGCAAGGCCAAGGAAGAAGCCCGGCGGATTATGGAAAAGGCCAAGCGGGAATCCGAAAGCATTCTTTATGATCTCAAGCGCATGAAGAAAAGCGCCAATGTGCCCGAGCATGAAGTGAACGCCTTGAAAAAGCGCATGGAGGACGGCATTGACAGCCTGTCCGAGGGCCTTTCCAAGCCCACCGGCAGCTTTGCTCAGCCGCCCAAGACCGTGAAAATCGGCGACATTGTGGAGATCACCAATCTGAACACCAAAGGCACCGTCCTATCCATGCCCGATGCGAAGGGCGAAGTGCAGCTGCAGGCGGGGATTCTCAAGCTCAAGGCCCATCTGAGCCAGCTGCGGCTGGTGCAGGAAAAGCCTAAGGCCAAGCCGGTCTCCTCGGTGCGGGTGAATACCGGGGCCATGGAGCGCACGGTGCATATGAGCTGCGATGTGCGGGGCATGGCGCTGGACGAGGCCATGGCCGAGGTGGATCAGTATCTGGACGAAGCGGTGCTGGCCGGGCTGAACGAGGTGACCATCGTGCACGGCAAGGGCACGGGCATCCTGCGGGAAGGCCTGCAGCGCTATCTGAAAACCAACGGCCACGTGAAATCCTTCCGCCGGGGCGTGTATGGCGAAGGCGAGGACGGCGTGACCATCGTGCAGCTGAAATAACTTTTCTTTGATAAACCAACGCAGGCCAGGAGGTGCCCAAATCCATGAATGAAAAGCAGACCATCATGGTGGTGGATGACGATCCGAATATTGCCCAGCTGGTGAAGCTGTATCTGGAAAAAGAAGGCTATGAGGTGACGGTGGAAACCCGGGGAGACGACGCCATGGCCGCCTTCCAGAAAAATCCTCCCAGCCTGATGCTGCTGGACGTGATGCTCCCGGGCATGGACGGCTGGCAGGTGTGCCGCGGCATCCGGCAGATGAGCAATATTCCCATTATTATGCTCACCGCCAAGGACGAAACCTTCGATAAGGTGCTGGGCCTGGAGCTGGGGGCGGATGATTACATCACCAAGCCCTTCGAGGGCAAGGAGCTGGTGGCCCGGGTGAAGGCCGTGCTGCGCCGGGCTGCGCCGGGAGAAAGCGAAAAAAATACCCTTTCCTTCCCCGGGCTCACCATCAGCCTGGAAAAATATGAGGTACATTTCCAGGGCAAGCTCATCGAAATGCCCCCCAAAGAGCTGGAAGTGCTCTATTTTCTGGCCGCTCATCAGAACCGGGTATTCACCCGGGAACAGCTGCTGGAGCAGGTCTGGGGCTTTGATTTCTTTGGCGACAGCCGCACCGTGGATGTGCATATCAAGCGGCTCCGGGAGAAGCTGCAGGGCAGCGAAAGCCTGGGCTGGCAGATCCGCACGGTCTGGGGTGTGGGCTACAAATTCGAGGTGAAATAACCCATGAAACGCGGCAGCATGTTTGCCCGGCTGCTTACGATTTTTCTGGTGGTGATTCTGTCCTGCGCAGTGGTGCTGTTTTCCATTTCATATATCAATCTGCGCAACGCGCGCATCCAAAGCCGGATGAACGCCCTGAAAACCCAGGCGCGGGATATGGCCTATCTGGCCAGCCGCCTGTCCACGGACGCGGTTTCCCGGGCGCTGGGAAAAACGTCCACCACGGAACAGTATATGTATTGGAAGGCCAGCCGGGTCTATCAGGAATATAACGCCTATATTCTGGTGGTGGATCGCAGCGGCCAGCACCGCACCTATTACAGCGAAGCCACCCTCAACGATGAAAGCCTGAAATATCTGCCCAGTCAGGAGGAAATCGGCAAGTATCTGGAAAAGGTGCTGCGGGGCGAGGAAGTGGTGGTGCAGAGCGAAAGCTCCGCCGGGCCCCTGTTCACTGTGCTGGTGCCCATCATCCCTGAAAATGCCCTCAACGATCAGCGCACCGTCACTGGCCTGGTGCTGATCCAGACCGCCGCGCAAACCGTTCACGCCTCCTATCAGGGGCTGGCATGGCAAATGGGGCTGGCGGTGGGCCTGCTGGTGGCGGCGGCAGGGCTGCTGGTCTTTTTCCTCACCCGGCATATGACCCGGCCGCTGACCATTATGGCGCAGGCCGCTGGCAGCATGGCCCAGGGAGATTTCAAGGCCCGGGCCCCCGAGGAGGGCACCCAGGAGATTCGCGAGCTGGCCCGCGCTTTCAATCAGATGGCCGATCAGCTGGCGTCGCTGGAGCAATCCCGCCGGGATTTCGTGGCCAATGTGTCCCATGAGCTCCGCTCCCCCATCACCTCCATTCAGGGCTTCGCCCAGGGCATGCTGGACGGCACCATTCCGCAGGCGGATCATGAAAAATATCTGCAGGTGGTGGTGGATGAAACCCATCGGCTGTCCAAGCTGATTGCCGGGCTGCTGAACCTGTCCCGCATGGAAAACGAGGAAACCAGCCTGGCCTATTCGGATTTTGATGTGAACGAAACCGCCCGGCGGGTAATCATCTCCCGGATCAATCCCATTGATGAAAAGCAGCTGGAAGTGAACGCGGATTTCGATCCCGATCCCTGCTTCGTGCATGCGGATGCGGATCAGATCGAGCAGGTGATCATCAATCTGCTGGACAACGCCATCAAATTCACTCCCCAGGGCGGAACCATCACCATCACCACCCGGGAAAACGGCAGTCAGGTGCTGCTGCGGGTAAAGGACAACGGCGTGGGCATTCTGCCTGCGGACGCGCCCCACATTTTCGACCGCTTCTATAAAGCCGATAAGGCCCATACCGTGGGCAAAGGCACGGGGCTGGGCTTGGCCATCTGCCGCCGAATCATGGAAAAGCACGGGCAGCAGATTCGTCTGGTGTCCGGCGAGGGCGGCGCGGAATTTGAAATCACGCTGGCCAAGGGCAAGCAGCCGGGAGGAGCACATGGAGATACAGGCGCGGGCCAAGATTAACTGGACGCTGGACGTGGTGGGCAAGCGGCCCGATGGCTATCATCTGCTGGACAGCCTGATGCAGCCGCTGGCCCTTTGCGATACCCTGCTGCTGGAACCGGCGGATGCTTTGACGCTGACCCTTGCGGGCGCGGACGGTCTGTCCGCCGGGCCGGATAATCTGGTGCTGCAAGCAGCGGAAGCCCTGCGGCAGGCAGCGGACATCCATAGCGGCGCAAAAATGCTGCTTACCAAACGCATTCCCATGGGCGCGGGGCTGGGCGGCGGCAGCGCGGATGCGGCGGCGGCGCTCAGGGGCCTGAACCGGCTTTGGGCGTTGAATTTCCCGCTGGAAACCCTTTGCGAAATTGGTCTGCGGCTGGGTGCGGATATTCCCTTTTGCCTGATGGACCGGCCCATGCGCGCGCAGGGCATTGGCGAACGCCTGCAGCCCATTGCCTGCGGGCGCTGCTTCCCACTGGTGCTGGTGCAGCCCTGCGCCGCGCTGTCCACCAGAGAAGTGTTTGCCGCGTATCATGCATCCAGCGTGCGGCCGCCGGATACGGCGCTGGCTCTGCGGGGCCTGGCTGCAGGACGGCTGGATTGGCTGCGGGACGGCATGGGCAACGCTTTGGAGCAGGCTTCTATTCCTCTGCGCCCCGGGATCGCGGAGGCAAAGCAGGCCCTGCTGGAAGCAGGCGCGGTGCTGGCGCAAATGACCGGCTCCGGCTCGGTGGTGTTCGGCGCGTTCGCCTCCGCTTCAGCAGCGCAAATTGCCTGCCGCAAGCTGCGCAATCGTTTCCCTGTTTGTATCCTCACGGAAACTGCGCTGTAACGAATAGAAAAACACGAAATGTCTTGTGGTACATTTCGTGTTTTTTCTTTATCGGCAAACCGGCACCGCGCACAGCCGCTGCAGCTCCGTCTGCCAAGCCTGGATGATCTCCGGCGCAGGCGGGATAATCTGATCCGCCGCCGTGCCCAATTGGACGCGTTTGCTGTTGCCCAGCGGGTGATACGGCAGCATATCCACCTGTCGAATGCCGGGCAGGGCATGGGTGAGCCGCCCGATTCCGGCGAAATGGCCGGGGTTATCATTGTAGCCCGGAATAATGGGGCAACGCAGGGTAATGCTCGCCCCCGCCTTGGAAAGCCGGTGCAGATTCTCCTGAATCAGCCGCGAATCCACGCCGGTAAACTGCCGGTGCCTGTCCGGATCCGTTTCCTTCCAGTCAAACAGAAAGCCGTCCACATAGGGCAGCAGCGCTGCGAAAGCATCATACGGCGCATAGCCGCAGGTTTCCACCAGCACATGAATCCCCTCTGCCCGGAACACTTTGGCCAATGCCAGCGCAAAAGCCGGCTGGGCCATGGGCTCGCCTCCGGAAAGGGTAACGCCCCCCTGCTCCCGGAAAAAGGGACGATCCGGGAGCACCCGCGCCGCCACCTCCGCCGCCGTGACCGCCCGGCCACACAGCCTGCTGGCCCCGGTGGGGCACACCTTCCCGCATGCGCCGCAACCTTGACAGCGGGCGGGATTCCAGCTTCCCTGCCCATCCCGCGCCCCGGCCGGGCAGATGGCACAGGCCCCGCAATGGACGCACAGCGCCGGGTTTACCATGCATTGGGGCTCCCGCCGCCAGGTTTCGGGATTATGGCACCAGGCGCACCGTAAGGGGCAGCCCTTGAAAAACACCGTGGTTCGGATGCCCGGCCCATCGTTCACCGAAAAGGGCAGAATATCCGTGATGATTCCCTGGACGTCATTCATTGCTTTTGCATGCCTCTCCGTGCTCAGTAGATTGTCCGATGGAGTACGTCCTGCTGGGTATCGTAATCCAAATCAATAAACCGGGCGCTGAACCCGCCCACCCGCACAAACAGGTTCTGATGCCGCTGGGGGTGAATCAGCGCGTCCTCCATATCCCCTTTGTTCATCACGCTCACGTTCAGAGACAGAATCCCCAGCTCAAAGGCCGTATCGATCAGATCGTTCACCGCCTGAGCGTGATGATCAAACAGCTCCCGGCTCAGCTTCAGGTTCTGGGCCGTCCCGGCAGTGCAGCAGGCCCGGGTGGACGCCATGGAGCGCAGCATGGCCGGCAGCCCTTCCCGATCCATCCCGGCCATGGGATTATTGCCGTTGGACAGATAGGTGCGGGCATGGCGGCCATCGGCGGTAGCCAGGGTGTTGCGGCCCAGATCGGCGTTGGCGCCGTTGTTGATCATCACCACCAGATAGGAGCTCAGCCCGTTGGGCGCGGCCTGCCGGGCAACGAAATCAAAGATGTGGTCGTTCACCCGCCGGGCCATGTCGTCCGCCTGCCCATTGCCATTGCCAAACTTGGGACAGCGCAGCATCAGCTCCCGCTGCGCCTCATAGCCTGCGAAATCTGCATCCAGCATGGCCACCAATTCCTTCAGCGAAAACAGGCGCTTTTCATATACCAGCTCCCGGATGGCCACAAAGCTGTCCGAAACGGTGATGTTGCCATAGGTTTCATAGGTGCCCGCCAGATAGCGCAGGCCCCCGTCGACGCCCGGTCTGGCCCGGGACACGCAGTCATCCATCAGCAGGCTCATCATCAGCATGGGCGCGCTTTCCCGGATGGCGGCATACACCAGCGCATGATGCCGGGCGGCAATCTGCGTAAAGTATTCCGCCTGCTTTTGATACGCGGCAAAGAGTTTATCGAAGGTATCGAAATCCTCCGGCGCGCCCAGGTTCAGCCCGTGGGGACAGCCGCGGATGGGATCCACCCCCTGATGAAGCGTCACCTCCAGCGCCTTTGCCAGGTTGATGATGTCGTTGGGCGTGCCCATGCTCTTATGGCCGATTACGTATTCGCCGCAGCCAAAGAAGCCGTACTGCTCCGCTTCTGCCCGATCCACCCGCATGGTCTTCTCCACGGCGGGGATGGATGCGGCATCGTTGAACAGCAGCGGGAAGGTCATGCCCGTTTTCAGCATCTCCATGGCCTTTTCGCGAACCTGCGGGCTCAGGCCCGGATACATCCGCAGCGAAAGCTGGGGCTTGAGCTCCCGGCGGCGCATGGCCGTATCCATCGCCAGCAGGGCAAAGCGATCGGCGTTTGCTTCATTCCGTCGGCCCAGGCCGCCCAGAATCACCCGGCCGTCCCGGGTATCCGTCTCCCGCATCAGCCGATAGAAGGAGTCCAGCAGATCAGAAGCCTCCTCCCGGGTGAGCACCCCCGTATCCAGATCATGAACGTACCAGTCCCCGAAATACACATCCATGCGCCCGAAATCCCGGAAGCCGGAAAACGCTGCATACAGCCACACCAGCTGCATGGCTTCCATCAGGCTGCCCGGCGCCGCCGTCTGCAAATGGTGAACGCAGGCCCGCATCCGCTCCAGCCGCTCATCCCCTGGCGCGTTTGCAAGCAATGCGGTCAGCTCCTGTTCATAGCGGCGAAGCAGCCCGGCCAGAATCTCCAGCAGGCCCAGCAGCCCATCCAGAAAATCCTGCTGCGCTGCATCCAGCCCCTTATCCTGCCGCCGGGCTGCCACTTCCGCCTGCAGCCCGGGCAGGCCCAGCCGCACCAGCTTATCATAATCCAGCTGGGATACCACCAGCCGATACAGCCCGAAAATCACGCCGGATTCCCGGTTCCACAGATCGCTGGGCATTTCCCGGCGCATCTGCGCGTCAAAGCGTGCATGAGCCCGGGCGGTGGTGTTTTCCCCGGCCCAGAAGTCAATCAGCTTCCCAATGGCCCGGCGGTTTTCGGCGGTCTGATCCGGGCGATTCATCACATGGGTCAGCCGGTCCAGATCCGCATAGAAGCCCACATGATCCAAGCCATCGGTCTCGTCATTCCAATAGCTTGGAGCCACGCCCAGCGGACGGAAAACCCGCCTGCCCACAAACCAGTCGCCCTCCTGAACAGGCATGGCGGAGGCAGGCAGCGAAATCTTCAGGCAAGCGCATTCCCGCCGGGCCAGCCCCTTGCCCGCCGCTTCCTGATAGGCTTTGGTAAAGGCAAACTCCGGCGAAAGATCGCTTGTCAGATGCGCATCATCCCACGCATAATAATTCCGCATATCCGTCCCCCATCCTTTCAAAAAGGCGCCGCCGACCCATGCAGCGGCGCCCCTTTTCAGTATTTCTTACTTATTCTGGAACCACGCATTGGCTTCCGCATGCAGCGTTTCGCCGCCGGCGGCATTGTAATTGTTCACATATTCATCCCAGGAAGCCATATCGGCCTTGCCGGTGATGATATTCACCCAGGTCTCGTCGCGGATGGTGTTCAGCTCGCCCATCAGATCAGACTGGGAGGGCAGCGTCACAGACACGGCGTTCTGAATGTAGCTGTCATACTGGGGCTTCTTGAACCAGTTGAGCCGGTTGGCAATGGAGGGATCCTTGTAATACACCAGATCATAGGACGTGGTGCTGAAAGCGCGGTCAGAGCCATACAGACTGCGGCAGCCCCACACGCCCACGGCGTTCAGATCCGCGTTGGTCATTTCGCCATTGCGGGTGATGGTGCCGTTTTCATTCACGGTGTAATGCTCACCCTCGATGCCATAGGCCGCCAGCATATACAGTTCGTCATCCGTGGCAAAGGCATTCATGATCTGGAAGATGGTGGCCAGCTTTTCGTCGCTCATGGCGGCGTTATACACGGCGCTTTCAGACACGGCTACGGCGTAGCCCACCGAGTAGCCATAGTCCCCATCTGGGCCGGCCGGCCAGGGGCCATAAACGAAGGTGGCGTCCTCGCCATTGACTGCCCAGTATTCCTGAGCGCAGGGGCCGCCTGCGTCGTTTTCGCCGGTAACGCCCTTAAGGCGATAATGGTCAATGGAAGCCAGGGCGCTCACGCCATAGCGGCCGTTCACAAAGCCGTTGGAGATGGCCCAGTAGCTGCCGGAAATGGATTCCTTGCCGGTCACAAATTCGGGATCAATCACGCCGTCGGCATACATCTTGGCCAGCAGCTCCACCACCGCCTTGGCCTTGTCGCTTACATCGGGATTGAGGATTTCACCATCCTGATTGTACCAATAGGAGGTGCCGCCCAGGAAGCCCTCATACACGCCGTAGGCCCCAAAGAGCGCCTTCATGGCGGTGCAGGACATGCCGTAGGTATCGTCCTTGCCGTTGCCGTCGGGATCTTCCTTGGCAAAACGATACATCAGCTCCACAAATTCGTCGATGGTCTTGGGCAGCTGATCCTCGGTGACGCCCAGCTTTTCCAGCCAGTCGCCGCGATAGATCATGGCCTTGTAGGGCATGGAGCCATCTGGCTTGAAGGAAGGCACGGTGACCATTTCCCCGTCGATCATGGACGCTTCCACCCACTGATCCGTATCGTCCTTCAGATCGCCATAGGCCGCGCCGTTCATGACGAAGTCATACACATCCGGGGCATTTTCCTTGAAAAAATCCATGCTCCAGCTCTTGATAACGCCCTGATCGTAATAGGTCTGGAGCAGCGTGGCGCTGCTGGCCAGAAACACGTCGGGGGCCGTGTCCAGGCTGGTGAGCTTGGGATTGAGCACGTCGGTGTAGTTGCTGTTTTCGATGTACTGTACTTCGATGTCCACGTTGATGCCATGCTTTTCTTTCAGCAGCTGCTCCACCTTGGGGGTAATCACGTCTTTTTCATTGTCGATGGGGCCAAACATATATCCCGCCACGGAGATATGCATGGGCGCATCCTCTGCCAGCGCCAGGGGCGCCACGCTGCAGAGCATTGCCAGAGCCAGGAGAAGCGACAGGAAACGCATACCTTTCTTCACACCAAAAACCTCCTTATTTTTGAAAGGGCTCAGCCCTTCAAGGATCCAATCATAATCCCCTTCACGAAATACCGCTGAATGAAGGGATACACGCAGAGGATGGGCAGGGTGGTCACGAAAATGCAGGCGGCCTTCAGCCCCTCGGAGCTGACCATGCTGTCCGCTTCGCCGGCCCGAGAGGCAATATCCGTATCCAGCATTTCCTTGGAGCCGGTAATGATGATCCGCCGCAGGACCACCTGCAGGGTGAACATGCTGTCGTCGGATACATACAGCAGCACATCGTACCATGCGTTCCAATGCCCCACCGCCAGCCACAGGGCCACGGTGGCCAAAATGGGCTTGGACAGGGGCAGGATAATCTGCAGGAAGATCCGGAAGCGGCCCGCGCCGTCAATCAGGCAGCTTTCCTCAATCTCCTCGGGCAGGGATTGGAAATAGTTGCGCATAATCACCAGGTTATACGCGCTGATGAACCCGGGCAGGATCATGGCAGCGTAGGTGTTCAACAGCTTCAGGTTTTTCACCAGCAGATAATTGGGGATCAGGCCGCCAGAGAAAAACATGGTGAACACGATCAGGAACGTCCAGAAGGTGCGATGGGAAAAGAATTTCTTGCTCAGGCAGTAAGCGCCCATGGCGGTGAAAAACAACTGCAGCGCCGTGCCCACCACCGTGCGGATCAGGGTATTCTTATAGCCGATCCAAATATACCGGTTGCGGATCACCTTGGCATAGTTATCCCACGTCAGATCCTTGGGATAGAGCAGCAGCCCGCCCTTGGTGGCAATATAGGAAGGGGACAGGGACAGATTCAGCAGATGCCAGAAGGCGATCACAATGGTCAGCGCGAACAGGCCCAGCACCAGATAAATCACGGCCTTGCCCACGCCAAATCCGTGCCGCCTGGATTTTCTTAACGTCGCCGTGCTCATTTCACCAGATGCCCTCCCCGCTGATGCGCTTGGCAATCATATTCGTGCCCACCACCAGGATAAAGCCGATCACGTTCTTAAACAGCCCCACCGCCGTGGACAGGGAATATTTCATGTCACCGATGCCGATGCGGTACACATAGGTGTCGATAATATCGCCGGAGGCGTACACCGCGCTGTTGTACAGGTTAAACACCTGGTCAAATCCCGCATCCATGATGGAACCCACATTCAGAATCAGCATCACCACGATGGTGGAGGCCAGCAGCGGCAGGGTAATGTAAAAGGTGGATTGAAAGCGGGTGGCCCCATCGCAGGACGCGGCCTCATACAGCGCCGGATCGATGCCTGCAATGGTGGCAAGATAAATAATGGAGGACCAGCCCACGTTTTTCCAAATGTCCGTGGCCACCAGCGTGCCCCGGAAATAGCGGTTGTCGCCCAGGAAGAAGATGGGCTCCTGCAGGCCAAAGAACTGCCTGAGCAGGGCATTCACCGCACCGTTATTGGGAGAAAGCAACTGCTGAAACAGCCCGGCCAGCACCACCCAGGACAGAAAATGAGGTAAATAGCTGATGGTCTGCACTGACCGCTGATACCGCTTGTGGGTCACTTCATTGAGCATCAGCGCCAGCAAAATAGGCGCCGGGAATCCAAAGAGCAGCTTGAGGCCGCTGATGATCAGCGTGTTGCGCACGGAGCGGGTAAACGTGACCGTGCGGAAGGCCTGTCGGAAATTATTCAGCCCGCACCATGTGCTGCCCCAAATGCCCCTGCTGATTTTATAATTCTTAAACGCGATCACAATGCCGCCCATGGGCACATACTTGAAAACCACAAAATATATCACAACCGGCAGAAACATCAGCGTCAGGGCGGCATGTTTTTTGTAGCCTCGAAAGCCGCTTAAAAAGGGATGAACCGTTTTTTTCGAAAGGACTGCAGGCAGCGGATTCATGGTATCACCTTGTTTCCTCATTTTATGGTCTTATTATAGCCGAATTATCCCGCCCGGCAAAGTGCAAACATGATAAAAAAATGTGCAGAAATTCAGATTTTTCGGAATTCTTTTGCGCAAAAAAGCGCGATGGTTCATCGCGCTTGAAGGCTGTCTTTCCATTTGCGTTTTTCAGGGCCGGCGCAGGCCCTGACGGTATTTCCGAGGGGTCACGCCGTAATACTTGTGAAACGCCCGGGTAAAGGTGCTGGTGTCGCTGTAATTGCAGGCCTCCCCCACCGCCTGATTGCTCTGGCCTCGATTGAGCAGATCCACCGCGTATTGCATCCGGCACTGAATCACATACTGATGGGGTGTCATCCCTGTCTCCCGGGAAAAGACCTTGATAAAATAATTGGGATGATAGCCCTGAAGTCCGCTGAGTTCCTCCACGCTGATTTCCTCTGAAATATGAGAAAAAACAAACTGCCGCACCGCGTTCACCATGGGCGAGGACTGAACGAACCGTGGGTCCTGCTTCAGAAACGCGCTCAGCGCGTCGCTCATGGCCTCCAGCAGCTCCACGCGCTTTTCGGCAATGGCCAGTTGGATGGTGCGGATATAGGCATGCAGGCAATCCTGGGCGGGCAGCATTTCGATCAGCCCGTTCACATGGGCCTGGGGAAATACCATGTGCAGATAGGTGCAGCAAAAATCCATGCTGGGATTGCGCCAGACGTGATAGGGCCGGGTAGAGGGCAGGGCGTAAAGGCGGCCCGGTAGGAGGCGGCAGGAGCTCTCCGCATCGGCATAGGTCACCTCGCCGCTGATGATGTAATAAATCCGGGAGTACCCCACCGGCGTCTTTTCCTGCAATTCCCAATCCGGCAGCACCACCGTGTTTCCGTATTCCAACAGCATCCACGTCCTCCTTCCTCGAACCCGTTTCCCTTTACCCTGCATTATAGCATACTTTCCGCAGCGCGTCTATGAGGGCCATGAACGGCATCAAAAAATGAAGGGCTTGCCGCCCTTCATTGCATCCCGTTAGTTTGTTTGCCGCTTTTTTGACAGTCTGAAGCGACGGCATGGATTATGCAATCGTCCAGTGCATTTGGATTTCCACCTGTCCGGCACGCGTCTGCCGCGGAAGAAGATCCACGGTAAACACCTGCGTCCGCCCCGCCACCTCCAGATCAACCGGCGAAATCCGGCAATCCAGCCTTTCGGCGTCAAAGCGGAGAATCATGCCCTTCTCGCCGCCAATCCGCAGCGCGCCAGGTCCGCGTTCCTCGGGCCGATCCAGGGTGACAACCCGGTCCCGAATCTCCACGGCAGCAGAAAGACGGAAGCGATCCGTCACCGTCACCTCGCCGCTGACGCGGTCGCCATGAATCGTGCGCGTCATGGATTCCAGCTGCGGGCAAAGCAGCGTGCCGGTCAAATCAAGGACGATTTCGTCCGCTGCTTCTCCTTGCTGCACCTGGAAGGATTTGGCCCGGCAGCGGCCGTTCCCCTCCTGCTCCACGCCGCCTACAATGGGCAGATTATGCCCGCCGGAACGGGCGGCAAAAAAGGTATAGCGGTTTTCGTTAAAGTAATCCCGGCAATATTTTCCGCCTGCGGTATCAGCCGCCAGCATCTCATCCCCCCGGATAATCACGAAAGAGCCCACATCGTTGTGATTATGAGACTCGCCGTTATTGCCGCCCTTGGCCAGCAGATAAACCGGATCGTCCGGCGTATGATAGAAGCCCATAAAACACTCACTGATGGGATAGACGGCGCTGCGAGGGAAACGCTGTGCCGCCGCCGCAGGTTTCATCGTCCAGACCAGATGGCGCAGCTGCAGCGGTCCGTGCTCGAAGGCTGCATCAAAGGAGGCGCGGCTATCTCCCTGGGGCGGAACGGGAACGCCCATCTGCCCCACAAACCGGCCCACAGCCTCGTCGAAAACGCCCAGCCAGTTGGCATCGCCAAAGGGCAGCTTCAGGCGTTTGCCAAAGCAGCAATCCGCGCCAAATCCAGCCACCTTGCGCACCTTCTCGTCATCCATTAAGTCAATTCGTCCCCCGGTGCGGCGGAAAAGCAACTCGGCAAACATCATGAAGTATTCAAAGCCATATTGCCAATAGCCAAAGCCCTCCGGACACGCGCCATCGTCCTTGTACCCGCTCAGATGCACGGCCAGCCCATCCAGCACACGCTTGAGCACCGGCGCCAGGGTATGGGGATCGGTGATGAGATAGATGGCTGCCGCGCCTATTGAGGACATGCACACCCCAGACCAGTTGTTAGGGTTAATTTCAAAATGAGGAAAGGGAGAAAGGCTCATGAAAGGCGAAAGCACCCGTTCAAAACTCTCCTGCCGGCTCCAGCGGGCAAGGCAGGGCTCAATCTTGTTTTCCAGCAGCTGCGCCATTTCGCACAGCATAAAGGCCGCACTGGCGGAACACAGATCCAGGCTTTGTTTCCTGCTGCGGCCAATGCCCCGAACGTGACCGGTCTCATCAAAGGGCTCCTGCGGAATATCCCAGTAATCCTTCAGCCCGCCATACAGATAATGCGCGGACAGCGACCAGGTGGGCAGGTGCAGAAACGCATAGAGCGCATCTTCATAGATTGCGCGGGCTCCGGGCACATCGATCAGCGTGGCCAAAGCCATGGTATTCAGCCGGGTGCGGATGGCGTACATGGCACCGTCAAATTCCCCCCGCTGGCCTTCACGCTCCCAGGCGGCATAGGCTTGAAAGGAGGGCATTTCCATCGGCGTTTTGCTGTATTTCTCCACCAGCGCCTGAAAATGCGGCCTTACCCAGGCGTAATCAGGATTTGCGGATACGGTTTCCTTGGCAATCTGCTCTGCATCGTCATAGAGCCGGCCGGGCATCCCCTGCTCCGCTTCCAGCGCCTGCGCCAGCTGCGCCAGCGTATATGGCTTCATCCTTTCACACCTCCCAAGGTCAGACCCGTCATGAAGTACTTCTGCAGGAACGGATAGACGCACATAATGGGGAACGTGGCGATAATAATTTGGGCCGCCTGATTATTTTTGGAGGTAATCTGCGCATACTTCTGCATTTCCTCCACGCTGAGGGTGGAGAAGTCCGGCGTGGTAATGACCTGCTGCAGATAGGTCTGCAGCGGATAATCCTGGGAACGGGCGATATAGAGCATGCCGGAGAACCATTCGTTCCAATGGCCCACGCCGGTGAACAACGCCATGGACGCAATCACGGGCACGGACAGAGGAATATAGATCTGCGTCATCACCTGGAAGGAATTGGCGCCGTCCACAATGGCAGCTTCTTCAATTTCCCCGGGCACGCCGCGAAAGAAATTCATCACCATGAAACAGTTCCACAGGCTGAGGCAGCCAGGAATCACCAGCGCCCAGAATGTGTTGGTGAGCCTGATCCAGCTCATCACCAGATACATGGGAATCAATCCGCCGCCGGTAAGCATGGCCACGATCATCAGCACCTTGAACAACGGATTAAGCGGACAGGCCTCATTGGATTTGGACAGGGGATACGCCGTGAGCACCAGCATCACCAGTGAAATGCTCACGCCGACCACCGTGCGCAGCACGGAAATGCCAAAGGCGCGCATGAACGTGGGATGATCAAAGGCATACTTGTAGGCGTCCGCGTTAAATTCTATGGGATAAAGCGTGACGATCCCCTGCTTCACCGGCGTAGAGCCGGAAAAGGAAAGGGCAATCAGATGGATGAATGGCAGGATACAGGAAAGCGCCAGAATGCCCAAAACGGCGTAGATCAGCACAGTAAAGAACTTTTCCAGCGGTGTGCTGCGCACATGATTGCGCTTCCTTTTTGTGATAGAAGTCATTTCCTTCTTTCCCCTTCCTCAGAACACCTTGTAACCACAGGCCTTATTTGCCACGGTATAGCTGCCAACCAGCAGCACCGAGCCAATTGCACTCTTTACAAGGCCGATCGCTGTGCTCAGGCCGTATTGGCTATCCTTGATACCCAGACGGTAGATAAAGGTGTCCAGTACGTCTGCAGTTTTATAGACGCGTTCGTTATATAGGTTGAATATCTGATCAAAGCCCGCATTGAGAATACCTGGCACGGAAAGGATCAGGTTCAGCACGATCACGGGCATGATGGCCGGCAGCGTAATGCTCAGCGCCCGTTGAAAGCGGCTGGCGCCATCAATCGTGGCCGCTTCATACAACGCCGGGTCCACACCGGTAAGCGCCGCCATATAGATGATGGTGCCCCAGCCAAACCCCTTCCACACATCCGAAATCACCAGAACCGCCCGAAAGGTGCTGTTATTTCCCAAGAAGTAGATAGGTTTCCCGCCAAAGATCTGAATCAGATAATTAAACAGACCGTTGTTCGGATCCAGCATGGTGCGCAGCACACCTGCCAGGATAACCCAGGAAACAAAATGCGGAATGTACACCAGCGTCTGAATGGTACGCTTATATGTGTGGTTGCGCACCTCGTTTATCATCAGCGCCACGATAATCGGCGCGGTAAAGCCAAAGCAAAGTTTCAGCAGCGCAATTTGAACTGTGTTTTTCACGATGCGCCAGAAGTTAGGATACATGGTGAAGATATACTTGAAATTATCCAGGCCGATCCACTTGGAACCAAAAACACCCTTGGAAAGCTTAAAATCCTGAAAGCCGATTACAATGCCGAACAGCGGCAAAAACTCGAAAATAGCCAGATAAATGAATCCGGGAATCAGCATGCAGCAAAGCATGTAATCCGTCTTGAGCTTCTTTTTCTTACGCTTATTGAGCACGGACGCAGAACTGGACACGGCAAAGCGCTCCTTTCCGAAAGAAAGAGTGAGAAACAGCGTGGCAAAAATGATCAGGCTGCCCACCAGGCTGGAAAGCCCGGCGGGCAGCCTGATATCAAACAGGTTTATGCAAGAGGAGATTACTTGGCCGCGTTGAGCTCATCGGTAAGCATCTTGCCGCCCATGTTGTTCCATTCCTGCACGAACTGTTCGAAGGTGGTGTCTTCGGTTCCGCAGATATAGTTCACATAGAAGGTGTTCTCATACTGCTTCAGGGAACCCCAAAGGCGCTCATAGTTTTCGGTCGTTTCGGTGCGGGCATCCCAGATGTAGTTGCCAGCCGCGTAATTCTTATAGAAGCAGTAGAAGATGGATTCTTCGCCGCCAAAGAGCTTATTCATGCCCCAGGCGCCCTTGGCTACGTCCTTGTCGCCCGCTGCCACAGCATCCTGATACCGCTTCACATTGTCATACTGCTGCTGATAATGCGGGCAGACGCGCAGGGCATCCATATTGCCGTTAAAGGCTTCCTGCACAGCGACGGCGGTCCACATGTTCACGTTGGGGATGCTGAACTGCCGGGGATAGATGGGGCAGCGCATGAACACCTGCACAGAGGTGCCGTCTGCGTTCTGGACGGTATGGAAATGAGCGGTATCTTCCAGATCGGGATCGCAATGCACGGCGCAGACATGATTCCACAGCCGGGCCACAGCTTCGGGATTCGCGCACTTGGCGCTGATGGCCAGGAAGGATACGTCGGCCATAGAACCCACGCCCTGCACATGGAAATCATCATTGGTTTCGCTGGCCACAACGGGAATCATATCCCATTCGATGACGTTGTTGTCCGCATCGGTGAGCGGCAGCGGCCAGGTGGCAACCCAGTAATCAGAGGGCATGATGCCCACTTCGCCGTTGGTCACATACGAAGTAATGTTGTCGCCCACTTCCGTGGCAAAGGTGGACTGGATATAGCCGTTGTCATACAAATCCTTGTACACGTCCAGGGTCTTTTTCATGCCTTCGGTCAGGGAGCTGTAAATCAGCTTGCCTTCGTCATCCTTCACCCAGATGCCAGGATAGGAGCCAAAGGCGTTCGCCACGGCCTGCATATCGCTATAGCCATCGCCCGTCACGTTCTGATTCAGCACGAAGGCATACTTGGTCAAGCCCTCATCCACGAATTTTTTGCCCAGATCGATTACTTCTTCCATGGTGGTGGGCAGCTCCGCGCCGACCGCCTCACGATAATCGCGGCGAATCATGATGGTGCGGGTGTTGATACCGTAGTTCGCCATGGCGATGCCATAACGGCGGCCATCCTTGAAGCCCATCTTCAGCACGTTTTCATCCTGATTTTCCAGGATATTCTCCTTCAGGAAGGGATAGATATTGTTATCATAGACATCGGTGATGTCCGCCAGATAACCGCCTTCCAGCAGCTCGTTGTACTGCTTGGTATTCAGCATCATCACGTCGGGAAGCTCCCCGGTCAGCATAGCCATGGAGAACTTGGTGGCGTATTCCTCAGACGTACCGGTATTCCACATCAGTTCAATCTTGATATTGAACTTTTCAAGCCATTCCCGGGTCCATTCGTTATCTTCCCAGGTCCACACGCCGGGTTCATCGGCGCTATCCTTGGCCACCTTCAGGGTGACGGTTTCGGCAAACCGGCCAAAGTACGGGTCGTCCTCTGCGGTTTCGGCGATGGCCGCCACGCCCGCGGACAGCAGCAGAACCAGCGCCAGAACAGATGCCAACAGCTTCTTCATTTTGAGCTCCTCCTTCATTCTTTGAACAGCGGCATTTCTGCTGTTCAATCTGGAAATAAGTATACCAGCATATTTTTTCGTTGTCAATATAATAATCACGTAAATCAAGTGATTTATTTGTTTTACTTTATATTTTTCTGAAATTAACCGGTCATTTCTTGCATTCAAGTAAAAATTGCCGTGTATTTTCCTGTTTTTTGCTTGACAACTTGACATATATGCAATATACTGTATGTGCTTTCCCAAAAAGACGATCCTGTCCCGTCAAAAGGAGCATGAAGATGGACAAAAGTAAGCGCAAGCAAGTAACCATGCAGGATATTGCCCAGGCTGTTGGCGTATCTAAAAACGCCGTATCCCTGGCCTTGTCCAATAAGCCCGGCGTCAGCGATGATATGCGCAGTCAGATTCTGAAAACCGCCCAGCTTTTAGGCTATCGCATCCCGGCGCAAAAAAAAGAAAAAAAGGAATGCATCGTGGTGGTGATTCCGGAATATCTACGGGATGACGGCGCTTTTTATTCCGATGTTTTCTGGTGTATCGAGCACGAAACGCGCAAGCGCGGATACATCACCATCACGGCTGGTCTTTCCAAAGAAATGGAAGAAAAGCTGGTGCTGCCCAATGAGGTGGATAATCTGACCGTGCTGGGTTATCTGGCCATCGGCGTAATCCGCCCGGATTATCTCCGTCTGCTGCATGGCACGGGAAAACAGGTGGTCTGCGTGGATATTCACAACAATGCCGTGCCGCTTACCAGCGTCAGCGCCGATAATATGTGCGGCGGTTATCTGGCCACGGAGCATCTGATTCAAAAAGGCCATCGCCGCATCGGCTTTGCCGGGCCTGTGTTCACGGCGCAAAGCGTATTTGAGCGCTGGTGCGGTTATTTGCAGGCCATGCTCCGCCATGGCCTGACTATTCCGCAAGAATCCTGCATTCTGGGCCGGCGAGATGGGTTCGAACTGCTGGACAGCATCTCCATTTTGGGCGGATATTTGGATCAGGTGGCCCAAATGCCCAGCGCCTGGTTCTGTGCCGGGGATATGATCGCCATTTCCATGCTCAGGCTTCTTTCAGCCAAGGGCCTGCAAGTGCCCCAGGATATTTCCATTATCAGCTTTGATGATTTGAAGGTGGCCGAGATGGTCTCCCCCGCCTTAACCACCATCCATGTGGACCGAACGCAGATGAGCAAGCAATCCGTGCATCAGCTGCTATATCAGGCGCTGTCCCAAACACCGGTTCAGCCCATGCATATTTCTCTTCCCTGCTATCTGGTGGAGCGCCAGAGCGTGGCGGCGTGGAAGGAATAACTCCTTCTGCGCATGCGCTTTCCACTAAAGAACACGGCATGTAAAAAGCATGCCGCCAGCCTGTCAAAGAAGCCAGATTGCGAATTTGCAATCTGGCTTCTTTGACAGGCTGAATGAAGGGCTCCGCCGCCCTTCATTGCTTCCTGTGTGCTTGCCTGCCGCTGTTTTGACAGTCTGATGCAGCATATGAGCTTGTTTATTTGCGAATGAACAGGATTCCCAGCGTGTTGGGCCCGCAATGGCAGGATACCGTACAGCCCGCGTTGGTTTCATACACCTCGGTAAAGGACGCATACTTGGCGATGGCTTCCCGGGCGACTGTCACGGCTTCCGGCGAGGTGGGCGAATGCGTGATAAAAATCCGATCCAGCCGCAGGTCTTTTCGATCCTTAAGCCGATCCTTCACGTATTTCTCAATGCACTTTTCAAAGTGCCCCCGGTATTTCTCCTCCACGCCCATAGCCCCGTCCTTCACCTCGATGCAGGGCTTGATTTTCAGCAGATTGGCCCCGAACGCCATGGCCGAGGAGCAGCGGCCGCCCTTTTGCATATAAGCCAGCTGATCCATCACAAAGCTGGCCTCCACCCGGGTGCGCATTTCCTGCAGGCGGCTGCAGATCTCCACTGCGCTCATCCCCTGCTCCGCCAGTTGGGCCGCTTCCACCACCAAATGCCCCTGGCCGGAAGAAAGATTCATGCTGTCCACCACATACACATTGGAGAAATTGGACGCGGCGATGGACGCATTCTGATAGCAGGTGGAGAATTTCGAGCCGATAGTCACCTGAATCACCGCGTCATAATCCCCCGCATACTGAGCGAAGCACTGACGGTAATCCTCCACGTTCACCGCAGAGGTGCTGCACAGCTTGCCGCCGTTATCCACATGCCGGAAAATATCCGCCGGATGAATGTCCACGCCGTCCCGGTAGGTTTTGCCGTCCATGATGACGTACAGGGGCGTAAGGGTGATATTGTATCGGGAAAGCAGCTCCGGGCACAGATCGCAGGTGCTGTCGGCAATCATCTTAATGTTCATCGGTATCTCCCATCTCTCCGTTAAAGTAAGCGGCATCAAACCGCTGTCTGTATGATTATACCATAACGGCCGCAGCCGGCGCTATAGGCAATTTCATTTTTCCGTACAAATTCGCGGCGCGGCCAGCAGCTTTTCCATCAGCGCAACGGCATCCTCCCCGCCGGAGGACTGCAGTGCCACGCCCCCCTCCATCCCTTCCGGGGCCAGCAGTCCCAGCGTATCCAGCCGCCGGATCAGCTGGCGAACCGTGCCTTCGTTGCCGTCGATCAGCGGCACGCCGGGAAAATGCCGGGCAATGGCCGCGCGCAGAAACACGTAATGGGTGCAGCCCAGAACGATGGCCTCGATCTTTTTCCCCGCATAAGGCGCAAATAACGCGTCCAGATAGGCATGCAGCCCGGGGCTATCCATTTCCCCCCGCTCGGCAAATTCCATCAGCCCCTTGCAGGGAAGCGATTCCACGCCCTGACCGTAAAGCGCGTACAGATGCGCATATTTTTCCCCGGCAATGGTGCCCGGCGTGGCCAGGGACAGCACAATTCCGTCCTGATGCAGCCGCGCGGCGGGCTTCAGCGCCGGTTCCATGCCGATGATCGGCAGGGCGTATTCCGTGCGCAAGGCGGCGGCGGCGGCGCTGGTGGCGGTATTGCAGGCAATCACAATGGCCTTGGCCCCCTGCTCCACCAGCGTTTCCACCACGTGCCGGGCAAGCGCCCGCACCTGCTCGGGTGTTTTGGTGCCGTAAGGGGCGTTTTTCGTGTCTCCATAAAAAATAAACCGCTCCCGGGGCAGCATCCGCACCGCTTCCCGCAGCACGCTGATGCCGCCCACACCGCTGTCAAACATCCCGATGGGATCCAAAGGCTGGCTCATGGTGTCTCTCCCCTTTCAGGGCTTATCTGGCGCAGCATCGCCTGCCTTGCATTATACCACAATCCCCCTGCCCATGCAATCGGTTTACAGCCCGTCGAAATACGCGCAAATGGCATGGGCCAGATAGGGCATGGCAGCCAGAGCTTCGGGCAGCGTGTTTTGGTTGTTGCCCACCTCAATGAGCATGCTGGGTGTGGCGGCCTGCTGATTATAGCGGCCATTTTTCAGGGAAATACCCCGGCAAAGGCCGCTGACCTGCTGATTCATTTCCTCCGAAATCCGCAGCGCCGCCTGCTGATTGGCTTCCCAATCAGGCCGCTCGTCAAAGCCCGTGCCGGTGCCTTTGCCAATAAGAATCAGCGTCCGGGCCATAGCCGTGCCGCCCTTGCCGACCGTGTTGGGGCCATTATTCCTGGAATACGAATCCCGATGCAGATCGATATACAAATCAAATCCCTCCGCAGCCGCCGCCTGCAGCCCTTCCAGCGACCGGGCATAGGCCGTGGACAGCCGGGGCGGCTCATAGGCCGTGGTATCGTGTACCGCATTGATGCCTGCGTCCCGCAGCCATCGGGCCAGCTCCTCGCCCACGCGGATCATATTGTAGTTTTCATCGGCGGTTCGCCAGGTTTCGGTGGGGGTATAGCGGTTGTCTGCGTCCATTTCATAGGCTTCGTAGGTGTGAGTATGATAAATGAACACCCGCCGGGCAGGCTGGGTGGTTTTTGCGGCAGCGATCACCTCCAGCGAAAAGCCGCTGCTTTCCGCCGTTTCCGGTACGGACAGATCGATGGACACCGCCATGGCCGGCCAGACGCTGCTCAGGGCAAGCCACAACGCCATCGCCGCCATCCATGCCCGCCCCCGCATTCCTGCTTTTCGCATCTGCCCATTCCTCCCTGCCAAGCTGCCGGGCGCAAACATGCCTGCCTTGCGCCGCCGCTTCTATTTTATGCACATTCACAGGCTGTCATGCGTGAGAAGTTCGATTTCCTCCTCGGTAAGCCGGGGCTGCAGGGCCAGATTGATGCCCCTGGCAATCACCTGTCCCACCTTGCCCACCAGTTCATCCACCTCCCGGGGCGTCACTACCAGTTCGCCCAGCCCCTGCCGCGTCACCTTGTCCACCAGCGCGTCCATGGCCTGCTCGTGCTGTTCTTCCTGAATGCCCATGTCCTGAAGCAGCAGCGTCAGCGCGTCCCTTGCGATCACTGCGGCATACACCACCATGGGCACCCCAATAGCCACCACCGGCACACCCAGCGTTTCCCGGGTGAGCCCCATCCGATGATTGCCCACGCCGCTGCCGGGCTGGATGCCCGTATCGGTGACCTGAATGGTGGTGCCGATCCGGGCGCTTTCCCGGGCCGCCAGCGCGTCAATGGCGATCACCGCGGCGGGCCGCACATGCTCCACCATCCCCTGCACCACCTCCGCCGTCTCCATCCCCGTCACCCCCAGCACCCCCGGCGCGGCCGCGCATACGCCCCGCAGCCGTCCCTGCAGGCTTTCCTGGGTCACCTGGCGCATATGCCGGGTAATCATCAGGCTTTCGATCACCCGATTGCCCAGCGCGTCGGCGGTGATATGCCGGTTGCCCAGGCCGATCACCAGCAAATCCCCAAAGGGCGGCAAAAGCCCTCGCAGCGCGTCCGCCAGCGCCCGGGACAGGGCCTGCCGCTCCAGCGCTTCCGCATGAAGCAGCGCGGGATAGGACAGGGTGATGTATTGCCCCGGCGCTTTATGCAGCGCCTGAGCAGCCTCCTCTGTTTCGATGGAAACATGGGTTTCCTCAATATGGTCATGCCGAAAGGTACGGGAGCGAATGCCCCCTAAAGTGCCGGCGCAGTCTCGGCTTTCCATGGCCAGATCGGTGCGAATCTGCTGCATGCTTTTCCCTCCATCCCGGGTTTACTGTGGCTTTTTCCTGCCCATTTTATGCAGAAAACCCGGCCAGCCGTTGCGATAGCGGTTGACTTTTTTTGTCTTTACAAACGCCGATTTTTCGCTTATAATGTAACTGATTGAAAAAAAAAACAGCCTGAAGCCGCCGTTTCATCTGTGCCTACCCACGGCGCTTCGCCTTGAAAAGGGAGGAATCATCCATGCCTTCTTCTATTCCCCGCACGGTTCTGAACCTGGCTCCGGACGCCCGCTTTTCCCGCCACAGCGAAGGAGATTTCCTGCGTCTGCGGGACGGCGGTATTCTTTTTGCCTACACCCGCTTCTTTGACAATCAGCGGGATAACGCCCCCTCCGCCATCGTGGCCACCATATCCCGTGACGAGGGCGAAACCTGGGATACGCCCCGGGAAATTATCTGTGCCGACACCTTCGGGGTAAAGAATGTAATGAGCGTATCCCTGCTGCGCATGCAGAACGGCGAAATCGGCCTGTTTTATATTGCGAAGGAGCGCTGGTTCGTGCATATCATGCTGTCCCGTTCCGCTGACGAGGGCCGCTCCTTCTCCCGCCACATCGAATGCACCCTGCCCGATCGCCCGGGCTGGTTTGTGCTCAATAACTGCCGCGCGGAGCGGCTTGCCAGCGGCCGGCTGCTGCTGCCGCTGGCCTATCATCGCACGGGCATGGATCCTCAAACCGGCAAGACCTTTTTCGATTCCTGCGCCTGCGCGTGCATGCTGTATTCTGATGATGACGGCGAAACCTGGCAGGAAGCGCCGGAGGTGATCCATCCGCCCTTTACCGGCAGCTCCTCCGGGCTTCAGGAGCCAGGCGTAATCCAACTGAAAAGCGGCGATTTGTGGGCTTATTTCCGTACGGACAAGCTGACGCAGTATGAGGCCTTTTCCCGGGATGGGGGCCTGCATTGGACGGTGCCCCAGCCCTCTCGCTTTTCCTCGCCCCTCTCCCCCATGAAAATCGCCCGAAACCCCGCCACCCAGGCGCTTTACGCCTTTTGGAATCCTGTGCCCAATTTCCCGGGCCACAGCCAGACCTGTGAGGGCGCATGGCTGGGAGGACGCACGCCCTTTGTTTACGCCACGAGCGCGGATGACGGCGTCACCTGGTCGGATGAAATTGTAATCGAAGACGATCCTCGCCACGGTTATTGCTATCCCGCTGTGTTTTTCACCCGGGACGGGCACATGCTGGCGGCCTACTGCGCCGGCGGGGTGGCGGATTGCTCCTGTCTGGCCCGGCTGAAAATGGTAAAGCTTCCCCAGTAATGCGCCGGCGGTTTGCACACAGACTTCACGCAAGGAGGGATTCCTCCATGGACATTCAATTGGTAACCTTTAATCTGCGAACCCAGGCCCGCCAGGACGGCGAAAACAATTTTCCTTTCCGGCTCCCGCTGATCACCGAAAAAATTCAAGCTGAAAAGCCGGATGTGATCGGCGTACAGGAATGCCGTCCCCGCATGCGCGACGCACTGGCCGCCATGCTCCCCGAGTATGTTTTTGTCGGCGTTGGCCGGGGCAGGCTGCTGGATGACGAAGGAAACTATGTGCTGTATCGTAAGGATTGCTTCACCCTCTGCGCTACCGATACCTTCTGGCTCAGTCCCACCCCCCGTCTGCCCGGCAGCCGCTATCCCATCCAAAGCAATTGCCCCCGCATCTGCACCTGGGTAAAGCTCTGGTGCAAGGCGAACCAGCGCTTCTTCTATTTTCTGAACACGCACCTGGATCATATTTCGCCCGCTGCCCGGCAGGCGGGCCTGAGCCAGGTTCTGTCCTTGGCGCAGGAATTAAAGGCCCAGCAAGACCTTCCCCTGTTTATCACCGGCGATTTCAATTTTACACCGAATCAGGAGCCGGAAAATTACGCCATGATCGCCGCTGCCGGGCTGCAGGATCTTACCGCGAACCTGCCGTCTACTTTCCATGGCTTCACGGACACGCAGCTGCAGAAGATCGATTATATCCTATCCGATCTTCCGCTGTCCCGCTTCTCCCCCGCTGTCTGTTGGCACGAATGCCGGGACGGCGTGTACCTCTCCGATCACGATCCCGTGGCCGTGGAATGGCATTGGGATTGACGCTTTTTCGCTTTGTCCTGCAACACAAAAAGCCGTCTGCCGCCGGGCTTCTCCTTCCCTGGGGCAGACGGCTTTTTGTATAGGGCGGCAGACGGCGGCATATATTCTCCGGAATCCTCCCAAGCTGCAATCCGCCCGCGTTTTCGCTTCCGCCGCTTCATGAAAGCGGCGCAATTCTGGTTCTTCTTCAAAGAAATGAAGTTTGCTGCTGGCGACAGCCAGGCTCTTTGCAATCAAAAACCTGCATGTCTGCCGTCGGGCTGTCCAGCAGCATTTCGTTCCGCGGATCATGGGCCCTGAAATTTCGAAGGGCGGCGGCCTCGCTGGCATTGGCATAGCAATAGACGCACCCGCTGGGGCAGGAATGGTACGCGCCAATATCCACGCTTTTGCAGCAGCCGCAATGCGGCCGCTGGTTGGATTCCCGCGGAAGACGCAGGGGCATTCCGCAGATTTTCTCAATCCGTTCCGGATCCACGCAGGCGGAGCGGCCTATGCCATAGGCCGAATAATCCCCGGCTTCGGCGCAGGTGACAATGCGCAGCCCATGCGCATGAGCGATAGGAGCAAGACGGCTTGCCGCTTCCATCCGTTCTTCCGCCGTCAGCGCACGAATCCCCCTGCCCCGCAGCTTGGCGTATTCATCCACAAAGCTGATGACCACCGTATCCGTCGCATCCGCCAGCGCATCGCAATACCGGGCAAGCTGCTCCGCATGCCAGGAGATAGTGACGGGTCCTGCCAGCAGAATGGGATCATAGCGCCAAACCACCCGCCTTTTGCCGATTCTGTGAGAAAGCGTTTGGAAGGTTTGCAGAATTTCCGATTTAGGCCGCAGATTCTTTTCCCATTCCCGGCCATAGGGCGTGAGCGTGAACTGAAAATAATACGAAAAGCCGCGATGATCCAGCGCATCCAAATGGCCCAGCAGCGGCTGCGGATCCTTGGACCAGAACACGATGCAATCCACATGTTCCGGCGAAAGCGGCACCCGATGGGCCTGAGCCGCATTCATGGGATTGCGCACCATCACTTCACCCGCCCGGATGCGCTGCATCAGCCAGGGCGCATACCAGCGGGGGATATCCGTACGCCGGGAAGCGGAAATAATCATGTATCCTCCTTGTGCTTTCGTTGGATTTGTTCGCTTGGGCGGGCAGGCTGGCGAATCGTTCGTGACGGAAAGGCCGAGCCGGGATCACCTTATCAGAAACCCAATATGCCGCGGATTTCTGCATCGGATGGAAAAAGCTCCGCCGGTTTTATACGACGGAGCTTATAAATCTTACGAACGCTTATTCAGCGATACGCACCACGGCGCCAGCGCCAACAGTGTGGCCGCCTTCGCGGATAGCGAAACGCAGGCCCTGCT
>CAKTWP010000005.1 GCA_934630705.1 uncultured Clostridia bacterium | reverse complement strand
CTTCCCCCGTCGCTCAAGCGCTCAGTTATAATAACACATCCCCCCACTCTCTGTCAACCCCCTTTTTAATGTTTTTTTCTCCTTTTTCGATCTTTTTCAAAAAAATGAAAAACGCCAGGAAGAACTGTTCTTCCTGGCACGATTTCAAACCGTTTATTACTTAAACGCATACTCCAGTGTCACGTTTGCAGTCACGGAAACATCGCCGGAAACGATCACGCTGCCCGCATCCATCGCTTTTTCGCTGTAAACATTGCTCACACCATAGGCAAAGCCACTGTTGGTGGCGTCGATGGTCACCAGTTCGCCCAAAGTCTTCCCCGCAGCGGCAGCCAGCACCTTCGCCTTCTGAGCCGCATCCTCCACAGCACGGGTCAGCGCCTTCTGATATGCTTCGTTTTCCTGTGTGGAGGAGAAGCTGATGCCATAGGTAGTGTTTGCGCCGGCGCTCATGGCCGCGTCCAGAACCGCGCCGATCTGGGACAGATCACGGATGGTGACGCTGAGCATATTATCCACTTCGTAATAAAGCATGCCCTGAGAATCCGCCGTGTAATCGGTATAGCTGTATACGTTAAAGGAACTGGTAATCACGTCCTTTTCAGTCAGGCCCATGCCATACAGGGCCTGAAGCACAGCGTTCATCAGCTGGTTATTCTCCTGCTGCGCCTGGGCAACGGTGGGCTTCTTGGTGTTCACGCCCAGTTGGATGGCGGCAGTATCGGCTGCCAACGTGACGGTAGCATTGCCTGAAACCTTAATCACCCGATCATCCCAATCCTCCGCCAACGCGGGCAGCGTTAAAGCGCAGGCAAGCAGGGCAATCATCACAATGCTCAACAGCTTTTTCATTTTTCCCGTCCTTTCTGATGCTTCTTTTTCTTTACAATGCAGCGAACGACCATCACAACCACGGCGACAGCCGCCAGCCAGGGCGCTGCGGAAACAAGGAAAATGGCCATGTCCTCCAGGAAATTCACGCCGTCCTTCAGAGATTTTTCCAGACCCAGCTGAATCCGCTGGCCCAGCCCGATTTCTTCGGATTCCTCCAGCCGAATCTCACGGATGTTCACATCCACGGTGCTGTAATCCGCCTTGCTGTCATATCCCTTAAGCTGGCCGGTATAGCGATCGATATAGTACTGCGTGTCGGCAATGGCGCTTTCAATATCGATCAGATCCGATACGTTTTCGGCGCTTTCCATCAGTTTCTGCAGCCGGGCCAGCTTTTGCTGCTGTACCTCCAGCCGGGATTGGATGTCGTAATACGAATCGCTCACATCCTCGCTGGTCTGGGTGATGGACGTGGTCTGCGCATACGCCTGAGCCCCGCCCAGGAAATCATCCAGCGAACCCACGGGAATCCGCAGCGTCAGGTTCGCCCGGCGCAGCTCGCCGCCGTCCGTATCGCCGGACTGATAGAAGTATTCCTCCCGCCCGCCGTATTCCGCCGTCAGCTCCCGAATTGTGCTGAGCGTATCCTCAAACGACAGCGTTTTCAGGGCGATGCTGGCGGTGCGGATAATTTTTTCCTGATGCGCACTTTCCGATGCACCGGACTCGCTCAGCATATCCGCATCGGAGGCGTATTCGGGCGTGGATGCCACATCATAGGAGAAGTTGGTCATTGCGCCGCCCGCCGCCCGGAGAGAACCGTAATCCGACGTGCTTTGCTTGGTCATTTCCGCAGGCGTATCGCGCTGTGCGGAGCGGGGCACGGCGTTCCGGGTCAGGGCTGTGCCGCCCAGCACCACCACCAGCGCCGCGGCTGCGGCGAGCCATTTCTGCCAGCCGTTTCGCTTTCGTTTCGGGGATTCCATTTCGCATTCCTCCCTGATAGCCTGCCGCCAGGACGTGCCGAAGGAATCGGGTACCTCGATTTCTTCGCCTTCCTGCCGGCAATCCAGCATCGCTGCCATCAGATCGGCGCAGGCCGGGCATTCCGCGGCGTGAGCCTCCATTTCCCGGGCCTGCTCCCTGGGCAGCGCGCCGTCCAAATAGGCGTCGAGAAGATTTGAAAATTCCTTGCAGTTCATCTGTTTTCGCCTCCTCTCGATATCTCAGACGGATTGGGAAGAAAAAAGTTCCGAAGAAGTTTGAAGAATTGCGCATAATTTTTCCCGCGCGCGGCTGACCTTGCTTTTCACCGTGCCCAGGGGCAGATTCAGTGCCTGGGCAATCTCGTCATAGGCCATGCCTTCCATTTCCCGCAGCACGATCACCTGCCGCATTTCCAGCGGCAGCTGTTCCATGGCCTGACGCAGAAGGCGCCTGCGCTCCTTTTCTTCCAGCCGGGCATAGGCCCCGGGGGTGGGATCGGGCGGATCAAAGCCCTTTTCCTCCCGCGCCGCTTCCAGCGATACCACGTCCCGGCGCTTGCGCAGCGCGTCCAGGCATACATTGGTGGCAATCCGGGAAAGCCAGGTGGAGAACCGTGCGTCCTGCCGGAAGGTCTCAAAAGCCCGAAACGCCCGGAGCATGGCCTCCTGCGCGCAATCCAGAGCGTCCTCCCGGTTGCCCATCATATGATAACAAATGCCATATACCCGTTTTTCCTCCGGGGCGGCCAACGCTTCAAACTCCTCGGCCCGTGATCGGGCTTTTCGCCGCAGTTCCATGGGCAATCCTCCTTCCGGCTCAGCCGGTATGGTCTTTGCGGCTTTCTCCGCCGCATAAAAAGGAACGGAAAACAGCTCCCGTTCCCTGCAAGTTTTTTCAAATTATTTTCGGATGTCCAAGGGCTTTTCCGCTTCCGAAACCCAGGAAAACCGGGGCGTGAGCACGCCGTTCACCCGTACCTCCTCCTGCCACATGCGGGCAGGGCGCGTCCAGATTTCCCCCGCGCCATACAGCGCCTGATAAACCACCATGGGCTCCAGCGTTTCGGAATGGATGGCCAGCCCGTGCACCCGATACAGGTTCCCTTTAGAATGGCGGTATACCCCCGCCGGGATACGAATCCGCATACTTTCCAGCCAAAGATACGGAAAAATCTCCTTCCAGCTGGACTTCATGTTCAGCTGCGCCCACATCCGCTCATCCGTTCGGGTTTCCTCCGGCAGCAGCCAGCGGGCGGACTGCACTTCCTCGGGCTGCAGCCGCATGTCCGAAAGGGGCACATCCTGATAAATCAGAAAGGTGTCCCGAATCAAGCAGGATTCCGGGCACACATCCGTATGCAGCACCCGGCTGCGGGTCATATCCGGCGAAAAGCCCAGCTCTTCCTGAATTTCCCGCCGGCAGCCCTGGGCGGTATCCTCCCCCGCAATCACCGCTCCGCCGGTAGCAGACCAGATGTTGGGATAATTCTCCTTGGTGCGGGCACGGCGCTGAATCAGCGTCTGCCCCTGACTGTTGAGAAACACCGCGTCCGCCACCAGATGAAACAGACCCTTGGGGATGCGTTCCCCACGGCACAGGATTTTCCCGGTTTTGCGTCGGCTTTCGTCGTAAAGCTCCCATTTTTCCCGCATGGCCGCTTCATCCTTTCCCGTCTGTCTGGCTCGGGGAACCCCCCCATCAGGGAACGATGTCGCCCACGCCGTTTAGCACATAATGGGGCCGATAGGGGAAGGAACCCAGCATTTCCCGGTTGGTCACGCCGGACAGCACCAGCACCGTATCCAGGCCGGTTTCCACGCCCGCCACAATATCCGTATCCATCCGGTCGCCGATCATGGCGGCCTCAGCGCTATGACAGCCCAGCATTTTCAGGCCCGTGCGCATCATCAGCGGATTGGGCTTGCCCACGAAATAGGCGCTGCGGCCGGTGGCCAGCTCAATGGGGGCGATCAGCGCCCGGCAGGCGGGAATGATTCCCCGCTCGGAGGGGCCGGTCAGATCCGTATTGGTGCCGATCAGCCGCGCCCCGTGCTGCACAAAATGCACGGCACGCAGGATGCTTTCATAATTATAATTGCTGGTTTCACCCACGATCACATAATCCGGGTTCACATCGTTCATGGTGATGCCCGTTTCATACAGGGCGTTAAACAGCCCGGGCTCGCCGATCACATACGCCGTGCAGCGCGGCGCCTGGCTGGATACAAACTTGGCCGTGGCCAGGGCGCTGGTATAAAAATGGCTTTCATCCACGTCCATGCCCATCCGGCTCAGCTTCTGGGCCAGTTCCCGGGGCGAGCGCTCGCTGGAATTGGTGAGAAACAGAAAGCTCTTGTTTTCCCGCTGCAGCCATTCCACAAAATTCTTCACGCCCGGCAGCAGCTGATTGCCGTGATAAATCACGCCGTCCATATCGCACAGAAAACCCTTTTTTGCTCGCAGGCTCTCCATTTGCTTTTCCTCCTTCGTATCAACGCTTCTATTTTAGCAGGAAAAGCCCGATCACGCAAGACAAAACCATGTGAAGAAAAAGAAAACAAAAAACCGGAGAGATACGCATTGCCGCGTGTTTCCTCCGGCTTCGTTCCGCCCCGTTTACAGGAGCCCCAGGAACCGCAATTCCTTAGGCAGAATCAACATGAGCAGCCATGTTCCCACCGAGCCGATGATGCCCAGCACGATCCCCGCCGTGGCCAGGCCGGTCTTGCCGCCCGCGTTTATGGCGTTGCTTCGGCCGCAGCCGGACAAAATCCAGCCGACCAGCCCCACAAGCCCGTATCCCGAAAAGAAAAGCGATACCAGCGAAATCACGAATCCGGCGATGCTCAGGCCGTTGGTGGTTCCCGCCGCCGTATTTTTCGTTTGCATGGCGGCAGTCATCCGCCGCTTTTCTTCCGGGGTGAATGGATGCCCGCAATTGGGGCAGGTGTCCTGCTCTCCATAGAAATGCTGCCCGCAATGAACGCAGTTTGGCATTTTCCTCTCCTCCTTTGTGGTTTTGCCGTTTCCAATTATAACCTGTTTCAGGTTAATTGTAAATACTCTGAAACAGGTTAATTCATAATACAGAGCAACCAAGGAACGAGGAGGATGACCATGAAGTATCCGCGCATTCGCGATCTGCGGGAGGATCGGGACTGGAACCAGACTCAGGTTGCCAAAATGCTTGGCATGAGCCAGACTGGCTATTCCAAATATGAAACGGGGGAAAACGATATTCCCACCCAGGTTCTGATTCAATTGGCCCGCATTTACGGCACCAGCATCGATTATCTGCTGGGCGAAACCCGGAATCCGCAGCGTTATCCTTAAGGCCGGCTTGCGCCCGGGGCGCAGGGCGTGCTATAATCCCTTCGGAGGGATGACGCATGGACGACGCACAGGCAAAACGATTTCTGGAGCTGGCCCAGCGGGCATGGAACCAGGGAACCTATGCCTTTACGAATTTTCTGGATCTGGCGGCCCTGACCTGCTTTTATCAAACCGCGCCTGCTCTGCCGCCCGTTCCCTATGCGCTCTTTGGCGGCGCGGAGGGATGCGAACGGAAGGTGCTGCGGCTGGGCGACGAGGGCTTTTGCGGCTATGACCAGCCGTTTCCTATCGCCTGCCTGAAAATCATGCCTGTGAATCCCCGCTTTGCCGAGCCGCTGACCCATCGGGATTTTCTGGGTGCGCTGATGGCGCTGGGCGTCCAGCGGGAGCTGCTGGGAGACATCATCGTCCGGGAGAACGAAACGTATCTGTTCTGCCTGGAACGGATTGCGGATTATATCGCCGTAAATTTCACCCAGGCCCGGCATACCGCCCTGCGCTGCCAGCGGGTGGATGCGCCGCCTGCCGGAGCGCTGTTTACCCTGCGGCGGCAGACCGTACAGCTTTCCTCGGAGCGGCTGGACGCGCTGGTGGCCCACGTATACAAGCTGTCCCGCGGCGATGCCCAGGCGCTGTTTCCTGCAGGTAAGATTTTTGTGGACGGCCGGCTGTGTGAAAACACGGGCGCAGCGCCCAAGGCGGGCCAGATTATCTCCGTCCGGGGCTTTGGCCGGTTTCGCTATCAGGGGCTGGACAGCCTGAGCAAAAAAGGGAAAAGCAACGTGGTCGTTGAGCTGTATGTATAAGCAAACCGGGGACGTGATGCATTCACGTCCCCGGTATTTTTATGCATTCATTTATTCAGGAACCGTTAATCAAACAGCGTTTCCCAGTGTTCCGCCGCCCGGGCATCAAAGCACATGTCCAGCTGTTCCTGCGTCACCTTTTCCTGCGCCAACGGGGAGGGCAGTTCATCCCGGCCAAAGTATCGGCTTTCGGTGGTTTCCAGATTGGGAACAAACGCCCCCTCCAGCGCCTGGCAGAGCACGAAGATTTTCACCACGCCGTAGGCGTATGGCGACGGATTATGCTGATTGCGGTCCTGCACCGCGATCAGCCGCACCGGCCGCACCCGCAGTCCCGCTTCCTCCAGCGTTTCCTTGGCCGTGTTTTCCGCCACGGTCTGGTTCACGTCGCACCAGCCGCCGGGCAGCGCCCAGGCGCCGTTTTTCTCCCGCACCAGCAGCAGCTTATCGCCTGCAAACACCGCCGCCCGGGTATCCACCTTGGGGGTCTGATAGCCCGTTTCATTGCAAAACAGCGTTTTGGCCTTTTCCAGCGAAATATCCGCCTTTTCCGCGATCATTTCCGCCGCAATTTCCCGCAGGCGCTGATAGCGTTCCAGGTCATAGGAATCCTTGCCGTAGGTCAGCCCCGCCTGGGCAAGGCTCTGAATTTCCATGGCCCAGGCCACCCAGTGATCCTGTATATTCATGCAGATTCCTTTCACATGCCGTATGCGATGGCATCCAGCGGCGTGACCGTGCTTTTCAGCCTATCCCAATCCATCGCCGCGGCGGAGGGCACGTCCGACAGGCTGCTCACCTGATACTCGATAATGTCCACCCGGTTCTTTTGCAGCCGTCCCGCCGCCACCAGATAGACCCCCAGGCTTTCCAGGGTATCCAGATTCGCGGTCAGATCCAGCGCCGCATCCACAAAATACAGCCCGTCGCTGCGCTGCGAAAAGGTAAACAGCTCGTGGCCCGTGATCTCGCCGTTCAGCCGCTCGGTCACTTCGATTTGTCCGCCGGAAAAATCCTCCGCCACATCATAAGAATAGCTGCGGTCATAGGTGCCGCCGCCCGTCACGTCCAGATCCCCCAGTTCCTCGTCCGCCATGGGCGCGTCCGTGTCAATCCGGCCCGCATCCGTCGGTTCGGCGGCCAGCTCCTCCTTGGCTTCCAGGCCTGTGGCTTCGTAAACATGGGTGCCGCCCTGCCGCCAGATAAACTGATAGCGGCCGTTTACGGCCTGCACGCCCATTTCTTCCGCGTCCTGTGCCATTTTGGACAGCAGATCCCCCGGAATCGTATAGCTGATCAGCCCGCCGGCTTCCTGCGCCGCCCGCTCCAGCACCCGGTCATAGGGCGAAAGCAGTTTCCGCGCGCCCTCGGCCACCGGGCCCTGCGCCGCCACCTTTTCCACCTCCACCACAATGGGCGTGGGCGAAGGCGTGGCGTCCGTTCCCGCCGGGCCTGCGCCGCAGCCGGAAAGCAGCAGCGCAAGCCCCGCCAAAGCAGCCAGGGTTCTTCCTTTTTTCTTCATCCGCAGCGCACCTCCCGTAATCTGAATGGCTTCTATTGTATCATACATCGTCTGAGGGCACAAGCGCAAGCCCTTCGGCAGGATCCGGCTCCATCACATAAAAATTTACATTTCTGGCGAATCTTTTTTCTATTTCTTCGCCTTGACCCCCGGCAATCCCGCGGCTATAATAAAGAGGGAACGATGCTTTTTTGCCGTCCCGAAAAAAAGCCAAATTTTTTTGAGAAATCTTGCAAGAAATGGGAAGGGTATTCCGTTCTATGAGTGACCGCGCTGATAACCGCGCCGCCCCCGAGCGGATGGACGAGCAGCTCTTTGAAGAACTGTATCAGAAATACGCCGGCGACGTGCTGCGGGTAAGCTATTTCTATCTGGGAGACCGGCAGCAGGCAGAGGATGTGACCCAGGATGTTTTCGTCCGGTTGCTGACCAACGCCCCCGATCTGATCCCCGGGAAAGAAAAGGCCTGGCTGCTAAAAGTGGCCCTGAACCGATGCCGGGATTTATGGCGCGCCGCCTGGGTGAAACGGGTGGTGCTGGGCAGCCCCGCTATGGAGCTTGCCCCCGCTCCCGGCAATCTGGAGGATAATCTGGAGCGGCAGGAGCTGCTTGCCGCCATCCGGAAGCTGCCCCCGGATTTTCGATCGGTGATTCTGCTGCATTATTATCAGGGCTATGGCATATCGGAAATTGCCGGGATGATGCATGTGCCTGAGGGCACCATCTCCAGCCGTTTATCCCGGGGAAGAAAGAAACTGGAAGAAATTCTGAAGGAGCGTGGAGCGCAATGAAGCATGTGGAAGAAAGGCTGCGGGAGCTGCCGCAAATCGCTGATTCCACCGGTCTTCAAGCGAATGCGGCGTTGAAGCGGCGGATATTGGACGCCGCAAACGGGAAAAAGCAGCAAAAGAAGCGGGCGCTGCGGCTGGTTCCGGCCCTGTGCTGTGCGGTAGCCGTGCTGGTGGGCGCAGGCGTTTTCGCCCTGTCTCCCGCTTCTGTTAACGGCCCCACGCCCACCACTGCCCCCCTGATTGATTCTCAGGCCGCAGGCGGCACCTTGAAGCTGGGCGAAAAGCTGGCCCTGGATGTGCCGCCCGGAAGCATCACCATTCAGTCTTCCTCCAATCCCTCCTATCGCAGCATCTGGGCTGCCGCCAGCGGCGGGAATTTCCCGCTGGTAGGCGTGGAGGGCCGGTATTACCGGCTGCTGACCAATCCCACCGGCGTCTCCTCGGCGCTGCTGGGCGAGGCGCTGGGCCAGGTGGATCAGTATACCAGCGAGCCTGCGCTGGCAGGCCGCAGCGGCATCTGCTCCAATGTGGTTTCCCAGGGCGAAACGGTCTACGCCGTGCGCGGCATGAACGGCGCAATGGCGGCGGCCAATGTGGACGGGAAAATGCGTGTATTCCAGCGGGTATCCTTTGGCGACAGCGCGCTGATTGGCAGCGAAAGCCTGAGCGATACCCTTGGGGCGAACGATGTGGTGGCGCTGGAGATTTCCGGCGTGGGCACGATCAACGATGCCGACACCGCTAAACGCCTCGTTAATATTCTTACCAGCAACGCCAGCTTCCTCCGGGCTGGCGCCAGCGAAACCAACCAGTCTCTGCTGATTCAGCTCAGCAGCGGCCTGGTGGTTCAAATGGCCGTGAACGGCGAGCGCATCATCGCCTGCGGCACATGGGCTTGCCCCGAATTTTTTGATGCGTTCCAGGAAGCCCTGCAATGAGCTGCAGGCATGAGAAAAGCCCCGGGAGAGATGAGCATCTCCCTGGGCTTTTTCTTTTTTCGTAACCAGACCTTTTCCGTCATGGTATCTTTCTGCCGTGTCTTCACAGGCTCAGCAGCACGATGCTGCCCACGGCCAACGCCATGCCCCCAAGCTGCGCCTTATCCAGTTTTTCCTGAAACAGCACGCAGGAGCACAGTACCGACAACACCAGCACCCCGCCGTTATCGATGGTGTAGAGCACGGTGGCGTCCACCAGCGTGAGCACATAGAGAATCAGATGGCAGGCTGTGGCCGCGCAAACGCAGCACAGCAGCAGATAGGCCAGCGGCTTTCCCGGAATCCGGAAGCCCCTGGCCAGCGCCCTGGGATCCCGCGCCAGCTGCAGCAGCAGACTGAGCACCGCCATGCCGATAAACGTGAGCATAATCATTTCGTTGCGCTGGGCGCCGTGCATGGCCAATTGCTGCAGATTGAGCAGCACGCCGTAAAACCCATTGGCCAGAAACAGCACCGCGCACCAGCAAAAGAATTTGCCCGATCCGCCTTTCAGGCTCAGCCCCTTGTGGTTGAGCAGCACGAAGGAAACCAGCATCAGTCCGATGGCGAACAGCTGCATCCCGGAAAGGGTTTCCTGCAGAAAAGCCGCCCCGTAAATCATGGGCACCACAATACCGCCAAACAGCGAGGACAGCATCTGGAAGGAATACGGGCCCAGGCGGCTGGTCTGGATCATGGAAATGTTATACAGCAGCAGCACCGCCGCGTTGATCAATCCCAGCCAAAGCGTTTCCCGGGAGGGCGAAAACTTTAAGCCCGCCACCAGAAACGTAACCACGCCGGTAAACAATCCATAGCTGATGGAAAACACCGTGGAGGTCAGCGCGGCGCTGCCGCTGTCATATGCTTTGGAAAACAGCTTGCAAAACAGGGACTGCAGCGTAAACATGATCGTCAGCGCCGCGACCAGAAATACCGTCATGGCCATTGCTCCTTTTGTAATAATTGCTTTTGCCGGTCATCCCCGCTTCAAAGCGGCAATTTCCCCCTCCGTGGCGGAAACAATCAGCGTTTTCTGATGGCTGTAAATCACGAAGCCCGCCGGCGCGCCGCCGGGCTTTTTCACAAACTTGCGCAGGGTATAATCCACCGGCACGGAAACGCCCTTGCCCTTGGAAAACCAGGCGGCCAGCTTGGCCCCGGCCTGCAGCGCTTCGGGGGATACGGTTTCCCCGCGGATAATCACATGGGAGCCCGGCATGTCCTTGGCATGGAGCCAGGTATCCCCGCCCCGCGCGCCGCCGGTCAGGCGGTCGTTCTGGGTACTGTTTTTCCCCACCAGAATTTCCGTGCCATCCGGCAGCAAAAACAGCATGGGCTTGCTTTCCGGCTGCTTGGGCCGCTTTTTCTCGCCGGGTGCGCGCACCAGCCCGGCCCCCTCCAACGTTCGGCGCACATCCCCCAGATCCGCTTCCGTTTCGCATTCGTCCAGGTCAAACAGCGCCTGCTCTAAAATAGACAGCTCGGCCAGCGTTTTATCCTTTTGTGCCTTGGCAATTTCCTGCGCCGAGCGGGCCTTGCGATACCGCTTGAAATACTTCTGGGCGTTCTGGGCCGGGGTCAGGGCCACATCCAGGGCGATATCCATCATCCCGCCGTCAGGATCATAAAAATTTTGCAGCTGCACCCGTTCTATGCCCCGGGGTACCAGATATGCCTGCGCCGTGAGCAGCTCGCCTGCAATGCGGTATTCCTCCATCCGGGCACTGGCTGTCAGCTCTTCCTCCTGAAGCGCCAGCTTTTTCTCGTCCCGCTCCATGATGGTTTTGATCAGATGCTTCAGCGAAGCGCTTTTCTGCGCCATCCGATCCCGCCGGTCCCGGCCGAAGAAAAACGCGTCCAGCGCCGCGGACAGGGTGGGATACGGCTTTTGCAGCGCCGGATTCAGTGACAGATACGGGAAGGGCAGCACGTCCGTAATCAGCCCATCCTCTCCCAGCTGCGCCATGGGCTGGGCCAATGCGGGCAGCCTTTGCACAAAGTCCGCCGTCACCTGCGCCAGCCGGGGCAGATCCAGTTCCCCGATTTCCGCCCGGCTCAGGCCCGTGGCCCGAAATGCCAGCTCCCGCGCCGCCACCGGGGACAGCCCGCGGATGCAGTTTCCCAGCGCCTTATCCAGCGTTCCCGTCTGCGCCTGCAGCCGGGGCAGCAGCGCTTCCGCCGTCACCTCCCGGGGATCCAGCTTATCCTGCGCAGGGGGCGGCACAAATGGCAGCCCCGGCAGCGCCTGACGCACCCGGCTCATATCCCCGGATACATGACGGATTGCATCCACGATGCGCCCGTTCATCACCAGCGTCAGATTGCTGTGGCGGCCCATCAGCTCCAGATACAGCTCCCGGGGCGCGGTATCCCCCAGCTCATCCTTGTTTTCGATGGTCAGATGCAGCACCCGATCGCCGCCCAGCTGCTCAATGGCCGTCACCCGGCCGCCGGTGAGATGCTTGCGCATAAGCATGCAGAACATGGGCGCGTCCATGGGGTTCTGATAGGATGCAGCCGTTAAATGCACCCTGGCAAAAGACGGCGCTGCGGACAGAATCAGCTTTTGATTCTTCCCCTGCGCCCGCAGCAGCAGCACCAGCATATCCTTTTCCGGCTGGGTCACCTTCTCCACCCGGGCGTCCCGCAGGGTTTCCTGCAGCTCCCGGGCGATAAAGCCCAGCGTCAATCCATCCATCGGCATCTATCGGCTCCTCCCCGGCCCGGGCTCAGCGGCCGCGAACCGGTTGCTTTTTCGTTTTTTCTGCCTGCGCCTTCCGCCCCCGGCCATGGCCCAAGCTTCCCCTTATATTGTTTTCCCCGATTTTTTCATTTTTCCTGCTTTTTCGCTTGACGGCGGCGGGAAATTGCGGTATTTTTAGGAAAACAGGCGGAAGGGAAGCGGAAGGAATGCTGTTTATCGGAATTTGCGGGGCCAGCGGCTCGGGCAAGAGCACGCTGGCACAGGAGCTGGTTCGGGATATCGGGGCCAGCAGCGTGGTGATCAACCAGGACGCCTATTATCTGGATCATCCGGATCTGACCTTTGAAGAACGCACCCGGCTCAATTATGACGAGCCCTGCATTTTCGATCATGATCTGCTCTACCGGGATGTTTGCTCCCTGCTGGATGGCAAGCCCATCACCCGCAAGGCCTATGATTTCGCCGCCCATCGCCGGTGCGATACGAACGAGTTGGTCTATCCCCCGGAGGTGCTGATCGTGGAGGGCATCCATTCCTTCTATGATCCGCGGCTGCGGGAGAAAATGTTCATCAAGCTGTATATCAACGTGGAGCCGGATATCTGCCTGCTGCGCCGCATCAGCCGGGACATCAAGGATCGCGGCCGTCAGATCGACAACATTGCCGCCCAGTATCTGGCCACGGTAAAGCCCATGTATGACCGGTATATCCGCAATTATATCCACGAGGCGGATGTGGTGGTGATGCGGGGCGGGAAAAATGCCCGGATCGTGAGCATTCTGGCGGGCTATTTGCAAAGCCAGCTCGCCGCCCAAGATTGACATTCGCCGCCGCCCGGTTTATAATGAATACGCAAGGAGGATTGATAACCATGAAGCCCTTTATGGATGAGAACTTTCTGCTCTCCAACGATACCGCCCGTACCCTTTTCCATGATGCGGCCAAGGAAATGCCCATCATCGACTACCATTGTCATCTCTCTCCCAAGGAGATCGCCGAGAACGTGCGGTTCCGCAATATCACGCAGCTGATGCTGGGCGGCGACCATTATAAGTGGCGCGCCATGCTCAGCTACGGCGTGGATGAAAAGCTGATCCGCGGCGACGGCGATGACAAGGAAAAGTTTATCGCCTTTGCCGATACCCTGGCCCATGCCATCGGCAATCCCCTTTACCATTGGACCCATCTGGAGCTCCAGCGTGTTTTCGGCGTGGATACCGTGCTCAACGCCCGCACCGCCCCCGAAATCTTCGATTACACCACCTCCCTGCTCCAGCAGGAGGATTTCCGGGCCCAGCGGCTGATTGACAAGTTCAACGTGGATTACCTGTGCACCACCGACGATCCCATTGACGATCTGTCCTTCCATCGTTCCATCGCCGGCCAGGGCTCTCTGAAGGCCAGGGTTTATCCCGCCTTCCGCCCGGACAAGGCCGTCAACGTGGATAAGGCCGGCTTTGCCGATTACATCGCCCAGCTGTCCCGGGCCGCGGGGATGGAGATTCATTCCACCGCCGATGTGCTGGCCGCGCTGGAGCGCCGCATTGATTACTTCCACGCCTGCGGTTCCCGGCTGTCCGACCACGGCATGGACGTGGTGCCCTTTGGCGAGCCCTCCTTCAAGCAGGCCGATAAGGCGTTTGAGGCGGCCATGGAGGGCGGCGAAATAAAGCAGAAGCATGTGGACAGCTATCGCACGGTGGTGCTGGCCGGGCTGGGCGCCATGTATGCGCAGCGGGGCTGGGTGCAGCAGTATCATTTCGGCGCCATGCGCAATAACAACACCACCATGTTCCATCGCTATGGCCCCGATGTGGGCTTCGATTCCGTGCTGGACGCCTCCGTGGCCCACAACCTCTCCCGGCTGATGGACCTGCAGGACAGCCAGGGCCAGCTGCCCAAAACCATCCTGTACTGCCTCAACGGCGCGTCCAATTATGCCGTGGGCACCATGCTGGGCAACTTCCAGCAGTCCGGCGTCAAGGGCAAGATTCAGATGGGCTCGGGCTGGTGGTTCCAGGATCAGAAGGAAGGCATGGAAGCGCAGCTCAAGGCGCTGGGCAACCTGGGGGTGCTGGGCACGTTCGTGGGCATGCTCACCGACAGCCGCTCCTTTATCAGCTATCCCCGGCATGAATATTTCCGCCGCATTCTGTGCAACCTGATCGGCCAGTGGGTGGAAAACGGCGAATACCCCGCCGATATGGACTTCCTCAAGTCTCTGGTGCGGGATATCAGCTATAACAACGCCAAGGCGTATTTCGGCCTGTAAACTCGCCTAATATCTTTATTGCTAACGCTATACTACATTCATCAATGAATGGAAAGGAATGATCTCCATGGATATGCTCAAGCAACTGTCTCTGGCCGGTCTGGTTCCCGTCATTAAGGTGAAGAACGCGGAAGACGCGGTGCCCCTTTGCCAGGCGCTGAAAAACGGCGGCCTGCCTGTGGCGGAAATCACCTTCCGTACCGATGCTGCCGAGGAAGCCATCCGGCTGGTGCACGAAGCGCTGCCCGATGTGCTGCTGGGCGCCGGCACGGTGCTCACCTGCGAACAGGCGGATCGCGCCTGGGCCGCAGGCGCGGGCTACATCGTTTCCCCCGGCCTGAACCCTGAAGTGGTGAAGCACTGCATCGAAAAGGGCTATCCCGTGCTGCCCGGCTGCGCCAATCCCAGCGATATTGAAGCGGCCCTGTCTCTGGGACTCAATACCGTGAAATTCTTCCCCGCCGAAGCGCTGGGCGGCCTGAAGCTGATCAAGGCCATGGCCGCGCCTTACGGCGATGTGCGGTTCGTGCCCACCGGCGGCATCAACGAAAAGAACGTGTCCGAATACCTGGCTTTCCCCAAGATCGCGGCCTGCGGCGGCAGCTGGATGGTGCCCGATGACGCCATCGCCAACAAGGACTGGGCCAAGATCGAAGAGCTGGCGCGGGGCGCTGTGAAGGTGATGCTGGGCTTTGAAGTGGTGCACATCGGCGTGAACAGCCCCGATGCGGAAACCGCTGTAACCGAGGCCAGGAAGCTCTCCGCGCTGCTGGGCTGGCCTCTGCTCCGGGACAGCGAAAAGGGCGTGTTCGTAGGCGGCAGCTTTGAAATGATGAAGAGTCAGGGCCGCGGCACCCATGGCCATATCGCCGTGGCCACCGCCAATGTGGATCGGGCCAAGTGGCATATGGAACAGCGCGGCTTCGTCTTTGACGAATCCACCGCCACCTATACCCCCGACGGCCGGATGAAGTTCATCTATCTCAAGGATGAAATCGGCGGCTTCGCCATCCATCTGCTGCTCAAGTAAGCGCATCCAAGAGCAACGGGTCTTACGGGTCTTTCTTTCAGAAGAAAGGCCCGTTTAGTTTGTCCCAAAAAGGGGGAGACAAGCCTGCGGGATGCAATAAGGAGATGCGCAGCGAAAAGGCTGTCGAAAGTTTTTCGACAGCCTGATGCGCTTTCCTGCAGGAGAAAAAGCCTCTCGTTTATTTGTTTTTCTTTTTATTTTCCCTGTTTTGCCATCTGCTCCCGGTAGCCGTCCAGCTCCCGGTTGTTGCCAAACACATAGTGGCCGGGCGTCAATTCCGTCCAGATGGGCTTATCCACGCTGTAATCATGGATGGAGGGATCATACACCAGCAGCTTCTTTTCCCGCTCCAAATAGGGATTGGGATTGGGCACGGCGGAAAGCAGCGCCTGGGTGTAGGGATGCAGCGGATGGCGGAACAGCTCCTCGGACTCCGCCAGCTCCACGATCCGGCCCTTATGAATCACGGCGATGCGATCAGAAATGAACCGAACCACGGACAGATCGTGGGCGATGAACAGGTAAGTCAGTCCACGGCTTTGCTTCAGGTCGTTGAGCAGGTTCAGCACCTGCGCGCGGATGGATACGTCCAGCGCGGAGATGGGCTCGTCGGCCACGATGAACTCCGGCTCCATAATCAGGCTGCGGGCGATGCCGATGCGCTGGCGCTGACCGCCGGAAAATTCATGAGGGAACCGGCTGGAGAACTCGGGCAGCAGGCCCACTTCCTCCAACGCCTTCTGCACCTTGGCCCGGCGATCCGCCTCATCGGTATAGAGATGATGGTTAATCAGGCCCTCGGAAATGATGTAATCCACCTTGGCGCGCTCATTCAGGGAGGCCATGGGATCCTGGAAGATCATCTGGCACTTGCGGATCACTTCCAAATCCTGCTCCTTGGGGATCTTGCCGCTGATGCAATGGCCCTTGAACAGCACTTCGCCGGCCGTGATGGGATTGATGCGAACGATGGCGCGGCCGATGGTGGTTTTACCAGAGCCGGATTCACCCACCAGCGCGAAGGTTTCGCCCCGGTAGATGGAAAAATTCACATCATCCACTGCCACGAACTTACGCTTGCCCGAGCCGAACGTGACCTGCAGATTCTTGACCTCCACCAGCGCTTCCCGGTTCTCATCCTCATGGGGATGGGGCAGATCGGGCGTTTTGGCTTCCTCGTCCATTTTGCGGCTCATTTTGCGGATGGTATCAGGCTGCTCCATTTTGGGCGCCCGGGGATCCAGCTGCCAAGTCTTGGCCTGATGGGTGGGCGTCACGTCAAAGAGCGGCGGCTCTTCCAGAAAATCGATATTCAGGGCCCGGCGGTTCCGGGGAGCGAAGGAATCGCCCACCACCTTGTTGAACAGGTTCGGCGGGGTGCCGTCGATGGCAGGCAGCTTTTCGCCCTTCACGCCCAGCTGCGGCAGGGCGCTGAGCAGGGCCCAGCTGTACGGATGCCAGGAATCGAAGAAAATTTCGTTCACCATGCCGATTTCCACAATCTGCCCGGCATACATCACGGCCACGCGATCGGCCACATTGGCCACAACGCCCAGATCGTGGGTGATATAGATAATGGTCATATGCTGCTCTTTTTGCAGCTTGCGGATCAGGTCCAGAATCTGCGCCTGAATGGTCACATCCAGCGCAGTGGTCGGTTCATCGCAGATAAGAATCTGGGGCTTGCAGGCCACGGCGATGGCGATGACCACGCGCTGGCGCATGCCGCCGGAAAACTCATGGGGATACTGGGTATAGCGCTTTTCCGGCTCAGAAATGCCTACCAGCTCCAGCATGTGGAGGGCTTCTTTCTTCGCTTCCGCCCCGTGGATGCCCTGATTAAGCTCAATGGCTTCCTGAATCTGCTTGCCGATTTTTTTCAGCGGGTTCAGGCTGGTCATGGGGTCCTGGGTCACCATGGCGATCTTACGTCCGCGGATGGTGCGCCATTCTTTTTCGGTTTTGAACTTGGCCAGATCCTGGCCGTCATACAGGATGGAGCCGCCGGTGACCGCACCGTTTTTATCCAGCATGCCCACAAAGCACTTGGTGAACACGGACTTGCCCGATCCGCTCTCGCCCACGATGGCCAGGGTTTCTCCATCGTACAGATCCAGGGAGCACTTGCGGATGGCGGTGAGGGTTTTGCCCCGCAGGCCAAACTGCACTTCCACATCCTTGGCCATCAGAATCGGCTCGGTGCTGAGAATCTGCTCGGCCCGGGCGGCAAAATCCAGGCTTTCCTTGGTTCCGGCATAATTGGGATCATGCATCACGCTGGCATTTTCGCTCATGATTGCTCAGCCTCCTTACACATGATTCCGCGGGTCGCACGCATCCGAGAACGCATTGCCCACCAGGTAGAACGTGATCGTAATCAGCGACACAATAGCCGCCGGGAACACCAGCATATAGGGATAATCCATAAAATAGCTCCGGGCGTTGCGCAGCAGAATGCCCAGGGACGGGGTGGAAATATCCAGCAGACCCAGATAGCTCAGGGTGGTTTCATAGGCGATGATGCCGGGGATGGACAGCGCCAGCCGCAGCACGATCACGCTGACCAGATAGGGGAAGATATTCCGGCTCAGAATACGCCACAGGCTGGTGCCCAGGCAGCGGGAGGCCAGGTTGTATTCCCGGTCGCGATACATCAGCACCAGATTGCGCACGTTTCGCGCCGTGCCCAGCCAATAGAAGGCGATCATGGCGATAGCCATAATCAGGGTGCTCTTGCCGATCATCAGGGCAATCAGGGTCATATAAATAATGGTGGGGATATTATCAATAAAGTTATACAATTCCGTAAAGAACCGGTCCAGCTTGCGCACATAGCCCCACACCAGGCCGATAATCACGCCCACAAAAATCTGCCCCAGAGATACGCTCACCGAAAGGACGATGGACGTGCGGGTGGCGCTCCAGACCTGGCACCAGTAATCCCGGCCCAGGTTATCCGTGCCAAACCAGAACTCGGCGTTGGGGCGGGTGAACATCAGGCTGTTATCAATGCGCAGATGATTCACATCATATTTGCTGATGCTGCCTGCCACGAAGGTGAACACGAAAATCAGCGCGAAGAGAACCAGCATCACCACAGCCATTTTCTTTTTCAGGAAATTCCGCCAGACGCTTTTCCAATAGGAATACTCCGAATAGCCGATCTGCTCCGCCGCCTGGGCGTGATATTCAGCATAGGAAAACAGCTGCTTTTCCGGCATCAGCGACCGGGCGTGCACATGGATGCGGCCCCGATGATACTTTTTCTCCGTATTGGTATCCACCGTGCTTTTATCCACATGCAGATCCACAACCGTCCGTTCCATCAGCGCGCGCCTCCTTTCCCGGTAAGCCGGATCCGGGGATCCAGCACAGTCATCAGCAAATCGCCCAGAAACAGGCCCAAAATCCCCAGCGACGCATACAGCATCACAATGGCCTGCACCAGATCAACGTCATATTTCCCGATTGCGTCGGTCAGGAACGCGCCCAGACCGGGCACCGAGAAGAACCGCTCCACCAGCAGCGATCCACCCACCGTCAGCAGCACCGAATAGGGCAGATACTGGGCCAGCGGCAGGAACGCGTTCTTCATCACATGGCGATACATCACCTGGGTGGTGGAGAAGCCCTTGAGCTTGGCCAAGCGGATATAATCCTTGTTCAGCTCATCCACCATGTATCGCCGCATCCAGAGCATATAATAGGCGATGGAGCCCAGCGCCAGACAGGCAACGGGCAGGATGGACGAGGTGTTGATTTTCATCTCCATGCCCAGGATGGCCAGCTTGACCACCTTGCGAGTGGAATACATGGCCGGCAGACCCAGCACACGGGAGCCGAACACCATAATCAGCGAATAGGACACCAGATGGGGTACGGCGTTGACAAAGATGGTGAACCCGGTGCCGATGCGATCCAGATGGCCATCCTTAAACCGGGCCTGCAAAATGCCCAGCGGCACGCCGATAATCAGGGAAATCGCCAGGGCGATCAGCCCCAGCTTCATGGAAATGCCAAACCGGCTGGCAATCAGCGAAACAACGGATTTGCCGGTCTGCAGGCGTCTGGATGTGCCCAGATCGCCCTGAGTAAACAGCCGCTTGTAGAAGTTGAACAGCTGCACCAGGGGATGATCCAGCAATCCGTTGGCCTGCAGCTTATCATGCTGCTGCTCGGGCGTGAGCTTAATGAGCTCTTCCTCGGTGAAGAAGTAATCCGTGGGCAGCAGGCGGAGCAGCAAAAACACCACGCTCACAACCAGCAGAATCGTGACCACGGATTGCAGCAGCCGCTTGATAATATATCTTGCCATGCTCAATCAATCCCCTTTTTCATTATAGCGGTAGGCACGGAACGGGATTGTTTCCCCGCCGTGCCCGCCTTCCCCTTAACGGGGAGGCGGCCCCCTTTTCAGAGGGCCGCCCAAACCCTTTGAGTTGCTTTTTCCGAATTAGTTGGCAGTTTTGTAAGCGTCAATTTCTTCGGTGGTGTAGATTTCGCTGTTGGTTTCCAGGTTCACATAGCGTTCAGACTGGTTGCCATACGCGGTGAAGATCTTGCTATAGGGATTGATGCAGGTGAGCTCCCACGCCACTTCGTAGCTCCAGGGGATCACCAGCGCATGCTGGAGCATGTACGCTTCGGCCTTGGCGAAAGCGGCATACCGGGCGTCCATATCATCGGTGATGGCCTTGGCCTCGTTCACCAGCGCGGTGAATTCCTTATAGGTGGCGATCAGCTTCTCATCGGTGGCGTTGTTGATCTTGGAGTAGTACACGGAATAGTAAGCGTTATCTTCGCCATAGGTTTCCTGGCCCAGGAAGTTGATGGGATCGGCAAAGTCAGCGCCCCAGCCGTTGATGTAGATGGAGGCCAGCTGCGGATCACGCACTTCGCTGTTGAGCTTGGTCACATAGGTCTTGGTATCCAGCACCACCAGGTCATTGCCCAGGCTGTCGGAGATCAGCTGCGCGAAGGTATCAGCGGTGTCCTTGGCGGTCTGGCTGTCGCCCTTGATGTAGTGGGCCATCTTCACGGGCAGCTCCACACCGGCAGCGGTCAGCTCTTCGATGGCAGCGGCCTTGTAAGCGGCGGCCTTATCGACGTCCACGCGGGCGTAGGTGTCGTTGCTGTACTGCAGGCCCAGTTCATCCCGAACCAGCTGGGTGTAATCCACGCCCTTGCTGTTCACGGACACGGCGTTGGCCGTGTAGCAGAAGTTCTGGCAGGCCAGAGGATTGATAAAGTTGGTGCGGGCCAGATAGGGGGTCACATCCAGGCCATAGTACAGGGCCAGACGGAAGTTTTCGTTGGCAATGGCAGTGTTCCAGTTGGTATCGGGGGTGCCGTCCTCGTTCTTCTTGTCATAGCACAGGTGCATCTGATAAGAATACTTGGTGGGCCGCATTTCAACCAGGTTGCCATGGAATTCGTTGGATTCATTGTTGTAGATGGTGCTCAGGTTGGCCTGGGTCAGGGCGACGCGATCGATATCGCCGGCCACGAACCACTGGAAGGCCACATCGACGGATTCAACCATCTTGATGGTCACGGTGTCGAAGCGCTTCATGGTCGCGTCGGCATAGTAGTTGGGGTTCTTGGTGAGCACCTTTTCGTTCTGATAGATATAGGAGGTGATGGTGTAGGGGCCATTGTACCACAGCGTATCGAAGGAAGCGCCGAAGTAGCCGTCCACGCCGATTTCCTCAATCATCTTCGCGCTCAGGGGCGCCAGGCAGTTGTAGGTGGCCACAGAGGGGAAGTAGGCCAGCTTATCCACGCAGTGGTAGATGATGGTCTTGTCATCGGGGGTTTCGATGCCAACCAGTTCCTTGAACTTGTCGTTATCGGGAGCCAGCTTCTTGGCTTCGTCCACGCCCAGCTCCTTGGTGTAGGCGTAGTACGCATCGGCGCCCTTGATCATTTCGATGGGCATGGAGGTGTTAGCGGAGCTGTTCTTGCCATAGTTCAGCACCCATTCAAGGCCGGTGGCCCAGTCCTGCGCCACCACGTCGGCCTTCACGTTGCCCTGGTAATCCACCCAGGTCATGCCGTCGTTGAGCACGAAGGTCCAGGTTTCGCCGCCATCCTCGGTGGTCCATTCCTTGGCCGCGCAGGTGATCAGCTCGCCCTTGGCGTTGTTGGTCAGCAGATGGTCATAGCAATTGCTCAGCACGTTCAGGTCCACAGCGGCCTGAGAATAGTGGTAGCAGAAGGTTTCCATTTCGCGGGCGGTGGTTTCGTAGTCCACGAAATCCTTGATCTCTTCCGCACCGGCCATGGGAACCACGGTCAGCGCCAGCAGAGCCGCAAGCACGAGCGCCAGCATCTTCTTCATAGCATCTTCCTCCTCGTTTATAAGAAACACATCCATCATGCAATGGATGCTTTCCCTGCGTTTCGCAGTACGGTCATTATATTCAATTTGCAAGTTCGTGTCAATAATAATTCAGATTAAGTACAATAGAAATGCAATTTCAGTAGGTAACATGCACTCTGTCAAAAAAATGCATTCGGATTTTGCAATTTCTGATTGCTGATTATGTTTTTTGCATGTTTTTCAGGCAGGCAGATTGTCAGGGACGGGCGCAGGGTGATATAATGAGGGAAAGATCGAAGCAAGGAGGCACCCCCATGCGCAGAAAACCCACGTTTCATTGGAACCGGGACATGACCCGGCCGCTGATCTACAAGTTTTTCACCCGCCTGGGCGTAGCGCTGCTGGCGCTGGCGGCAGTGAACCGGGTGCGCATGAATCAGGGCCATAGCACTATCTGGGCGCTGGGCTGCGTGTTTCTGGCGGGGCTGTTTTTTGTCGGTGCATGGCTGGTGTATCTGCGTCGGGACGGCACGCGGATTCCCCGGCTGAAAAACCTGCGTTTCTTCCATAAAAAGAAGCCCGAACGGGCTTACGGCGATATGATCGATTATGTGCATGAGGACGTGGTGGATTTCGACGATCTGGACGACGATGAAAAGGATCTGGTCAGCCTGGCCACGAATCTTCTTTGCGCCCTGGCGTTTATCGGCGTATCGTTTATTCAGATTTAAGCTTGAAGAAAAGGGCACTTGAATGGAAAAGGGGGCTTTCTTTCAGATGAAAGGAAGCCCCTCCTGCGTTCTCCCCCAGAAGGCCGCAAGCCCTCCTGCAGGATGGATTTTCGTTACTTTTGCGCATCCGCCTCAGGCGACAGCCGGATTTCCTCCGCCGCCCGTTCGCCGCTGAGGCTGTATACCGGACGAAGGGAATATACGCCGACGGCGTTTTCCGGCAGACGGAAGGAATAGCGCCAGAAAAGCGTATCCCCGCCTTCGCCTTCCCATGCCAGGGGCGTCAGCGCATTCCCATCCGCGTAAAGCCGGAAGCCGTCCACAAAGTCCAGCCCGTCCGCTTCCACCTGCGCCCAATCCTCCCAGCTCGTCCAGCTGTCCGGCATGCCGCTGACCGTGATTTCGCAGATCAGCATCCCGCCGCTTTGGGTCAACTGGGCATCCGCCTGATAATCTGCAAACCGAGCCGCGGCCTGGGCCAATTGTTGCGTTTCCCCATTGCGCGCCACCGTGAAGGCCACATCCGTCTTTTCCCGGTTCGGATCGGCCCATTGATAAAGCCCCTCTGCCGTGAGCAGATAATAGATGCGGCTGCGATACACCGTGGCGTGAAGGGTAATCTCCGGCTGGTTTTGCAACGTGGATGGCAGCGGCGTGGCAAACTCCCGAAAGCCGATCATCCGCCCGTCCTGCGCCACATCGTCTCCGCCCTGCAGCTCCAGATAGGTGCCGTCTCCCCCAGTCATCCCATCGCCCACATAGGCGGTATCCCGAATCACCCCGGCCCGGCCTTTTTCCTGATAAATTCTCATCAGTTCTTCATAAACGCCCAGTTTTTCCAGCTCGGGCCGATATTCTTCCTGATCCGCACCCCAGAAATCCACGAAATTGGTTTCGTCCAAATCGTGCTCCGGCACATCGGCGCAGACCGTTCGTTCTTCGTAATCCAACGCATAGGATACATACAGCCGCTCGCCGTCATAGAAGGACTGCTGGATGGAGAAAGAAACGGGAATCTCTCCCCTCTCCCCCGCCGACAGGACGATGGTTGTATGGTTTTCCAGCGCGTTTTCTTCGATTACGCCCAGCTTCTGATGCTGCTGGCTTAACTGCCCAAACACGCCCATCCCCGCCGCCAGGGCGGTGCCCAGGGTGAACGCCAGCAGGGCCAGCGCCAGGGCCAGGCTCAAAGACATTTTCTTTTTCACAGGCTTTTCCTCCTTTTGCAGCCGGGAAAGCGCCTGGGCCATGGCCGCCTCAAAGCCCGCATCTGCCGGGCCCAAGGCGCGCCGGAAATCCTGCGCGGTTTTCATGGATCAAGCACCTCCTCATGCAGCCGTTCCTTTAATTGCTGCCTGCCCCGGCTGAGCCGGGTTTTTACCGTGTTTTCCGGGATGCGCAGCATCTGCGCCACTTGCCGGAGGGAATAGCCCTCCAGGTAATACAGCAGAATGGGCAGCCGGTATTTTTCCGGCAGCGCCAGCAGGGCTTCCCGCAGCGCGCCATCCGGCGATGTATCCTGCACGGGCAGCTCAATCTCCGCCGTAGGAACCATCCGCTGGGCCCGCCGCTGCATGTCATGGCACACGTTCAGCAAAATCCGCACCAGCCAGGTTTGCAGATAGCCTTCCTCCCGCAGCTGGCCCCGCTTTCGCCAGGCCCGGGCCAGCGCTTCCTGCACCGCGTCCTCCCGGTCCTGGGCGGAAGGCAGCTGGGAGAAGCAAATGCGAAACAGCGTCTGCCGCATCGCCCAGATCCGCGCGGCAAATTCCTTTTCATCCATGGGCAAGCTCCTTCTGATGATCGATCATACGCCTGTTAGACGGCGCGGGAATGAAAAAAGTTTCGTTTCCGTATCCTATATTTTTTACGAATAATTATATGCATATTTTATATAATTGTTCGTTTATTTATGAATTATTTTGCTGTTGACTTTTATAATGTTCGGATATATAATATTTCCTGTCGAAGCGGAATGGCCAACCGCTTCCTTCCTTTTTCAAAACGCGGATGACGAGAGGAGAATACGAACATGAAAAAGCTTCTGGCGATGCTGCTGATGGCAATGCTGCTTTGGGTCTCGGTCGCCCCGGTTTTTGCTGAAAATGACGCGCCTGTGAAGATCAAGGTTCTGATCCTGCCCAAGTTCGAGGTGGGCGAGCTGGCCGGCGATTTCCCCGGCGAAGCCCAGTATTATTATGAAGCTTATTGCCAGGACGGCGACGCTTACGAAATCAAGGGCGGCTTTGGGGACAACAAGCTGTATGTGAAGGACGGCGTGGCCCTGTATGTGACGGGCATGGGCAAGGTGAATACCGCCCTGAGCCTGAACGCCATCCTGCTGGACGACCGGTTCGATTTCTCCGACGCCTATGTGCTCAGCACCGGCTGCGCCGGCTCCGCGTATGAATACGGCGTGATGGGCGATGTGTTCGTGATCACCGCCGCCATTGATTATGACCTGGGCCACCATGCGGACATCCGCGAAATGGCCGATGGCAGCCAGACCACCTGGTTCCATGACAGCGGCTATGATTCCTCCTCCTGCAAAATCCTCAATGCAGATCTGATGGACAAGGTGTATAACCTGGTCAAGGACGTGGAAGTGGTCACCACCGATCGCACCCGTGCTTTTATGGCCGCCGCCTTTGACAATGCGGATTGGGCCACCCGGGATCCTCAGGTGCTCCGGGGCACCACCGTTTCCGGCGATAACTATTGGAAGGGCGCTTACGACCATGCCAACGCCGTGCTCATGACCGAAACCTATCAGTGCCCCGATCCCTTCGCCCTCACCGAAATGGAAGACGTGGCCCTGGGCGTGGTGCTGGATCGGCTGAACATGCTGGATCGCTACATCATCATCCGGGATTCTGTGAACATGGACGTGTTCATGAACGGCGCTTCTCCCGAAAGCCTGTGGGATCCCAACTTTGACGAAAGCCTGGCCTCTGAGGACAGCGTGGAAGCGGCCGACATTTTCGCCACCGCCATGGAAAACAACTTCAAGGTGGGCAGCGTGGTGGTGAACGCCATTCTGGACGGCTCCCTCTGATCGCATCCATAATAACAATGCCTTCCCGTCGTTCATCGGCGGGAAGGCATCGCTGCAAAGCGGATTTTTACGCCTGTTCAAAGAAACCGTTATCCATCAGCTGGATCATCAGGCTGGCCAGCAGGGTGTTGGCCCAGGCAAAATGCGCGCGGGTAAACGTGGCCGGATCATTGGGGTCAAAAGATTCATGCATCAGATTGCAGCCCGCATGGGTGGTGGCCAGCAGATGCAGGCAGGAAAGCACTTCCTCTCGGGAGGTGCTGGTGATGGCCTGCATGGTGATGCCGATATGCCAGACATAGCCTTCCGGCGTGTGGGGGCTGCCTACGCCCTGGGCACAGCTGCCCTTGGCAAAATAGGGATTGGCAGGCGAAAGAACGAACTGCCGTGTGCGCAGATACAGCGGATCATCTTTCCCACAATAGCCCAGATAGGGCGCGGCCAGCAGGCTGGGGGAATTGGCATCGTCCATCAGCAGGTGATGGCCCAGACCATCGGTCTCATAGGCATAGATGCTGCCGATCCCCGGCTGCTCCACCACGGCGTACTGCCGGATGCCCGCATCAATTTCCCGGGCCAGGGCGGTGCATTCTGCCGCCAGCACCTCATCGCCAAAATGCGCCTGCGCCATCTTCGCCGCCGCTTTCATGGCCACCACGGCCATCATGTTCGCCGGGATCAGATAGCCGTATTGGCAGCTGTCATCCGAGGGCCGGAAGCCGGACCAGGTCATCCCCGTGTCCCCCACCGGCGTGCCCAGCCCGTCGCAGGGCAGGGTGTCGGAAGGCCGGCAGTTTTCCCGCACGAAGGTGTAGGGCGAAGCAGCGTGATGCTGCTCCAGCCGGAATACCTCCGCAATCTTCTTAAGCATCTGATGGAACGTGTCCGTATAAATCGCCGTGTCGCCGGACTTCTGCTCGTATTCCGCTGCCAGATAAATGGGCGCGCACAGGGAATCCACCTCGTATTTCCGCTCCCACACGCCGGGGCCCATGGCCGTTTTATCCTGAGAATAGCATTTGCCGTTTTCATCCCGGTTAAAGGCGTTGGCATAGGGATCCAGCAGCACATCCCTGGCCTGGGTGGCGATCACCCCGCGCATCAGCTCCCGCACCTTGGGATCCGTGGCAGCGAAGGGCAGATAATTCTTCACCTGCGCCGAGGAATCCCGCAGCCACATGGCGGGAATATCGCCGGTGATTACAAAAGCCCGGCCATCCGGCAGGGTTTCCAGGGTGGTTTCCACGGTGCTCAAAAAACAGGGCCTGGCCAAAGGGGCCAGCGCCGGATAATGAACCCCATAATATGCTTCCAATTGCTCCGCATACCGAAGCAGCGACTCGGGAACTTTCATCCGCATGCTCTCCTTTTCCGCGGCCAAAACCGCAGGTTTAGGAATATTGTACCAAACGGCGGATGAAAAGTAAATAGATCAAAAAAGTCAATAGCGGCCTGAGAACGCCAAAGGGCCGCTCCCCCTTCGGCAGCGGATGCAGACGGCGTCCCCTCAGCCCGCATCGTCCTCCTCATCGAAGGAATACTCGTTCAGGGCCGGAAAATCCAGCAGCTCCGCCAGCGTCATGCCAAAGGCCAGCGCGATCTTATGCAGGGTTTTGATGCGGGGATTCTGGGATTCTCCATGCATGATATTGGACAGCGTGGACTGACGCCGCCCGCTCATCTCGGCCAGGCGATTCACGGAGATATTCCGTTTATAGCACAATTCCCGGATTCGTGCCGCAATCACCCGGCTATATTCCACGCCGCCCGCCTCCTTCTTCACAGATTACCCATATACTGTTAATCCATGATAGCAGTCGGCACGCGCAAAAATAACCGAATATGGTTGATAAATTGATAAAACAGGGATATAATGACGGCAGACAGTTACATGTCCGCCTGACCGTATAACCCAAAGGAGAGGAAACATGGAAAGCGAACGCAAGGTGCTCCCGTTTCCGGGGGAAAACACGGAGGACGAAATCTGGACGACGGATACCGCGCCGGAGATCAATTCGGAAAACACAGAGAACGGCGAGGAAACGCTGGACATTGATTACGCGCCCGGTCCGGAAGCCGCCGCTCTCTGGGACGCGCTTTTTCCCAATGGCAAGCCTACCCCGGAGGAGTTTATTCAGAAGCTGGCCCAGCTGCTCAAGCCCTGACCGGGAGGGCCTGCGGAGAAACCGCGCCGGTCTGGTTTTTTTCGCCCTTTCTAATACGCAAATATGCAAAAAGCCCCGCCGGCTCCATCCGGGAGCGTCGGCAGGGCTTTTGGGTTTGTGACGCCGGGATTATTTGCTGGTATCGATATTGTCGGGATCCAGATAAGCGTATACCGTGCCGGGGGTGATGCCATCCTTATGGAAGGACAACAGCTCGGACACCGTCACCAGCTGGTATCCCTTGGCCACCAGCTCAGGCACCGCCTTTTCAATGGCGCTGGCGGTGGTGCCGTACAGGTCGTGGCAAAGCACGATGCAGCCGTTCTTTGCGCCCTTCATAATGGCGCGATAGGTTTTATTGGTGCTGCGGGTGCTCCAGTCCAGGGTGTCCAGCTCCCAGGACGCGATAATCATATCCAGATCGGCGCACACGTTTCGCACCGTTTTGCCCACGGATCCATAGGGGCACCGCAGCACCTTCACCTGGTATCCGTCCGCCACGCTGGCCACAGCCTGATTCGTCCGCTCCAGCTGGCTGCGCACGTTCTTGGAAGACAGCTCTGTGAGCTTCTTATGATTCCAGGTATGGGAGGCAATTTCGTTTCCCTGGGCGATGGCCCGGCGCACCGTGGACGCGAAGGACTCCACCTTGTAGCCCTGCACGCAGAAGGTGGCATGGCCATCGTATTGATCCAGCACCGCCAGAATCCGCGCCGTTTCCTCGGAAGGGCCGTCGTCAAAGGTCAGGGCCAGCATGGGCCGGGTGGGGTCGATCCAATTCACCGCGTCCGCAATGCGCTGGGAATCCAGCTTCATGGCCGCGCCAATGTTGCGATACGTCAGCAGCACCTTCTGCGTGCCCAGCGAAGAAGGCAGATACAGCCCCGCAGGCAGATACACCTCCAGCCCCGCGCTGGTGATCACGGCGTATTGCAGCCAGCTGCTGTCGGGCTGGCTGCCGTAGCCAAGGCTGGGATTGGGCATCAGCGCTTCCGCCTTGGCCCGCAGGCAAAACAGCGGCTTTTGCTGAGAGGAAAACAGATCGTTCATTGTCAGCACCGTCCCGGAGGTCAGATCCAGATTCAGGGCGTACAGGGCATGCAGCGTATCGCTGGCGGTTTTGTATTCAGCCATCAGCAGCACGCTGCCGTACCGGTCGTCCAGCTTGGCGGCCTGATAATGAATTTTCAGAGACGCATTTTCTTCCTTATGATGGAGCACATGATTGCGCTCAAAGGCAGCCAGGGTTCCATTCACCCAGTTTTCGATTTTTGTGTCCACGGCGGCAAAGCCGGTGTCCGGATACGTGATTTCATAAAGGAAGCGGCCGGAGGAGCGGCTCATGGTGCGGGCGCTGCCAAAGGCATGCTCCGCCGTGCCCAGCACCGCGGGGGTGATTCGTTCTCCGGAAGCGCCGGCCACAAAGCTGCGCTCAAAATCGCCGCTGAGCAGCGTCACCTTGCCGCTTTCCAGATACGCCGCCTGCCCCCGCCCCAGCGTCACCTGATAAAACCCGTTTTCCTTCGCCGCCAGGTCAAACACCCCGCCGCTCATCTGCTGGGCCACGATTTCGCTGCTCGTGTCCGGCTGGGCGTATAAAAGCAGAATGGAGCCGTCCGCCGGGGTTTTCCCCCAGCCCAAATGGGGCGCCAGGGCCTCCAGGGTGAGATACCTGGTTTTCATGTAGCCCACCTTCTCCCCCAGCCGTACCTTGCACCATTCCCCATCCACGGACAGCACGTCCACCTGCGTGCCGGAGGCGCAGGTGGCAATCACCTTGCCATCCGCCGAAGGGGATTTGCGCATATGCAGTTTGCCGCCCGTGACGGTGCCGATATAGGCTGCGTCCTCCGCAAAGCACAGCGCCGCGGCGCATAAAAGCAATGCCGTCATCAGAATCCCCAGTATTTTCTTCATTTGATTTCCTCCTTCAGGATGCCCCGCCTGGGCTCTTCCAGTATACACTGCCTTGCCGCCTTCCCGCAAGCAATTTTCTACATTTTACATGTTGTTTCGACGTCTTGACATTTTCCTCCGCCCCTGCTATCATGCCAGCGGAAGCAAAAGGAGGGCGAAGACATGAGCGAGTTTTCGCGGATGGCGCTGCTATGGGGCGAGAATGCGCTGGAGCGGCTGCGGGCAGCGCATGTGGCGGTGTTTGGAATCGGCGGCGTGGGCGCGGCCTGCTGCGAAGCGCTGGCCCGGGGCGGCGTGGGGCATTTCACGCTGTTTGACAACGACGAAGTGAGCCTGAGCAATATCAATCGTCAGTTCGTCGCCCTGCATTCCACCCTGGGACAGCCCAAGGTGGCGGTAATGCGCGCCCGGATGCTGGACATCAATCCTGCCGCTCAGGTGACGATTTGCCCGGTGTTTTACGGCCCGGAAAACGCGGACGCGTATCCGCTGGACGGGTATGATTATATTGTGGACGCCATCGACACAGTCACATCCAAGCTGCTTCTCATTGAGCGGGCGCATCAGGCGGGCACGCCCATCATCAGCGCGCTGGGGGCGGGCAATAAGATGGATCCCTCCCGGTTCCGCGCCGCGGATATTTACGAAACGTCCGTCTGCCCGCTGGCGAAGGTGCTGCGGGTGCAGCTGCGCAAGCGGGGCATTGCGGCACACCGGGTGGTTTTCTCCACGGAGGAGCCCCTGAAAACCCGGGAGGCCGTCACCGAAAAGGGCCGCCATCTTCCCGGCAGCCTCTCCTTCGTTCCCCCCGTCGTTGGCATGATTCTGGCCGGCGAGGTGCTCAAATCCCTTGCAGGCGTCAAGTGAAAAGAATCCCCGATCATGCGCGGGCTTACAACTTGTTTGGCCCTTTCTCATGCCGGGCGCATCGCCGCCTGCATAAGCCCCAGGCACTGCCCCGCATTTCCTATCCAGATCTTCCCCGGCTTTACTTTTTTCGTCTTTTTTGGTAGAATAAACTGAAAATATACGCGGAGGCGGGCGGAGTGGAACGATTGAATGAAAAAAAGGCGGGCTGCGGCGCACGACCGGAGCATATCCGGGTGCTGCAATTTGGCGAAGGCAATTTTCTGCGCGCCTTTGCCGATGAAATGCTGGATCGGCTGAACGCTCAGGGCGGCGACTTGGGCGTAGCCATCGTCAAGCCCCGGGAAAAAGGCTCCTGTCAGGCGCTGCGGGAGCAGGATTGCCTGTATACCGTGCTGCTGCGGGGCCGGGAGGAGCAGGGCGATGTGAAGGAAAGCCGGATCATCCGCTCCGTGCGCGCCGTGGTGGAGCCGTATCAGGATTTCCAAAGCTATCTGGAGCTGGCGCGGATTGAAACCCTGCGCTTTATCATCAGCAACACCACCGAGGCAGGCATCGTGTATACCGGTCAGGATCAGTATGCCGATGCGCCCCAGGCCTCCTTCCCCGGCAAGCTCACCCGCTTTCTGCACGAGCGGTTTCGTCTGGGCCTGCCCGGATTCATTCTGCTGCCCTGCGAGCTGATTGACGATAACGGCCCCCGGCTCAGGGAAACCGTGCTGCAGACTGCCCGGCAATGGGGCTTGGGCGCGGATTTTGAAGCATGGATTGAGCGGGAAAATATTTTCTGCTCCACGCTGGTGGACAGGATCGTGACGGGCTTCCCCAAGGATGAAGCCGATGCGCTGTTTACCGAATTGGGCTATGAGGATCGGCTGCTGGTGGCGGCGGAGCCTTTTGGCCTGTGGGTGATTGAGGGGCCGGAGCAGGTGCGCCGGGAGCTGCCACTGGACGGCTGCTGCCCCGTTGTGTTCACGGATAACGTGAAGCCCTACAAGCTGCGCAAGGTGCGCATGCTCAACGGTGCGCATACCACCATGACCCCCGTCGGGTTCCTGGCGGGGCTGGATACAGTGGGCCAGTGCATGGCGGATGAGGACGTGCGGGATTTTCTGGGCCACGCGCTGCTGGATGAAATCATGCCCAACGTGCCGCTGCCCCGGGAGGAGGTGGCGCAGTTTGCCATGGATACATGCCGGCGGTTTGAGAACCCCTTCAATCATCACGCGCTGCTGTCCATCGCGCTGAACTCCGTAAGCAAATGGTCGGCCCGGGTGTTGCCCACGCTGCGGGATTATCAGCAGAAAAATGGCAAAATCCCTCCCTGCCTGTGCTTCGGGCTGGCGGCGCTGATCATGTTTTATGCAGGCATCCGCCAGAATGCAGACGGCGAATATGAGGGCATTCGGGATGGACAGCCCTATCCGGTGCGGGATGATCCCCAGGTGCTTTCGGCGTTTGCCCATCTCAGCTGCGATATGCCGCCGGAAAGCCTGGCCTACGCCGTGCTGAGCGATCAGGAAATGTGGGGCGAGGATCTGCGGGAAATTCCCGGGCTGGAGGATATGGTGACCGATCAGCTGCGGGACCTGCAATTGATCGGCCTGCGGGCGGCCATGCGCAGGGCCTGGGAGGGAGACGCGGAATGAAGGATTTCCTGACGCTGCATCCCCTGGATAACGTGGCCGTGGCCCTGACGGATCAGGGCGAAATTCCCGCCGGGCATAAAAAGGCGCTGCGGGATATTCCCAAGGGCCAGCCGGTAATCAAATATGGCCAGCCCATCGGCGTGGCCAGCCGGGATATCAGGGCCGGCGAATGGGTGCACAGCCATAATTTGCATACCGCTCTCAGCGGCGAAAAGGATTATGTTTATGCCCCGGTGGCGCTGCATCCCGCCGCGGCTTTTTCGGGCACCTTTCAGGGCTACGCCCGAGCGGATGGCCGGGTGGGCGTTCGGAACGAAATCTGGGTGCTGCCGCTGGTGGGCTGCGTAAATCAGACCGCCCGGCGGATTGCAGACCGGGCCACGGCCCAAGGCGGCGCGCCGGTTTACCCATTCACCCATCCCTACGGCTGCAGCCAGCTGGGCGAGGATCATGCCCGCACCCGGGATTTACTGTGCGCCCTGTGCCGCCATCCCAATGCGGGCGGCGTGCTGGTGCTGGGCCTGGGCTGCGAAAACAACACCATGGCCGGATTCCGGGAAGCCCTTGGCGAAATAGACGAACGGCGGGTGAAGTTTCTGGTCTGTCAGGAGGTGGCCGACGAGGAGGCCGCCGCGTTGGCCTTGATTGCGCAATTGCAGGAAACGCTGGCCGGGGATGCGCGCACGCCTCAGCCCCTGTCCAAGCTGGTGATCGGGCTGAAATGCGGCGGATCGGATGGTTTTTCCGGCATCACCGCCAATCCCCTGTTAGGGGCGGTCAGCGACGGCGTTTGTGCCGCAGGCGGCACCGCGCTGCTGACCGAGGTGCCCGAAATGTTCGGCGCGGAAGAGCTGCTCATGGCCCGCTGCGAAAACGCGGAGGTGTTCCGCAAAACCTGTGATCTGATCAACGGCTTTAAGGCGTATTACGCGCAGAACGGCATGCCGGTGTATGAAAATCCGTCCCCGGGCAACAAGGCGGGCGGCATCACCACCTTGGAGGAAAAGAGCCTGGGCTGCACCCAGAAGGGCGGCCTGGCTCCGGTGCGGGATGTGCTGCCCTATGCCGCGCAGACGCAGAAAACGGGGCTGAATCTGGTTTGGGGTCCGGGCAATGATATTTGCGCCGTTACAGCGCTGACCGCTGCCGGGGCGCAACTCATCCTGTTTACCACCGGCCGTGGAACTCCCCTGGGCGGCCCCGCCCCCACCCTTAAGGTGGCCACCAACGATGCGCTGGCCAGCCATAAACAGTCCTGGATCGATTTTAACACCGGCGCGCTGCTGGATGGTTTGACCCTCCACGAGGCCGCACAGCAGCTGCTGGCGCTGACGCTGGCAACCGCCAGCGGCCGGGAAACCGCCGCGGAACGACGCGGATATCGGGAGATTGCGATTTTCAAAAGCGGCGTGACGCTGTAAGCAAATGCTGCAGAAGATCGAACAATGAACAATAAAGTTGCCTTTCCGATTCCGCTTTCATAGAATGCCATTTCCCCCTATAAGGCTTTCTTGGAGGGGCTTGGGGAACCGTTCTTTGGTCTCCAAAGAACGGTTCCCCAAAGAATCTTCCCAATTTTGAAAGGATTTCTTTATGCACGTCGTTTTATATACGCCGGAGATCCCACAGAATGCCGGCAACATCGCCCGCACCTGCGCGGCCACACGAACGGGACTGATTCTGATCGAGCCGCTGGGGTTTGAGGTTTCGGACAAGTATCTCAAGCGCGCGGGCATGGATTATTTTTCCATGGTGGATATGCAGGTGCTGCCCAGCTTTGAAGCACTGATAGAAACGTATCCGGGCGCAGCGTATCATTTTGCCAGCACGAAAGCACCCCGGGCGTACACGGAAGCGGTCTATGGCCCGGAGGATTTTCTGGTGTTCGGCTGCGAAAGCAAGGGCCTGCCCGAATCGCTGCTGCGGCGGGTATATGACCGGTGCGTTCGCATCCCCATGCGGGCGGACGCGCGATCGCTGAACCTGGCCAATTCCGTGGCCATTGTGGTATATGAAGCGCTGCGGCAGCAGGGATTCCCCGGACTCTCCGGGGAGGGCAGCCTCACCGGCCGGGACGATGCCGCGGCGCCCTGGATGGATTATCTTTGACAGAACTGCGAGGGAATAAACGCCATGTTTGAGGATCGGGATCCGTATTTTCTGCGCAAGCAATGGGAAAAAGAGGACCGGCAGGATCGGTTCCGGGTGGCGGCGGGCGTGCTGGAATTTCTGGGCACCATTGCCGGCGTGGCCTGCATTGTAGTGCTGCTGGCGCTGCTGTTCAGCCTGATTACCTGGCTGAATAAAGACATCAGTTCCACCTTTGCCATTCTGCGCACCCGGCTGCAATAAGCCGGCACCCGCAAAAGGAGGCGGCGCGATGGAGATTTCCTGGGATTCGCTGCATGAACAGATCGCTTCCTGCGAAAAATGTAATCTGTGCCGAGGCATTCATCAGAAGGTGCCCGGACAGGGCAATCCCCGGGCGCAGCTGATGTTCATTGGCGAGGGCCCCGGCGCGGAGGAAGATTTACAGGGGCTTGCGTTCGTAGGCGCGGCCGGGCAATTGCTCACACGCATGATCACCGCCATGGGCCTTATGCGGGAAGACGTGTACATCTGCAACATCGTCAAATGCCGTCCCCCGAAAAATCGCGTGCCCACGCCGGAGGAAGCTGCGGCCTGCATGCCCTTCCTGCGCTGCCAGTTCGCGCTGGTGCGTCCACGGGTGATCGTGCTGCTGGGCAGCACGGCGGCGCGGACCATTCTGGGCGATCAGGTGCGCATTACCCGGGACCGGGGCAAATGGGTGGAAAAAAAGGGCGTCTGGTTTATGCCCACCTATCACCCCGCCGCGCTGCTGCGGGATCCCGCCAAGAAAAAGGACGCCTGGCAGGATTTACAGCAGGTAATGGTCAAGCTCCGGGAGCTGGATGCGTGACCGGTTGGGAGGCTCATCCCAAGCTGCTCAACCGGAGGCTGACCGCGTGCAGGAGAATGATTCCCTGCATCCCCGATTCGCGATATTTGTTGGCGGGTTAGGATGAAAAGCTTCTGCGTGAAACGACAGGAAGCGGCCCTGTTCCCCGCGGCAGGAAGCGGTTTTCGGATGATGCAACACGTTCATTCCTGCTGCTCCGCACAGAAAACGCTGATTTCGTAAAACCAAGTATAGTTGTGTACCGGGTCCAGGGAGTTCCTCCCTGATCAGGGGGCGCTGGGGCAAGATGCCCCCGGAACCTCGTGTTCTCCCCCTCCCCGAGAAAGGAGCCGCATGAGCCTGGAAGGATTGTACGCGGAGATGCTGGCATTTTTCCGGCCGCTGTGGCCGGGAGAGGATAAGCCGCTGGTGCTGGGCGAAGGCAAAACGGACGCGCCGGCGTTGATGCTGATCGGGGAAGCGCCGGGGGAAACGGAGGTCATCAAGCGCCGCCCCTTTGTGGGCAAGGCCGGCAAAAATCTGGATGAGTTTCTGCGGCTGGCCCGACTGGCCCGGGAAGAAATCTTCGTAACCAACGTGGTGAAAATCCGCCCGGTGGAAACGGGCCCTACGGGACGCCTGCGGAACCGTGCGCCCAATAAAGAAGAACTGGCGCTGTTTACCCCCTGGCTGCTGCGGGAAATCGCGGCGGTAAAGCCCAAGGCACTGGTGACGCTGGGTAACGTGCCCCTGCGTGCGCTGACGAATCCCAAAGCCACCGTGGGCGACTGCCATGGCCAGTGGCTGGCCAGCCAGGCGGGAACGCCGCTCTATGCGCTGTATCATCCCGCGTCCGTAATCTATCGCCGGGGGCTGGCCCCGGTGTATGAGCAGGATGTGCTTAAGCTGGCGCAAACGTTGACAATTGAGACAAAAAACTGATGTTTTTGCGCAAAACCCCTTTTCCGGCGCAGCGAAATATGCTATGATGAGCATACCGAAACCGGGAAAGGGGTTGCTTTTATGGAAGCGGTGCTGGCGTTTCTGCTTACGAATTTGCCACTGATTCTGTGTCTGCTGGTGGGGGTTGCGCTGCTGGTAGTGGAGGTGTTTGTGCCGGGGTTCGGCCTGCCGGGTATTTCCGGGCTGGCGTTGCTCTCCGCGGGCATCGTGATCACATGGATGCACTATGGCGTGGCAGCGGGCCTGTCTGTGACGCTGATTGCGCTGGCCCTAGCGGGCATATCCATTTCCGTGTCCATCAAATCCGCAGCAAACGGCAGGATCTCCCGCTCCGCGCTGATCCTGCACCAGGAAACGCCGGAAAAGGATCATGAAGAAATGGAAGCGCTGATGGGCAAGCGCGGCGTGACTACCACCACCCTCAGCCCCGTGGGCAACGCGGAGTTTGACGGCGTGCGGCTGGAAGTGCTGTCCGAGGATGCGTTTATTGAGAAGGGGACCCCCGTGCAGGTCATTCGCACGGAAGGCAATAAGATTATCGTTCGCGCGGTTCAAGGCTGACCGCAGAAAGAGGAGGGGATTTCATGGATTTCATGGTGCTTTGGTTTGTGATTGTGGCGGTAGCGCTGCTGCTGGTGGCTGTGTTCTTCCGGTATGTGCCCCTGGGGCTGTGGATCAACGCCCGGGCCTCCGGCGCGTCGGTGAAAATCATTTCGCTGATCGGCATGCGGTTCCGCCGCATTTCGCCCCAGAAGATTGTGAACGCCTATATCAAGGCCCGGAAGGCGGGCCTGCAGATTACCACCGATATGCTGGAAACCCATTTTCTTGCCGGCGGCAACATCGAGCGCGTCATTAACGCGCTGATTTCCGCCAAGCAGGCCAGCATCAATTTGTCCTTCACCACGGCCTGTGCCATCGACCTGGCAGGCCGCGACGTGCTCCAGGCGGTGCAGATGAGCGTGCTGCCCAAGGTGATTGAAACCCCGCCTGTGGCCGCCATCGCCCAGGACGGCATCGAGCTGCGGGCCAAGGCCCGGATCACCGTGCGCACCAATATTGAACGTCTGGTGGGCGGCGCCGGGGAAGAAACCATCATCGCCCGCGTGGGCGAAGGCATCGTAACCACCATCGGCTCCTCCCACACCCATAAGGCCGTGCTGGAAAACCCGGATCTGATCAGCCAGACCGTGCTGAACAAGGGCCTGGATAAGGGCACGGCGTATGAGATTCTGTCCATTGATATTGCGGACGTGGACGTGGGCCGGAACATCGGCGCGCAGCTGCAGATGGATCAGGCGGAGGCTGACCGGCGCATCGCCCAGGCCAAGGCGGAGGAGCGCCGGGCCATGGCCGTGGCCCATGAGCAGGAAATGAAGGCCGCCGTGCAGGAAATGCGGGCCAAGGTGGTGGAAGCCGAGGCGCAGGTGCCTCTGGCCATGGCCCAGGCACTGCGGGAAGGAAAGCTGGGCGTGATGGATTATTATCAGATGCAGAACACCATTGCCGATACCGAAATGCGCACCGGCATCGCCAAGGCGGCGACCCCGGCCACGGATATTCCCCGGCCGGTGGATGGCAAAAGCAAGTAAGTAAGGGCAGAATCGCTGCCGGAACGGTGAACCGACGACCATCTCCGGCAGCGCATCCAGCCCCGGATAAAGAATGAAAACGGATGCGCACAGGAGGGAAATGCCATGGAAGCGCTAACCGCATTGCTGGTGATCGTGGGCGCGATTTTCTCCGTGATAGCCAAAATGAAGGACGAAAAAAAGAAGCAGGACAGCGCGTCGCGGCCTGTCCCCCGAGGCGTCCGGCATGAACCGGCAAAGGAAACGCCCAGTGCTCCGATGAATACGCCGCAGAGGAAATCAATGGCAGCGCCCGCGCCGGTGCAGCGGTCCTTTATTCTGGAGGGCGAGGATCCCTGCCATCAGGAAATGCTGCAAAAGCGCCCGGCTCCCGCCATGCCTGCGCCGGCTAAGATAGGTGCGGAGGGGACGGATGACTGCCATGATTACATGCTGGGCCAGCCCAAGCACCCCCAGTCCATGCCGGAAGCGCCCCGGACGCAGGAAAGCCAGGCGTCCCAGGAACTGCTGCAGGGCGTGATTCTCAGCGAGGTTTTGCGGCGGCCCGCGCCCAAAGCATATAGGAGACGGACATGAGGGAAAACAACATTCGGGTGCTGATCGCAGATGACGAGCCGGGCATGCGCCTGATTCTGCGCAAGAAAATCGAAGCCACGGAAGGCTTTCAGGTGGCAGGCGAAGCAGCGAACGGCGATGAAGCCATGGCGCTTTACGAGCAGGAGCATCCCCATGTGGTTTTTCTGGATGTGGACATGCCCGGAAAAACGGGCATTGAATGCGCCCGGCTGATTCAGGATCAGAATCCGGCGGCGGTGCTGATTTTCGCCACGGGGCATGAGGAATATCGGGGCGAAGCGTTCGAGGTTTACGCCTTTGACTATCTGGTGAAACCCTTTAAGCTGGCCCGGCTGGAGCAGACGCTGGACCGGATTGCGGCGCGGCTGCGGCATGCGCCTGCGGAAGCGCTGCCTGCCCCCCGGCCTGCGGAGCCCCGGAATGTGGCCGGACGGCTGATGCTGCGCCACCGGGATGGGGTCACATTTATTGATCTGATGGACATCCTGCTGGTGCAGCGGGAGGATCGGGCTACCGTGATTTACACCCGGAACAACGGCCGCTATGTGCTGCCCGAAACGCTCAGCGAAACGGAAGCGCGGCTGGATCCCGAACTGTTTTTCCGCTGTCATAAAAGCTATATCATCAATCTGCGGCATATTCGGAATATCACGCCCTATGGCCGCTGGACCTACGTGGTGCAGCTGGACGGCACCGATCACGACGCGCTGATTACCCATGAAAAATATGAGGAACTGGAAAAACGGTTCGGGTAAGCAGCGGAGACTATCGGGAATGAACGCCCGTGCTGAGAGTGCATAAAGGGGACGCACATCATCATACGATCGCTGACAGAAAAGCAGGAATGCTTCCTGCCGCGCCCCCATTCATACGGTCGTCTAAAAAAAGACGGAGAAACCGGCTTCCCATCCGAAGCATGGTTCCCCCGCCCTCTTTTTGTGGGCTTATCCTGCTGCTGAAAGCTTTTCCCTTATCCCTTCAGCCCGCCGCGGGCAACGCCGCGAAGAATCTGCTTCCGGGCGAAAAGGAACAGCACGATCATGGGCAGCACCACCACGGTGGATGCGGCCATAATCAGCTCCTGCGCCGCGCCAGCTTCGGTGGTAAATGCGTAAAGGCCGAAGGGCAGCGTGCGCTTGGGCGTGGATTTGATCACCAGCAGCGGCCACATGAAGCTGTTCCAGCTTGCCAGTGCGTTGAGCAGAATCACCGTCACCAGCGACGGCCGCCCGATGGGCACCATCACCTTCCACAGATACCGCCAATTGCTGCATCCATCCACCCGCGCCGACCAATACAGGCTCTCGGGGATGGAAGCGAAGAAATTGCGCATGATGTACGTATAGAAAATGGAGGAAATGAAGGGCAGCACCAGCGCGGACAGGCTGTCGTTCAGGTTCAGATGGATGATGGTGGAGTAATTGGTAATCACCAGCATCTCAAAGGGCAGCATCATCATGCTCAGCAGCGCGGAAAACACCACTTCCCGCCCCGGGAATTTCAGCCGCGAGAAGGCAAAGGCCGCCAGGATGGTGGTAAACGTAACCACCGCCACCGAGCAGAAGCACACCACCACCGAATTGAGAAAATACGTGGCGAAGGGCGCCTGCTTGAAGGCCACCCGGTAGTTATCGAAATTGAAGGGGTTATTGGGGATAAACTGCGGCGGAAACTGGCTCACCTCGATCCGCGTTTTCAGCGATGAGGAAATCATCCAGTAAAATGGGAACACCATGATGATCGCGCCAATCACCAGCAGGGTGTACAGCAGAATCTGGCTGAGCACATGCTTCATCTGATACCCGTGATTCAGCCGCAATCCCAGCACCCACAGCGCCGCGCCGATTGCCAGCCCCGCATAATACAGCGCCCGGGACGACACGGCTTCCGTCGCTTCCTCAGGGGCCGTTTCCGCCGCGACGCGGCTGCTTTGCGCCTGCTGCCGGTTCTGATGCAGCGTGGCCAGCTGGCTTTGCAGATAGTTCAGCGCCACCACCTCCGTCTCCACCCCGTCCACGGATTGGCGCTTCCGCCATTGCTGGAACGTGCCCTCCGAAACATCCTGGGCCGATGCCAGTTCTTCCTTCAAGGCGGCAAGCAGAGCCAGCCTTTCCTGATAGGCGGCGTTTTCGCCGTCCGCAGCATAATACTTTTCCAGCTCCGCAATCCGGCCCTGCACCAGGTTCAGGGCGGTCTGGGCGTTTTTATCGTTTTGCTGGGCCCGGACCAGCAATTGCGCCCGGGTTTCAGGCGCGTTCTCCCCGCCGCCCAGCATGGCCAGCAGCATGCCCAGAATCAGGACGCTGCCCACAGCCACAAGAATAGCGCCCCACAGCCGGGCAGCCTTTTGATGCTTCATGTTCAAGCAGCCTCCTTTCTCAGTCATACTTCCATTTGCGCTGGATGAAGCGCTGGAGCATGGTAAACAGGAAAATAAACAGGAACAGAATCAGCGACGCGGCCGCCGCCCGGCCGTATTCCATATTGGTTTTGATCTGCTCATAGATATAATAAGTCATGGTATACATATTATACATGGGTCCCGGATACCCCGAGAACAGCACCACCACGGAGTTGAACACCTTGAAGGCCGAAATGCTGTTGATAATCAGCACCAGCCCGATGGTGGGCGACAGGAGCGGCACGGTGATGCGGAAGAAAATCCGCTTGGCCTTCGCCCCATCCACCTTGGCCACGGTGTAATAATGATCATCTATATTCTGCAGGCCGGAAATCAGCAGGATGATGGTGAAGGGCAGAGAATCCCACACGCCGTAAATCACCATCACGGCCATGGAGAAGGCCGGATTGGTCAGCCAGGCCACCTTCGCTCCCCCGAACAGGGACAGCAGCCAGTTGATGATGCCATAGTTGTCATGGAACATAAACTTCCATACCAGCCCCACGGCGGTGGCCGACGTGACCATGGGCAGGAAATACGCCGTCTGGAACAGGGCGCGGAGCTTGATTTTCTGGTTCAGCAGATACGCCAGCACCAGCGACAGCACCGTGGAAATGGGCACCGTGAGCAGCACATACAGGAACGTGTTTCCCAGCGCCTGGGGCAGCTTGGTATTCACGCCAAACAGCACATCCCGGAAATTTCCCAGGCCCCATCCCAGGTATTCCCCCGTAAGCTGATAGCGCTCCTGAAACGCCATGATGAACACACGGATCATGGGATAGAGCGTGAACACGATCACCCCGAAAAAGAAGGGCAGCAGATAGTCCATGGGCTCTACCACGTCCGTCACCTTTTTCCGGGCATCCTCCCCCGCGAAAAACGCCACCGCGCCCAGCGCCAGCGCCAGCGCCAGCAGCACGCCGCCCACGATCAGCATAATCAGGCTGTAATACATGGGCACGTAATGCGCCGTATCCCGGGACAGGCCCTTGCGGATATCATCCACGGACATCTGCGCGACCTTCTGGGCAACGTCCGCCTGCACGGAGGCGATCACGTCCGCCCGCTGCTGGGTCAAGGCCGCCGTCACCTTTTCCATCAGCGCGGCCTGGGCCTCATCCTCCGCCTTGAGCCGGGAAACGGCCGCCTGGGCCAGGGTGTCATACAAATAGGCCAGCACGTTTTCATCTGTCGCGCCCTCCTGCAGCATTCGGGCGCTTTCTGTTTTCACGGCCTTGCTCTTGGAGGAAAGGCCGTTGGAAATGGGACGCTTTTCGGAATTGCCGGCTGTGGGAGCCTCAGCCACAGCCTTCACTTTTTCCGTGGCGTCGCTGACCAGCAGATTGGCCCGGGCGGATTGCACCGTCGCATCAAAAATGGCATGCAGCTGCACCCGGCCAAATACACCCATGGCAATCAGCGCCGCGCCAAGGAGCGTGAACAGCACGAAATGGAACAGGAGCCGCCGGGTGTTGCTCCGCCTGCGAGAGCGGCGAAAAGGCTCCTGAAATGGCAGCTTCTGGGTCATCAGTAGCGCACCCCCGATTCCCGGTCAAACACGAACACGCCCCGGTTCTTCAGCGCCAGGTCCACCTCCTGGCCCTTTTGCAGGCCCTCCTCCAGATCGATATATGCCCGGAAGGCCACATCGCCAAACAGGAAGGAGGCCATTTCCTCCTTGCCGGTTTTGAATACGCCCGTCACCTGGCAGCGCATCGTATCCTCCCCCGGGGCCTTGGCCACCTGGAAGCTCTCGCTGCGCACCGACAGATTTACCTTTTTCCCTTCCGGCACCCGGGCAAGCAGGGGCAGCTTCACGCTGGCCTTGCCATCCTCGGTGGTAAACACGCCGCCGCGCACCGTGCCAGGCAGGTTATTGATGGGCGGATTGCCCAGAAAATCGGCCACGAACTGATTGGCCGGGTCATCGTAAAGCACCTGTGGCTGATCAAACTGCTGCATCACGCCGTCCCGCATCAGCACGATATGATCGGAAATGGACATGGCTTCTTCCTGGTCGTGGGTGACGAAAATGGTGGTCACCTGGGTTTGCAGCTGAATGCGGCGGATTTCCTCCCGCATTTCCAGGCGCAGCCGTGCGTCCAGATTGGAAAGCGGCTCATCCAGCAGCAGAAGCCGGGGCTCCTTCACCAGCGCCCGGGCGATGGCCACCCGCTGCTGCTGACCGCCGGAAAGCTCCTTAGGCTTGCGGTTCAGCAGCATATCCACGTGCACCAGCCTGGCCATTTCCGTGGCCCGGCGCACCCGCTCCTCCTTGGGCACCCGCTTGATTTCCAGGGGAAAACAGATGTTTTCCAGCACCGTCATGTGGGGATACAGGGCATAATTCTGGAACACCAATCCGATGCCCCGCTCCTCGGGAGGCAGCTTGGTGACATTTTCATCATCGAAATAAATATTGCCCCCCGACACCGGAATGATGCCCGAAAGCATATTCAGGATGGTGGATTTGCCGCAGCCGGACGGCCCCAGCAGGCAGATCAGCTCCCCATCGGGCAGCGTGACCGAAAAGGTGTCCACCGCCGTAACCCCGGGAAATTTCTTGGTAACGTTCTCAAGCCTAACTTGCATACCCGAATCCTCGCCTTCTGCTGTGATGATGACAAAAAACAGACCGATACCCGCATCCGATGGATACGGCAAAGCGTCTCTGCGCAAGGCGCTCTGCCCTGTCCACCCGGGCCGGGCAGCCGCCGGGAAGCATGCCCTTATAGAGACGCTTCCCGGCGCTTTCCCGCGCCGCATGTGCGAAAAAAGGAGAACCGGAGGCTGCTCCGGTTCTCCGTCTGGACAATGAATTACTTGCCCTGCAGCGCGTTGTTGCAGGTTTCCACGCAGGCAGCCAGCGCTTCGGCAGCGTCCGTGCCACCGGCAACCAGCGTACCCATTTCCTTGATCGCGTTGCGCACCTGGGCAGCGCCGGTCACGGAGGGGAAGGTCACGCCGATGTCAAAGTTATCGGAAACAGCCTGCAGCGCGGGATGGGCCGCCACAAACGCATCGTAGCCTTCCACCTGCTGGGCGTTCTTCCAGGGGGTCAGGGCTTCCATGGCCTCGGCCCAGCCTTCGGACACTTCGGCAGTGGCCAGCATGTACTTCACAAACAGATACGCGCCCACTTCACGGGCTTCCTGGCCTTCGTAGTGGAACACGATGGGGCCGCGGTTCCAGATGGAATACGCGCCCTTGCCGCCGGCGGTCACAGGGGCCTTGGCGGTGCCATATTCGAAGTCCACGGGCTTGATGTAGGGCACGCCGGCGCAGGAGCCGTAATACATGGCCACCTTGCCGGTGTTGAAGTCGTCAGAGAAATAGTTGCCGGAGGGCGGGGTGATGGCGAAGTTGCCGTTCTGGCACTGCTCGCCGTACCACTTGATCACGTCCACAGCGTCGCCGAAGGTGACTTCCTTCTTCTCGGTGTCGATATAGCCATGGCCCGCTTCCATGATGAAGGTCTGGAGAATATCGGTGAGGGAGTCGATGCCGAAGGGCAGCACGTCGGGCTTGGCTTCGCGGATCTTGTCGCAGGCAGCCACCAGCTCGTCCCAGGTGGTGGGCACTTCGATCTGCAGCTCGTCCAGCAGGGTCTTGTTATAATAGAGGATGGGGCCGGTGGTCACGCCGGGAATCCAGTGGATATGGCCGTCTTCCATGGCGTTCATTTCGTCCAGCAGATACTGGGGCAGCAGCTCGTCGAAATCCGGGATGCCGATGGTTTCGTCATAGATGTATTCGTCCAGGTTGGCAACCAGGCCGGCGTTCACATAGGAAGCGGCTTCGGAAGCGTAGTTGAAGATGATGTCGGGGCCCACGCCGTTCACAACGCCGTTATACACGTTGTTGTTGAAATCGGCCCGGGGCTGATCCTGCACGACCACTTCATACTGATCCTGGGACGCGGTGAAATCCGCGGCGGTCTTTTCCAGATACGCCTTCTGGGCGTCGGTAAAGGTGGACCAGATGGTCACGACCGTCTTTCCCGCGGCAACGGGCGTGCCTTCGGCAGCAGCCTGCGCAGCGGGAGCGGCGGTTTCTTCAGCCTTGGGTTCTTCGGTAGCTTCGGCCTTGGGTTCTTCGGTAGCTTCCACCTTGGGCTCCTCAGAGGGAGCGGGGGTGGGTACGACTTCGGCCTTGGCCTTTTCGGCTTCGTCCTTGGCGGCGGCCAGCTCGGTTTCCAGCGCGGCCACCTTGGCGTTGAGTTCTTCAATGGTCTTGTTCAGCTCGTCCGCAGCGGTCTGGGCTTCGGAGGCCGTCTTGGCGGCTTCGTTGGCGGCGGCCAGGTCGCCTTCCAGGCTGGCCACCTTGGCGTTGAGCTCGTCGATGGTCTTGTTCAGGCTGCTGGCTTTATTGCTGCCCACAACGCCAACCACCACAGCGGCGATGATCGCAACAACCGTCAGCACGATCCATACCTTCTTGTTCATAATTGCCCTCCCAAATAATCCTTATTCGCCATGCGCGCATGGGATTTTTTCATCGCATGGCAATTTTATTATATCGCTTTTGGCCGCGAATGTAAAGCGTGAAACCTGTTTCGAAATCATTACATTTAGCGCCTCTCTCCTGCCGGAAACCTGCCGAAAATTCGCGGCAAGGGCTTGCTTTTTCAGCGGTTACATGATATGATAGATTTGTTGCCGATGTGGCGGAATGGCAGACGCACCGCACTCAAAATGCGGCGGGAAACCGTGTGAGTTCGAGTCTCACCATCGGCACCAACCGCGGATGGATTCGTCCGCGGTTTTTTTATTGCTCAAATCGCCGCCCGGCAAGCGCATGGACGCAGAAAACGCCGGCAAAGCGCAACCGCAAAAGGAACCTCGGGTCAAACCCGGCTGCAAAATCAGAAAGGCGCGCAGCATTCCATGAATAGCACAAAAAAGCCGTCCCCTTTTCAGAGACGGCCTTTGGTGAACCCGGCGCGATTCGAACGCGCGGCCTACAGAGTCGGAGTCTGTCACTCTATCCAACTGAGCTACGGGTCCATAGGCACCTGATTTCCAAGTGCCCAAACAGTATAACACCGAAAAATCGTTCTGTCAAGGGGACGCTGGCAAATTTCTTCCTTTCCCGGGCAGCTTGGCGGCCCGGCCCGGGCGGCTTCGGCCGCTCAGAGAACGATGTCTCCGGGCCGATAGCCCGCGGGCAGCGGTTCTTCCTCAATAAAATGGAAGGAATCATCCTGCAATACCGGCAAAAACGCCTCAAAGGGCAGCCGCGGGAACTCGCTGGCATAGGTGCTGGCGCCGAACCAGCCGCCCTCCTTCCCCCGCAGGTTCAGATCTCGGGCGAACTTGGTGCGGTTGGAGCAATCATGCACCACGATGCCCCAGTCCTCCTTCTCCGCCTGGGCCATGAGCCGCAGGGTGATTTCCCGGCTCCAGATCGGGGAAATATAGCCCTGACGGCACATATACAGGTTTTCTCCGGCATAATTATCGAGGTTGTTGGGGTTCAGATGCAGCTCGGCGCAGTTCATAAAATCCAGGCCCGTGGCCAGAATCCGCGCTTTCTTGTGCTGGAAGGCTTCGTAAAATTCCGGGGTCATGGGCGTTTCGACGCCTACATAGGGAATGAACCGCTTGGCCAGCGTGATATTCTCGATCACCCGGTCGGCACAGCCGCTGGCCCCCAGATTAAACCGCAGCTCATCCAGCCCGGCCTCCCCCAGCGCCCGCAGGTTTTCTTCCGTGGCCAGGGTGCCGTTGGTATACAGATGCTGATGCACCCCCGCGGCGTGGAATTTGGCAATCACTCCATAATATTTTTCAATTTCCATGAAGGGTTCCAGATATACATAGGCGATGCCCGTGGGCTTTTTCTGAATGGAAAGCAGCAGGGGAATATCGTCCTCGTAAAACTTGGTGCCCCCGATTTCCCACATGCCCTCGCCAATGGGCGGCTGGCAATCCAGCTCGCCGTAATTATAGCAGAATTTGCACTGGATGTTGCATTTGTTGGTTTTGCGCACGGCGCTGAGCCCCGAGCCCAGCAGGCAGGAACGGCAGCCCCGGGGGAATTTTTCCGGATCGCCCACGAAATACGTGCGCCCCTCCAAAGAATGCAGATGGGGAATCTGCGCCATCAGAGCCTGCCGGCGCTGCTCCACGGCAGCCTCGATCTGCGCCAGCGCGGCATAGGCCAGCTCCTGCTGATGGGGCAGCAGTTCTTCTTCCTCGGGCAGCATGGCAAAAAAAGAAAACCAGGTCAGCGCGTCCTGTTTGGAAATCTTCATTCTGCGTGTTCCTCCTGGGGATTTTTCTCCAGTATGGCACGGTACGCGCCGGCTGTCAATCACCTTTTGCAAAATTTTGCAGTTCAGCTACATGTATATGGCATGCATCGATAAATAGATAAATACATATGGAAAAAAGATTTGACAGATCTTCCGAAATTGTGTAAAATGTCATTGATTACTGAAGTAAGGTTCCGCTGGAAGATAAGCTTTACGTTGAGGGAGGGCCTGTTAATGAAAAAAGCGTTTCGTGTTCTTGCCGCCGTGATGCTGGTGATGGTGTTCACATGCTCCTGTGCATCCGCATGGAGCTTCGATTACAAGCGCTATCAAAAAGAATTGCAGACCAAAACGCTCTATCGCATGGTGGACAGCGCCAACGCTCAGGTGCAGCGGCTGATTAGAATCGCACAGATTACGCCCTATGACGATACCGAATGGTTGCTGTGGTCCGTGGATCAGACAAACCGGCCTGTGCTGCTGTACGCCCAGCGGGTCAGCGCCACCACAGGGCTGACGGTGGTATGCGAATATGTGCCCTATGATGTGGACGGCCAGATTCTCTGGATTGATCCTCTGCGGGTGATTAACGTTCCCTGATGGGCCTCACGCCCGGATGAAACCGCGCATCGGCCGCGAGCCGGAGCGCGGCTTTTGCATTTCAGACGATTGTTCGGCGTACCATAAAGGGGGGATTGCAGATGGAAGGCCTGTTTTATCATTGTGCTCAGGACGCCCAGGCCCAGATTCCGGGCAGCCCGGAGGGCCTTTCGCTGCTGGCCAAAAAGGGCCGGGTGGAAATCATGACCCAGCATGTCAATCGCGGGGCCACCCTTTGGCTGTATGCCGGAGAAAGCCCGGACGACATGGAGTTTTTCTTCGTGCATACCGGGCAGATCGAGCTGCTGCTCTCCCCCGAGCCGGTGCGGCTGATGCCCGGAGATTCGTTTTATATCCGAGGGCTGAAGCAGAATGTGCGGCTGCGGTGCGTGGAAACGGCGCTGCTGGTGTATATGTCCAATTGCCCGGTGTTTGACGAGCAGGCCTATTGGCAGGAGGAGCTGCAGGGGCTGCTGCGCCACATTGATGAAATCGATCATTATACCAAGCGACACAGCCACGCCGTGATGCGCTATGCCCTGCACCTCTATGAGGCGCTGCGGGATCACTGCCCCGGCCTGTCCATGGAGGATTTCATCATCGGCGCGCTGTTCCATGACGTGGGCAAATGCAACGTGCCCGGAGAGATTCTGCGCAAAAAAGAACGGCTGACAGACGAAGAATACGCTTTAATCCAGCAGCATGCCGCAGACAGCGCCCGGATTCTGCTGCCCAAATATGGCCCCCGCATCGCCGAGCTGGCCCATAGCCATCATGAGCGGATGGACGGCAGCGGTTATCCCCGCGGGCTGAAGGGCGATCAGATTCCCTTCGAAAGCCGGATTCTGGCCGTGGCCGACGCCTTTGACGCCATGACCAGCGATCGGGGATACAACCGCGTGAAAACCTTTGCGGAAGCGGCGGCGGAATTGCAGGCCATGCCCCAGCGCTACGATCCGCTGGTAACGGCCGCGCTGGCGCAGCTGGTCAGCACCGGTGGTATCCGCAGCGATGAGGAGGACGACGACGCACCCGGAACCTCCCCGGCAGCGCAGCGGGGCTGACGCATGGATTTTATCCTATTAAAATTGCCAAAGAATTAGGAAGAAGACCGGTTCAGAAGAAGCAATTTACCTGCCGCCGGTTTTCTTTTTTTGCGCCGCCTGCCGCCGGCCCATCCGCCGCCAGCCTGACACGCATACAGATCGTCGCACAGAAGCATCCCCAAGCCCAGCGTCTTGGACAAACGCTCCAGACGTTGCATACATTCGCCTGGCTGCCAACAAAAAAAGGAAAACCGCGGCAGCAGGCTGAGAAATTTTACACAGGCTTGACATTCGGCTGTCAGGGAGATAAACTATCCGGGTATGCGTTTTTTACGCATCAGGAGGTTGACGATGGCAAAATCAGCGCGACAGTATGAAATGAACATGACCGAAGGACCCCTGCTGGGGAAAATTCTTCGTTTTTCTTTGCCGCTGGCGGTCACCGGGATCCTGCAGCTGCTCTACAACGCCGCCGACGTGGTGGTGGTGGGGCAGTTCGTCGGCTCCCAGGCGCTGGCGGCGGTCAGCTCCACCGGCTCGCTGGTGAACCTGATTGTGAGCGTATTCAGCGGCCTGTCGCTGGGCACCAGCGTGGCCGTGGCGCAGGGCTATGGCGCAGGAAAGAAGGAGGACGCCAGCCGCGCTGTGCATACGTCCATCGCCGTGGCGCTGATCGGTGGGCTGGCGGTGGCCCTGCTGGGGCTTTTCCTCAGCCGGCCCATGCTGGTGCTGATGGATTCGCCCGACGATGTGCTGGATCTGTCTGCGCTGTATCTGAAGATTTATTTTCTGGGCGCGCCCTTTAACATGCTGTATAATTTCGGCTCGGCCGTGCTCCGCGCTATTGGCGACACCAAACGGCCTCTGTATTTCCTCACCGTCTCCGGGCTGATCAACGTGGCGCTGAACCTGTTCCTGGTGATCGTCTGCGGCATGGGCGTGGCGGGCGTGGCCATCGCCACGGTCGCGTCGCAGGTGGTCTCCTGCGTGCTGGTGCTTTTCTGCCTGATCCGCTCCAATGGTTTCATCCGGCTGCGGCCCCGGGAAATCCGCATTTATAAGGATAAACTGCTGGAAATCCTCAAGATCGGCCTGCCGGCAGGCATTCAGGGCTCCATCTTCTCCATTTCCAACGTGATTATCCAGTCCTCCATCAACGGCTTTGGCTCGGCGGCCATGGCGGGCAACGGCGCATCCTCCAATCTGGAAGGCTTCATCAGCATCTCCATGGACGCAATCTATCAGGCGGCGCTCACCTTCATCAGCCAGAACGTGGGCGCGCGCAAGCCCCATCGGATCAGCAAAATCATGTGGTGCTGCCTGGGCGTGGTTTCGGCGGTAGGCATCGTCATGAGCGGGGTGTATTACCTCTTTCAGGCGCCCCTGCTGCGCATTTACAATACGGAGGAAACCGTGGTGCAGATGGGCCAGATTCGTATGTCCGTGATGCTGCCGCTGTATTTCGTGATGGGCATTATGAACGTGTTTGTGGGCGGCCTGCGGGGCTTTGGCAATTCGTTCGTGCCGATGATGGTGTCCATTCTGGGTGTATGTGTGTTCCGTATGGTCTGGATTTACACGGTGTTCCCGCTGGAGCACACCCTGACGGTGTTGTATCTGTCCTACCCCATTTCCTGGTTCCTCACGGCCACGATTCACTGCATCTGCTATCTGGCGGTGAAAAAGCGGTTTGTGCGCCGGATGCTGGCCGAGGGCGCGGCGGCGGAATGATTGCGGCGCGGGCGGATGGGCCAGACCCGCGAAAAATGCCCTTTACAAATGGACAGGACCGCGCTATAATGAGCGCGTATTTGAATAACGACCTCTTTGCGCGAGAGATCTTCAGGGCAGGGTGATCGCCTCTGGCGAAATTCCCGACCGGCGGTAAAGTCCGCGAACCCGAAAGGGCCGATCCGGTTCAATTCCGGAACCGACAGTACAGTCTGGATGAAAGAAGCACGCGACCCCTGATCTTTTGCAGATTGGGGGTCGAATTTGTAAGGAGGGCTTTTCCCATGACTGCAACCCGTAAAAACACCGCTTCCAAAACCCGGAATCTGACCGTAACGGCCATGCTTGGCGCGGTAGCGTCAGTGCTGATGTTCATTTCCTTCAGCGTTCCGCTGATGCCCAGCTTCATCAAGCTGGACTTTTCCGAGTTACCGGCGCTGCTGGCGTCCTTCGCGCTGGGGCCGTGGTACGGCGTGCTGGTGTGCCTGATTAAAAATCTGGTCAATCTCCCCTTCACCACCACCGGCGGCGTGGGCGAAGCGTCCAACTTCCTGCTGGGCGTATGCTTTGTGTTTGGCGCAGGCGTGATTTATCGCAAGCATAAGACCCGCAAGGCGGCGCTGCTGGGCGCAACGGCCGGCGCGGCCTGCATGGCGATTGCCAGCGTGTTCACTAATTATTTCGTTATCTATCCCCTGTATGCGAAGCTGCTGGTTCCCATGGATGTGATTCTGGATCTGTATCGCGCCATCAATCCCAGCGTAAGCGGCCTGATGGATGCGCTTTTGAAATTCAATCTGCCCTTCACGTTTATCAAGGGCATGTGCTCGGTGGCCATTTCCTATTTCATCTATAAGCCGCTTTCCCCCATTCTGAAGGGAAAACGCTGAGCGAAGAAAGAGGGATTTCTCCATGATCTGCCTGACGGGAACGATTGTGCACGGCCAGGGCAAGGGCACCGCCGCCGGTTTTCCAACGGCCAATCTCTGCTGCAATGCGAACGTGCAGCTGCCCCAGGCCGGGGTGTATGCCACGCGCGTGCATTTGGACGGCCATGTGTATGCGGGCGTAACCAATATCGGCACGCGCCCCACCGCCGACAGCAGTCAGCAGATTACCATCGAAACGCTGATTCTGGATTTTTCCGGCGATATTTACGGCGATGGGATGACCCTGGATGTGATCGGATACATCCGCGGCATCCACAAATTTGAATCCATGGCGGCGCTGCATGCGCAGATCCAGCGCGACGCGCAAACCGCACGGACGATGTTGGAGGAAACGCAGCGGATATAATGCGGGAGGAGCTTCTTTGGAGCCCAAGCATCCGCACCCGTGCCCAACCAGGAAAAACGTAAAAGCGATATTTCTGTTGCCAGTTATGCGCCCCAGATGAGAAAGGAAGCCTCCTGCATTTCTTTTCCCATGCTGGGGCGCATTGTCGATTGATTGCCATCCTGTTTTATCCCATACGTTTTTCGGCGGGGACACAGGTGAATTGCTTTGCATTATAAGGAAAAATGTGTTATAATAAAAGGTAGCGTTTCAGGCCGCGGATCAACCGGCCGGACGAACCAAACAAGATTGAGGTGCGAGCATGGGGCAGACATACGACGCGGGCAGTATTAAAGTATTGGAGGGGCTGGATGCGGTACGCATGCGGCCAGGCATGTATATCGGCTCCACGGGCGCCCGGGGGTTGCATCATCTGCTGTGGGAGATCGTGGATAACGCCATCGACGAGGCCATGGGCGGCTATGCCACGGAGGTGGCTGTGACGCTGTATAAGGACGGCTCCGCCTCCGTATGGGATAATGGCCGGGGCATGCCGGTGGATCTGCATCCCACGCTGGGCATTCCGGGCGTGGAAGTAATTTTCACCCGCCTGCATGCCGGCGGCAAATTTGGCAATGATAACTACGCCTATTCCGGCGGTCTGCACGGGGTGGGCGCCAGCGTGGTAAACGCCCTGTCCAAATGGCTGACGGTGGATATTTACCTGAACTGGTCCCACTACGCCATGCGCTTTGAAAATTATTATGACGCGAAAGAGAAAAAATGGATCGCCGGGCATCCCGTCACGCCCCTGGAAAAGCTGGGCAACACCCGTAAGCGGGGCACACTGGTGCGTTTCCTGCCCGACGACACCGTGTTTGAGGATATCGTGTTCAACGGCGATACCGTGCGCCGCCGGCTGCGGGAGCTGGCGTACCTGAACAAGGGCCTGAAAATCACCTTCGCGGATGAACGGGCCACCGATCCGGAAAAGGCCCGGTGCGAATTCTGCTTTGAGGGCGGCATCGTAGACTACGTGAAATTCCTCAATCAGGGGAAAACGCCCCTTCACGATACGCCCATCTATCTGGAAGGCAAAAAGGACGACGTGCTCTGCGCCGCCGCCATCCAGTATACGGACAGCTTCACCGAGTCCGTGTTTTCCTATGTAAACAACATCCCTACCGCCGAGGGCGGCACCCACGAAACCGGCTTCCGGGCCGCGCTGACCAAAGTGCTCAACGATTACGCCCGGAGAATCGGCGCATTAAAGGAAAAGGACAATAACCTGGCCGGCGAGGATTTCCGGGAGGGAATCACCGCCGTGCTGACCACGATGGTGAAAAACCCCCAGTTCGAGGGCCAGACCAAGGGCCGTCTGGGAAACACCGAGGTGCGCCCCGCCGTGGAAGCGGTGATTACCGAGCGGCTCTATGAATTTCTGGACGACCTGAAAAATCAGGAGCTGGCCCAGAAGATCGTGGAAAAAGCGGTTAAAAGCGCCCGGGTGCGGGAAGCCACCCGCAAGGCCCGGGATGTGGCCCGGGCGAAAAATCAGCTGGAAGCCGCGCCGCTGGTGGGCAAGCTTTCTCCCTGCACGGGCCGTAAGGCGGCGGACAACGAACTGTTCATCGTGGAGGGCGACAGCGCCGGCGGCAGCGCCAAGCAGGGCCGGGATCGCCGGTTCCAGGCCATTCTTCCCCTGCGGGGCAAGCCTCTCAACGCCGAAAAGAAGCGGCTGGATCAGGTGCTGGCCAATGAAGAATTCCGCTCCATCATCACCGCTCTGGGCACCGGCATCGACGAGGATTTCGATCTTTCCTCGCTCAAATACAACAAGGTGATTATTCTGGCCGACGCCGATCAGGACGGCGCCCATATTCGCGCCATCCTGCTCACCTTCTTCTATCGCTATATGCGGGATCTGGTGGCGGACGGGCATGTGTATATCGGCATGCCGCCGCTGTATGCAGTGAAGCGTTCCTCCGGCATTCAATACGCCTATGACGACCGGGAACTGAAAAAGCTCACCACCGGGCTGCGGGGCTACACCCTCCAGCGCTATAAGGGCCTTGGGGAAATGAACCCGGAGCAGCTGTGGGAAACCACCATGGATCCCGCCAACCGTAAGCTGATGCAGGTAACCATCGAGGACGCGGCGGAGGCCGAATCCCTGATTACCATCCTCATGGGCGACAAGGTGGAGCCCCGGCGGGAATACATCATCGAGCACGCCGAATTTAACAAAGCCGACCACTTCGATCAGCAGCAGGAAAAAGCGAATGCCCACAGCGTATCCGCCGCAGGCCGGTAAACCGTGCCCGCAGGCTTGCCTTCGCGCTGATGCTTTGTATTTATGCATTCTTGGGAGGAATGATTTATGGCCAAGCTGCCCCCCGCCCCGTTAACGCCGGATATTATTCAAAAGCCCCTGGAGGAGGTCATGCATCAGAGCATGATGCCCTACGCCGAATACGTGATTCTGGAGCGGGCCATTCCCCGGGTGGAGGATGGGCTCAAGCCTGTGCAGCGGCGTATCCTCTATACCATGAACGAGCTGGGGCTCACCCCGGATAAGCCCCATCGCAAGTGCGCCCGCATCGTGGGCGACTGTCTGGGTAAATATCATCCCCATGGGGATTCCAGCGTCTATGACGCGCTGACCCGTCTGGCCCAGCCCTATACCATGCGGGGCATCATGGTGGACGGCCACGGCAATTTCGGCTCCATCGACGGCGACAGCGCCGCCGCCATGCGTTATACCGAAGCCCGCATGGCCCCGCTGGCCATGCAGATGCTCCGGGATATTGAAAAGGACACCGTGCCCTTCCGTCTGAATTTCGATGATACCCTGAAGGAGCCGGATCTGCTGCCCGCCCGGTTTCCGAACCTGCTGGTCAACGGCGCATCGGGCATCGCCGTGGGCCTGGCCACCAATATCCCGCCTCATAACCTGCGGGAGGTCATCGAGGCGGTTTGCCTGCAAATCGATCGGGAGGACGTGCCGCTGGACGAGCTGATGCGGGTGATGCCCGCCCCGGATTTCCCCACCGGCGGCGTGCTGCTGGATACGCCGGAGATTCGCGCGGCCTATGAAACCGGCCGGGGCAAGCTGACGCTGCGGGCCAAGGTGACCGTGGAGCCGGGCAGCGCCGGGCGCACCCTGCTGGTGATCCATGAGGTGCCCTACGGCGTGCCCAAGGCGGCCATGCTGGAAAAAATCCTCAAGCTCAGCGAAGAAAAGAAAGCGGCCCTGGGCTGCATTTATGACATCCGCGATGAATCCGACCGCACCGGCCTGCGCGCCGTGATCGAGCTGCGCAAGGAGGCCAATCCCCAGAAGGTACTGGCATATCTGTATAAATATTCCGATCTGCAGGTCACCTTCGGGGTAAACATGGTGGCCGTGGCGGCGGGCAAGCCGGTGCTGATGGGCCTGAAAACGGTGATCGGCCATTTCATCCGCCATCAGAAGGAGGTCGTCACCCGGCGCACCCAGTATGAGCTGGAGCAGGCCAAGGCCCGGGCTCACATCTTGGAAGGCCTGATCGTGGCGGTGGACAATCTGGACGAAGTGATCGCCCTGATCCGCGCCAGCAAAAACGGCAAGGAAGCCAAGCAGCGGCTGATGGAGCGCTTCGGTTTCACCGATGTGCAGGCGCAGGCCATTCTGGATCTGCGTCTCCAGCGCCTCACCGGCCTGGAAATCGAAGCCCTGCGCAAGGAATATGCTGAAATTCTCAAGCTGATCGCCGCCCTGGAGGGCATTCTGGGCAGCGAAAAGAAGCTGCTCGCGGTGATCAAAAAGGAGCTGCGGGAAATCGCCTCCGAATATGGCGATGACCGGCGCACCCAGATTCTCAAGGAACACCCGGACGAGGCAGTGACCATCGTGGAAGAAGCGCCGGCGCCGGAGGACGCGGTGGTATTCTTCACCCGGGGCGGGCAGCTGCGGCGAATGGCTCCCCGGTTCTATGAGAAGATGGATATGCCCACCCAGGAAAGCGACATGCCCCGGTGGGTTTTCCGCACCCAGACGGATCACACCCTGCTGTTCTTTACCGATAAGGGCAACTGCTATCCCCTGTCCGTGGGCGCGCTGACGGAAACCAGCAAGCCCAAGGAACGGGGCGGCGCGCTGTCCAGCGTGCTGGCCGGGCTGGAAAACGGGGAGCAGTGCGTCTCCGTGCTGCTGGCCACGCCGGGCAGCCTCAGCGCCATGAACGATCTGCTGTTCTTCACCCGCTCGGGTCAGATCAAGCGCACCGCCGCTGCGGATTACGATGTGAAGCGGGCCAAATTCGCCGCCATTAACCTCAAGGACGGCGACCGGCTGCTTTCCGTGACGCCCGCCGAGGACGGCTGCGATCTGCTGCTGATTTCCCGGGGCGGCATGTGCATTCGTTTCGCGCTGGATTCCGTGCCGGAAATGGGCCGGGTCAGCGCCGGAGTGAAGGCCATGAAGCTGGAGGAAAACGATCAGGTAATGCTGGCCACGCCCCTTTCCAACTCGGATCAGGTGCTGCTGTTCACGGAGCGGGGCTACGGCAAGCGGCTCATGGGCGCGCTGTTTGACGCGCAGGGCCGGGGCGGCAAGGGCGTGAAATGCGTGGTGTTCAATAAGTCCGGCTCCACCGGCTCCTATGTGGCCGCCGCCGCCCGGATCACCGCGCCACGGGCCTTCACCGTCCTTCAATCCGGCGGCCTGATGACGCCCATGACCTCCGAGGAGCTCCCCTGCCTGGCCCTGGCCGATAAGGGCAAGCCCGCCGTCATGGCCGTGCTGGACGACGTGGTGGAGGATCTGATCCTGTAAATCAGCCGATTGAGCAAGCCGTTATTCAGCCTGTGCAGTGCATGCAGGCCGGATAATGGCTTTTTTGTGTATAAAGCTTACCATAAAAAATAAAGATGATCGAACTTGCGGTTTGTTTTCTTCGGATTGCTTCATAGCTCCGGAAAAGCGTCATTGACCGGGCGCTTGTCCGGTGCTATGTTGAAGATGCAAAGCGGTGCCGTAGCCCGTTTCCTTTTTACAGGATCTATGCCATGCTCATGCGCCAGTCGGAAGCGCGCTCAGGATGCTTCATGCGATGAAATCTAATCCGATGAAATCTAATCCTTGGAGAGGGGGAAAAGGCTGCGCTGCGGAAAGAATGCGCACGGACATGGCTTGAGCATCAATTTCTAATAAAGGAGAAAACAAACATGAAAAAGCTTCTTGCCGCCTTGATGACGCTGGCTCTGCTGCTAAGCTGCTGCGCCCTGGCCTGCGCCGAGGAAATCACCCCCGCCGCCTATGCCTCCTATGCCGTCACCGCTCCTGTGATCGACGGCGAAATCGATGAAATCTGGAACAACAGCGAACGGATCTGGACCTATGGCAAGTATGAGGAAGGCAAAAACATGGCCTACGGCTATGTAAAGATTCTGTGGGATGAAGGCCATCTGTATTTCCTGGCCGTCGTGACCGATCCAACCCTGGCCAATCTGCGCGACATTAACCCCGCCAATGGCGTGAACTTCTGGGTTTCTGAGACCAACTGCAAGGAGGGTGACTTCCAGAATCCTGGCGATTGGCATTATTTCTCCAACCAGGCCGGCAGGTTCTACTACTACACCGGCAACACCGCCGTGGAGGAAAAGGGCATTTGCGCTGCGAAGATCGCCGAGGATGGCGCCCAGTACATCGTGGAGCTGCAGATGCCGGTGCTGACCGAGGGCCTCACCCTGGAAGAAGGCCATTTCATCGGCTTTGAGGTGTCCATCGATGACGACATGATCGGCAACAACAAGCGCGACGTTTACGTGAACTGGAAGGGCGAGGGCGCCTATTGGAGCGATGTGGGCGCGCTGCAGAACGTGCTGCTGACCAAGGATGTGACGGAGCATCCCGATGTTCCCTTTGAGCCCGCCAAGTAAGCCGTAGCCTTCGGAGGGCCGCTGCCCGGCGGCGGCCCCTCCCTTCTTCCCCTGTTCGGCCCCATCCTGATTTCGGAGGTGTTCACGCCCATGACGACCATGCATCCGGCCACGGGGAAAAAATCCCTGTGCGCCACGCTCAGCCTGATGAAGCGCTGCTGGATTTACTATGTATTCTTCCTGCCCGTGGCGGCTTATTACATTATTTTTAAGTATATTCCCCTGGCAGGCATTCAAATCGCGTTTAAGGATTACTCCTTTCGCCTGGGCATCTGGGGCAGCCCCTGGACCAGTCATTATGGCCTTAAGCATTTCATCCGCTTTCTCACCAACGGCGAATTACCCCGTCTGCTGAAAAATACCATGACCCTTTCGGTGCTTGGCATCGTGCTGGGCTTCCCGGCCCCCATCATTCTGGCGCTGCTGCTCAACGAAATGAAATGGCCGCGCTATAAGAAGGTTCTTCAATCCATCTCCTATCTGCCCCACTTCGTCTCCTTCGTGGTGGTGTACGCCATCATGCACAATTTCTTTTCGTATCATGGCTTCGTCAACGGCATCCGCAGCCTGCTGGGCATGGAGCGAATCATGTACCTGGGCGAGAAGCATCTATATAAATGGTTTTATGTGCTTTCAGGCATCTGGAAAAGCGTAGGCTGGGGCTCCATTATTTATCTGGCCGCCCTGTCCCGGGTGGACGTGGAGCTGTATGAGGCTGCAGAGCTGGACGGCGCCACCCGCTGGCAAAAAACCTGGTATATTTCCGTGGCAGCCCTGCGCCCGCTGATTTCCCTGCAATTTATCATGACCATGGGCGGCCTCTTTTCCACCTCCTTCAGCCAGACCTTGATCATGCTCAACGACATGGTGGCCCCCGTGGCGGAGACGGTGGATTACTACGTGTATCAAACCGGCCTGAAGCAGCTGAATCAATACAGCTATTCCGCCGCCGTAGGCCTGCTCAGCGGTGCGCTGAGCCTGTTGATGGTGATTCTCACCAACACCGTGGCCAAAAAGCTTGACGAGGATGGAGGGATCTGGTAATGGCAATGCAGCACGCTACGGTTTCCGCGCCTGTCCGCCGGCGCAAATCCGCCCTCCATCGCACCACGGCCGGGGATATCGTCATCGCCGCCATCGTCACCCTGCTGACCCTCACCATGCTCTATCCCTTCCTGAACCTGGTCTTCCAATCCTTCTCCAGCAACGTGGCCATTACGGCCTCGGGCGGCATGATGTTCTGGCCCACGGATTTCACCATTGAAAACTATGTCTACGTGCTCAAATACCCCAACGTCTGGCAGGCCTATAAAAACACCGTGTTCATCACCGTGATGGGCACCAGCCTTTCCCTGGTGATGACCACCCTGGGCGGCTATTCCCTGTCCAAGCGGAATCTCCCCCTGCGCATGCCCATGACCCTTCTGATCCTCATTACCATGTTCGTGGGCGGCGGCCTGATTCCCAACTATCTGAACCTGAAAAACCTGGGCTTCCTCAACACCCTGTGGGTGATGATTATCCCGGACACCATCTCCACGGGCAACCTGCTGCTGATGCGCAATTTCTTCCTGGCCATGCCCCAGGACCTGAAGGACTCGGCCTATATCGACGGCGCAGGCGAGGTGCGCACCCTGGTTTCCATCGTGCTCCCCCTGTCCACCGCCATTATCGCCACCATGGCCCTGTTTTACGGCGTGGGCAACTGGAATGAATTCACCGCCGCCATCATTTACAACCATGAGGAAAAATATTATCCTATTCAGGTCATCATCCAGCGGATGTACAGTGAATCGGTGAAGAAGGTTATGGACGATGAGGTTGCCTCCCGCCGTCTTGCTTCGGAAGCCATTAAATCCGCCACCGTGGTGTTCGGCACCCTGCCCATCGTCTGCGTCTATCCCTTCCTGCAAAAGCATTTTGCCAAGGGCGTGATGGTGGGTTCCCTCAAGGGCTGACGCTGTTCCGACCGGCATGCTTCCATGCCGTTCATCAAAATTGGAAAGGAGAATTCTCATGAAAAAAACCCTGGCTCTGTTCCTGGCCCTGGCCCTGCTGCTGAGCGCATGCAGCATCGCCCTGGCGGACGATGTGAAGCAGGTCACCATTTCCATCGTCAATTCCTCCAGCGACTACTTCCCCAAGGAAGGCGAGGAGCTTCCCCAGTCCTTCAAGGACTGGAACGAAAAGGTGAAGCACCTTCTCCCCGGCTATGAGATCACCATCGACTGGCAGCTCTATGAGGACCGCAACTCCCAGATGCCCCTGCTCATGGCGGCGGGCACCATCCCCGACATCTTCATTACCGACGCCACCCAGTATATGGATTACTATTCCAGCGGCATGTTCATCGAGGATCTGACCGATCTGGTGGATCAATACGGCCCCAACCTGCGCAAGAACATCATGGAGCGCTCCTGGAAAATCTGCACTGTGGGCGGCAATCTGGCCTGCGTTCCCTGTGAGAACTTCTATTACAAGTTTCCTACCCTGCTGCGCATGGACTGGGTGCGGAAGCTGGGCTTTGAGGTGAAGGAGACCTACACCCTCAGCGAAATCAAGGAAATCTGCCTGGCCATGGCCAGCGGCGATCCCGACGGCAACGGCGTGAACGACACCTACGGCCTGGGCACCCGCTATAACGGCGGCGGCTGGACCCAGACCTTCATGCCCATCTTTGGCGCCTTCGGCGGGCAGCCCAACGATTGCTATCTGGACCAGGAAAAGGGCGAGGTGTACTTCTTCAACGCCAGCGCCGACTTCCGGAACGCGCTGGAATACCTCAACGAGCTTTACGTCGCCAAGGCCATCGATCAGGAATGCTTCATTCTGAACTATGAACAGGCGCTCATCAACGCCGCCACCGGCAAAGGCGGCCTGTATTCCGGCTGGTGGAACATGGGCGGCTCCCTGCTGAGGGCAGGCCTGCTGGAGCTGCAGCCCGACTGTGATTTCCAGTTCATTTACATTACTTCCGACGACGGCCTTACCCAGGGCGTGGCGGACAATGGAATCATCTGGAAAACAGCTATGATCTCCGCGGATTGCAGGTATCCCGAGGCTGCCATTGCCTTCATTGATTTCATGAATACCGAGGAAGGCGAAACAAATCCGCAGCTGCGGGATGAAAACGGGGAGCTGCTTTATTCCGGCGAGCCCCACACGAGATATAACCGTGTGTATCAGTATCCGGATGAATATTATCCGGGTCCTGATAAGGATGCGAACTATGTGAAGGGCTACCGGGAGCATTGGAGCCAGAATCTGTTTGGCAACATGGTGCTCAACCAAAAAGCGATTGAGCAGAGCATGGCCGAAGAAATTGATCTCAATGATAAGGCGGAATACCTGAATCGTCTCGGCCATTCTATGCAGTCCAACCTGGACAACAAGCCTGTATACACCAGCCTTTTCTACGGCTATAACTACACCGACGAAATGATCATCTACAGCGCCGCCCTGGAAACCCTGATGAAGCAGTGGGTGGTGGATTTCGTCACCGGGGCGAAGCCCATTAACGATGAAACCTGGCAGACCTATCTGGACGCGCTGGTGGCCAAGGGCGGCCAGGAGGTGCTGGATTCCATGACCAAGCAGTATAACGATCTGAACGGCACCAGCTATACCACCATGAATATCAAAGGCAAATAAGCCAGCCATTCTGGCAAAGGGGAGCGTCGGCATCGGCGCTCCCCTTTGCATGTCAAAAATCTTCGTTTTTGTCGCGCTCCATGCAGCATGAAAGGCTTCCTCCTGCATGGCAAAGCTGCAGAAATGCGTTTTCTCTCCCTGCGCATTTTTCCCGGCTCCGCTTTCAGGCCGTTCAGCCCTCCTCCTTTTCCAAGGGGGAACGGCCGCCCAGCCGTCTGCCCTGGGCCTGCGCCCGGTATTCGCCGGGGGTCAGGCCGGTGTCCGCCTTGAAAAAGGCGATGAAGGACTGGGCATAATTGAAGCCCAGCTGAAGGGCGATATCCTGAATCTTGATGGCGGACGCGGTCAGAAGGCGCTTGGCCTCCTCCACCCGCCGCCGGTCGATATAGCTTTTGACGGAAACGCCCATTTCGCTTCGGAATTCCATCCGCAGGGAAGATGCGCTGACGAAAAATTCCTCCGCAATGGCGTCCACCGTGGGGGCCTGGGCCAGATGGGTGTCGATATATTCGCATACCCGCCGTACCAGAAGCGAATGGGGCCGTTCCGCTCCCCCAGCCAGCAGCGCGTCATAAATAATGAACATATAATCGCTCATATCCCGCAAATTATCCATGCTCAGCAGCCGTGTGTGGGACATCTCCGCCATGCGGCTCATGATGCTGGGATAATCCAGCATCAGCCGCTGGCAGGAGCAGAACAGACGCACATAAAAATCCTTCACGGTGCGTCCCAAAGCGTCCTGGGCCACCAGATATGCTTCAAAGGCCTGCTGCGCCTCCGCCACCCGCTGGGCGTCCCCGGCCTTCAGCGCGCCCAGAATGGCGTTTTCCATCCTATAGGGATAATCCGGCATGGACCGATTGCGGATTTCCCGGAAGCAGCAAATGGTGCCCTGCCCCCGGACGATGCGCAGGCTCAGCGCATCCGACGCCTGGCGATAGGCCTCGGTCAGCATCTGCGCATCCTCAAAGGGCCTGCTCACGCCCACGCTGGCCGCCCCCGCCTGCACAAGCGCCTGCGCGGTCTGCTGGATGGCCGCGTCGTCGTTCATATCTCGGGCCGCCACAATCAGGGCCATCTCATTGCGCCCGGTATACAGCTTCATCAGCTGCCGCATGCCCTGCGCTTCCAGCACCGCCTCCCAGGCCGGCTGGGCCGAATCATCCGCGCTTCTCGTCATATGCAGCAAAAACAGCACGCAGCAGTTCTCCCCCGGCCGGAAATGCACATGATAGCTGCTGGACTCCCCGTCGCTGTCAAAATCCAGAAGCATTTTATGGAGCAGCTGCTGGTTTCTGCCGATAATCGCATTTTCCTGCAGGGCCTGATCCATCCGCTCGTTCTCGGCCACCACCGCGTCAATCCTGTCGAACACATCGACCTCCCGGTTCCCCAGCTGCTCGGAAATATGCTGAAGGGGGCGATACAGCCGGTGCGCGGCAAAATATGCGTAAATCATTCCGAACGCCACCACCAGAAGACAGAAGCCCAGATAGGCGTTCCGGGCGCCCGCCACGCGCTTGTAAAACTCCCGGGCGTTTTGCACATACACATAGCGCCACCCCGTCTCGCCGGATTCCGTGGCGTACACATCATAGCGCTGTCCGTCCTGCTCTATTTTCCAGAAGCTGGTTTTTCCTGCTTCCAGGGTTTCCGCTTCCGGCAGCCTGTCCAGGGGATAGGGCTCGCCCAGGGCGCTGATAGACGCGCCCGTCTCGTCGAAAATCACCAGGCTTGTGTCCCGATCCAAGGCGATCTCCGCAAAAGCGGATGCAATGGCGGAGCGCTTCAGATCAATCACCACATAGGCGTCCGGCACCCGGGCGCCGCCTGTGACCGGCAACGTCCGCACAATGGACATGACCTCCGTGGGCGTGGAGGAGCAGGCATAATAGACCGATCGGGTGAACACCTTTTTCGTCACGTCTTCCATGCCCAGCAGGCTCTGGAGAAACGCGCTGTCATGATATAAATCCAGCCGGGCCACGCTTTGATCGGTGGACACGGTATAATCGTCCCGGGGATAATACAGGCAGATGCACTGGATCACGTCCGAGGAGGAAACCATGCCGTCCAGCTGATCCTGAATCTCGATCATCTTGTTCATCTGGTTTTCCCGGTAATAATCCATAAAATGCTGAAAGGGGTTATAGCGATTCTGGCTGGCAATAAAAATGGTGTTCACTGTTTTCCGCATCTGCGCAAACACAGCGTCATGGGAATGGCGCAGCAGGGAAAAGGTGTTGCGGCAGTTATCGTCCCGCTCCCGGGACATGAGCTGATTGGTATAAAGGATTTGCAGCCCCGCAAGCAGTAGGGCTGCAATCACCAGCAATGTGATAAACGCCTGAAAATACTTGGTCACCCGCCTGCGGTCCGAATCGGTGCGTTGAACCCAGAAATGCGTCCGCCTTCCCCTCATGCGCTTGTTCCCCCTCCCGCGAATGATTCTCTTTATTTATTGTAGTGATTTTTACCAAAAAACGCAATGAAGAAAACTGAACGCAATAAAGCATCCTGTCATTTTGTGGTGCGGACGCACAATTTGCAAAAAGAGGTTGTTGCAAATTGAACGGAAATTTTATATGATATGGACAGCATGAAAAGATGAAAAAAGGGGCGCTTGCGCCGAAAAGGAGGGCATCATGGCCTTTGATTTTCAGGATTATCTGACGCTGAAGCACACCCTGCGCTTCAAAAAGGACGGCACCTTCCGCATCCTGATCCTCACCGACATCCATGGCGGCGTGAAAATCCATCCGCAGCTGATGCCCGCGCTGCACGCCGTGGTGGAAAGCGCAAAGCCCGATCTGGTGCTGCTGGCCGGGGATACCAACAGCCATCGCATCGGCGCGGCCACGCCCGCCCAACTGCGGGATTTTCTGGCCGCTATCACCGCGCCCATGGAGCGAAACCGCATTCCCTGGGCCCATGTCTATGGAAACCATGACGATAACATGGGCATTTCCAATGAGGAGCAGCAGCCTGTTTACGAGGCTTTTCCCTATTGCCTGAGCAAGCGCGGCCCCCGGGATATCAGCGGCGTGGGCAATTACGTGCTGCCCATTCTTGCCTCCGGCAGCGATGACGTGGCTTTCAATGTGTGGGCCATGGACAGCAATAACAACAATCGCCGCTTCGCCCGGCAATATGGCCTGCCCGAGGACATCAAAATCTGCCTGCCAAATCACTTTACCTATGCGGATCACGATTACGATTCGCCCCATGCCGATCAGGTTTTCTGGTATTATGAAGCGTCCCGGGCCATGGAAAAAGCCTACGGCCGCAAGATTCCCGGCATGCTGTATATGCATATGCCCCTGCCGGAATTCTGCCTGATCCCCATGAATCCCGGCCTGTGCAGGATGCGGGGCAACATGCGCGAAAGCATCGGCTGCGACGAACTGAATACCGGCCTGTTCGCCACCTGCCTCCAGCGGGGGGATATCAAAGCCATCTTTGTGGGCCACGATCATATCAATGATTATACCGGCGAATACTGCGGCATCACCCTGGGCTATTGCGCAGGCATGTCCTATGATATTTACTGCGACGACGATATGCGCGGCGGCCGGGTGATCGATCTGCGGGAGGACGATCTCCTGCATTCCTCCACCTTCATGCTTCGCATCCGGGATCTGATGGGCCCGGCGGGGGATAAGCAAATCTCAACGCAGGCATAACAGTGGGCAGACCAGGGGAAAAAATCATCGCCTTTGGCGGCGCGGCTTTCAAAAACGGCCAGATGCCGGATGTGGTCAAGATCATGATGGGCCTGACGGGCAAGGAAAAGCCCCATTTTTTCCTGCTGCCCACTGCGGGCCGCGACGGCGCGGATGAGCAGGATGAGCGCCTTGTGGTTTTTCGGGACACCTATGGCTGCCCCAGCCGCGCCCTGTTTCTCACCCGCCCTGAAACCACCGAGGATGTGATCCGGGAAACGATTGCCTGAGCGGACATCAGCCTTGCCAGCGACGGAAATCTGTAATTCCTGGTGGATATTCAGAAGGATGCTTCCCGCTTTCCGGCGGCTTTTCCCTGCTTGGCCCCTGTGCGTCCTCCTGCGTTTCAGGAGGGGGAACCGGTCTTTTTCCGCATAAGAAGACGGGTTCCCCCCCTGTTCTTTTTTCTGTATTTCGTTATACCGTTCGCCACAGCGTCCAATAGCCCTGCCCGGTGCGGCCCACCTGATAGCGATAGCCCGGCAATGCCGCCGGGGCCTGCTGGGGGCTGCCCGGCACGGCGTAAGCCACCTGCGTCACCCGCGCGTCCTGGGCATGCACCCCCACCGCGCAATAGGGCACGCCGCGCAGGGGCGACGGCACCCGCACGAACCGCCAGCCCGGTGCGTCAAAGGGCGCAAAGGGCGCCTGCGTTTCAAAATACGCCTTCAAATGCGCCGCCGCCTCCGGCCAGACCAACGCTGGCAGCCCGTCCACCGGCGGTGCAGCGCTTTCCGGCCGCAGGACGATTTCCCGCTCGGCCGGTTCCGCCGCTTCCTGCACCGCCGTTTCCCGTTCCGCAGGCGATGCATTGATTTCCGGCGGCATTGTCCGCGTCTCCGGCAGCGTTTCCCGGGTGGCCTGCGGCTGCGATGTCGTCTGCACAGGCTGCTCCGCATCCCCAGATGGCGCTTCAATCTGCGGCGGCCGCTCGCTTTCTGCCGGCGCTTTCTCCGCCGATGTTTTCGCCGCCACGGAAACCGCGCCCCGCTGCGCCGTCAGTGCGGCCTGGGCCTGCCAGAAATGCAGCGCCGGATCGTCCGCATCCTCCCATAGCGTCACCGTCTGCCCCAGTGCCACAAACAGCGTTCCGGCCCCCGCCAGCGTCAGCCGCAGTGTGCCGCCGCGATCCGCCTTGCCCGTGGCCAATGGCCGTGCCGTGCCCGCGTCCAGCGCATAAGCCGTGTATTGCATTCCCGGCGCAAGGCCCTTGCCCTGCAGCTGCAGCGTTTCCCCGTTTCCCCGTACATAGCCTGTCGCGCTGCCTTTGCCCCGCAGCAGCCGATACCCGTATGCCATGCCCATCGCTCCTTTCCGTGTAACGCTATCATATGCGCGGAGGCTGAGAATTAAGCGAAAATCCGCGGCGGCAAATGCTCGGGATTGAGGGGGATTCTTCCTTTCTTTCTCGCTTGCACGAAAGCGCTTTTTCTTTTATAATAGAAAGGCGGCCCTTGCCGCCATGATTGCTGCAGCGAAAGGAGCTTCTCATGCATCTTCTGATTACCAACGACGATGGTGTTTCCTCCGTGGGCCTCAAGGCGCTGGCCGATGCGGCCATGCGGCGGGGGCACCGGGTGTTCATCAGCGCGCCCAACGGCCAGCGCAGCGCCAACAGCCAGCATATTACCCTTACCGCCCCCATTATCGTGCATCAGCATGCCTGGGAAGGGGCGGAGGCCTACGCCGTGGACGGCACGCCCTCGGACTGCGTGCGGGTAGCCCCGTTCCTGGCCAACGCGCCCTTTGACTTCTGCCTGTCGGGCATCAATCATGGGGAAAACGCCGGCCCGGCGGTGTATTACAGCGGCACGGTGGCCGCCGCCCGGGAAGCCGCCATGCTGCATATTCCGGCCATGGCCGTGTCCATCATGGTTGGCGCGAATGACGAAATGCGCGCCCATCTGGCGGATCTGGCCGTGCGGCTGGCGGAGCATTTTGCCGCCGAATCCCTGCCCCGGTGCACGCTGATCAATTTGAACGCCCCTGCCCTGCCGCCCGCTCAGCTTAAGCCTCTGAAGGTCTGCCCGGTGTCCGAGGCGTATTTCCTGGATTGCTATGAAAAGCGCCAAAGCCCCTTCGGCGCCACCTATTTCTGGCTCAGCGGATCGGACACCTCCGAGGTGGTCACCGAGCCTCTGGAGCCCGGCTCCGATTATGCGTTTTTGAAGGACGGACACGTAACTTGCACTTTTATGGGTGCATATCAGAATCATAACGACCAATTTATACACAAAATGAAAGATTTTCAAGAATGAGCTTGCATTTTTCTGCTGCCTTCCGTATAATAAAGACATTCACCTGTAAAAGAGCGAGGTAGCGTATGGACGGGAGCAGGCAGGATCTGATCGACCGGCTGAACCTGAGCGGCAAACGGCTGAGTAAAAGCCATCGCCGCATTGCGGACTTTATCGTGAACCACTACGACAAGGCCGTGTTCATGACGGCGGCGACGCTGGGCGAAATGGTGGGCGTGAGCGAAAGCACGGTGGTGCGCTTCGCGGTGGCGCTGGGCTATGAGGGCTATCCCCAGCTGCAGCATTCCCTGCAGGAGCTGGTGCGCCATCGGCTCACGGCTGTGCAGCGTTTTGAAATGTCCGCCGAGATTGGAGAGGAAGAGGTGCTCTCCACCGTGCTCAAGGCCGACATGATGAACATCCGCCATACCGTGGATCAGCTGGATCAACAGGCTTTTTCCCAGGTGGTCGGCCGTCTGCTGGAGGCCAAGACGATCTTTGTGCTGGGCATGCGTTCCGCCGCGCCGCTGGCTCAGTTTTTCGGCTATTATCTGCATTTTATTTTTGATGATGTGCGCGTGGTGGCCGCAGGGAGCACGGACGTTTTTGAATCCATCGCCCGGATCAAGCCCGAGGACGTGCTGGTAGGCATCAGCTTTCCCCGTTATTCCACCCGGACGCTGGAAGCCATGCGCTTTGCCCATGACAGCGGCGCCCAGGTAATCGGTCTGACGGACGGGCCCATGAGCCCGCTGCATCAGGAGGCGGATATTTGCCTCTCTGCCCGGACGGATATGGCCTCCTTCGTGGATTCGCTGGTGGCTCCGCTGTCGGTCATCAATGCGCTGCTGGTGGCGCTGGCCCTGAAAAAGAAGGATGATCTAAGCCGTCATTTCGAGAAATTAGAGGAGATCTGGGACGCATACAGTGTTTACATCAACAGGGAAAAATGACCTGATCGTAATCGGCGGCGGCGCAGCCGGAATGATGGCTGCGCTGTTTGCCGCCCGGGCCGGGGCGCGGGTGCGCCTGCTGGAGCGGAACGAAAAGCTGGGCAAGAAAATCTATATCACCGGCAAGGGCCGCTGCAACGTGACCAATCAGTGCGACCGGGATGAGTTTCTCAAAAACGTGGCCCGAAATCCCCGGTTTCTTTACAGCGCGCTGGATTGCCTGTCTCCGGATGACCTGCTGGCGCTGCTCCAAAGCCTGGGCTGCGAAACCAAGATCGAGCGGGGCCGCCGGGCATTCCCGGTTTCGGATAAGGCCAGCGATGTGACCAGAGCGCTGGAAAAAGGGCTGCGGGCAGCAGGCGTGGAAATATTGCTGCATTGCCGGGTGCAGGAGCTGGTGATTGCGGACGGCGCGGTGCAGGGCGTTTCTCTGGAAAGCGGCGAAACGCTGCCCTGCGGGGCCGTCATTCTGGCAACCGGCGGGCTTTCCTATCCCTCCACCGGCTCCACCGGCGATGGCCATCGCATGGCATCGCAGGCGGGGCTGAAGGTGATCACGCCCCGTCCTTCCCTGGTGGGGCTGCTGACTAAAGAAGATTGGCCCCGGCAATTGCAGGGCCTTTCGCTGAAAAATGTTTGCCTTCGCGGGGTATCCTGTGGTAAAATAATATACTCGGAGCTGGGTGAAATGCTGTTCACCCACTTCGGGATCTCCGGCCCGCTGGCATTGGAGCTTTCGGCCCACCTGCCGGAAAACGGCCAGGGCCAGGCGCTGCTGGATCTCAAGCCCGGGCTTTCCCCGGAGCAGCTGGATCATCGCCTGACAAGGGAGCTTGCCGCCGCCGGCAAAAAGCAGCTGTCTACCGCCATGCAGACGCTGCTGCCCCAGCGGTTTGCGGCGCTGTTTCCCGGGCTGTTCGGTCTGGATGGAGCGATGCTCTGCTGCCAGATCACGGCGGCCCAGCGCAGCCTGATCGGGCGGATGCTCAAGGAACTGCCCCTGACCATTACCGCCCTGCGTCCCCTTTCCGAGGCGATTATCACCCGGGGGGGCATCGATGTGAAGGCGCTGCAGCCCTCCACCATGGCCGTGCGCAGCCTGCAGGGGCTGTATGCCGCCGGAGAGCTGATCGATGTGGACGCCCACACCGGGGGCTATAACCTGCAAATCGCCTTTGCCACCGGCGCGCTGGCCGGGCAAAGCGCGGCCGCGTATCTCTGTTCCCTTTGCTGAATTGTAATTTCGAGGTGTTTCCTGCCATGCAGTATATCGTGCTGGACCTGGAATGGAATCAGCCCATGTCCTATAATTCCACCGCCTATAAAAGCGTGGGCGGCAAGCTGCTTTTTGAAATGATCCAGATCGGCGCCGTGAAGGTGAACGATCAGATGCAGGTGATTGATTCCTTCAGCCAGTTGATTCGGCCGGAGCAATACGTGAAGCTGCATCCGCGGATTCAGCGGATCACCCACATCACCCAGGAGCAGCTGGACGAAGCGCCCTCCTTCAATGAAGCCGTGGCCGCGTTTGCCGCCTGGTGCGGCGAGGATTACGTGCTGCTCACCTGGGGATGCGACGACATCTCCGTGCTCAGCCAGAACATGGCTTTCTATAAATGCGAAACCAGGCTGGCCGGAATCTATGATATTCAGCGGCTGTTTGGCGAAGTGATCGGCAATTCCAAGGAGCGCAAGGGCCTGCGGGCGGCCATGGAGCATTTCCAGATCGAGCCCAACGAAGAAACCATGCCCTTCCATAACGCCGTGAACGATGCCTATTACACCGCGCTGGTGTTTTCCAAGCTGCCCGAGCCCGGCAAGGTGATGGATTATCCGCTGACGGCCAAGAAGCTGCGGCATCTGGATCGGGGCAAGCGGGAAAGCCAGGCCATTTTGCGGGTGCGCTCCATGAAGGACGCGCTGTCCAGCACCGCCGCCATGACCCCGCCCTGCCCCGTCTGCGGCAAGCGGATGCAGGTGCCCGAGGGTTATGTGCACCAGGGCGAAAATAAATATATGGCGCTGGCGGATTGCCCCCAGCACGGGCTGGTGCTCGTGAAAATGCAGTTTGGCAAAAATGACGAAGGCAAGCGGATCATGACTCGCTCCGCCGCCCGGGCGGATGAGCAGAGCCCGGCCTATGTGCACACCAAGCATCTCCAATGGCAGCAGAAAATGGCGCTGCAGCAGGAGCAGGAAGCGCAGCAATAAGCCGCGGTTTAGCGTCGGCCGTAATTTCATATTTCCCCGCGAAAATCATCCGGTCCCCGGCGATGACACGCCGCAACGGCCAAGGGCTTTTCCAGGGAAAGCGCGAGAGGGGCTGCTTTTCTCCGGAGAAGCGTGTTTCTCTCGTTTTTTTGCATCTGTATGCGTATAATAAATCATCAGACAAGGAGGATGAAGGCAATGTTGATTCGTTTTATGGAAAAAGAGGGTGAATTTTCCGCTCCCATTACGGTGCAGCAGGTGATTGCCGCTCTGGCCCCGGAATATCTGCCCAAGGCGCTGGGCTGCTTTTGCGGCGGCCAGGCCCTGGAGCTGACCCAGCCGCTGGACAAGCCCTGCGCCCTGTTTCCCATCACATTCCAGAATGAGGAGGGCCGCCGAATCTACGAACGCTCCCTGCGGTTCGTGCTGCTGCTGGCGGTAAAACGGGTGCTGCCCGGAATCCATCTGCGCATTGAGCATTCCATTGGCTATGGCGTTTACATGCGCTTTCTGGATCGGGAGGCCGACGCGGAAACCGTGGCCAGCCTGCAGGCGGAAATGGAAAAGATCGTGCAGGAGGATCTGCCCTTTGAGCGCCAGAAATGGAGCCGGGAAAAGGCCATCGCCTATTTCCAGCAGGAAGGCGAGGAGGATAAAACCCGGCTGCTGGCCTATCGGCCCTACGACTTTTTTAACGTGTATCTCTGCGGCGGCATGGCGGAATACTTTTACGGCGCGATGCTGCCCTCCACCCGCTACGTGCCCGCATTTCATTTAATGCCCCTTGCGCCGGGGATGGTGCTGCAAATGCCCAGCCCCAAAAATCCCGCCGTGCCTGCGCCCTTTGCTTCCCTGCCCAAGCATCTGGCCGCGTTTGCCCAGTCCAACCGCTGGTGCGATATTCTGGGCTGCATGAATGCGGCGGATCTGAACGACATGATCGTGGGCGGCAAGCTGCCGGATTTCATCCGCGTCAATGAAGCGCTGCATGATAAATCCATTGCCGAGATTGCCGACGGCATCCATCGCCGGGGCGCAAAAGCCATTTTCGTGGCCGGTCCCTCTTCCAGCGGGAAAACCACCTTCGCCAATCGTCTGTGCATTCATCTGCGGGTTCTGGGGCTGCGGCCGGTGCTGATTTCTCTGGATGATTTCTATCTGGATCGGGATCTGCTGCCGCTGGAGGCGGACGGCCAGCCCGATCTGGAGGCCCTCAGTGCGCTGGACGTGGCGTTGCTGCGGGAATGCGTTGCCGCGCTGCTATCCGGCGGCGAGGTGCAGATGCCCCGGTTTGATTTCACCGTCAGCCGCCGCGCGCCCAAGCGTTATCCCCTGAAGCTGGCGGATGATCAGCTGCTGGTGATGGAGGGCATTCATGGCCTGAATCCGGCGCTGCACGAGGGGTTTGATCCGTCGCTGATCGCCAAGGTGTATATCAGCGAGCTCACCTGCCTGAATCTGGATAACCACAACCGTATCCGCACCACCGACGCCCGGCTGCTGCGGCGGATCGTGCGGGATCATCAGTTCCGCAATACGCCGCCGGAGGAAACGCTGGCCATGTGGAACAGCGTGCGCCGGGGCGAGGAGAAATGGATTTTCCCCTACCAGGAGCAGGCAGATTTCGTGTTTAACTCCGCGCTGCATTATGAGCTGCCGGTGCTCAAGCGCTATGCCTATGAGCTGCTGAAAGCCATTCCGCCGGAGAACCCGGTGTATCTCAGCTCCCGGCGGCTGCTGAAAATCCTGCATTATATGCTGCCCGCCACCGATGAAGCGCTGCGGGAGATTCCGCCGCTGTCCCTGCTGCGGGAATTTATCGGCGGCTGCACGCTTTACTAATTGCTCCACACGCTACTCCCTTTCAGGGAAGCGCGTCACTTGGCGATACATCCTGGCTATCGTCGCGAAACGCGTCTAAAGCCGCGTTTCTTGGGGCAACGCACGTGCTACGCTGCGCTTGCCCGTGCTGTTTAGCGATATTTCTTGTTTTTTTGCGCGAAACGCGTCTAAAGCCGCGTTTCTAATCCACGCGCTACTCCGCATTCCCGCCCCCAAGAGCGTCCTCCCGCAGGATGCGCGTCCTGTTTTTTGTCGATTTTTGCCTATGATAATTGGCCGCCGCCCTGCGCACAATAGCCGCGAGGAGGCGATTTCGCTTGAAAAAACTTTGGATGCTCATGCTGCTGCTTGCGCTGGCGGCAGCGGTGCTGGCGGGCTGCGCCAGCAATGCGGACACCCTGGCTTCTCCCTCTCCCGCCGTTTCGGCCATGCCCAGCGCTTCGCCGGACGCCACCAACAGCCCGACCAGCCCCCAGCCGGATGCGTCCGGCAATCCGGGCAGCGTGATGCCCGGCATGGGCGGCATCACATCGCTGGAGGACGCTCAGAAGAAATCCGAGGAGATGGAGGATGCCATTGGCAAGCTCTCCGAAGTGGATGATGCGTATGTGGTGGCCATTGACACCCGGGCGCTGGTGGGCGTAAAATACAACAGCCAGTACCAGGGCCAGACCGATGACCGGATGAAAAAAATGATTCTCGCCCGCATCCAGACGGTGGATAAAGCCGTCACCGGCGTGGCCGTTTCCAGCGAGGAAGACCAGGTGAAGAAAATCCAGAGCCTTGCCGAAAACCTGGACAGCGCCACTTCCCTCTCCGCCATTTCTTCCCAGGCGGAGGACCTGATGAACCAGATCACGGTATTCACCGAATGATCGCGGAAGCCGCCCGCATGCGGCGATGGATGGTCCGGGGGGCGCCGGTGATAGCGCTGGCAGCCCCGGGCGGGCATGCGGGCGGCGGGATGGCCGCGATGCTTTTCTGGCTGCTGCTGGGGGCGCTGCTGCTCCCGGCGTCCGCCTATCCCTATCCTCGCCGGCGAGCGCTGCGGCCTGCCCGGCTGTTTTTTGCGTTTTGCGGCGGGGCGCTGAGCCTTTGCAGCGTTTATGCCGGATTGCGCTTCTGCTTTGCCTGCTTCTGGATCGAAACGGCCCTGAGCCGCGCCGTCCTTTTGCTGGGCGCGATCTTGCTCTCCGCCTGCCTGTGCGGGAAGCTGCTGACGCTCCGGCTGTCCTCCCGCCGCGCCTATGCCGCCGGGGCGGCGTTGCTGCTGCTGACGTTCCCCCTGCTTTAGCGCCGGTAGGCAATCACCGGGGTGCCGGGCCGTGGCTGATCAGGCAATTCCGGATTGAGCTGCTGCAGTTCCGAAAGGGGCACCCGATAGCGCTTGGCCACATCCCAGGCGCTTTCCCCAGGCTGGATGAAATACAGCGCGATCCCAGGCTCCACCGACGCTGCATCCACCGGCACCGCTTCGGATACCACCTCCGCTTCCGCCGTGCGCACGCCCTGGGCCAGCAGATGCAGGATATATTTCAGCTCCACCCGGTCGCCGGTAATGGCGCTGGCTTCCACCTGGGAGGCGGCAAGCCGCAGCTCATCCGCCGGCTCCGCCTGCGTGGCAAAAAGCGCATGGAAGGGTTCTTCCTGCTCAATGGCCACGGGAATGGGGCTGTCCTCGGTGAGATAGAGCAGGGTGGTTTCCAGAATGCCGTCCACCGCCAGCTTTTCCTTCTGCCGCTCCGCCTTCACCAGCAGCGGCCGGGCGAAGGCCAGCAGCGGGGTTTTTATCCGGGGCGAGCCGTCTGGCAGCGTCAGGGCGGCTTTGCCGCTTTCGGCGGTCTGCTCGCTGATCATGCCGGTGCGCAAGGTCACATGCCGGGCCGTGGTTTCCACAGCCTCGCCCTGGGTGGTAAACACATCCCGCAGCGCCGTGATTTCCTGGTTTTCCACAGCGGTCACGGCGGTATAGAGCTGCACCTCCGCCCGCATCACCTTCCCGCCGTCCGGCCCGTCCTGCGCCAGCACCGCCACATCCCGTACCTCGCTGCGGGCGGCCATAGCGTCGCCCAGCGCGCCGGACAGGCCCACTGCCTGCTCAAAGGGCATGGCATGGCGGGTATAGACCAGCGGCCGCCCGGGCATGGCGGAGGTATGATATGCCTCCAGCGTGATGGTACCGGTGACGATAGCCCGGCCATCCGCGCCGCCTAATATATCCTCCACCTGGGCCTGCGCCGTGGCATAGAGGGTGTCCTGAATCTGGAGCACCTCCGCCAGCTCAAGCTCTTCCCGCAGCAGCGTCTGTCCCTCTCCTTCCCCCACCGCCCGCTGAATGGTCAGCGTTTGGGTGGCCCGCTCCACGCCGTCTCCCTCCCCCGCATCCCGCACAAAGGATACGGCTGCGGGCGCAAGCCCTTCGGCGCTGAGCTGCACGATGGCCCGGAGAATCAACCGGCCGTTAAACGCTTTGGCGCTCACATGCTGCACCTCCGCCCGGGGCGCCATCCGCAGGGCGGCGGATGGCGGGTTTTCCTCCCGCAGCGGCAGCGTCTGAGAAAAATCCGCGCTGGTTTCCAGGGCGGATATGTGGCTCAGATCTCCCTGGGCATACAGCACATGGAAGGTCACCCGGCCATCCGTCATCACCCGGTTGCCCGCCGCTTCGCCGCCGTTTACCTGCGCCGCGGCGTCCGCATAATACACCCGGGCTTCCTCCCGCAGTCCTCCCGGCAGCGCCGCTTCCGCCTCTACTGTGATCTGCACCGGCTTGGCCGAAAGCCGCTGCTCGGTTTCCATATTATCACGAATCAATTGCAATTCCATGTTTCTTCCCTCCTATCGCTCCTGATTATGGGTATTCATCCCCCCGGGCGATTATGTTTCCCCATCCGCAGGTTTTTTCGTTTTTTCGCAGCGCAGCCGCTGCATGAATGATTACAAAGGAGGAACACATCCATGGATTACTCGCATTTCCGCCGTCAGGCCGCTCAGGTAATTCCCTCGCCCCGGCAGCTTCGCTTCCTGCAGGATCCCTTCTACGCCTTCGTGCACTTCAGCCCGAACACCTATACAGGCCTGGAATGGGGAACGGGGAAAGAGGATCCCGCTCTGTTTAATCCCACCGACCTGGACTGTGATCAATGGGTGGCCGCCATAAAATCGGCGGGCATGACAGGCATGGTGCTCACCGCCAAGCATCACGACGGCTTCTGCCTCTGGCCCAGCAAATACACCGAGCACAGCGTAAAAAACAGCCCCTGGAAGGGGGGCAAGGGCGATGTGGTGCGGGAGGCGGCGGAGGCCTGCCGCCGTGGGGGAATCCGCTTCGGGTTCTATCTTTCTCCCTGGGACCGAAACAGCGCCCTTTACGGCACCCCCGCCTACAACGACTATTACAAGAACCAGCTCACCGAGCTGCTGACCCAATACGGCGACATCTTTTACGTCTGGTTTGACGGCGCCTGCGGCGAAGGGCCCAATGGCCGCAAGCAGGAATACGACTTTGACGGCTATATCGATCTGATCCGCAAATATCAGCCCAACGCCTGCATTTTCAACGATGCGGGGCCGGATATCCGCTGGGTGGGCAACGAAAGCGGCGTATGCCGGGAAAGCGAATGGATGGTGATGCCCCGGGAGCTGTGCTTCCGTTCCCCGGCCCAGACCGAAGACGCGCTGGTCCCCGGTTCGCTTCAGGGCATTTATAACACCTGGCCTGTGCTGGGCGATATGCCCATCATCCAGTACAGCCAGGGCCTGACCTTCTGCCCCGCAGAAACGGATATGTCCATCCGTCCCGGCTGGTTCTATCATCCGGAGGAAGCGCCCCACGCCCTGGAACGGCTGCAAAAGGCGTATCTGGCCAGCGTGGGCGGCAGCGCAACTTTCAACCTGAATATTCCGCCCATGCCCAGCGGCCGGTTCGATCCCCGGGATGTGGATCGGCTCCGGGAACTGGGAGCTTGGCTTCGCGCCGCCTTTGGCCGGGAGCTGGCCCCCGGCGCGGCCCTTACCCGCACGGAAACCAGCCCCACCCAGTGCGATTTCACCCTGACGCTGCCTGCGCCGGTGGACGCGCGGTATCTGACGCTGGCCGAGGACATTGCTTCGGGCCAGCGGGTGGAGCGGTTCATGGTGCTGTCCGGGGAGGACATTCTTTTCTCCGGAGCCACCATCGGCAGCCGCCGCATCTGCGATCTGCAATCGCCCAAAACAGTGCAGCGGCTGACCATCCGTATCCTTTCCGCCCGGGATCGGGTGGAGCGGCTGGATGCGCGGCTCTATTAAATGCTTGTAAACCCGCAGGAAAACAGGCCTTTCCAGCCAATATACCATCCGTATCCTGTAAATACGAGGGGGAAAATCATGACCGACATGATTCAAATCGATCATCTGCAAAAGCATTTCGGCCCGGTGCACGCGGTGAACGACCTGAGCTTCCGGGTGCGGGCAGGCGAGCTTTTCGCGTTTCTTGGGGTCAATGGAGCCGGGAAATCCACAACCATTAACATTATCTGCGGCCAGTTAAAAAAGGATGGCGGCAGCGTGCGCATCTGCGGCACGGATCTGGATCAAAACCCGGATGCGGCCAAAAGCCAGCTGGGTGTGGTGTTTCAAAGCTCCGTATTGGATAAGGAATTGTCCGTCCGGGATAATCTGGAAAGCCGGGCGGCGCTGTATGGCATTCATGGCGCGGCGTTCAGGCAGCGGCTGGCAGAGCTGACGGCGCTGCTGGATTTTGCCGAGCTGCTGCGCCGGCCCGTGGGCAAGCTGTCGGGCGGCCAGCGGCGGCGCATCGATATTGCCCGCGCGCTGCTGCATCAGCCCAAAATCCTCATTCTGGATGAGCCCACCACCGGCCTGGATCCCCAGACCCGCAGCCTGCTGTGGCAGGTGATCGGCCGGCTGCGCCGGGAGCAGGGCCTCACCGTGTTCCTCACCACCCATTACATGGAAGAAGCCGCGGATGCGGACAACGTGGTCATTCTCGATCACGGCCAGATCGTGGCCCAGGGCACGCCGCTGACGCTGAAAAACACCTATACCGGCGATTTCATCACCCTCTATGGGGTGCAGGAAGCGGATGTGAAGCAGTTGGGCGCGCCTTACGAAGCCATCCGGGATGCGTTCCGGGTGGCCGTGCCCAATACGGAGGCGGCCACGGAGCTGATTTTGCAGCACCCGGCGCTGTTTCGGGATTTTGAGATCACCAAGGGCAAAATGGATGATGTGTTCCTTGCCGTCACGGGCAAGGCGCTGGCAGGAGGGGAGCATTCATGATGGGACTTTGGGCGCTGGTGAAGCGTAACACCAAGCTGTATTTCAAAGACAAGGGCATGTTCTTTTCTTCCCTGATCACGCCGGTCATTCTGCTGGTGCTGTATGCCACGTTTCTGAAAAACGTCTATGACGATTCCTTCCGTTCCGCGCTGGCGGCAGCCGGGGCAACCACCACCGACGCCGTCATCAACGGCTGCGTGGGCGGGCAGCTGGTTTCCTCGCTGCTGGCGGTCAGCTGCGTGACGGTGGCTTTCTGCTCCAATCTGCTGATGATTAAAGACAAAACCAGCGGCGCACGGCACGATCTGACCATTTCCCCCGTGCGCCTTGGCACACTGGGACTGAGCTATTATCTTGCTTCCCTTTGCTCCACGCTGATCATCAATTTCGTTGCTGCAGCTTTGTGTCTGGGCTATCTGGCGCTGACGGGCTGGTTTCTGTCGGCGGCGGATATGGGCCTGCTGGCGCTGGATGTGTTTCTGCTGACCATGTTCGGCACAGCGCTTTCCTCCTGCATCAACTTTTTCCTGTCCACCGATGGCCAGTCTTCCGCGATTGGCACGATTGTCAGCGCCGGATACGGCTTCCTGTGCGGGGCATATATGCCCATTTCCAGCTTCGGCCCGGGGCTGCAGAAGGTGCTTTCCTTCCTGCCCGGCACCTATGGCACCAGCCTGCTGCGCAACCACATGCTGCGGGGCGTGTTTGCGGAAATGCGTGCCCAGGGCTTCCCGGCTCAGGCTGTAGAATCCATCCGGGACAGCGTGGACTGCAACCTGTATTTCTTCAGCACGAAGGTGGAAACAGGCGGGATGTATCTGATTCTGGGCGGCAGCATCCTGCTGCTGATCGGGATTTATATTCTGCTGAACACGCTGGCAAGGCGGCAGGAAAAGTGACGCTCCGCTTGCCGATCTGCCGCACCATTCCATAAACACAGCTCCCGGAATGCGCCGCATCAGGCCGCATTCCGGGGCTTTTTGGGGATAAATTTCCCGCCATGTCCCATCAAGCGCAGGCTTGAACGCCGAAAAAAACTGTGCTATACTATGATCTTGCGTTTGCCACATCGCACTATTAATCCAAAGGAGCAGTGCCATGCCTGGAAACCAGAGCCAGCGGGACATGACAACCGGCCCGCTGGGAAAACAGATTCTCTTTTTCAGCCTGCCGCTGATGCTGTCCAATGTGCTGCAGGTTTTGTTCAACATGTCCGATATCGCCGTGGTGGGCCGGTTCGACGGGGCCCATTCGCTGGGGGCTGTGGGATCCACGTCCGTGCTGGTCACGCTGTTTACCGGCTTCCTCATCGGCGTGGGCAGCGGCATTAACGTGCATGTAGCCCGGTTTCTGGGGGCCAAAAGCCCCAAAGACACGGAAGAAACGGTTCACACCGCCGCGCTGCTGAGCCTTTTCATCGGCGTGGCCATGCTGCTGATCGGGCTGTTTTTCTCCCGGGGATTTCTGGAACTGCTCAACACCAAGGAGGAACTCATTGACGGCGCGACCCTGTATCTGCAGATTTACTTCCTGGGCATGCCCGCGCTGGCCATTTACAATTGGGGCAACGCCGTGCTCAGCGCCGCTGGGGACACGAAAAAGCCCCTGTATATTCTGGCTGCCGCCGGGGTTTTGAATGTAGCGCTGAATCTGTTTTTCGTGATCGTCTGCCGCCTGGGCGTGGCGGGCGTGGCCATTGCCAGCGCCTCGTCCCAGTGGATGTCGGCCATCCTGATGATCGCCGTGCTGCTGCGCGCCCGGGACAGCTATGCCCTGCGGCCGTCCAGGCTGCGCCTGAGCCGGGAAAAAGCGGCCATGATTCTGAAGCTGAGCCTGCCTGCCGGGCTGCAGAACGCCATCTTCGCCATCGCCAATCTGTTTATCCAGGCCGGCGTTAATTCCTTTGACGCGGTGGTGGTGGAGGGCAATTCCGCCGCCACCAATGCCGACGCGCTGGTCTACGATGTGATGGCCGCGTTTTACACGGCCTGCTCCAGCTTCATGAGCCAGAATTACGGCGCAGGCCAGCGCAAGCGGGTGCTGCGCAGCTATCTGATCAGCCTGGCCTATTCCTTCGGGATGGGCGCGGTGCTGGGTCTTTCGCTGGTGGCGCTGGGACCGCAGTTTCTCTCCATATTCACCACCGACGCCGCCGTGGTGCAGGCGGGCATGACGCGGCTGCAGGTGATGGGCCTGTCCTACGCCTTCTCCGCGTTTATGGACTGCACCATTGCCGCTTCCCGGGGATTGGGCAAAAGCCTGATGCCCACCATCATCGTGATTCTGGGCTCCTGCGTATTCCGGGTGGTGTGGGTTTACACAATATTCGCCTATTTTCACACGATTCTGTCCCTGTATCTGCTGTACATTTTCTCCTGGTCGCTCACGGCCGCAGCGGAGATTCTGTATTTTACTAAATGCTATCGGGGTCAGATTGCCCGACCCGGCACGCTGCCGGATGCAGCCGAACAGGCGGCCCATTGACGCAGCTTTAATCGTGCAGGCGGCTGTGCTTCAGCGCAATAAACCGGGATTTGACGGAGGAGAATGTGGAATGAAAATCTATGACATTTCCCAAGAGGTTTTCAGCTCTCAGGTATATGCCGGCGATCCGGTACCGGAAAAAAAGCTGCTTTGCTCAATGGAAAAAGACGGTTTGTATAACCTGACAGCTTTTAGCATGTGTGCTCACAACGGCACGCATATCGACGCACCGTTTCATTTTATCAAAGGTGGAAAAGCCGTCGATTCCATAGGCTTGGATACATTCATAGGAATGGCTTATGTTGCGGAATATCACGGAATCGTCTCCGGCACCGCAGCGGCGGAAATACTTAAAAAAGCGAAAAAGCAGAACCCGGAAGCGGCAAAGAGAATTCTGATTAAGGGAGACGCAGAGGTTTCTTCAGAAGCAGCCAAAGTATTTGCCGACTCAGAAATCTTACTGCTCGGCAACGAATCCCAGACTGTCGGCCCTGAAGCCGCACCAATGGAGGTACACCTCATCCTGCTGGGAGCCGGTATCGTATTGCTTGAAGGAATCCGTTTAGCAGAAGTTTCGGAAGGCATTTATTTCTTAAATGCAGCGCCATTAAATCTATCCGGTGCGGATGGTTCACCATGCAGAGCTGTACTGATTGCTATTGAGAGATCAATTCCAGTTTATCAATGAAAGCTTACAAAAAGCGCCTGTTTCCGATCGCAGGAAGCAGGCGCTTTGGGGCCTTCAGGGCGGCGTTTACAAGGTATATGCCCCCGTCTCTGGAGGCCTGTTTTGCCTTTGAATCCGTCACGGCACCGCATATGGGCGCACGGAAAAAGCGGCGGATCATCCGCCGCTTTTCAGGAAAGTCAAGCTTTCTCGCTGCGCCGAAAACCGACGCAAACCTTCCGCGTGTTTTACGCGTTGACGCTGGCCTTGTTCAGGGCCTTCGCCAGACGAGCCTTTTTACGGTTCGCGGTGTTCTTGTGCATGACGCCCTTGGTGACCGCTTTATCAATAGCGGAGGTGGTGGCGCTCAGTTGCGCACTGGCGGGGGCGACGCCCTCGATCAGAGCGACCTGATATTTCTTGATGGCAGTCTTAACGCCCGTCTTCACCATACGATTCCGCAGGTTCTTCTTCTTGCTCACCTTCACACGCTTCATGGCGGACTTGATGTTCGGCAACTTCCTTCACCTCCTTGGTAATCCTCAGCTGATAATCAGCAAGGGTTATTTTATCATAGTCGCCGCAAAAGTGCAACCCCTTTTCCGCGGATTTTTCCTCTTTTTCTAAATTTTCTTTTCAAACGGCGAAATCCTTCAGAAAGCTGCCCTGTGCTTTCAGGTTATGGGGTTCCGGAGGATGGCACGGAAGGAATCGTGCCGGGGTTCGCGGCATACTTTTTCATGGTATGATAATACACGATGGTCAGATACACCGCCGCCCCGACCCAGGCCGACACATCGGCAATGCACAGCCCCTCGAACTGCAGCGATCCCACCAGCAGATACGCAACCGCAATGCGCATAAACAGCTCCATAAATCCGGAAATCATGGGCGCGGTGATATTCCCCATGCCCTGCAGGGCGTTGCGATAAATGAACAGCGGGCCCAGAACCCATTTCATCACGCCCTGAGTGATCATCATCTGGCGGGAATAGGGCAGAATGGCCTCCAGCTCATCCGCATTGGCAAAGATGGCGGTAAGCGGCCGGTTAAAGAAGCACATCAGCACGCCCAGCACAAGATTCACCCCGGCGGCCAGCAGCAGCGTTTCATTCACGCCCCGCTTCACCCGGTCCAGCCGGCCTGCGCCCACGTTCTGGCCGGCATAGGTGGCCATGGCGATGCCCAGACAGCTGCCCGGCATTTCCGCGAAATACATCACGCGGGAAGCCGTCGTATAAGCCGCGGCACACAGGAAGCCCAGCTCGTTCACCAGCCGCTGGAGAACGATGGCGCCGATAGCGGTGATGCTGGTCTGGAAAGCCAGGGGCACGCCCAGCTTCATCAGCTTCCAGTCAATATCCCGTTTAGGCGCCCAATCTTCCTTCCGGAATTTCAGCAGCCCCGTTTTCTTTACGCCCACAAAGCAGTAAACTGCCGCCACCACCTGGGCAATGCCGGTGGCCACCGCAGCGCCGAAAACGCCATAGGGCCATACGATTACCAGCAGATAATCCAGCACCAGATTGGTCAGCGTGGAGGCCACCATGGCCCACAGCGGTGTTCTGCTGTCGCCCACGGCACGCAGGAAGGAGGCCAGCACGTCATAGGCCATCATGGCCGGCATGAACAGGAACGTAATCATGATATAGGTATACGAATCCTGCCAAATATCCTCCGGCGTATTGAGCATTTTCAGCAGCTGAGGCGCGAATGAAAGGCTCAGCGCCATGAACAGCACCGTCAGCAGCCCGCCGATACGGATGCTCCCCGCCATGGCCCTGCACAGCCCCCGATGATTCTTTGCGCCGAAAAACTGGGAAAACAGGATGGCAAAGCCGCCCGTCATGCCCATCAGAAAGCCGATAATAAAGTATGTGATTGATCCTGTGGAGCCAATGGCGGCCAGCGCATGAATCCCCACCCCATGGCCCACGATAGCCGAGTCCACCATGCTGTAAAGCTGCTGAAACAGCGAAGAAATCAGCATGGGCACAGCAAAGGTGATCATTAATTTGCGTGGTTCGCCCTGGGTCATGTCCATCGTTTGGGCCATGTTTTTATCTCCTTTAGTCTGCTGTAAAATGAGAAGCTGCTTTGGAGCTTGCGTTTTTTGACCTGAAAGGGGCTCTCGCAACCCTCAAGCTACGAGAGCCCCGGTTATGTTGTTTTTTTGAATCGAAGCGCTTACTTCTGGGTGCTTTCGAAGTATTCCTTCGCCTCATTGAACATATCGTTCAGGCCGGAGGCGTTCATTTCCTGCAGATAGGCGTCCCAATCGGCTTCGATATCCTTCTTGCCGGTGATGAACTGCACCATCCAGTTATCCTTGAGGTTGGTCAGGTTGGCCTGATATTCGGCCATCAGGGGCAGGGAGAACTGCAGCAGGGTGCTGATGCCATGCTCCTTATAGCCCAGGCTGGTGGCGAAGAGCGTGGCGGCGGAAACAGACTCGCGGGGCGCGCCGGGACCGAACTCAGTGCGGCCAAAGCGATTGATCGCTTCGAATTCCGGATAATCGTCCTTGTACTGCTGAGTGGTGGTCCACTGGCAGGTTTCCTTATCCTGCCAATACCAGTACTTGCCTTCTTCGCCGTACAGGTCTTCGCAGTATTCCTGAATCTGGTCGGGATCGCCGGTGCTGTTCCGGGCCATGAAGTTCATGATTTCCAGCGCGCGGATGAAGCGATCGGTATCGGCGGTCAGCTCGGGAGAGAAGCAATAGATCTGCGCCAGCAGGTTCCAGCTCTTCACGCCGCTGTCGCCGTAGGGGCCCACCACAGGCGCGCCGAAGGTCAGCTTTTCAGTGGGGTTGGCGTTGAGGAATTCAGTCGCCACGGCGCCGCTATCCACGTCTACCATGGAGCCGTCTTCACCGATATACTGATAATCGCCCTTGGACACCCAGTGATAGTAATTGCCGCGGACGGTGCAGCCGATGCGATGGTTCACCATGGAATGAGAGATGGCCCAATAGCCGCCGGTGTTTTCGCCGGTGATGAACTCGGGATCGATAATGCCTTCGTCGTACCAGGTCTTGAGCACCTTCAGGGCTTCCTGATAGCGCTTGGACGTGGCAGAATAGACGAATTCATTGGTGCCGTCATGATCGTCGTCCAGGAACTGGAACGCGCTGTGGTCGGTGCGGCCGTCGGCAGCGCCGGGGTTCACACCATACGCGCCAAAGACCAGCCGCATGGCGTCGCTGCTGATGCCGTAGGTGTTCTGCACGCCGTCCCCATCGGGATCCTCATAGGTGAACTTCCAGAGCAGGTCATGGAGCTCATCCAGGGTTTCGGGGGTCTTTTCCACGCCAACGGCCTTCATCCAGGTTTCGTTGTAAACAATGGGGAGATGGAACAGGTTGCCCGTCGCCAGGGTGGGCAGGCCGTACTGCACGCCGTCCACGGAGCCGTAGGACAGGAACAGACCGTCCTCATATTCCATCATGCCGTTGTAGTAGATGGGGAAGTATTCCTTCACCAGCTCCATGTCGAAGGAGCCCAGCGCGTCCTGATCCACGTAGGTGTTAAACTGGGCGGGATCCTTCAGGCGGATGACGTCGGGGGTGTTGCCGCCGATGATGTAGGTGTTGAGCACTTCCAGGAAGGTGCCGTCTTCAATGTTGGGAACGGTGATGTCCACATTGAAGGTGTCTTCCACCAGCTTAATGGTCACCGCGTCGTCAGCGTTCGGCGTCACGAAGTACTGGGTCCAGTTGTAGCTGTACTTTTCCAGCTTGCTGTAGTCCTTGTCCACGTGGCCCACCTGCGCATTGGCAGGCAGCACGCACAGGAGCAGAACCAGGGTCAGTGCCAGAGACAGTGCCTTTTTCATGTGGGATTCCTCCTTAGATTTTTATTTTCAGCAGAAGACTTTCTGCTGTAAATCAATAGGAAAGCCCTGGAGATCAGCCCTTCAGGGAGCCCACCATCACGCCCTTCACAAAGTATTTCTGAATGAAGGGATACACGATCAGGATGGGCAGGGTGGTAATCATGGTCACGGCGGCCTTGATGGTTTCGGGGGTCATGGTCACGTTTACCTCTTCGCCGTAGAGGGACACCAGCGAGTTGCTGCCCTCCAGCACGATCCGCCGCAGCGTCACCTGCAGCACCTGCTTTTCGGGAGAGGTGATGTAGATCATGGCGTCAAACCAGGCGTTCCAATGGCCCACAGCGTCCCACAGGCCCACGGTGGCCAGAATGGGCATCGACAGGGGAAGGAAAATCTTGTAGAGAATCACCAGATCGTTTGCGCCGTCGATATGGGCGGATTCCTCCAGGCTGTCGGGGATGGACATGAGGAAATTGCGCATGATGGTGATATTATACGCTGAGATACAGCCCGGCAGAATCAATGACCAGACGCTGTCCATCAGCCCCAAATCCTTCACCAGCAGGAAATTGGGCACCATGCCGCCGCTGAAGAACATGGTGAACACCAGCAGCATCGTCCAGAAATTCCGGTTGGGGAGATAACGCTTGGAAAGGGCATAGGCCAGATGATAGCTCAGCAGCAGGGCGATGGCCGTGCCCAGCACCGTGCGGATCACGGACCACATGAAGCCCAGATACACAAACTTGGAGGAGAGCACGTTGCGGTAGCTGTCCAGAGAGAAGTATTGCGGGAGGAACCATACCCTGCTCAGCGCTTCCTTGTCGGCGTCCGCAATGGAAATGGCGAACAGATACCAGAAGGGATAAATGAAGGTAAAGCAGATCAGGCCCAGAAAGACAACGTTGCATACGTCGAAGATTCTTTCGCCGACGCTTCTTTTAATGGCGTTGTGCTTGCGCTTTTTTAACAGATCCATGCGGATTTTCGTCGTTTTTTCCATGACGCTTCCCTCCCTTCTTACCAAATGCCGTAATCGTTGACCTTCTTGGACACGGCGTTCGTCAGCATCACCATGCCAAAGGAAATCACGTTCAGGAACAGGCTGATAGCGGTAGACTCGGAATACTTCATGTTTTTCAGACCGATATCATAGGTGTATACGCCCAGCACATTGGATACCTTGTACACCGCAGAGTTGGACATGTTAAACACCTGGTCGAAATTATCGCTGACGATGGAGCCGGCCTTGAGAATCAGCATGATGGTAACGGTAGGCGCGATGGAGGGGAGGGTGATATACCAGATACGCTGGAAGCGGGACGCGCCGTCAATCAGCGCCGCTTCATACATTTCCTGGTCCACGCCGGACAGCGCCGCCAGATAGACGATGGAGCCCCAGCCAATGCTCTTCCACACGTTGGTGACCACCAGCACCCACCGGAACGTGCTCACCTCGCCCATGAAATAATAGGGCGTTGCGCCAACGGCGCGATACAACGCGGCCACCGGGCCCGTGGAGGGAGACAGCAGCGTCACAAACAGCCCGGAAAGGGTGACCCAGCTGACAAAGTGAGGCAGATAAGAGATGGTTTGCAGCGTTTTTTTATAGCGCTCGTTGCGGATTTCGTTAAGCAGCAGCGCCAGGATAACGGGCATGGGGAAGCCGATCACCAGATTCATCACGCCCAGAATCAGGGTATTTTTGAATGCCGTCCAGAAAATGGGCATGTTGAAAACCTTGCGGAATACGTTCAACCCCACCCAGGGGCTGCCCCAGATGCCCTGCTTAAGCCGGAAATTCTTGAAGGCAATCTGCACGCCGTAAATGGGAACATACTTGAAGATAATCAGCATCACGATGCTGGGCAGCATGATTGCAATCAGCCAGCGATACTTCCAGTACTGGCCCAGGGTGTACTTAAGCCCGCTTCTCTTCTTCACGGGCAGGGCGCTCACTCCATCTTTCACGGTTCAAAGCCTCCTTTTAGTTCTTGCTGGCGCTGAGCAAATCCGGGTCGAAGCAACCATTGGCGCCAATATGGATTTTCTTGTTGACCGGCGTATAGGCCGTCAGATACACGGTAAAATGCTCCGGGCTCTGGGGATAAGCCCTGTCGCTGCGCCCCAGAGCGGAATGCTCCGCAAATCCAGTGGAGAGCACCATCCGTTCTCCCGAGGGCGCGGTCACTTCCAGAGGGCCCTTGGCCAGCAGCATACTCTCCCCTGCTTTGCCTTCCATCAGGAAGCTCTCATGCCGCAGCTGGCTTCCGCCCGGGAATCCCAGCTCCACCCGCAGGGGCAGCCAGTCCAGCCCCTCGGTATGGATGGTCACATCCACGCCGTCGCCCGCCATCTCCACGTCCACATAGGTGTCCAGCGCCACGCCCTGGCACCGCTTGCGGGTATTGGGGTTATCCATGGCCCACCAATCGGAGGTCTCCGGCTTATCCGGATAGAAGGGCAGATAATACCAGCTGTCCTGATGGAAGGAAAGGCGATAGCCCCGCTCCGTTTTTTCCAGCTTATCGGCAATGAAATTCCGCTTGTCGCACAGATTTTCGTAAATCACCATGTACACCGGCATGGACCCATTCTGGAAATACAGGAAGTTGGCCTTGCCGTCCATCACCGTGCAGGACAGATTGCCCTGCCGCATGCGCGCAATGCGGGATTCCTTGAAATGATAATCATATTGGGTGAAGGCAGAGGCGTCCACCGGCTCGTCCGCCCCAAAATCATCCAGATCGTTATACAGCAGCAGCCATTCCACGCCGTTTGGCTGGCGGCCGTGGCGCCGGGACGTGGCATAGCAGTATTCGCCGTAAGCAGCCAGTTCTTTCTTGCCCAGCAGATAGCCAACCAGCTTGAACAGGATATAATACGTATCCAGATACACCTTGCGGCCGTAATCCTGGCGGGTGGAATTATTGGTAAACACCGAATCGTCCGGATCGATATATTTCAGCATCATCCGCAGATTCATTTCCGCCGCTTCCAGGAAGCGCTTGTCCCCGGTGGCCAGATACAGGCGAATCATCTGATCGTCGTTCACCTGATTGTAGTTGCCCGCGCTGCGCTCGGCAAATTCGCCATCGCTGTTAATATCCAGGCCCTCGTTCAGGTATTCATCCGCCCGGCGGGAAAACTCCTCGCGTCCGGTGATCTTCGCCACGCTCTTGAGGCAGGCGCAGATGGCCCAGCGATGGTTCGGCGTATGGAAGCCTCCGGCGGCAATGCCCTCGGCGCAGCTTTCCAGCAGCCGGATCAGGGGGGCCCGCAGCCATTGCGTCTCCGGCTCGGCATGCTTTTCCAGCAGCCACCAGCCGTTGAGCACCGCGTTCATGGTAAACGCCGTATCCGGGGGAGACGCAAAATTGCAGCCCGCCAGATCCAGGCAGCCGTCCGGGCGCTGATAGGCCTGCAGATAAGCAAAGGCCGCTTCCAGGCTCTGGCGCACCGCCGGGTCCAGATGATAGCGGCTTTCCGGGGAAACATAGGAAACCAGCAGATGCGCCAGTCCGAAGCCGGAGCTTCTGGTATCCACATAATATCCCCGCAGCTGGAAAGCGCCGCGGCGAGAATGCTGGGGTTCCTTCAGCTGACAGGACAGCAGCTGCGCCGTCTGTTCATCATAAGATTTGAGCATTTCTTCCAAATGATGCATCTTTCCATGTCCCCTTTTGCAATCAATGTTCATTATGGCAACAATCAAACCTGTCATGAAAGATTGTACTACCCCCCCCCGATCTTGTCAATACGTTTTTGCCAAGTTTTTGCCAAAATCAGAAGAATTTTTTCTGAAGTTGGTAAAGTTATGCAGATGTTGCCTTGATTTGTCCTGCTAATTTGCTCATTAAAAAGTCTATTCTTCCAAAACTTTATAATATTACAATCACATTTTCATTGACATCGCGCGGCGTCTGTGATAAGCTAACAATGATTTTCTATCCAATGAAAAACCGTTCATGCACAACAGAAAGGCGATGATTCGCATGCAAGCAACTCCTTCGGCTTCATCCAAAAAGAGAATGTCCCCTTATACCTCTTTTCTGCTATTTAATTTTGTTTTCTTCATGCTGGACACAACCGCCAGCTATTTCCAGATCTATCTGAGCGATATTGGGCTGAGCAAAACCATGATCGGCACCATTACCGGCACAGCCAGTCTGGTAGCCCTTTTTTTTCAGCCCATTTTCGGTGCGGCGGCGGACGCCTCCAAATCCAAGACCCGTATTTTGCAGCAGCTGCTGCTGATTACGGCCATTCTCTATCCCATGCTGCTGCTGAACAACAGCATGGTTTACATTCTGATCGTCTACACCCTGTTTGTGGTTTTTCGCCGGTTCCAGCCCTCGCTGAACACCACCATGTCCGTGGAGTATTCCGAGCAGTCCGGCAAGCCCTATGGGCCCATCCGCATGATGGGTGCGGTGGGCTACGCGCTGATGATGATGGCCATCAGCCAGATCGCCGGGAAGCTGGGCGTGCCCCAAACCTTTTATATGTTCTCCATCATCGCGGCAGCCAATATCGGCATTCTGTTCTTCCTGCCCAAGATGGAGGGCCACAACACCCGGGAATCGGGCAAAAAGGTCTCCCCCGCCGTGCTGGTCAAATGCCGGCCGGTCATGACGCTGATTCTGTTTCAGATTCTGCTGAGCATTGCCAACGGATTTGGCAACAGTTATTTTTCGCTGTATTTTACGCAGGATATCGGCGGCTCCAATGCGCTGTATGGCACGATGCTGTCGGTGAGCGCGTTTATTGAAATCCCGTTCTTATTCCTGGCGGATCGGTTGATTAAGAAGCTGGGCACGAAAAAAATGCTGCTGGTGCTGGGGCTGGTAACCGCCGCGCGCTGGTTCGTCTGTTTCCTGGCCCGGGACACAACCACGCTGTTTGTGGTGCGCTGCTTTAATTTTATCGGCATTCTGGAGGGCGTAACCTACAGCCTGTCGCTGAGCAAGCTGGTAGCCCCGAAGTTCAAAACCTCTGTGCAAACCTTGTCCGCCACCATCCAGAACGTTGCCAGCATTCTGCTTTCCTCCTATCTGGGCGGCTTCCTGGCCGACCTGGTGGGCATCCGTCCGCTGTATCTGCTGTCCGGCATTCTGGTCACGGTCATTGTGATCGTTTTCTGCTGCTTCGTGCTGAAGCTGGATGACAACACCCCGCCCTTTGAGGGCTGACGTGGGAGCGATCGGGAAACGAAGCGTTTATGGGGAACCTGCTTTTGTGCCAAAAGCGGGTTCCCCCATTCCCCTCCCGAAAATCAGCCGGGATAGAGGCTTGGACTGGTTCTATCTGCAATGTGCCCCAGATTCGTTGAGGTACTGCTTTTGTGTCAAAGCAGGTTCCCCATTCCCCTCCCGAAAATCAGCCGGGATAGCAAATTGGACTGGCTCTATCTGCAATGCGCCCCAGATCGAAGAAGAAACGAATGCTCGTTTTCTTTCCCAATCTGGGGCGCATTGTTGATCGCATATAATTCAGTTTTTATCCCCAAGGCTTTCTTGGAAGGGCCGCGCAGGAACCGTTCTTTGGCCGCAAAGAACGATTCCCACGCAGAATAATTCCCCCATTTTCCCGTCACATCAGCTCGGTGAGCATCAGGAAGGTCAGGCCCTGGCCATAAGCAGTGGGACGGATGGGCACATTACGATAAAAGTCCAGATCCATGCCCATGGGCGTACCATAGGACACCTGTCCCACCGTGCCGTCCGCCTGCACCTGCCCCAGCACGCCCTCGGCGGCCTTATGGCCGGCGCGCAGGCAATCCGCATCCAGCAGGCCCAGCCGCCCGCCTTTGAGCAGGCCATAGGCGATGGCCGCGCTGGCAGAGGTTTCCACATAGCTGTCCGCGTGATCCAGCAGCGTGTGCCACATGCCGGTTTCCGCATCCTGGCACGCCGCCAGCGCGCGGCATTGCTCCCGCCAGGTTTCCAGCACGATTCGCCGCACCGGATCCCCTTCGGGCAGCCATTCCACGAAATCCACCGCCCCCGCGGTGAACCAGCTGTTGCCCCGGGCCCAGAAGGCCTCGCCAAAATGATGCCGGCCAATAAAGCACCAGCCGTGATACCACAGCCCGTTTTTCGCGCAATGCAGATATTTGATGTGCAGCAGGAACTGATATTTTGCTTCCTCCTGCCAGGCGGGCCGGTTCAGCGCCACGCCGGCGCGATACAGAAACAGCACCGTCATAAACAGCGTGTCATCCCATAATTGCTGCGCGTTCACGCAATCGCTGGTGATGTGCTGGAAGCCGCCCTCCTCCGTGCGCGGCAGTCCCGTCATCACCCATTCCGCCCAAGCCTCAATCAGGGGCAGGTATTGCGCCTCCTTCGTTTCTTCATAAAGCAGCACCATCCCCAGCATGGGCGCGGTGGTGTTGATATTGGGTTCGGGCAGCTTCCGGCTGATATGGCCGGCATACCAGGCCTGAATTTCCGCCAAAAGCGCCGGATCCCGCGTGGACAGATACAGCTTCATCATCGCATACATCGCCACGCCCTGAGGCCATTCCCAGGTGGCCAGGCTCAGATGATCGTTCCAGCTGCCGTCCCCCGGGCTGTTTTTCAGCCGGTTCATAACCAGATTTCCCATCTGCTGATAATCCATGTTTTCACGCCTTCTTCCATGTCATTTTTCCTGCATCATATCAAATCGTTTCCTGTTCGTCAAGCCCATTTATTCGTTTTTTCTCCTTGACATGACAATTGCTTAGTGATAAAATCAGCATGAATTTATCATTATATGCTCATTTTGTTCAAAAACAGGCTCCCTCAATGCGGATGGAAATTCAACAGAAAGCAGGGCGATCTTGTATGCCTTCACCCGTCTTTGAACGATTGACCCGGGAAGCCCAAATCCTGGTGCAGGACGCGTCGTCGCATCTGGCGGCGCGGTATGATCCTCAGCGTCATCTGGTCTATAAGCGCGAGGGAAACGCCATGCGGCATGAAAACCGCGCTTCGCTGTATTACGCCCTGAGCCTGCTGCTGCTGGATACGCCCGGCGGCGTGGCCGAGGCGGAAGCCATCTGCAACGCGGTGATGGATTTGCAGCTCAACGCGCCCACCGAGATTTTTCACGGCGCGTTCCTGCATCCGGGCCAGCCCATGCCGCCCCAGGGCACGCTGGATTATCAGCGGCTGGGCACCTACGGCCGATTTTATCTGGATTGCCTTTGTGAGCGGGTATCCGACGCATTTCAGCGAAAACTGACGCAAACCCCGGCGTTGGCTCCGCAGGCGGCGCAAATCGAGAGGCTGCTGGAAAAGGCGGCGCTCTCGGTGCATCCCATGGTATACGCCACCTACGAGCCCTGCAGCAGAGAATTTCTGCTGATGTGCTTTGCCATGATGCTGGAGCATTTCGAAAGCGTTCTGTCGCCGCAAGTGGTGGAGCGCATGGAGCATAGCGCGCATCTGGCCGTGGAGGGCGCAATCATCCGCAGCCGCACGGATTTTTCGCCGCTGAACACCAACATTCAGTGCATGCACGTATTCATCATCGATTATTTCGGCCGCCGCTTCCGGGAAGAAGGCTGGATGCGCTACGCCCTCTCCCTGGCGGAAAGCATGCACCGGGACTATCAGGAATACCATGCCGCGGCGGAATTCAATTCGCCCACCTATTGCGGCGTGGATTTGGCCACCCTGGGCTTCTGGCGGCGATACGGTTCCTCCCACGCCCTGCGCCAGATCGGAGGGGCGCTGGAAGAAGGGATCTGGCGGGATATGATGGCCTTTTTCAATCCCGCCATGATGAACTTCTGCGGCCCTTATTCCCGGGCCTATGAAATGGATATGGCGCTGCACACCCATTTCCACGCGCTGTTTTATCTGTGTCTGGGGGCGGCGCGGTTCCCGCAGCATCCCTATTCCACCGAAAGCGACAGCAATCCCCTGCTGGTGCTGGGCGATGTGCGCATGCCAGAGGATGTGAAACCACTGGTTTTTGCGCCCCGGGAAAACGTGCTGATCCGCCGGCAATTTCGTGAGCTTTCCGAGCGAGGCGATCCCGCCCACAACAATGCCCTGTGCACCGCCACCGGCTGGATCAGCCCCGATCTGATGATCGGCGCACTGGCCGGCAGCGAAAACCCCAGCTATCAGCTCCATCCGCTGGTGGCGTTCTGGCGCGCCCCCCGGGGGCTTGGCACCATCAAGCTGCTGCGCTGTCTGCCGGACGGCCGGATGATCCATATGCATACTGTGCTTTTCAACGGCTGGGCGGCGGAGAACATCGCCCGGATGGATGTGCATGCCGCGGTGGGCCGGGATGTAAAAGTATTCTTTGAAATCGAATGCGAGGGCATGGATGCGGCCCGCATTGCCCCAGACGGCTGGACGCTGCCCGGGCTGCGGCTTGCCATCCGGGCGCATGCGCCCAGGCCGTTTGTGGAGCAGGTGGACGGGCGGACGATCCGCGTGTGCTTCCTGGCCGAAGCGGCGAAGCCTGAAACCCAGCAGATGCACTTCGAAATGCATTTTCAATTGACAAAAGCGGACACGACTCAAAAATAAAAAGGAGGAAACCCACATGCCCGGAAAAATGTATGAGCAATTATCCCGCGAAGGAAAGGCGCTGGTAGACCAGGCCATGGAAAAGCTCGACCCCTGCTTTGATCCCCAGCGGGGCCTGATCGGCATGAAATACGGCGATCATATGTATTATGGCGGCCGGCCTTCCATGTATTACGCGCTGGGGCTGATGATCAAGGGCGAGCCTGGCTGCGCGGAAAGAACCGAGCAGATTATTCACGCCGTGACCGACAGCCAGATCGACGCGCCCACCGAGATTTTCCACGGTGTGTATCGCCATGACGGCGCGCCCATGCCCGCCGCAGGGGTGCTGGATCATCGCCGACTGGGGGTGTATGGCCGCTATTATGCCGATTGCTTCTATGAGCGCACCGCCGACGCTTTCCGCCTGAACCTCAGGCATACGCCCGAGCTGGCCGACAAGGCCGAGCAGATCGAAGCGCTTTTGCAGCAGGCTGTTCTGGAAACCACGCCGGTAGTCTGGTCTACCTATGAGCCCAACAGCCGGGAGTTTATCCTGATGTGCCTGGCCATGCTGCTGGAGCATTTTTCCTCCGCCCTGTCAGCCGAAACGGTTCGGCGCATGGAGCACAGCGCGCGCATCGCCCTGGCCGGCGCGGTGGAGCGGAGCCAGACCAATTTCTCGCCCCTGAACACCAACATCCAGTGCATGCATGTATTTGAGCTGGATTATTTCGGCACGCGGTTGCATATCCCCCAGTATCGGGAATACGCGCTGGCCTACGCCAATCAGATGCTGGCGCGTTATCGGGAATACCACGCGGCGGCGGAATTTAATTCGCCCACCTATTGCAGCGTCGATCTGGCCACGCTGGGCTTCTGGCGGCGGTATGGCTCCCGGGATGAGCTGCGGCAGCTGGGGGCCGAGCTGGAAGCGGGCATCTGGCGGGATATGATGGAATTCTATAATCCCGGCCTGCGCAATTTCTGCGGCCCCTATTCCCGGGCCTATGAACTGGACCACAGCATCCACACCAGCTTCAACGCCATGCTCTATTGGGCGCTGGGCGAGGAAACCTATCCCTGGCATCCCTGGAGCGCCGAAAGCGATTCCAATCCGCTGATGGTGCTGGGCAGCGTGTGCATTCCCAAGGACGCGCAGGAAGCCCTGTTTACGCCCAAAGAGGATGTGGATATCTGCCATCAGTTCCGGGAGCTTTCCGAGCGGGGCGATCCCGAGCATAACGACGCGCTGTGCACCGCCACCGCCTGGATCAGCCCCGATCTGATGACCGGCGCGCTGGCAGGCAGCGAGAACCCCAGCCATCAGCTCCATCCGCTGGTGATCTTCTGGCGCAGCGGCGAGGGGCTGGGCACGGTGAAGCTGCTGCGCTCCTGGCCCAACGGCAGCATGCAGCATATGCATACCGTGTTTTTTAACGGTACCGCGCATAAAAACCATATTGATATGGACGTGCAGACCTGCGTGAACCGGGACGTGAAATACTTCTTTGAGATCGAATGTCCCCATGCAGCCAGCGCGCAGATCGAGGCTGATCAATGGACGCTGCCGGGGCTGACCATTCATCTCCGGGCCGATGCGCCTGCGCCGGTGGTGGAAAAGCGGAGCGACAGCGTCATCCGCGTGTGCTATCTGGCCGAGGTGGAAAAGCCTGAAACCATGCATATGCAATTCCATCTGGACGCGGAAAAAACCAACGAATAAAGCCGATCCCGCAATATAGCCGCCGGGCCCTCAAAACGGACGGCGGAGAAAAGAGGTATCCATGCCCTCTGCAACAAAAAAGCTGATTATTTTCACCGATATCGGCGATACGATCATTGACGAACGCACCGAGGTGCGCGACCAGACCCATACCGTGGTTCAGGCCTCCTGCATTCCCGGCGCGCGGGAAACCTATCTGGAATTATTCCGTCGCGGCTATCCCATCGTGATGGTGGCGGATGGAACGGTGCAGTCCTTCTCCAACACCATGGCGCAGAACGGATTGGCGCACATTTTCGCCGCGAGAATCATTTCCGAAGCAGTGGGCGAAGGAAAGCCCAGCGAAAAAATGTTCCGTGCGGCCATGGACGCGCTGCATTTGTCAGAGCAGGATAAAGGACGCGTCATCATGATCGGCAACAGTGTGAAGCGGGACATTCTGGGTGCGAACCGTTTTGGCATCCGTTCCGTACTGATCGATTGGTCCACGCTGCGGCCCTATGACGAGGCCGGCCCGCTGGAGCATGCCACCTATCGCATTCATGCGCCTGAGGAGCTGCTGCCGCTGGTTGAACAGCTGGAAAAAGTGCTGTAACGATTTTCAAAGCCCCCGTTATCCCATCGGATGGCGGGGGCTATTTGCTTGCTTCGGGCCTGAGGGCATGGCCCCTTTTGCGCAAGGCTTGCCCCCTGGGCCCCATGCGTGGTATAATGAAAACGCATCATCGCCGCGTCATCCGCGCGGAAAGGAGGGGCCCATGATTCTGTTCGTCTGCACCGGCAACACCTGCCGCAGCCCTCTGGCCCAGGCCCTTGCGCAAAAGCTGGGAATGGACGCCGTCTCGGCAGGGCTATATGCCCAGCCCGGTGCGCCCGCCACCCCGGAGGCGCAGCAGGCCGCCCAGGCCCACGGCTGCGATCTGCGCTGCCATCGGGCTCAGCCCCTCACCGCCGCGCTGGTATCCGCCGCCGATCTGATCTGTCCCATGACCGCCGCCCATGCCGATGCGATTTGCAGCCGGTATCCACAGGCAGCCGGGAAGCTGCAGCCCCTTTTCCCGGAGATTCCCGATCCCTTTGGTCAGGGGTTGGAAGCATACATGGCCTGCGCATCCGCGCTGCTCCAGGCGCTGGATCGGCTGTCCCTGGCTGCGCCATGTCTGCGTTCTCAGCTTGGGGGGACGCTGCCCTTTCAGGTGCTGCCTGAAACAGATTCCACCAACCTGCGGGTGAAGGAAGCCGCCCGGGCGGGAAGCATCGCCGCGCCCTATCTGCTCATTGCCGGGCATCAGACCGCCGGGCGGGGCCGGCTGGGCCGCCAGTTTCATTCCCCGGAAGGCACCGGCCTTTACATGACGCTGCTGCTCCGCCCCGCCGCCTTTGCCGACGCTCCCCGGCTGACGCTGCTGGCCGCCGTGGCGGTGTGTCAGGCCATGGAGGAGCTGACCGATCTGCGCCCCCGGATTAAATGGGTAAACGACATTTTCGTGGACGGGAAAAAGGTCTGCGGCATTCTGGCCGAAGCGGTAGACGATCAGGTGGCGGTGGGTATCGGGGTCAACATGCGCACGCCGCCGGAGGGCTTCCCGCCGGAAGCGGCCATCGCAGGCGCACTGAACCGGGAGATTACCCGGGGGCAGCTGGCCGCGGCCATTGCCCGGCGGATGCTGGCGGGAACGGCGAATCTGTCGGATCCCCGGATACTGGAAGAATATCGCCGGCGTATGCCCCTGATCGGCCGAGAAATCAGCTATCAGCAGGGCGAGCAGACCCACTGCGCCAGCGTTTTGGGCGTGGCGGAGGACGGGGGGCTGATTGTTTCGGAAAATGGCGCGGAAACCGTGCTGCGCACCGGGGAAATCAGCCTTGGCAGTCAGGCGCTGGAGAGCGTGATGGCTGCGGCGGCTCCGCCGCAGGCGTAGCGTCCCGCTTGCTGTACAGGCAGCCGCAGTAATCCTGGCGATACAGCCCGTATTCCTTGGACAGCTGCAGCGACCGCAGATAGCCGTTTTTCTTCTTAAAATCAGCCATCAGGTATTTCACGCCGTATTTTTCCCCGGCCGCCTGGCCGATTTGATTGAGGATTTCCGCATTTTTATGGGGACTTACGGACAAAGTTGTGGTAAAATACGGATAGCCCTGTGTGGCGGCCACGCGGGCGGTCTCCCCCAGCCGCAGGGCAAAGCATTGCAGGCAGCGCCTGCCGCCCTCGGGCTCTTCGGCCAGCTTTTCCGCGAAGGCGGCAAATGCGGCATGGTCGTATTCGCAGGTCAGCAGCGCCGCGCCGCCGGGCAGCAGCGTCAGCAGCCGTTCCTGCTCGCTCAGGCGATGGCGGTATTCCGCTTCGGGCTCGATATTGGGGTTATAGTAATACACCGTCACCTGGAAATGCTGGCAGAGCCGCTCAATCACGGCGCTGGAGCAGGGTCCGCAGCAGCTATGCAGCAGCAGGCGGGGCCGGCAGCCGCCCAATGCCGCAATCTCCGCTTCCATCTCCCGCTGGTAATTCCGGTTCATGGCTGAATCCTCCGTTTGATTTTTCCGTTTTATTATAGCACATTGCGTCAACAAAGGATGGCTCGATCATGCAGGAAATCGTCATTCACAACTGGGATGAATTGCAGCACGCCATTTTCGATGGGGTCTGGGACGCGGACATTCTCCGCTACCGGGACAACCGGGTTTACCGGGGCATGGCGGACGCACGCTGGGGGCTGGTGCCCTCGCTGAACCGGGTCTGCGCCCATGACATGTCTCTGGAGCGGCAGATGCTGCGCTCCTTCCGCAAGTATGGATATGCGGATTTGCAGCATGTTTCCTCCTTCTGGCAAATGCTGGCCATGGCCCAGCAATTCGGCCTGCCCACGCGGCTTTTGGACTGGACGTATTCGCCGCTGGTGGCCGCGCATTTTGCCACAGAGGATCAGGAAACCTATGACCGGGACGGGATCATCTGGTGCGTGCAGATTGACCGGATGAACCAACAGCTGCCCCCGCCCCTCAAGCATATGCTGCAGGCCGAGCGCGGGAACATCTTCACCATGGAAATGCTGGATCGGATGGGCGACAGCTTTGATGCGCTCCGGGCCGTATCGCCCGAGCCCTTCGCGCTCTTTTTCGAGCCCGCCTCCGCTGTGAACCGAATCGCCAATCAATACGCGCTCTTTTCCGTATGCAGCGATCCCGCCGTCACCCTGGACGCGCTGCCCGGCACCGCGCCCTTTTTCCGGCGCATTATCATCCCGGCCGCCGTAAAGCTGGAAATCCGCGATAAGCTGGATTATATCAACATCTCCGAGCGCATGATCTATCCCGGTCTGGACGGCATCTGCAAGTGGATCACCCGCCGCTATGCCGCGCTGGGGCCGCGCTATCACCAGTCTCCGGAGCCGTGACAAAGCTGGTGGTTGGCGCTGGGGGATAACTTGGGGGATTCATCCTCAGGCGTTTCACCGGAGGCCCCCGGCGGGCAGGGGAATGATTCCCCTGCACCCCCATCCCGCGATGAGGGTTGGCAGGGTTATACAAAGCGTTTCCGCGTGAAACATTGGGTTACGGCCATGTTCCCCGCGGCAGGAAGCGGTTTTCGGATGATCGATCCCGGGGAGAATGCATTCTCCCCGGGGCTCGACATGCCGAAAACCCCCGGTCAACAAGTTGACCGGGGCCTGAGCGAACGCTCAGGCGCTGCCGCGGGACGATGCAACACATCCATTCTTGCTGCTCCACACAGAAAAACGCCGATTTCTTAAATCCAGTAAAGTTGTGAACCGGGTCCAGGGAGGAACTCCCTGGTGGGGGTGTGGGGCGCATAGCCCCACATCGTTCCCCCGTCCCACACAGAAACCCGCTGATTTCCTAAATCCAAGCAAAGTTGAGTACCGGGTCCAGGGAGGAACTCCCTGGTGGGGGTGTGGGGCACATAGCCCCACATCGTCCCCCCGTCCCACACAGAAACCCGCTGATTTCCTAAATCCAAGCAAAGTTGTGAACCGGGTCCAGGGAGGAACTCCCTGGTGGGGGTGTGGGGCACATAGCCCCACATCGTTCCCCCCTCCCGCTCTTAAGGAGGAAGAAAGCATATGAATAGACAGGATAATCGCCAGCCCGATGCGCTGCGCCCCTGCGAAATGGAGACCGGGTTTGTGCGCACGGCGGACGGCAGCTGCCTGATCCGCTGCGGCGGCACCCGGGTGATCTGCACCGCGTCTGTGGATGAGGGCGTTCCGCCCTTCCTGCGGGGGCAGGGGCTGGGCTGGGTCACGGCGGAATACGCCATGCTCCCCGCATCCACCGGCCGGCGAAAGGCCCGGGACGGCATCAAAAAGGACGGCCGCAGCGTGGAAATCAGCCGCCTGATCGGCCGCGCCCTGCGCCAGGCCGTGGATCGCCGTTTTCTTGGCGAACGCACTATCACCATTGACTGCGATGTGCTCGAGGCCGATGGCGGCACCCGTACCGCGTCCATCACTGGCGGGTTCGTGGCCCTGTGCTGCGCCGTGGATAAGCTGATCCGTCAGGGCAAGATCAAGGAATCCCCCGTGGTGCATCAGATCGCCGCGGTCAGCGCCGGGGTGGTGGATGATACCCCCTGCCTGGATCTGTGCTACGTGGAGGACAGCACCGCACAGACCGATATGAACTTCGTCATGGACGAACAGGGCGCGTTTATCGAGCTTCAGGGCACCGGCGAAGGCCGCGCCTTCACCCGCGCCGAGCTTAGCCAGCTGCTGGCCCTGGGCGAAAAGGGCATCCGTGAGCTGCACGCCTGCCAGCGTCAGGCCCTGGGCGATGCGGCCAGCGTGATCGCGCCCCAGCGCACGGTGGTGATTGCCAGCAATAACGCCCATAAAATCCGGGAAATCTCCGATATGCTGGATGGCCGCGTTCGGGTGATCTCCATGGCCGAGGCGGGATTCACCGGCGATATTGACGAAAACGGCGCCACGTTCGAGGAAAACGCCCGAATCAAGGCGCTGGCGGTAGCCCGGGCCACCGGCTATTGCGCTTTGGGCGATGACAGCGGCTTGGCCGTGGACGCGCTGGGCGGCGCGCCGGGCGTGCATTCCGCCCGCTATGCCGGAGAGCATGGCAATGACGCAGCCAATAACGCGCTGCTGATGGAGAACCTGCGGGACGTACCCGCGCAGGAGCGGACGGCGCAGTTCGTCTGCGCCATGGCGCTGGCGCTGCCCAACGGCGAGGTCAAGACGGTTCAGGGTGCGTGCCCCGGCGTAATCACGTTTGCGCCCCGGGGCGAGGGCGGATTTGGCTATGATCCGTACTTTGAATATCTGGGCGGCGAAACCTTTGCGGAAATGGGCGCGGCGGAAAAGAACCGCATCAGCCATCGGGCACTGGCGCTGCGGGCGATGCTGCCCTATCTGGAGGAGCTGTAAATGCGGATCGGCGTGGTAAGTGATTCCCACGGCGCAGTGGGACGGCTGGGCGGGCTGCTGATGGCCATGGAGGCTGGCGGGCCGCTGGACGCTGTGATTCATCTGGGCGATGGGTATCACGATCTGGACGAATACCGGGCGCATTTGCCGGCAGTTTATCAGGTGGCCGGAAACTGCGACTGGATGCACAGCGACACGGAGGACTTGCTCATGCTGTCCGGCGCGCGGATTCTGATTACCCACGGCCACTCATATCAGGTGCGTCTGGGGCTGGATTCTCTGCTGGGGCAGGCCATTAAGGATCGAGCGCAGGCAGCGCTTTACGGCCACACCCACGTGCCCCGCTGCGAATGGCGCAATGGGATTCTGTTGCTGAATCCCGGTGCAGCTCAGGACGGGCGCTATGCCATTCTCACCATCAACCGTCTGGGCGCCGTGGACGCGCAGTTGTTTGAGTGACCCCGAGCGGGAAAGAATTGTGTGGGGCTATGCGCCCCACGCCCCCACCAGGGAGTTCCTCCCTGGACCCAATTCACAATGGAGCTTGGGCTTAGGAAATCAACGCTTTTCTGTGTGATGCAAGGAGGGAACGATGTGGGGCTATGCGCCCCACACCCCACCAGGAAGTTCCTCCCTGGACCCAATTCACAATGGAGCTTGGGCTTAGGAAATCGACGGCTTTCTGTGTGATGCAAGGAGGAAACGATGTGGAGCGCTGCCCCACACCCGCCAGGAAATTCCTCCCTGGACCCGGTTCACAATGGAGTTTGAGTTTAGGAAATCGATGACTTTCTGTGTGATGCAAGGAGGGGGAATAATCCCCAAAGGCTCCAACCCTCGCTCCATTTTCTTAGCCATCCCCAAATTTTTATATATGGAAGGAGAAAACAACCATGAACGAACTGATTAAGCTGTCCCCAAAGGTGGAAGCGGCGCTGAAGGCCGGCAAGCCGGTGATTGCGCTGGAGAGCACGATTATCTCCCACGGCATGCCCTATCCCCAGAACGTGGAAACGGCGCTGCGGTGCGAAGCGGTCGCCCGGGAAAACGGTGCTGAGCCTGCCACTGTCGCCGTGATCGGCGGCCGGCTGTGCGCCGGGCTGACCGAGGAAGAAATCGATTACCTGGGCCGCGAAGGGCATAAGGTGACCAAGGCCTCCCGCCGCGACCTGCCCGCGCTGGTGGCCGAGAAGAAGGATGGCGCCACCACTGTGGCTGCTACCATGATTATCGCGGCGATGGCGGGCATCCCCGTGTTTGCCACCGGCGGCATCGGCGGCGTGCATCGCGGCGCGGAAACCACCATGGATATTTCCGCCGACCTGGAAGAGCTGGCCCATACGCCCGTGGCAGTGGTCTGCGCCGGGGCCAAGGCCATTCTGGATCTGGGCCTGACGCTGGAATACCTGGAAACCAAGGGCGTGCCCGTGCTGGGCTATGGCACCAAGGAACTGCCCGCCTTCTATACCCGCCAGAGCGGCTTCTCCGTGGACTACCGGGTGGACTCCCCCGAAGAAATCGCCCGCTTCATTCAGGCGCAGCGGGCCATGGCCTATCCCGGTGGTCTGCTGGTGACCAATCCGATCCCCGAGCAGTACGCCATGCCGCTGGAAGAAATTAACGCCGCCATCGATCAGGCCATTGCCGAATCCAAAGCACAGGGCGTGAAAGGCAAGGAAACCACGCCGTTCCTGCTGGCCCGGGTCAGCGAACTCACCGGCGGCGAGTCCCTGGCCTCCAACATCCAGCTGGTGCTCAATAACGTGCGTCTGGGCGCGCAGGTGGCTGTGGCGCTGAAGAAATAACGCTTGAACGCAGCGATATAATAATCTCTTAAACGCAGCAATGCACCCGCGAATCCGACGGGTGCATTGTTTTTTGGCTTTTTGCGAATAGTTATTCTTTATTGTCTGTCATAATTTCCTGTCCCAGCTTCCACAGCGCCGGTTCAAAATCCACGCCGAAATGGGGATTGGTGCCGTTGTGAACGCTGCGGGCCACACAATCCCGGGTAAAATCCGCAGCCAATTGCACCGCAGCCGAAAGAGGGCGTCCGTGCATCAGCGCCCCCAGAAGCACCGAAGCGAACAGATCGCCGGTGCCATCGTATTGCGCGTCCACTCGCCGGGGGGCATAGACGGAAAACTGCCCGTCCGCCAGACACGCCGCCCCCATGCATCCGGGCCGCGGGGCCGCGCCTGTGACCACCACCTGCTTCGCCCCCAGCGCCCGCAGCTTTTCGCAAAGCGTCTGAAGATAATCCGTGCTGTGATGATCCGCCTGGTAGGGCATGCCAGTGAGCAGCGCCGCTTCCGTCAGATTGGGCACGATCACGTCCGCTCCGGCACACAGCCGTCCAATCCCGGCCACCATTTCCGGGGTAAACCGGCTGTATAGCCGGCCATGATCCCCCATCACCGGATCCACCAGCACCAGCGTGTCCGGGCTGCGGAAGGCGCGAAAAAATTCCTCCACCATGCCGATCTGCTCCGGGCTGCCCAGATAGCCCGTATACAGCGCGTCAAATCGGAAGCCCTCCTGCTGCCAATGGCGAAGGAAGGGGCGCAGATCGTCGGTGAGGTCCCGGAACGTGTAGCCCTGAAAACCGCCGGTATGGGTGGACAAAATGGCTGTGGGGACGCAGCTGAGCTGCACGCCCATGGCCGAAAGAACGGGCAGCGCCACGGTGAGGGAGCAGCGGCCAAAGCCGCTCAGATCCTGCACCGCCGCCGCCTGCAAAGGCTTTTCGTTGCTTGCCATGCGCGCTCCTTTTAGGGCATCAGAATCAGCTTTTTCAGCGCTTCCACCAGCGTCTCCATTTCTTCCACGCATGCATATTCATACACGCCGTGGCCGTTGTATCCGCCGGTACCCAGATTGGGGCAGACCAGTCCCATAAACGACAGCCGGGCGCCGTCCGTGCCGCCGCGAATGGGCACGCACCGGGGCGTCATCCCCGCGGCGCGCAGGGCGTCCAGCGCCCGCGCGATCACCTCGGGATGCTCCTCCACCTTCTCACGCATGTTATAATAGCTGTCCTTCAGATGCAGCTCAAAGGTATTTTCGCCGTACTGGTCGTTCAGATATGCGGCAATTTTGCGCATCCGATCCTTTTTCTGCTCGAACTTCTGCCGGTCATGATCCCGGATGATATAAGTCAGCTCGGCCTCCTGCTCTTCTCCCCGGATGGCGCAGAGATGATAAAAGCCCTCATAGCCCTCGGTGCATTCGGGGATTTCGTTGGCGGGAAGCATCGCGTTAAACGCCATGGCCAGCCGGGCGGCATTGCGCATTTTGTTTTTGGCGGAGCCGGGATGGATGGAATAGCCATGCACCAGAATTTTCGCCGCCGCAGCGTTGAAATTTTCATATTCTATCTCGTCCACGCAGCCGCCGTCCACCGTATAAGCAAAATCCGCGTCAAAGCCCGCCACATCGAACCGATCCGCGCCCCGGCCGATTTCCTCATCCGGGGTGAAGCCGATGCAGATCTTGCCGTGCTTTTCTTCGGGATGGGCAAGCACATATTCGCAGAAGGTGAGGATTTCAGCGATGCCCGCCTTATCATCCGCACCCAGCAGGGTGGTGCCGTCGGTGACGATCAGCTCCTTGCCCACGTGCTTTTCTTCCGGGGTCATGCGGATGCCCTTTTCGGGATTGAGCAGCAGCGCGCCGCCTTCATAGCGCACCCGCCGGGCATGCATGGGCGATCCGGGCACGGCGTCCACCGTGTCCATATGGGCGATCAGGCCGATGGCCGGGGCGTTTGCCACGTTGGCGGGAATCTGGCCATACACATAGCCGTTTTCATCCACGCGCACATCCTGAATGCCCAGGGCCTGCATTTCCTTTTCCAGCAGCCGGGCCAGGGTCCATTGCCGCTCCGTGGAGGGGCAAGAGGGGGAATTTTCATCGCTGGTGGTATCCAGCGCAATATATGCCATAAACCGCTCGGTCACATCCATTGTTCTTCGCATCCTTTCTCCTGTTTTCCCCTTCAGTATACGCGGATTTCCGCCCCGGCGCAAGACCTGATTGAAAGAATCCTGTCATTGCGTGAGCATCCCAATCTGCAACTTGTATTACTTTCCCAGCCCCATTGTCAACAGCAATATAATGGATATCATCAACAAAGCATTCCTGACAAATACTAAATCCATACACTTTTAATCAGCAATGTGCCTCAGAATGGTAAAAGGAAAAATTCTGTTACCATCCTCTGAGGCACATTACCGATAAACACATCCGCCATCTCTACAGCTTTTCTGGAGAGGGGCGAAGGAAGCATTCTATTTTGAAACGCGGCTTTAGACGCATTTCGCGGTCTCAGCCTGGAAATATCGCCAAATGTGGCGTGCAAGGAAAGCATAAGCCGCATGGCGTCTTTCCTGAGAACATTTCCCCTCCGTCACCATCTTTCTCTGCGATTCACTGCTTCTCCGCCTTCGGCTTCCGGGTGCGGGGCTTTTTTACTGCGATCGGGGGCGTCTCAGGCACGGGCTCCTGGGCCAGGGCGTGATGACAATTATCCATCATGTCCTGATACAGGGCCAGATAGGTTTCTGCCGAATGCGCCCAGGAATAATCGCCGGTCATGGCCCGATGCTGCAGCAGCTGCCAAACAGGCCGATTGTTCTGGAAGAAATGCAGCGCCCGGCGCAGGGTAAAGAGCATGTCGTGGGCATTATAGTTAAAGAAGGTGAAGCCATTGCCCGCGCCATTGGCTTCGTTGTAGGACAGCACCGTGTCCCGCAGCCCGCCGGTTTCCCGCACCACCGGGATGGTGCCATACCGCAGGGCGATCATCTGGCTCAGGCCGCAGGGCTCAAACTGGGAGGGCATCAGGAACAGATCTGCGCCGGCATAAATCCGGTGGGCCAGCGCGCCGTCCATGCGGAACCGGGCGGCCACCCGACCGGGATAATGCTGCTCGGCCCAGCTGAATAGGTTCACATATTTCGCATCGCCCATGCCCAGCACCACCAGCTGCACATCCTCCTGCATGATCTCGCCAATCACCCGATCCACCAGATCCAGCCCCTTCTGATTGCTCAGACGGCTGATAATCGCCACCACCGCCGCCTCGGGGCGCACCTCCAGCCCCAGCTCCTCCTGCAAAGCCCGTTTGCAGATCGCCTTGCCGGCTGTGTCCTCCGGGGTATAGTGGGCGGGAATCAGGGGATCCGTGGCCGGATTATATTCGTTCACATCAATGCCGTTGAGCACGCCGGACAGCTGGGCGCGCCGGGCGCGAAGCAGGCCGTCCATCTTCTCGCCATAATACGCCGTCTGGATTTCCTCGGCATAGGAGGGGCTGACAGTGGTGATTTCATCGGCATACACCAGCCCGGCCTTCATGAAATTGGCGCAGCCGAAGCATTCCAGCTTGTCGTTAGTGAACAAGCTGTCGCCCAGGCCCAGAATATCCTGCACCTGGGGAATGCCGAAAATGCCCTGATATTGCAGGTTATGGATGGTAAACACCGTATGAATGGGGGCGAAGAAGGGCAGATGCTGATACTGGATGCGCAGCAGCGCCGGAATCATGCCGGTCTGCCAGTCGTGGGCATGGATAATATCCGGCTGGAAGGACAGCAGCGGCAGGGCGTTAAGCGCCGCCCGGCAGAAGAAGCCGAACCGCTCATGCTCATCCCCGCCCAGGCCATAAATATAGCTGCGGCCGAAATAATACTTGTTATCCACGAAATAGAAGGTGACGCCGTTCATTTCCAGCGTTTCAATGCCGCAATACTGCCTGCGCCAGCCCAGCTCCACCTCAAAATCCACCATATGGCGCAGCTTTTCCACGTAATCATGCGAAATGGCGCTGTATAGCGGCAGGATCACCCGCACGTCATGCCCCTTGGCCGCCAGCACCGGCGCCAGCGCGCCGACTACATCCGCCAGCCCGCCCGTTTTGCAGAAAGGAACACATTCAGAGGCCGCAAACAAAATCTTCATGCTTTTTCTCCTCGTTGTTTTATTAAACAAAGGCAGCCGCAAGCGCCAACCGGCTTGCGGCCGCCTGTTCACACCGTCAGGTTTTTCGCAATCACAATGGGATAACCACGGGGGCCCAGCAGGCGGGTGCCCTTCCGGATGGTGGCCTGCTTATCCAGGATGCAATGCTGCAGCTGCGCACCGGACTGCACCAGGCCGTCCTGCATGATGATGCTGTCCCGCACCACCGCGCCTTTTTCCACCTTCACGCCCCGGAACAGGATGCTGTTTTCCACCGTGCCTTCGATCACGCAGCCGTCGGCAATCAGCGAATTGCCCACCTGCGCGCCCTCCAGATACCGGGAGGGCATTTCATCCCGCAACTTGGTAAGCACCGGCCGCTCCTCGGGGAACAGATCCGCCCGGATGGTGGGATTGAGCATATCCATGGAGCTGTCAAAATACGCCTGCACTGAATCGATATTCCAAACCGCGCCGGGATGCTCATAGGCATGCACCTTCAGCGACCCATCATGGATGCCCGACAGCAGCAGATCCCGGGTCATATGATACTGACCCCGGCTCACCGTCCGATCCACCAGATCGATCAGCAGCTCCCGCCGCACGCAGAAGCATTCCATATAGGTATAGGGCAGATGCGGAATGGTGGGATCAATCTCCATTTCCGTCACCCGGCCGTCCTCCACCTGCAGATACCGCCCTGCTCCATTGCGGCGCACGCCGGGCTCCCGGGTATACAGGAGGGTGAAATCCGCGCCGGAGGCCTCATGGGCCTTCACCATGTCGTCATACCGGGCGGTGTAAAGCATATGGGTGTCCGTCACCACCACATACCGCTCCTTGCTTCGGCGCAGATAATGCAGATTGGAGCGCACCGCATCCAGAAAGCCGGAATACACGCCCACGTTATCCCGGGTCATAAACGGCGGCAGAATCACCAGGCCGGAACGCTTGCCATGCAGATCCCATTCTCTGCCTGAGCCCAGATGATCCATCAGGCTGTGATAATTGCGCTGCATGATCACGCCCACATTGCGGATGCCGCTGCCCACCATGGCGGAAAGCGGAAAGTCAATCAGCCGATAGCGCCCGCAGAAGGGCACCGCAGCCACGGCGCGGGTGGCGGTCAGCTCCCGCAGCTCCGCATCCCGCTCGCCGGTATAAATCAAGCCCATCATGTTGGTCATATTTGCTCTCCCCTCTCAGCCTTCGCCAAACTGCTCGCCCGCCTTAACCGCCGCGCCATCGGGCACCACCGCGCCCTGGCCCACCACGGCGATCAGCCCGGTTTCCTCGCCCACCTGCGCGCCCCGGCCCACCCGGGCATTTTCCGCCACGATGGCCCGGCGTACCACGGCCCCCGGCTCCACCCGCGCGCCTGGCATGATTACGCTGTCGATCACCTGCGCACCCGCTTCCACCACCGCCCCGGAGGACAGAATGGAATGGGTAATCCGGCCCAGGATCTGGCAGCCCTCGGTAATCAGGCAGTTATGAATCTGCGCGCCATCGGCGATATACTGGGGCTGCAGGCCCAGATTCCGTGCATAGACCCGGAACTTTTTATCATGCAGGTCGATCTCCGGCTGGTCGGCCAGCAGATCCATATTGGCTTCCCACAGGCTCTCGATGGTGCCCACGTCCTTCCAATAGCCGTTGAAGGAATAGGCCACCATCTTTTCCCCGTGCGCCAGCATGGTGGGGATGATATTCTTGCCAAAGTCGTTGGCTGAGACGGGGTCCCGATCGTCGGAAACCAGATAATCCCGCAGCTTTTCCCAGCTGAACACATACACGCCCATGGATGCGTTATTGGACTTGGGATGCGCCGGCTTTTCCTCAAACTCGGTGATATTGTCGTTTTCGTCGGTATTCATGATGCCAAAGCGGCTGGCTTCCTCCCAGGGCACCTGCCGCACCGCAATGGTCACATCGGCGTTGTGCGCCTCATGGAAAGCGATCATGGCGGCATAATCCATTTTATAAATATGGTCGCCGGACAGAATCAGCACATAATCGGGGTTATACTGGGCGATAAAGGACAGATTCTGATAAATGGCGTTGGCCGTGCCCTTATACCATTCTCCGCTTTTGCCCGCCTGATAGGGCGGCAGCACGAACACGCCGCCGTTGACCAGATCCAAATCCCAGGGTGCGCCGCTGGCGATATAGGCGTTCAGCTCCATGGGCTGATACTGGGTGAGCACACCCACCACATCAATGCCCGAATTGGAGCAATTGGACAAGGGAAAGTCAATAATCCGGTATTTTCCCCCAAAGGGAACGGCAGGCTTGGCCATATGCCGCGTCAGGATGCCCAGCCGGCTGCCCTGGCCGCCCGCCAGCAGCATCGCCACGCAGCGCTTTTTCCGAAGCATAAAAAATCCCCCTTCATCAGCAGCTTGCCGTCCCGGCGGACGGCTCTTCTGCGCTTTTATTTCTTATATAATTCAATTCGGTGCGGCCGCCAAAAATCCTCTAATTGGATAAATATTTCCCATTATCTGCATCTTTTCCTTTTTTAGCCAGAAAATACACCGTTGCCAGAGGCGGCAGACAAATCTCCGCCGACCATGGATGCTCCTCCAGGGGAACCTTCTGGGCGGCAATGGGCCCGGCGTTGTATTGATTGCTGCCGGCAAATTCCGCCCGATCGGAATTGAGCAGCTCTATCAGGGTACACTGGAAGGGCAGGCCGATGCGGTATTGGCCGTGATGCTCCGGGGTGAAGTTGGTCACGCAGACCACCGGATCGCATCGCCCGGCCCGGCGCATAAACGCCACGGCGCTGTGATCGCAGTCGTTCACCCGCAGCCAGGTGAACCCATCCCAGCTGTCGTCAATGCGATGGAGAGCAGGCAGCTTGCGATAGAGCCGGTTGAGCTGCCGGACATATTGCTGCATTTCCGGATGCTTCTCATACAGCAGCAGGAACCAGTCCAGCTGGTCGTCGTCCTTCCATTCAATAAACTGGCCGAACTCTCCGCCCATAAACAGCAGCTTTTTCCCGGGATGGGCCATGGTGTAGCCATACAGCGCCCGCAGCCCCGCAAACTTGCGCCAGATATCTCCCGGCTGCTTATCCAGCATGGAATGCTTGCCGTGCACCACCTCGTCATGGGAGAAGGGCAGCACGTAGTTTTCATGAAAGGCATAGCATAGGGAGAAGGTGAGCTTATCATGATGATACTTGCGATACACCGGATCCAGCTTGATATAGGCCAGCATATCGTTCATCCAGCCCATATTCCATTTGAACCCAAAGCCCAGGCCGCCAAAGCAGGTGGGCCGGGTAACGCCGGGAAACGCGGTGGATTCCTCCGCGATCATCATCACGCCCGGACATTCCCGATACGCCGTTTCGTTCAGCCGGCGGATAAAGGCGATGGCCTCATAGTTCTCTCGCCCGCCGTCCTTATTGGGCAGCCAATTGTCCCCTTCCCGGCAGAAATCATGATACAGCATGCAGCTCACCGCATCGCACCGCAGCCCGTCGGCATGAAACTCCCGCAGCCAATACAGCGCGTTGGACAGCAGGAAGCTGCACGCCTCGCCCCTGCCGTAATCGAAGAGCATCGTGCCCCATTGAGGCATCTCGCCCCGCCTTGGATCCGCATGCTCATAGCAGGGCGTGCCGTCAAACCGGCGCAGGCCGATCTCATCCCGGGGGAAATGGGCGGGCACCCAGTCCAGAATCACGCCGAAGCCCGCCTGATGCAGCCGATCCACCAGAAAGCGGAATTGATCCGGCGTACCGTACCTTGCGGTGGGAGCGTAATAGCCCGTCACCTGATAGCCCCAGGAGCCGTCCAGCGGATGCTCCATCACCGGCAAAAACTCCACATGGGTGTATCCCATTTTCCGAAGATAGGGAATCAGCTGGGCCGCAATTTCGGAATAGGAGAGCAGCGCGCCCCCTTCGCCCCGCCGCCAGGTGCCCAAATGCATTTCATAAATATTCACCGGGCTGCGATAAGGATTCCATTGGGCCCGCCGGCCCATCCAGGCTCCATCACCCCAGGCGTATTCCGTCCGGGCGCACAGACAGGAGGCATTATGGGGCCGCAGCTCGCTTTCAAAGCCGTAGGGATCGGCCTTCAGATGCCATTCCCCGTCCGCGCCGCAAATTGCATACTTATACGTTCGCAGCTTTTCCGCCGCGCCGGGATAGGAAAACTGCGCCCGGTTTTCATCCGTGATGGTAAACAGCGCGTCGGGCAGCCGCAGCTCCCAAATGCCGTCATACTGCTTCGCCATGGGATAGGCCTGCCGCTCCCATTGGCAAAATTCCCCCGTCACGCAGACCTGGCGGGCATTGGGCGCCCAAACGGCGAAATGCCAATTCAGCTTTTCATTTTGCCACACGGGATGCGCCCCTAAAAATGCATAGGCGCAATCGGATAAGCCCTGATGAAATTGTTCCCGTGCGGCCGCATCGGGAGGATGATACCACATTGCGCATCCCTCTCTTTCAACGGGCCAAGGGCCTCTGTTCTGGTTTCATTATAGCATGAGCGCAGGAAAATTTCCAGTTTTTTATTTGGCATCTGTGCGCAAACTATCCAAACAGACATCCTTTGATTGTCATGAATGGAGGCCTTCCATGGATCACGCTTCTTCCCCCTTTTCCCTGATTGCGCTTCTTCCCCCTGCAAGGATCAGTGCCCGTATCCGCCGGGCCCATGCCGCCTGCCGCAGGGTGCCCCGGGAGGAGCTTTCTCCCGCCGGGATGTGGATAGAGGATCACGCCCGGTTTCTGCTGCAGGAAGCCCTGCGGCTGCGGGAGGCGCTGAAAAACGCGCCCCGTCTGCCCGGCAGCGGCGGCCAGCCGCGCGTGGCGCGGTTGGCGCAGGAAATCTGCCGGGAGGGCAGCGATCAGGTGTCCGCCGCGGCCATTTTGCGGATCAGCCGCGCTTTCTTCGCGGATGGGGAGCCTGCCCAGCAGGAGCTGTGCATGCTGCGGGACGCGCTGGCCTGCGCCTTGCTGGATCGTCTCGGGCCCGTGCTGCACGCCTGCATGGAGGAAGCGGAGCGGCGGCGGCAGGCGGAACGCTTTACAGCCCGGCTGGGCCGGGGAAAAGCCCCCGGACTGCCGGAAAACCCCGCGCTGCAGGCCCAGATCATCGTCCGGCTGTCCGCGGCGGAAAATGCCGAAGCCATGCAGCAGCTGGATGGGCTGCTGCAAAAAGGCGGCGTGGCAGCCCGGGAAGCCATGGCCCGGCATCAGGCCGAGCAGAGCCGGCTGGGGCAGGAGGCAGGCAGCGTGATCGCCGCCCTTCATGCTTTGGAGCGTCTGCCCTTTGACCGGATCATCGAGCGGCTCAGCCCCATCAGCGCCGTGCTGCGGCAGGAGGAAACCTACCGGCGCATGGATGCGGAAAGCCGGAATTTCTATATTGCCCGGGTCTGCCTGCTGGCCCGGCGGCTGCATGTGGGCGAAAGCGCTGTAGCCCGGGCGGCCATGGCCCTGCGAGAAGGGGGCGAGGGCCCCCGCGCTCAATGCGGCTTCTATCTGATCGAACAGCCCGAAGCCATCGGGGCTTATTTGCTGAGCCGAAAGCCCGGCTTCTTTGCGCGCCATCGGGAGGGTGCGTTTTCCCTGGCACTGGGTCTTGGCGCCTGCGTGTTTCTGGCGCTGGGAATGCTGTTTGCCGCTCCCTGGTATACCTTTCCCGGCATCCTTCTTTGCGGTTCGGAGCTGACGCGCCGGTGCCTGCATGCGCTGCTGCGCCGGCGTTTCCCCGCCCGGCTGATTCCACGGCTGCGCATCCGCGCCCTCTCCCCCGCCCAGCGGACGCTGATTGTGGTGCCAACCCTGCTGGTCTCCCGCAAGCAGGCGCTGCATATGGCACGGCAGCTTTCCGTGCTGCGCTGCGCCAGCCCCGAAAAGAATCTGGAATTTATGCTTCTGGGAGACTTTGCCGACAGCGCCGCCGAAGCCCAGCCCCAGGATCAGGAGCTTCTTGCCGCCGCGTCCGCCGCCGTGGATGCGCTGAACGCCCAGTATGGCGGAGGCTTTTTCTATCTGCATCGTGCCCGGCGCTGGGACGGCGGCCAGCGCCGCTTCACCGGCCGGGAGCGCAAACGCGGCGCGCTGGAAGCGCTGAATCTGCTGCTGACAGGCCGGGAATGCCCGGATGCATTTGATTACGCCTCCTGCGATCTCAAATTTTTGCGGGAGCGGTACGCCTATGTGATCACCCTGGACGCAGACACCTTCCTGCCGGCCGGCGCGGCGCTGGCCCTGATCGGGGCCATGGAGCATCCCCTGCAGAAGGGACGGATTGGCGTGATTCAGCCGCGGATGGCGGTGGCCCCGGACACGGTGCGCACCCGGGCGCAGCGGCTGCTGGGCGGCCGGGGCGGGGCGGATCCCTATCATCTGTCGGCGCAGGATCTGTATCAGGATGTATTCGGAAAGGGGTCGTTTGTAGGCAAGGGCATTTATCAGCCCGCTTATTTTCTGGATAAAATGGCCGGCCGCGTCCCGGCGGGGCGGCTGCTGAGTCATGACCTGATCGAAGGTGAAATTGCCGGCAGCGCCCTGGCGGAGGACATCGTGCTTTATGACGGCCATCCTGCCCGGCTGTCCGGCTGGCAGAAACGCCTGCATCGCTGGACCCGGGGCGACTGGCAGCTGCTGCCCTTTCTGGGAGATCGGCGGCTGTCTCTGTTGTCGCGGCTGAAAATCCATGATAATCTGCGCCGCTCCCTGCTGCCTGCGGCGCAGGCGGGACTGCTGCTGTTAGGGGCCGGGCTGGATCTGCCGCTGCTGTGCCTGCTGGGGCTTCCCTGGCCTATTTGCGGCATGGGGCTGCGGCTGCTGCTCCTGCCGGCCAAGGCGTATACGCTGCTGGACGCGGCCATTCGGGCGCTGTATCGCCAGCTTGTCAGCCATCAGGGGCTGCTGAGTTGGGTGACGGCGGCGCAGGCGGAAAGCACTGGCGGGTATCCGCTGCCCTGTGTGCTGGCCCAGATCGGCGCGGGCACGGGAATGATCATCCTGTCTTTGCTGCCGGGCGGGTTTCTGCCGGCAGTATTCGTAGGGCTATGGTGGGTGCTGGGGCCGCTGCTGGGCCGGGCTTTGGATGCGCCGGAGAAAACAGAGCCGGCCCTCACCCCAGTTCAGCGGGAGGATGCCCGGGCGCTGGCACGGAACACCTGGCAGTTCTTTGAGCGCCATGTGACAAAGGAAAATCATTTTCTGCCCCCGGATAATGTGCAGCTTGATCCGGATAAAGGCGAAGCGCACCGCACCTCGCCCACGAATATCGGCCTGTATCTGCTGTCCTGCGTGGCCGCCCGGGAGCTGGGGCTGATTACCACCGCGCAGATGGCCTCCCGCATGGATGAAACCCTCGCCACGCTGGAAAGTCTGGAAACCTGGCACGGTCACCTTTGCAACTGGTACGACACCCAAACCCTCTCTCCCCTGCCGCCGGCCTTTGTATCCACGGTGGATTCAGGCAATCTGGCGGGCTGCCTGCTCTGCTGCGCACAGGCCTGCCGGGAACGGCTGGGAGAAATGGCGGAGGCCTATCGCGCCCTGCCCGCCCGGCTGGATGCGCTGGCAACCGCCATGGATTTCTCCACGCTGTATGACAAAGAAGCCGGGCTGTTTGCCATCGGCTATGATTTAAGCGCGCAGCGCCTGGCCCCCGCCCATTATGATCTGCTGGCCAGCGAAGCCCGGCTGGCTTCCTTTGTGGCGGTAATGGAAGGACAGGTTCCCCGGCGGCATTGGCAGCGCCTGGGCCGTTCCTGTGTGCGGGCAGGCGGCGGCGCGGCGCTGCTGTCCTGGGGCGGCACGATGTTTGAATATCTCATGCCCGGGCTGCTGCTGCCCCTGATTCCGGGCACGCTGCTGGGCGAGGGCTGCATGTATGCCATCAAGGCCCAGATCAGCGCCGCAGGGCAGCGGCCCTTTGGCGTCAGCGAATCGGGCTATTACGCCTTCGACCCGGACCTGAACTATCAATACAAGGCCTTTGGCCTGCCCGCGCTGGCCCTGTCCGGTGAGACGGCGGGCAGCGTGGTGGCGCCCTATGCGTCCATGCTGGCCATGCCCTATACGCCCCGGGCCGCCGGAGCCAATCTGGCTCACATGCGCCGCCTGAAATGGCTGGACGATCAGGGGCTTTTTGAAGCTGCTGATTTTTCGCCCCAGCGGGTGGGCAAGGGACCGGGGCTGGTGATGAGCCACATGGCCCATCATCAGGGGATGATTCTGTGTGCTCTGTGCAATGCGCTGACGGATTTTTCGCTGGTGCGCCATTTTATGTCCCCGCCGCGGGCTCAGGCCAGCGTCGATTTGCTCTGGGAGCGGCCTTCTCCCCTCCCCCGGCGGCAGATTTTCCTCCCGCCGCCCCGGGAAGAAAGCTATGCCGGCGGCGCCTTTCCCCGGGCCGCCCGGGAGGGATTGCCCGTGGACGCTCACGCCCTGTTCGGCGGGGGCACCACCTGGCTGCTCTCGGGCAACGGTCAGGGCTATCTGAGCCATCAGGGCATGCTGATCACCCGCTTCTTCCCGGAGGCGGATCAGCCCTCCGGCCCGCAATTCTATCTGCAGGATGAAAAAAGCGGCGGCTGCATCCGCATTCCGATGCGGGGAAAGGCCGTGTTTTCGCCTGGGAAAGTGGACTTTCAGGCGCAGGCATTTGGCCTGAACGCGGCGCTGCAATGCTGCGTGGAGCCGCTGACAGGCATGGCCGTGGCGGCGCTGACCCTGGAAAACCCCGGCAAGGAAGCCCGGGAAGCGACCGTCTGCTCTTTTCTGGAAATCGCCCAGGGCGACCGGGCCGCCGATGAAGCCCATCCCAACTTCCGGGATCTGTCGGTGCAGATTGCGCCCTTTGGATCAAGCGGCCTGCTTTCCCGACGGCTTCCCCGGGAGGAGAAGGACGAAATGCCCCTGATTTGTCATACGGCGGCGGGGGATATTGCCGCCCTGCGCCGTCAGGGCGACCGGCTGCTGTTTCTGGGCCGGGACGGCTCCTATGACCAGCCTGCCCAGCTGCAGCCCGGCGGCGATGAAACCGCCTGCCGCCTGGGGGATGTGATCGCCCCCTGCCTGAGCCTGCGGGCCCTGGTGCGGCTGCCTGCGGGCGGCACGGCCCATCTCTATTTCTTCATCGCCGTGGGCAAGACGGAAGAAGCCCTGGCCGCGCTATCCTTCACCCCGGCTTTCGCCCGCTCCGCCTTTTCCCTATCCGCCACGCAGGCGCGGATGGCCTTGCGCTTTTTGCACATGGACGGACGGATGCTGGCGCTGTATCAGCAGCTGCTGGGGGCCGTGAGCTTTTCCGGCCAGCCCCATCAATGCGCCCTGCCCAGCGCGCCGCCCGCCGCCTTCTGGCGGTTTGGGATTGCGGGGGTGCTGCCTGTGCTGCTGGTGCGGCTGCATGCAGCCGATAAGCCGCTGATTCGCCATGTCCTGCGGGCCCACAGCTGGATGCGGGCTCAGGGCGTATGGATCGATCTGATCTTTGCCTGTCAGGAGGAAGGGGGCTATGCCCGGCCGGTACAGGACACGGTAAACGCCCTGCTCTCCGCCAGCCCGGACCGGGAGCTGCGGGGAGCCAGCGGCGGCGTACATGTGGTGGCCTGCGGCGAAGAAGAAGCGGCAGCCATGGAAAGCCGGGCGGCGCTGACCCTGCGCTCCGGCATGGCCCTGCCTGCCCAGCTTTCCGCCCTGCGTCTTTCACCTCCCGCCGCCGGCGCGACGCTGACCCTGCCCATCCCCGTCGCCCCGCCGCCCCTTTGGCTGGATAACGGCTTTGGCGGCTTCACACCGGACAGGGATTACGCCGTTTACGCCCTGCCGCCTGCGCCCTGGCACAATATTCTCGCCAACGGACAATTCGGCACCGTGGCCTGCGAAAGCGGCGTGCTGCAATCCTTTGGCGACAACAGCCGCCTGAGCCGCGTCACCCGTCCCGCTCCGGATGTGCATCGGCCCCGGGCCGCGGAGGAAATCTATCTGCGCTGCCCGGACGGACGGCTCTATCCCCTTTGCCGCCCCACCGCCCTGCATGCCCCCGGCGTGACCACCTATCAAACCAAGGCCGGGGATGTGTATGCCGAGGTTTCCCTTTGCTGCCCGGAGGGCATGGCCTGCGGCGCGCGAATCGTGACGCTGCGCAGCGAAAAGCCGCAAAAACTGCGGCTGCATTATCTGGTGCGCTTTGCCCTGGGCGAGCAGCCCGCCTTCACCCGCTGCCGGGTGGAGGGCGGCTTCGCCTTCGCCCGATCCGGGGATTCGCTCATTGGCTGGGCGGCGCTGGACGGCGGCGCGGCCCGGGTGCTATGCCCGGCTCTCTGCTTTGGCTTGCAGGGGCAGGAAGCGCCCTGTCTCTCCCCCTCCGGGCCGGATCAGGGCAGCATGGCGCTGTGCCAGCGGGATCTGACCCTCAAGCCTCATGAGCCGCTGCAGCTTTTGCTGGCCGTGGGCATTGCGGACAGCCCGGACGCCGCCCGGGCGCAGTTTGCCGCGCTTTTGCGACAGGGCGGCGGCGATCTGCTGCGGGCGGTGCGGGGGCAATGGGATCGGCGGCTGTCAGCCCTGTGTCTCTATGCGGCGGACGCGCCTCTGGAAGCCATGCTTAATCGCTGGCTGCCCTATCAGGCGCTGGCCGCCCGGCTGCTGGCCCGTACCGGGCCGTATCAGACCGGCGGGGCCTTTGGCTTCCGGGATCAATTGCAGGATCTGCTGGCCGTACTGCATACGGATCCTGCCTTCGCCCGGGCGCATATTCTTCGCTGCGCCGCCCACCAATTTCCTGAAGGCGATGTGCAGCACTGGTGGCACGCGCCCCAGAAGGGGGTGCGCACCCGCATCAGCGACGATAAGCTGTTTCTGCCCTATCTCACGGCGCTGTATGTGCGCATAACCGGAGATGCGGCCATCCTGGACGCGGACGCGCCCTATCTGCTTTCCGCACCCCTGCAGCCCCAGGAGGACGACCGCTACGAGGAGCCTGCCCAGTCTGCCTGGCAGGAGCCCCTGCTGCGCCATTGCCTGCGGGCCATTGATTCGGTGGCGCTGGGCATGCATGGCCTGCCATTGATTGGCAGCGGGGACTGGAACGACGGGATGAACCGCATCGGCGGGCGGCAGGGCGAAAGCGTGTGGCTGGGCTTCTTTCTGGCGCTGGTACTGCGGCATTTCGCGCCCCTGTGCCCGGAAGAAGAACGTGCCCGGCTCCTGCGGCTGCGGCATCAATTGCTGGAAAACGCCGAAAGCGCCTGGGCGGGGCAATGGTATCTGCGGGCCTGGAATGACGCGGGCCAGCCCATCGGCGGGCCGGATACCCAGCCGCCCCGGATCGATCTGATCAGTCAGGCCTTTGCCATGCTGGCCGGCGCGCCCCGGGATCATGCCCGGTCCGCCGTACTGGCCGCGGCGCGGCTGCTGTATGATCGCGCCCACGGGATCGTGAAGCTGCTTTCTCCGCCCTTTGCGCTTCCGGAAAACGCGGGATACATTGGGGCGTACATCCCCGGCGTGCGGGAAAACGGCGGACAATATACCCATGCCGTTCCCTGGCTGATCGCGGCGCTTTGTCAGGCAGGCGAAAGCGCGCTGGCATGGGAAATTGCCCGGGCGCTGCTGCCCCTGAGCCACAGCGATACGCCCGAAAACGCGCGGGTTTACCGGCTGGAGCCCTATGTGCTCTGCGGAGACGTATATGCCGGGCAAAACCCGGGCCGGGGCGGCTGGAGCTGGTATACCGGCAGCGCAGCGTGGCTGTATTACGTCTGGTTCACGGTGCTGCTGGGGTTTGAAAAGCAGGGCAATCAGGCCCGGCTGGTTCCCCAGCCCACGCCAAACCAGGAGGAGTTTACCATTGTTTATCGTTTCGGCACGGCGGAATACCATTTCACTGCTGCCCGGGATGTGGTTTTCCCCACCCTGGACGGGGAGAAGCTGGACGGCGGCTGGGCAACGCTCCAAGACGACGGCCGTACCCATGAATGCAGGTTCCCAATGAAGCGGCCGTAATAAAAAGCGGGAGGAGGCTTTTGTGCCCCCTCCCGCATCCTCCCTACAAACCAGCTGGAATAAAGGCCTGAACAGACGTAAATCAAAAAAGCCCCGCCGAAAGACAGAAATGAGCAAAAAAGCGGGGCGAATCAAATCAAAAAGCGAAATTCCTTAGGCAAATAAAATAAGCACAACACCTGCGATCAGCAGAGCAATGCCAACAACAAGCTCTACCATTCCCACTCTCTTGGCGTATTCTTCATTCTTTCGACCCGCTTTGAAGTCCGCCTCAAAACCGTTGATGAGATGATATTTCTTCTTGAAATAAATGAAGTATCCAAACAGAAGGAACGCCAGTCCCAGCACTACGGCCAATGCCTTTAGGAGCATCATGTAAACACCTCCGCAAATTCCGATTCATAATGCAAGAGTAAGGTCTATCCGGCCTTGTTCTTTTCCTTTAAAATGGAGGTATGGTCTGACGAAATTTCCGATTGGGACACCACGCCAGCTGAAAAAACGTACTGTGAGGGCTTCCCTGCATGATTCCAGAAGGGCCCTCACGCGCCGCAAATGCGCCTCTGCGGTAAAAAGACAGGGGGAATCGCTTCTGGACTGCAAGGAACGGTATCCCGCACAAAAGCTCCTTTTTATTCCAGGCTTTCCACCAGCTCCGTCAGGTTTTTCACGCCCATCACGAAGCCCTTGGAATTATCCAGCCGATAATCCGCCGCAGCCCGGTAATAGCCGATACGGCGGTTATATTGATCGATCACATCCTCCCGGCTGCCTCCGGCCAGCGTAGGCCGCCGGTCCATTTTAATATCGGACAGGATCTGATCCAGCGGCCGGTCGATATGGATAATGATCCCGTGGTTTTTCATGATCGTCACGTTTTCCTGAATGGTGCACAGCCCACCGCCGGTGGATACAATGCAGGGGGGCTGACCCACCAGCTCCATCAGCGCGCCGGTTTCGGCATTGCGAAAAAAGGATTCGCCAAAGGCGGCGAAAATCTCGTTCACAGACATGCCCAGCATCTCGCTCACCCGCTGATCCGTGTCCACGAACCGCATATTCAGATTCTGCGCCAGGCGGCGGCCCAGGCTAGTTTTGCCCGCGCCCGCCATTCCAACCAGGAAAATATGCATCTTGAGCATGGCCGATCCTCCCTGCGCGCTCAGGCGCATCCTTCGCTGCGCAAACGGCGCCGCGCTACTGCCATCATATCACAAATTTCCGCCGCTTGCAAGAATTGTCGAACCATGAAATGCTCTTTTTTCGCAGGTTTTTCGCATAATTTTATCCGTTTCAGCCCATCCTGATGAAAAAGGAGGCATGCCTGTATGGAACGCAGTTCAGAATCCAAACCCCGACTACCCGCACCCGCGCCTGCAGCGCTTTTTCCCCGCGCGCCCCGCGCCCGGCGCATGACCCCGCACCGGGAAAACTGACGCCCAGGTTTGTAAACTTTTTCCCGGGGCATTGGCCAAATCAGGAAAGCGTGCTATAATATATGATGCAATTTGTTGTTTTCCGTTCGCCCTTAGGCGAATGGTCACCAAGGATAAAACAGGGAGGCCCTGCATGAACAAGAAACTGCTTTTGCCCCTGGCGCTGCTGCTGGCGCTGCTGTGCGCCTGCGCCCAGGCCGAGGAGAAAACCGTTTTCTATAACGGCATCACCACCAAACGCTACGGCGACCGCAGCACCACCAATATCTACGTGGCCATGGATAAGACCAGCGAGGTCATCAAAACCATGGATCCGGGCAAGAAAATTTATATCACCGCCGTGTATCCCAACTGGGTGGAGGTGGATTACAACGGCAAGACGGGGTATATCCTGCGCCATCGCATTGATGTGACCAGCGTGGTGGATCCGGTGCACACCCCGCCCTACACTGTGGAAGTGTATCATTTCTATGCAAAAATTACCCGCCCCACCGAGGTGAAGGCAGATAAGTCCGCCGCCAGCGAAACCCTCTCCCCCCTTACCGAGGGCGCGCGGATCGCCATTATCGGCGTGGAGGACGGCTGGGCCAAGCTGGTGTACCACCGGCAGTATGGCTATGTGGATACCCGGGATCTGGACGAGCTGCTGCCCGTGGCCGGCTGCCCTGAAGCAGGCGACAGCGAAAAGCCCCTGGCGGTGTTTACCTCTTTTTACAGCGATAACCCCGACCGCATCAATAACCTGGCCGTGGCCTGCGCGTATATGAGCAAGATTCTGCGGCCTGGCGATCGGATGAATTTTAACGATACCGTGGGGCCATTCAATGCGTCCACAGGGTACCTGCCCGCGCCCGTGCTGGTGGATGGCGAAACCAAGCTCAATTATGGCGGCGGCTCCTGTCAGGTGTCCAGCAGCCTGTATAACACCATCATGCAGCTGCCCGGCGTGACGATTCTGATGCGCAAGCCCCATGGCAATAACGGCGCGTCCTATCTGCCCCACGGCATGGATGCGTCCTCCGGCACGGATAACCTGAACCTGATTATCCGCAACGATTACGATTTCCCCATCCGCATCGATGCTACAGTGCATGATTTCGCGCTGTTCGTCGCCGTCTGGCGTGCGGATCAGTAAAAAAATGGACTAAAATAAAACGTATGCCCCGGATTGGCCAAGGAGATGATCAGATCTCTCCACGCCCATCCGGGGCACATTTTTGATTAAATCAATACCTGCTTTATTCCTGCCGCTTTCTTGGAGGAGTGAGCGAAGCAACCAGCCTGCCGGTAGCAGGCGCGGCCGGAAAGGCCGCGGAGGAGTTGAGTGAATCAACTGAAACAAGCCGACGGGAGCAGCCGCGTTCCGCCGCGCTGATTGAGTTGCAGATTAGAAGCGCGGCTTTAGACGCGTTTCGCGCCGACAACCAGGATGTATCGCCAAGTGACGCGCTTCCGCGCAGCGCCGAGCGCAGCGAGGCTGAGGGCCGAGGACAGCCCGAAGGGCTCCGCAGGCCCGAAACCCGCGCTTGCCGTCAGGCAAAAGCGCGGGGCGGGAATGCGGAGTAGCGCGTGGAGCTCCTTGAATGGCTCCCCCTGCTTAATTATTTTCTTTTTTTATAGTTCCACAATCTCCGCATTGTCCACAGCGGCGGCGATAAGCGCCTCCTGATCCAGATTGCCCTCACCCTCGAGAATTTTGGCCATCTTGGGCTTGGTGGCGGGATGCTTGGGCGTGAACACGGTGCAGCAATCTTCATAGGGCAGCGAGGAGGTTTCGTAGGTGCCGATCTTCCGGGCGTATTCGATAATGTCAATCTTGTCAAACCCGATCAGCGGCCGGAATACCGGCATTCCCACCACCTGATCCGTGGTTGCCAGGGCTTCCATGGTCTGGCTGGCTACCTGGCCCACAGACTCACCCGTGATCAGCGCCAGGCATTCCTCCTTCCGGGCAATCCGCTCGGCAATGCGCATCATGTATCGCCGCATGATCAGGGTGGTGTAATCCTCGGGGCACTTCTCATGAATCTGCATCTGAATCTCCGTGAAGGGCACCACGTAAACCTTGATCCCGCAGCAGTAATCGGAAAGAATCTTCGCCAGATCCAGCACCTTCTGCTTGGCGAACTCGCTGGTGTAAGGGAAGGAATGATAATGCACCGCCACCAGCTGCACCCCGCGCTTGGCGATCATGTATCCGGCCACCGGGCTGTCAATGCCGCCGGAAAGCAGCAGCGCCGCTTTTCCGCCGGTGCCCACCGGCATGCCGCCTACCGCGGGATATACCTGGCAGTACAGATACGCCTGGTCCCGAATCTCAATGGACAAAACATGCTCCGGCTTATGCACATCCACCTTCAGATGATCCTCGTTGCGCATCAGCACATATTCGCCCACCTGCCGGTTGATCTGGGGCGAATCCAGGAAATAATGCTTGTCTGCCCGCCGGGATTCCACCTTGAACGTGCCGCTCAGCGGCCGCATCATCAGCTCCGCCTGCTGGCAGATGCCGTCAAAATCGTCCTTTTCCATTTCGATGGCCGGGCATACGGAATGCACGCCGAACACCTTGCGCACCCGCTCCATGCAGCCCTCGGGATCGTTCATATCGCTGACGAACACCCGGGCATCATGCAGCCAGACCTTGCCCCCAAAAGGCCTGGCCGCCTCCCGCACCCGGCTTACCAGCGCCCGCAGGAAATAAGGGCGGTTCAGGCCCTTCAGATAAATCTCGCCATATCGAACCATCAGCAACTTGCGCATGATTGCAAAAACTCCTTTTGGGCCAGATCTCCCGGCCCTTTATCTTCTTTGGAACTTGGAAAGCACCGCGTAATTCTGCCCGCAGGCCGCCGCCACCTGCTCCATTTCCGCCAGCGTGTTTTCCGGGCAAAGGGAGAACCGCAGCGCGGACTCGGCCAGCCGCTGAGGCGTGTTCATCGCCCGCAGCACCGCGCTGACCTTCTGCTTGTGGGATGAGCAGGCGCTGCCCATGCCCACATAGATCCCCGCGCCCTCCAGCGCATGAAGCATGGTTTCCGATCGCACCGGCGGCAGGGACACATTCAGAATATGGGGCGCGGCCAGATCGCTGTCCGGCGCAGGGCCGTTCACCGCTGCATCCGGGATTGCCTCCCGCAGCCGCTGCCATAAATGCAGCTTCACCTGCCGCATCCCATTTTCCAGCGGATACGCTTCCACCGCCGCCAGCAGGCCCGCGATGCCGGGCGTATTCTCCGTACCCGAGCGCAGCCCGCTCTCCTGGCCGCCGCCCAGCGCCCGGGGATGCACCCGAACGCCCGGAGCCAGAATCAGTGCGCCAATGCCCTTGGGCCCGTGAATCTTGTGGCCTGACAGGGCGTAGCTGTCCGCCTGCACACCGGGCATATCAAAGGGTACCCGCAGAAAGCCCTGCACTCCGTCCACATGGAAATGGGCTTCCGGAGCCCGGCGGGCGCGCAATGCGGCAATCTCCGAAAGGGGCTGGATGGCCCCCGTTTCGTTGTTCACCTGCATGCAGCAGATCAGGCGGGTATCCGGGGTTATAAGCTTTTCCAGCACGTCCAGATCCACTGCGCCCGTGTGATCATAGGGCACGGAATGCGCCTCAAAGCCCATGGCCTCCGCCGCCAGGCAGGCTTCCTTCACCGCCGGATGCTCCCCGGCGCTGTAAAGAATTCGTCCGCCGCCCCGCATGCCGGAAAGCCGGCCCAAGATGGCCAGGTTATCCGCCTCGGTGCCGCCGGAGGTGAAAACCGCCTGACTGCCCGTCCGGGCATGCACCGATCGCAGCAGCGTTTCCCGGCAGGCGCGCATCATTTTTTCCGTTTCCAGCGCCGGGCCATAGACGGCGGAGGGATTGAAATACCCCGCCTGCATGCACTGCATCATGGCTGCCGCCGCCGCATCGCAGACCCGGGTGGTGGCGCTGTTATCCAGATAGATGGGCATAGGGATTCCCGCCTCCGTCAGTTGATCTGCCACACGCCCTGGGGCACGTATTTCTTAATCAGGCCTACCATTTCCTCGCTGGGCTCGATGATAATGATCCGCTTCTGGTTTTCCTTCTGGAAATAGAAGTAAAACAGCTCCGCCTCCCGGTTGAGGAACCAGTTGGTGCGCTTCACGTTGGGCATATTGATATAGCGCTGGAAGGAGCCGGAGGAAACCATGCCGCAGGCTTCCACGTTGCGCACGTTCATGGTGCCCAGACTCTTGCGCTTGCGGTTGTTATAAACCTGGGCAAAGTCCATCTGCCCGTTGGTGAAGGTATACTCATACTCGGTGTTCAGCTTATCCTTGTTCAGGAAAATCAGCACCGCCAGCCCGCCGAACACGATCAGCTGCAGGGCGTAGATCAGGGTATTCAGGGTGAACCCCTCCGCCGTGATGCAATACATCACGTTTTGCAATTGCAGAAAGGCGTACAGCCCAAACATCACCAGCACGATCCAGGCCACCGCCTTGGACAGCCCCTGCAGCCCCCGCTTCCGTTTTACGACCACTTCTTCCAGGAAATTATCCATGCTTGTGTTCCTCCTTTTATTTTCACGCCATGATAAGCACCATGATGATCCCAACCACCACGCCGCCGCAAACCTCCAGCGGCGTATGGCCCACCAGTTCCTTGAGCTTCTGCTCGGTGATGGGCTGGCCTTCCACCAGCACCTCCCGCAGAATCCGATTCAGCACCGCGCCCTGCTTGCCCGTTTCCGCCCGCACGCCCATGGCGTCGTAAATCACGATCACCATCAGCGCAAAGGCGATGGCAAAGGCCGTGGTACCAAAGCCCTCCTTCAGCCCCGTCATCAGCGCCAGGGAAAACACAAACGCGCTGTGAGCGCTGGGCATGCCGCCCATGCCAAAGCATCGCCGCCAATCCAGCCGCTTTTCCATCCACAGCGTCAGCAGCACTTTCAACCCCTGGGCCACCAGCCAGGAAAAAGCCGCGCACAGCAGCACGCGATTGCTCAGAATATCCGATAAAACCATTGCCGATTCGCTTTCCTTTTTTCAATGATTATTGGGCGCGATGGAGATTTTCCAGCGCCAGCTGCCGCAGAAACGCGCCCTGCTCCCCAAAGCAGGCAAGGGCTTCCGCCGCCTGGCGCAGATGCGTTTCTGCATCCATTCGGGCCTGAGCCGCGCCCACGCAGGCAGGCCAGGTAAGCTTGCCCTCCGCCTGATCCTTGCCAATGGACTTGCCCAGCACCGCCGGGTCGCCCTCCAGATCCAGCAGATCATCCACGATCTGGAACGCCACGCCCAGATGCTTGCCGTATGCCCGGCCGGCCGCGATCTGATCCGGGGATGCCCCGGCCAGCAGCAGCCCTGCCGTCACCGGCGCGGTGATCATCGCCGCCGTTTTGCCAAGATGAATCTGCTCTACCTGCTCCCGGATGGGCCGGGTGCCTTCCAGCGTCACATCCAGGGTCTGGCCCCGGAGCATGCCGCCAATGCCCGCCGCCCGGGCGATCTCCCCCAGCGCCGCAAAGGCCGCCGGATGGGTCTGGGCCGCCATCAGCTCGAAGGCGTAGGTCAGCAGCCCATCTCCCGCCAGAATGGCCATGGCCTCGCCGTAGACCACGTGATTGGTGGGTTTGCCCCGGCGCAGGGTGTCGTTGTCCATCGCGGGCAGATCATCATGAATCAGGGAATAGGCGTGGATCATTTCCAGCGCACAGGCAAAGGGCAGCGCATCCGATGCCTTGCCTCCGGCCATCTGGCAGGCCGCCAGCGCCAGCACGCCCCGCAGCCGCTTGCCCCCGGCCAGCAGGCTGTATCGCATGGCCTGACGCAGAATATCCGGCGCGCCGGCCATGGGCAGCGCTTCCAGCGCGCCGTTTACCTGGGCCTGATATGCCCGCAGGGTTTCCGCATAGCTCATGGCGCATCCTCCATGGGAACCGTCTGGCCGCCGGACAATTCCAGCATCCGCTTTTCGGCGGCGGATAATTCCTCGGTCAGCGCCTTGGAAAGCTGCATCCCCGCTTCATAGGCGGAAAGCGTTTCCGCCAGTGGCATGGAGCCCTCCTCCATCTTGCGCACCAGCGCTTCCAGCTCCAGCAGTTTTTCTTCAAAGGACGGCTGTTTCTTCGCCAAAGGGATCCTCCTTCCGGACGTCCATCGTGCGCACCTGCACCCGGCCGTCCTGCATCAGCAGCGTCATTTCTTCTTTTGCCTGATCCACGCTGATCACCGGCGCGTTCCCCGCCAGCACCACCGCATAGCCCCGGCTCAGCGCCTGACGGGGGCCCAGCGCAGCCAGCTTATCGCCCAGCAGCGTCAGCCGCGCCTTTTTCAGCGCCAGCTGCCGCTCGCACAGGGCCTGCAGCCGCTGCCTTGCCACTGCGTTTCGCCCCTGCGCCAGGCGCAGCAGCGCCGCCGGATGCCGCGCCGCCAATCGCTTTTCATACAGCGCCAGCTGACTTTTCCGGCTCAGGAGCGCGTTTTGTCCCGCCCGTTCCAGCGCGGCGCGATACTTCTGGATCGTGGCCAGCAGCGCCGTCAATTCGGGCACGCACACCTCCGCCGCGGCAGAGGGCGTGGCCGCCCGCAGATCCGCCGCCAGATCGGACAGTGTCACATCCACCTCGTGGCCCACCGCGGACACCACCGGCACCGGGCAGGCCGCAATGGCCCGCACCACGATTTCCTCGTTAAACGCCCACAGATCCTCCATGGAGCCGCCGCCCCGGCCCACGATAATCACATCCACCTGGGGCAGCGCGGAGATCTGGGCAATGCCCTGCGCAATATCTTCCGCCGCGCCCTCGCCCTGCACCTGCGCGGGCCGCAGAATCAGCTGCATCCCCGGATAGCGCCGGCGGGTCACTGTGGCAATATCGTGAATCACCGCGCCGGACCGGGATGTGACCACCCCAATGGCTCTGGGCAGCAGGGGCAGCTGGCGCTTGCGGCTCACATCGAAAAGCCCTTCCTTGAGCAGCTTGGCCTTCAGCGCCTCATATTTCAGATACAGCTCGCCCACGCCGTCCTGGGTGATGGTGTCCACATAGAACTGATAGCTGCCTGACACCGTATATAGCCCCACCGCCCCGGTGACCACCACCTTCATGCCGCCCTCGGGCACAAAAGGCACCCGCATGGCATTTTGCCGGTAGCAGACGCACTGAATGCGGCTTTGCTCATCCTTGAGGGTGAAATACCAATGGCCCGAGGCATAGCGCTTGAAATCGCTGATCTCCCCCCGCAAAGACAGAAACCGCAGGGAGGGATCGCTGGCCAGCGCCCGGCGCACATAGTCGTTCAGCTCGGAAACCGTCAGCGTCCAGGCCATTTTAGGATCCTCTCTTTTCGGCGGCGGCAATGGTGTTTTCCATCAGCATGCCGATGGTCATTTTGCCAACGCCTCCGGGCACCGGCGAAATCCATCCGGCCACCTGGGATACGGCGGCGAAATCCACATCGCCCACCACCTTGCCATCCACCCGGTTAATCCCCACATCGACCACCGCCGCGCCGGGCTTGACCATATCCGCCGTAACAAACCCGGCCTTGCCCACCGCCGCGATCAGAATATCCCCCCGGCGGGTGACTGCGGGCAGGTTTTCCGTGCGGGAATGGCAGATGGTGACGGTGCAGTTCTCCCGCAGCAGCAGCATGGCAACCGGCTTGCCCACGATATTGCTCCGGCCGATCACCACCGCTTCCTTCCCGGCCAGCGGCACCCCGGACGCTTTGAGCATATAGAGAATCCCCTTGGGCGTGCAGGGAATCACCCCATCCGCCCCGGTCATGAGCTTGCCCGCATTCACGGCATGGAAGCCGTCCACATCCTTTTCCGGCAGGATCCGAGCCAGCGCGGCCTCCTCATCCAGCCCGGCGGGCAGGGGCAGCTGCACCAGAATGCCATGAATCCGGTGATCGGCGTTCAGCCGGTCGATCTGGGCTTCCAGCGCCGCCTGGGTGGTATCCGCAGACAGACGGATGGTTTCGCTGTGCAGCGAAAGCTCCTGGCATGCCCGCTCCTTATTACGCACGTAAATCTGGCTGGCCGGGTCCTCCCCCACCAACACCACCGCCAGGCCGGGCTGCACGCCCCTGGCCTTCAGCGCGGCCACCCGATCCTGCAGCGAAGCCATCAGCTGCGCCGCCAGCGCCTTGCCATCCATGATTACCGGCATACGCCCGCCTCCCCTCGCTGGTATTTTTCCAGGCCGATCAGGGCCACGCCCACGGCGTTATCCCCCGAAAATTCCGGCCGGCCAAAGTGTAATTGCAATCCCAGGCGGCGCTGCCGGTTCCGCTGCAGCAGCATTTCCCGCAGCAGTGCCGAGGAGGCCACGCCCCCCGCCAGCAGCATATCTGATACGCCGGTTTCATCCCGGGCCCCGGAAAGCAGCCGCAGCACCGTGCGGCACAGAACGCTGTATACCTCCGCAGCCACGTTTTCCTTCGTTTCCCCGGCGGCGATCATCCGCATCAGCTGGGCTTCCGCACCGGATAAATGGCAGCGAAGCCCCGATTTTTCCATGCTTACCGGCACGGCATTTTTGCTTTCCCCCTGCCGCGCCAGCGCTTCCAGATACGGCCCCGCCGGGAACGGCAGCCCCAGCGCCACGCCGATCCGATCCACCAGTTGTCCTGCATGCAGGTCCACCGACGTGCCCAGCGCCGTCAGCCCGTCCCCTTCCGCCAGCAGCACGTCCGTGGTGCCGCCGGAAAGATGGAGGGCGATGAACCGGTCCGCCGTCAAAGCCGTGCCAAAGCGCGCCGCCCGCACATGGCCCTGCTGATGGCTGGTCTGATAAAACGGCACATGCAGCGCCGCCGCCACCGCGCGGCCCACCGTTTCGCCCACCTGAAAAACGGGCATATAGGAATCCGCATCCGCTCGGGGCGCGATGGACGCGCACACGCAGGAAATAGGCTCATCGGCATCTTTCATGACCGATTCCACCATTTCCGAAAGCTGCCGTACATGCGCAAACACGGCCTCGCTCTGGCGAAGGCCGCGTTCTCCCGCAGGAACAGGCAACAGCCGCCGGGCCTGCCGAGGCTCCGCTCCCGGAGAGCAGAGCGCCGCGGAGGTGGTGTAGCAGCTGGTATCCAACCCCAGGGCCAGCATTACGCCATGGCCCCCTGAGCATTCTTTTCCGCCAGCACGGCGGACAAAACGCCATTGACAAATTTCCCCGCCTGGGGAGTATCAAACCGCTGGGCCAGCGCCACGGCTTCGTTGATCACCACAGGATCCGGGGTGGTGCCGTCAAAGCACATTTCATAAATAGCCACCCGCAGCACCGCCTGATCCACCTTGGAAATACGATCCAGCGTCCAGCCCTTCAGGTTCTTTTCAATGGCCTGATCCAGTTCTTCTCCATGGGCTTCCACCCCGGCAAGAATGCCGTCGATAAAGTCCTGGTCTTCCCCCTCGGGGGTAAACTCAATGAGCCCGCGCAGCGTATCCTCGCCGCCGTCGCCGCCCAGCATATTTTCAAACACCATCTGCACGGCCGCAGCCCGCGCTGATTTTCGCGCCATGGGTTTCTCCCTCTTTTGTCTGTTTTATTCTTCAGGATGCTCCTGATGCTGCGCGTCGTGCATTTCCTGCGCAGCTTTTTCCGCCGGCTTGGTGGGGCGTTCTTCCCGGTAAAGCATGTTCTTGCGCGGGGGAAACAGGCGGTTCACCGTCTTGCGAACCCATTCCTTTTTATCCTTCACCCCGCCGATAAACGCGCCCACGCAAACCAGCGCCGCAATCAGCACGGTTTCCCAAAAACCCACCGTCAGAAACAGCAGCGCCAGAACCATGGCCGAAGCGCCGAAGAACAGCGCGCATTCCGGCGTGCCGATCTTGAACATGTTCTTGGTAAAGCTTTTCCATTTATCATTCATCGTCGGCGTCCTCCTTCAGGCTTTCTTCTGTTTCCGCGTCCTGAACGATGTCTTCCATCGCGTCCTCGCTGCTTTCGGAAACCTGCTCCTGTGCAGGCGTTTCCTCCGCTGCAGATGCAGCTTCCTCTGTTTCCGTTTCCGGGGCTTCCTGCGCGGCAGGGGCGGGCGGCTCGGTGGCGGGATGCACATCCCGGCCGAAGATCCGCCGATGCAGGGGCAGCTTTGCTTCCCTTGTTTCTTTCTGCTCCGGCTGCTTTTCGCCATTTTCCTCCGCGTGCACCAGATAAGGCGAGCTGCCCGCCGCATCCTGCGCCGTTTCTACGGACACCCGCACCTCCTGCACCTCAATGCCGGAGGAAGCCACCAGATACTGCTTGATCTGCTTTTGCAGCGACGCCACCGCCAGCGGGATGGAGATATTATTGGCCAGCGAAATCCGCAAATCGATCACCACGCCCTCCCGCTTATTGCGGATGTGCATGGAAACCACATGGATTTCCTCATGCATGTCAATGCACTTCTGCACCAGGCTTTCAATGGCCTGAATGGCGATGCGCAGCTCGCCGTTCTCGGTCTGCTGCACCACGAAATCATGCCGTCCCCTGCGATAGCGCCGGGGGAAGGCGAGCAGAAACACACCCAGCAGGATCTCCAGCGCGCCCGCGGCGCAGGCGGCGATCCGCATCCAGGATGTGAGCTGTTCCCCCGCCAGCGCCAGCACCGGCAGCGAAAACAGCACCAGCGCCGCGCCGGAAAGGATAGTCAGCAGCCCGCCAAAGAACAGAACCAGCCGATCCCAAAACCGAATTTTCATGGCCATGCCCTCCTTTTCAGGGCGATCAGCACCGCTTCCGGCCAGGCGCTTCCTCAGCGTCCGGGCAATCCGCTTGGGCCTGCGGCGCTTCATCCAGCGCCGCTTCCTCAGCCAGCACATCCTCATCCGCAAGGGTTTCTTCCTCGGCGGATTCCGTCATCACCGCTTCATCGGCGGCAGGCGTTTCTTCCATCTGCTCCTCAGGCGTTTCTTCCTGGGCGTTTTCCTCTGCCGCGGGAGCTTCGGAAGTCTCCTTCCGGTCGGCGGGCACGTCCGCCGGCTGCACCGGCGCTTCGGACAGGCTGGGCCGGTTGGCGGCTTCAATGCTGGTCAGGGCGGCCTTCTTTTCCTTTTCAAAGCTCACGCCCTGCACATGCACATCCACCCGTACCACATGCAGCCCCGTCAGGCTTTCCAGAGATTTGCGCACGTTTTCCTGCACCTCCCCGGCCACCTTCTGGATGGGCTTGCCGTATTCCACGATGATATACAGATCCACCGCGGCTTCCTGGCTGCCCACTTCCACCTTCACGCCCTTGGTCATGTTCCGATTGCGGCCCAGGATCTCCCCAAAGCCGCCGCTGACGCACATGCCGGCGATGCCGTCAATTTCATTGGCGGCCACGCCCGCGATGGTAGCGATTACTTCATTCGCATAAGTAATGGTTCCGCCGTTTTGCAAATCCACGTCAACCTTGACGGGGAGATTGTCCTTCTTCTGCGGCATGCAAATGCACCTCCTTACAGATATAGATAAGTATAGCAGATTCTCGGCGATTTGGCAACAGCGCCATCTGGGCTGAAAAAAGGCAGCCCCATGGCAGCCAACCGCCGCTTCTGCCTGCGAGAGGCTTCCGCCGCGCCGGGAAAGCCGGAGCGGGCGCGCCCGGCCCGCCCCGGAAATTTTTTTACGGCGTGATGCGGTTGGGGCCGCGGAACAGGAACATCACGTCCTTGATGCTCAGGCCCAGCAGCAGCATGGTCAGCCGGTCCACGCCCAGGCCAAAGCCGCCGTGAGGCGGGCAGCCGTAGCGGAAGAAGTCCATGTAGAACTTCACGTCCTCGCCCAGACCCTTTTCATCAGCCTGCGCCCGCAGCTGGGGATAGCGATGCTCGCGCTGGGCGCCGGTGGTGATTTCCGTGCCGCGCCAGATCAGGTCGTAGCCCAGCGGCATGCCATGCTCATCCCGCATATGATAGAAGGCGCGCTTTTCGGGGCCGTAATCCGTCACAAACAGGAACTCATGGCCGAACTTGTCCATGCTCAGCTTGGCGCACAGATGCTCGGCCTCAGTGGTCAGATCGTTCTTTTCGGAATCATCCACGGTATAGCCGTAGCGCTCCTCCAGCTCCTTATACACATCCTGCAGCTTCATTTCCGGGAAGGGCAGGGTGGGCACCACGGTCTCCAGGCCGTAAAGCTCCTTGATCTGCTCGCCGTACTTTTCCTTCACATGCTTAAGCGCATCCTGCAAAAGCTCCGCCTCAATCTGCATCACATCCCGGAAGGAGTCGATATAGCTCATTTCCAGGTCGAAGCCGGTGAACTCGGTGGCGTGCTTATTGGTGAAGGACTTTTCTGCCCGGAACACGGGGCCCACCTCGAAGATCCGATCAAAGCCGGCGGCCATGGCCATCTGCTTATAGAACTGGGGGCTCTGGCTCAGATACGCCTTGCGGTCAAAATACTTCAGCTCAAACACGTCCGCGCCCGATTCGCTGGCCGCGCCGATGAGCTTGGGGGTGTGGATTTCCAGGAAGCCCCGGTTCAGCAGGAACTGCCGCATGGCGGCCACCAGCTCGGTCTGGGCCTTGAAGATCAGCAGGTTTTTGTCGCTGCGCAGATCGATCCAGCGATAATCCAGCCGGGAATCGATGGCCGCGTCCTTGGTGATGGGCAGGGGCTCGGCCACGGAGAGAATCTCCATTTCCTCGGGCAGCATTTCCATGCCGCCCATTTTCACGAAGCTGTTTTCCACCACCGGGCCCACAGCCGTGATCACGGATTCCACCGTCAGCTGATCCACCAGCGCGGCCAGCTCCGGATGCTTTTCCTTTTCGATGGTCAGCTGGATCCGGCCGGTATGATCCCGGATCACCAGGAAAGCCATGGTGCGCTTATTGCGCAGATTTTCCACAAAGCCCTGAATTTTATTGACCTCGCCTACTGCGACCTTGGCAATCAGGTTCCTTTCCATTGTTCGCATCTCCTCTTTATTTTATGAAGCGCTTTTGCAGGTTATTTCCCGTTTCCTCACAGGGCGCGGGCAAGGGCCTCCGCCCCGTCCGCCAGCGCAAATTCCTGTTCTTCCTTGGTTTCCATGTTCCGCAGCTTCACCACGCCCCGGGCGTATTCATCCCCGCCCATAATGGCCACGAACCGGGCCCCGATCTTATCGGCGTATTTGAACTGCGCCTTGAGGGAGCGGCCCGCCAGATCGCAGTCCGCCTTCACGCCGGCCTTGCGCAGCGCCTGGGTAAACGTGAACGCCGGAATGGCCATGTCCGCCCCCAGATTGGCCACGTACACATCCGTGGTCGTGGGCACCTGAGGCTCCGCGCCGGCATTTTTCAGCTCCATCAGAATCCGCTCCATGCCGATGCCAAAGCCTGCCGCAGGAGTCGCCGGGCCGCCCAGCTCCTCCACCAGGCCATCGTACCGGCCGCCGCCGCACAGCGCCAGCCCTTCCCGGCCGGACTGCATGATCACCTCGAACACGGTCTTGGTGTAATAATCCAGGCCGCGGACGATATGAGGATCCACCGCAAAGGGAATGCCCTGCGCCGCCAGCAGCTGCTGCAGCTTTTCAAAATGCTCCCGGCATTCGTCGCACAGGCAGTCCAGAATGGACGGCGCGTCCTTCACGATCACATGGCATTTTTCTTCCTTGCAGTCCAGAATGCGCAGGGGGTTTTTCTCAAACCGCTCCTGGCAGGTTTCGCACATATCATGGATCCGGTCGCCCAGATATTCCTTGAGCCGCTGATGATACACCGGCCGGCAATGGGGACAGCCGATGGAATTGATATGCACAGACAGATTCTTGAGTCCCAGCTGCTGTAGCAGCGTCATCAGGGCGTTGATCAGCTCCGCCTCCACGGTGGGTTCCTTGCCGCCGAAGCATTCCATGCCGAACTGATGATGCTCCCGCAGCCGCCCGGCCTGGGGCTTTTCATAGCGGAAAATGGGCGCGTTGAGGTAATACATCTTGCAGGGCAGGGCTTCGTTGGCCAGCTTGCCCTCAATGAACGCGCGAACCGCCCCCGACGTGCCCTCGGGCTTGAGGGTAATGGAGCGGTCGCCCTTATCCTTGAAGGTATACATTTCCTTTTGCACGATATCCGTGGTGCCGCCCACGCCCCGCAGGAACAGTTCCGTATGCTCAAACACGGGAGTGCGCACCTCGCGGTATCCCCACAGCGCGGCCAGCGCGCGCATTTTCGCTTCCACGGCCTGCCACAGATAGGCGTCCTGCGGCAGCATATCCCGGGTGCCCTTCGGCGCTTGCGTCAGCAAATCCGATCCCTCCTTAAAAAAATACGCCCATGCCATTGCGCATGGGACGAAGCTTCCTTCGCGGTGCCACCCTGCTTGCGCCCGGCTTTCGCCCGGCGCCGCTTTTGTATCCGATAACGCGGATCAGCGCCCGCCATCAGGCGGGAAGGCTCGGGGGTGTCTCATCCGCGTTGCGGCGCAGGGCTTTCAGCCAGTGGCCCCGCTCTCTTTGCCCACGCGTGCGGATCTCGTCCCGTCATGGCCCGTTTCTCCCCTATTATAAAAGGAATCCCCCGCGCTGTCAAGCCAAAGACGCGGGGGAAATCCGCTTGAAAAACCCATCTTTATTCCTCGCTGCTCACGTATTTGCGCATATGCAGCAGCGCGTTTTTCTCCAGCCGGGAAACCTGTGCCTGCGAAATGCCGATCTCCCCCGCCACCTCCATCTGGGTGCGGCCCTCGAAAAAACGCAGCCTGAGAATTTTCTTTTCCCGGTCGTTCAGGCGGCGCATGGCCTCCTTAATGGCGATTTTCTCCAGCCAGCTTTCGTCCCGGTCCTTATCGTCCTTCACCTGATCCATAATATAGATGGCGTCGCCCCCATCGTTATACACCGGCTCAAACAGGGAGATGGGATCCTGAATGGCCTCCAGCGCAAACACCACATCCTCCTGGGGCACGCCCAGCTCCTGGGCCATTTCGGCCATGGTGGGTTCCCGGTTCAGGGCGATCACCAGCCGGTCCCGGGCCTGCAGGGCCTTATACGCGGTGTCCCGCAGCGAACGGCTTACCCGGATGGGATTATTATCCCGCAGATAGCGCCGGATTTCCCCGATAATCATGGGCACGGCATAGGTGGAAAAGCGCACATTCTGGGTCACGTCAAAGTTGTCCAGCGCCTTCATCAGCCCGATGCAGCCCACCTGAAACAGGTCGTCCACATTTTCTCCCCGATGATTGAACCGCTGCACCACGCTGAGCACCAGCCGCAGATTGCCGCGGATAAACTCTTCCCGCGCCGCCTGATCGCCCCCATGCACCAGGGGAAACAGCTCCCGCATCCGTTCATTGGAAAGCACCGGCAGCGTGGATGTATCCACCCCGCAAATCTCCACCTTGCTTGTCGCCATCCTGCATCCCTCCTCCGTTCATATGCAGTATGGCACCGGGAAGAACGGGTTATGCAGGGGCCATGAGAATACGCGATGAAACGCGTTTCCATATGGGAGGAAGCCGCGCATTTTGCCTATGGCGTTTCCTGCCCATCCGTGTTATAATATGCCGTATTATCTTTCGAGGGGGGATGCCCATGCGGCTGCGTTCCTTAAAGGTCAAGGATTTAACCATTCTGGCGATGCTCACGGCGCTGAACATTGTGATGGCGGAAATCATGAAATTTCCCATCATTCCCAAGGTGCTGGAGCTGTCCTTCGGGTTTGTGCCCATTGCGGTCACGGGGATGCTGTTCGGCCCGGTGCCTGCCATGGCAGTGGCCGTTGTGGGGGATATTATCGGCGCGCTGATTTTCAGCACCGGCGATTTCTTTTTCGGCTATACCCTGACTGCGCTGCTCACCGGCCTGTTTTACGGCCTGTTTCTGGGCAGGGAAAAGCCCCGTCTGGGCCGGCTGCTGCTGTGCCAGGCGCTGGTATCGCTGGTGTGCTATGCGGGGCTGAACACGCTCTGGGCGTACCTGATGGGCTATGCCCGCACCAGCCAGTATATCGTCACCCGGCTCACCGTGAACGCCATTGCGTATCCGGTTTACGTGCTGGTGCTGTATCTGCTGTGCCGGTATCGGCCGGTGCTGGAAAGAGCGGTGAAATAAATGAACCCTGCCAAAGATGAAATTCTGCGGGAGCTGCGCAGGCTCTATCCGGACACCACGCCCGAGCTGCATTTTTCCAACCCCTATGAGACGCTGGTGGCCACGATTCTGTCCGCCCAGTGCACGGATCAGCGGGTGAACATGGTCACTCCTGCGGTATTCCGGGATTTCCCGGATGTGCAGGCCATGGCCGCCACCACGCCGGAGATTCTGTTTCCGTATGTGAAAAGCTGCGGGTTCAAGTCCAAGGCCAGCAACATTGTGGCGGCCTGCCGGATGATCATGGAGAAGTATGGGGGCCAGGTGCCCTCGGATATGGACGCGCTCACCGCCCTTCCCGGCGTAGGCCGAAAGACGGCCAATGTGGTGCGCGCCTTTGCCTTTGGCATTCCGGCCATGCCGGTGGACACGCATGTGTTCCGGGTGAGCCATCGTTTGGGGCTGGCCGATGGGAAAACGCCGGATGAGGTGGAGCGGCAGCTCATGGCCGCGATCCCGCAGGAGGACTGGCGGGAGGCGCACCACTGGCTGATCTTCCACGGCCGCCGGGTCTGCCATTCCCAGAAGCCGGACTGCGCCCACTGTACCCTGCGGCAGTATTGCCCGGAAGGAAAAACGGGGTTATAAATATGCCCCAGCATATCGAGAAAGCTTTCTACCGCTTCCCTCAGGCGGTCGAAAAAGCCACTATCCGTAAAGCAGGATGCAATGAAGGGCTGCAAGCCCTTCATTTTTTATTATCCGCTTTTCTTCCACGCAGTTTCGTGCTACAATAGAAGCGGAAATAAATTACCAGGAGGATAGCAATATGGCTCACGAACTGAAAAACCGTGCGGACATGGATCCCCGGTGGCAATGGCATTTGAATGATATTTATGCGTCGGCGGAAGCCTTTGAGGCGGACTTTGCCAAGGTGAAGGACGGGGTGGAAGCCGTGAAGAAGTGGCAGGGCCACGCGGCGGAGGATCCCAAGCAGGCTATCCGGGACACCTACGCCCTCTATCAGCTGATCGGGCGGCTGGCGGCGTATGCATACATGCACAAGGACGAGGACGGCAGCGATCCCGCCCGGCAGGCGCTGGCGGCGCGGGTGGATTCCCTGATCGTGGCCGTGGGCAGCGCCTGCGCGTTCCTCAGCCCCGAGCTGCTGGCCATGCCCGAGAAAGCGCTGGAGGCGCTGGCAAAAGCGCCGGATTTCGCGGATTATTCCGAAGTGATCCGTCTGCTCATCCGGGAAAAGCCCCATACCCTGCCTGCGGAGCAGGAGGCCCTGCTGGCGGCTGCCGGCGAAGTGCTGGGCGCGCCCAGCGATATTTTCTCCATGTTCAATGATGTGGATCTGCCCCTGCCCCAGGTGACCATGGAGGACGGAGAAAAGCATCAGCTGACCCATGGCAATTACAGCCTGCTGATCCGCAGCCGGAACCGGGAGATTCGCAAGGAAGCCTTCGAAGCGCTGCACGGCACCTTTGAAAAATTCTCCGCCACCCTCACCGCCACCTATGCCGGCTCGGTGAAGGGCGATGTGTTCCGCGCCCGGGCACGGCATTATGCTTCCGCCCGTCAGGCGTCTCTGGATCCTTTGGAAATTCCCGAATCCGTGTACGACAACCTGCTTTCCCAGGTGGAAGCCGCGCTGCCGGTGATGGCGGAATATCTGAAGCTGCGCAGGGAAACCCTGGGCGTGGAGGAGCTGCATCTGTATGATCTGTACGTGCCCATCATCAGCGATTTCGACATGAAGATGACCTATCCGGAAGCCTTCGATCTGGTCTGCGAGGGCCTTGCTCCCCTGGGCGAAGAATATATCGCCAAGCTGCGGGAGGGCTATGAAGGCGGCTGGGTGGACGTATATGAAAACAAGGCCAAATGCTCCGGCGCGTATTCCAATGCCTGCTACGGGGTGCATCCCTATGTGCTGCTGAACCATACCGACGATCTGGGCGGCGCCATGACCCTGGCCCATGAGCTGGGCCACGCCATGCATTCCTATTACAGCAATTCCACTCAGCCCTTCCCCAAGGCCGAGTATTCTCTGTTCGTGGCAGAAGTGGCGTCCACGTGCAACGAAGTGCTGCTGATGCGGCATCTGATGAAGAAGTATCAGGATCAGCCCAAGGCTGCGGCGTTCCTGTGCAATCAGCTGCTGGAAGAATTCCGTACCACCGTGTTCCGCCAGACCATGTTCGCCGCCTTTGAAAAGGAAGCCCACGCCATGTATGAGCGGGGCGAGGCCCTCACCAGCGAAGCGCTCAACGCCGTGTATTATGCCCTGAATGAAAAGTATTACGGCGCGGGCTGCCATGTGGACGACGTGGTGAAGGTGGAATGGATGCGCATCCCCCACTTCTATCGCAACTTCTACGTCTACCAGTACGCCACCGGCTTCTCCGCCGCCGTGGCCATCGCCAGCCGCATTCTCCGGGAAGGGGACAAGGCCGTGGCCGATTACAAGCGTTTCCTGTCCGCGGGCTGCTCCGTGCCCCCCATTGAGGCGCTGCGCTATGCCGGCGTGGATATGGAAAAGCCTGATGCGGTGCACGATGCGCTGCAGGTGTTTGCCGAAACGGTGAAGGATCTGGAAAAGCTGCTGCAGGCGTAATGCGCTCCGGGCGCAAATGAAAGGAGGATTCCCATGCTGATTCGTCAGGCTGCCTTTGATGCTCCCGGGCGTTTCCTCAAGGGCAATCTGCATTGCCATACCACCCGCTCCGACGGCAGCGGCACCCCGGAAATGGTCATCCGTGTGTTTGAAAGCGCCGGCTTTGATTTTCTGGCGCTGACCGATCACCGCATCTACAACTATCAAAACTTCGCTCCCGGCTCGGATCTGCTGATTCTTCCCGCCATGGAGCTGGACGCAAACATCCCCGACCCCGGGGTGCACTGCGTCCACATCGTATCCTTAGGCCCGGAAACGGGCAACGGCTTTTCCCAGGATCAGGTCTTTCCCTCCCTCCAGATTTCCCACACCGGCGAAGCTCAGGCGCTGATCGATCAGGTGGCCGCTGCGGGCAATCTGCCCATTCTGTGCCATCCTGAATGGAGCGGCACGGGCGTGAGCGAAATCGAGGAGATGCACGGCTTTTCCCTGATGGAAATTTGGAACAGCGGCTGCGTGGTGGAGGATGGGCTGGACAGCCACGCCGCCTACTGGGATGAGCTGCTCTGCCACGGACGGCGGATTTACGGCGTGGCCACGGATGACGGCCATGCGGTGTGCCAGCACGGGCTGGGGTTCATCCGGGTGAAGGCCGAAAAAAACGTGCCCGCCATTTTGCAGGCGCTGAAAGCCGGCGCGTTCTATGCCTCCTGCGGCCCGGAAATCTATGATTTCTATGTGGAGGACGGGGTCGCCAATGTGATCTGTTCCCCGGTGAGCCGGATTCGTTTCCGGCACTTCCGGGTGCCCTATCGGGAAATCAGCGGCGCAGACATGCGCGCCGGGCAGATCAAGGTGCGTCCCGGCAGCAGCTATATCCGCGCCGAGGTGGTGGACGCTCAGGGCCGCCAGGCCTGGACCAATCCCATTTTTCTGGATGAAGGCCGCTGAAGCGGCGAAAGGAGAGCATCATGAGCGATTGCCTGTTTTGCAAGATCGTGGCAGGGGACATCCCCTCTGCCAAGGTTTATGAGGATGAATTCTGCTATGCCTTCCGGGATATCCATCCCCAGGCGCCCACCCATGTGCTGGTGGTATCCAAGGCCCATGTGGCGAACCTGACCGAGGCCGCTGCGCTGCCGGATAACGCGCTGGCCGCCATGCTTCGGGCCATCCCCAAGATCGCCGCTCAGGAGAAGCTGGAAAAGGGCTATCGGGTGGTTTCCAATTGCGGCCCCGACGCCTGCCAGAGCGTGCCCCATCTGCATTTCCATATTCTCGGTGGCCGGCAGATGGCGGACGAAATGGCGTAAAAGGGAAAATAATTTCCTGAATCTTCATAAAACTGTAAAATAGTTTGAACCTTTGAAAAACCTGTTGACGCGAACGACTGAAAGCAGTATAATAGCGGTACGGTCGCCATCCGCCGTAGATCGGCGTCGCGCCGTGAAAACGGTGTTGTTTGCAGGCGAGATGTGCGAAGGGAGGGAAAACAAGTGTCTGAGGTTCATGTCAACAAAAACGAGTCTTTGGAGAGTGCTCTGAAGCGTTTTAAGCGTCAGTGTGCGCGCGCGGGCGTTCTGGCTGAAGTTCGTAAGCGTGAGCATTACGAAAAGCCCAGCGTGAAGCGCAAGAAGAAGGCGGAAGCTGCCCGGAAGCGGAAGTATTAATTTCCTTCTTCTAACGAAAGAGGCTGTTGCACGGATTCATCGTGCAGCAGTCTCTTTTTTCATGTTCGCTTTTCAGGGGCATGCCTTTCCCGCCCTGGAAGAGTTTTTTCCCTGTGAGCATGGAGTCATTATCTAACTAACGCCCAAATCGGCGAAATAGAAGTATTTTCCCTGTGAACAGGGCCATTTGAATCGCTGGCGGATCTGGGGCAGCAGGGCGTGTGTTTTTTCTGTGAACAGAGGCCATTTCTGAAAACGGCGTGTGCGCTCCCCCTTTTCACACCCACCCAGGAAAAACGAAACGCGCTCAAAGGCACATCGCAAAGCAGGCCGTTCATGAATCCCGATCAGGGGAACGTGGAACCTGTTCGCAGCCCCGGCACAAGGAATTCCCCAACGCAGCGCCGCCATGCTGAATCTGCATGCCGGCTTATTTTAATTCCTTCATTCGTCGTGCCAGCACATCCGGGGCGGCCACGGAATAGCCAAAGAACCCCAGTGCCTGGCCCAGGGCGTAATAAACCCCGTGATTATAGGCCACCAGCTGGGCCTTCCCAAAGTCGATCCGCCCGCTTTCATCCATCAGCGCCTTGCTGACCCCCAGCGCCGTGATGCGGCCGATAAACAAATCATGGCTTCCCAGCGGCACAAAGGATTCCACCTTGCACCCCAAGTGCAGCGGGCACTGGGCAATGGCCGGAGCGATTAATCCGTCCACAGACGCTGCCGTCAGGCCACAGGCGGCAAATTTATCCTCATTGCGTCCCGAACGCACGCCGCAATAATCCATGGCCTTGAGCTGGCCCTGGCCGCACAGATTGATCACAAACTCGCCGGTTTCCCGGATAATATCATAAGAATAGCGTTCCTTGCGCACAGAGATGGAGCACATCGGCGGATCAGAGCACACCGTGCCCGCCCAGGCCACCGTAATAATATTGGGCTTTTCGCTGGGCCGCTGGCAGCTGACCATCACCGCCGGCACCGGGGCCAGCAGCGTTCCGGGCTTGATGGAAACAAATTCGTTCTGCATGAATCCCTCCGCATGGATTGTCTTGTTCGATCATTCAGGATACCGCGTTATTCCCGGCCCTTGGCCGCGCTTCGGCCCGCCGCCCGGCCTGCCAGAATACCCGAGGCAAAGGCAAATTGCAGGTTATAGCCGCCGCAATCGCCATCCACATCCAGCATTTCCCCGGCGGCATACAGCCCCGGAATCCTGCGGGACGCCAGCGTTTCCGGGATGAATTCCCCGGCAGCCAATCCGCCCGCCGTGACCTGGGCGTTCTCAAACCCGCGCACCCCGATGATGGGACACGGGAAAGCGCAAAGCCGCCGGGCCAGCGCATCCGGGCGCAGCCCTTCCAGCCGCTGGGCCAGCAGCCGGGGTGCCAGACCGCACAGCAGCCCTTCCTGCCCCAGCATATGCGCCCGCTGCCGCAAAAATGCCTCCATCCGGGACAGATTCTGCAGCGGCTCCTCCGGCGCGACCCGGTCATAGATGCGGGGAACCAATCCCAGCATGGGCGAAAAATCAATGTAAAGCATGGGCTTTTTTCCCGCGCGAAGCAGTGCATCCGCATCCCGGCTCAGCTGCATGGCGCACACGCCGCTGACCCCGTAATCCGCAAACAGCACTTCGCCCTGCGCGGCGCTGACCGGCATTTCTCCGTCGCACAGTGTCAGCCGAGCAGGCAGCCGCAGGCCGCTCAGCCCCTTCACAGCTCTCTTTTCCGTGGCCAATTGGGTCAATGCCGGGCGAGGCGGCACCAGATGATGGCCCAGCCCGGTCAGCAGCGCATACGCGCTCCCGTCATGGCCCAGCTTTCCTCCGGCTATGCCGCCGCAGCACAGGATCACCCGCGGCGCGGCAAACACGCCCTGGGGCGTTTCCACCGCGAACGTTCTCCCCTGCCGGGCAATTGCCTTTGCGGGCGCATCGCAGATTACCGGCACGGCCCGTTCATCCAGAGCGCGGCGCAGGGTATCCAGCACGGCGGCAGCCTGTCCGCAGGCAGGATACACCCGTCCTCCGGCTTCCTCCACGGTCACCAGCCCGATCTGATGAAAGAAATCCAGCACCCGGGAAACCGGGCATTGAGCCAGCACGGCCTCGGCCAGTTTCTGGCCGCCATAATACCGGGGCGCACCCATGTTGCACAGGTTGCATCGCCCGTTGCCCGAGGCCAGAATTTTCCGTCCAATCCGGGGTGCGGCTTCCAGCACGGCCGCCCGCGCGCCTTCCTCGGATGCGGAAAGCGCGGCAGTTAATCCCGCCGCGCCTCCGCCGATGATCAATACATCGAATGTGTTCATTTGTGTCACTTGGTTCCGCTGATGGAATGGGTGTAAGCGTACTGGATCGCGTCCTGATGGCCGAAGTTGCCATTATTGGAATTGCCCGTATCCACCACATTGGAGTTATGGGTGCGGCTATTCTTGAAATGCACGCAGAACTGGCCATTGAAGTCGTTATCCGGAATCTTATCGCCCTTGAAGTTATGAGGCACGCCATACAGGGAGGCGCAGAAGGTGCGCCCGCCCACGGTGACCCACAGAGGCCGCCGCCGCCAGGACTGCAGCTCCTTCTCATGGTCGGAGATTTCCTGGGGATCGCTCACGCCGTAGATCTGGCAATACACGTCCGTGTCCGCCGAGGTGAGAGGCTCGCAGTCGGCGTGGTTATCGCCATAGAGACGCTGGGCCTTGAAGGACAGGCCGGTGTACACATCGGTAATCACCGCCACGGTGCCCGCCCGCCAGACGGACTGAATATCGCCGGTATACCAATCCACGATTTCCACGGGGTACAGCTTGGTGTCCACCGAGCTGCCGCCTGAAGGCACGGTGCCAAACAGGGCATGCTGGGTGTTTTCATCGGCGATACCGGTGACGTTCAGGGCGTTCTGCCGCTGGAAGTTCATCACGGCGTTTTCGGTGTTGGTGTCATACAGGCCGGTCACATCGCTGCTGTTGAGCAGATAGCCCTTTTCCAGCAGCTTCTTTTGCAGATTGATGACGGCATCGCCAGTGGAGCCCTTCTTGAGCACGGTGTAGCTGGCGGTCTTGGAGGCATCCGGGTTTCCGGTCTTGAGGTAGTTGGTCTTTTCCTCGGGGGTGAGCACCCGCACACAGTCGCCGCGGATCCAGCCGCTCACGCCGTTGTAGCGCACATTAAACCAATAGTATTCGTTGCCGACGGAGGGCGTGGCGTAATTGCCCAGATAGGTCAATTCGCTCTTCACCTTGCTGACCTTGATCAGCGACTTGGCAGACATGGACGCACCGGCGCGAATATTCACGCTCTTGATGGCGGTCAGGGCCAGATCGCTCAGGTTCTTGGGATCGGGCGTGCTGGTGGGCACGGGGGTGGGGGTAGCGTTCTTGTTGATGTAATCGTAGTATTCCGCGTTGGTCATCACCCGGGCGTAATCCCCGTGCACATAGCCGTAGGTATTGCCCATCTTCACCTCATACCAGGTGACCGTGCCAACGATCTTCTTGCTGTAGAACTGCGTGACCGTGCCGATGCTCAGCTGGCCCAGGCTGCCCGCCTGCTTGCTGGGCGTCTTGCGCACATAGAGCTTATCCGCAATGGTGCGGATATAGCTGCTGTTGCCGGGAGCCGGGGTGGCCGGGCCGGGTGTCGGCGTGGGGCACACGCCGGTTTTCTGGTAAATCTCCAGCTGCCACTGAGCCAGCTCGAACACGCAGTCGCCCCGCAGGTAGCCGCGGGTGCCGTCCTTGAGCATCACGGGATACCAGGTGTACACGCCGTTGCGGATGGCGCTGCCGGTGACGGTGACCACCGTGCCCTTATTCTTCACCTGACCCGCCGTTTTCGCATCGGCGGCAGGCGCGGAGCGCAGCCAGACGGAGGACACGCTGGTGGCCACATAGCCGGTGGCCGCGCTGCCTGTAGGCGCGGGGGTAACGGTGATGGGATTGCCCAGCGAATCGCTCTCATAGACCATGGAGCTCATCAGATAGCCGTACAGGCCTTCCTTCACATAATACACCCGATACCACACCTGGCCGTTCACGGTTTCGGTGCCGTAGCTGAGCAGCACAACGCCCTTATCCAGCTGCAGCTGGGAGGCGCCCTCGGGCATATTGCGCAGGTTCACGCCGCCCATCCGGGTGGTCACATAGGCCTGGCCGCCGGGCTGCTGGGTCGTGCCGCCGGTGGGCGCGGGGGTAGGCGTATCAAGGGGCAGCGCGCCGTTTTTATCGCAATAGGCGTAGCAGTCGGAGCGGACATAGCCGGTGATGGAGCCGTAGGTCACCTTCACCCAGTTATAGCCGCCGATCAGGCCAGTGGGGCCCTCGGAATAGGGCAGTACAGTTCCCTTCCTCAGCTTGTCCGCATCCCGGCCGGTCAGGGTGGTGCCGTCGGGCGTTTTGCGGATATTCACCTTGTCCTTCACTACCAGGATATATCCGGTGCCGGTAAAGGCGGGGGTGGGGCTGGGGGTGACGGTGGGCGCGGGGGTGGGCGGCAGGATGAAGTTGCCGTTCTTCACGTCGTCATCGCTGAGCACCCACAGGTAAGCCGCCTGCAGATAGCCGTAGCTGCCCCGATACTCCACATAGTACCAATCATAAATGCTGGTATTGCTGGAGGTATAGATCACGTTGACGATGGTGCCCGAGGTCAGGGAGGTGATGGAATCGCCGCCCGGCGTCTTGCGCAGGTTCAGGCCGTTGAGCTGCACCATGGCATAGCCGGTGGTGTAGGTGGGCGCGGTGGTGGTAGGCTGGGTCTGCACAGGCTTGAAGAAGTCCCCGTGGATATAGCCGGTATAGGTGTTGCTGGAATTGGCCGGGGTGCCGCCGCGAACCTTATACCAGGTCACGCTGCCGCGAATCTCGGTAGAAAGGATCTCCATCAGCCAGCCCATGGGCAGCTTGGCCCAGGCGTCCGCCTGGGTGCTGGCTTCCTTGCGGAAATACACCTTGTCGGCGGTGGTGCGGCCCCAGTTGCCCGTCATCCCCGCAGTGCCCGTAGGGCTCAGAGAGGGCGTGGCCGTGACATCAGGCAGCAGGTTGCCGTTGCCGTCGCAGTAATCCACGAAATCCTTGCGCACATAGCCGATCTGAGACGCGCCGTTTATGCTCAGATAGATCACGCGGATCCAGTCGTATCCGCCTGCCCGAACGGGCAGGGCGGTATAGGGCATGATATTATTCTTGGGGATCAGGTTATTCTTATTGATCTGTTTGCCGTTGGGGGCGTCTCGCAGGATCAGCTTATCAATATTGGCTTTCACAAAGCCCAGCTCCATATCCGGAACGGGCGTGGGGGTGGGGGTGATATTGGGGATGTTGCTGGGGTTCACCGGCGCGTCGGTGGTATACAGGCCGGATTCATCGCAGTAAACGAAGCAGTCCTTGCGCACATAGCCGGTCATGCCGTTATAGGTCACCCGCACCCAGGTGTAGCCCTTTTCAGTGATGGGGCCCAGAGTATAGGGCAGCACCTTGCCCAGCGGCATCAGATCCTTGGGGTTGATCTGCTCGCCGCCGGGAGTGGCCCGCAGCTTCACCTTGTCCTGAATCAGCTTTACGTAGCCCAGAATGGTGCCGTAGTCCGGGGCAGTGGTAGACAGCGGATTGCCGTTATAATCGCAGTAGGTCAGGTCGCTTTCCTTGATATAGCCGTACATATTATGGAAAGAAACCCGCAGCCAGTTCACGCCGTTGACCACATAGGGCCCGGCGTAATAGGGCATCACCTGACCCGACGGGATCAGATCGCCCCCATTGAGCACTTCGCCTTCCGGCACCACGTACAGCGCCTGGCTGCTGCGCTTGGCCTTCACATAGCCGCTGGCGTTCACATCCGGGGTGACGGCGCCGGGGAGCGGCGTGGCGGTGGGCTCCGACGTGGTGAGGATATTGCCATTCACATCGCAATAGGCAAAGCAGTCCCCCCGGATATAGCCGCTCATGCCGTCATAGACGATCATGGCCCAATCGTAATTGTCATTATGAATGACCTGGTAGCAGAAAAACACCTCGCCTGCGCCGATCTGGTTTTTCTCGTTCAGGCTCTTGGCGTTCCGCTCGGGCGCTTCCCGCAGGTTCACGCCTTTCACCGTGGTGCGCACATACGAGGACAGCCCCTGCACCACCGACAGCGTGGATGCGCCCGTCCCCGCGCTGCCGGCCATTGCGCCCGCAGGCAGCAGCGACAGCAGCATTGACGCAATCATTGCCACGGAAATCAACCGACTGAGAACCCCTGCTTTCTTCATAAGACCTGACACCCCATCCAATCGCTTATTCTGGACTGATTCGCACGGGCTCCCCCATGCGGGTTCATCGATACGCAAACAGAAAGATAGAATCCTTCTCATGCAGTATATTACATTTTTGTTACGAGGTCAAGCGTTTTTCAAAAAATGTTACAAAAAAAGCGTCATTTCATGAACACGCCCGTGCATCGGCAATCCCATGGCCCCAGCGGCATTTGCAGTTGCGTTTCCGAAGGTGAGCTGATATAATGAAAAGCAGTAAAAACAAAGGCATTGGGAGGTTCTTTTATGGCGATGCTGAATGAAATGCTCTCCACTTTGGCGCTGCCCCCCTATCTTCCGAAGGATGCGACCCCTGCCGCCTGGCCCGCGATTCGCGCCCGGATCATCCGCATGCTGCAGGAGCAGGAATACGGGGTCATTCCCGATGTTCCCTGCCGGGTGGAAGCCAAAACGCTTCAGGAAACGGACAGCTTCTGCGCCGGGAAATGCCGCCTGCAAAACGTGGAGCTGACCCTGACGCTGCCCCATGGCTCCTGCGCGTTCCCCGCGTTTCTGGCCATGCCCGCCGCCCCGGGGCCCCATCCTCTGTTTGTGTATATCAGCTTCCAGTCCGATGTGCCCTGCGAATACCTGCCCAGTGAGGAAATCTGCGATCGGGGCTATGGGGTGCTTTCCCTGGATTATAATGCCATATCCCCGGATCGGGACGACGGCTTTGCAGACGGCCTGGCCCGGCTGCTGCGGCAATCCGCGGCGGACGCAGGGGTTATCCCCGAAATGCTGCCGGGAAAAATCGCGGTCTGGGCATTTGCCATGTCCCGGGCGCTGGATTGGGCGCTGGCACAGCCCGGCGTGGATCCGGCCAAAACGGCCTGCATCGGCCATTCCCGGCTGGGAAAGACGGCGCTGCTGTGCGGGCTGCTGGACGAACGGTTTGCCTGCGCAATCTCCAATGATTCCGGCTGCAGCGGCGCGGCGATCACCCGGGGCAAGCCCGGCGAACGCATTGCGGACATCACCGGACATTTTCCCTTCTGGTTCTGCGAAAACTATCGGCAGTACGCCGATCGGGAGGAGGCGCTGCCCTTTGAGCAGGATGCGCTGCTGGCGGGCATTGCACCCCGGCTTTTGCAGGTCGGCTCCGCCCAGGAGGATATTTGGGCCGGACCCAGCCATGAATATCTGAGCTGCGTTTCCGCTTCTCAGGCCTGGAAGCTGCTGGGCAAGCCCGGTTTTGTTCATCCCGATCGCCTGCCCGTGCCCGGGGATGCGCTGAATGATGGCAGCGTGGGCTATCATCTGCGCCTTGGCAAGCATTATCTGAGCCGGGAGGACTGGAACCGGTACATGGACTTTCTGGATCAAAAGGGCTGGGGTGCGCAAGGCCGCTGACCAGCCGCGAGCCAGCTGCTGTATCCTGCCGATGCAGCAGCTGGCTTTTTTGATGCTTTCTTTGTCCGGCAGGCTTCTCAGACGTGTTCCCCATGCTGCGTTCTTCGTGCGTTGTTCCATGTCTGTACCCGATTCATCCGCACGAACCGGCCAGACAGGCCTTCTGCGTTTTTCGTGTGCTGTTCCATGTCTGTACCGCGTATGCCGCCAAAATCTTTTTTTGCGCATCAAGAAAAGGATTGACTTTCCGCCGCGCCTCTGTTATAATAATCGTTGCTGGCAAGTTTTTGCCTGCAGCTGTGCCGATATAGCTCAGTTGGTAGAGCGGCTGATTCGTAATCAGCAGGTCAAGGGTCCGAGTCCCTTTATCGGCTCCAGAACGAGGTGTAGCGCAGTCTGGTAGCGCGTTTGGTTCGGGACCAAAAGGCCGTGGGTTCGAATCCCACCACTTCGACCATGAATACCGACATTAGTTGGTATAAAAAGACTCACCGAATGTGGTGGGTCTTTTGCTATACCTGCAAATATGCCGGAAACTGCCGCCTATTCGAGTTCGTTTTGCAGGAGTACACGCAACGGCTTGTGGGCGGCTTTTTCTATGAGGATTCGTCGCATTTCTAATATCAAAATAATGCACACCCCTATGCATATAGCGCCTTGCTGGCTGTTTGTTGTGCATGGGGTGTGCATACCATTACACGGATGCTCAGACCGTTATTTCTTGTCCGTCCCGGAAAATAAAGCGCAGATTTCCTTCAGTCGTTACGCGCACCTGCTCCACCGTGCCGTACCACAGCGTTTCATTAAAGCTCGAAATGAGGCCTTGATTCCTTAGCGTCTCCAGATATTCTGTCAGTTTACCGCGCTTGGCGATGCGCTGTTTCTGCTCAGATTCCACATCTGCAATGCACCGGCGAGTTTCGTTGTAACGAGCCTCATATTCCGCGAACTGCCGGTTGTACTCGTCCTGATCCATTGCCGTAGCGGCGTTCATGGCTATGAGCCGTTCCATCAAGCCGCAGGTCACTTCCAATTCTGCCTGCAGCCTTGCTTTTTCCTCTTCCAACCCGGAAGTATCACAGCGTTTGCTCATAACCTTCTCGCACACCTGAATGATCTCGTCCTTATTTTTCAGCAGCCGGTTGATCGCCATGACGAAGCCGTCCTCAATGGTTTCATTGCGAAGGCTCGGCGTAGAACAGCGTGTATGATTGAGATGCTTGTTATTGCATTGCCAGACCATCGCCTTGTATTTCGTTCCGGAATTCCAGACCTTACTGCCATACAGCGCGCCGCATTCATCGCAAAAGATACGTCCAGAAAAGCAATGCGGCGTGTAATTGCGACGGCCCGGTTTCTTTCGCTTGGCAAACTCTGCCTGCACGGCCTCGAACATTTCCGGAGAAATGATAGCGGGATGACTGTTTTCAACGTAATACTGAGGAACCTCGCCCTCGTTCACCTTCATTTTCTTGGTCAGGTAATCCGTGCAGAAGGTCTTTTGCAGGATGGCGTCGCCCTTGTATTTCTCGTTGGACAGAATGCTTTTCACTGTTTCGGGCCGCCATTGCGACCTTCCGGCAGGCGAAGGAATATTACACGAGGAAAGAAAGCGGGCGATGTATGCGGGTGATTTTCCTTCCATGAACAGCCGATAGATCAGCTTGATCGTCGCAGCTTCCTCGGGCACGATTTCCGGAATACCGTCCGCGCCTTTTTTGTAGCCGAGAAACTGTTTGTAAGGCAGCGCCACCTTGCCGTCTGCAAAGCGTTTTCTCATGCCCCATGTCACGTTTTCGGAAATATTCCGGCTTTCCTCCTGGGCCAGCGAGGACATGATCGTGAGCAGCAGCTCGCCCTTGGAATCCAGCGAGTAAATATTCTGTTCCTCGAAGTACACCTCCACGCCGTGCTCTTTGAGCAGGCGTATAGTGGTCAATGTATCGACCGTATTGCGGGCGAAGCGGCTGACCGATTTCGTGATAATCAGGTCAATCTTTCCGGCCAGCGCGTCCTGCACCATGTCGTTGAATTGCTCACGTTTTTTCGTGCTGGTGCCGGTGATGCCCTTGTCGGCGTACACCGAAACAAATTCCCACTCCGGATTTTCCTGAATGTGGCGGGTGTAGTGGCTGACCTGTGCCTCGTAGCTGTTGGCCTGTTCCTCGTCATTGGTGGACACGCGGGCGTAGGCCGCCACGCGGCGCTTGCGGGTGCTGTGGATCGGCGCGGCGGTAAAGCGGTTCAGTGTTGCGGGCACCACCGTGACCTTGGGCATATAGGCTCTTGCTTCGCTCATTTTGCATACCTCCTGCGCATTTGCTCGGCGGCGCGCGCTTTCATTTCCGGCGTCCAGCTATCTCGCCTTGAAGGATCTTTCCAATATGCTTCCTTTGTATGTCCGTCATAGAATTCATAAACCAGCCGGTTTTCCGGATATACGTGGATGCAGCGTATTTCTTTTCGAAAGACCGCGTTGTCAAACTTGAGCTGGCCAAGCACCTGCGCACTGACGCTTTCCAGAATGCTTTCATGAATCTGCTTAGCCGGACAGTATTTTTTGCCGCGTACCATATAGGTGTAGCACTGCCACGCCAGCTTTCCATTGTTCAAGCGCCGCTGGTAGTTTCTGCCGCAATGGGCGCAGACCAGTTTCCGGGTAAAAGGAAACTCGTTATGAACGCCATAGCCTTCCGGAAATTCGGCGGCCTTCTTTTGAATGATCCGCTGCACAGCCGCAAATTCCTCGCGGGGAATAATGGCTTCGTGATTGTCGCGAACCACATACTTGGGCAGTTTCCCTTTGTTCCTGCAGTCTATTTTTCTCAGATGATCCGTGCGGAAGTATTTTTGCAGCACAAGGTCGCCCTGATACTTTTCATTCCGTAGGATCGTATCAATCACGCTTTCATGCCAGATACCGCCGTTTTTCGCCGGAATTCCCAGTTCGTTCAGTTCTCGGCTGATCGCGTTTTTGCCCATGCCCGCCAACCGAAAATGAAAGATCATTTTTATAATGGATGCCTCCTGAGGAATGACCTCGACTTTTCCGTGATCGAATTTCAGACCGTTCATTTGCGAAGTGGTGGGAATGCCCTGCTCGAATTTCTTTCGAATCCGCCAGGTACAGTTTTCCGAAACCGAGCGGCTTTCCTCCTGCGCATAGGAAGCGAGGATGGTCAGCATCAGCTCGCCATCCCCGCTCATAGAATGAATATTCTGTTCCTCGAAGAAAACGTCGATCCCCAGCGCCTTCAGCTCGCGCACGGTTTCCAGCAGCGTGACCGTATTCCGGGCAAAGCGGCTGATGCTTTTCGTCAGTACCAGATCGATCTTCCCGGCCCGGCAGTCGGCCAAAAGGCGCTGGAATTCCGGCCTTTCGGATTTCGTGCCGGTTAGAGCTTTGTCGGCATAAACGCCCGTATAACTCCAGCCGGGATGCTTCTGAATTTTCTCACTGTAATAGCTGACCTGTGCGGAGAAGGAATGTAGCATGGTTTCCTTCTCCATGGAAACGCGGGCATAGGCCGCAACTTTCAGCAGCTTCGGTGCTTTTGGTACTACCGGGGTGATTTTATGAATGATTCGGTTCATTGAATGACCCTCCCTTCTTTTCGCCCGTCAAAGCTCTGAGCGCTTCGCCGGGTACACGCCTGCGGAGCCTGTCGGCTGTCCTCGGCGTTAGTCGCGGCAAGGCCGCTCCCTTCACCTGTCTGTGTTATAAGAAGGGTCGATGAAAAGCAAGGCTTTTCGTAGCGAAAAAGAGGCAGAAATTTTGCCGCGTATTCTGTTTCAAGCGCCGAGTAGTCAGCTTCGTTAATCAGCCCTTTGTCCAGCATTTCCGCGAGCATGGCCACGCCTGCCAGATAATTGCGGTTCCGTTCGGCCTGCTTTTTATCCACGACGTTCCGCCTCCCTTCCGTAACGGTCGGCGATATAGCAGCCGTGGGAGCAGTATTTCCGATGGCTGGACGGATAACTGAAAAAGGATTTTCTGCAGGCGGTGCACTGGTTTTGAATCGCGTTCTGGGGGCCGAGTATTCGGTGCGAATAAGCCCAGGCATACCGGCACGCATCCGAGCAGAAGCGGCGGCGACCATGTTTTTCAGGAAGCAGGGTTTTTCCGCATTGCGGGCAGGTTGTCCGCGCGACGAACGTTTGAAGACCCGCGCGGCGGCAGTAGGATTTTACGGTGTTCTCTGAAAGGCCGAGAGCCGCGGCAATCTGGCCGTAGCTCTTACCGTTTTCGCGCATACGCCGAAGCGCGTCTTTTTGAGAAGGGAGCATACATTCCTCCAAGAATCGGCCATGGGCCGGAATGCTGTGCAGCATGGAATTCTTGAAGTTGTGTTTTCTTGAAATCGTGTATCATTGAAAGCTGCGGCGAACCTGCGTCCGCCGCAGCTAAAATATCTTGAGTTTATTCAGCCGCCATCTGGATGACCTTCACCGCCTCAGGGACGATCAGCTTTCCGTCTACGCGCTCGGTCATGACGAACGCCGTCTGGTCGCGCAGGGCGAAAACCTCGCCGTAGCGGCGGAGGGTGCGATTCCCGCGGTCGGCGATCCAGTATTTCGACAGGTCGCCGAAAACAACCGGCTTCGCGCCTGCCGCCAGCTTGGGCATGAAGCGGGAGGTGTAAACGGGCCGTCCCAGCATGCGGTCGGGCTCGCCGCCCAGCGCTTCCCGCCAGAGATAGCGCCCGTTTTCATCCTTGAGTGTCCGCAGCGCTTTGGCGGTATCCTCGTGCATCAGGAATACGGCCTTGGAGCGGTACTGCTCGTCCAGCGCGTAATAAAGCGAAATGATTTCGTCCGCCGTAAGCGCGTCCGGCGCGGCGGCCGTTACGCCGACCTGCGCGGAATTCAGCAGACCTGCGGGCTGCTTTATGCCGTCGCCGGTCAGAAACGCCTTTTCTTCGCCGGAGGCGATGCGCCGGGCGAAGCTGTCCGCAAGAAACGCCGCCATATCCACACCTGCGTCCGCCAGCAGTTCGTTACTGACCGGAATCGTCAGGCCCAGCTTGCGCGGCTTCAGGCGCGCCGCCTCGAAGCCCGCAGCGCCCATCTCCATCGCTTCGTTTTCGTCCAGCCATTGGGCTTCGCTCATGCTCCTGACCACGGGCACGGCGCGTTCGCCGTCCTCCATGTGAATGACCGTAGCCAGTCGGCGCATCACATTTTCTTCCGCCAGCGTCTGCAGGATCTGCGCCTCCATGGAATCGGGAACGAGATAACCGCCCGCGCCCTTTTCGCCCGCCATCAGGCCCTGCGCGTGGTTCTCGGTCATTCGGTTGGCGATCACGCCGGTTTTGAACAGCATTTCGTAATACTGCGTGCCCAGCGCCTCCAGCTTGTCGGAGTGATTAAAAACGGAATTCATCTGATTGTACATAGTAAACCTTACCTTTCCGCCCGATATGAGCTTTCAAAATACTGTATTTTAGTTTCTCGGCCTTACGCTCAACAGACGTTCCATAATATCGTCCTGCGGCGTAGCGCCGAAATAATCTGTGGAGCAGTTTTCTTTGACGATGCTGTAAATCATGCTCCACAGGCTGTTCGCCTGCTTCATATACGCCTGCGCGATAGCGATATAGGGCGACGTAACGGCGTTTCCCTGCGAATTTTTCGCCAGAAATCCATAGGTGGAAACGGCGCGTTCGCATTGAATGAGTCGCGCCGCCGAAAGAGCGTAGTGCTCGATTAATTCGGCGGAAACGTGCTGCGCGCATTGCCGCTCGTGAAGCCAGCGCCATACGGAACGATAGATTTCCTCCGCCTCGAATTTCCGACCGTCCTTCTGCGCGTCTTGCAGATAATCCTTAGGATCGGGCATATCCGCGCCTTCGAGGTCGGTATAGTTTTTCAGCACGCGAATATTCCGTTTGCCGGGATTGCCGTCCAGCAGCTTTTCAGCCAACGGTTTGCACGGTCGACCGCCCGTTCCCGGCTTAGGGCCTCTTGCGCCCATGTTTAAGCACCTCCTTTGGAAACTTTCGTGGTTTTGCGCATAAAACATATGCGAAAAGTTTCACGGCATTGCGGCCCCGCTATGGGGCGACCGCCGTTTTGAGATTTGAGAGGCCCCTCCTTACAGCGCCTCTTTGTTCAGCGCGTCGTCTCCGTAGCGCTTGCGAATCGTCTCGAATTCCGGTTTGTTCTTATCGAGCTTCCCGCAGAAAATCTTTTTCAGCGGCGAGGCTTTCGCAATGCCAGCGACATAGCGGTCGCCGACATACTCCACACGATAGCCGCAGTACAGCATGGCTCCAATGAAATAATCCAGCGGAATCTGGCAGCCGGTCGTCCGTTCGCAATGGCGGCGAATCTGCTCCACCGTCGTTTCCGCATCCAGTGTCTTTCGCCTGTGCAGGAAATACGAAATATAGTCGACGACGGCCTCATGCAGTTCTCTATGCTGCGTGTGAAATACGCGGCGGTAATATCGCTCGTCGATTTTCATTTGTTCACATCCTTTCCATCAGCAGTGTTCATGTTGGGGCGGGCGGGGCAGTTCAATATATTCCACTTATACTTCCTCTATAGAGTAAATATATCTCACGGCCCCAAGCGCCCCGCGCTCAGCAGGCGCTTCCGAGTGGAACGACCTGCCCGCGAATTCGGTAGCCGACCAGCACCGTCGTCTTTTCCTCATGCGCGGAAGGCCGACGACGTTCTACGCGGCCATAGCCCGTCAGCATGGAACGGAAGTTGCGCATGTTTTCTGCGTAGAAGCCGTTCCCCTCGCACCAACGCGTATACGCTTCATATACCGCGCTGGTTCGGCATAGCGCGCCCTTTTCTTCTTGCAGGCACTCCTCCATAAATAGCGCGATCTTGTCGCTTTCATGCTCGTATTCCGCCGTGGCGGCGCGTACCGCCTGCGGCTCCGCGAAGCCCTCGGCTTCCAGCAGCCGCAAGCCCTCGATACACCAGTTCAGAATCCCGCTCAGGTTTTCCGGCCTGGCGAACTGCTCCTTGAGCTTCCTGTCCTGTTCCCATTCCTCAAAATGCCGCTCGAAGGGAATCGTCTTGATGCGGCCTGAGGAAAAGAGCGTCAGGTCTGTGATCTGAGGCAGATAGTTCGTGTTGATGAACATCTTGAACTGCGGGCGATATTCGAAGCTGTTTTCATGCAGGTATCGCGCAGTAATCGTATCGTTGCCGGTGAGCGACTTCACCAGCGCCGCCGACAGCGTCAGCTTCTTATCCGGCTCGGAGATATTTACAAACCGCGCGCCGTTGAGCCGGGCTACGTCCTCGCTGGGCGCGTTGCCATTTTGTTGAAAGCGCGCGCCGATGGTCTCCGGGCGAGCGGTTTTTCCATAATCGCCCATGAGCCGGAGAAACGTCTCCATGGCCGTGCCTTTGCCGTTGCGCGTGGTCGCGCCGTAGAGGATGAACAGGCATTCGTAGCGCGTGTTTCCGGTGAGGGCGTAGCCGAAGGCTTTCTGTAGATACTTGGTCTTTTCTACTGTCGACGCTTCATCCGCGCTGCGCATGATTTCCTCCATGAATCGTTCCCAGCGCGGGCAACGGGCGTTCGCATCGTAGGCAACGCCGCTGATCAGCGAGAGAAAATCCTCGGCACGGTGTTCTCTGAATTCGCCGGTTCGCAGATTCAGCGTTCCATTCTGGCAATTCAGCAGGTAGGGATCGCGGTCAAAATCCGCTGTGCGCAGGCTGTATACGCCGGACGCATCCTTGAGAATCGTCTCCCGCACGCTTCGATTGTGCCAGCGGGCGGCGCGCTTGAGGCACACGTCCCGCAGCGTGGAGTCCGTGATTTCCGCGGTCAATAGAAACAGCAGCACAGCCAGCTCCTTGCATTTCTCCATGGCCTGCAGATTGCCGGTATCCGCCCGCCACGCCTTGCCGTCGTAGACGAACCAGCACTTGCGCTCGCTGACGAAGCGGGCGGTATTCTTATAAAAATCCGCGAACAGATAACCGTTTCCGATGTCGCTGTTGGAATAGCGCTCGTCCTGCCAGGGACGCAGCGCCCGTAGGCGGTTCAGCGCCTCGGCCTTTTCCGCGGAGATTCCCAGCGCCACGCTCTTGGCGAAATCGTCCTCAGCCAGCAGCGCGGACAGCGCGTTCAGTTCGTTGGGCTCCATAGACTTCCTCCTTCATTTCCTGCAGTAATTCCGGCAGCGACAGGCTGTCCAGCAGCGCGATTCTTTCCTGCGCGGCGCACTTTTCAACCAATGCCGCCCGCCATGTCTCGTCCTCGGCTGCAGCGATATAATCCATGCTTTCTTCTATTCGTTCCATTCGCGCCTCCGCCGCACGCTGGATTTCCAGCAGCGCCCGCACCTTTTCCTCCCGCCAACCGTCCAGCTTCGCAGCCAGCGTTCGCACGTTCAGCGCGGGCGCTTTGCCCGGCAGACAAGAACCGCGTTTGCCGCGCCGGTCGTAGTCATAGCCAAAGTCCGCGCAGACGCGCTTCGCGGCCTCCAGCGGCGACAGAGAAAGCGCCTGCGCGTACAGCGCGACCGCGTCGCCATGCGCGTGGCAGCCGAAGCAGTAGAATCCGCCGCTGTCGGGGTACAGGCACAGCGACGGCGTTTTTTCGACATGAAAAAGGCAGCAGGCATACGCCTTGCCGCCCGAACGCCTCGTTCTGATTCCCAGCTTTTCCGCAGCCTGAATGCAATCCGCCTGCCGCGCCGCCTCAAAGACAGTCACTGTACGCCGTCCAATTCCGGTAGTTCTCCCGCAGGTAACGGCTGACCGCCAGCCACACGTCGATCTCCGACCGCACGCTGCACAGCCCGCGATACGCCTCTGACCAGGGCATGTTCTTCACCTTGCGCAGATACAAAAGCCGCATGACCTCGGGATCCTTCGCGTTGCGGATGATCTCCCGCGCCGTTTCGCGATCCCGCTCGAATTCGCCCTGACAGCGCATATACCGCCGCTTCCATTCGTCGGTTTCCGCGCTGGCCTGACTCGCCGCCATAAGCCGGCGCTTCGCCTCCGCGGCCTGCTGCGCGTTGTCTCTGATGTTCTGCAAAAGCTTCATATAATCCATGAGTATTTCCTCCGTTCTCAATTCAGATTGCATATTCCCAGTTTTCAGTCTCATGACGGAAACGTCTTTCGTACCGGCTGGCCGCCTGCCGAATGGCGGCACAGCTATAGCGGTTTTCCAGACGCTCGCAGACTTCGTTCCACTTCATGCCGCAGATTTTGCGCCAGTACAGCGCTTTCAACAGATCGGGGTTTTCACCGTCGCGAATTGCGATCAGGATGGCTTTCTTCTGCCTTTCCCGTTCCGCCTTCAGCCGTTCGTATCGTTCCTGTCGCTCCGCATGGCGAAGTGCCAGCGACGCGGTGCGATCTGTTTTTTCATAGTGGTTTCCCACCGTCCGGCAGGCCGCATGGCTTCCGGTATCGAAAACGTCCAGATCCTCCAGCAGGCGACGAGCGCGCCGCAACTGGCCCAGCACGTTTTGATACTGTTCCAACATTTCGATATAATCCAAATCAAACGCCTCCATATCCATTTTTAGACAAATAAAAAGGACGCCCTGCCATTGCCAATGGCGCGACGCCCTCACGGACGCATCCGGCGTAGCTTTGTAATCCTGTTACTTTGCTGCGTTGATGCCTGTTTTATTGAATTATGGAATCTTTGACGTTTGTTTTTCTGTGCGTTGACTCTTTGTTTTCTTGAAGACCCGCTCTGAATCCGTCGTTCAATCGCGCAGCCGGTATCCCGGCGTATTGTCCATGATGCAGGACGGCGTTCGGCAGGTCGAAAATGCTAATCTCTCAGCATAAGTTATTATATCACACCTCGTGACTGCTGTCAACTTTTGTGACAACGTTTACACCTAGCTCAAAAATTCACTTGGCGACAGAGCGATCGTCCTATTTCCGGTGGCTCTCCAATATGTAAAGAAGTTGGCTTGATAAAACGATTCTTTCAAGCGATTCACGCTTGCTGGCGGAGATGTTTCTATGCGAGGCAGGATTGCGGTACGCGCAAAAAGCAGCTTCAAAAAGCATCCTTATTCCCTTGCGATAGTCTTTACCGCTCACCGTCGTTTCGTCGAAATCATAAAGCGTATCGTCAGCTAATAGCGCGTTCATTATATCGGACGCGTTCTTGGGTTCGTTTGAAGAAGGTTTCATTTGTCTAAAGAGCTCCCTCAACACTGTTTCGACTTCGCGCATTGATTTCTCAGCGGCGGAATCATAATATTTATCCTCATAAAGCCCCTTAGAAACGTTTCGAACGCGAGGATGGATATTGTCCCAGAAACATCCGGAATTCGGCTCCTGCGCAACATGCTTTATAATTAAGAATAATTCTCCGAAAGCGCAGATATTCAATGAGTAAACGCCGGAGCCTTGACATGGAAAGAGAATAGAAGCAATACGCGGAAGTTCCTTAGCATAGAAGGGATATTCTTCGTGGATATTCTCCGCAACGGCGTTTATCAAAGAAGATACTTGAATCACTTCCGGTTGGATATGTATGAACGGCATCCCTGTCTGTAGTTGGTTGTTCGTATTGTCAATCCATCTTTTGAGTTCGCTTACAGCATTCAGCACATTATTCATGCGTATCCTCCTTTTCTAATCGTAAGTGTCGAGATATTGAAAGTACACAACGACCGCTTTTTTTATTTGAGAGCGCACAGAAGACGATAGGGCTTTATACTCTTCGTTTTGTTGTAATTGGAAAACGTAGTACATGTCGCTGGTTTCCGGCAACGGGATAATGCCGTTCGCTCGTTTTAAGCGCGAGACAACGTCTGATCTCACTTTTGCTTGATACGCGGTGTTTTCTTCCAGCCACTGACAAAATTCACTTTTCATCTTTGCTTTCCTTTTGGTCGATATAATAGCGCAGAGCGTTTGCGACAAATTCGGCAAGCTTTACCGGGACGGCGTTGCCGATCATTTGTTCAACGTCCGTTTTGCTTCCAACAAATTTAAAGTCTTTTGGAAACGTCTGAATCCATGCGCGCTCTTCGGTCGTCAATGCGCGAATATCGCTGGACAACGGCGCTGCGTCCAAATGATGGCCCGGATACCCTTTGGGCACGGGACGATTCATGCCCCTCATGGTCGGCGCCGGTTCGTCGATACTGAAAATACCGCGACGATTGTAATTCCTAGGATGCCGATAATAATACTCAAATCCAAGCGAATCGCCGAAGTAATCCCGGAGAGTCATAGCGTTCGCGCTTTGGCGCGTTCTAAAATACTCGTCCAAAAAACCGTCTTGCTCGTTCATAGAGCCGATGCAGAAGAACCTTTTACGCTTTTGCGGAACGCCGCAATGCGATGCGTCGAGAATAATTTCGGTGAGCCCATAGCCGCATTCCTTAAAAATCTGTCTTGCATAGGCGAATGCGTTGCTCATTCGAGCACGATCGACGTTCTCCATAATAAAATACTTTGGATTGACCCCTTTAATTATTTCAGCATAAGATCCCGTCAGGGACGCTCGCGCCGACTCAACGCGTTTTCCCGCTTGCGAAAAGTCCTGACAAGGCGGGCCGCCGATGATGATATCCGGTTTCAACCCAGTAACAATTTCCGTAGCTTTTTCTGCGTTTGAAAGATCGAATTCATAAAGCTGATGCGAGAAATTCGCTTTATAGCATAGCACAGCAGGAGCCCACAACTCGAATCCTGCAAGTACGTTGTATCCGGCGTTTATGAAGCCTTGCGACATACCGCCGCAGCCTGAAAATAAATCGACGACCGATTTCATTCGTTTCTCCCCCTACACAAACTTCCGAAGGCATGATATAATGTATACGGTTGTATTATACATTATCGAACCGACGACGTCAATATTTTGACGCCGTTTAGCGACGGAAAGGAGAATTCTGTTGGAACAGTCAGGACTGTTTGGCATTTTTCATTCAAATAGATCGTCGAACGACCATTGGGGCAAAAACTGTTTTAATTCCAGTTTTCCAACCGCAATGGCATGTTATATGCTGGCTCAGAACATTCCAGTGATCTACCTGCACTTAAACAATAAGCTGGAAGTCGTTGCGGATACTCTTCCCGTATCGCAAGTTTTTAACTGCGACGGACGAGCGCTGAAAGAATTGTCCTTTCAGTTTGAATCGGTATTCGAACCATATCAGCAGTATTCTTTCGACACAATCGACGGAATTGACTTGGTCGTTAAGGGAACGGATGGAAGCTTTCTTGCGCCCGTTGAAATTAAGCTTACCGTAGTGCCGGACAATTCGACTTTTTCAAAGCCAGAACGGCTATGGGGCGCGGAAATGGTCATTCGCAGCGCTACGACCTCATACTGTGCGTTAGGAATGTTTGATAGCGTGAAAGACGATGCTCGTAATATTCGAGAGATATTCGAGTCGTCTTGTAGCGATATTCAAATGTGGGACAACGACTATGAAATGACGCACAAATTGCCGAACTTATCCGCTGCGATTGATACGTTTGAACGCGCGTATTTGCAAAATCAGAAACCGTTGCTTATGCAAACGCTTTGGAAAACACAAGGGAAATCCCCCGTATTGGCCGATCAAGCGTTTGATATCGTCGTCTGGAGCGATTACGCTTTTTCGCGTCTTTTCGTCGATTCATCGTATAAAGTAGAAAAGACGATGAGCCGTCCGTCGAGATCGACGGCGCGGCTTGCGCGCTGCTTGTGGGAGCTCTCTAAATCAGGGAAAATCCGGATTTCCGATATATACCGGCAGATGGCGTTCGGCAATCAAACGGATAAGGAATTTAGCGTGAACGGCCTGCATTGGCGCAAATATGTCAATCATGAGCGAATCGTTCGTCCTGCGCTACCCAAAACAGTGATCAGTGAAATCATTCAAGACGGTTTTATCGAGAAGCTTTCGCCGGAACGTAGATTCGATCAGACTTTATACTTCACGGTTAGAAACTAATCAAGCGTATGGCAGACGTATTTGAAAAAAGCAAACGATCTGACATAATGAAAAGAGTCAGATCTAAAAATAACCGTTCGACGGAGCTTCGCTTAATCGAGGTTTTCAAGAAATATGCAATCACGGGCTGGAGACGCAATTATTTGGTAAAAGGGCATCCTGATTTTGTGTTTCTAGCCCAGAAAGTCGCCGTATTTGTCGACGGCTGCTTTTGGCATGGCCATGATTGTAGAAATACTAGACCGTCGGACAACCAAGAGTATTGGAGCAAAAAGCGAGAACGAAATAAAAAGCACGACATGGAAGTAACTGCGATGTTTGAAAGTCGCGGCTGGAAAGTTCTGCGCATCTGGGAATGCGAGCTCAAAAAGAAAAATGAAGCCGTTCTGCTAAAAAAGCTCCAAGAGTATCAGCTTATGATAGAACATCGTTAAGTTCTTAAGCCTTCATAATCACTATTCTTGGAGTATGGAAGATTTTGTTTGCAAACTGTTGCTGAGGATAAAAATGGATGATATAATACTGGTGACCGATGTAAGATTGTGTATGCATCATCATAAGGTGAACTGTGAGATTTTTAACTGATTACCTTGCAGGAGGTTCAATATGCAGGAATGGTCTGTAGCTGTCGATAATGCAAGCTTTGATGAAGCAGGCATAACAAAAGATGCTCAGGGTGCAGTCATAGAATATATTTGGAATGGCTTAGAAGCATCTGCAAACGAAATTTCCGTCGCCATTTTTGGAGAGGATCTATCAATAGCTCCCGAAATTGTAATTAAAGATAATGGTACAGGAATCGATCACTCAACATTGAGAAACTCGTTTGGTGCTTTTTTGTCGTCACCCAAAAGGTCGTCGCATATTCGTATTAAGACACAGCAGAATAAAGGAAAGGGCCGTTTTTCGTATATGGCCATAGCTTCAAGCGCCACGTGGAATACAACGTACTGGGACGGTCATTCCTTGCAAAAATACAGCATACATCTCAATTCTCTTGATAAGGCTTCCGTAAAAGAAAGCGAATTAATAAGTGTTGAAAACGGTCATACTGGTACAGAAGTTGTAATACCTATAGCTGACGCAAAAACGCTATCCGCTTTAGCCTTGCTGTGCATTCGAAAGAAACTATTAGAAGCATTTGCATGGTATTTATATTTGAATCAGGAAAGAAATATCACAATTGATTACGAAGGTGAGAAGCTTGATTATAATGAATATGTAAATGACGAATTGAGCCGTGAAGAAACAATTGTAATAGAGAACTATTCATTTCAAGTAAACGTTATCGTTTGGAATAGCAGAATTGATAATAGTTCAAAGATATACTACTTAGACATTGGAAGGCATATAGTGGATGCCGAGAATACCTCTTTCAACAAAAATGCTGCTGAATTCCATCATAGCGTTTATGTAGTATCATCCTATTTCGATGACTGCGCTAGTGTGCCGCGTTCGGATGATGCTGCTCTTATAGAATTTAAACCCGACCAGAGGAATGTCCTTAGCAAACTTAGGAAAAAAATAAAGCAGTTAGTAGACGCCACATTACGTGAACACCTACTAAAAAAGGCAGATGCATTTCTAACGGATCAGGAAGCAAAGAATAATATGCCGATTTTTGACAGTACAGACATGGGACAAATTCGTAGAACAGATTTTATGAACGTCACCCGTGAAATGTACTGTGCTGAACCACGCATTTTCTTCAAATTGAAAGATCGGCAATCTAAAACAATACTTGGTTTTATTGCACTTTTGTTGGACTCCAATGAACGTGAAAATCTTCTTTCAGTTATGGAACAAATTGTTGAACTCACTCCGGAACAACGTTCAAAATTTGTTGATGTACTGAAAAAGACCCGGCTTGAAAATATCGTAAACATAATGGAGATGCTTCAGAATAGATATGATGTCGTTCGCACATTGAAAGCCATCGTCTACGACATGGCTAAATTTGCGAATGAGCGTGACCATATCCAGAGAATTGTTGAAGAGCATTATTGGCTATTTGGAGATCAGTATTCTCTTGTATCTGCTGATGTCCAGATTAAGCGTTCCCTTATAGAATTTGAAAAGTACGTTTCTGAGCCTAGGACAGAAACGGTATTGAATGTTGATGAGTTACGTCAACGGATGGATATTGTTCTCTATGGAAGCCGTATAACAGAAGATGATAGAAACGAAGGATTGATAGTTGAACTCAAGGCCCCGTCAGTGAAACTATCTGTCGAGGTACTACAGCAGATTGAGCGGTATGCGAATATAGTCAGAAAAGAGCCCCGTTTTTCAGGGAATAGTCGCGTATGGAAGTTTTATGCAATTTGTTCGTCTGTTGATGAAGAAGTTACGAGTAGATATGAAGGCTATTCGAATCATGGAAAGCAGGGACTTGTTAGCATGATAGGCAATTTTGAGATATATGCGCTATCATGGGACGATATTTTCCTCAGCTTCGAGCGCCGGTATCGCTTTCTGATAGAAAAGATTAAGCGCGACTATAGTGACTATTGCGACAGAAATAGTACAGACGAACATATAGATCGATCGTTCGTTGATCGAATTACAGAAGAAATAATTGATGGTAAAAGGAAGGTTTCTGGATAGACTAATACAAAAGCTTGAGGATGAGAAGATAAAATTATTCAGTATATTCTATGCTGACAAAATCATGCGATGATGGGCGCTATATCGTCAAGCAACCGATGTAGAGTTATGTCTAAAAGAAGTACTGAATAGCATGGGGCGTTGATTTCCATGTTATTGGAATGGTTAATTTTATGGAAATAAAGTGTTTTCCAAACAGGTCTGTCACATGGGGATATGGGAGTACGGTTAGCGCGCATGTAGTAGCCACAAATTTCTTTTATAAAGAGCCCGTTTAGAGCTTGCTTTTTGACCATCCGTGTGTAAGCTGTGACTCAGCCGCGAGGCACACAACAATACGGGAGGTATTCATCATGGAATGCGGAAAGCTCACAGCAAAACTTCGGGATGCGGTACCGGTTTGCTTCATCGAGAACGGCAAGGAGGTCAAGCGCTTCAAGAACATCGAAATTCCCGACGAGATCAAGAAGCTGCCCTATCAGGACTTCGAATTCAGCGTACCGGTTACCGGAGCCATCACTTTTAAGATCATGTTCGAGGAAGGCATTTTGCCGAAAGTCTGGCCGGAGGCGCGGACGCGCAAGACTCGGAAAGTAAGCCCGGAAGAAACATCTATGCCGGAAAGAATCACGGCCGGGCTTCAGGCAGCATTGGAGCAGGCGGAGGCCGAGGGCCAGCTCGTGGCAGAGATCGCCGAAGCAACCGCGCAGGGCGCGGAGATAACTGCTGAGCTGAATGGGCAGGAATTGACCATCACGGCCCACGAGCCGGAGAACATGGAGGCGGCCTTCAATGTAACCGGCGAACGCCGCAAGGCGCTGGTAGAGGCCGTCAAGGCTTTCGTAGACGCGCCTGCCGTGTACCAGAATGCGCCCAGCTTCGCCTATGTTATCGGCGACTACACGGTCAGCAAGACTGGCACGGTATCCGGCCCGGCAAATGAAGCGCTCATGGCCGCACTGAACGCGAAAGGTTTCATTGCAGAATAAGAGGTTTTGAACCACATTTTCCCGGCAAATAGCCGGGATTTTTGTTCTTAAGGGTGTCCATTATTACACGATTTAAGAAGCTAAATATAATAGAGAGCAAAATTTGGGGGTGTGCATGGGCTAAGTGCAATTATGCTAATTAATGTCGGATAGGACAACTAAGTCCTCATGTTTTGATACAAAGCATGAGGACTTCTATTTGCATTTATAGACTGATGAACCGTCAGAATACAGGCCATAGCTACCAAATATGGGCCATAGACGCAGGAAGCGAGATACTCGGCGTCATTTTATTAGATGAAGTTTTCCACTCTCTGGCTCTTTTTAGTCTCCTCATACCCGTTTTTCGGGGTCGAAATCAGAGAGTTATCATGGAATGCACCCTACTTTGGACGATAGCAGTGTATCGTCCACAATATGAGGTTTCGTCCAAAGTAATGTCAAGTAATATCTAAAGCATGTGTTTTCTTTTTAAGGCACTACCGCATAATGCAAACCCGTGGCAAACGTGCTATAATAGAGCCATGAACAAACAAATGAGTCTATCAGCCCTGAGCGATGAGCTGACACAGGTGCGGACAAAGAAACGAGAATTTTTAGCAGAGATCGACCGAATCGTACCATGGGGAGAATGGATCAGCCTGATCCGACCGTGCTATTACAAAGGAGAGCGCGGAAATAAGCCCTACGATCTGGAACG
>CAKTWP010000004.1 GCA_934630705.1 uncultured Clostridia bacterium | reverse complement strand
ATCTTCAGGCCGCCCTTGGCCGCCGCGTAAGCGCTGACGGTTTCCCGGCCCAGCTCGCTCATCATGGAGCAGATGTTGATGATCTTGCCATGTCCCTTTTCAATCATGGAGGGAATCACGGCTTTGGAGCAGATGAAGGGCGCGTTCAGGTCCACATCCACCACCTTGCGGAACTCGGCCGCGCTCATTTCGATCATGGGGATGCGGCGGATGATGCCCGCGTTGTTCACCAGAATGTCGATCACGCCGACTTCCTTTTCAATCTGCTTCACCAGCGCCTGCACCGCGTCTTCGTTGGTCACATCGCACACATAGCCATGCGCCTTGATGCCCTTTTCCGCATACGCCTTCAGGCCCTTGTCCACCAGCTCCTGATTGATGTCGTTGAACACGATGGTGGCCCCGCAGGCCGCATACGCTTCCGCGATGGCAAAGCCAATGCCGTAGGACGCACCGGTAATCCAGGCAATCTTGCCTTCCAGAGAGAATGCATTAATGTTCATTTTTTCTCCTTTCTCGGGGAAAACCGCGTTTGATGCACAAAGCGGTTCCCCCAGTCCCTGCTCGAAAACAGACAGGAACCCAATTATCAATAGTTCATTTCGGCAATATGCGCTTGTGAAAGAGCCGCCGATAATGCGGGTGGCTTTCTTGGAAGGGTTGTGGGGGAAACTGTTCTCCGACCTCCAAAGAACGGTTTCCCCACAAGCCTCGTTCCTTTACCTGAGCTCCGTGGTGGGGATCACGTCCATGTCGTCGAAGGCCTGGTTTTCGCCGCCCATCGCCCAAATGAAGGTGTAATTGCTGGTGCCGGCGCCGGCATGAATGCTCCAGGAGGGGCTGATGACTGCCTGCTCGGACTGCATCACGATATGACGGGTCTCATTGCCTTCGCCCATCATATGGAACACCACGTTGTTTTCCGGCACTTCAAAGTAGAAGTAAACCTCCATGCGGCGCTCATGGGTATGGGCAGGCATGGTGTTCCATACAGAGCCGGGCTCCAGCACCGTCATGCCCATGGAGAGCTGGCAGGTCTTGAGCACATCGGGATGAATGAACTGATTGATCACGCGCTTGTTGCTGGTTTCCAGTGCGCCCAGGGGCTTCTTGGCCGCATCGGCAATTTTGATCAGCCGGGTTTCATAGCTGCAATGGGCGGGCGCGGACACGCAATAGAACTTGGCGGGCTGTTTGGCGTCCTTGGAGGAAAAAAACACTTCCTTGGCTCCCCGGGTGATATACAGGCAGTCCTTGTAGCCCAGCTCGTATACCGTGCCGTCCACCGTCACGGTGCCTTCGCCGCCTACGTTGAACATGCCGATCTCCCGGCGTTCCAGGAAATACTGGGTGCCGAAATTTTTCCAGATATCAATGCCCTTGTCCAGCGGCACCTTTTCGGAAACGGGCATCACGCCCAGGGTGACCATCCGATCCACATGGCTGTATACGGCGATGACCTGATCCGCCTCAAACAGCTTCTCAATCAGAAATTCCTTGCGGGTCTCTTCGGTGGTGTAGCGCTTGAAATCGCGCTGGTTGCAGGAATAACGAATATCCATTTGGGCTTCCTCCTGATGAAAAATCATTCCAGCCTTATTATAGCAGAATCCGCCCGGGAATGCTATGCCTTTTTGGATTTTTCTCCGGCTTTTCTGTGAAGCATTCACAATTGTGAATGCCTTGACAGAAAAAGGAGGAGAATATATAATGATAGTCAATAATAAGTTAACAACCGTCAGGAGAAAAAGCAATGGATTGGATTAACAAACTGGAGCGGAAAATGGGCCGGCATTATATTCCGCAGCTGATGAAGTATCTGTGTGTGGCCATGCTGGGCGTGTTTGTGCTGGATTATCTGCCCATGCTGGGCAACGCCTCGGCACTGCTGTATTTCAACCGGGCGCGGATTTTGCAGGGCGAAATCTGGCGGGTGATCACGTTTATTTTCCTGCCGCCAGGCAGCAGCCCCATCTGGATTCTGTTCAGCCTGTATTTTTACTATTTTCTGGGCACGGCGCTGGAAAACCGCTGGGGCAGCGCACGGTTTAACATTTACTATGCTGTGGGCATTCTGGGCAACATCCTGGCCGGCTTCATTGCCGGATACGCCACCAATGAATACCTGAACCTGTCGCTGCTGCTGGCGTTTGCCACCCTGTATCCTGACTTTGAGTTCATGCTGTTTTTCGTGGTGCCGGTGAAGGTGCGCTGGATTGGTGTGCTGGACGCGGCGCTGCTGATCTATCAGTTTATTCTGGGCAGCTGGGCCATGCGGCTTTCGCTGGTGCTGTCGCTGCTGCCTTACTTCCTGTTCTTTGGCAGATCGGCGTATTTACAGGTGAAAATGGACTGCCGGCGGCTGCGGCGCTGGCTGGAAATGAAAAAGAAATAAACCGGGGAGGAAGCGCAAATGGAACGCACAAAGGCGATTATTCTGGCGGCGGGCAAGGGCTCCCGGCTGCAATGCGAGAAGGATGAAATCCCCAAGGCGCTGCGCCGGGTGGGCGGAAAGGCGCTGATCGATCATGTGCTCAGCGGCATTGATTTTGTCCGGCCGGAGGATATCACCATCGTGATCGGCGTGATGGGCGAAAAGATTCAGGCTTATCTGGGCGACAAATACCATTACGTCTGGCAGCACGAGCAGAAGGGCACGGCGCACGCCATGCTTTGCGCGGAAGAAGCCAACCGGGGCTTTGACGGGCCGGTGCTGTGCCTGTATTGCGATATGCCGCTTTTGTCCCGGAGCACGTATCTGCGGATGGTGGAGGAGCATCTGAAGCATCAGGCCAAGAACACACTGCTGGCCGCGCGGATTGATCCGCCTCCGGCCTTTGGCCGCCTGATCCGGGATGAAGCGGGCGAGCTGGTGGACATCGTGGAGCAGAGCGCCTGCACCCCCCAGCAGCTGCTGATTGACGAAGTGAACGTGGGCATTCAGGTGATGCAGGGCGACGTGATGTGGGATGCGCTGCACCGGGTGAAAAACGATAACCCCAAGCGGGAGTATTATCTGACGGGCGTGGTGAAGGTGCTTCACGAGATGGGGCTGCGGCAGCACGCTGTGGTCACCCCCGACACCCCCGAGTATTGGGGCGTGAATACGATGGAAGAGCTGAACCGGGTGGAGCAATATCTGGAGCAGCACCCGAAGGAGTAAGGGGCGCTATGCGAGGGGACTGTTCTTTGGAGGCCAAAGAACGTTCCCTTCGCGCTCCCTCCAAGAAAACCGTAGGGGATAAAGCGGGTATCCCTCGAATAACAGTGCGCCCCAGAGCAAAGAAGAACGTCCTTTCGTCTTCTTCCCTCTGGGGCGCATTGCTGATATAAGTATGAGGAAAATATTCATCCGAATGGCTTTCTTGAAAAGGGGGAGAGCGGAGGAAAACCATTCTCTGGCTACAACAGAATGGTTTCCATCCATCAATATTTATCCCTATTTATCCCTCGGTGATTTCGCCGCAGAGGCTGCGCTGGAGCAGGGGAAGACGGCTGTCCGGGTCGCCCAGCACCCACATCAGCTTGCAAACCGCCGCTTCCGTGGTCATGTCCCGACCGGAAAACACCCGGGAGGACAGTACGTTCCGTCCCACTTCATATAAAGAAAAGTTCGCCATTTCATACATGCATTGGGTGGTCACCAGGGTGATGACCCCTTTTTGCGAAATTTCGTGGAGCTTGTCTACCAGATTCCGCCGGATATAATGCACGCCACCCAGCCCGAACGCTTCGATCACCAGCCCCCGATACCCGGCGCTGACCAGCCAGTCCAGCACGTCCGGGGAGGTGCCGGGGATGAGCTTGAGCAGAAACACCCGGGAATCCATTTTGTCGCTCAGGGGCGGCAGCGGCGGGGGCGGCATGGGCGCGGACAGATGCACCCCCTCCGCGTCAATCCAGCCGAAATTGGCCGCGTTGACGCTGTGGAACGCATCAAAGGCTGTGGTACGCATTTTCACGGCCCGGGTGCCTAAAATCACCTGATGATGAAACACCAGATATACTCCGCGCTCCGCCTGCCGCAGCACGGCCAGCGCTTCCATAAAGTTGGCCGGCGCATCGGACAGGGGATGGCCCAGAGGCAGCTGGGAGCCGGTGAGCACCACGGGCTTATTTACGTCCAGCAGCATAAAAGAAAGCGCGGCGGCGGTATAGGCCAGGGTGTCGGTGCCATGGGTGACCAGCACACCGTCAGCTTCCTGAAGCGCCTGCCGAACCGCCCGGGCCAGCAACTGCCATTCCTCGGGCTGCACATTGCTGGAATCCAGGGCGAACACATCCCGCCCTTCCAGCTGCACATCCGCCGGCACGCCGATGCGCCGCAAAAGCTCCCGGGCGCTGATGCCGGGATGCAGCCCGTTTTCGCCCGCCACGCTGGCAATGGTGCCGCCGGTGGCCAGCAGGATGTACCGCTTTTGATGATTCATTGGGGTTGAGCCCTCCTTGACAGATCTCCATACCCTGCCATTATACCATGCATCCTGCCAAAACGCCACATTCTCGCCGCAAAAAGATGCGGCACGGCGGTTGCATTTGCGGGGCATCTGGGGTATAATAAGCCGAAGCTGTTGTGATGGCAGCCTTTTTCGCTGATGCTTTGCAAAGGAGGAAGCCCATGAGCGTGGTGCTTGAAATTCTGCGGTGGCTGATTGCCATCGGGCTTGTCTATCTGTTTCTGATCGCGCCCAACATCCTCCATCGCAAGCTGCGCCGAAAAGAGCTGCTGGGCTGGTATTACGCCCATCGCGGGCTGCACGATGATAACCATCTGGTGCCGGAAAATTCCCTGCCCGCCTTTCAAAAGGCGGTGGACAAGGGCTTTGGCATCGAGCTGGATGTGCATCTGACGAAGGATCAGCAGCTGGTGGTGCATCACGATAATTCCCTCAAGCGACTGTGCGGGGATAGCCGGCTGATCTCCGAGACCACGCTTTCGGAAATCCAGCATCTGGAGCTGGGGCAGAGCGGCGAATCCGTGCCCACGCTGGATCAGGTGCTGGCGCTGGTGGACGGCAGGGTGCCGCTGATTATCGAGCTCAAAAGCGATAAGAAGGGGGATACCGCACTGGCCACGCTGCTCAATGCCCGGATGCAGACGTATGGGGGCGTATACTGCGTGGAATCCTTTGATCCGCTGCTGATGCGCTGGTATAAAAAGCATGCGCCCAAGGTGGTTCGCGGGCAGCTGGCGGTGGATCAGCGGTATACCAAAAAGGGAAAGTATGCCGACGTCAAGCAGTTTTGCGCCGCGTATCTGCTGGGCAATTTCCTTTCCCGGCCGGATTTTGTGGCCTATGGCTATAAAACCGATCGCAACCTTTCCTTCCGTGTGCTGCGCAGCCTGTTCCGCCCCATGCTGGCGGCGTGGACGGTGCGTTCCAAGGAGGATTCTGAAAAGCTGGAGCGCGCTTATGACCTTCAGATTTTCGAAGCCTTTGAGCCATAAACCCATTGAGAAAAGGAGATCATATCATGAGCGAAGTGCATGAACACAAGAATAAGACCGTCGTGTCCGTGGAGGGCATGAAAAAGCTGGAAGAAAAGCTGCAGTATCTGACCACGGTGCGCCGCGCCGAGGTGGCCGAGCAGATTTCCGTGGCCCGCGGCTTCGGCGATTTGAGTGAAAACGCCGAATACGATGAAGCGAAAAACGAGCAGTCCCGCCTGGAAATGGAGATTGCCGAGCTGGAAGCCGCGATCCGCACCGCGATCGTGATCGACGATGAAAACGTGTCCACCGATTCGGTGAACGTGGGCACCAATGTGCGCGTGGAATATGTGGATGATGGCGACACCGAGGATTACGCGCTGGTGGGCGCTCATGAAAGCGACCCGATGAACAACCGTATTTCCAACGAATGCCCCGTGGGCGCTGCGCTGCTGGGCCATAAAGTGGGCGAGACCGTGACGGTGGAATCCCCCGACGGCCCCATCCTGCTCAAGATTCTGGAAATCAGCCGCTGAGGGACAGCGGACAGACCAACGAATGAAATGAGGTTATGATCCATGCCGCAGGAAATTGCCGCCCCCAATTATTCGGAACAGGAACAGATTCGCCGCGCCAAGCTGGCCGCCCTTCGGGAAAAGGGCCAGGATCCCTATTTGCTCACCAAGTGCGACGTGGACGCCAAGAGCGCTGATATTGTCAGCCATTTTGATGAAATGGAAGGCAAGGAAGTGGCGCTGGCAGGCCGCATGATCAGCCGCCGGGTGATGGGCAAGGCTGCCTTCGCCCATCTGCTGGACGCGGCGGGGGATATCCAGTTCTATGTCCGCAAGGACGATGTGGGCGAGGAAGCCTATGCCGCCTTTAAGGATATGGATCTGGGCGATCTGGTGTTCATCCGGGGCTTCGTGTTTAAGACCAAGACCGAGGAAATCTCCGTGCACGTGCAGCAGCTGCAGCTGCTGGCCAAGTGCCTCAAGCCCCTGCCGGAAAAGTTCCACGGCCTGACGGATACCGATATTCGCTATCGCCAGCGGTATCTGGATATGATCGTGAACCCCGAGGTGCGGGATACGTTCGTCAAACGCAGCCAGATTATGAAGGAACTGCGGGCGTTCCTGGATGGTCAGGGCTTCCTGGAAGTGGACACCCCCATTCTTACTCCCTTTGAAATCGGCGCTTCCGCCAAGCCTTTCTACACCCATCATAACACGCTGGATATGGACATGGTGCTGCGCATCGAAACGGAGCTGTATCTCAAGCGCCTGATTGTGGGCGGCATGGATCGGGTGTATGAGGTGGGCCGTATTTTCCGCAATGAGGGCATGGATCCCAAGCATAACCCCGAATTTACCACCATCGAGCTCTATCAGGCCTATACGGATTTCCATGGCATGATGGATCTGGTGGAGAACATGATGAAGACCGTGGCGCAGAACGTCTGCGGATCGCTGGTGATTCCCTATATGGGCCATGACATCGATCTGGGCCACTGGGAACGGCTGACGATGGTAGAGGCCGTGAAGAAGTATTCCGGCGTGGACTTTAACGACTGGAAAACGGATGAGGACGCTATCGCCTGCGCCAGGGAGCATCATGTGGATCTGCCCGAAGTTCCCTGCAAGGGCACGATTCTGGCGGAATTCTTCGATGCGTTCGTGGAGGAAAAGCTGATTCAGCCCACCTTCATTTACGATTATCCCGTGGAGATCAGCCCGCTGGCCAAGCGCAAGCCGGATGATCCTGCCTTCACAGAGCGCTTTGAATACTTCATTAACGCCACGGAGTTTGGTAATGCCTTCTCCGAGCTGAACGATCCCATCGATCAGCGGGCGCGGTTTGAAAAGCAGGTTGCTGAGCGCAAGAAGCTGGATCCGGGCAGCCGCGCTCAAGTGGATTATGATTTTGTCAACGCCCTGGAAATCGGCATGCCGCCTACGGGTGGTCTGGGGTTTGGCGTGGATCGGCTGGTGATGCTGCTCACCGGGGCTGCCTCCATCCGCGATGTGCTGCTGTTCCCCACCATGAAACCCCGCGATTGAGAAAACGAAAAACCAAGGGTTCCCGGGCACGGAGAAATGAAAAAAGCGGGCTTTACCGCACCTTTTACCCCAATTGCCCGGATTGATTAAGGAGAAAACAATTCTATGCGCATCAATACCCCGATCACGAAGGCGCGGCTGCGGAACCATTTAACTTATAGCAGCTGGAAATACGCGCTGGTTGCTGTGGCGGCCATTTTCGGCTGGAGCCTGCTCTATACCACCACGGCCTATCGCTCGCCCCAGGATAAGCGGATTGATCTCTATGTGCAGACCAATACCGCCAGCGCCGAGGCCATCGACGCATTCATTGCGCCGATCTGGCATGAGGTGGTGCCGGAGATGGAAACGGTGTCCGCCGTGGCCCTGATGAGCAGCGATGATTATACCACTTCCATGCAGCTGACCGCGTATGTGGCAGCCGCCGAGGGCGATATTTATTTCCTCACCGAGCAGTATTTCAAGTCCTTTGCCGCCCAGGGCGCGTTCCTGGAGCTGGAGGATCTGGTGGCAGACGGCACCATCGACGTGGGCGATATTGATCTGTCCAAGGGCATGGTGGCGATGGTGGAGGAAATCGACGATCAGGGGAATCCCTCCGTCTATTCCGCGCAGCACCTGTACGGCATCCCGCTGGATACCTTCTATGGCTACATGGACGGCATGCAGCTGGATAACCGCGGGCTTTACGCCGTGATTCTGATCAACAATCAGAACGATGAAAACGTGATTCCCTTCTTCAACGCCCTGCTGCAGGCCGGGCGCGGGGAGAAGCCGGAATGGATTGAATAACCTGCTGTCAGCAAAAAGGAGCGCCCCGGACGCACGCCGGCGGCGCTCTCTTGTATGACGAAAAACAGGATGAACGGAAAACCTGAAATGAAGAAGGAGCGAGTGAGTAATGAGGATACGCATTGCGGGCACGGTGAACGACAGCATCGTGGATGGCCCTGGCCTGCGGTTTACCGTGTTTACCCAGGGCTGCTCCCACTGCTGCCCTGGCTGCCATAATCCCGAAACCCATGATCCTGCCGGCGGCCATGAGGAGGATACGGCGGAAATCGTGGCGCGGATGAAGAAAAATCCCCTGCTCAGCGGCGTGACGCTTTCGGGCGGGGATCCCCTGGAGCAGAGCGCGGCCTGCCTGGAAATCGCCCGGGGTGCCCATGCCGCGGGCCTGAACGTCTGGGCGTATACGGGCTATACCTGGGAGCAGCTGATGGAAAAGAACGATCCCGACCAGCAGGCGCTGATTCGGGAGGTGGATGTGCTGGTGGATGGGCCGTTCATTCTGGCCAAGCGTTCGCTGGAGCTGAATTACTGCGGCAGCAGCAATCAGCGGCTGATCGATGTAAAGCAAACGCTTGCTCAGGGCAAGATCGTCTGCTGGGAACCGCCGGTGTGGTGAAAGTGGGTTCTGTTTACAGCGTGATGCGCTTTGCGCCCAATAGCCACGGAGGAATGCAGGAAAAGATGCTCTGGGTTTTCTCAAAGCGTCTTTTCCTGTTTTTATGTGCTTTCGCCCCAGGCTTGTGAACAGCGTAGGCGGAATAACAGAGGCGGTTCCGGTTTCCACCGTTTTTTTTCATCCGCTTGACGCAGTGCTGCGCGCAAATTAACGCAAACGCAAAAAGAAGCAGTTTTTTTGCAAATTGATTTATTTGTTTCTATATGTTATAATCTCTTTAGATACCGTTGATCTTTGACCAGGGATGTGGGAAAAAGACGAGGGTATCTTATTGTGTTAAGCGCCAAAGCGCTTGCGCAACGAACGGAAAGGAATGCACGGTACCATGGGAGAGAAGCGGACGCGGCAGGAAAACTTTTTTTGGAAGATCGCTCTATCACTCATTTTCTGCATATTGACGCTGAGCGGCTCGGGATGGGCTGCTGCGGATGAAGCGGCTCCCGCCGCGTATGCCGCCAGCGTGGAATGCTATGTGCTGGTCAACGATGAGTGGCAGCTGATCACCGTGAAGGAGGTCAGCCAGCAGGCGAAATTCGGCAGCCAGACGCGATACTATATCACCGCGGATGCGCTGGAAGAAGTCTACGGCCAGTTCGGCTTTTCTGCCGCCAGCTATGCAGGGGAGCGTATTTTTCCCCATACGGATATTAACGACACCAGCCTGATCTGGGCGGATGCTGCGCCGGTAAGCGCGGAAGGCCAGTGGCGCATTCCGCTGAGCTTCCGCGACCGCATTCTGCTGTTCTATACGCCCGCTAACGTGCCCGGAAGCGCATCCTATTTTACCTCCTCCGCTAAGCGGAGCGATGCAGCGCTGATTCAGGATAATACCTTTTACAGCATCACCATTTCCGATCCATCCGGCATTGCGCCCGGGGAAAGCCGGGAATGGTATCAGCGCCCCGGCAGCGAAGTGAACGTGTCTCTTCCGATTTCCGGCAGCGTAAATTGGCATGCCATTGACAATCGTCTGCAGGTAGAGCTGACCCCGGATGAAAAGTGGGAAGAGAACGGCCGCGTCTTTTTCCGCTTTTCCGATCTCCGCTGGCCCATCAAAATCACCAACGCTACCCGGGAAATGGCCTATACCATCCAGTATAATGCCGCCACGGTGGCCGAAAGCCTGAAGACGCTGGGGCAAGTCGCCTATAGCCAGCAGGCGGTGGATACGGAGGGCACGATTCTGGGCGGCAGCAGCTGGCAGGATGTATGGATGCCCGGCAACCGGCATCTGTTGCGGGAAACGGATCAGGAATATGTGCTGGTATCGGTTCCCAGCTCGTCCAAAGACAAAAAATATTATTATCAATTTGCGGGCTGGCGCGTGGGGGACACCCAGCAGGTGCTCAACTCCGGCGAGGAACTGCCTCAGAATGAGATTCTTTGTAACGAGCGCGACGGCGTGGTGCAGCTTTATGCCCAATGGAAAGCCACGGACCAGAACAATTGGATCAACTCTGCCAATTTCTATATCAATCTGACCTGCGAAATTGCCGATAACACCTCCAGCGGCTTTACTCAGCAGCCGGAGGAAAATTTCACCCGTGTTATTTATACCGCCCCGGTCTCGGGAACGGACAGGCTCACCGGAACACTGGGGCAGCCCAAAGATTATATGCTTCTGGCGCCTCCTGACTCGGCGGCCACTGCGCTGGAAACGGACCGCACCATCCGCGCCATGAAGACTACGCCCTATGAAGGCGTGACGATTGGCCATTTTCCTTCGGATGAGGACGTGCTGGCGCATATCCGACAGGTTGGCTATACCATCAAAATGGATGGAATCGTGATCCCAACGGAAAGCATCACGTCGGATCACTTTACCGTCCGCTGGTATGTGATCAAATACGACAAGTCCGATGGCTGGCACATTGACGGCGCGCTGGTGGCCAAGGAAGCCAAGCTGCGCGTGACCAAGTCCTTCGCTGGTGATGCGCAGGCCGTTGCAGCCATTAAAAACGGCGGCTATGCCATCCTTGTGGCCCATGATTCGGCACAGGACAATGAAATTGTGACGGACTTCACGCTGTGCCTGCAGCCTGCGGGGCAGGAAACCCGGCAGGGGCAGACCGGCCATTCCCAGTACGACCCGGAAACCGACACCTATACGTGGATTCTGAATGGCCATCCATTGCGGGAATATACCCTTACGGAGCAGAATTACCGCCTGAACGATGAATGGCACTCCATCACCCGCTATCGGGTTACCAGCGCGGCCGGAACGCCCTCCCGCTGGGAGGACTATGCAGCCGGAAGTCTGGTGCGGATCGTGGCGGAATCCTATGCAAATGATCTGCCTGCATCGGCGTATCAGACGGTAGCGTTCCAAAATGTCTATACGAAGAAGCATATTCTCACGCTGTTCAAGATAGACTCCTTCACGCATGCGCCTATGCAGGGCGTGTGGTTTACCCTGAGCAGGGAAGACGCCGAAATGGTGCTGACCCGCAAGCCCGGCACCAGTGAGTATTGCAACAACAATGACTTTACGGAGCTGGTTGCGGATAACCAGGTGGTGACGGATGCCAGCGGCCATGTGTATCTGCATCTGGAAGCGGGCACCTATACGCTGACCGAAACGATTCCGGAAGGCTACACCGGCGATTTGGCTTTCTCCTTTACGGTCGGGGAGGATGGCACTGTCGAAGCACTGACCGATGCGAACAGGCAGCCCCTGTCTGATGCCAACGTCAGCCTCAGCGACAGCTCGCTGATCACCATCCGCAATATTTCCGAACAGCTGCTTACCGTGACGGTGGAAGCGGATTGGGATGCGTCCACGCCCACGGCCCAGCGGGTCCCGGTGGAGGTGGAGCTGTGGTGCGATGGCCGTCCTCTGTACGCCGATTCGGATGAAAGCGTCAAGCGTGTGCTGGGCGAAAATGGATGGGCGTATGCGTGGGAGAATCTTCCCCTGTATGTGAATGGCCATGTGGCTGTCTACACGCTGCGGGAAACCAGAATCGGCAGCACCGCCTATGATTCGTCCATTCTTCCCAACGGATATGAGGATTACCTTGTTTCTTTCGACGATGTGCTCTATCGTGAGACCGAAAACGACGTCTATCAGAAGGATGCCGTCTGGACCGATCAGAGCGGCGCAACGCATTATGCCCATCATGCGCTGTTGCGGGTGCATAACCGGCTGACGAATCCGCCCGACGAGCAGAAAATTGACATCAGCGGTATCAAGCGCTGGGTTGGGGATGAGGGCGTGCAGCGGCCGGAATCCATCACTGTGTTCCTGCGCGAAGAGGGAAAAGACGGTATCCTTGCCACCGCGATTGTGAAGCCTAACGAAGAAGGGCTCTGGCTCTATTCCTTCACCAATCTGCCTGAAACCCGCGATGGCCAGAAAATCCGGTACGTGATTCAGGAAGCGCCTGTGGAGAATTATGAAATCCGATCCGAAGGCTATCACCTTGTCAATCAGTACATAACGCCCACGCCGACGGCTACGCCGAGCCCGATCCCGTCGCCGACACCCAGCCCAACGGCGACGCCGACGCCCGGGCCCACGCTTGTGTCGCCCTATACACCCCCGCAAACCGGGGATGGGTATCCGGTGGGTCTGTGGCTGACCCTGTTGGCCGTCAGCGCCATCCTGCTGGGCTGGAGCTTCCATAAACGCCGCTGCGAATAAAAAGCTTCCGCCAGCACTGGCATCCAAAAATGATCATCCCATGAGGCTTGAGCCCCTTCCGTTTTTGCCGCTTTCGCAGCGAAAACAAAGGAAGGACTCAAGCCTCTTTTCTGCTTTTGCAGGCAGGCTGCATGCCTGCGCTGCTTCCCGGCTTTTTGCCCCGCGGACCTTTTGACAATCAGAGGCATATCTGGTATAATACATGGTTGCCCGGGCATGCCGGTATCCTGCGGGAGCTGGACCGTCCGGGCGCGGAACCCCTACCCTGTTTCGTCGGGCATCCCCAAAACGAGCTTGAACGGAGGAAAGAGAAAATGAATCAACAAGCCAAACTCACCCGAATGGTCATCACTGCGCTGCTCTGTGCGCTGATCGTGCTGCTGGGCTTCACCCCGCTGGGATTGATTCCGCTGGGCTGGTGCAATGTGACGCTGTATGTGATTCCTGTGGCTATCGGCACACTGCTGATGGGGCTGAAAAGCGGCCTGATTCTGGGATTGGCCTTCGCGGGGGTGAGCTTCGCTTCTGCGCTGATGAAGCCTTCCGTGCTGGTGGCTTCGCTGATGGCGTCCAGCATGCCTCTTGTGATCGTCATGACCTTCGTGCCCCGGCTGTGCATTCCGCTGGTGATTCGCGGCGTGTACCGGCTGATGCCGAAAAAGAATAAGCACGTGGCGTATGCGGTTTCGGCGGCTGCGGGATCGCTGACCAATACGGTGCTGTATCTGGGCATGATGCTGCTGTTCTATGTGATCTGCGGCATTGACAATACGGCGGTGCTCAGCGCTATTGCGGCCACTGCAGGCGGTGCAGGCCCCTGTGAAGCGGTTGCCGCAGCGCTGGTCTGTCCTCCGGTGCTCAGGGCGCTGGAAAAAACGAAAATCGGCAAATCAATGAATCAGTAAATAGGAGCTTTCACTATGCTGCTTACCATGGATATCGGCAACACCAATATCAAATCCGCCCTGTTCGAGGGCCCTGAAATGGTGCATTACTGGCGGCTGAGCACCACCCGCCGCTATACCAGCGACGAAATGGGCGTGATGATCTCCCAGCTGTTCAACCATGAAGGCATCGATCGCGGCCAGGTGAAGGGAATCATGCTTTCTTCCGTGGTGCCCACCATCAATTTCACGGTGGAGCATATGTGCCGGGATTATTTCGGGCTGGATCCGCTGTTTGTGGCCCCCGGCGTGAAAACGGGGATCGACATCAAGTATGAAAACCCCCGGGAGCTGGGCAGCGACCGTATCTGCAACGCCGTGGCGGCGTATACGCTGTATGGCGGCCCCTGCGTGTATATCGATTTCGGCACGGCTACCACCTTCGGCGCGCTGGATCAAAACGGCGTGTTTCTGGGAGGCTGCATCTGCCCGGGCCTGAAGCTCACCAGCGAGGCGCTGGTGTCCGGCACAGCCAAGCTGCCGCATTTCGAGCTGGTGCTGCCGGAGCACGTGATCGGGAAAACCACGGTGGCCAATCTGCAATCCGGCGTGATTAACGGCTATGTGGGCCAGGTGATTTATCTGGTGAACGAAATGAAGAAGGAAATGGGCGCCCCGAACGCCCATGTGATTGCCACGGGGGGCATGGCCCGGCTGATCGCGGCCAAGTCCGGCGTGATCGATCATATCGACGGGCTGCTGACCCTCAAGGGGCTGCGGCTGATTTACGAAAAGAACCAGCCCAAGGCGTAAGCGCCGGGCAAACGCGGGAAAGGAGGCGGAAGCATGCGCAAAAAACGGACGGGCCTGTCCGTGGGATCCATTCTGGCGCTGGCGCTGACAGCGGCTGTGATCATTGGCTGCATTTGCTTCTTTTCCGCCGTGCTGGGAGATGCGGGCCAGGTGAGCATGCGAGCGGAACGGGTGGCGGGTCTGATTGACGATGTGCTCCATACCGCCACCCAGCCGCCTCAGCCCAAGGTGACCGTGCGTACCGAGCTGATCACTCCGCCGCCGACGGCAACCCCTGCTCCCTGAAAAAAACTTTCACCCTGCCGCGCTTCATGCGGCGGGGCGTTTTGTTTATGCGGAAACAACGCGCGAAAGCCAAACTTGGAACAAACTTGGTATTTTTGACGCAATTCTTTATAGCCTTTTCATTTTTTTCGGTGTATACTGAAACCATGCGATGGCTTTTCGCAAGCCGAAACAACAAAGGAGGCGCTTTCGATGCCCTATTTGAAGGATCGCTATCTGCGCACGGTGACGCAGATGGTGGAAAAAATCCGGGCCCAGGTGTTTGTGCCCGTTTCGCCCCTGACCATGACCTGCTATGCCACCACCGAGCCGGTGGACTTTGCCCATCGGACGGAAGGCCGGGAAATGTATCTGCATGAGGGAGACAGCTGGGGCGAAAACGTGTTTGACTGCGGCTGGTTCCATTTCGAGGGCGCTGTGCCCCAGGAATGCCAGGGGAAGCCCACGGTGCTGCTCATCGATGTGAGCGGCGAGGGCCTGATTGTGGACGCACAGGGCGAGCCGGTTCAGGGCATCACCTGTGTGGACTCCCAGTATGATTTTTCGCTGGGAAAGCCGGGCAAGTGGGTCTATCCTTTCCAGGATGCGGGCGTGGCCGGCAGTAAAATCGACGTGTGGATGGATGGGGCGCAGAACGATTTGTTCGGCGTGATGCGCAACGAGGGCCGGGTGCAGCTGGCCCAGGTGGGCGTATGGAACAAGCGGCTGTATACCCTTCTGTATGATATGATCGTGCTGGTGGATTATCTCAAGTGCAGCGATCCCAAGTCCGCCCGGTATAATCAGATGCTGTTCGCGCTTTATGAGGGCTGCACCCAGGTGACCAGCCTGAAAGACGGCGGCTATGACGCGCTGGAAGCGGCGGCGCACCGGCAGGTGTCCATGCAGGGCAGCCAGGACGCGCCCCTGCGCTTTACCGCTATCGGTCATGCCCATATGGACCTGGCCTGGCTCTGGCCCATCCGGGAAACCAAGCGCAAGACGGCCCGCACCTTTGCCACCGCCCTGTCGCTGATGGAGCGGTATCCTGATTACGTGTTCGGCGCCAGCCAGCCTCAGCAGTTCCAGTGGCTCAAGGAGAATTATCCGGGGCTGTATCGCCGGGTGCAGGAAAAGGTGAAGGAAGGCCGGTTCGAGGTGCAGGGCTGCATGTGGGTGGAAGCGGATACCAACCTCAGCGGCGGCGAAGCGCTGGTGCGCCAGATTCTGTACGGCAAGCGCTTTTTCAAGGAAGAGTTTGACAAGGACGTGCGGGTGCTGTGGCTGCCGGATGTGTTTGGTTATAATGCCGCGATGCCCCAGATTCTGGTTAAGAGCGGCAACACCGTGTTCATGACCCAGAAGCTCTCCTGGAGCCAGCATAATAAGTTCCCCCATCAGTCGTTCCGCTGGAAGGGCATCGATGGCACCGAGATTTTCACCCATATGCTCCCCGAGGAAACCTATAACAGCCCCATCCTGCCCCGGGGCCTGCGCAAGGCCGAGGAAAATTATCAGGACAGCGGTGTGTGCGATGAGGCGCTGATCCTCTTTGGCATTGGCGATGGCGGCGGCGGCCCGGGCATGGAGCATCTGGAAGCGGCCCAGCGGATGAAGAATTTCTATGGCCTGTGCCCCTGCGATCAGGGGGCGGCCCAGCCCATGCTGGAGCGGCTGCGGGAAAAGAGCTGGGATCGGGTGCCCACCTGGGCGGGAGAGCTGTATCTGGAACGCCATCAGGGCACCTTTACCACCTCCGCCCGCAGCAAGAAAATGAACCGGCAGATGGAGCTGGCCCTGCGGGATCTGGAATTTATCGGTCTGCTGGCAGGGGATTATCCCAAGGCGGAGCTGGAGCGGCTGTGGAAGGAAACGCTGCTGTATCAGTTCCATGATATTCTGCCCGGCTCCTCCATCCAACGGGTGTATGACGAGTCCATCGACCGGTATCACGCCATGCTGGCGGAGACCGAGACGATGATCGCCGTGCGGATGCAGAAGCTGGCGGAGGGCAGGCTCACGGCGTTCAACAGCCTGTCCTGGCCCCGGCAGGCCATCGTGAAGCGGAACGACGGGTTCTATCGTATGGCCGTGCCCGCCATGGGTTTCACCCAGGAAAAGGGCGAAAAGCTGGATAAGCTCACCGTTTCCGCCGGGGAATTTACCCTGGAAAACCGTTTCCTGAAGGCTACTTTTGATGAAATCACCGGTGCGCTGGTTTCCTGCGTGGATAAGCGCACGGGCCGGGAAGCCCTCCGTGCGCCCGGCAACCGCTACGCCGTGTATAACGAGGAAAACGCCGATTGCTGGGATATTGCCATTGAATACACCGATCGCAAGCCGGAATACTTCACGCTGATGGCCCAGTCCTGCCGGGTACTGGATGACGAGGCCATCTGCTTCCAGAAATACGCTTACGGCGATTCCAGCATTGTGGTCAAGGCAAAGCTGGGCGAGGATGATGAATACCTGACCTTTGACACACAGATCGATTGGCAGGAGCAGGACAAGATGCTGCGCACGTCCTTTGACACGTCCGTTACCACCGACCGGGCGGGCTTTGACATCCAGTATGGCCTGCTCCATCGCAGCAACAACGAAAATACCCTGTGGGATAAGGCCCAGTTCGAGGAGTGCGGCCATAAGTGGATCGACCTGAGCGAAAGCGACTGGGGCGTTTCCCTGCTGAACGACTGCAAGTATGGCTTCCGGGTGAAGGGCAGCGTGCTGGATATGAACATCCTCCGCGCTCAGCATTATCCCTCCAACCTCACCGACAAGGGAACCCATACCCTGTCCTACGCCCTGTATCCCCATGCGGGCAATGAGAAGGGCGGCCGGGTGAAGGAAAAAGCCTATGAATTCAATATTCCTCTGCGGTTTGCCGCTGGCGAAGTGGGCGAGGAGAGCCGCAGCCTGATGCACGCTCAGGGCGCTATCGTGGAAAGCCTGAAGGCGGCCGAGGATGGAAACGGCCAGATCCTGCGGGTGTATGAGCCCTATGGCACCCATGAGAAGATGGAAATCGCCCTGGACGGGACGTATACCATCACACCCTGCGATCTGATGGAGCAGGCGGAAGGCGCGGCCTTCAGCGGCGATGGGATTCATCAGGAAATCAAGCCCTTCGAGATTCTCACCTTCCGGCTGGAAAAATAACGCCGTTTAGCGCAAAGGAGAAACGCATATGAATTTCAATATGGAAAAAGAGCTGCTGCCCGGCCTGCCCGCTTATGCGGGAGGACGGATGGCGGGGAAGGTGTATGACGCCGGGCGGGGGCTGCATGCCACGTTTAACGACGGCCTGCCTTATATGCAGACGGAGCCGGTGAATATGTCCCGGCATCTGCTGGAAATGCACCGGCTGGCGCTGATGGGCTGCCAGATAACGCTGAAGGATCAGAATCAGCGCCTGGAAGCTGAAATCGTGGGGAAGAACCGGGCGTTTCACATCGAAAAGAACGGGAATGATTTGCGGGTTACCCCCCGAAAGCTGCGGGCGGACGTGCAGGATGACGCGCCTTGTCTGGAACGGGCTGTGGTGGATACGGATCGCTCCGCCTTTGACGCCTATATTGCGCTGCTGGAGCAGCAGGGCTTTTCCCGCATCTGGGAAAACCAGATCGAGAACAATAGCTTCCGGGAGCTGCAGCAGGGGCAGCGGTTGATTTACGCCGCCTTCATGGGCAACAGCGGCGTGGCCCGGTTTGTGGATGATACGGTCAGCGCGCCCATCACCGCCCTGAGCGGCGGCACGGCCACGGGGAAAAAAACAGAGCTGTGCCAGTTCGGGCTGTATTACGATCGGATGACCAGCGGCGTGACGGCGGATTGCGGCATGCTGTATATGCTTCGGCTGCCGGATAATTCCCTGTTTGTAGTGGACGGAGGAGAATACGAGCAGTCCACCGATGCGGCGGCGGCTGAGGTGATGCGGCTGATGCGGGCATGGACGGGCACGCAGGAAAACGAAAAGATTCGCATTGCGGGCTGGTTCTGCACCCATGCCCACGACGACCATCTGGACATGTTCGCCAAGCTGCTGCGGCTGCATCATGATGCAATCGATCTGCAGCGGATCATCTTCAATTTCCCAGCCTATCAGCATTATCAGCTGATGCCCTCTGCTTTTGTGGCGCTGCAGCGGATGACGGAATATTATCCCAACGCGCTGTATCTCAAGCCCCATGCGGGCCAGGAGTTCACGCTGGCGGGGGTGAAGTTCCAGTTCCTGCAAACCCATGAGGACAGCATCCGGGAGAAGGGCGACGAGCTCATCGGCGGGTTTAACGATGCGTCCACGGTACTCAAAATCTCCTTTGACGGCGTCAGCTTCCTGCTGCTGGGGGATATTGATGTGGACGCGGAGAAGATTCTGCTGGAAAACTACAGCGCCCGGACGCTCCATGTTACGGCTGTGCAGACGGCGCATCATCTGATTAACCTGCTGCCCCGGGCCTATGACGTGATCGCCGCAGAGGAAGCATTGATCCCCGCGAATGTGAGCAAGGCGGATCCGAACAATCCCAAGTATATGAATCTGCTGCGCAGCGTTCCCCGGGAGCATATGCATTTCGCTTTTGACGGCACCACCATCTGGACGGAAGAAGCAGGCCGGCTGGTATGCAGGGAAACACTGCCGGTGGTGGGCGGCCGATTTGACGGATCGCTGCTGTAAAGGGTACTTTTTTTAAACAGGCTGTCGAAAAAAGCGTTTTGACAGCCTGTTTTGCTTATGCTTTTTTCTTGTAGAAAAGGCCAAGGCGTGCTATACTATTTCCAATACCCAGGCAGGCAATCCGAAAGGGGGAAAGGGGCATGGCGCGGTTCAAAAAATGGTTCAAGCTGGATAACGCAGCAAAGCTCTATCCTGCCGTGGCCACCTCCCGCTGGAGCAGCATTTTCCGCATGTCCGCCGAGCTAACGGAGCCCATCGTTCCCGCGCTTTTGCAGCAGGCGGCCAACAAGGTGCTATCCCGGTTTCCATCCCTGAAAGTGCGGATGCGCAAGGGCGTATTCTGGTATTATCTGGAGGAAATTCAGGAGCCCATCGTGGTGCGGGAGGATGCGGGGCATCCCTGCATGCCCTTCCGCCGCATGCAGGATCATGGCTATCTGATGCGCATTTTCTATTATCAGAATCGCATCTCCGCCGAGTTTTTCCATGCGCTCACGGATGGCACCGGCGGGCTGGTGTTTATCAAAACCCTGGCGGCGGAATATCTGCGGCTGCGGGGCAAGCGGGTTTCCTGCGATCATGGGGCGCTGAATCCCCGGGAGCCTGCCCGCCGGGAGGAAACCCAGGACGCGTTTCAGAAAATGCCCCTGCCGCCGGTGCGGGTATCCCGGAAGGAAAGCCCCGCTTATCATTTCCCGGCCACGCTGGAAATTCCCCATACCCTGCATCTCATCGCCGCGTCCATGCCGGCGGATAAGATCAAGGCGCTGGCCCGGGCCCAGGGCGTGACGATTACCGAATATCTGACGGCGGTCATGCTCTACGCGGGCTATAAAACCCAAAAAGCGCAGGCTCCCCGGCATCTGCTGCCGGTGCGCGTGTCTGTGCCCGTGAACATGCGGGCCTATTATCCCACTCAGACGCTGCGCAATTTTTCGTCCTTTATCAATCCGTCCATTGATCCCCGGCTGGGGGATTACACCTTCGAAGAAATCGTCCGGGAAACCCACGATTTCATGCGGTATCATCTGAACCCCAAGTTTCTCCGCGCCACCATCGCCACCAACGTGGCCGATGAAAAGAATCTGCTGATGCGGCTGGTGCCGCTGTTTGTGAAGAATCTGGCCATCGGCTTTGTGTTCCGCCGGGCGGGAGACCGGCTGGTAACCGCCACCATCAGCAACCTGGGCAAAACGGAAAAGCCCACCGGCGCGGAAAAGCTGATTCGCCGGTTTGAGTTTCAGCTGGGCGCGCCGCCAACGGGCATGTGCAACTGTGCCGCCGTGACCAATGATAACGAGCTGCGGCTGGTGTTTTCCAGCAACATCAAGGAAACCACCCTGCCCCAGAAAATGCTCTGCTTTCTGGTGGAGCGCGGGGTGGCGGTGGAAGTGGAAAGCAATTTGGAGGAGGGGTGAAGCCAAATGGCCTATTGCGTGCATTGCGGCGTGAAGCTGCATGAGGGGGAAAAGCGCTGTCCCCTGTGCGGGACGGTTTCCATTGATCCCAATGAGCAGCCTGTTTCGGACGCCAGACGCACCTATCCTGTGCGCACGCCGGAGCAGGATCTCAAGCGCGGCAAGCAGTTTTTTCTGGTGCTGGAGGCGGTGCTGCTGCTGGTGCCGGCCGGGCTTTGCTGCCTGATCGATCTGCTGACGGGCGGCGGCATCCATTGGAGCATTTACACCCTTGCCACGCTGGTTTCTCTGTTTCTGGTTTCGGCAGTGCCGGTGCTGGTACCCAAATACCGCACGTATTCCACCATCGGGATTGGGTTTGTGGTGCTCAGCGGGTATTTGCTCTTTATCGAGCATATCAGCGGCACCAGCGGCTGGTGTCTGCCGGTGGTGATTCCTTCTTTGGCGCTGGCCGCAGCGATGCTGACGGTGATTCTGGCGCTGTGGCGCGGGGGAAGGCTGAACAAGGTGACGCTGCTGGGGGCCGGGTTTGCCGCGGTGGCGGTAGAATGCCTGGCCATTGAATGGCTGCTGTCCCGTTCGCTCACGGGACGGATGGCGCTGGCCTGGTCGCCCTATGCGGTGGCGCCGTGCCTGTTCATCGCCGTGGTGCTCTTTTTCATCAATGGCAATCGTTCCATTCGGGAGGAAGTGCGCCGCAGGCTGCATTTCTGAGGGGCATGTTTTCTTTTCCGCATTTTCGCATATGCTAAAGCAACGGAGGTAAAAAACGTGATGAAGAAATATCGTGTGGGTGTGATTGGAGCCACGGGGATGGTGGGCCAGCGGTTCGTGACGCTTTTGCAGGAGCATCCCTGGTTTGATCTGGCTGTGCTGGCAGCCAGCGAAAGCAGCGCGGGCAAGACCTATCAAAGCGCTGTGGCGGGCCGCTGGGCGTTTCCCTGGCCTGTGCCGGAAAAAGCGGCGGAGATGACGGTGTATGACGCGGCGGATGTGAACGCCGTGGCGTCCCAGTGCGATTTCGTGTTCTGCGCTGTGAATATGGATAAGGCGGCCACCAGGGCGCTGGAGGAGCGCTATGCTAAGGCGGAAACCCCCGTGGTGAGCAATAACAGCGCCTGCCGGGCGGTTTCGGATGTGCCCATGCTGATCCCGGAAATTAACGCGGCCCACGCGCCCATTATCGCCGCCCAGCGCAGACGTCTGGGCACCCGGCGGGGCTTTGTGGCCGTGAAGCCCAATTGCTCCATCCAGAGCTATGTGCCCGCCCTGACCCCGCTGCGGGATTTCGGGATTAAGGCTGTGTCCGTCTGCACCTATCAGGCCATCAGCGGCGCGGGTAAAACCTTCGACCGTTTCCCTGAGATTCTGGACAACGTGATTCCCTATATCGGCGGCGAGGAGGAAAAGAGCGAGCAGGAGCCGCTGAAAATCTGGGGCGAGTTGAACGCCGCAGGGGACGCCATCGTGCCTGCCGCTGCGCCCACGATCAGCGCCCAGTGCATCCGCGTACCGGTTTCGGATGGGCATCTGGCCGCGGTAAGCGTGTCCTTTGAAAACACGCCCAGTGAGGAGGAAATTCTCCATCGCTGGGAAAGCTGGCATACCCTGGCACAGCAATTGAATCTGCCCAGCGCGCCCACGCCCTTCGTGCGCTATTTCACGGAGCCGGACCGGCCCCAGCCCCGGCTGGATCGGGAGCTGGAAAAGGGCATGGCCGTGTCCGTGGGCCGGCTGCGGCGGGACAACCTGTTTGATTATAAGTTCGTCTGCCTTTCCCACAACACCCTGCGGGGCGCGGCAGGCGGCGCGGTGCTGATGGCTGAGCTGCTTTGCGCTCAGGGCTATATTCAGAGAAAGGAGTGACCTGCCCGTGTCCCATTCTCCACTGTTTACCGGCTGCGCTGTGGCCCTGATTACGCCTTTTCATGAAAACGAGGTGGATTATTCCGCGTTGGAGAAGCTGATCGACTTTCAGCTGGAAAACAGAACAGACGCGCTTGTGGTCTGCGGCACAACGGGGGAGCCCTCCGTTATGACCGAGGCAGAATGGCAGGCGGTGATCGCCTTTGCGGTCAGGCGGGTGGCCGGACGGGTGCCGGTGATCGCGGGCACGGGCGGAAACTGCACGGCGGATGTGATCCGCAAGGCGCGTCTGGCCCGGGAACTGGGCGCGGACGGACAGCTGTGCGTCACACCCTATTACAATAAAACCACCCAGCACGGGCTCATCGCCCATTACAGCGCCATTGCGGATGACGGCGCGCTGCCCATGATTCTTTATAACGTGCCGTCCCGTACGGGGCTGAACCTCCAGAGCGCCACCCTGGCGGCGCTGGCGGATCATGAGATGATCGTGGGCATGAAGGAAGCATCCGGGGATATGGTGCAGATCATGGAGGAGCTTCGCCTTTGCGGCGACAAAATCGCCTTCTATGCCGGCTCGGATGAATTGACCGCGCCGATGATGGCCATGGGCGGCCAGGGGGTGATCTCCGTGGTGGCCAATATTGCGCCGGCGCTGATGCGGCAGATGACCCATGCGCCCCTTCCTCAGGCGGCGCAGCTGAACTTGCGGCTGCTGCCCCTGATCCGGGCGCTGTTTGCAGAAGTGAATCCCATCCCGGTGAAGACTGCGGCGGCCATGCTGGGCCTGTGCGAAAACCGGGTGCGGCTGCCGCTGGTGGAAATGACGGCGGAGAACCAACAAAAGCTGAAAGCGGAAATGGAAAGGATTGGGTTGCTATGCTGAGGATTTTGCTCTCCGGCGCGTCCGGGCGGATGGGCCGCCAGATGGCCGCCTGTCTGGATGGCACGGCGCAGATCGTGGCGGGGGTGGATGTGCGGTCCGGCGAGGGCGACGGCTTTGTGATCTATCCCAGCTTTTCGCTGGTGCAGGCGACGGCGGATGTGGCCATTGATTTTTCCCGGCCGGAAGGGCTGCATGCGCTGCTGGGCTATGCGCTGGAGAAGAAGCTGCCGCTGGTACTGGCTTCCACCGGCTATAACGAGCAGGATCTGCAGGCCATTGCCGACGCGGCCCGGACGATCCCCATTTTCCGCAGCGCCAATCTGAGCCTGGGGGTATATGTGCTCCGCGCGCTGGCCCGGCAGGCGGCGGCGCTGCTGCCGGAGTTTGACGTGGAAATTGTGGAAAAGCATCACAATCAGAAGCTGGACGCCCCCAGCGGCACGGCACTGATGCTGTATGACACGGTGAAATCCGCCCAGTCGCAGCCGGTTTACGGCCGCCATACCCGCACGGAAAAGCGGCAGGCGGGGGAGATCGGCATTCATGCGGTGCGGGGCGGCACGGTGGCGGGCATTCATGAAGTGGGGTTCTATGGCCCCGGCGAGTTCGTCACGCTCACCCATCAGGCCCAGGATCGATCCATTTTCGCCCTGGGTGCGCTGCGGGCGGCAAAGTTTATTGCGACCCAGGCCCCCGGAGAATACGGCATGGATGCGCTGGCACAGGCGCTGGTGAAGTAAGCGTTCGGAAAAGCACAGGAGAAAAATGATCGAATTACGGAATTTTGAACCGCAATATACGGAGATGCTGGCGCCCTTCGTGGTGGATTTCTGGGATACGCATCACAGCGCCGTTGCGCTGGACAGCGCCCGGAAAGCCCTGACGGAATGGGCGGCAGGCGAGTACCAGCTTTGGGTGATCGTCCGGGATCAGCAGCCAGTGGGCTTTCTGCGCAGCCATAACAGCAGCCCGACGGTTTGCTGGATTGACGATCTTTTTGTCACCGCGGCCACGCGTGGTCAGGGCATCGCCACGGAGGCGATTCGCCAGCTGGAAGAAAAGCGCCGGGCCGAAGGCTGCCGCAGCTTCTGCATGGAGGTGGTGCCGGACAATGTGGCTGCCATGCGGCTGTATCATCATTTGGGCTATGATCGCCTGAGCGTGATTACCATGCGCAAGGATCTGGACGCCTTTGAAACCGAGCGGATGGAAAGCATCGCGGGACTTCCGCTGCGCGTGCGCCATTTTGACTAAGCGGTTTGGCGTACAAAAAAACGGCCTGTCGTCCGATAACATGGCGACAGGCCGTTTCTATTGGAGATTGATTTTGCCCGGAGATTTACTTTGCCTTTTGCGGCTTGGATGCAATCAGCCCCACCACGTCCACCACTACGATGGCAATGCACAGCGCCAGCAGGACCCACCAGGCGCTGCCCAGCTGCAGGGCTTCGCAGCTCAGATAGCCGATGATGCCCAGCACGCCGAAGGGGATGGTGGCGATCATGCTCCATGCTTTGTCCGCTTTGATCAGGCACAAAACAAGGCCGACATACCCCAGAGGAAACATAAACGCCTGGGTGCGCACCACCTGATTGATGTCCGCCTTGTAGCCCAGCGCATCGCTCAGATACACTTCCAGCCCCGTTTGATCCGAGGGCATCCACACATAGCCGTTGATGGAAGACGACGTATCATTGTAATGCCAGAAGGGCAGAAACATCATTGCGCTGACAACCAGCACCAGCGCCGCCACAACAAAATTGGTCACCTTTAACCGTCCCGTATCCCGCGTTTCCATGGTATTCGCTCCTTTGCTTTGGTATGCATTACAGAAAATCATCAAACCCGCACCGGGGGGCGGAGAAGGGGACTTCGCTCTCCCCGGCTTGGGAACGAATCCATCATAACGTTTTTTTGATCCGAACGCTATGGACAGATTTTGAAATTGTTTCGAAATCCGTACAGGATGCTCATTCTGATGGTTTTTCAGACACAAACGCCCAAAATGAAGAAAATCCGTCACGGAGACGGATCTGCCTAAAAACGCCGTTCTGCGATGGAAAGCGCAGGCATATGCTGCTGGGGAGAAGGAGGCGCATGCATATGGCAAGCAGACAAATTGCGGCGGTTGCGTATGGCGATGTGACGGGCGATCGACGGGTGGACACCGTGCGGATCACCGGCGTGAAGCTGGGGGACGGGGACGTATGGGAGCAATTGCAGCTGGAGGTGCAAAACGGCCGAACCGGTCAGGCAACGGTGCTGCCCCTGCCGGCAGAGGTGGGCTATGGGCCGCAGCTGGTGCTGTCTCCGCTGACCGGGACCAGTCGGCTGGATATTCTGGCGCTGATTCAATCAGGCGGCAGCGGCGCGATCATATACTTTGCGGTGTATGCCTATCAAAACGGCAGCTTTCAACTGCTGTTGGATAATGACGCGTATGACAGGACGTACACGTATCGTGTGATCTATGAGAACGGGTATTTGGTTCGGATAGAAAGCAACGCCAATGACATAGGGTATCTGATTACGGTTGCGGGCAAAGGACAAACCTATCTGGATGGGCTCTATCACGCCGACGGCATCCTGAAAACGCCGACAGAGGGCTTTGTGTCCCCTGCCAGCGTGGTATCGCCCGTTCATTTCAGCGGGCAGCCCCAGACGGAGCTGATGCTCTGGCAACTGGTCAGCGGCCAGTATCGCGCCGACGGGCTGGGCTATGTGATCAATGTGCTGCGCTGGAACGGCACGGGGTTTGACCTGTATGCGCAGACCCTGGGTGTCGAAACGGTCAGCGAATGAAATTGGTCATGGCCTTGGGGTTTTCCGGCGGGGTCAGGCCACTGCGCTTGCCCAGGTCTATGCATTTGAGCAGCCAGGCCATGTTGCGCCCCAGGTTTTCCATGGTGGAGCGGCCCTCCGCATCCTGCTCACCGGGCTGATTCAGGCTGCCAAACGTGTGGTTCCAATAAGAGGACGTGACAATGGGCATGCCGTACAGGCCAAAATGCTTCTGGATATCGCTTTCCGCTTCGGTGGCGCCGGCGCGGCGCGCCGTGACCACTGCGGCAGCGGGCTTGGATTGGAACGCATTCCGAAACGCGTAAAAGACCCGATCCATGGCCGCCAGCAGCCGGGCACTGGCATGGGCATAATACACGGGAGAGCCGAACACGAAGCCGTCGCATTCCGCAGCCAGCGCGCCCAGCTGGTTCACTCCGTCGTCTATCACACATTTGTCGGCCTGACGGCATTGGCCGCAGCCGGTGCAATCCGCCAGCGTCCCAGTGCCCAGAAAGAAAAGCTGGGTTTCAATGCCATTTTCCTGAAGAGCCTTGGCCACCAGCTCCAGGGCCGCAGCTGTGGCGCCATGGGCATGCGGGCTGCCGTTTACTAACAAAACCTTCATCAATAACGCTCCTTTCATGCTGCTGCTTTTACTATACCATGGCTTTTTTCATCTGGCAAGGCGAAAAAACGCACAAAAAACCCGCTGTCCATGGGGCAGCGGGCGCTTGCAATTTCGGAAAGAAATTACTTAATTTCGACCTTGGCGCCAACTTCGGCGAAGGCAGCCTTGACCTTTTCGGCTTCTTCCTTGGACACGCCTTCCTTGATGGCCTTCGGGACGGCTTCCACGAAGTCCTTGGCTTCCTTCAGGCCCAGGCCAGCCACGAATTCACGCACAGCCTTGATAACCTTGATCTTTTCGGAACCGGCATCCACCAGGATGACGTCGAATTCGGTCTGCTCTTCAGCAGGAGCGGCAGCGGCAGCGCCAGGAGCGGCGGCAACAGCCACGGGAGCGGCGGCGGACACGCCGTACTTTTCTTCAAAAGCCTTCACCAGGTCATTCAGCTCGATGACGGTCATGGCGTCAATCGCAGCGAAAAATTCTTCATGCGTCATGATAGAAATCCTCCATTTAATATCGGTTTGTGTGAGACAGGCAAGGTCAGGCAGCGATTACTCTTCGCCAGCCATCTTCTTGCGCAGCGCTTCCAGGGCGTAGACCAGGTTGGAGATGGGAGCCTTCAGGCTGCCAACCAAACGGGCCAGCAGGACCTCGCGGGAGGGCAGCTTGGACAGCTCCTTCACAGCCTTCTCATCCAGCACTTCCGTGCCCATGAGGCCGGCCTTAACGGAGATGCAATCCAGCTTTTCCTTCTCCAGGAAGTTGTAGATGACCTTGGCGGGGGAGACGGGATCGCTCATGCCGAAAGCAAAAGCACTGGGGCCCTCCAGCTGATCATCCAGACCGGTGATGCCCATTTCGTGCAGCGCGCGCTTCACCAGCGTGTTCTTCAGCACGCAATATTCCACGCCGTTTTCACGGAACTGGTTACGCAGCTTGGTCACGTTTTCCACCGTGATCCCGGAATAGTGCACGATCACCATCGACTGGCAATGCTGCAGCTTTTCCACCACGTCGGCCACCACTTGCTTTTTGATTTCCAGATTCTTGCTCATGTGTTCATTCACCTTCCTTGCGGCTGTGAATAAAAGAAACCCCTGTGCAAGGCACAAGGGCATTACAATGCATGCTTCCTCGCACCTCGGCTGGCGGAAAAACCATTAAGCGCATTGCAGCGCACCTGCTGTCTTAGGCACAGGCTCTTTTAAGCCGTACATCATGTTACCACATCTTCGCCCGTCTGTCAACGGCTTTTTTCGCTTTTCTTTGTAATTTCCCGGTGCGCCGCCTTGCAAAACCGCGAAATATCTTGTATAATGAAAAGGATTGGATCCCTGACACAGGAGAACAGAAGGAAGAAGGGTTTTTGAACATGAAAATTTTGATCGTGAACGCGGGCTCGTCCTCCCTGAAATATCAGCTTATTGACATGCAGGATGAATCCACTTTGGCCAAGGGCCTGGTGGAGCGCATCGGTATGGGCACGCTGGGCCATCACGAATGCAAGATCGGCGGCAAGAAAGTGGTGGATTGGGAAGCGGCTCCCATTGAAAACCATGTGCAGGCCTGCCATATGATGCTCGACGCGCTGACGGATAAGGATTTCGGCGTGGTCAAATCCATGGACGAAATCGGCGCGGTAGGCCATCGGGTGCTGCATGGCGGCAGCAAGTTCTCCGAATCCGTGATTATCACCCCCGAAGTGGAAGCAGCCATTGAGGAAAATATTCCCCTGGGCCCCCTTCATAATCCTGCCAACCTGCAGGGCATTCGTGCCTGCCGCGAGGTGATGCCCGGCACGCCCATGGTGGCCGTCTTTGACACTGCCTTCCATCAGACCATGCCCCCCAAGGCATACATGTACGGCGTGCCCTATGAATACTATGAACGGCTGCATGTGCGGCGCTATGGCTTCCATGGCACGTCTCACCGCTTCGTGAGCAAGCGCACTGCGGAATACCTGGGCAAAAAGCCCGAAGAACTGCGGATTATCACCTGCCATCTGGGCAATGGCTCCTCCCTGTGCGCGGTGGACAAGGGCAAGTGCGTGGACACCTCCATGGGCATTACGCCGCTGGAAGGCGTGATCATGGGCACCCGGTCCGGCAGCATGGATCCCGCCGTGGTGGAATACATCTGCAATAACGATCATCTGACCGTTTCCGAAATGCTCACCATTTGCAACAAAAAGAGCGGCCTGCTGGGCATCAGCGGTGTATCCAACGACATGCGCGATGTGGACAACGCGGCCAAGGAAGGCAATCCGCGGGCGCAGCTGGCCCGGGATATGCTGGTCTATGGCATTCGCAAGTATATCGGCTCCTATGCCGCAGCCATGAATGGCGTGGATGTGATTGTGTTCACCGCCGGCATTGGTGAGAATAACTATAAGCTGCGCGAAGACGTGATGCAGGGCTTTGAATTTATGGGCGCGAAGCTGGACGTGGAAAAGAACGCCGAGCTGGCCTGGCCCAATGTGCATGAAGCCGTGATTTCCACCGACGACAGCAAGGTGAAGATCCTCGTGATCCCCACCAACGAAGAAATCGCCATCGCCCGGGATACCCTGGAGCTGGTGACGAAGTAAGGACGGAAAAGCTGTGGCGGGAGGATGCTTTTGTATCAAAGGCGCCTCCCGTACCCTTTCGAAAACCGATAGGGCAACAACAGAATCAGCCTTATCAGCAATGCGCCCCCGACCGCAGAAGATGACGAAGCGTCGTTTCTTCTCCGATCTGGGGCGCATTGCTGATTATATAATGCCCGACTGATGGTTTTCGGGAGGCGTGCGGGGAACCCGCTTTTGGCACAAAAGCAGGGTTCCCGCATTTATTTGCAGAGATTACAGTGCGTAAATACCTTCGCCCTTGTCGCCGTGATCGTACATCCAGGCGCCGGAGGTGAAATCCGGCACGGGCACAGGCATGCCGCCCATGGCGATGGACTGCTCGGACAGGGGCGTAATGCACATCAGCGACGCGGTGTCGTACACATCGATGGGCACGGGGGTGTGATTCTGAATGGCTTCAATGAACGCCCGCAGCACCAGATAATCCATACCGCCATGGCCGCCCCGGGCCCCAAACTCGTCATACGCTTTCCAGAGCGGATGCCGGTATTCTGCCAGCAAGCGCGCATCGCTTTCGCCCACGTGCGTCCAGTGATGCTCCGGCTGGGGTGTTTCCCCATCGATATACATCATGTGCCCGTCCTCATACCAGCAGCCCTTGGTGCCGCGCACCACGTTGCGCCGGGAATAGGGCCGGGGCAGGGTGCAGTCGTGGGAGAGAAGGATGGTCTGGCCGCCGGCGCAGGAAATCAACGTGGTCACCACATCGCCTTCGTTTACCTGCGCATCCGCCAGCGCCGTGCCCGGCCGGTTCTTTTGCAGCCATTCGTGCAGCCCCGCCGCCTTGCTGGCCATGGCCACCAGACTCAGCATCCGATTGCCCCGGCCCAGCCGCAGATACTGGGCGATGGGCCCCAGCTCATGGGTGGGATACAGCTCCGCGTTCCGATGCAGGAAATGCGCCTGACGATAATGCCGATTCACATCGCCGTTGCCGATCTCATCCCGCAGATCATGGGCGTAAGCACCCTCGCAATGCACGATCTCGCCAAACTTGCCCTGACGGATCATGTTGATGATGGCCATTTCATCCGCGCCATAGCTGCAGTTTTCCAGCAGCATGCATTCCTTGCCCGTTTTCTCTGCCGCGCGCACCAGCGCCCAGCAATCCTCCACCGAGCCCGCGCCGCCCACTTCCATGGCTACATGCTTGCCCGCCTTCATCGCTTCGATGGCGATGGGAATGTGGGTCAGCCAGTCCGTAAAGATGAAAACCACTTCCACCTCGGGCATGGCCAGAATTTCATGATAATCCCGGGTTCCCCTGGCATCCGGCACAACGGCCAGCCCCGCGTCCACCCGATCCTGATATTTGTCGCATACGGCCAGCACCTTCACATCCGCCATGTTGTGAATCAGCTCCAGCTGTCCGTGGCCTCGATTGCCAAGCCCCACAACACCTGCGGTAAGCAGCCGCCCGCCTTCAGTGATCTGCATAAAAAGCCTCCCTTTTCATCAAAAGATGACAATTTCGATCAATATCCATCGAAGTATTCGCTGCCGGGACGGCTTTTCCTGCTTTCCTGGAAAAAAGTATTGCAGATTAGCCATTTTCAAATGGATATGATACAATGAACGTAACGAAAATGGAAAACAGCGGATTAACAGGGTGAAAGGAGGGGGGAGCCAAGCTGTGACGGATATGCAGGAAATCTATGAGGAATACGCCCGGCCGGTCTACCTTTACCTGCGCAGCCTGTGTCATGATGAAAAGCTGGCGGAGGATTTGACCCAGGAAACCTTTTTCCGCGCCATGAAAAGCATCGGCCGCTACGATGGCAGCTGCCGCCTGATGACCTGGCTGTGCCAGATCGGCAAGCACGTCTGGTATCGGGAGCTGGACCGGCGAAAACGGCGGGGGATTCCCCTGCCGCTTGACGAGAGCCTGACAGCCGGCGGCGAAACGGGCGAAGCGCTGGAAAGCGACGAGGGAAAGCTCTCCCTGTTTCGGGCCATGCAGCAGCTGGAGCCCATGGCCCGGGAGGTGATGTATCTGCGGGTGATGGGGGATTTAAGCTTCCGTCAGATCGGCGAGGTACTGGGCGAAACGGAAAACTGGGCGCGGGTGACCTTTTACCGGGCCAAGGAAAAAGTGCGGAAAGGATGGACGGAGCCATGAGCGAACCGGAAAAAATGAATCAGGAGCCCCCCTGCGCGGCGGCGCAGGATCTGATGCCTCTATATGTAGAAAATTTGACCAGCCCGGAGACCTCTGCCTGGCTGCAGGCGCATGTGGGCCGTTGTCCTGCCTGCGCCCAGAAGCTGGGCCAGCAGCAGGCGCGGCTGGAAATCGGCAGGCAGGAGCAGGAGCGGCTTCGGGAGCAAAAGGGCGTGCGCTTCCTGAAAAAGCAGCGGGTGAAGCGGATCGCGTATATTCTGCTGGCACTGGTGCTGGCTTTGGCGCTGGTGGCAGGAGGAAACAGCTTTCTGTATCGGCAGCTGTTTTCTGTGCAGTCGGATGAAGTAGAGCTGGTTGGCCGGTATCAGCTGGATGAGGACCATGTGGTGCTGGCGCTGAAGGTTAAGGGGCTGAGCGTCAATCAGCTTAGGACGAACCGCTTTCTCTATCAGCGCACCTGCCAATTCCAGAATGACAGCAGCTGCCTGAAGCGTCAATATGAGCTGTGGCTTTCGCTGGAGTATACCCGGGCTGATCGCTGGTTTGGCCGGGCGGATGAACGGGGAGACGTGCTCTACTATGTGATCGATACCCGGAATCCGATCAATAACAATACGGGGACCAGCAATTATAATACCTGCGGCTTTCATGTGGAGGCGCTGGAGGATCAGGCGGAGTGGGATGCGCTCAAGGACAATGAACTGACCGTGTATATGAACGGCAGCAAAGCGCTATGGTGGCCGGAATGCGAGGATGTGGGCCTGCTGACGGATGCGGAAAAGCAGGAGCTGCTGCAGGCAATGAACAAGGCGGGAGGGATCGGACACAGCAGTCGATATGCGGCCGTGGACGCCGCCAAAGCGCCCATTCCCTTCATCACCGCTTCGCCCACGCCGACGTTTCTCCCAGCGCATCCAACGCCCGCTCCCGAGCAAAGCAGCCTGACGGCCACTGAAGCACCCCTGCCAGTGAAATAACGCGCCCGCCGAAACCGGACGGAAAAACACGCAAATTGCGTTGATTTTCCCCTTGACAGGCGGGGATAAATGGGCTATAATATTTTGTGTTTCAAGCAGAAGCTGCCCGCTTCTCTCCGATGCGAACCTGGTTTTGCACGGGTCATGGCATGTAATTGCGATGCAATGGACGGGTGGCTTCATCCCGTCCATTTTTATTTGGACAGACCAATTGGGAGGTGTATCGACATAGCCGCTGAACTGCTCATCAATGAAGAAATCCGGGATCGGGAAGTGCGCGTGATCGGCGCGGACGGCGCTCAGCTGGGCATTCTGCCCCTGCGCAAGGCGCTGGAGCTGGCTGAGGAAGCCGAGCTGGATCTGGTCAAGATCGTGCCTACGGCCCAGCCCCCCGTGTGCAAGCTGATGGATTACGACAAGCATCGTTTCGAGCAATCCAAGCGCGAGCGCGAAATGCGCAAAAACCAGAAGGTCATTTCGCTCAAAGAGGTGCAATTGTCCGCCACCATCGAGGAAAACGACGTGGCCATCAAAGCCAAGAACGCTATCCGCTTTCTGCAGGATGGCAACAAGGTGAAGGTGTCCATCCGGTTCCGTGGCCGCCAGATTGCCCATTCCGATATTGGCATGAAGGTGATGCAGGATTTCGTTGAGCGCACCAAGGAAGTGAGCACGGTCGAACGCCGTCCCTTGATTGAGGGGCGCAACATGATCATGATTCTCGCGCCCAAGGCGGAAAAAGCCAGCAAGGCCGAAAAGGCTGCCAAGCCGCAGCCCCAGGCCCCGCAGGCCTAACCCATATTTTCCGGAAGGAGGAACTTATCCATGCCCAAGCAAAAGACCCATCGCGGCGCCGCGAAGCGCTTTTCCCTGACCAAGACGGGCAAGGTCAAGCACAAGAAGATGAATGTGAACCACATTCTCAATAAGAAGACCACCAAGCGCATCCGTCATCTGCGCGCCGGCGGCACCCTGCAGAACAATGCTGAAGCTGCCACCATCCGCTCGCTGATTCCCTACAAATAAGCCGATTGCCCGTCTGAAGGAGGAACAAAAACATGGCACGTATTAAGAGGGCTGTGAACGCCCATAAGAAGCGCCGTAAGGTGCTCAAGCTGGCGAAAGGCTATTGGGGTGCAAAATCCAAGCAGTACCGCACTGCCAGCGAACAGGTGCGCCGTTCCCTGCGCTATGCCTATGAAGGCCGCAAAATGCGCAAGCGGGATTTCCGCCGCCTGTGGATCACCCGTATTAACGCCGCCTGCCGCCTGAACGGCATGAGCTATTCCACGTTTATCAACGGCCTGAAGAAGAAGAACATCGAAGTGAACCGCAAGATGCTCGCCGACCTGGCCGTGAACGATGCCGCCGCTTTCACCCAGCTGGTGGAAATCGCCAAGGAAGCCTAAGAAAAATGCAAAGCGACCCCGCCGTTGCAGGGCCGCTTTTTTGATGCAATCAATTCGATGCAATATAGTGATGCGGTCAGTAAAATGAATATGGAAATCGTTCGGCGGCATAATGAAATGCTCCGTTTTCGGATTACCGATGAATTTCTTTCACCATCAGATATGCATGCAGCAGCGTGCTGTCCTTCAGGCGGATGGCGTTGGGATGCAGGCCCGCAATGCGAAAGCCCATCTTCTCATAGAGCGCCCGGGCCCGGCTGTTCCCTTCAACAAATTCCAGCTCCATCTGCAGGATATGGGGCGTTTCCTGTGCGATGCGGATCAGCTCTTCAAGCATTCTTGTTCCAATGCCCTGATTCCAGTATTCCTTCAGCAGCGCAATGCCAATGCTGGCCCGGTGCCCGGTTTTCAGGGCTTTGTTCCATCGAATATGACAGGTTCCTGCGATCTTTCCTTCCACCAGGCAGATCAGCATTGCTTCGTTGTCGGCGGTATTCATGCGCTCAAAAAGCGCTTTTTCCCCTTCCGGGGTGTAGCGGCCGTATTCCTCCGGATACCGCAGCAGAAAATCCGTTTCCCCGGCGGAAATACGCAGATAATCCAGTATTTCCGGAATATCCGCCTCCTGCGGGTTGCGGATCAGGGCCCGTCTGCCGTCTCTGAGGGTGAAGGGAATATCGGGAATGATCATGCTGGTATGCTCCTTTCTTCTGCCTGCTTACAGCCTAAACCGTTCCTGAATGATTTGGGCCGCTTCATCGGGGGAGAGGGCGGAATTGTCAATTTTGATGTAGTTTTCCCAGGGAATCTCACCCTTCAGGCTTTCCAGACGATAGCGCTGATCGTCCTGAATCAACCGCTGATTGGATGAAGCCACATCCCGCTTGGACGCCTTATTCGCCAGCCGGTTTTCCGTCTCATTGCGCTGAAGCCGAACGGCCTGGGATGAAACCAGCTCCACATGATAAAACGTGGTATCCGGCCGGGCGGACAGAAAAATATCCTTCACATGCTGGATGTACGCCCAGTCCGACGGCTGATCGAAGGCCATCATATAGGTGAAGATCAGGCCGGCATTGTCGGATTGCGCATATTCTTCAAAGATGACCTCCCGCAGCCGGGCCGTGGCCCGTCCATTGTAAGCACCGAAAATCTCGATCACGGGTTCGATGGTCATGTGATTATGAAACAGGCGCAGCCCGGTGCGGCGCATCAGCGCCTGCCCCACCGTCATTTTGCCCACCGCCGCGTTGCCTATCAGAAAGACGACCTTCATACCGTTCCCTCCTTTTCGGAATATTTTGTCTATTATATCCAAGATTCTGTCGACTGTCAAGGACAATCTATCGGAGCGATTTTCTTCAAATCTGCCCGGGAATCTTCGGAAAGCGCCCTTGCCAATTTGCCGGATCGGTGATATACTGGATGCGGTTTGTGTTTTGGCAGCAGGCGTCCATCCTGCGGCCTGTATTCTTTTGCAAAGCGAGCGAGATACGATGGCAAAGCTCTATTTCCGCTATGGCGCAATGGGATCCTCGAAAACGGCCAATGCCGTGATGGTGCAATATAATTATCAGGAGCGGGGGCAAAAGGCGCTGATGCTTAAGCCCCGGCTGGATAACCGGGATGGCGAGCGGGTGGTAGGCTCCCGAGCAGGACTGCATGCCGCCTGCAGCTATATGGAAGAAATCGATCAGCTGCCGCTGCGAGATTATGACTGCGTGATCGTGGATGAAGCGCAGTTTCTCAGGAAGGCTCAGGTGGAACGGCTGGTGGAAATCGTGGATCAGATGAATATCCCCGTGATCTGCTATGGCCTGCGTACGGATTTCCAGGGCAATCTGTTTGAAGGCAGCCAATGGCTGCTGGCCTGGGCGGATACCATTGAGGAAGTGAAAACCGTTTGCTGGTGCGGCAAAAAAGCCACCTGCAACGCCCGGGTTGCCAACGGACGGGTAATCAAATCCGGGGAGCAGATTCTGCTGGGAGGCAACGAAAGCTATGTAGCCCTGTGCCGGAAGCACTGGACGCTGGGCGAGCTGGCCCCCGCCTGCAAGAAAAAACCATAACCCAGCCTCAAATGGCTTGACAAAAGCCGCTTCAGACTGGCGAAAAGCTCTTATACGCAAGGCGGGACGCAATGAAGGGCGCAAGCCCTTCATTTTTCATCGTATCGATCGGCTTTGCCGGTCGGACGGGGCGTTTTTTTGGAGCAAAGTGCAGAAAATCACGCTTACAGAGAGGAAATCCCATGCTTACCAAAGACAAAGGCTTTTATCGCGCATTTATTCGCCTGTGCCTCACGCTGATGCTGGAGCAGGCGGTGGTGCTCAGCGTGAACCTGGCAGATAACCTGATGCTGGGCACATATTCGGAAGCGGCGCTGTCCGGCGTGGCGGCTGTGAACCAGATTCAATTCGTGTATCAGCAGCTGGTTTACGCCGCGGGCACGGCCATGATCGTGCTGGGCAGCCAGTACTTCGGCAAGGGCCAGATTGCCCAGGTGCGCAAGCTGTCCGCCATCGGGGTGGCGGCGGCGCTGCTCATTGGCGCGGTGCTGTTTTTACTGGTCAGCCTGTTTCCCCATCAGGCGCTGCTGCTTTTTACCGATGATCCGCTGATCGCCGCACAGGGCGTGCGATACCTGAAGCTGATCCGGTTCAGCTATCTGTTTTTCGCCGCGTCCACCGTCATGCTCTCCACCATGCGCATCGCCCATTCCGTGAAAATCGCGCTGCGGGTATCGCTGATTGCACTGGTGGTCAACGTTTCCATCAATTATCTGCTGATCGGCGGCAATCTGGGCTTCCCGGAAATGGGCGTTGAGGGCGCGGCAATCGGCACGGTGACGGCCCGAATTGTGGAATTTGTCATCATCGCCCATCATCTGTTCACCCGGGAAAAACAGCTGGATATGCACCCTCGGGATTATCTGCATATCGACCGTACCATGCTCCGGGATTACATCCGCGTGGGCACGCCGGTGATGATCAACGGCGCGGCCTGGGGCTTTTCCAATGCGCTGCAGACCATGATTCTGGGGCATCTCAGCGCCAGCGCCATTGCGGCGCAGTCCATTTCGTCCACGGTGTTCCAACTGCTCAAGGTCACGGCGGTGGGCGCTGCGTCCGCCGCATCCATTCTCATTGGCCAGACCATCGGGGAAGGCCGTATGGACAAGATCCGGGAATATACCCGCACGCTGCAAGTGATTTTCGTGGGCATCGGCTGCGTGCTGGCGGTGCTGATGCTGCTGATCCGGCTGCCGCTGCTGGCGGTTTATCAGGTGTCCGATGAAACTCGGACGCTGGCCAATGCGTATATGCTGATTCAAAGCGTGGTGCTGCTGACGGCCTCCTATCAGATGCCGGTGAACACTGGCATCATCCGCGGCGGCGGCGACACCCGGTATGTGATGATTCTGGATCTGGTGAGCATCTGGGGCATCGTGGTGCCCATTTCGCTGCTGGCGGCATTTGTCTGGAAGCTTTCCCCCATCTGGGTAATCATCTTCCTGAACGCGGATCAATGCTTCAAATGCATCCCCGCCTTCATCCGTGTCAATCGCTATCATTGGATTAAGAAGCTGACCCGGGACGAATGAACCGCGTTAATGCTCATGCCTGAACAAGCAGGGCTGCCGTGTATAACGGCAGCCCTTTTTGTCGGTTTATTCAGGCGATGGAAAGACCGGCGAGGATCAGGTGGCAGCGGCAGCCGTGCCAGTGCGGGGCTGCACATTGCTGCACCCGCAGCCGCCGCTGCAGCCCGTACCGCTGCCGCACCGGCAATTGCACCGGCAGGAGCCCGTGCTCTGGCTGCCCGTGCCGCTGTCATCGCAGAGCGTGGCAGGCGGGAACAACGGGAGCGAAAAAAATTCATCGCATACGGAGTCCGCGAATTCTTCGCAGGGCGGGATGGGACAGAAGCCGTAGCTGGGCACCAGGATCTCCACCTTGGCCAGCACCTTGAGCACGATGGTAACGCAGACCGTGAGCCGGAACACATTGTTGCCCCGATACGTGCCCGCCACGCAGACCGCGCTGGCCATGCCCTCCAGCGTGAAGGGCACGATAGATTCATCCGGCACCGCCAGCAGCACATCCCGGTTCACCGTAACGGCGCCCTTGCCAATATATTCCACGCACCGGCTGTCCGTAAAGAGGATATCGATGGGAATCACGATGCTGCCCCGCACCCGGGCGAAGCAGGGCCGGTCGCACAGCCGCTCCACGGACAGATTGCCGATGTCCACGTCCATGGTGCTGGACCGGCAGGATTCAAAGGTGATGGGCGGAACGGGCGCGGATGTAGCCGGAGCAGTCTCCGTTTCGTTGCCGCAGCAGGCAGAGGAATTGCAGCAGCAGGAATGCACCACCTGCGCATAGCTGGAAATGGTCACGTCTACGTTGGTGAGCTGCTGCTGCTGCAGGCAGCTGTCGTATACCCGCTGCACCTGGATGCAGATCTTTTCATCCAGCCCGTCCAGCACGTTGCCGGAAATCGTGCCGGGGCAGCAGGAGGGATTGGCGTTTTTGTAGCTGTAAAAGGACATATTTGCGCCTCCTTACATGATGCGCCGCTGGGGCGCTGATTGAGGAATGAAAGGCTGCAAACCCTTGCATCAGCCTTCACCCCCATCCTATGCCGGGCGCAGGAAGGGGTGCATTCAGAGAAGAAAATCGCTTCGATGGCTTTCTGAAGATTCCCGGGCGGATGCGGCCGGCGCGGCAAACAGCGGGCTGCTCAGCGCCACGATGTCGTCCAGCGCCACGCTGTCCCCGCCGGTCAGATACAGCCGCCGCGCCACCGCGTCAATTCGCTTCACATGGCCGTGCAGCTCCGCATACGCGCCGCCGGTCTTTCGCCCGTCCGGCACGAAATAGCGAATCCTCACCGGCGGATGCCGGGAGACCTGGACCATCAGGCAGCGGAGCTGTGCGTCCAGCTGGGACAGGGCTTCCTCGCCCAAATCGGGGGCTGCATCGGTCAGCCGGCCTGCTTCGTGGATCACATCCCCATACCCGGACAGCGCAGAAAAGGGCGCGAACTGTGCGGCCCGGGCCAGCCGGTCCATGGGCGGATGCCGCCGGGAAACGGGCCGGGAAAGCGCGCGGATGGCGGCGTAGGGATCGCCGGAGGCGGAGCTGGGGGAAAAATCGGATATCTTCATGCGCGATGCCCTCCAATCTGGCTGTTGCGCTGGATGCCGGTGGCACCCTCCTGAAAGCTGGTGCCCTTTACCAGCGCATTTTTGCCGAATCGCTGATGGATTTCCACTGCCGCCAATTGCAGATTTCGTTCTCGCGCCAGCGCCTGCCGTTCGGCCTGGCGCTGAGCCTCCAGCGCGGCGTAATCGGTAAACAGGCTCAGCTGCTCTGTCTGAGCGGGCTGCGTCTGCTCCGGACTCCAGGGGCGGATATTGTTGGCCACCACATACATCCGCCGAATCAGCAGCCGGGGATTCAAAATGCGGTCGAAAATATGCAGCGTGGCCTGCACGAACAGCCGGGAGGACGCAGTGGGGCAGGGAAGATGCTCCGAGCCGTGAACGCCCTTGGGCACCAGCCGGCCATAATGATCCCGCTCCACCGGCCCATGATACTGCTGGCGAACGCCCGGCTGCTTCAAGCTGTCCACATCATAGCCTATCGTCACATCCATCTGATCCGCTGTCAGGCCCTTTTCCACCAGCGTCAGCGCCAGCGCGTCCGCCATCTCCCGGATCACGATCCGGGCTTTGTCAAACGGATAGGGCTCCTGCAGCACCTGCCCGGTGCTCATGGAGCTGCTGCAGGGGGCATAGGCATTGATTTCGGCCAGGGTGCAGCTTTCCACGCCCCAGGCATGGTCGATCAGCAGCTCGGCATTCACGCCGAACAGCCGGTAAAGCAGATCTTCATCATAGGTAGATCGCAGGGCCACATCGCCCATGGTATACATTTGGTGGGCTTCCAGCTTACGGGCATAACCGGGGCCCACCCGCCAGAAATCCGTCAGCGGCCGGTGATTCCAGAGCTGCTCCCGGTAGCTTTGCTCATCCAGCTCCGCAATGCGCACGCCGTCCGCATCCGGCGGGCAGCGCTTGGCCACAATATCCATGGCGATTTTGCACAGGTACAGATTGGTGCCGATGCCGGCGGTGGCAGTAATGCCCGTTTCCCGCAGCACTTCGCGGATCATCCGCATGGCCAACTCCCGGGGAGAGCAGTCGTAGGTTTTCAGATAGCGGCTCACGTCCATAAACACTTCGTCGATGGAATAGACGTGGATATCCTCCGGAGCGATATAGCGCAGATAAATCTGATAGATTTTCTGGCTGCAGGCCATGTAATGGGCCATTTGCGGCCGGGCGACCACATAATCCAGAGCAAGCTCGGGATGCCGGCGCAGCTCTCCGTCCTGAACGGAAGCGCCGGTAAACTGATGACCGGGGGCCGCGGTCAGCCGCTTACAATTGACCTCCTTCACCTTCTGCACCACTTCAAACAGCCGTGCCCGCCCGGGCAGGCCATACTGCTTCAGCGCAGGCGACACCGCCAGACAGATGGTTTTTTCCGTCCGTTCCGCATCGGCCACCACCAGGTTGGTGGTCAGCGGATCCAGCCCGCGTTCCACGCATTCCACGGAGGCAAAAAAGGATTTCAGATCAATGGCCACATACGCGCCGAGCATCCGTTTCCGCCTCCTTTTCTATCCGCATAATCGCTTTTTTGTGCAATGAGAACAAGCGTTCCTATATACGCATTATAGTGCAAATGCGGCGTCTTGTCAATGGGGAAGATCTGGAAAACGGACAAAACAAAAATGCGCTCTCTGAAAGCAGAAAGCGCAAAAGGGAAGCGTAACGCTGGCTTGTCCCGACGGACGAACGCTTACGCCTGCTTCGCCCGCTGGGCAAAGGCCCGGCCCGCCTTGGCGATGAACCGCAGCATCTCGGCAGACAATTCAGGATCGTTCATTGTGTTCCAGATATTGAAGGTTTCAAAGCTCATGGTGCGGTCAAAGCCGATGGCCCGCAGGCCGTCCACGAACCGGGACCAATCCTGCACACCCATGAAGGGAGCCAGATGCTGGTCGTCGACGCCATTGTTGTCATGCACATGGAAGGCGCGGATGCGGTCGCCCAGCTGGATCATGGTGTTTTTGATATCCTTGCCCATCAGCAGCAGATGGCCGGTGTCCAGGCAGAAAGCGAAGCATTGCTGGCCGGCGATGTCGTTCAGGGTGTCGATATATTTGCAGGCGGTGGGAATATCGGAGCAGCAGGCGTTATACAGCTTGCCCCGGTAGCCGGAAAACATGTTTTCCAGGCAGATGGTCACGCCGTATTTCTTCGCTTCGGGAATGAGCATGGAATAGCGCTCGATGTTCACGCGCCATTCCGTTTCCGGGTCCATCTGATCCCGGTAGCCCAGGAAGAAGGGATGCACGACCAGATTCCGGCAGCCGATGGAATCGCAGCCCATGATGGTTTTGCGCAGCATGACGATCAGCGCATCATTGAAATCCGGATGATCGGGATCAAGCACATAGCTGGGGAAGGGCGCATGGGCCTGATAATTATCCAGGCCGTATTTTTCCGCCGCGTCCTTCCAGGGCTTGAAATGGGCGATGCAATCAGCGTCGCTGCCCAGGAAGAATGCGGGAATCCGGCGGGCCTTGTAATCCTGACCGGTCATCAGATGATCCACATTGGCGTCCACGCCGTCAAATCCGGCCTCCCGAATCAGGCGATACGCACCATCCAGTCCCAGGCGCTCCTCCACGCCGCCCGTCTGCACAGCAATTTTCATTGTTCTATTCCTCCTTTGCAAAAAACTGCAATTTCTTTCGTTCCCTATTATAGCCCACCTTCCTAACGGATGCAAGAAGGAAAAAATTTTAAGAAATGGGTTGACAATTGGAGAAGAACGCGCTATAATCATTTCTGTTGCTAAGGCAGCCGGGTATCTGGGTGTAGCGCAGCTTGGTAGCGTGCTTGAATGGGGTTCAAGAGGCCGGAAGTTCAAATCTTCTCACCCAGACCAGCAAAAAGACTTGGTAGGATGGCAAAAAGCCTGAATATCAAGTCTTTTTTTGTTTATTAATATGTGAATGCCTTTCAAATACGGGGACGACCGTCTACCGTGCGTTTGGCGTGGGAAAAGGGGAAGGCAGAAATCTGCCGCCTTTTTTGGATGTTTACTGATACCATCGGGCGAAGAATGAATCGCAAACAGTATCAGTTGACAAGGGGAAGCGGATGTATTATAATGTCAATACTAACTAATGATAGTTAGTAAAATGACTGGAAGTGAACGAATGAAACAGGAGGACACCAGACAGCGAATCCTGGCGGCAGCGCTGGCGCTGTTTTCAGAGAAGGGCTATGACACGGTAAGCGTGGGGGAGATTGCAGGCGCGGTGGGTATCAAAGCGCCATCGCTTTACAATCATTTTCCCAGCAAGCAGGCCATTTTTGACGCCATTGTGGAAGCCACAGCCATGCAATATGAGCAGGACACCGATAAAATTGCTATCCATGTGCAGGACGTGGGGCGGGATGTATCGCAGTTCGCCGCCATTACGGAGGAGGGGCTGCTGGAAAAGGTGCGGCAGATCTTTGACTATTCGCTGCATAACGAAACTATCCGCCGCTTCCGTCGGATGATGACCATGGAACAGTTTCGCTCCCCGGCACTGGCAGCGCTGTATTCCCGGCGGTATGTGGATCGGATGGTGGCCTATCACGCGGAGATTTTCCGCAGCCTGATTGCGGCGGGCCAGCTGCGCCGTGCGGAACCCGGGACGCTGGCGCTGATGTATGTAAGCCCGGTTATCGCGCTGCTGGGAATTTGCGACCGGCAGCCGGAGCGGGAGGCGGAATGCCTGGAAAAGCTGGAGGCGCATGTGCGGCTGTTTTATCGCGCATTCCGAGAGAGATGAGATCATCCATGATGAAAAAGACGTTGCCCCAGAAGCTGAGCCTGCTGGGCGTGGTCAGCTTTCTTTCCTATTCGGCGGCGGTGGCGTTTTCGCCGTGGGCCTATCCGGGCTACAATTGGATGGCTCAGGCGGTCAGCGATCTGAGCGCGGCCAACGCGCCGTCGCTGGCGCTATGGAATCAGCTCAGCAGCCTGTATAATGCCTGCGAGCTGGTCAGCGTAATGATGGTCTGCGTGGCGCTGCAGGGCAGGAAAAGCCGGCTGCTGCGGGCGGGTGTGTATGTGTTTGCGGCGATGGAATGGGTATCTGCGGTAGGGTTTCGGATGTTTCCCCTCAGCGCCAGCGGCTATGCCGGTTCCTTTCAGGATCAGATGCATCTGCTGGCTACGGGACTGGTGGTGGCGCTGTCCATCGCGTCGCTGACAATGATCATCATTGCCGGCATTCGGGAGCGGAGCTGCCGCTCCTATGGCGTTTGCGCAGGCATTGCGTTGGGCATGATGCTCGTGGGCGCGCTGGGAATGCAGCTTGTGCCTGCGGCGTATTTCGGCGTGGTGGAGCGCTTCAGCGTGTTCGCCGCCACGGGCTTTAACGCGGCTTTAGGCATCCACGCATTCTGCATGCGCTAAAAAAGGAGGAATGGCTATGCGGAAAATGTATCCCCGTCCGGGGGATGACCAGATCGTGTATCTTAAGGACGTGATAACCGATCCGAATATTCAGGTGGGGGAGTACACAATTTACAACGATTTTGTGCGCGATCCCCGGGAATTTGAGAAGAACAACGTGCTGTATCATGATCCCGTTAATGGCGACAAGCCGAAAATCGGCAAATTCTGTTCCATTGCCTGCGGGGCGAAATTCCTGTTTACCAGCGGCAACCATGCCCTGAAATCGCTTTCTACATACACGTTCCCCATCTTTTTCAAAGAATGGGATCTGGATCCGAAAAACATCCGGGACGCCTGGGACAACAAGGGCGACATCGTGGTGGGCAACGATGTGTGGATCGGATACGAAGCAGTGGTGCTTTCGGGCGTGACCATTGGCGATGGGGCGATCATTGGCACGCGGGCCGTGGTAACAAAGGACGAGCCGCCCTATACCATCGTGGGCGGCGTGCCGGCCAGGCCCATCCGTCGGCGATTTGACGAGGAAACTGTGGCGCGACTGCAGGCTCTGCGCTGGTGGGACTGGGATGCGGAGAAAATCGCCCGCAGCATTCACGCCATCCAAACCGGCGATCTGAATGCGTTGGCGGAAAACGCATGAACCCTGTGGCGTGCTGTGAAAGCAAATGCGCGGGCAGAGGAAAACAGCGCGTTTTTCATCACTCGATAAGCCGTTTTCCGTATAAAAAACAGGAAACAATGGCTCGTTTCCTGTTTCAGCTTGGGATATGTTCCTGATGCGCTAAAAACGCATTGCGATGTTTTTTAGAGGAGGACGGGAAAACCGTTCTCCTTTTTGCAATTTAATCCTGCTCCCGGATGCGCTGCCATTTGCGTACCACAGCCGCGCAGCACAGCGTACCCGCTAACGCGATCAGGCACCAGACCAGCAGCGTGGTGTGCCAGCCGAACTGTTCCTTGAGCACGGCAATGCCGGAGGTGGACAGCGCGGCTCCCACATACGTGCAGGAATTGAGCAGGCCGGAGACAAAGGAGGTACGGCCGTAGCGGGCCAGATAGGGAGGAATCAGGCAGGTAAGAATCAGATTCACCCCGTGCATGCTGCCCACCGATACGGCCAGGGCCAGCACCGTCAGCGGGAAGCTGGCGCTGCCAATCAGAGTCAGCGCCCCCAGCGCAGCCAGGCCCGCCAGAAAAATCACGGCGGCCAGGGCCATTTCGTTTTTGATCAGGCGGCGATTGAGAATCAGCGTCACCTCATGGCAGCCGATGGCAAACAGAGGCAGCACCACGCTGGAGAGAATGGAAAGGCTGGCATCCACATGATAAATATTGGACAGATAGGTGGGCGTCCAGCTGGTGATGCCGTCCCGCAGGGAGCCATGAAGCACGATGGCCAGCATAATCAGCCCCATCACCGGCGCCAGCGTGCGTAGCGCGCCGCCCTTGCCCTGCGCGTCCATCTGCTTTTTCGGCGCGGGGGCAATTATGGGCATGGCCAGGCGCTGATAGCAAAGCCGCCAGAGAATGGCCATCGCCGCCGCCACGCCGGCCGCCACGATGAATACCGGCCGCCAGCCGCCCAGCGAAATCAGCACGGGCGCAAGGAGATACACCGCGATGGTGCCCACCGAGCCGCCCCAGCTGACCCAGACCACGGCGCGCTTGTAATCCTGCTCATGCAGGTGCATGCTCATCACCTTCACCAGCGGCGGCCACATCATGGCCTGCGCCAGTCCGTTCATGCTCCAAACCGCCACCATCCATCCGGCAGAGGGACACAGGGGAATCAGCAGGTTCATGGCGGCGCACACCAACAGGCCGCCGAAAATCAGCAGATAGGCGGGCAACTTGTCTCCCAGATAGCCGCTGATCAGCTGGCCTGCCCCGTAGGTGATGGACATGCCCGTCAGCGCCGCGGCCAGCAGCTGCTCGCTGAAGCCATCCCGGGTGATTACCACCATCACCGCGGCGAAATTGTGCCTTGTCAGATAGCTGCAAAAGTATACGGCGGCGCACAGCAGCGACAGCTGCACGGCCTTGCGCCGGGCCGGATCAGCGGCGGGTTTCGCGGTATTCATCATAGCAATTTCCCCTCTCAGCAAGTATCGTTCGGTTCGTTCGGATGTTCACAGAAGCATGCGCGGGCGCTGCCCGGCTGGGCCGGCGGTATACGCCTATTTCTGTGTTTTTCCGCGCAGGATGGAAAGGCTTTTTTTGCGATACAGGGCGCAGATGTCCGGGGACAGGGCGCTGTCTGTGATCAGCGTATATTCAGGCGACAGGGCGGCAATTTGCAGCCGGGCCGTTTTTTCAAACTTGCTGCTGTCAGCCAGGATAAACACGCGATCCGCCATGCCCAGATACGCTTTTTGCAGCGGCAGCAGCTGATAGGAATAATCCGTGATTCCCCCGGACAGCGATACGGCAGAGGGGCATAGAAACGCCTTGTCCGCATGCAGCCGCTGCAGCACGGACAGGGAAAAATCACCCCAGCAGGCGTTTTCCTCCGCCAGATAATAGCCGCCGGTGAGAATCAGATGAATCCCCGGCGCGTTTTTCAGCTCCTGCGCCACATCCATGGCATAGGTAATCACCGTCAGCTCCCGAAAGCGCCCGGGCAGCAGCCGGGCCAATTGGGTGGCCGTAGTGCCCGAATCCAGGGTGATGGTATCGCCGTCCTGAATCATTGAAAGGGCCGTCTGCGCCAATTCCTGCTTCTGGGGCTGAAATTCCTCCTGCCGCTGGGCATAGTTTTTCACATGCGCCATCCGGGAAAGGGAGACCGCGCCGCCGTGGGTGCGCCGCAGCAGCCCCTGCTGCTCCAGCGCCAGCAAATCTCGCCGGATCGTTTCGGCGGACACCTGAAACTGCGCCGCCAGCTCTCCAATCTGCACCGCATTGCGGGCGCTGAGCAAATCGCAGATCTGCATCTGCCGCTCCTCGGCCACCATCCGCTATCCCTCCTTTTCAAACGTTGCTTTATTCTACCACACAAATTCCAACAAAACAACACACAACAAAACATTTTTCAAAGGAAAAATCCACTCCGGATTGAACGGAGTGGATTGGTCCGCCCCGGGCATGCACCCGGGTGGACAGAATCAGTAAATCAGATATTCACATTCCAGCCGGCCATTATACAGCCGCCGCTTTTGCCGGGCGCGCTGGCCAAAGCAGCGCTCAAAGCCGGTATGGGCGGTAATCACGGCCAGATCGCTGCCGGGATGCCGGTCCCGCAGCTCCCGCAGGGCGCGATACAGCCCTTCGCATTGCTTCCGATCGCTGAGCCGTTCGCCGTAAGGCGGATTGAGCAGAAACAGGGGCGCGTCCGCTTCCAATTGCAGCTGCCGCAAATCCTTTTGCATCACCGTCACCCGTCCGCCCAGTCCGGCCTGTTGCAGATGCCGCTTGCACAGCTTCAGCGCTTCCGGGTCAATATCGCTGCCGCCGATCGCCCCGATCAGGGACGGATCAAACCGCGCTTCCGCTTGGGCGCGAAGACGGTTCATTTCCGCCCGCGGCGCGCCGATCCAGCTTTCGCAGGCAAAGGAACGGGTGAGCCCCGGGGCGCGATGGGCGCGCAGATAAGCCGCCTCGATCAGAATCGTGCCGGTGCCGCAGCAGGGATCCCACAGCATCTGCTCCTTCCCCCAGGGCGATAGCGTCACCAGCGCCGCGGCCAGGGTTTCCCGGATGGGCGCTTCGCCGTTCCAGGTGCGATAGCCCCGCTTGTTCAGCGCCAGACCGCTGGTGTCGATGGTCAGGCGGGCCATGTCCCCGTGGATGGACACGTCAATGGCGTATTCCGGGCCGTTTTCCTCGAACCAGCTGGTTTTGTATTTCTTTTTGAGCCGCTCCACGATGGCTTTTTTCGTGATGGCCTGACAATCCCGCACGCTCATGAGCTGGCTGCGGGCGCATTTGCCGCTGACGGGAAAGCGCGCGTCCCGGGGCAGATACTGCTCCCAGGGCAGCCCGGATACCAGCTGAAACAAATCCTCAAAGCTTTCCACATGTCCTTCGCCCACGATCAACAGCACCCGATCCGCCGTGCGCAGCCAGAGATTGGCCGAAAAGGCCTGGGCCAAATCTCCGGAAAAGCGTGCGCCGCCGTTTTCGGCCCGGGCGTCCAGGTCCAGATGGTTCAGTTCCCGCTTCACAAGCCCTTCCAGCCCGAAGGCCGCCGTGGCAAAAAAGTCCATGTGCGTCATCTCCTTGCCGGTTCATTATACCAGCCGTGCGGGGGATAGGCAAGGCTTTTTCGCCTTCGGAACCAGCAGCGGCGGAAAATCTTCCGCGTATGCAGGATTTTCCGATTTTTCCGGGAAATACAAAGCAATCTGATATGCAAGGAGGCATTCCGATGCTGAAAGGTATTTCTCCCCTGATTCCTCCGGAGCTGCTGAAAATTCTGGCCGAGATGGGCCATGGCGATGAGATCGTGCTGGGCGACGCCAACTTCCCCGCCGCCACCATGGGTAAGCGGGTGGTTCGCTGCGACGGGCTGGGCGTGGTGGACATGCTGGACGCCATTCTGGCGCTGCTGCCCCTGGATACCTATGTGGATGCGCCGGTGGCCCTGATGGCTACCACGGCCGGGGAGCCCGAGCCGCCGATCTGGAAGGAAATTGCCGCCACGGTGGAAAAGCACGCGCCGGGCACCCAAATTGCGTTTAACGAACGCTTCCCTTATTACGACCGCAGCCGCAATGCCTTTGCAGTGGTGCAGACCGGGGAAACGGCGCTGTATGCCAACGTGATCCTGAAAAAAGGCGTGATCGGCAAGTAAAAATCGAAAAACAAAACAGCGCTTTCGCGGGACTGGTGATCCCGGCGGAAACGCTGTTTTTGTGTGCAAAATTTCTCAATCCTGATGATAGATCCGGCGCACCTCGGCGCTGTCTGTGCCGTCGGGATTCTTGACAATCAGCGGCGGCTCCACGATGATGCCCGGATGCACATCCAGCAGCGCCTCAATCAGCGCCAGCCTTGCAGGGCGCGTGGCATTGGCGTGTACCAGCCGCAGCCGCTTGGGCTCCAGCCGGTATTGGCGGAGGATTTCAAACGCATCTGTCAGCCGGGCCACCGGCAGCATCAGCGCAAACCGGGCATGGCTTTTAAGCAGCCAGCCGGCAGCGGCGGCAATATCCTCCAGCGTGCAAAGCCCTTCCTGCCGCGCTCCGCGCAGCGCCGGATTGGGGCTGGGCAGGGATGCGTCCGACGGGCTGTAAGGCGGATTGCAGATCACCAGATCATAGGCCGCGTGAGGCAGATAGGCCCGCACATGGCGCAGATCCTGGCAGTGAACGCGGATTGCGTCCTCCAGCTGATTGAGCTGCACGGTGCGCGCCGCCCGGTCTGCCGCATCGGGCTGAATCTCCACCGCGTCGCACTGGATACCCTCCGCCCGGCCATAAAGCAGCAGCGGCAGAATCCCCGTGCCCGTGCCCAGATCGCAGATGCGCATCCGGCTGCGTACCCGGGCAAAATCCGCCAGCAGCACCGAATCCATGCTGAAGCGAAACGCATCGGGGGATTGAATCACCCGCAGATTGCACAGCTGCAAATCGTCGATGCGTTCGCCGGGACGCAAATAACCCTGATCGTTATTCATACAATTCAAACTCCAGATATTTTCGCATGCAGTAGCCCTTCATGCCTTCATATTGCACCGCGCACCATTCCTCGCCCACGGCGGTGATGATCACATGCTCGCCCTTGCGAATCCAGGTGACGATGCCCGCATCTGTGGAGCAGCCCACCCGCAGATTCACCCGAGTTCCGCTGTCGGGGTTCACCAGCCCGGAAACCTGGGTTTTCAGCTCCCTCAGGGTGGGATCCAGCTGCGCATTATAATCGATGGCGGACGCGGTAGACTGGGCAGTGGGCCGCGCCGTGGGCGGAGCGCCGGCGGAGCTGCCCGAATTTCCGCCGATGCTTTCCCCGGCGAAGGACAGGAATTTGCGCATCACATAGCCCGTCTGGCCGGCATAGCCCACCTGACACCATTCGCTGCCCTGCAGATAGACGGTCACGGTAGCGTACTGGGGAATCGTCCGCAGCACCCGGGCGCTGCCGCTGGGATACTCCCGCAGATTCAGGGAGCCCTGCTGGGTAGCCACCAGGGCCGTCGTATGGGATGCGCCGGGCTGGGGCGCGGGGGCTGGAGCCTGGGTAACGGGCGGCTGGGTGACGGGAATGGGCGTGGCAGGAACTGCTGTGGCAGGCGTGGGCGTTTGCTCACCGCCGGTAAAGCGGAGATAATCCGTCATCACATAGCCGGTGTATCCATTATAGGTGACCCGGCACCAGATCGTGCCCCGCTGATGCACGGTCACGGCGGCATTCTGGGGAATGGCGCACAGCACCCGGGCGGTATCCCGGGGCAGCTGCCGCAGGTTCAGGGAGCCCTGAATCGTGTTCACCCATGCCGTCTGCCCGGCACCGGGATTGATAACGGCCGTGGGGACAGGGGTGGGCGTGGGAAGCGCGGATGGGGTTTCCGTGGCGGCAGGCGCGGCGGTAACGGGATTAGAAAGGAAGGTGAGGAAGGAGGTCATCACATAGCCGGTGTATCCGCCATAGGTGACCTGACACCAGCTGCTGCCGCGATGGAGCACCTGAATGGTTTCATATTGGGGAATCGTGCGCAGAATCTGCGCCGACGCTTCCGGCAGCGCTCGAAGATTCAGGGAGCCCTTCACAGTGGTCACACGGGCATAGAGCCCGCTTTCCGCAGGCGCAGAGGTGGGCGCAGGGGCGGAAGGGGTGGGGATGGGTGTAGGCTCTCCGCCTGACAGGAAGGTCAGAAATTTGGTCATCACATAGCCCGCCTGGCCGTTATAGCTGGTGCGGCACCAGACATCTCCCCGGTCCAGAATCGGAATCACAGCATACTGGGGGATGGTGGTCAGCACCCGGGCTGCGTCCGAGGTGGCGGCGCGCAGATTCAGCGATCCGCTCTGGGTGGTCACCCGGGCCTGCGGGCCGGCATAGGACGGGGTGGCGGAGGGGGAAGGAGAAAGGTCGGCAGGCAGCTCGGTGGTGATCTGTTCGCCGCTTTCCTGGCCGTCTACCACGGCACTGAGGATGGAGCGGGTGAAGGTATACTGGGTGCGGGTGCAGCCCTCGTAATAGAAGCCCAGAATCTGATCGTAAGTGTAGCCCTGGCTGGCCATCTGCATGGCGCCCCGCTGGCTCATGCCCAGGCCGTGGCCATAGCGCCGGGCGGAAACCGTGAAGCCGCCGGCGGTGCGGGATACGGACCAGAGCTCGTTTTTCATGCTGTTGATGCTCATGCCAAGCTGAGATTCCAGCTCGCTGAAAATATCAAAGGTCAGCGTGCCCGTATTGCTTTGGCCGTTCAGGGTATAGGAAACGGTGAAGCTGAGCTTGGTATACAGCCGGCTGGGGGCGGCGTATTTGGGCGTATGGGCCTGCACGTCGCTGATCCCGGAAATGATCGCACCGCTGCCAAAGGCCTTGGCCGCTTTGCTGCTCAGTAGCGTGCCGATGGTGCCTCCCGGCGTGCCGGACGCGCTGACAGAAAAGGATTTGACCCGGGAATTGGGATTGGCCAGATCGTAGGGGTCGTCTTTCACGGTCAGATAGGAATAGGAATTGGAGCCCCAGGCATTTTTGATGGATTCGGTCTGGCCGCCGTTGGAGGCGGTATAATAGGTGGCGGTCAGCGCGCCGTTATTGGTGGCCACAATGCCCCTGGTCGCATCCACGGCGGCTTTGCAATTGGCGTTGCCGGAGGGCGTGCCGTTGTAAACCTGATCGGAGGTGGTATCCACCACGTCGTACAGCCCGGAGGCGGAGGCGTTCATGGCCCGAAGGGTATATGTGCGGGCGGCCACCGCCTGGGCCTTGAGGGCCTCCGGCCCGGAACTGTTGCCCATTTCATAGGGAAGCACGCCGTAAAGATAATCTTCTATATAAATATACGCGATGGTGTAAAGACGGTAACCGCCGCTGGAGGCGGGGCGCACCACGAAGGAAAAATCGCCGGGATACAGATTGCCCGGCACCCGCCCCTGGGCCACTTTGATGCCGCTTTGCCCGTCGGACACATGGCGGCGCAGCTTGAACGCCGAGCCCATATCCCGGGTCACGCCCCCGGCGGTCAGGGTGAGCCTGCCGGTGGCGCTGCTGAAATTCACCGTCACCGAAGCGCCGCTTTCCAATTGCATGGAGGATTGGCCGTTCACCGTGTAGCTGCCGTAAACTGTCAGCTTCAGCGCGGAGGGCGTGCCCAGCGAGCTGAGGGAGATGCGCACCATGCCATTTCGGCTCTGGCCGCTGGACAGGGGCGCGGCACGAAGCGTATCCGCCAGCACGGGCGCAGGCAGCGCCGCCGCAAGCAGGCCGGCGCACAAAATACAGGCGATCATTCGCCGCAGCCAATCGCATCGGGTGTACATCAGGAATTTCCTCCAAACCAGTAAATCTCAACAAAATCTTAATACTTTCGTAATCATTCAGAGTGTACCATACTTTCCGCTGTTTGTCCATGGAAATGTATGCCGATTCGGGGAAGTTTACAGGAAAACAGAAAAAAAGAGCGGAAAATGCGCACGGGGATTTGACGCGGCACAAGAACTATGCTATAATAAATTGTTCAAATTATGATGCAATTCCTATGGGAGGGATTTTTACCATGTCCGGACATTCCAAGTGGCACAATATCCAGGCCAAAAAAGGCAAGACCGACGCGGCGCGCGGCAAGATTTTCACCAAGATCGGCCGTGAAATCGCCATCGCCGTGCGCGAAGGCGGCGCGAACCCCGAATCCAACAGCAAGCTCAAGGATATCATCGCCAAGGCAAAGGCCAACAACATGCCTAACGATAACATCCAGCGCAGCATCAAGAAGGCCGCCGGCGAAGGCACGGGCGCCAATTATGAAGAAATCACCTATGAAGGCTATGCTCCCGGCGGCGTGGCCATTATCGTGGAAATCGTTACCGATAACCGCAACCGTACTTCCAGCGATATCCGCCATATCTTCGATAAGAACGGCGGCTCTCTGGGCACGCCTGGTTCTGTGAGCTACATGTTCGACAACAAGGGCGTGATCGTGATTGAGCGGGAGCCCGGCATGGACGAGGATGAGTTCATGATGCAGGCGCTGGACTGCGGCGCGGAAGATGTGAAGATGGACGATGAGGATGCCTTCGAGGTTATCACCGCGCCCGGCGATTTCTCCGCTGTGCGGGAAAACCTGGAAAAGGCCGGCTTCTCCTTCCTGTCTGCTGATAAGCAGATGATTCCTCAGAACACGGTGGCGATTGCCGATGCGGATACGCTGAACAAGGTGCAGAAGCTGCTGGACATGCTGGAGGATAACGACGATGTGAGCGAAGTGTATCACAACGCCGAGCTGCCCGAAGAAGAGGAAGAAGAATAATTCGTTTTCGCTTTTCGGAGCGGGAAAGGATTCAAAAGATGCGCGCTTTTCGCGGAAAACCAATGCTGATTTGCATCATCATCTGCGTTTTTCTGTGGGGAAGCGCGCCTTTTGCATGGGCGGATACGCTGCTGTCCACCGAGGCGTTCTTCGCCGGGCAGGAAACCGTTTCCGGGCTGGTGGAGGTGCCGGGCAAGGGGACGATGCGCTATTACGCCCAGAATGACGGGCTCTGGGGCGGCTTGATTTATGAGCATGCCAATGTGAAAAACAGCCGTCCCTTCCGGGATTCCGGCTGCGGCCCTGCGGCCATCGCCATGGCGGTGGCTCAGCTGGTGCCCCCAGAGCAGCTCTCCTCTATTACCCGTCTGGCCAAGCGCAGCTATTCGTTGTGCGCCTGCTCGCTGAATAAAAGCCATTGCTTCCGCGCCCATGCCCGGTATATCCTTACATCCCAGCGGGATTTCGTCCGTTTCCTGCCGCTGGTGCTGGGGGATTATGCCGCCGGGAATAACACCCTGGGCCAGGTGACGCGGAACAGCAATGTGGGCACCTCCAATGCGCTGGGGGAAAACATCGCCCAGGCGTATGGCCTGCATTACCGCGTGACCAAGCGCTATGACGAGGCCATTGGGGCGCTCCAAAGCGGCGCGGCGGTGGTGGCGCTGGCCTCCAAGGGCGGCGTGTTTACCAATACGGGGCATTATGTGGTGCTGGCGCATGTGGATGCGGATTATCTGTATGTGCTGGATCCTTTGTGCCGGGAGGAATATAAAACCAATAACAGCCGTAAGCTGAATATCCTGCAGCCGGGGCTGGTATCGCTGGCCAATAAGGATGTGGCCGGAGCGGCGAAGTTTTCCTCTTTTATGATCTTTCATGCTCGGGGAGCATTTTTGGAATCCGATTCGGCGAACATAGAATAAGCAGGGCCAAAGCGCTTCTGCGCGAAAATGAAGGGAGAAAAGACAGATGGCGAACAAGTATGCGGGCACGCAAACCGAAAAGAACCTGCGGGAAGCATTTTCCGGCGAATCCCAGGCCCGGAACAAGTATACCTATTTTGCGTCTAAGGCCAAAAAGGACGGCTTTGAGCAGATTGCGGATCTGTTTCTGAAAACCGCGGACAATGAAAAAGAGCACGCCAAGATGTGGTTCAAGGAGCTCAACGGCATCGGCTCTACCGCCGAAAACCTGGTTTCCGCTGCGGACGGGGAAAACTATGAATGGACGGATATGTACGATGGCTTTGCCAAGACCGCCGAAGCGGAAGGCTTCCCGGAGCTGGCGGCCAAGTTCCGCATGGTAGCCGCCATCGAACGCAAGCATGAGGAACGCTACCGGGCGCTGCTGCATAATGTGGAGGCGCAGCAGGTGTTCGCCAAGAGCGAAGTGAAGGTTTGGGAATGCCGCAATTGCGGGCATATCATGGTGGGCGAAAAAGCGCCGGAAATCTGTCCAGTGTGCGCCCATCCGCAGGCGTATTTCGAAGTGCGGGCTGAGAATTACTGAAGGAGACAAACGCATAATCGCTGGACAGGCGTGGAGAGATTCACGCCTGTTTTTGTGCGCTTTTTCGGGGGTCTTCCATCGAAAAAAAGGATTTATTGCTTCCGCGTGGTATATACGATCATAGAAAGGAAGGGGTGCGGGATATGACCATTCGCGAAGAACTGGAGGCCAGAGAACGGAACTGGCTGTCGTCCTTTGCCGTATGCAGCGCGGATACCAGAGGCCGGGAGCAGCCGATGCCGCCCTGTCCGCTGCGCACGGAATTTCAGCGGGATCGGGACCGCATCCTCCATTGCAAGAGCTTTCGCCGCCTGAAATTCAAAACCCAGGTGTTTATTGCGCCGGAAGGGGATCATTATCGCACCCGGCTGACCCACACGCTGGAAGTGGCGCAGGTGGCGCGGACGCTGGCCCGCTGCCTGCGATTGAATGAGGATTTGGCCGAGGCCATCGCTTTGGGCCACGATCTGGGACATACGCCCTTTGGCCATTGCGGTGAACGCGCTTTGAACAAACTGACCGCCGATGGCTTTCGCCATAATGAGCAGAGCCTGCGGGTGGTGGAGGTGCTGGAAGGGGGCGAGGGGCTGAACCTGACCTGGGAGGTGCGGGACGGGATTCTGAACCATTCCGGTGCGCTTAAGCCCGCCACGCTGGAGGGCGCCTGCGTGGCCCGGGCAGACCGGATCGCCTATATTAACCACGATATCGACGACGCCATCCGCGCCGGGGTGCTTCGGGAATTTGAACTGCCTCATGAGCTGATCCGGGTGCTGGGGGAAACCCACGGCCAGCGGATAGATACGATGATTTCCGACATTGTCCGGGAAAGCCGGGGGCATGATTTTGTGCGGATGAGCCCGGCCATTCAGGACGCCAGCGATGAAATGCGCCGGTTCCTGTTTGAAAAAGTGTATATGGATGAATGGCGGAAAGCGGAAGAAGAAAAGTGTACCCATGTGATCAATGAGCTTTTCGCATACTACATGGCGCACCCCGGAGAGATGCCGCTGGAATATGTGCAGATTTCCTATCGGGACGGCACGGAGCGGGCCGTGACGGATTTTCTGGCCTGCATGACCGACCGCTACGCCCTGCGCACCTATCAGCAGCTGTTCATTCCCGCATCCTTCCCGGTGCTTTGAAATCCGCAAAAAATCAGTTTTTTTGCAGGAAAATGACGCTTGACCGCGAATTATGCCACCCATGAAGGGAGGGACGGGAATGGCAGGACGCATTCCGGCGGCATGGCTGGATGAATTGTATGCCCGAGCGGATATCGTATCTGTCGTTTCCGGTTATCTGCCGCTGAAAAAGGATGGGCGCAGATATTGGGGCCTTTGCCCCTTCCATCATGAGAAAACCCCTTCCTTCTCCGTGAACGCCGATCTGAATCTGTATTACTGCTTCGGCTGCAAGGCCGGAGGCAACGTGGTGCAGTTCGTGATGGAGATGGAGCGGTGCTCGTTTATCGAGGCCGTGAAGCTGCTGGCGGACAGAATGCATATGCCGCTCCCCGAAATGGAGGACGATCCGGACTATGAACGCCGCCGCAGCCAGCGGGAACGGCTGCTGGCCGCCAACCGGGAGGCCGCCCGCTTTTATCATGACCGGCTCTGGCAGCCGGAGGGCAAGGCCATTCTGGATTATCTCCATGGCCGCGGGCTGGATGACGGGATTATCCGCCGGTTCGGCCTGGGCGCGTCGGTGGATCGCTGGGATGATCTGACCGCGTTTTTGATGGGCAAGGGCTATACCATGCAGGAGCTGAGCCAGGCCGGGCTTTCGGTGGTGAAGGGGGATCATGCCTTCGACATGTTCCGCAATCGCGCCATGTTTCCCATCATTGATCAGCAAAATAACGTGCTGGGGTTTGGCGGCCGGGCCATGGGCGATGCCAAGCCCAAATATCTGAACACGTCCGATACCCCGGTTTTCAACAAACGCAAGGGCGTTTACGCCATCAATCTGGTGCGCAAGCTCCGGGAACTGAAGCGGATTGTGCTGGTGGAAGGCTATATGGACGTGGTGGCCATTACCCAGGCCGGGGTGAGCGGGGCGGTGGCCACGCTGGGCACATCTCTGACCAATGAACAGGCCCGGCTGCTCAAGCGCTTTGCCCCGGAGGTCTGGGTGGCCTATGATGGGGACGAAGCCGGCCAGCACGCCATCGAGCGGGCACTGGGCATTTTTGAAACCGAAGCCGTGCCGGCCAAGGTGCTGTATTTCCCGGATGGGCTGGATCCGGATGAATTTATCCGTCAGCGGGGGCTGGAAGCCTTTCAGGCGCTGCAGCCCATGTCCGCGGTGAGCTATCAAATGCAGCGATTGCGGCTGAAAAACGATCTGGAAACCCAGGAAGGCCGCACGGAATACGCCAAGGGCTGCGCGGCGCTGCTGCGCAAGGTGCGCGAGCCGGTGGAGCTGGAAAATTATCTGGAGCTGCTTTCCGTGCAGACGGGGTTTACAAAGGAAGTGCTGCTGGCGCAGATCGGCGTTTCGCCCGAAAGCGTGGGGCAGCAGCATAAACCGGAGCCTTTGCGGGAAACCTTATCCCCAAAGCGCACCCGTTTGCCCGAAGGCTATCGGGCGGAGCAGACCATGCTGGCCCTGCTGGCCACGGGCAAGCTGCCGCCCGGGATGGCGAAAACCGAGGATTTCAGCGATGAAATCCTGCGCGGCATTGCGCAGCGGCTGCTTTCCGGCCAGCTGCCTGCCGATATTATGGCCGGCGCGGAAACGGATGAAATCCGTCAGGCCGCCGGAGAAGTGTTTACCATGCTCAGCGATGACGAACGGGAAAATGCCGCCGTTATCGCGGGCGATTGCCTGCGCAATCTGCATATCCAGCATTTGCAGCAGGATATTCAGGCGATGACAGACCTGATGCGCTCCGCCCAGGATCCTTCTGCCCGGGCAAACGCCCTGAAAGAGGTGGCGGAGCTTTCCAAAGAACTGGCCCGGTTAAAGCAGCAGGGCCGCTGACGGCAAGAGAGGAGTGGCGCCCAATGAGCACGCAGATGGACGTGAAACAGGCGAAGCTGAACGAACTTTATGAACTGGGCAAGAAAAAAGGCACGTTGACGTACGACGAAATCATTACCAAACTTGCCAACTATGAAATCGACCCTGAGCAGTTTGATAACATTTTGGAAACCTTTGAAGGCATGGGCATTAACGTGACCCGCGGCGAGGCGGATGCCGAGCCCGAAAAGACTGAGCCCCTGCCGGAGAATCTGGATCTGAGCAGCATGACCGAGGGCATCAGCATCGATGATCCCGTGCGCATGTATCTTAAGGAGATCGGCCGGGTGCCCCTTTTGACTGCGGAGGAAGAAATCGAAATCGCCCAGCGGATGGAGCAGGGCGACGAGGAAGCCAAGAAAAAGCTGGCCGAGGCCAATCTGCGCCTGGTGGTGTCCATCGCCAAGCGTTATGTGGGCCGGGGCATGCTCTTTCTGGATCTGATTCAGGAAGGCAATCTGGGCCTGATTAAGGCCGTGGAAAAATTCGATTACCGCAAGGGCTATAAGTTTTCCACCTACGCCACCTGGTGGATTCGTCAGGCCATTACCCGTGCCATCGCGGATCAGGCCCGCACCATTCGTATCCCGGTGCATATGGTGGAAACCATCAATAAGCTGATCCGGGTATCCCGGCAGCTGCTTCAGGAATATGGCCGGGAGCCCACGCCCGAGGAAATCGCCAAGGCCATGGGCATCAGCGAAAGCAAGGTGCGGGAGATCATCAAGATTGCTCAGGAGCCCGTATCGCTGGAAACGCCAATCGGCGAGGAAGAAGACAGCCATCTGGGCGATTTCCTGATGGATGAAAATGCCCCCGCCCCTGCCGAAGCCGCCTCCCATGCGTTGATGAAGGAACAGCTCTGGGACGTGCTGGATACCCTGACCCCCCGGGAGGAAAAGGTGCTGCGGCTGCGGTTTGGCCTGGATGACGGCCACCAGCGCACGCTGGAGGAAGTGGGCAAGGAATTCAAGGTGACCCGTGAACGCATCCGCCAGATCGAGGCCAAGGCCCTGCGCAAGCTGCGTCATCCCAGCCGCAGCAAGAAGCTGAAGGACTATCTGGACTGATGCGCCTGCCAAGCTTAGACGACCGGCTGTCCCGCGCGGCAGCCATGTTTCCCGCCTGTGATTACGGCGCCGATATCGGGGCCGACCACGGGCGGTTATCTTGTTATCTGCTGGCAAATGACCGGTGCAAACGAATGTGCGTGGCGGATATCAGCGCGGAATCTCTGGAAAAGGCAAGACGGCTGCTGGCACTCCATGGACTCAGCGAGCGGGCTGACATTGAAGTGGGGGATGGGCTGGCGGCGCTGCATCAGCAGACGCAGGCCATTGCCATTTTGGGCATGGGCGGCCATACCCTGTCCAAAATTCTGTTGTCCGGCCGGGAAAAGCTGCAGGGCGCGGCGCTGGTGCTGTCCGCCCATACCCAGCTGCCGCTGGTGCGCGAAACACTGCATAGGCTGGATTATACCCTGGAACGGGAGGAAATCGCCCGGGCGGCCGGCCGGTTTTATGTGGTGATGCGTGCCGTGCCCGGAAAGATGGAAGCGGATGAACGAATGCTGTTTCTGGGCCCCTGCCTGAGCCGATCCTGTGCGGAGGGCTATCCCGCTTATCTGCAATGGCGGATCGGCGCGACATCCTGCGAACGGACGGATGCGGCGGCGCGGCAGCTGCAATGGCTGAAGGAGGAATATGAACGTGTGAGGGACGGTGCAGACCGTTGAGGATATCCTGCGGGCGGTTGCGCCCTTTGAAACGGCCGAGGACTTTGACAATGTGGGCCTGCTGATCGGCCGGCGTGACAGGGCGGTTCATAAGGTGCTGGTGGCGCTGGACGCCACGCTGGATGTGGTGGAGGAGGCAAAAGCGCTGGGCGCGGAGCTGATTGTGTCCCATCATCCGCTGTTCTTCCATGCCCGTAAAAATCTGGTGGAAGAGGATTGCGAGGCCCGGATCGTGTGCGAAATGGTGCGGCGGGAGATGGCGCTGATCAGCGTGCACACCAATCTGGATCAAACGGAGCTGAGCGGCAGCGCCAGCTGCGCCCGGCTGCTGGGATTGGAAAACCTGCGCCAGGCAGGGCAATATCTGTTCCTTGGCGAGCTGAAAACGCCCCTCATCGCGTCCGCGCTGAAAGCACACGCCACGGATGCGCTGCGGTTTCCCGTGCGGCTTTACGGCCCGGATCGGACGATTACTACGCTGGCTATTGGCGGCGGTGCATATGACGAGGGCTGGGAGGAAGCCAGAGCGCTGGGGGCGCAGGCGCTGCTCACCGGCGAGGTGCGCCATCATAACGCACTGGCCGCGGCGATGAATGATTTCGTGCTGCTGGATGGCGGCCATTACGGCACCGAAGCGCCGTTGGTTCCCTTTTTGGCAGCCTATTTACAAAAACGGCTGGATGATGTACAATGTAAGATACAGGTTTATCCATCCACGTGCGTGCCGTTTGGCCGTGTGTAAGATAAGGAGGGCTTTTTTCCATGGATCAGTTGCACCTTTTATGGGATTATCAGCAGGCGGATATGGAAGCCGATAAAATGGAGGCGTCCATCAAGCGCTCGCCCACCCGCCAGAAGCTGGTGAAATATCGGGATTATTTGCTGGAGCAGCAGAACGTGATGAAGCGCATCACCGGCGAGGTGGCCGCTATGGCGGACCGGCTGGAAGCGCTGAAGGATGCTGTGGCCATGACGGAAAACCAGCTCAAATCTCTGCAGACCAAGATCGAAAATGACCCGCCTCAGGACAGCGAAAGCACCCAGCAGTTCATTGCCGATGTGCGCCGCTTCCAGAATAACCTGACCACCTATGAACAGGAGATTCGCCGCATCCGTAAAGACGCGGGGGACCGGGAACGGCTGCAGCACGATGTGAAGGTGCGCGCGGCCAAGGCCAAGGGTGAATTTGACAAGCTCAAGGTGGATTACGACGCGGAATATCAGGAAAAGAGCAAGGAGCTGACGGCGCTCAAGGCCGTGGCCGCCGAAAAGGCGAAGGGCATTGAGCAGGATCTGATGGATCGGTATCAGAACATCAAGCGCCGCAGCGTGCCGCCGCTGGCGCAGCTCTATGGGGATCAATGCGGCGGATGCAATATGTCGCTTCCCTCTGCGGTATCCCGCAAGATCAAGGCGGGCGAGCTGGTGGAATGCGAAACCTGCGGCCGGCTGCTGATCGTGCTTTGATCGATGAGGCCCCATCGGCGGCCTTTCGATAAAGGGTCTGATTGCGCCTGAGGCTGGATATAAAATGGCAGGCGGGTGCGGCGGATTCGATTTTTTCAGATGAAAGGGGATATGTGGTTATGATGAAGAAAATGGAATCTGTGGTTGTGATCCGGTAATTGCATATCCTGGGCGCAGGCAAAGGGGAATGGTTCCCGTCTGTTTGCAATGCCCTGTAATCAAGTAACCTGAAGCGTTTTTTCCAAAAGCCATGGAAGAAGCCGCACGGCTGCTTCCATGGCTTTTTTGTATGGAAAAAATGAAAAAAAAGGAGAGTCTGCATTGAATCATCAAGAAAAAATGACCCAATATTCGGAAAACAACGCGCCCATCGCCCGGGTGATCGCGGTGCATAAGGAACGGTATCAACTGCAAACGGCTGCGGGCGAGGCCTGCTTTGCGCGGCTCAAGGCGTCCGTTTACTACCATGACGCATCGGAAGCCTATCCCGTTACAGGCGACCTTGTGGCCTTTCAGCCCAATCCCGGCGGTGATAGCCTGATTATGGCCACCCTGCCCCGGCGTACCCTGTTCCAACGCTATGACGGCTTTGCCGGGAGCCGGAACGCCCAGGCTGTGGCGGCCAATTTTGATACCGTGCTGCTGCTCACCTCCGCCAATCACGATTTTAATCCCAAGCGGCTGCGGCGCTATCTGGCCGTGGCGCGGCAGTCCGGGGCCCGGTACGCCATCGTGATTACCAAAGCGGATCAGGCGCCAAACGTGGCGCAATATGTCGCCTACGCTCAGGAAACAGCTCCGGATTGCCCGGTTTTGCCCATCAGCGCCGTGACCGGTCAGGGGCTGGACGGCGTTCGGGCGTATCTGACTCCCGGCAGCGTAACTGTGTTTTTAGGCTCATCGGGCGTGGGCAAATCCACGCTGGTGAATGCGCTGGCAGGCAGGACGGTGATGGATGTGAACGGCATCCGGGAGGATGACAGCAAGGGCCGCCATACCACCACCCATCGCCAGATACTCACCCTGGATAATGGGGCCATGATTATGGACACCCCCGGTATGCGGGAGCTGGGACTGGTGGATGCGGAAAATGGCGTGGGGGAAACCTTTGCTCCTTTGACCGCACTGGCGGGGCAATGCCGCTTTTCTGACTGCACCCATACCCATGAGCCGGGCTGCGCCGTTCGGGCGGCCATCGACAGCGGGGAAATTACCCAGGCCCAGTGGGATGAATACCAGAGCCTGAACCGGGAGGCCAGCCGGAAAAGCCGTGCGGAATGGATCGGCATCGCCAAGCGGCAAAAGGCCATTTCCAAGCGCGATGGGAATGCCGCTAAAGGCTGGGAGGATTAACCGGCGGTTGACAGCCGGGAGGAAACGCGGTATAATCAGGGCGTGACAAAGGCGGCTGAATGGCCGCGTGCCGCAAGGCATGAGGAAAGTCCGGGCACCATAGGGCGGGATGCCAGCTAACGGCTGGTGGAGGCGACTCCAAGGCAAGTGCAACAGAGAGATACCGCCGCGATTTCGCGGTAAGGATGGAAAGGTGCGGCAAGAGCGCACCGGCGGCCTGGCGACTGTGCCGTCATGTAAACCCCATTCGGTGCAAGATGTAGGGAACGCATAGGGCGGCCCGTCCTGTTCCCGCAGTATCGCTGGAGCGCATTGGTGACTTTGCGCATAGATAGATGGCCATTTTCAACAGAACCCGGCTTACAGGCCACGCTTTGTCACGTTTTCTGTGTTTCAAGCATTCCTTTTGGCAGAAGGATTTGGATTGATTCGCTTGTATCGAAAATACGCCCCGAATGGCGAGGAAACGGTTAGCCGCTTCCGCATGCCATTCGGGGCGTATGCTGTTGAAGAAAAGGCGTTATTCAGATTGCGTTTGAGGGAATTTACCGAAAAACCGTTAATCCTTGAAAAAGCGCGCTTCCAGACGCATGCAGAGCTGATGATACAAGGGCAGATGCAGCTCCTGCACCCGGTAGGTTTCCTGCGCTTCCACGTTCAAAAGCAGATCCGCCATGCCGCTCAGCCGTCCGCCGGATTGGCCGGTGAGAGCAATGGTATACAGCCCCAGCGCTTTGGCGCATTGCACCGCCCGGCAGACGTTTTCCGCGTTGCCGGAAGTGGAAATTCCCAGGAGCACATCGCCGGGTTTGCCATAGGCCATCACCTGCTGGGCGAACATGTTGCCACCGTCCAGATCATTCACAATGGCCGCGATCAGGGCGCTGTTGGCCGTCAGATCGACCACAGGCAGCCCCTGCTGCAATTGCGCTGCCCAGGGCGCGCCGATAGCGGCCCGAAGTGTGTCCGACAGCGGGCGTTTTTTCAGAAAGCCCTTGCACAGCTCGCCGGTGATATGGGCGCAGTCCGCCGCGCTGCCGCCGTTTCCGCATAAAAGCAGTTTTCCACCAGCTTGAAAGCTGCTGCCAATGCGGTCCACTGCCAGATTCAGCTTTTCCTCAATGGTCATGCAGCCGCTCCTTCCATCCGTTCCAGGCCACGGTCACCGCAGCCACATCGCCAATGCTGTCGCCCAATTGGGCCGCCGTCACCCGGCAGGCCGCCGCGCTTTGCGGCAGTGCTTCCTGGGCGATGGCTTTTTCCATTTCAGGGCGGAACCACTTTTCTGCCCGGGCAAAAATGCTGCCGATCACGATGCGTTCCGGATTGAACAGATCGATGAGAATCGCCAGCCCCCGGCCCAGCATCCGGGCGCTATGGGCCAGCACCGCCGCAGCCTGCGCATCGCCTGCGTTTGCCCGCTGGGCCAGCTCCCAGGCCGTGGCCTCATGGCCGGTATCCAGCCGGGAAAGCTGCCGCAATCCGCCCCCGGAACAAAAGCCCTCCATGGATCCGGCCTTGCCATAGCCCACCGGTCCATCCTTTTCCATGCGCACATGGCCGATTTCGCCTGCCATGCCGCTGGCCCCCTCATAGAGCCGTCCATCCAGAATCAGGCCCGCGCCAAAGCCGGTGCCGAAGGTGAGAAAGATCATGGAGCGGGCGCCCTGGCCTGCCCCGAACCGCCATTCCGCCAGCGCGCAGGCGTTTGCATCGTTCTGCAAAAAGGCGGGCACGCCCAGCCGTTTTTCCAGCCAGGCGGTCACAGGCACTTCGTCCCAACCGGGCAGATTGGGCGGGCTGAGAATTACCCCTCGGGCGCTGTCCAGCGGCCCGCCGCAGCTTACGCCCACAGCAATGGGCGCGGGAAGGTTTTCTTCTCCCCAGCGCATCAGCGCTTCCAGCAGCGTATCCCAGGTGGGCTCAGATGCCGTGGCGATCTGATAACGGTTCAGAATCCTGCCATCCTTATCCGCCGCGCACAGGGCGCATTTGGTGCCCCCGATGTCCAGCCCCCATACGATTTGGTGCATGCCGTTCACTTCCCTTCATCCCAGCAAAATGCCTGGGGGAGTACCGCAATCTGCCGCACCCAGCCCAGCAGCTGCGCCCCGTCAAAGGGCGGATTGCCCTTCAGATAATGATTGCCGCTTGAAATGCCATCGATTTCCCAGGAGATCAGATACAGCCGGGGCAAGCTGTCCGTTTCATGGATATGCCCCAGCGCCACGTTTTCATTGGCGGGGGACAGCTGCTCGCCGGAAAGCAGGATTTCGCCGCTGTCCGCATCCCAGACCTTGTAGCGAACGGGCTTGCTTTCCCGGCTGTCGTTACACAGGAAAACCTGCCGGTTCCAGCCCTCGGATTCATCAACGATCACGGCGATGGGCTGCTGAACGCGGCGGATATAATGATATGCCAGCTTCTTTTCAAAATAGTAATCCACCACCGCATCAGAAATCTGGGGCCAGCCGTCCAGCATGTTCCACCAGATAATGCCCGTGCGCCGCCATTTGCGCAGACGGGTGCGCTCGATAAAGAATTTCTTGGCTTCCGCCTGCACGATCTGCGAAAGGGGCGCGAAGGCTTCGATTTGGTCCGGCGCTGCGCCGAACATCAGCTTTACCTGATTCTGCATCAGCGCAATGCGGCTGTAGCCCCGGCGGCCAAAGGGAAGATAATCCGTTTCATGGGTGGCCCATACGTCGGAATCCTGCTTTCCATCCGGCATCCAATGGTTCAGTTCATTTTCGGGAATGAACCGCCTCAGGGACTTGACCGCCGGGCAGCCATGATAGCCGCATTCGGAGATGAAGTGGGCGGAGGAATGCTTATAAAAATCATCCTTGAAATACGCCCGGGGGCCCCAGTTATGCTGCTCGGGCACATCCTTTTCCCGCATTCCGGCGGGAATATAGGGCGAGGAGGGCAGGAAGGGGCGATAGGGATCATGCATGCGCACCACCTGGGGCAGCGTTTCCCGGGTGAGACGATTATACTTGTTTTCCTCGGATGCAAAGCCCTGACTGGCAATGCATTGGTCCACCTCATTGTCCCCGGCCCAGAGCAGAATCGAGGGGTGATTGCGCAGCTTTTGAACCACGGCCGTGGCCTCCTGCGCCAGCACGGCTGCGAAAGCATCTGTGGGCGGATAAATGGCGCAGGCCATGGCGAAATCCTGCCAGACCATCAGGCCCATTTTATCGCAGGCGTCAAAGAACGGATGATCTTCGTACACGTTGCCGCCCCAGCAGCGCACGATATTGCATCCCGCATCCGCCAGCAGCGCCATGGCTGCAGGCAGCCGCGCCGCATCCCGGCTGTGAAGCGCGTCCAGCGGCACCCAGTTGCTGCCCTTGCACAGGATGGGACAGCCGTTGGCCCGGATCAGGAATTCGCCCGCATCGCCGGGAGCCGGGTTCAGCGTCAGCTCCAGACGCCGAATGCCGATTCGCTCCGTGCGCTGATCCATGATCTGGCCGTAATGCAGCAAAGTCAGGGTCACGGTATAAAGCGGCTGTTCGCCATAGCTCCGGGGCCACCAGAGTTTAGCGTTTGGCACATGAAAATTCATTCCGCCGCCGACAAAATAGGCGTTCTTTCGGACGGAAAACACGCTCTCGCCGCACTGGCCTTCCAACTGCAGTTCAAATCCATCCAGCGTATCCGCATCGGTTTCGTAGCGGTAGCGCAGGGTCAGTTCCGCGCCGCCATCGGGGGAAATCGCCCGGGTGGCATAATAGGCTTCCAGAATGCGGGTGGGCCGGCGTTCTTCCAGCCGTACCTCCCGCCACATCCCTGCCGACAGGAACCGGCCCATAATGTCCCAGCCAAAGGAAGAAGCGGGCATCCGCAGCCATTGGAACTCACCGATTTCCCAATTGGCGCACACTGCGGGCATTTCCGCCTTTCTGGCGGCATTGATGGAGGAGGAAATGCGCACGGTCAGACGGTTGGGCTGGCCGTAGCGCAGCTGATCGGTTACGTCAAATGCATGGGCGATGAACGCATTGGCGCTTTCGCCCACCTTTTTATCATTCAGAAACACCTGCGCGATGTTGTTCAGCCCTTCAAACACCAACACCCATCGGCTGCCGTTTGGGCTGGGCGGCGCCATGAAATCCCGTTCAAACTGCCAGCAATAGAATTCGTACTTCCGAAAGCGATAAATGTTTTCGCCATAAAAGGGCTCGGGTTCCTTCCTGGCGCGGCACAGGTCCAGTTCCACATTCCCGGGCACCTGCGCGGGAATCTGTTCCCCGGCCTGGCGCAGATAACCTGGATCGCCAGGCATGTCGTGGGTTTCCGGCGCGTAATACAGCGTCCAATCGCCGCTTAGCAGGATGGGCTTCATGTTCATGCTCCTTTCATCGGTTCCAGGGCAAAGCCCGGTTCTTGCAGAAATTTGTCCAGAATCAGGGCGGCGGCTGCCTGCATGGCCTGCAGCGGGCTATCCGGGCGCACAATTAGGGTCAGCCCCTGGTAAATGCGGGGGGAAAGCCGGGCACGCAGCACTGCATCCACCTCATCCCGCACCAGCGCATCGCAGGCGGCAAATTCATCGGTAACCACGATGCAGTCAGGGTTGAGCAGATTCACTGCGTTCACCATGCCATAGGCCAGATACCGGGCCAGGGCGCGCACGGTATCTGCTGCCAGCGAATCCCCCTTCCGGGCCTGTGCCATGATTTCGGCGGCTGCCGGCGCGCGGCCATGGGATGGGTGCTCCGGATGCGCCGCCAGCGCCTGAGCAAACGCGCGCTCCAACGCCACCACAGACACATACTGCTCCAGACATCCCCTGTTTCCGCAGGGACATTCCGGGCCTAACGGGTTGAGGCTCATATGGCCCATTTCTCCGGCGCAGCCCAGCGCCCCTCGCAGCGGAACGCCATTGGCCACCATCCCCGCGCCTACGCCCTGGCCAACCAGCACGCACAGCAGCATTTTGTATTCCGCATCCGCCGGACGGCTCCACCATTGGGCCAGCGCATAGCAAAGGCCATCATGCTCCAATAATACGGGCAAATGAAACTGTGCGGACAGCTCCTCCTGCAGCGAAATATCCTCCCAGCCGGGAAAGGCACTCATGAAGGCAATGCGTCCCTCCTGGGTCAGAATAGGCCCGGAGGATGCGATGCCCACGCCAATCACCTGCCGTCCCGCCGCGCTTTCCAGCAGCTGCTTTATCAGGCCTGCCATCAGCGCCAGCGTATCTCGGGCACTGGTGCCCGGCGCAATGCGCACGGACTGGGCATCATAGCATTCGCCGCCCAGATCAAACAGCCCGCCCCGCACATGCCGCCTTGTGAGCCGCAGGCCGATGCACAGGTATTTCTCCCGGCAGATTTCCAGCCCGATGGCCCGCCGTCCGCCCCGTCCGTCCACCCTCCCCGTTTCCCTGATCATGCCTGCATTCAGCAGCTGCTGGGTCAGGATGGTCACGGCGGCTTTGGTCAGCCCAGTTTTTCTGGCCAGCTCTGCCCGGGTGCAGCCCGGCAGACGGTGAATCAGCCGCAGCAGCAGCGCCCGGTTCTGCCCTTGCAGATCGCCCTGATTCCGTCCATTTTCGCTCACGTTGCTGTCTCCTTGTTAAAATCTTTGATTCGTTCATTCATTTAACTCAATGATACCATGCGGGATCGCTTCTGTCAAGCGGGGAGATACGGCATATCCGCCGAGCCGATGAAAGGGATGCGATGACGGATGAAACAAACGCGGGACGATCGCAAAACGGCAGCCTTACGATAATGCGGGCATGAAACGGTAAGACAAAAGGCGAAATATTGTGTTCATTCCCGGAAATAAAGGACAGGCATAAAGGAATCGGCTTCGTACAGCGTCTCCGCGAAAGACAATGCGCCCCAGATCGACAGGCAAACGATTCCTCGTTTTTCCTCCCGGTCTGGGGCGCATGTCTATAGGGAAAACCTGCATTTAGCCCAGCAGCCTGCTTAGAGAAACTGTCCAGGAAAAATGCCTGTCTGAATAAAGCGGATTACTTCTGGTCGCCGTAGCCCTTGGGGTTCTGCTTCTGCCAGTTCCAGGCGTCCCGGCACATATCCTGCAGATTCCGATGGGCCTCCCAGCCCAGCATTTCCCGGGCACGCTTGGGATCGGCATAGCAGGTGGCAATGTCGCCGGGGCGGCGGGGCGTGATCTGGTAAGGGATGGTCAGGCTGTTGGCCTTTTCAAAGGCATGCACGATGTCCAGCACGCTGTAGGGGATGCCGGTGCCCAGGTTGAAGATTTCCACGCCCTTGTGCTGCATGGCAAACTTCAGCGCAGCCAGATGGCCTTCTGCCAGGTCCATCACATGGATGTAGTCCCGCTCGCCGGTGCCGTCCCGGGTGGGATAATCATCGCCGAACACGTTCAGATGATCCAGCTTGCCTGCGGCCACCTGGCAGATATAGGGCATGAGGTTATTGGGAATGCCGCAGGGATCTTCGCCGATCCGGCCGCTTTCATGAGCGCCGATGGGATTGAAATACCGCAGCAGCACGAAGGAACGGGTCGCATCCGCATGGGCCACATCGGTGAGAATCCGTTCGCTGATCCACTTGGTCCAGCCGTAGGGATTGGTGCAGCCGGTAGGGAAGTCTTCCCGCAGGGGCATTTCCTGATTGGTGCCATACACGGTGGCGGAGGAGGAAAACACCAGCACATCACAGCCGAACCTGGGCATCACCCGGCACAGGGCCATGGTGGCGTCCAGATTATTCTGATAATAATCCAGCGGCTTGGACACGGATTCGCCTACGGCCTTGAGCCCGGCAAAATGAATCACCGCGTCGATCTTATACTGTTCAAAGAGCTGGGTCAGGGTTTCTTCATTGGTGCAGTCCCCAATCACCAGGGGCGCTTTTTTGCCCGTCAACTCTTCCACCCGACGCAGCGCCTCCGGGCTGGCATTGCTCAGATTATCCAGAGCTACTACGTCATAACCCGCGTTCAAAAGGCACAGCGCCGTATGGGAGCCGATGTATCCGGCACCGCCCGTTAACAATACCCGCATGATTTTCCCCTCCTTATTTTGCATCCGCATAACATTATATGCCACAACTTTTTTGCTGTCAATTCGACAAGACATAATTTGCACCCCTGAACCGGGGCAATTTTTGCCCTCAAAAAGAGGACGCTTGTACAAGCGTCCTCCAAAGCAGACAATTCAGCGCTTTACGCTGAGCACGGCTTCCTTGCCGTTAATATCCCAGGTCTGAGAGACAGCGTCGTCAGGCGCAGGGCCGAAAACCACCGCGTCAGCCAGCACGCCCTTTTCGATCATGGGCTGATAGGTCTGCAGCGCAGCCGTCAGCTCGTCGTCGCCCTGGCAGGTAACGGCGATCCGGTCGGTCACGTCAAAGCCGGCGTCCTTGCGCATGGATTGCAGCTTGCTGATCACCTCGCGGGCATAGCCCTCCTGAATCAGGGCAGGGGTGAGGGTGGTATCCAACACCACGGTGAGCTTGCCGTCCACCTGGGTGGTGAAGCCTTCCTTCTTTACGGCCTCTACCAGCACGTCCTCCTTGTTCAGCACGATGTCCGTGCCGTCCAGGGTGAGGGTGTAGGTTTCGCCCCGGTCAAAGGCGGCCACCACGGCCGCGCCGTCCAGCTTCTGCAGCTCACCCCGGAGTTTGCCCAGGAACTTGCCGTAGCGGGCCTTGAGGGTGAAGAAATTGGGCTTGAGATCATAGCTGACGAACTGGCTGGCGTCTTCGATGAAGGAGACGTTCTTCACGTTCAGCTCATCCTCCACCAGCGACTTATACGCTTCGCCAAAGTCCGCGCCGTGAACATAGAGCATGGCCAGCGGCTGGCGCACCTTGATATTGCTCAGGTTGCGGCAGGTACGGCCCAGCTGCACCACGGTTTCCACCGCACCCATCTGGCGCTCCACATCCGCGTCGATCATGTTTTCATCGTACACCGGGAAATCGCACAGATGCACGGATTCGGGCGCGGAAGCATCCACCGTGCGCACGATATTCTGATACATGCTTTCCGCCATGAAGGGCACATAGGGCGCAATCAAACGGCAGAGGGTGGACAGCACGGTGTAAAGCGTCATGAACGCGGCTTCCTTATCGCCGGCCATGCCCTTGCCCCAGAACCGGTCGCGGCCCAGGCGCACATACCAGTTGGACAGCTCATCCACAAAGTCCGTCAGCTTCCGGGCGGATTCAGGGATGCGATAGGCGGCCAGATCCGCGTCCACGCCCGCGATCAGGGTGTTCAGCCGGCTGAGAATCCATTTATCCATCAGCGACAGCTGGCAGGATTTCAGATCGTGCCTGGTGGGATCGAACTGATCGATATCCGCATAGAGCACGTAGAAGTAATAGGTGTTCCACAGGGTACCCATGAACTTGCGCTGGCCCTCGTTAAGCGCTTCTTCATGGAAGCGGCAGGGCAGCCAGGGCGCGGAAGAAGAATAGAAAAACCAGCGGATGGCGTCAGCACCCTGCTTTTCCAGCACTTCCTTGGGATTGACCACGTTGCCCAGATGCTTGCTCATCTTGCGGCCTTCCTTGTCCTGCACATGGCCCATCACCAGGCAGTTTTCAAAGGGAGAGCGGTCAAAGAGCAGGGTGGAAATGGCCAGCAGGGTATAGAACCAGCCGCGGGTCTGGTCGATGGCCTCGGAGATAAAGTTGGCCGGGAAGCGCTTTTCAAAGATTTCCTTGTTTTCAAAGGGATAATGCCACTGGGCAAAGGGCATGGAGCCGGAATCATACCAGCAGTCGATGACTTCCTTGACTCGGTGCATGGGCTTGCCGCAATGGGGGCAGCGGATCTCCACCTTGTCGATATAGGGCCGATGGAGCTCGGGCAGGTTCACTTCGCCAATGGCCATATCCAGCAGCTCCTTACGGCTGCCGATCACATGGGTGTGACCCTCCTCGCACTGCCAGATGGGCAGGGGCGTGCCCCAATAGCGCTCGCGGCTCAGGCCCCAATCCACCACGTTTTCCAGGAAGTTGCCCATACGGCCTTCCTTGATGTTGTCCGGATACCAGTTGACGGAGCGGTTATTGGCCACCAGCTGATCCCGCACGGCGGTCATCTTGATAAACCAGGTGGGTCGGGCGTAATAGAGCAGGGGGGTATCGCAGCGCCAGCAGAAGGGATAATCATGCTCATAGAGCTGCTTTTTGAGCAACAGGCCCCGCTCCTTCAGCTCCGCCATAATGGGCTCATCCGTCTGCTTCACGAACGTGCCGGCCCATTTGGTGCCCTCCACGAACTTGCCCTGGGTGTCCACCAGCTGCACAAAGGGCAGATTATACTTCCGGCCAACCCGTGCGTCGTCCTCACCAAAGGCGGGCGCGATATGCACAACGCCGGTGCCGTCAGTCAGGGTGACATAATCATCGCAGACCACATACCAGGCCTTTTCCTTGGGCGGATTGGCCATGGGAAACAGGGGCTCGTATTCCGTACCTTCCAGCTCCGCGCCGGGGAAGGAACGCAGCAGTTCCATTTCGGCCACGTCTTCCTTGCTGAACACGGTGGAAACAAGCGCCTTGGCCATGATGTTATGCGTGCCCTGCCAGAGGAATTCGCAGTATTCTTCATTGGCATTGACGCACAGGGCCACGTTGCTGGGCAGGGTCCAGGGGGTGGTGGTCCAGGCCAGAATATAGGTAGTTTCCGGGGCGTTCTTTACCTTGAACTTGGCAAAGGCGGAATACTCCTTCACGTTCTTGTAGCCCTGCGCCACTTCATGGCTGCTCAGCGCAGTGCCGCAGCGGGGGCAGTAAGGCACGATCTTGTGGCCCTTATAAATGAGGCCCTTTTCCCAGATGGTTTTCAGGCTCCACCATTCGGATTCGATATAATCGTCATGATAGGTCACATAAGGGTGCTTCATATCCACCCAGTAGCCGACCCGATCGCTCATTTCTTCCCATTCGTGCAGATATTTCCACACCGATTCCTTGCATTCCTTGATGAAGGGCTCGATGCCGTACTGCTCGATCTGGGGCTTGCCATCCAGGCCCAGCTTCTTTTCCACTTCCAGCTCCACCGGCAGGCCATGGGTATCCCAGCCGGCCTTGCGCAGCACGGATTTGCCCTTCATGGTCTGATACCGGGGGATCAGATCCTTGATGGCGCGGGTTTCCACATGGCCGATATGGGGCCGGCCGTTCGCGGTGGGCGGGCCGTCGTAAAAGGTGAAGGTATCCTTGGCGTCGTCCCGGAGATGAAAGCTCTTTTCCACGATGCCGTTTTCCTTCCAGAACTTGAGCACCTCAAGCTCCCGGGCGGCAAAGTTCATGTCCGTTGACACTTTTTTGTACATGGCGATGCGTTTTCCTCCTTTGCTGTGCATAGAAAAAGCCCGCCCCGATTGGGACGGACTTTGATCCGCGGTACCACCCAAATTGGCCGGCGCACGGCGCGGCCCATCTTCCCATCCCTTATCGCGGATGAAGCGCCGGCCCTTCGGCCGGAGGCTCGGAAGTGATCCGGCGCCGCGCCGCTTTCCGGCCTTCCACCATTGCGGCCGGATCTCTTGAAAGCGGGAAGCGGGCCCGTCTTCGTCATTGCCCGTATGCCCATCATTATAATAGACCCGCCGCCTTTTGTAAAGGCCCAAACGCATAAAAACATGCCGTCGAACGGGAGAAGCGGGAAAATGTTCCAGATATTCGGAAACACTGTTGCAAAAGTCGTGAGATTATGCTATAATTTCCAGCGTTCGATTTTTACGAAAGAGGGGGAAGACACATGTGGTTTTGGCTTGCTCTGGCGGCGCTGCTCTGCTGGAGCGGATCAGATTTTTTCAGCAAGGTAGGCTCCCGGCCTGACGACAAATACAGCCATTGGAAAATGGTGATGGCGGTGGGCCTGGTGATGGGGTTGCATGCGGCGTTTGAAATCTTCGTAAATGGCGTGGCTATCAGCTGGGATGTGATCGTGACCTATCTGCCGGTTTCACTGCTGTATATCAGCAGCATGGTGCTGGGCTATGTGGGGCTGCGGTATATTGAATTGTCCGTTTCCTCTCCCATCTGCAATTCCTCCGGCGCGCTGGTGGCGCTTTTGTGCGTGGTGGTGCTGGGGGAAAAGATTGAAGGGCTGCAGGCGGTGGCGGTGGCGCTGGTGTGCGTCGGCGTGATTGCGCTGGGCATCGTGGAATACACGGAGGACGACGTGGCCCGGATGGCGCGGCAGGAAAAGAGCAGCGTGAAATACACCAAATCGCTGATCGCCATTTTGCTGCCGGTGATGTACTGCCTGATCGACGCTGCAGGCGGCTTTGCGGATATTATCGTGCTGGATGGCCATCTGGATGAAAATTCCGCCAATGTGGCCTATGAGCTCACGTTCCTGTTCATGGCCGTGTGCGCTTTCGTTTACGTGGTGCTGATTAAAAAGGATAAGCTCACGCTGCGCCGGGAGGGCCCCAAGCTTATCGGCGGCGTGTTTGAAACGGCGGGCCAGTTTGCCTATGTATTTGCCATGGGGTCGGATCACGCCGCCGTGGCCGCGCCCATGATCGCGTCCTATTGCGCGGTTTCCGTGCTGTGGAGCCGGCTGTTCCTGAAGGAAAAGCTCTCCTGGAAGCACTATCTGGCCATCGCCGTGACGGTGGCGGGCATCGTGATCCTGGGAGTGTTTGACGCATAAGGCGTTTTTGCCCGGAAACTTTGCAATTTTCCCGGAAAGCCCTTGTAATTGTGGCAGGATTATGATATACTAGCTTTGGAATCTGCTTGTGGATTCCGTTTGAAATGGATGGATCGCGGCGCGGCGAAATCGGACGGCCAGGTCTGCGCGCGAAAGCATGATCAACTGCTTTTTCAGAAAGAAGGGTTTAACGAAGAGTGGGAGCTGCATGGAGCGAAAGCCTGGATCGGAAGCGTGTGTTTCCCGTCCCCTGCCTTTTGCCAATCGTGCAGCGTTATCCCACTCTTTCTGTATTTTTCTTTGAGATAAGGAGACGCAATCCATGCCCCCGAAAAATGTGAACCTGCAGAAAATCTGGGCCATTTGCCAGCGCCATGCGGATAAGCTGGGCTACGAGTTGTGCGATGCGGCGATTGAAAAAGAGCCCAATGGCCGCTATCTGCGCATTTATATTGATACCGATCAGGGTGTGACGCTGGATGACTGCGAAAAGTATCATCGTGCCGTGCAGCCTGATCTGGAGTCCTTTGACTACGATTTTCTGGAAGTCTGCTCCCCGGGCATTGACCGGCCCATCAAAACGCCTCGCGACATTGAAAAGTCGCTGGGGATGCTGGTGGAGGCCCGGCTGTATAAGCCGGTGGACGGGAAAAAGAGCGCCCAGGGCCTGCTGAAAGCCATGGATGAAAAGCAGGTGGTGCTCTCTGTAGGGGAGGAAGCGGAAATGGTGTTTCCCCGGGCGGCTGTGGCGCAGGTGCGTCTGGTGCCCGATTTGAGCGCCCTGGACGGCGCGGATGACGAAGCGTGAAAGCGACAAGCGTGAATTGGAAGGGAAGATTGAATGAAAATGGCAGCACACAAATCAGAAATGATGGACGCCATCGAGGCGCTGGCCAAGGCCAAGGATATCAGCGTGGATCAGATCGTCAGCGCGGTGGAGGAAGGCTGCAAGGCCGCGTACCGCAAGTTTGTCAAGCGGGGCGCCAATGCGCCCATGAATCTGTCTGTGGTGCTCTCCCGGGAGCACGACGTGCAGATCTTCGCCCGCAAGGTGGTCGTGGAAGAAGTGGAGGATGAAAGCCAGCAAATTTCGCTGGCGGAAGCCCGGAAGCTGCGGCCCAATTACGAGCTGGGCGACATCGTGGAAACCGACGTGACCCCTGCAGACTTTGGCCGCGTGGCCGCCCAGACGGCCAAGCAGGTGATGCTTCAGCGGCTGCGGGAAGCGGAGCGGGGCAAAATCTACGATGAATATATCGAAAAAGAAAACGAAATCCTCACCGGCATCGTGGAGCGGGTGGAAGGCGACACGGTGTACGTGGAGCTGGGCCGCACCGAGGGCGTGCTGCAAAAGAGCGAATGGATGCCTGGGGAGGAATACCGTCCCGGCGACCATATCAAGGTCTATGTGCTGCAGGTGTATCGCAGCGGCAAGGACGCTGGGCGCACGCCGCAGGTGGCCGTCAGCCGGATTCATACCGGCCTGGTGAAGCGCCTGTTTGAAATGGAAGTGCCGGAAATCGCCACGGGCGTGGTGCAGATCAAGTCCATAGCCCGGGAGGCGGGCAGCCGCACCAAGATGGCCGTGGCCTCCATGGATGCGCTGATTGATCCTGTGGGCGCCTGCGTGGGCCCCCGGGGCAGCCGTGTGGACAAGGTGGTTTCCGAGCTCAAGAATGAAAAAATCGACATCATCAAATGGTCTCAGGATCCTGCCGAATTTGTGGCCAACGCGCTCAATCCCGCGCATGTGGTCAGCGTGTTTGTGTCTGAAAAGGAGAAGATCTGCCGCGTGGTGGTGCCGGATAATCAGCTGTCTCTGGCCATTGGCAAGGAAGGGCAGAACGCCCGCCTGGCCGCGAAGCTGACCGGCTGGAAGATTGACATCAAGTCTCAGACCCAGGTGGCCGAACTGATGCGCCAGGAAATGCCTGAGCTGCAGGAAGGTAACGGCCAGGTGATTGCAGACGCGGATGAATACGAGGATTATCAGACGCCCGCCGGGGACGACGAGATCGAATAATCCATAAAGAGGAAATGCCATGCCCATGAAGGAAAAGAAAGTGCCCATGCGGATGTGCGTGGGCTGCCGGGAAATGAAGCCCAAGAAGGAACTGATCCGGGTGGTTCGGTCTGCCGAGGGTGCCGTTTCCATGGACGCCACGGGCAAAAAGCCGGGGCGGGGCGCGTATGTCTGCCGCAGCGCGGAATGCCTTCGCCGGGCCATCCGGCAAAAGCAGCTGGAGCGGGCCTTTGAATGCGCCCTGACGGACGAAGTGAAGGAAGCGCTGGTAGCGGAGCTGGAAGCGCTGGAGCAGAGCCATGCAGAAGCTTGAAGGGCTGCTGGGGCTGTGCTGCCGGGCCGGGCAGATCACACTGGGTGCCGAAATGGCGCTCAAGGAAATCAAGGCGGGCCGGGCAGCCCTGGCGCTGGTGGATGAAAGCGCGTCGGAGGGAACGAAAAAGAAAATTGCCGACGCATGCGCCTATCGCCATCTGCCCATGCATATGCTTCCTGCGGATTGCCTTTCCCGGGCCTGCGGCCGGGATGGCCGGATGGCCGGAGCTGTAAAGGGAGGCAAGCTCTGCCAGCAACTGCAATTGCTGCTGACCCAATCGGAAGATCCGATTCAATCATAAATCAGGCTTAATCAAACGCAAAACAATGCCAAGTGCGGGGGTGCAAGCGTCGAATGACCAAGGTGAAACTGGCGGAAGCCACAAAGGAAATTAATCAGCAGGCGGGAACCATTCTGGAGGATGCGGCCCGGATTAAGAAGAATCTGGACGCGGTGATGCAGTCTCTCCGGAAGCAGGAAGCCAAATTCCAGCGCGATGAGGAAGAACAGCGCGCCCGGAAACGCCAGGAAGAACAGCAGCTGCTCGCTCAGCAGCATACCAAGGCCTGGACGATGCCTGACGAGGATGAAGCCGCTCAGGCTGCCCCTGCCGTGCCCAAGGAAGAAAAGGCGGAGGAAAAAAAAGCTGCGCCTAAGGCCGAGAAAAAGCCTGAAGCGCCCAAGGCGGAAGAAAAGCCCGCTGCCGCTGCGCCTGTGGCAGAAAAGAAACCGGAACAGCCTGTGCCTAAGGCCGAGGCCCCCAAGGCGGAAGAAAAGCCGGAGGCTCCCAAGGCAGCTGAAAAGCCTGCTGCGCCCAAAACTGAGGCACCCAAGGCTGAGGAAAAGCCCGCTGCGCCTAAAACGGAAGCGCCCAAGGCGGATGCAAAGCCCGCTGCCGCTGCGCCCGTGCAGCCGCGGCCAGTGGCCGCTCCCGCGCAGGGAGTGCGTCCCGCTGCGCCTGGCCAACGGCCTCAGCAGCCCTATGGCCGTCCTGCCAATCCCGCAGGGCCTTATGGCCGTCCCGCCAATCCGGCGGGGCCTTATGGTCGCCCCGCGAACCCCAATCAGCAGTACGGCCGTCCCGCCAATCCGGCGGGGCCTTATGGCCGCCCCGCGAACCCCAATCAGCAGTACGGCCGTCCCGCCAACCCGGCTGGGCCTTATGGCCGTCCTGCCAATGCCAATGGCCAGCCCTATGGCCGTCCCGCCGGTGGACCCGGTGCCGGGCAGGGTGGTCGTCCGCCGATGGGCGGTGCTCCCCGTCCTCAGGGTGCTCGTCCTGCAGGCGGCGCGCCTCGCAGTCGTGGGCCGGAGCTTACGCCTGTGGTGGAAAAAGAGCGGGTCAGCAATTATGATCCCAATAAGAAGCAGTATATCCGCCAGCATGATCCGGAGCATGTGGCCAAGAACCGCAAGCAGCTGGTGAAGGAATCCTTTAACGGCTTTGACGATGAAACCGTCCGCGGCGGCAAGAAGGCCCGCTCCAAGAAGCAGCCTTCCGCCCAGCAGATGATGGCACCCATCAAGATCGAAAAGGCGTATATGACCGCCGAAACCATCACCGTGAAGGATCTGACCGAGCGCATCGGCAAGCCTGCCGGCGAAATTCTCAAAAAGCTGCTGATGCTGGGCATTATGGCCAACATCAACTCCGAGCTGGATTTCGATACAGCCTCTCTGGTCTGCTCCGAGTTCGGGGTGGAGCTGGAGAAGAAGCTGGATAAGACGGCGGAAGACGCGCTGTCTGACACCAATTTCGAGGACAGCGAGGAAGATCTGCAGCCCCGGCCCCCGGTTATTACCATCATGGGTCACGTGGACCATGGCAAGACCAGTCTGCTGGACTATATCCGCAAGGCCCATGTTACCTCCACCGAAGCCGGCGGCATTACCCAGCATATCGGCGCGTATACCGTCAAGCTCAACGGCCGGCAGATCACCTTCCTGGATACCCCCGGCCACGAAGCCTTTACCGCCATGCGCATGCGCGGCGCACAGGCGACGGATATTGCCGTGCTGGTGGTGGCGGCGGACGACGGCGTGATGCCCCAAACCGTGGAAGCCATTAACCACGCCAAGGCTGCGGGCGTGCCCATCGTGGTGGCCATCAACAAGATGGATAAGCCCGGCGCGAATCCCGAGCGGATTATGCAGGATCTGACCAAGTACGACCTGGTTCCCGAAGCCTGGGGCGGCGATACCATCATGGTGCCTGTTTCCGCACTGACCGGCGAGGGCGTGGACGACCTGCTGGAAATGATTCTGCTGCAGGCCGATGTGCTGCAGCTGCGGGCGAACCCCAACCGTATGGCCAAGGGCGTGATTATCGAGGCCAAGCTGGACAAGGCCCGCGGCCCGCTGGCCACCGTGCTGCTCCAGAACGGTACTCTCCATATTGGCGACAATATCGTGGCGGGCATGGCTTCCGGCCGTGTGCGCGCCATGCTGAATGACCGGGGCGAACGCGTTCAGTCTGCCGGTCCCTCCACCCCTGTGGAAATTTCCGGCTTTACGGAAGTGCCTCAGGCGGGTGACGAAATGATGGCCGTGGAAGACGATCATCTCAGCCGTCAGGTGGCGCAGGAGCGCCGGGACAAGCTGAAGGCTTCCCGGGCCGCCGCGTCCTCCAAGGTGTCTCTGGACAATCTGTTCGCCGGGATTACCGAGGGCAAGGTGCAGAATCTGAACATCATCATCAAGGCCGACGTGCAGGGCTCCGTGGAAGCGGTGAAGCAGGCGCTGGAAAAGCTGAGCACCGACGAAGTGAAGGTGCGCGTGCTCCACAGCGCTGTGGGCGCTATTACCCAGGACGACGTGAACCTGGCCTCCGCCTTCAACGCCATTATTATCGGCTTTAACATCCGGCCCGACAATACGGCCCGGGACGCCGCTGAAAAGGAAGGCGTAGATATCCGGCTGTATCGCATCATCTATCAGGCGATCGAGGATGTGGAAAAGGCCATGAAGGGTCTGCTGGCCCCCGAATTCAAGGAGAATCTGCTGGGCCATGCGCAGGTGCGCAACGTGTTCAAGATCACGGGCGCGGGCACCATCGCCGGCTCCTATGTGACGGATGGCAAGGTGCAGCGCAATGCGTCCGTCCGCCTGCTGCGGGACAATGTGGTCATTTTCGAGGGCAAGCTTTCCTCCCTGCGCCGGTTTAAGGACGACGTGAAGGAAGTGGCCGCCGGCTACGAATGCGGCATCGGTCTGGAAAACTATAACGATATTAAAGAAAATGACGTGGTGGAATGCTTCGTCATGGAAGAAATCGAGCGATAAACGGATGTGCGGGAGGGGCGCGCTTCCCCTTGGGAGGCTTGCCCCGCCCGTATTCTGTTTCGCAGCCAAAGGAGTTCATGTATGGCTAATTTTCGTATTGACCGCATTTCCGAGGAAGTGCGCCACGCCCTGGATGCCATCATCCGGGAAATGAATGATCCCCGCATCAGCGGCACTTATTGCGTCACGCGGGCGGATGTGACCCGGGATCTGCGGTATGCCAAGGTGTATGTAAGCATCCTGGAGGATGACAAGGCCGATGAGATGATGAAAGCGCTGAAAAACGCCGCGGGCTTTATTCGCCATGAGCTGGGCGCGCGGGTGGATCTGCGCTATACGCCGGAGCTGATTTTCGAGCGGGACCGGAATATTGCCTATGGCGTACACATTGCTCAGGTGCTTAAAGAGGTGGCCGCCAAGGAGGAACCTCATGGGGAGGATTAAGCCCTTTGGGGATGAACGCATGCTGTCCGTGCTGCAAGGCGCGAACAGCATCTTGCTATGCACCCATCGCAGCCCGGATGGCGATGCTGTCGGCTCCATGCTGGCTATGGGGCTGGCGCTGCAGCAAATGGGGAAACGGGTGACCATGGCGTGCCATGATCCCGTGCCCGAGAAAATACGCTTTCTGCAGGGGGCAGGGGAGATTATCCAGGCGGACGCACTTGGCGGCGCGGCTTTCGATGTGGGGCTGGCGCTGGATGCGGCGGACAGGGAACGGCTGGGCGATTGCGCGAACGCGTATTCGCAATGCCTGGTGACGATGCAGATCGATCACCATGACGGCAATCTCCGGTACGCTGAATATAATGAAGTGGATGCAGATGCAGGCGCGACAGGGGTGATGGTGTATCGTGCGCTGGAGGGGCTGGGCGTTGGGGTGACGGCTGAAATGGCCCAATGCCTGTATTGCGCCATCAGCCTGGATACGGGCAATTTTTGCTATTCCAGCGCTACCGGGGAGACCTTTTCCGTGATGGCGGAGCTGATGGATGCGGGGCTGCCTCTGACAGAGACGGCGCGGCACCTGCATCTTTTGCGGGAAGAACCCAATGCACGGCTGCTGGGACGGGCCTTGGATTCGCTGCATGTGTTTGGCCAGGGCCGGTGCGCCGGCATGCAGCTGACAGCAGCGGATTTTGCCGCCTGCCACGCGCTGCCGGAGCATGCCAGCAAAATTGTCAATTACGGGCTGGATCTGCCGGGCGTGAAAATGGCCTTTCTGGTGGAAGAAAGCGATGGCGGGACAACGAAGGGCAGCCTGCGGGCGCTGGCGCCTTATGACGTAGCAGCCATCGCCCGGCAGTTTGGCGGCGGCGGGCACATTCTTGCCGCAGGCTTTCGCGCTCAGGAGCCGCTGGACGATGTGTGCGAAAAGCTTAAAGAGGCCATGCTGCAGGCATTGGAGGCGGAAAAATGAACGGCTATCTGAATCTGCTCAAGCCGCCAGGCATGTCTTCCGGGGCGGCGGTGGCCGTGATAAAGCGGCTGACCGGCACGAAGGTGGGCCATGCAGGCACATTGGATCCTGAAGCCGCCGGGGTGCTGCCGATCATGATCGGCCGGGCCACCCGCCTGCTGGATTATTTCACGGATAAAACCAAAAGCTACGTGGCGGAAATTGCCTTCGCCGGTGCAACGGATACCCAGGATGCCCAGGGGGTGCTGATTACTCCGCCGGGGCGGGTGCCAAGCCGGGAGGAAATTCAGGCGGCCATCCCGGCGTTTACGGGAACAATTCTGCAGCGCCCCCCGGCCTATTCCGCCGTTAAGCGGGACGGCAAGCCCCTCTACGCGCTGGCGCGCAAGGGGCAGCTGGTGGAAACACAGCCCCGGGAAACGCTGATTCGTGCGCTGGAGCTGGGCGAGAAAACCGGCGAAAAGGGATACATGCTGTTTGTGGATTGCGGGGGCGGCACCTATATCCGCACTCTGTGCCATGATCTGGGGCAGGCGCTGGGCGCGCCGGCGCACATGCGTTTTCTGCTGCGTACCCGGGCAGGCAGCTTCCGGCTGGAAAACGCTGTAACGCTGGAAGAAGCGCAGGCTGCGGCGCAGGCGGGGACATTGGAACAGCTGCTGCTTCCGCTGGATGCTCCGCTGGGAGATTTGCCCCGGGTGGATGTGCCGTCCGCTTACGAAAAGCCAGCGCGGAACGGCGCCAAGCTGCCGCAGGAGCTGATGCCGTTGCTGGAGGAAGGACAGCGCTGCCGCATTTATTTTGAAAACACGTTGCTGGGCATCGGCCGAAGGGCCGGACAGGTGATACGATTCGATATGGGATTAGGGGGACACGATTGATGGACATTCGGGAACGGCTGGCGGGCATTCGCTGCTTCCTGCTGGATATGGACGGCACCTTCTATCTGGGCAATCAGTTGATTGACGGCTCTCTGGATTTTCTGGACGCGCTGGGGCGCACCGGGCGGCAATGCCTGTTTCTGACCAATAATTCCTCCAAGTCTGCGGAGTTCTATCGCCAGAAGCTCCAGCGGATGGGCGTGCCGGAGCAGTTCCGCAATGTGCTTACCAGCGGTCAGGCCGCCGCCCGATATGTGCTGGAAAAGTATCCTGGCAAGAAGGCGTTTCTGCTGGCCAATGAAATTGAAACCCGGGAAATGATGGACGCGGGGGTGCAGGTGGATCAGGAGCATCCGGATTTTGTGCTCATCGCGTTTGATACCGAGCTGGACTATCAGAAAATGACGATGCTGTGCGATCATGTTCGCGCGGGACTTCCCTATATCGCCACCCATCCGGATTTCAATTGCCCCACCGAGACGGGCTTCATCCCCGATATTGGGGCCACGATTGCCTATGTGAAGGCCAGCACCGGGCGTGAGCCGGATGTGGTGATCGGCAAGCCCAACAGCGGCATCGTGGAAGAAACGCTGCAGGTGACGGGGCTGCGCAAGGAAGAAATGGCCATGGTGGGAGACCGGCTCTATACCGATATTGCCACCGGCGTGAATTTCGGGATGCTCAGCGTGCTGGTGATGAGCGGGGAAACCACGGCGCAAATGGCGGCGGCATCGTCCATCAAGCCTGAGCTGACCTTTGGCCGCCTGGCAGACATGATTCCCTACCTGTGAGCAGGCCGAAGCTTATGGCGCGCAGGGCCGCGCGGCATGCGCTGGTGGCGCTGTTCTGGGTGGGCGTATGGGCGCTTGGCGCTGCGGCGGTGGGCAAGCCGCTGCTGCTGCCCGGACCGCTGGACACCCTCCGGGCACTGATTCGCCTGGCGCAGGGAGCCGCTTTCTGGCAAAGCACGGGAATGACGCTGCTGCGGGTGGCGGCCGGTTTTTTGTCAGCCGTTTTTCTGGGCGCGGCGCTGGGGGCGCTTTGTTATGCCCTGCCGCTGGCGGAAACGCTGCTTTCGCCTTTGCGGGGCGTTATCCGCGCCACGCCGGTTTCGTCTTTCATTATCCTGGTGCTTCTGTGGATTCAGCGGGGACGTGTTCCGGCATTTATTTCGTTTTTGATGGTGCTGCCCATTGTGTGGACGGGGGTGCAGCAGGGGCTGCATGCCACGGATCCGCTGCTGCTGGAAATGGCCCGGGCCTATCGATTCTCCCGGTGGAAGAAGCTGCGGTATCTGTATGCGCCCTCGGTGCGCCCTTATTTTGCCGCCGCCTGCATGACGGGGCTGGGCTTTGCATGGAAATCCGGCATTGCGGCGGAGGTGATTGCGCTGCCGGCGCTGTCGGTGGGCAAAAATTTGTATGACGCGAAAATTTATCTGGAGCGGGCCGATCTGTTTGCCTGGACGCTGGCGGTGATTCTCCTGTCGCTGGGATTGGAGGCGCTGCTGAAGCGGGCCATCGGCCGCATCCGCGGATGAAGAAAGGATATGCCATGATTGCATTGCGGCAGGCCGTTTTGGGCTATCCCGGCAAGGAGGTGATACGCGGGCTATCGTTGACGCTGCCGGAAAAAGGGGTTGTTGCATTGATGGCGCCTTCCGGCTTTGGAAAAACCACCCTGCTGCGCACGCTGGCTGGGCTGACGCCGCTTTTATCCGGGCGAATGACGGGGCTGGACGGCTTGCAGGTCGCTTTCCTGTTTCAGGAGGACCGGCTGCTTCCCTGGGCGACGGCCCGGCAAAATGTGGCGCTGGCCGGGGATGGGGAGACGGCTGATTACTGGCTGGCCCAAATGGAGATTTCGCAGCCTGATGCATGGCCGCGGGAGATGAGCGGCGGCATGCAGCGGCGGGTGGCGCTGGCCCGGGCGCTGACGCGGGGCGGCGATTTGCTGTTGCTGGATGAGCCTTTTAAGGGGCTGGATGAAGCGCTGCGGGCGCGGATTGCCTGGCGCATCCGCCATGCCGCGCCGCTGACGGTGCTGTCTGTGCATGATGAAACGGAAGCCGCGCTGATGGACGCGAAGATCATTCGGCTGGACGCGTTAATAACGGGAGGGAAAAACACATGACAAAAGTGGCTTGGATTGGAACCGGCGTGATGGGCGGGCCCATGGCCTGCCATTTGCAGAAAAAAGGGTATCAGGTATACGCTTATAACCGCTCCTCGGAAAAGGCGCAGGCGTTGGCTGCCCAGGGCGTGATTCCCTGTGATACCATTGCCCAGGCGGTGACGGATGCGGATTTTGTGTTCACTATCGTCGGCTATCCTAAGGATGTGGAGCAGGTATATCTGGGGGAAGGCGGCGTCTTTTCCGCTGTGAAGCCCGGCGCGGTGGCGGTGGATATGACCACCTCGTCCCCGGAGCTGGCCAAGCGGCTGTATGCCGCAGGGCAGGAAAAGGGCGTATCGGTGCTGGACGCACCGGTCTCCGGCGGCGATAAGGGCGCAAAAAACGCCGCCCTGTCCATTATGGTGGGCGGAGATGGGGATGCGTTTGAAAAAACGAAGCCTCTGTTTGCCTGCATGGGCACATCGATTCTGCTGATGGGCGGCCCCGGGGCGGGGCAGCATACCAAGGCCTGTAACCAGATTTGCGTGGCGGGAGCTACGGCGGCTTACACCGAGGCGCTGGCCTATGCCATCAAGGTGGGCCTGGATCCCGAAAAGATGCTGGCGGCCATTTCCGGCGGCGCTGCGGGCAGCTGGCAGCTGAACAATATGGCTCCCCGGGCGCTGCATGGGGATCATGCCCCGGGATTTTATGTGAAGCATTTCATCAAGGATATGCTCATCGCCCGGGATGTGGCCGCGCAGCAGGGCCTGGAATTGCCCATGCTGGATACGGTACTGGCGGAATATCAGCAGATGGCCGAGAATGGCCTGGCCGATACGGGAACCCAGGCGCTTATTCGGCGGTATTTGCCGGAATATCCACACAAATAACTTCGTGGCCTGTGGCGGGGAGAAATTTCTCCATAAAATCCGCCATGGAAAGACGAATGGAAGCAGTATTCACACAGGGATGGCAGCAGATAGCTTCCATCCCTTTTAACTGCCGATCCATCACCAGCGTTATGTCCCGGGACGAATCAAACACCAGCCCCATGGGACTGACCGCCCCCGGCGCGATGTGCAGGATTGTCTGCATGTGCTCCGCATCCCCGAAGGAAAGCCGGGCAACGCCCAGCTGCCGGGAGACATCCTTTGTTTTGAAGCTTTTTTCGCCCGGAAGCAGCAGCAAATAAAACTTTGTTTTCTGGCTGTTGCAAAGAAACAGGTTCTTGCACATGTCTGTGCCCATGGCCTGATCAATGGCCTGACAATCCTCCATGGTGTGCACCTCGGGGTGATCCAGCCGGGCAAAGGGGATTCCCCGCTGATTCAAAAAATCGTAGACCGCCTGCTCATTTTCGGCGCGCTTTTCGGCAGGCGCGCCCATCACCGGCTCCATCATCGCCTTTCGGCCTCCTTTGCGTTTGTGTACGGCACAGTGTAGCATGAGATGCGGGCAATGTCAATGCAAATGCAAGCAGGCAGGCGGTTTATTTCCAGCCTTAGCGCCCTTTTCCAGCATAGGCCGCCTTTTTTCGCGCCATATTGAGAGGGAAAGATCAAGGCGGGGGATGGAAAAATGAGACGGAAAAGAAAGCAAAAAAAGATCGGCCTGGCCCGGAAAATCTGTGGTGGCCTGCTCCTTGCGCTGACGGCATGGATGATTTTCTCGCCCACGGCCCAGGCCCTGCGTGCCCTGCCGGACATTTATCGGCTGAGCATTGGCCAGAGCTGCGCCCTGGATACGGGGGTGGCGGCGCTGTCCTCCCAGGATGAAACGCTCCTTTCCCTGACGGGCAACACCCTGTCCGGCCTCGAAGCGGGGGAAACGGAAGTCAGCGTAAATCTGTTCGGCCTGTTTCCGCTTCGGCGGCTGCGGGTGAACGTGGATGAAGAGACGCGGCTCGTTCCCGGCGGCGCAGCCGTGGGCGTGGCGCTGGCGACCAAAGGCGTGCTGGTAGTAGGCGTATCCGATGTGGCCGGGAAAAGCCCGGCCCAGCAGGCCGGACTCCGGGCGGGGGATGTGATCGAATCGATTAATGGTCAGGAGCTGACCAGCAGCGAACAGCTGACGGCGCTGGTCAGCGCGGCGGGCGGCTCGCCCCTGAACGTCACATTCAATCGGGACGGCGTGATGCGTCAGGCCATCCTTGCGCCCATGCAGGATACGGCGTCCGGCGCATGGCGCATTGGCGCCTGGGTGCGGGACAGCACGGCCGGCGTGGGCACGCTGTCCTATTATAACCCGGCGGACGGATCTTATGGCGCCTTGGGGCATGCCATTAACGATGGCGATACAGGCCGGCTGCTGCCGGTGCGGCTGGGGTCTCTGCTGCAGGCGGAGATCGTGGATGTGCGCCGGGGGAAGAAGGGAACGCCGGGGGAGCTGCGCGGCTCTTTCCTGCGGGATCAGGTGATTCTGGGCGACATGGAGAAAAACACCCAGCTGGGCATTTACGGCTATCTGGATGCACCCTATCAGAATCCGCTGTATCCGGACGGCGTGCCGGTTGGCTATCAGGAGAGTGTGGAGGTGGGCCCGGCAACCATTCTTTCCACCATCGATGGCAATGGCGTGCGGGCATACAGCGTGGAGATCGTACAGGCGGCCCGGCAATTGATGCCTGCGCAGAAAAGCATGGTCATTAAGGTGACAGATCCGGTGCTGCTGGAGAAAACGGGCGGCATCGTGCAGGGCATGTCCGGCAGCCCCATTTTGCAGAATGGACGGATAATTGGCGCAGTCACCCATGTGTTTGTGGACGATCCCACCCAGGGCTTCGGCGTATATATCGAATGGATGCTATCCACCGCGGAAACGCTGGACAAGGCGGCGTGAAAAAAGGCCATGCAGTATCATGCATGGCCTTTTGAATGCAAATCAGGTTGTTTCAAGCAGCGCCTGATCCGCGGTATCGCGCAGTAGCTGCAGTAATTCAGGCGTTACGGGCTCCTCGCTTTCCGGGATGAAGGGATTGTTCTGAACGCTCACGCCAAACAGCCGCCCGATCCACACGCAGGCCAGCAGATACCGGCCATAGCTGTAGCTCATATGATAGCCGTCCCGGCACAGCGACCGTCCGCCTGCGGATACCCGGAAGGGCTCCGTTGTCCGCACCCGCTGGATTATATCACCGCTGGGAATCAGCAGCAGGCCATGATGGCGGGCGGCGGTATAATAACAAAACCGAAGCCGGTCATACATTTCCGCCTGATCGCAATGATACCGGGGAAATGCCTGATGCGCTGCGCCGATTTCATAGGCCCAGGTCTCCTGCAGCGCCAGCTTTGCCTGGGGCGCGGCCTGACGGAAGGCAGAAAGCAGCGTGGTCAGAAAGGGTTCATAGGTGTCCATCCAGCCGCTGTCATGGCTGGCCTGCTGCGTAACGATCCAATCCCATTTTTCCGCAGCCAGCATATCCGGGAGGGCCACCATTTTGCCCGTTCCCTGGCCATTGAATTGCAGCTCATAGGCCCCCTCCCCGGAACACAGCTTCTGCGCGTGGGTTTCCAGCGAACAGCCGCCAATGTACAGGTTCCACACATCGGCATCCAGCCCCTGGGCCGCGGCGGTCTGGTGCAGGAACGTGGTCGCATCCCAGGAGAAGCTGTTGCCAACCACCAGAATTTTCATGCGAATCCTCCTTCCCCCTTGTGCGGGAATGGCATGGGTAATCCGGGGCTATTGTACGCCGAAAACGGGGCTTTGTCAACGATTCAGATGAATCATCAGCGTTTCCTCGGGATGCTGCTGGGCGCTGCTTCCGCGAACGGGACACAGCCCCAGAATGGCCGCGCCGACAGGGAGAAAGCCGGTGAGGATGAATTGCAGATGCACGCTGTCAGCCGTTTGCACCACCACATTTTCGTCGCCTTCCGCAGCCACGGGCAATTGATGGGCATAGACTTGGTATCCGGTGACGCGGTTTTGCGTGGCGAGACTGCCATTGAATTGCACATCCACCACGGCGCTGAATGCATGGTCCTCCAGCTGGGTGAACTGGCAGGAGGCGGTATAGTCCGCAAACTGTCCGGTCACAGTCTGGCTGGTGCCCAGCATTCGCTGCACGGCGCTGCCAGGCACAAAGCCGCGCACGGGCTGGCCCTGGCCGCCGTCCGCCTCCACATAGACCCAATCGCCCATCACCGCCAGCCATTTTACCTGCTGGCCGGCCCAGAGGGTGCAAAGGGGCTGACAGGAATAAAGCGGATCATCCGTAAGGGAAGCGGTGGACAGCATGACGGCGGTATCATAAGAAAAATTCAGCACGGTGCGGAAAGAAGCATCCGCGCTCTGGGGGATATAGCCAAAGCGCATCTGGCTGGAGGAAACGGCATACTGAATCAGAATATACCCGTTTTCTACGCCGAATACCTGAATCCAGTCATTGGTGGATACGGCTGCCTTGCCGCTGGCTCCCCGCTGATACCATTCGCCTGGGCCGGAATACACGGCGAATTTCTGCCCGCCGGTGAGCTTGACGTTCTGAGCAATCAGCTGGCTGGATGCGGGCAGCGCAGGCGGGTTGGTCAGCTTGGCCCGGGCCCGCTCCGCCGTCTTGGGGAAAGCCGACCAGTCGAAATACCGCAGATTGGTTTCCACCACGCCTTCCACCGTCTGCTGGGGCCGGTAAACATCATCGCAATAGGAGATGTGATCCTCGCCCACGGTGGCGAAAAAGGAGGGATTCAGATAACTGTGCAGGTATCGCAGCCGCCATTGACCGGCAGATGTGACCTGAAAGGCAGCGGAAAAGGACCAGTATTCCTCATTTCCTGCATCCCGGAAGCCGATTTCCAGCGTATCCCGGGTTTCGATCCGGTCAAAGAAGTTGGTTCCTTTCCCGTTTTGAAGATAAAAGACGCCGCTTTGCTGGGGAAGGGCCGCAGCGGTTTTCAGGTAATAGGTCCATTGGCCGTTTTCCCGGCGGAAGCCATAAAGGGTATTGTCGCTGCCTCCGGTGACGATCGCAAAGGCAAAGCTGCCGCCGACGGTATTCTCGAAAGCGGTGTAAGCGTCTGGGGTGATGGTGCAGCCGTTGAACCTTGCATCGGAGAAAAAAGCAGCGATTTCGGCGGGCAGGGCGGCGGAAATGGCCGCGCCTTCAGCCTGAGCGGGCAGAACAGCGAACAGGAGAAGCAGAGCCAGAAGCAGGCAAAGCATGTGTTTCATGGGTGTCATTCCTTTCTGAAGGGTTTCACTTCTTAAGACCTGCTTGCCCAGCCGCTTGTTTCATCGGCCAGCAATTTTCCCCACGGTCAGGGCAATGCGCTCTGCATCTTCCGCTGGAGCGGTGAGCACCAGCGTATGGCCGTCCATGGACCAGGTCAGCGTCGTTTGACCGTTCGCCGTTTCCATCAAGGCGACTACGCCGTTGAGGGCCACATACTGCTGCGCGCCGTTGGGCACAGGGGAAAGAAGCGCCGCTGCAGCGTATTCGGTAAAGCTGACTAAGCCATGCGCATCCGCATAGGTATAAACCGCGTACTCGTCCGCCAGGGTGATCTGCTCGGGCTGGACGGTCATCCCCGCCGGGAAGAACAGGCCGGGCCAGCATTCCAGCCCATTTTCAGCCTGCGTGGGCACAGGCTGAGGGGTTGGCGCGGGGGTAGGCAGGATGATCGCCTCCGTGATTTCATCGGGCGCTCTATTCGTATCCGGCTCCGGGGCCTCCAGAGGCGCTGGCGTTCCTTCTACAGCTGTGGACGCATAGGGGAGCTCGGTGAGGTTTGGGGTGACCGTATGCGTAGGTTCAGCCGTGGCGGCAGGGAGCGGCGTTTGCGTCGAAAAAGACCACACGCAGGGCTGGGTGACCGTAGGCGCAGCTTCAGCCGTGGCGGCAGGGGAGGACGTATCAGCGGGGTCAGACGTAAACGGCGCAATGGAGGCTGAGGGGCCGGGAGACAGGGGTGTGTTGTGATCCGGCTGCCGCTGATGAAGCGCCAGGAAGACCACGCCAGCCATCAGCACAAAACAGGCCGCTGCGCGCAGCCAGACTGCCGGACGGGAATGCTTTTTACTGTTTTTCTCAATCAGACGGAACACATGCCGCCGATGACGGCGATACAGCTCCTCCGCTTCCCGGGTGAGCGCAGGGGAGACATGGCGGGCCAGCGCCTCGGTTTCATCCTCCGCAATCTGCGCGCAGGCCTCCCGCAAAAGCTCATCGCTTCTGTTCATGCCATCCCCTCCTCTCTTTGCAGCAGCGCTGCCAGATGCTTCCGCGCCCGGGTCAGATGTACTCGAACAGACACGGGCCGCAGCCCCATCTCCACAGCGATTTCTTCATCGCTCAGCTCCCGGAAATAGCGCATAAGCATCACATCCTTTTCCCGGGGCGGTAAAGCGAGGATGGCCTCCTTGATCCGGGCCACCCCCGCCTGCTCCAGCAGCGCATCCTCCGTACGCCCTGGAGCCGCCATTTCTTCAATGGCGACAGCGCCGGCCACCGTTTCCCGCTTGCCGCGGTGATATTGGTTGATGGCCTGGTGCTTCACTGTAATGACAAGATAGGCTCGCAGTTTGTTGCATGGCAGGGTGCGCAAAAGCGGGATTTTTTTCGTCAGCGCCAAAATGGCGTCGCTGACCGCGTCCTGAGCGGGCTGCTCGCTTTTAAGAACGTGCAGCGCCTGTACATACATCAGCTGGTGGTATTCCATATAAAGGCCCTCCAGAAAGAGCCTGTCCTCATCATTCTCAATCAGCAAAAACACCAGGGGAATGGGGAAAAGCATAACAGCAACCCTGCCTTTTCACATGCCATATTCACAGACAAATTATAGGCAATACGACGAATTTTGTCAATCAACGAAAACGTGGAGCCATTATTACAGGAGGGAACCATTTCTTGGCCAAAGAAAGCTTCTCCTGATCCTCTGCGGGAAAGCCCTGGGGAGCAACACTTTTCCTTCATCGACAATGCGCCCCAGATAGTGGAAGAAAACGAATGACGGGCATTCATCCTTCCCAATCTGAGGCCCATGCTGATTCGGAGGAAAGTCTCTTTTTATCCCAGCCGGTTTCCGGGAAAAAATGAGGAACCCGCTTGCATAAAGCAGGTTCCTCATCCTTTTTTTTACTTCGCGTTCTTGACCTGGCTCCACAGGGCGTTGTACACCTTGAGGAAGTTTTCCGGGATGTCATGGAAGAACTCGCAGCGGTCGATCACGTCCTGAGGCGGATTGATGGTTTCATTCTCGGTGTATTCTTCGCCCATCAGCTCGATTGCGCCGGAATTGGGGGAGGAGTACCAGATGTATTCGCAGTTCATCTGCGCGATGTCGGGACGGCAGAGGAAATCAATCAGCTTTTCGGCGTTTTCCTTGTTCTTGGCAGAGGCGGGAATCACGGCGGGGTCGATCCAGACGTTGCTGCCTTCCTTGGGCACGGCATAGGCCAGATCCTCGTTCAGATCCATGGCATAGAGCGCATCGCCGCTCCAGACCACGCCCAGCGCGCCTTCGCCCGCAGCCATCTTATCCTTGGTTTCATCCACCTGATACGCCTTCACCAGCGCCTTCTGGTCGATGAGCTTCTGGGTGGCTTCCTTGAGCTGCTGGGGATCCCGGGTGTTCATGGAATAGCCCAGATATTTCAGGGTCAGGCCCATGGTGTCCCGGATGGAATCCAGCATGAAGATTTCCTTGGCATACTTTTCGTCCCAGAGAATGCCCCAGGAATCCACGGGCTCATCCACCTTTGTGGTGTTATACAGAATGCCCACGGTGCCCCACATGAAGGGCACGGAATACTTGTTTTCCGGGTCGTAATCGGGGTTTTTCAGGTTATCCAGAATATACTTGAAATGGGGCACGTTATCGAAATTGATCTCGGCCAGCAGCCCTTCCTCAATCATCCGTTCCACGCAGTAATCGGAGGGGAACACCACGTCATACGCCCCGGGGCTTACCCGCACCTGCACCATCATGTCTTCATTGGTGGTGAAATACATGCAGTTTACCTTGATGCCCGTCTCCTGATAGAAAAGGTCGAACACCCGCTCGTCCATATAATCATACCAGTTGTAGACGTTGACCACTTCTTCCGCCATCGCGGTGGGGACGAGAAGCACGGAGCAGCACAGAACCAGGGCCAGTACCAGCGCAAGCTTTTTCATGTTTCTTACCTCCAGTTTGTGTAAAAAATGGGTCAGACTTTTTCCGTTTTACCGGACCGCTTGTTGACCACAAGCAGCAATACCAGCAGGGAGACGAACATCAGCGCCGAAAGCGCATTCATGGTGGGCTTGATGCCCTTTCTCGCCTGCGAGTAAATGAGGGTGGAGAGGTTTTGCACCAGGGGACTGGTGGTGAAATAGGAAATGGTGAAATCATCCAGAGACAGGGTAAAGGCCAGCATGGCGCCGGTAATGACCCCCTGCATGATTTCCGGCAGGATCACATGGAACAGCGCGTAAGTTGGCGTGGCGCCCAGATCCAGCGCGGCCTCGTAGCTGTGCTTGTTCATCTGCTTGAGCTTGGGCAGCACCGAGAGAATCACATACGGGGTGTCGAAGGTGATATGGGCCAGCAGCATGGTCACATAGCCCCGCTCCACCTTGGTGAAGATGAACAGCAGCATCAGAGAAATGCCCGTCACGATATCCGGCATGGTCATGGGGATATTGGTGAGGGTCATCATCAGGGCCTGGGGCCGCTTCTTCATGGCGTGGATGCCGATGGCGGCCAGGGTGCCCAGGATGGTGGCGAAGATGGCGGCCAGCACGGCCACGCTGACGGTGACGTACAGCGCATGCATAATCGCCGCATCATTGAACAGTTCCTGATACCAGCGCAGGGAAAAGCCTTCCCACTTGGCCCGGCTCTTACCGGCATTGAAGGACTGGATAATCAGAATCACAATGGGCACATACAGAAACAGCAGAACAAGGGAGAGATAAAACCGCTTGAGAAACTTCATCATATCATGCTCCCTCCTTCGCCCTCGGGGTCCACCTTTCGCAGCAGGCCCAGGGACAGCAGAATCAGCACCATCATAATCAGCGACAGGGCGCTGCCCACGTTCCAGTTATTAGCGGTGAGGAAGGTACGCTCGATCAGGTCGCCAAACATTTCGGTGTTGCCGCCGCCCAGCATCCGGGGGATGAAGAAGGTGGTGACGGCGGGCATGAACACCATCGTGATCCCGCTGACCACGCCGGGCAGGGAGAGGGGCAGCGTGACCTTATAGAACGTGCGCCACTTATTGCAGCCCAGATCCATGGCCGCTTCAGAGAGCTTGTAATCCATCTTGCTGAGCACGTTATAAATGGGAAACACCATGAAGGGCAGATAATTGTATACCATGCCCAGCAGCACGGCCCCAGAATTATACATCAGCTGCACCCGGCCCAGGCCCAGCCATTCCAGCAGGTTATTGATCAGTCCGCTGTCCTCCAGCAGGGTCATCCAGGCGATGGTGCGCAGCAGAAAATTCATCCACATGGGAATCACAAACAGGATCACCAGCGTGGGGCCCAGCTTGAATTCCCGGTCGGCCATGATATGGGCGGTGGGATAGCCCAGCACCAGGCAGATGATGGTGCACAGGAAAGCCATCCACAGGGAATAGATCAGCGTGTCCACGTTCACGGTACCCCGGGAGAAGCCCAGCTCCTCGGCGCTGAAGCCCAGCGCTGTCAGCTCCTTGTTCATGTCATAGTTGCTGTCCCAGAAATTCTTGAAATTATCCAGGGTGAATTGCCCGTTTACGTCAGTGAAGGCGTAATAGCCCACCAGCAGGCAGGGCACAATGGTAAACAGGATCATCCACAGGGTGTAGGGCGAGGAAAACAGGGGACGGTTCAGGCCGTGATTGCGCCGGAAATACCGCACCAGCAGCACGATGAACACGATCAGCCCTGCGCCCATGGCCCATAGCCCCCAGGAGGGCAGCTGGGTGGTGGTCATTTTTCGGGTGCCTCCTCCTGCATGGGATGCATGATGTGGATATTGAAGGGAACAACCGCCAGCCCCACCCGCGAGCCTTCGGGCTGCATGGTGGTGGAATGCACCTTCCAGGTGGAATGGCCCGCATCGATAATCATTTCATAATGCACGCCCTTAAACAGCACGCTCTTGATAACTCCCGTCACCTGGCCCACGTCTTCGCCCACCAGCAGCACATCCTCGGGACGAACCACCACGTCCACCGGCTTGTCCTCGCCAAACCCGGCATCCACGCAGGGAAAATCCGTGCCGCAGAAATGTACCAGCTCATCACGGATCATGGTGCCCCGGAAAATATTGCTTTCCCCGATAAAGTTGGCCACAAACGCATTCTTGGGTTCATCGTAAATGGACTTGGGCGTGCCGATTTGCAGAATATGTCCGCCCCGCATGACCACGATGGTGTCGCTCATGGTCAGGGCTTCCTCCTGATCGTGGGTCACATACAGGAACGTGATGCCCAGCCGCTGCTGCATGGCCTTGATCTCCAGCTGCATTTCCTTGCGCAGCTTCAGATCCAGCGCGCCCAGGGGCTCATCCAGCAGCAGCACCTCGGGCTCATTCACCAGCGCGCGGGCAATGGCGATGCGCTGCTGCTGCCCGCCGGACAGGGAATCCACGCTGCGCTTGCCATAGCCGGACAGGTTGACCAGGTCCAGCATTTTGTCCACCTTCCGGGCGATTTCGTCCTTGGGTGTTTTTTTGATCTTCAGGCCAAAGGCGATGTTATCCCGCACGTTTAGATGGGGAAACAGCGCGTATTTCTGAAATACCGTGTTCACCCGGCGCTTGTAGGGCGGCAGATCGGAAATATCCTTGCCGTCGAATACCACGCGGCCGCTGTCCGCCGTTTCAAAGCCGCCGATGATGCGCAGGGTGGTGGTTTTTCCGCAGCCGGAGGGGCCCAACAGGGTCACAAATTCCTTCTTGCGGATATAGAGATTTATATTTGAAAGAACGGTCACCCCATCATAGGCTTTGGTGATGTTCTCCAGGATAATCAGGCGCGGTTGTTCCTCCATGGCGGATTCCTCCTGTTTGTATACAGAATATCAGAAGTTGGGCGGGGTGGACACCCACAGAAACCGGGCCGGGCGCTTGCCGGTGTTTCGGATTTTATGGGGAGCGCTGGGATGCAGGCAGAAGCTTTCGTTCGTCTTGATTTTGAACTGTTTCCCGCCCATGGTCAGCGTTACCGTGCCGCTGAGCACAAAGCCAAATTCCTCGCCCTCATGCGGGGGCATTTCCTGGGTTTCGCCCCCTTCGCCCAGCTCCACCAGAATGGGCTCCATTTCGTTTTTCTGGGCGCTGGGCACCAGCCAGGTGATGCTGCCTCGGAGGGATTCCGCGTCCTCCTTGACAAACATATCGCCCTGGGCGAAAACCACCTTTTCATCCCCGGTTTCGGAGAAAAAATCTTTCAGATTACTGCCCAGGCATTCCAGCATGTCCGTCAGCGTGGCGATGGAGGGCGAGGCCAGATCCCGCTCCACCTGAGAGATGAATCCTTTGCTCAGTTCGCACCGATCCGCCATTTCTTCCTGGGTCAGGTTTCGCTGCAGCCGCAGCTGCCGCAGCTTCTCGCCGATATTCACAATGCCTATCTCCTTGCCCTGGCTTTGTTTACTTTTACTAAACACGCAGCCATCCTGATGGGTTTAGAAATGCTAAACCGCCGGTTGCTGTTGGAAGTTTAGAATTTCTAAACGCCAAAGCAGGAAACATTAAACCATAATCAAGGGCGCTTGTCAATATATTTTCCGAAAAAAACTGTCGAAATAGCGGGAGGAATCCCGCCGTCCCTCTTGCAATCGGAGGCGTTGTGTGTTAAAATAATATTGGTCAAAGAAAGACTATTTCCCGAGGAGGGATTGACATGCGATTAAGCGATACCATCGAAACCTTTATCAAGGCCATGCTTCAGGAGGATCAGCCTGAAGTGGAGCTCAAGCGCAATGAGCTGGCCGAGTATTTCCATTGCGCGCCGTCCCAGATCAATTATGTGCTGGCCACGCGTTTTACCCCCGACCACGGCTATGTCACCTCCAGCCAGCGGGGCGGCGGCGGATATATCCGCATCGTGCGGGTACAGGCCACGGCACAGGATCATCTTTCTTATTTGCTTCGGGAACGAATTGGCGAAAGCCTGGATGCTCAGTCCGCCCAGGTGCTGTGCGCCCAGCTGGCGGAGCGGCGGGTGGTGTCGCCCGAGGAAGCGCGGCTGATGGCGGCGGCAGTGTCGCCTCAGGCCTTGTCTGCTCCCGCGCCGGAAGCGGTGAAGGATGCGCTGCGGGCCAAAATTCTCAAGGCCATGCTGCTGGATGTGGCGCAGCGCCGCCGGGAAGAAAACGGATGATTTTCCCGCCGTCGCGCCGGGCAAACCGGCGCATACTATAAAGCAGCAGTTCAAACCAGGAGGACGATCAGAATGCAATGCGAAGAATGTGGCATCCGGCCGGCGGAAGTGATGATGACCACGGTGATCGGCGGCCAGACGACCACCCGGCATCTTTGCCGGGAATGCGTGAAAAAATATAAGGCGGGAGATATTCAGGCTGTGCTGGCGGCGGTGCTTTCCGCCATGGGACAGCCCAAAAACGTGCCGGACATTACTTGCCCCAGCTGTGGGGAAACCTTTGCGGAATTTCAGAAAACCGGGATGCTGGGCTGCGCGGAATGCTATCAGGCTTTCCGCGGCGAGCTCACGCCCCTGATTACCAGGGTGCAGGGCCGCACCCAGCATGCCGGTCGCAGGCCGCCGGTGAGTCAGGCGGAGCAGGAGCGGCTGGCCCGAATGGAATCGCTGCACGCTCAGATGGAAGCGGCGGTGGCTGTGGAAAATTTCGAGGAAGCGGCAAGGCTGCGGGATGCGCTCCGGGCCATGACCGAGCCTGTGCCCGAAGAGGACAGGCCATCCCAGGAGGAACAGCATGGGTGAGATTGTGATTTCGTCCCGGGTGCGGCTGGCCCGGAATTATGCGGATATTCCCTTTCGGCCCAAGGCCTCGGAGGAACAGGGCGAAGAATGCATTCGCCGCACCCTGGACGCCCTGCGGGAGGTGCCGGAAACTTATCGCTTCGTGCAGCTGCGCAGCGCCGATGCGCTGGAAAAAATGGCGCTGGTGGAAAGCCATTTGATCAGCCCGGATCTGGCGGAGCATGATGCGGAAGGCGCGGCACTGATCCGGCGGGATGATCGGGTTTCCGTGATGCTCAATGAAGAAGATCATCTGCGTATCCAGGCCTTTGGGTCTGGCGAGCAATTGCAGCAGGCGGCCGAGGATGCGTTTGCCGTGGAGGATGTGCTGCAGCGGCGGCTTTCCTTTGCCTTTGACCGGCAGCTGGGCTACCTTACCGCCTGCCCAACCAACATCGGCACGGGTCTGCGGGCGTCTGTGATGCTGCATCTGCCCATGCTCACCATCCTTAAGCAGATGGGCAAGGTGAATCAGCTGGCCAGCAAACTGGGGCTGACCATTCGCGGTATATACGGCGAAGGCAGCGAAGCGCAGGGATACCTGTATCAGCTGAGCAATCAGGTGACGCTGGGGCGCACAGAGCAGGAGATTCTGGAGGCCGTGCAGGCAGTAGCCCGGCAGCTTTCGGAGATGGAGCAGGTGTTTCGGGAGAAAACCTGGGAGAAGGATGAAGTGGGCTTTTCGGATCAGCTGAGCCGCTCCTATGGCCTGCTTCGCTATGCCAGGCGGATGACAGATAAGGAATTTATGGCCCATTGGTCCAATCTGCGGATGGGCGCAGCCATGGGCAAGCTGCCGGTATCCCCGGCGGCCTGCGATCAACTGCTGATCGCCGCCCAGCCCGGCCATGTGCAGCAGGCGGCGGGCCATTCGCTGGAGCCAAAGCAGATCGATGAGCAACGCAGCGATCTGATCCGCAAAACGCTGGCGGAGGCGTAAACAGCGTATACGAATAAACCATGGAGGATCATGTATGGCGATTTTTGGACGATTTAACGAACGGGCGCAGCGGGTGATCGCTGCAGCGCAGCAGGCGGCGGTAAAGCTGGGCCATGCCTATGTGGGCAGCGAGCATTTTCTGATCGGTCTGCTGCGGGAGGCCCGGAGCGATGCGCCGGGGCTGCCGGATAACGTGATTGAAGAAACGGTGACGGAGGCGGTGAAGCAGCTGTCCGGAACGGGCGATCAATCCCCGTCCCAGCTGGAGCTGACGCCCCGGGTGAAAAAGCTGCTGGAAACCAGCATCCGCGAAGCCCAGCGGCTGGGGCAGCCCTATGTGTCCGCGGGCCATTTCTGGCTGGCGCTTTTGCAGGATACGGAAAGCGTGGCCATGCGGGTGCTGGTGAGCATGGGCTGCGATGTGGATAAGCTGCGCCAGAGCGTGCAGGATGCCCTTGGCAAAACGGGCAAGGAGAAGGGCGACGCGGCGGAAGAAGGCGATTCCTGCCTGCAAAAGTACGGCCGCGATTTGAACGCCGCCGCGGAAAAGGGCGAACTGGATCCCGTCATTGGCCGGGCCAACGAGATCGAGCGGATCGTGCAGATTCTGTCCCGGCGCACGAAAAACAACCCCGTGCTCATCGGCGAACCGGGGGTGGGCAAGTCCGCCGTAGCGGAAGGACTGGCACAGAAGATCGTGCAGGGAAGCGTGCCTGAAACCCTCAGCGATAAAAAGATTATTGCGCTGGACATGGGAGCCATGGTGGCCGGCAGCAAATACCGGGGCGAATTTGAGGAACGGCTGAAGAACACCCTGGATGAAGTGAAAAAACGCGGCGACGTGATCCTGTTTATTGACGAGCTGCAAAACATCATCGGCGCGGGCAAGGCGGAAGGCTCCATGGACGCGGCCAATATTCTCAAGCCCGCGTTGGCTCGGGGCGAGATTCAGTGCATCGGCGCGACAACCCTGGACGAATACCGCAAGAATATCGAAAAGGACGCGGCGCTGGCCCGGCGCTTCCAGCCGGTGACGGTGAACGAGCCCAGCGAGGAAGAAACCATCGCCATTATGAAGGGCCTGCGGGATCGCTATGAAGCGCATCACAAGGTGCGCATTACCAATGAAGCGCTGGAAGCTGCGGTCAAGCTGTCCAACCGTTATATCGCGGATCGGTTCCAGCCTGATAAAGCCATCGATCTGATGGACGAGGCTGCGTCCCGCGTGCGCATTCAGGCGTTCACTGCGCCGCCGGATGTGAAGGCGCAGGAAAAGGAACTGGAAGGCGTGCTGCGGGAGAAGCGGGAAGCCATCGACAAGCAGGACTATGAAAAGGCCGCGGCCCTGCGGGATCACGAGCATGCGCTGCGGGCGGAAATCGAAGAAAAGCGCAGCGCCTGGGAAAAGCAGAAATCCGCCGCCAAGGATACTGTGGGCGAGGAGGACATTGCCCAGGTAGTGGCCGGATGGACGGGCATCCCGGTAAAGAAAATGACCCAGGAGGAGTCTCAGCGGCTGCTGCAGCTGGAATCGCTGCTGCACGCCCGGGTGGTGGGCCAGGACGAGGCCGTGTCCGCCGTGAGCCGGGCCATCCGCCGGGCCAGGGCGGGGCTGAAGGACCCCAAGCGGCCCATTGGCAGCTTTATTTTCCTGGGCCCCACGGGCGTGGGCAAAACGGAGCTGTGCCGGGCGCTGGGCGAGGCCATGTTTGGGGATGAAAATTCCCTGATCCGACTGGATATGTCCGAATACATGGAGAAGCACACCGTGTCCCGGATGGTCGGCTCCCCGCCCGGCTATGTGGGCTTTGAGGAGGGCGGCCAGCTGACCGAGGCCGTGCGGCGCAAGCCCTATTCCGTGGTGCTTTTTGACGAGATCGAGAAGGCCCATCCGGATGTGTTCAATATGCTGCTGCAAATTCTTGAGGACGGCCGGCTGACGGACAACATGGGACGGGTGGTCAGCTTCAAGAACTGCATTATCGTGATGACCAGCAACGCCGGGGCGCAGTCCGCCCAGCGCGGCGGCATGGGCTTTGGCGCTGGCCGGGGCGATGCGATGGATTATGAGCGTATGCGGGAAAAGGTGCTGGGGGAGATCAAGAACGTGTTCCGCCCCGAGTTTCTCAACCGCGTGGACGAAATCATTGTGTTCCACAAGCTGGAGCAGAAGGACATTGAGCAGATTGCCGGGCTGATGCTGGGTCAAGTGGCCAAGCGGCTGCAGGAGCGGGATATTACCCTGCGCTATGGCGACGATGTGGTGGCCCATCTGGCGAAGGCAGGCTTTGATGAAAACTATGGCGCGCGTCCGCTGCGCCGGGTGATCCAGCGTACCATTGAGGACGCGCTGAGCGAAAAGCTGATCGCCGGGGATATTCATCTGGGCGGCCAGGTGCTTATGCGCATGGCCGGGGATCAGATCGTGTTTGAGAAGGAAAACTGAGAATCCGGGAGAGAAACGTTTCCGTATCAAAAGCGTTCCTCTCCCGCTGTCTCCAAGAGCATTGGGAACCTGAAAAAGGTTATCAATAAAAAGATGAGCCCCAAATGGACGGAAGAGACCGAAGGCGCTTTTCCATTCATTTGGGGTACATTGCAGAAAACAGGTATGAGAACTGTTCCGGCACGGAGTGATCACACCTGATGCCTTTCTCTGTACGCCATGGCTGCAAGCCATTCATCACGTCCAAAGTAATGGGTGCCTTCTCGGATGTAAAAGCCGATTCTCCCTTCTCCATATAAATGGCAGGCCTGCGGCGCTGCCGGCATGATCAGTCCCTTCTGGCCATAGCTCCCAAAGGCTGGATTTGCAGCCTGTGCCGCCAGCATCATTGAATGGGGAGAAGCCCAGCGATCCCGAGACGCGCCAACCAGGAGCAGATGCCGCGGCGCGATCAGGCTGAGTAAAAAGTGCATGTCAAACGGCAGGTCAGAGGCGTCCCTGCGTCCATCAAAGAAAGCCGGGCAGAACCAATAGCGCGTATATGCCCGCATTAAATCTGAAAACTGCTCGCATTCAGAGCCGCGATACAGACTCCCGGCATTGATACCGACCGTTAAAGAAAAACGGGGGTCATTTGCGCCGCACCATAGTGACGTCAATCCCAATCTGGAATGGCCAATGACAGCCATGCGCTGCGCATCGATTGCCGGTAACGTCTGCAGATAGTCCGCCACACAATGTCCTGCGAAAGCCCATTCTCCGATTTTTCCCCAGCGGCTGCTCCCCGTGTCATCCAATAAATCCGCCATACAGGAAACGGCCGGGCGACTATCATCCTTTTCAATCTCCTCATAGCAGACGGACGCTATCGCGTAACCGCGATCAAGCAATTCCTCACGCATGCCGCATGCCGCCTCATTGGGGAAATGCAGATGGACAAACACAGGAACCAGCCGGTGAATATTCTTGGGGATTGCTACGAAAAAAGGAAAGCATGTCGCTTTGCCGCCGCGGCTAAGGCTTGCGCGAATCTGCCTGCGGATGCCCTTGCCTCCGCAGTCGTCACAATCCTCGCCTTGCGCTTCAAACGAGATTTTTACGTTCTCGGGCCAGTTACCAAGAAAATTCCGGCGCAGAATCCCCAGAAGCTCCTCACGTCTGCGTATCCACTTGTCCTTGTCTGTTCTTTTGCCGTCCTCGCTCTCAAGCAAGGGCGGCAGATTCCGCTCACGCAGCATTTCATGAACGGTCATATGTTTTTCTCCTTTTCCTTAAGTCGGCTTTGCCATTGCTTTGGCGCAGTGCCCACGATGCTTTTGAAGGTTCGGATAAAGTTACAGTAATCATCGAAGCCGGAATTGGCGCAGACGCTTTCCACGCTTTGCCCCTCCATCAGCAGCTTTTTTGCATATAGAATTTTTCTTACAAGAACGTATCGATGAAGGGGAATGCCCATCTCTTTTGAAAATAGCATGCTGATATGCGATTTGGAATAGCGAAATTCCGCCGCCAGCTCACTGATGGACAGCGGCTGTTCAATATGGCTGTCAATGTATTTGACAATCAGATGCACCGTAGGGGACAGGCTTAAGGGCGTCATCCCGGTTTCACGCCGGTAAATTTTGTTGATGAAGATCAGGTGCTGAATGAGCAGCGAAATTGCGGTCAGGTCATCTCCGAATCGGGTGCTTCCCCATAGCACGGCGATCTGCCTGGCATTATTCTGATACCGCTCGATTTCATCCTCCGCAATCTGAATGATGTATTTATGCTCTTTTTTCATGCGTGCAAAGCACTCCAGCAGATTGGAACGCTCTGTATTGAACATCTGAATGATACTGGGATCAAAATGCATGGTTATGCGATTGTAGGGCTGATTGGATTCGTTGATAGAGATGTGCCAGTCATCGCAGGCAAGAAGCACCAGAGAGCCGCGCCTGAGCGGATAACGCTCAGAATTGATCAGCATGCTCACGTTTCCATCCAGCAGCAGAAACAGCTCATATTTTTCATGGCACGTATACCTGGGATCAAGCGTATCCATTCTGTAGGTAAAATTGCATTCCACCAGATAATCCAGATTTTTCATTCGCGCTCCTTTGCAGCTGAATCCTGGCACGTTCTTTATTTCACTGCGCCGGTAATTCCCGAGGCAAAGCTCTTTTGCAGGCAGGCAAAAATCAGCAGTGTCGGAATGGTGCAAATAGAAACGGCAAGCAGGATCATGCCATAATCCTGGGTATAGCCGCTCATCAAATTGGCAAGCAGGAGAGGCATGGTGACCGAATCATTGCTCATCATGATGATGCTGGGCCACAGATAACTGTTCCATGCATTCATGAAGCTGATTGTAAGCGCAGCCACATAGGTGGGCGCCATGACCGGCACAAACATCCGAAAGAAAATGCCCAGCTCCGACAGGCCGTCCATTCGCGCCGCTTCAATAATATCCTTTGGAAACGATCTGGCGCTCTGGCGGAAAAGCATGATCAGAAAGACCGATGCAATGCCCGGCAGCACAAAGCCCATCCATGTGTTCAACAGCTTCCAGGAAGCAATCATCTTATACAATGGGATCGTTGTGGAAATGCCGGGAATCAGCATGGACAGCAGAATGATGTTCATAAGCCTGTCCTTCCAGCGATCATGATAAACCTCGAACCCATAGCCTGCGATGGAGCTGACAAGCAGAGACAGGAAAGCGGACAGCAGCGTGTTGCGCATGGAATTATACATGGCCCGCCCAATATTCTTTGCCGCCGTCAGGTTTTCAAAATTCTCCGATAGATGCGTGCCAAGGGTGAGCTTGCCTACCACGATTTCTCCCGTGCTGTTGGTAGCGGAAGCGAACATCCAGTAAATCGGAAATGTAAACAGAACCACGGATAGCAGCATAAACAGGTGCAGTCCTGCTTTTCGTAGCTTATTCACGCTTATCACCAACCTTCATCTGCAGGAGCGTCAGCAGAGCAATCGCCGCGAACACCACAAACGATATTGCCGTTGCATAGCCAAAGTTGGGCGAGTATTTGAACGCCAGATTGTAGATATAATGCGAAATGGACAGCGTTCCGTTTGCTGGTCCGCCTCCGGTCAGGTTAACGGACTCATCGAAAAGCTGGATGGTGCCGCTGACGGTCATAATGGTGAGCAGGAGAAGGGTCGGCCGAAGCAACGGCAGCGTAACCCGAAAATATCGCTGGAAGCCGTTTGCCCCGTCGATAGAGGCGGCCTCATAGATGCTGGCGTCCACGTTCTGCATGGCTGCGGAAAGAAACACCATATTGTATCCTGTCCAGCGCCAGACAAGCGCCGTCATAATAACGGCTCTTGCGCTGCCTGCGTTCCCAAAGAAATTCACGGATGCTGCGCCAAGGGCGTTCAGCAGGCTGTTAATGAAGCCATCCGTGGCAAACAGAATGCGAAAGACGAGCGAATAGGAAACGGAGGCCATTGCGCAGGGGAGAAAGAGCATTGTGCGGAAAAAAGCGCTGCATTTCAAAAAGCGGCTGCCAATCACCTGCGCAAACATCAGCGCCAGCCCCAGCATGATCGGAATCTGAATCATGTAAATCAGCGTATTGCCGATGGCCGTCCGCAGCGTGGGATCAACCAGGATTCGCGCATAGTTTTTTAGCCCAGCATAGGTCATTCGGCTGCCTGTCCCGCTTTGGAAGGAAGTTAAAAATGCCTGCGAGATGGTGTAGAAACTCATTACAAATACCAGAAGAACGGATGGGAGGATAAACAACCAGCCGGTAAGCCGCAGCTTTTTTGAATACGTGAGTTTCATCTTATACCCTCATGGCCAAAGCAGCCGTCTGTGGAGAAGACGGCTGCTTCGGATGTGTCGAAAGGTCAGTACATCAGGAAATCCACGGTGCTTTGCGCCGCATCCAGCTCCGCCTGCATGTTTGCTCCGCCAAGGATATTGCTCAGCGCAACGGCCAGCGCATCCTGCGTTTCATCATAGACATAGCTGGTATTGCACACAGGCATCTTCTCTACATAGGAGCCCAGCACCTCATACACCTTCTGCCCGCCGAAAAACTCGCTTTCCACGCCGTACACGCTCGAATTAGCGGCAGTGGGCAAATAGGCGGAAATGTAGTTGGAGGCGGTCAGAATACTTGCGTAAAAGGAATCGCTCAGTTCGCCGCCCATCAGCGTCATCAGGAAAGCAACGGCCTTTTCAGGCTCCTTGCAGTTGGCGGTGATCATCCAGCTGCTTCCGCCGCTGGAGGCATAGTTGGACGCACCCTCCACCCCGGAAACGGCGGGAATGTTTGCCACACCCCAATTACCAGACTGATCGGGCGCCTGCATGCAGGAGTTCATGATCCACATGCCGTTCATGGTGCCGCCGCAGGAGCCAGAGTTGATGGAGCTCATGTATTCGTCCCAGTTGTTAACCACCTTGAGGGTTCCGCTTTCGACCAGCGCTTGATACTCGGCAATAACAGCCTTAAGCTTCTCATTCTGGCTGAGATTGGGCGTTCCATCCGCGTTAAAAAGGCTACCGCCCGCAGACATGAGCATCATGGTCAGCATGGTGGTGTCATTGGAAGTGGACAGCAGCGGATGTCCCGTCTTTTCAAGCACTGCGCCGGCGATCTTGCGGAATTCTTCCCAGGAGATATCGTTCATATCATCAATGGTATATCCGGCTTCGGCCAGATAATCGGTGCGATAGCACACGACGCCGACGCTGGAGTCAAAGGGAATTCCCCATAGCCGGTTGTCGAAGGTATCCCATGCAATTTTCGCATGATCGAGGGTGGACGTATCGATGCCGTAGTCGGACAGCGGCAGGAAGGCTTCGCCATACGCATGAACCATCATGGGAATGGAGCTGTCCTGCATCAGGATCATATCGGGAAGCTGGGTCAAATCGCCGGAGCTTGTGATCGTCGCAATTTTTGTGCGGACGTCAGCCAGCGCCATCACGGTCGTTTCCAATTCCACGTTGCCCAGGGCTGCGCTCTGAAACATTGCAGCGCCGGTTTCAAGCAATTCGTCATTGGGCGACCAGCACCAGACGGTCAGCTTCAGCGGCTCTGTCTCAGCGGCAGTTGCAATGCCGATACAGGAAAGCATCAGGCAAAGCGCCACCAGCATTGAAAAATACTTCCACATCTTTTTCACAGGGGTCATCTCCTTACAGATTTTTAGTTTCTTTATTATAATACAAGCAAAAAAGCAATATCTTTGCGTTTTATACTATATTTCTTGCGAAAACGCTTTTTTAACTGATCATACGCCAATTTCACCTCGCATATTATAACAATCCACACGAATTGACCTAAAAATAAGAAGAAATGGATTATCTGAAAAAAATGTTTGTATTTATATTGTTATACGGGGCGGTTCTTCATGAAAGTCGCGTCATCAGACTGTCAAAAAAGTTTATACATGCAAGGCGGGATGTAGTGAAGGGCGGCCAGTCCTTCATTTTTCATCCGCAGGTGGCGGCATCATTGCTTCACGGTTGCCTTTTTGAAAGGTCTATATAAAAAGCCCCCAGGCAGAAACAGAAAACTGCTTCGACGGGTGGCTTTTGTGCTTATTTTTCCGCATAAAGCCCTGAGGCTTAGCCCTTGACAGAGCCGATCATCACGCCCTTGACAAAATATTTCTGCACGAAGGGATAGAACAGCAGCACCGGCACCACGGCAACCACGATCAACGCATACTTGATAATGCCAACCATATCAATCAGGCGCGCCTGGAGCTCGGGATCGGTGACGGTAGACGGATCAATATTGCTGGCCATAAGGATCTCGCGCAGATACAGCGTCAGCGGATAAAGGCTCCGTTTGGATAAATAAATCATGGCGTTGAAGTAAGCGTTCCAATGGCCCACAGCATAGAATAGCGCCTCTACGGCGATGATTGCGCCGGATAGCGGGAGCACAATGCTCAGGTAATAGCGCACATCCGAGCAGCCATCGATTTGCGAAGCCTCCAGCAGCTCACCGGGAATGGAGCTGACGATAAAGGTTCGCGCCACGATCAAATTATACACGCTGATTGCGCCTGGAAGGATCAGCGACCACATCGTGTTGAGCAGCTTGAGATTCCTCACCTGAATATACATGGGAATGATGCCGCCGGAGAAGAACATGGTGAACGTGAAGGCCAGCATAATGAAATTGCAGCCCGGCAGATCCTTACGGGAGAGACAGTATGCCGCAGTCATTGTCAGCGCCAGATTGATGAGCGTGCCCACCACGGTATAAAAGATGGAGTTGCGGTAGCCCACCCAGACCGTAGGCGTATTGAGCACCGTTTTATAGCCTTCCAGGGTCGGATCCACAGGGAAGAGCACCACACGGCCCGACTGCACCGCCGTGCCCGAGGAGAAGGAGGCGCTGACAACGAAAATGCAGGGATACAGCACAGTAATGAAAAACAGGGTCAAAACCAGGATGACGACGACAAGAAAAGCCTTGTCGCAAGCACTATAATTCTTAAAACGATCCATTCCATCCTCCTCCTTAAAAAATGCCGCTGCCATTAAGCTTTTTGCTACTAAAGTTGGCGATCACCAGCAGGATGAAGTTGATAACGGAATTGAACAGCCCGATTGCGGTGGACTGGGCGAAATTGGGTACGCCGCTGGCCAGACCCACCTTGTAGGAATACGTGGAAATGATTTCCGAATAGTTCTTATTCAAATCGTTCTGCATCAGCAGGACTTTTTCGTGGCCCACCTTCATGATGTTGCCTACCGCCAGCACCAGCATAATGGACACAGTAGGCAGAATACAGGGGATATCAATATGCAAAACACGCTGAAAACGGCTTGCGCCATCGATCATGGCGGCTTCATGCAAAAATGGATCCGCGTTGGACAGGGCGGCAATGTAAATGATGGCGCTGTAACCGGTGGATTGCCACACGCCGCTCCATACATACAGATGCTTGAAGTTTTCTCCGCGCGCCAGCAGGTTGGCGGGGGTTGTGCCCGTAAGCAGCTTGCCCAGGGTGCCATACAGGCCGTTGCGAGGGTCGATCAGCTGATACAAAATGCCTACCATAACCACCGTGGAAAAAAAGTAGGGAATGTAGGTCACGGTCTGAATGATCTTTTTATACCTGCGTCCAGGCATCGTATTGAGCAGGAGGGCAAAGATAATGGGAATGGGGAAGCCGATAAACAGGGCATAGAGAGAAATGGTCAGGGTATTGCGCAGAACCATGGAGAATTTGTAGGAAGAGAGGAAAACGTTGAAATTCTTCATGCCGACCCACGGGCTGCCCCATACGCCGAGGTTTGGCTTGTACGTTTTGAATGCAAGCACCAGACCGCCCATCGGAATGTAAGCAAACGTGATAAGCCATGCAATGGGCAGAAGCAGCAGCAGATACAGCTGCCAGCGCGCAAAAATCCGCCTGCCGAGACTGGCATTGCCAGCGCTATGAGCCGAGACCGCTTTTGCAGTCATTGATCTCCCTCCTTTTTCTGATTATGGGACATGAAACACATGATGGAAAAAACCGGGCAGCAGCCTTCGTCGCTGCCCGGCCTGCTTTTGCATTTCGCCTGAGGGATCAGGCAGTTATATTATCTGATGCGGTTATAAGCGTCCTGGCTGATGGAAATCAGCTGCTGCAGCCCCATATCGTCCAGCTCGGCCAGATATTTCTCCCAGCCGGTTTCGATATCGCGGGTACCGGTGGTGAATTCCGCCAGCGCCTGCCTCACATAGGAATGGACATTCGGCTTGATGTCAATCAGCGCTTCGGTTTCATCGGCGGTGAATTTGAGCTTAGGCAACAGCTTTTGGGGCTTGTTGAAATAGTACATTTCGTAGCACTTGCCGTTGAGATAGATGGGGTTTTCGGGATCGTACTTTTCGCCTGTGGAGTAATCGTATACCTGCAGGAAGTCCTTGATGCCCATGTAACGGGGGCCGTGGTTGCGCCAGGTCTTGTTCTGGTTGGCCGCCCAGATGTTGGTGATGACCAGATAGGAAATTCTATCGGTCAGGCCAACTTCCAAATACGCATTGCTCTGGCCCTCCAGCAGCGCGGGATCACGGCTCCAGTCTACGTTTTCTTCACCAAAGCGCACGACCATGGACGTGTCAAAGCTGTAGAATTCATCAGCAAACCGGAGGGCCAGATCCAGCTTCTCGGTGGAATCGCAGATCATCAGCTCCTGGGTTGGCCAGATTTCGAGGAAAGGCGTATAGTTCACGCCCTGAGGGCCGGAGAGAGGAGCAATCAGCTGCATCTGCGCAAAGGCGGGATTTGTGGCAACAGAGGGCCAGGAGGAAAGGGAACCGGAGGAGGTCATGCCGACGATCTGCACATCCTGATTAAGCACAGCCTTGTATGTATTGTTATCGTCGGTGAAGGTGTCTGCAGAGAGGAGCCCTTCGGCGTACAGGTCGTGGAGGTAACGCAGGCCTTCGCGCCAGGCCTCTGTGGTGTAGGGCGCGATCACGGTTTCGTAGTCCTCCTCAGACAGGGCCAGGCCGGTGTTGATAGCGTTGCCGTTCCAGTACAGGAACGCATTCATAAGCGGAACGGTGACGTTCTGGCCGTAGCCGCCGCTGGCCTGGCCATACACGCCGATCTCATCCTGGATGCCATTGCCGTTGGGATCTCCATCCCGGAAGGCGATGAGCACCTGCTTGAGCTCCTCGGTCGTGGTGGGCACGGCTAGGTTCAGGGCATCCAGCCAGGTCCTGTTGATGAACATGCGATAGGGAGTCATGTTCCAGGTTTCGGGCTCGTAGGAGGCAAGGCTGTACACATGGCCGTTGGCCTGGGTGGAGGCCATGGTCATGAAGCTGCGATCCTCATCAGGAATGGCGCAGTAGTTAGGCATCTTTTCAGGATCCTTGATGTACGCATCCAGCTCCTTGAACAGACCTGATTCGCCATAAGCCAGAATCATCTCATCGTTCAGAAAGCCGTCTATCACGAACACATCCGGCAGATCTTCTTCGCTGGTGGCCATCAGGGCGATCTTGGTGCTGGTGTCGTCCGCTTCGACGGGCAGCATGTAAAGCACGATTTCGATGCCCAGCTTATCCTCCAGGTATTTTGTGAGGTAGTTGTCCTTATAGTCGGTCACCATGGCGGAGGTTGACAGCGCGACTTTCAAGGTCGGTCGTTCTTCAGCAAACGCCGCTGCGCCAAACATGGGCAACAGCATTGCCAGAGCAATCAGCAGAGACAGGCAACGGGGGAGCTTTTTCATGTAGTACCCTCCTCTTCTTGTGCTGCCGGCAGAGCCGACGCTGTTTATGCTGAACCCCGGACAAACGGCAAGGCCTGCGCATGCCATGCCCTGCCGGGGAACCACATCCGTTTTAGGCCATTTCTCTCCTTTCCATCCGGAACCGGCCTCCAGGCATTAGATTCCTCGCCAGTCGGCCTCCATGCTCCACGCAGGATTTGACCCGGTCTGCCTGCAAATACCGTGGCAGCATGGATCGCATATAACACATATGGCCATAGGCAGCCGGTTCGGACGCTGCATGCGATAAAGCGTCAGCTTCTCTTTTCCGCGGCGTTTTGGGGAGCGGACAAATCCGGTCAGCTCAGCGCAAGACAGCCGCCCCGGCGCCTGATAATAAGGAGCCTTGTTCATGCCCCCCTTAAGGAAAACGCCCTGGAGCGTCAATCCTCGGCGTGGTCGATCGTGATGTGCTCGCCGGCCCATACCTTGCGGCCTGTCCAGCCCTCGTCCGCAGCAGCCCAAAAGGGGTTGGCAGGAGAAAGACCCAGAGGCAGGAAAACCGCGCTGCACAGATACAGGCTGCCGATATTGATGTATTCCTCCGCCAGCTCCGGCTGATGGCCATATACGCCGGGCAGCAGCCAGCCGGCAGCATCGAACATGCCCGGTGCGCTCATTACCCGGCGGATAACGGCGGTCAGCCCGCAGCGTACGCCGGCAGGGGTGAGATGCGGCTCCAGCATGTGCTCCAGAGCAGCCTGAGAGAGCATTTGGAACACGCCGAAGCGATAGCAGATAGAGCGCCCCACCACAGGATAGCTGCCCTCCGGCCCGATCATGCGCTCCAGAATGGAGGCGTAGCGGGCGGCGCGGGCGTTCACCTCCGTCCGCATGGCCCTGATTTCGTGGTGCTCGTCCGCCAGCAGCTTTACAAGATCCACATACATGGGGTGGATGACAAAGCTGTTGTAATAATCAAAATGAAAGAACGGCCCGTCGCCGTACATGCCGTCGCCCTTGTACCAGCTGCGGAAGCTGCGCAGCGCATAGAGCACCCGGAGCATATCATATTCCTCGCCCAGCATGAACAGCCCGGCCTCCACCATGGCGGAGAAAAAAAGCCAGTTTGTGCTTCCGGGGGAGATGATGCGGGAGGAGCGCAGGGCGGCAGCCAGCTGGCGGCGGGTCTTTTCCGGCATGGATGCGCCCAGCGCCTTGGGAGCGCGCAGAATGGCGTGAGCCAGAAATGCCGCGTCCACCAGCGGCTGATGGCCGGCATGAAAGTTCATGAAGTCCGGCGAGGCAGGGTCGGTCGCTTTGTCCATACACAGCAGAACCTTTTCCCGCCAATTTGCTTGCAAGACGCGCTCCCGAATTTCCAGCGCGGCGCTGTCCGCCTCCAACCATGGCGCAAGGCCCAGCATGCAGCGCCCGAATGCCTCCAGCGGAGCAAAAGCTGCCCGTTCTGCATGGAAATCCAAGGGGAGCTGCTCCTTCAGCTTTCCCTCGGACAGATTGTCAATCACATTGCCAACGATGGTTATCAGGCGATCAAGCCATTCCTGACGCACGGTGAGCATATTCAATTTCTCCTTTTTAAATGATGGAAATTAATGAATGGAAGTTATATAACGTACAAAACCGAGGGATGTGAAATGTTGAAAACGTCTTATCGTGACAGCTTATTGAAGAGAACCATAACAAATTGACATTTTCATTATAAACAAAAATTATCATCCGTAAATATCATTAATGGCACCATTTTGTACATGAAGCCATTAAAAACCATTCGTTTTTTAATTGCACCCTTTCATCCTGCATGGAGCTTGTCAAAAACGCAGTGATTTGACGCGCGGACGCATCCTTGACGCGGGATAAACGTTTTTCACATTGCTTTTTGCGCCTTTCTGTGCGATAATACAAAAAGAAGGAGGCGATTGCATGCTGAGAATCGGTCAGTTTACCGATACGTTTCTTCCGGTGGTAGACGGCGTAGGCCGGGTTGCTCTGGCGTATGCGGATACCCTTTGCCATATGGGCCATCAGGTGACGGTGGTTTCGCCGATGTATGATACCGGTTATCGGGGGGGATACCCCTTTGAGCTTGTGGATTTCCAGGCCATGTCCCTTCCCGGCATGAAGCAGTATAAACAGGGGGAGGCCCCCATGGATCCCCATTATCGTAAGCGGATGCGGATGATTCCGCTGGACATCGTCCATGCCCACAGCCCGTTTACCTCCGGCTCGGAGGCGCTGCGGCTGGCTTCCCTGCGCAAGCTTCCGCTGGTGGGCACCTTCCATTCCAAGTATTATGATGATTTTCTGAAGGCCACCAAGTCCGAAAAGCTGGCCAGGGTGGGCGTGAAGTTTGTGGTGGATTTTTATGACCGCTGCGATGAGGTCTGGGCTGTGGGCCAGGCTACGGCGGATGTGCTCCATGAATACGGCTATGAAGGCGATATTCAGGTGATGCCAAACGGCGTGATGATCCGCCAGGCGGACGCCGACGCAATGGCGGACGCGGAGCGGCGCTGGGGCCTGGGCCGGGATCCCATGATTCTGTTTGTGGGCCAGATGAACTGGAAAAAGAATATTCTGACCGTGCTGGAAGCCTGCGCGCAGCTTCATGCGCAGGGCACGCGATTCCAGCTGGTGCTGGCGGGCCAGGGGCCGGATCTCAAGGAAATCGAGCAGAAGATACATGATCTGGGGCTGGCAGACTGCACCCATCTGGCCGGACATATTACTGATTCCCGGCTGCTGGATGGGCTCTATGCCCGGGCGTCCCTGTTCGCGTTCCCCTCGCTGTATGATAACGCGCCCATGGTGGTGCGGGAAGCGGCAGTGATGGGCACGCCATCTGTGCTGGTTCGCGGCAGCAGCGCTGCGGAAATCATCCAGAATGGCGAAAACGGCTATCTGTGCGAAAATGACCCGGCGGATCTGGCGCGGGTGATGCGCCAGGTGCTGGCTGATCCTGAGGCGGCTCGGAAGATTGGCGAAAACGCGAAGGAGACGATCCCGGTTCCCTGGGAAAAGATTCTGGAAACCGCCGTGGGCCGATATGAACGGCTGATCGCCCTGGGCCGGGAAGGCAAGCTGAACAAGAAATATCTGCGTGTGATCTGATGCGCTCCTAATAGAAATGCGCCCCGGATGGAGGAAGAACGATGCAGTTCCTCCCATCCGGGGCGTTTTTGATAGCAGGACGCAAACCGTTTCTCGATCGGTTTGGAAAAGAAGCGAAAAAAGCCTTCTTCTGCAAAGTCCTTTTTACTTACAGCACCTGCGCCGCTTCCTGACACATCAGGATGAACGCGCCTGCGCCATGAAGGTCATTCTGGCTGGTGGGACGATGATAATAATGCTGCAGATCGCCAACGCCCGTGCCCACGCACACGCCGTCGATAATCAGCCCCTGCTCGTTTTCCTTGAGCCGATGAATTACGCCCTCATAGCCTTTCCGAGCGGCATGGAGATAGGCCTTGTCCATCATCCCCAGACGCACGGCCTTGCAATATGCCGCCACGTACAGACAGGTGCAGCTGGTTTCCAGCCAGTTTTCTTTTTCGTCTCTGCGGTTAACCACCTGATACCAGAGCCCGGTTTCCATATCCTGATGGGGCAGCAGCGCCATCAGCAGATCCCGGATCATCCGTTCCACCTGATCCCGCAGGAAATATTCCTTGGGGATGTCGTCCAGCTCATCCAGCAGCGCAACCGGCACCCAGCCCATGGCCCGGCCCCAGAATTCGGCGGAGCGTCCCGTTTCCGGATCAGCCCAGGGGGCTTCCCTGCTGTAATCACAGGCGTGATAGAGCAGGCCGGTCTTGGGATCCCGGGTGCGCTTTTCCATCAGCAGGGCCTGGAAAATGGCAGTGTCAAAGCAGCCGGGCATATTGAATTCGGCCCCGTAGCGCACGCAGATAGGGCCGCCCATATACAGCCCGTCCAGCCACATCTGATCCTTCAGATCGCTCTTATGCCAATAACCGCCCTGGGGATCCCGGCGATAATGGAGCATGTCGTCCATCAGTTGATCCAGGGCTTTTTTGTATCGGGGATCGCTGGTTTCCCTGTACAGGTCAAACAGCAAAAGTCCCGGCATTATATCATCCATCTGGCCCTTGTCGTACTGGCGGATGCAGCCGTTTTCATCGATCATTGCATCCACCCAGCCCTTGATGTAATCAAAATACTTGCGTTCGCCGCAAAGCCGATAGGTCTTTTGCATGCCGGAGAGGAACACGCCCTGATGATAATGAAACCGGCCCACCGGCGGCAGATTGGCGGGGGCAAATTTGCGCATCAGGGTATCGCATGCGGCCTTGGCATAATCCAGAGGCGTATGGAGCTGGGAAATGCTCATGGAAAGAATCCTCCTTGTACATTTTGCTGTTATTATACCATAACATACTACTTTGCGCTATGCAGAAATACAGGTATTTGACCGAAAAATCCGGGATACGCATCAGGAAGGCAACGAGAAGCGAAGCTCCTGAGCGCGGACAGTCAACAGCAGCCCCTCTGGCGCGGGGACGGCCTGCGCGCCTGTAAGCGCGTCCACGGTCTGAACGCCCATGAGCTGTATCTGCAGCCCCTCGGCGCTGCCCTCGACCAGCATGGAAACCTGATTTCCGTTGCGCTCCGCCCGAACGGAAAAGGCCGGCTGCCCCAGCCGATTTCTCACGATGCGCTCCGCCGCATCCGTCAGCGCGTAAAGGCGCAGGGTCACGTTTTGCTCAAAAGCGTAGTCCGGGGTGGCGTCCGTATCGCCCAGCGGCAGCAGCGTGTTCTCCCGCACGAACAGGGGCAGGGAGAAGAAATCGTATTCCGCGCGATACCAGCGCCCGCCGTCCATCCGTTCGCCGGTGAACAGATGCGTCCAAACGCCGTCCGGGAGATAGAATTCTCCGATATTGTCCGCCCGCATGACGGGGGCAACCAGCAGCCCGTCGCCCAGCATATACTGCCGGTCGCAGCCCTCGGCCCCCAGATCGCCGGGAAATTCCAGCGCCATGGCCCGCATCATGGGGATGCCCTGCTCGTGGGCTTCCGCGGCCAGGCCATAAAGATAGGGCATGAGATGAGCCTTCCATTTTGCAAAGAACCGGCACACCGCCACCGCTTCCTCTCCGCACAGCCAGGGCACCCGATAGGAATCCGAGCCGTGGAGTCGGGAATGGGAGGAAAGCAGTCCGAAGGCCAGCCAGCGCTTATACACATCCGCCGGGGCCGTGCCCTCAAAGCCACCCATATCGTGGCTCCAGAATCCAAAGCCGCATAGCCCCAGGCTCAGCCCGCCCCGCAGGGATTCAGCCATGGAGGGATAGGTGGAATTACAGTCTCCGCCCCAATGCACGGGATACTGCTGCCCGCCCACCGTGGCCGACCGGGCGAACACGCAGGCTTCGCTGTCGCCCCGCTCCTCCTGAATGGCTTCAAACACAATGCGGTTATACAGCAGCGTATAGTAATTATGCATACGCATCGGATCGCTGCCGTCAAAGTATTTCACATCGGTGGGAATGCGTTCGCCAAAGTCGGTCTTGAAGCAGTCCACGCCCTGGCGCAGCAGCCTTTTGAGCTTGCCCTTATACCAGGCGACCGCCTCCGGATTGGTGAAGTCCACCACCGCGCAGCCCGCCTGCCAGCGATCCCATTGCCATACATCGCCATTCTCCCGGCACAGAAGATAGCCCTTTTCCATGGCTTCGTCAAAGGTTTTGCTTTTCTGGCCCAGATATGGATTGATCCATACGCAGATCTTCAGGCCCTTTTCATGGAATCGCCCAAGCAATCCCTCCACGTCCGGAAACATGTCCGCATCCCATTCAAAGCCGCACCATTCATTTTCCTTCATCCAGAAGCAGTCGAAATGGAATACGGATAAAGGAATACCCCGCTGGGCCATGCCGTCCACAAAGGACGATACGGTGTTTTCGTCATACGATGTGGTAAAGGAGGAGGAAAGCCAGAGCCCAAAGGTCCAGGCCGGGGGAAGAGCGGGGCGGCCGGACAGGGCGGTGTAGTTTCGCAGCACCTGCTTCATATCGCCGCCGCCAATCACCAGAAAATCCAGCTTCTGGCCCGGTACGCTGAACTGCACCTTTGTGACCGCCTCTGTGCACACCTCAAAGGAAACCGGCCCGGGATCGTTTACCAGCACCCCATAGCCCCGGTTGGTCAGATAGAAGGGGATATTTTTGTATGCGATTTCGGAGGATGTGCCGCCATCCTCATTCCAGATGTCGATGGATTGGCCGTTGCGCTCCAGCGCAGTGAAATGCTCGCCCAGACCAAACACCTTTTCGCCTACGCCCACATCCAGCCATCCCCGCATGAAGGGGCCGTCCGGCGTTTGGATGAAGCTGAGCATGGTGGAACCGAAACGGCTGCCAATGGCGGTCAGAGGCCTGTCCTGCCAGAAATACTGCATGGTGCAGGGGCGCAGCGTGATTTCCAGCCGCAGATCGCCAGAGGAGATGGCAAGCCGATTCTCCGTCTGCGTGACGCTGAGGGGCAGACACTGATCGGCCAGCGGAAAGCGGGGCTGCTTTTGCCGCACGCCTTTGAAATGCACCGCCTGCATGCGCAGAACGCCAGGCAGGGGGGAGGTGACGTCCAATTCCAGAGAAGGGCCGTCCAGCCCACGGGTATCCGCCCGATAGCTGACGGCATACAGATGTACCCGCGTGCCCCCGTCCTCCAGGCGAACCTGACGAATCTGCTCGCAGTTATAGCTGGTCACGCCGGGTTTGGTTACCCATTCGCCAATATTGAACTTCATCGTAAACGCTCCTTTTACATCCAAAGTCAGTACGAAAACAAGCGCAAGTTTTCAAGACCATCATAATATGCCGCGGATGGTTTGTCAATGTAAGCCTGCATGAAAGCGGTTGCTTTTTATACATACAGAATGTAACAAAAACACATATTATTGACCTCTTTATTCATGTACATAGCGGTTAAATATTAGTACTATAAAGCTGAAAGTTGGGTTTGCATGTCTGAAACGGCTGGCGAAGCCCCGAATGCTCGAGAAAAATAAATAAGGAATAAGGCCGAAAAACAAATGCGCGCAGCCGAAAAAGACAAAAAACGCAAAACAGAAGGAGGTTATCCCATGAAACATCGCACACGTTGGATCGCCTTGGCGCTCTGTGCCGTTCTGATGCTGTCGTCCGTGCCGGCGCTGGCGCAGGAAACGGCTCTTCAGGAAGCGCCGATGCTGGCGCAGCAGGTGGCCGAGGGCAAGCTGCCTGGCCTGGAGGAGCGTCTGCCCGCGAAGGAGGACATCATGATCGAGCCGGTGGTGGAGGGGATAGGCCAGTATGGCGGCAGCCTGAACATCACCGTGGGAGATTCCGGCCGCTGGACGTGGGGCCCCTATGTGGAACAGAGCATGTTCCGCTTCAAGCAGGATGGGTCCGGCGAGGTGGAGCCCAACATCTGCAAGAATTACTATGCCAATGAGGACTATACCGTCTGGACCATCGAGCTGCGCAAGGGGATGAAGTGGTCCGACGGCCAACCGCTGACGGCGGATGACCTGCTGTTCTACTACGATCACATGTCCGTTCCGGCGCTGAATGCGGACCGGTCCCAGATGTCGCCTGACGGGGAGGGGTATTATAACTGCTTCACCTCCAAGCCCTATAACTGCTTCCAGGTAAAGAAGGACGGCGCGTCCATCTGGGCCAAGATGGAGAAGGTGGATACGTATACGGTCACGCTGACCTTTGCCGCTCCCAAGTATACCTTCCCCACGGACGCGGCCGTGGACAACAAATGGATGGTGCTGCCCAAGCACTTCTATCAGCACTACGTATCCCGGAAGGACGGCGTCACCGATGACCCAACGTTCCCCTTCATCAGCGAGGAGCAGGCGCTGGAGAACGCGAACCGTGATTTCGGCCGGTCCTGGGATAAGTATTCCTCCATGGGCAAGGCGATTGGCTATTACCATTGGGATTACTACATTGTGCCCCAGGTGCGCTCCTTCATCGCCACCCAGGACAACTGGAACAAGGTGGGCGAGGTATATGAGCTGGTGCGGAATCCGTACTTCTTCAAGACGGACGAAGCGGGGAATCAGCTGCCGTACCTGGACAGCATCAAGGTGCACATCATTAACGAACAGGATCAGGCGGTGCTCAAGGCCATGGCGGGCGAGCTGGATTATTATTTGATGCCCACGGACGCCTATTCCACCATCGTAAATGCCACCAAGGCGACCCATCATGTGATGAAGCAGGCGGTGACCAATTGGGCCTTTGGCGGCGCGTTCCTGCTGAACCAGACGGTGAAGGATGCCGACAAGCGTGCGCTGTTCCAGAATGGGGAATTCCGTCAGGCGCTGTCGCTGTGCGTGGATCGGGAGCTGCTGTCCGCCACGCTGTCCAACGGGCAGGCCGAGCCGGCGCAGGCGTCCGTGCCTGCAGGCGGGTTTGGCCATGACGAAGCATGGTATTATAAGTGGACCGATTACGATGTGAGCAAGGCCAATGAGCTGCTGGACGGCCTGACCGAGCCCTGGGACCGCAAGGCGGGCACCTTCCGCAAAATGAAGGGCACCGACCGGGAGCTGGAAATCATTTTCTCCGTGAAGGAGATCTCCAAGGAAGGGGATTATTTCACCCTCATTAAATCCGCCTTTGAAAAGATCGGTGTGAAGCTGTCTGAAAAGGTGGATACGGAAATCAATGTGACCATACTGGCCAACGACCATGAAGCCTGCTTTGAAACCGTGTCGTGCTCCAGCCCAGTTATCCGTCCCGACGAATTGGTGCCCATGCGGAACTACCGTGCCTGGTACGGCGCATACGGCAAATGGTATGAGGATGGAAAGAGTGAAGCCAACGGCGGCGTGGCACCCACGGGGGACATTCTGAAGCTGGTGGAGGACTATGAAATCATCAAGTACTATGCCGGCGCGGATCGTGACGAAGCGGTGGCTGCCGCGGTGCAGGATATCTTCGATCTGCACAAGAAGAACGTGTGGGTGCTGGGTTATCTGGCCGATCTGCCCGCCCGTGCGCTGGTGAGCAACCAGCTTCATAATCTGCCCGAAACCATTGTGAACGTGGACGAATTCCGCTATAACGGCCTGATTCACTTTGAGCAGGTCTGGAAGGAAGGCAAATAAACCCCATCATCATGGGCCGGGGCGTCAGGCACGCCCGGCGCTCCGGCCCGTTCCTGCTTTCATTTTCCCGAAAAGGGGGCATACACATGCGCAATTATGTGTTCAAGCGCCTGGTGACAGCACTGGTTACCCTGGCGCTGATCACGCTGGTGGTGTTTTTCGTGATCCAGCTTCCGCCAGGGGATTACGTGGATCAGCTGGTGGTCAACATGGTGGCGGAGGGCGAAGTGGTCACGGAAGCGGATATCGCTTTGATGCGGCAAATGTATGGCCTGGACCAGCCGTTTTTCGTCCAGTATTTTCATTGGCTGAAAGGCATTCTCTCCGGCGACTGGGGCACATCCTTCAATACCCACCAGAAGGTGCTGGATGTGATTGGCGAAACCCTGGGTGCTACCATGATGATTTCCCTGGTTACCATGGCGTTCACCTATCTGGTTTCCATTCCTATTGCCATTTATTCGGCCAAGCATCAATACTCCGTCGGGGACTATATCGTCACCTTCATTGGCTTTATCGGCGTGGCGGCGCCGGGGTTTCTGGTGGCTATTGTGCTGATGTATCTGAGCTTCGTGTGGTTTGGCACGCCCATGATGGGCCTGTTTCCCGAGGGCGGCATCCGCGATTGGGCGGGGGTCGGCTATTTCCTGTCCCATCTGATTATCCCGATTATCGTCATCGGCCTGAACGGCACCTGCGGGCTCATCCGTTCCGTGCGCGCTCAGCTGCTGGATGAAATGAGCAAGCCGTATATTCTGTGCGCCCGGGCCAAAGGCGTTTCGGAGCGTACAATTACCTATAAATATATGATGCGCGCCGTACTGAATCCCATTGTATCCGGCCTGGCGGGCATGATTGCCAAGGTCTTTAACGGAAGCACCATTACGGCCATCGTGCTGATGCTGCCAACCCAGGGGCCCGTGCTGCTGACGGCGCTGAAGAAGCAGGATGTGTATCTTTCCGGGGGCATCCTGCTGATTTCCGCCGTGCTGGTTGTGGTGGGTACGCTGATTTCCGATCTGCTGCTGGGCGTGCTGGATCCCCGCATCAAGGTGCAGGAGGTGGGCAACAAATGATTGTGGATCGGAAGATTGCCAAGGAAATCAAAAAGCAGGAAAGCTACTATATGGCTTCCCAATGGAAGCTGATGGCCGTGAAGCTGCGCCATCATAAGCTGGCGATTATCAGCTTCGTGCTGCTGGGCGTGCTGTATTTCGGCGCGATCTTTGCCCAGTTTTTAGCGCCTCAAGGGCTGGAGGAGTATTCCAGCACCTATGCCAATGCCCCGCCCTCCAGCATTCATTTCGTGCATGAGGGCAAGCTTATCGGGCCGTTTGTATACAGGGTAAAGGGCGTATACGATGAATATGAAAACAAGACCTTTGTGGAGGACAAATCCAAGCCCTATCCCATCTCCTTCTTTGTGCATGGAAGCGAATATAAGCTTTGGGGCCTGATTCCCACCGATCTCCACCTGTTCGGCGTGGCGCAGTCTCCGGATACGCCCAGCCGTCAGCAGGTTCGGGTGATGCTCTTTGGCGGGGATAAACTGGGACGGGATCTGTTTTCCCGGATATTGCTTGGCAGCCAGGTTTCGCTGACGGTTCCGCTGATCGGCACAGGCATCTCCTTCCTCCTGGCGCTGATTATCGGCGGTGTGTCCGGCTATTATGGAGGCTGGGTGGATAATGTGATCCAGCGGCTGATAGAAGTGATTACCTCCTTTCCCACGCTGCCGCTGTGGATGGCGCTGTCCGCCGCCATTCCTGTGGGCATCCCGGTTACGCAGGTCTATATCATGATCACGATCATCATGTCCTTCCTTTCCTGGCCGGGGCTGGCCCGTACCGTGCGCAGCAAGTTCCTGTCGCTGAAGAAGGAGGATTATGTGCTTGCGGCCCGGCTCCAGGGCGTGAAGCCGTGGAAAATCATCTTTAAGCATCTGGTGCCCGGGTTCATGAGTTATCTGATCGTCAGCCTTACCCTTGGCATTCCCGGCATGATTATTGGCGAAACCTCCATGAGCTTTTTGGGGCTGGGCATGCGCGCGCCGGCCACCAGCTGGGGCGTACTGCTGCAGGAATGCCAAAGCGTGGCGAACATTGCCAATTGCCCCTGGAAGCTGATCCCCGTGCTGTACGTGATGCTGACCGTGCTTGCCTTTAATTTCCTGGGCGATGGCCTGCGGGATGCAGCCGATCCCTATAAATAACAGGAGGAACGCTTCATGACCACATGCAAGCCCATAGTGGATGTGCGCGATCTGCGCATTCAGATTCAGCTGGACGAAGGCACGCTGACCCCCGTTCGCGGCGTGGATTTCAGGATTTATCCGGGGCGCACGCTGGGACTGGTTGGCGAATCCGGTTGCGGAAAAAGCCTGACATGCAAGGAATTGCTGCGGATTAACGACCCCAAATGCCACTCCACAGGCAGGATTCTGTTTGACGATGGCGAGCGGGAACAGGATATTCTGGCGCTGCCGGACAATGGACCGGAGATTCGCTCCATTCGCGGCAGAAAAATCTCCATGATCTTTCAGGAACCCATGAGCGCCTTCTCCCCCCTGTTTACCATTGGCGATCAGGTCGCCGAGGCAGTGCTGCTGCATATTACAAAGAGCAAAAAGGCCGCCCGGCAGATTGCCATTGAAACCATGCGCAAGGTTGGAATCGCCAACCCGGAAAAGCGTTTTGATCAGTATCCCCATGAATTTTCCGGCGGCATGCTCCAGCGGGCGCTGATTGCCATGGCGCTGGTATGCAAGCCCAGGCTGCTCATTGCCGATGAGCCCACCACGGCGCTGGATGTGACCATCCAGGCCCAGATTCTGGATCTGATGAAGGAAATGCAGGGCGATCTTGGCATGGCGATTCTTTATATCACCCATGATCTTGGTACCGTTGCCCGGATGTGCGACGACGTGGCGGTGATGTATCTGGGACGGATTGTGGAATACGCATCCGCCGAGGAGATTTTTGCCCGTCCGCTGCACCCCTATACCCGCGGATTGATGAACGCGGTGCACAAGATCGGCGGCGAAAAGGGCGCGCTGGCCTCCATTGACGGCGTAGTGCCGCTGGCCATGAACCTGCCGGATCGCTGCGGATTCTTTGAACGCTGCCAGGAAGCGCTGCCCTGCTGTGCATCCGGGGAGCCGCCGATGGTCGAAGCGTCGCCGGGACATCTTGTAGCCTGCTGCCATTTTGGAAAGGAGGCGCAGCCATGAGCGAAACGATTTTGCGGGTGGAACAGCTGAATAAGTTTTTTACTGACGGGAAAACCACCATTCGCGCCGTCAGCAACGTATCCTTTACCGTGAATCAGGGAGAAACCATCGGCATCGTGGGGGAGTCCGGCTGCGGGAAAACCACGCTGGGCCGATGCATTGTGAAGGCATATACGCCCACGTCTGGGGATGTGTGGTATACTGCGGCCAACGGCAAGGAATATAATTTCCATACGGCGGATAAGGCCGCTGCGCAGGCCATGCGCAAGGAAGTGCAGCTGATTTTTCAGGATCCTTACTCTTCTCTGGATCCGCGGATGACGGTCTATGAAATTCTCTGCGAGCCCCTTCGAGCCAATTATCCGAAAATGAAAAAAGAGGAAATGGAGCGGCTGGTGCAGAATATGGCCCAAAGAGTGGGCCTGAATCCATCGTATCTCAAGCGATATCCCCACGCCTTCTCCGGGGGTCAGCGCCAGCGCATCGGCATTGCCCGCGCGCTGCTGCTCAAGCCGCGGATCGTGGTATGCGATGAGGCGGTCAGCGCACTGGATGTTTCAGTGCAGGCCCAGGTGCTTTCCTTGCTGCGGGAGCTGCAGGCGGACTTGGGGCTTACCTATCTGTTTATCAGTCATGACCTGTCGGTGATTGAGTATCTGTCCGATAAGGTTGGGGTGATGTATTTGGGACAGATGGTGGAGTATTCCCCGGCCAGGGAACTGTATATTCACCCGCTGCATCCCTATACGGAGGCGCTGCTGTCCGCCGTGCTGGTGGCTGATCCCAAGGCACAGCACCGGCGGATTGAATTGCAGGGGGAGGTGCCCAATCCCGTCAATCCGCCCAGCGGATGCTTCTTCCATCCCCGCTGCTGCTACTGCCAGAAGCGCTGCCGGGAAGAAATGCCCCGTCAGCGGGAGATTTCGCCGGGCCGGCTGGTGGCCTGCCATCGGGCGGAGGAGCTGCAGCTTCAGGGCATTATTCCTGCGGGAAAAAAGGAAGCGGCGGAGGCAAGGCCATGAAGCAGCTGATTGTGTTTATCGACAGCGGGGATACGCTGATTAATGAGGACACTGAGGTGCGGGATGCACGCGACGTGGTGCTGCGCGCCGAAATGCTTCCAGGCGCAAAAGAAATGCTGCTGCAGCTCAAGGCATCGGGCTATCCTGTCGCGCTGGTGGCGGATGGACTGGCGGAATCCTTTGAAAACGTGTATGGCCAGCATGGCGTCCGAGAGCTGTTTGACGGATGGGCAGTGTCCGAACTGGTCGGCGTATGCAAGCCGGATCCGCGCATGTTCCAAACGGCCATGGCACAGCTTTCCCTGACGGATGCGGATATTCCCCGGATTGTGATGATTGGCAATAATATCAAGCGGGATATTCGCGGCGCCAACGCCTTGGGCATCACCAGCATCCTTATGCAATGGAGCCGCCATTACTCCTATACGCCCGATGACCCGCTGGAGATTCCGCGCTATGCGGTGACCTGCCCGGCGGAGCTTCCGGCGCTGCTGAAAAAACTCCGCGGAGGCTGATTCTATGCAAGCCCAAATTCAGCGTAATCACGCCGTGGCGATTTCCGGACGTACGCATCTGAACCTGACGCTGAATATTTTTCAATGCGGCTGTCAGAAAATGCATCAGAATTATATCTTTCCTTATTTCTCCGATGACACCTTTGGCCTGCTGATGGTGAATGAAGGATCCGTTCATCTCAGCGGCGACAGCGGCGGCGCGATGCTGACCAGCGGGCAGGGTGTGGTGCATTTTCCCGGACAAAAGCTGACGCTGGTGAATGATTTGGCCCAAGCTGCTTCAGTCACATGGGTCAATTTCGGCGGGTATCTGGTGGACGTCTATTTGAGCCGGGCTAATATTTACGCGTCCAAGCCGTTTGTGAATGATCCGGAGGGGGAAATCAGCCGTCTGCTGACGGCGCTTTATGAGCGCTCGCTGGTGATGCCCAATCGGTATTGTATGATGATGGCGCGACTGTATGAGATTTTTTCTTATCTGCTGGAGCAAAATCCGACCCGTCCGGGAATGGATGGCCGGCAAAACAGCATGTATTTTGTGCTCCTCGCCATTGATAATATTGAAAATGGCGAATATCGCACGGCCAAGGTGGATGAACTGGCCAAGTCCCTGGGGATCAGCCGTAAGCATCTGAGCGCTTCTTTCCTGCAGGTGATCGGCGTTCCAACAAAGAAATATATTATCCTGTATCGCATTGAACGCGCCTGCGCGCTGCTGCGGGAAACCGTACAGCCCATTTCTGAGGTGGCGGAGTTGGTGGGCTACAGCGATCAGTTCCATTTTGCCAAGGAGTTCAAACGGATTACCGGCGTGACGCCATCGGAATACCGCAGCGGCCAGGCAGGCGTTCCGGTGCCGGATTGCACGAAGCTCAAGGAGGATTTGCTGAACCAGTTTGGCGGTCGTTCCAGTGTTTTTGAGGGTGAAGATGAATCGTAAATCGCCCGAAAACGCGCCCGGGAGATCATTGCGCCCAGATTTTCTGGACGCTTTCTTTGTAGGGTTTTACAGATGTGAATTGCAGCCGGAACGCTTGCGGGATTGGGCGACAGGCATTATAATATAAAGAACAAAAGGCTGAAAGCTGGAGGCGTTTATGGAGCAGCGTTCTTTATTTGATGATGATCTTTCCCAGCCCTTGGCGGCCAGGCTGCGGCCGGAAACGCTGGAGGAATTTGTGGGCCAGCGGCATTTGCTGGGGAAAAACAGGGTGCTGCGCCGGCTGATTGAAAGCGACCGCCTTTCCTCCATGATTTTCTGGGGGCCGCCGGGCGTGGGTAAAACCACGCTGGCGCATATCATCGCCAATCAGACGAAAGCACGATTCATCAATTTCTCCGCAGTCACCAGCGGCATCAAGGAGATTCGCGCCGTGATGCAGGAAGCGGAGGAGAGCCGCCGATTTGGGGAAAAAACGATTCTGTTCGTGGATGAAATTCATCGTTTCAACAAAGCACAGCAGGATGCGTTTCTTCCCTATGTGGAAAAGGGCAGCATCATTCTCATCGGCGCGACCACGGAAAATCCGTCCTTTGAGGTCAACAGTGCGCTTTTGTCCCGGTGCAAGGTGTTTGTGCTGCAGGCACTGACGGCAGAGGATGTGGCCGAGCTGCTGCGCCGGGCCCTGGAAAGCCCCAAGGGTTTTGGCAACCAGAAGATTGAAATGGGGCCCGATATTCTGCCCCTGATCGCCGCCTTTGCCAACGGCGATGCGCGCATGGCTCTGTCCACGCTGGAAATGGTGGTGCTCAATGGTGACGTTCAGGGCGATACCGTGGTTGTGACCCGGGAAACACTGGAGCAGTGCATCTCCAAAAAGTCGCTGCTTTATGATAAGAAGGGCGATGAGCATTACAACATCATTTCCGCCCTGCATAAGTCCATGCGCAATTCAGACCCTGACGCGGCGGTTTACTGGCTGGCCCGGATGCTGGAGGCAGGGGAGGATCCGCTGTATGTGGCCCGGCGGGTGATTCGCTTCGCCAGCGAGGATGTGGGCATGGCTGATCCCCGGGCACTGGAGCTGGCGGTCTCCGCCTATCAGGCGTGCCATTTTCTGGGCATGCCGGAATGCAACGTGCATCTGACCCAGGCGGTAGTATATATGGCGCTGGCCCCCAAGTCCAACGCACTGTATATGGCCTACGAGGCAGCGAAAAAGGATGCGCAGGCCCAGCTGGCCGAGCCGGTTCCGCTGGCGATTCGCAATGCGCCCACCGCGCTGATGCAGCAGCTGCATTATGGCGAGGGTTATCAATACGCCCATGACGCGCCGGACAAGCTCACCAATCTCCAATGCCTGCCCGATTCCCTGCTGGGGAAAACCTATTATCAGCCAACCAGCCAGGGCCTGGAGGAAAAATACGGCCGGCGGCTGTCCCAGATCAAGGCATGGAAGGAAGCCCATGCCGCGCCCCAACCCCGAAAGGAGAAGGAAGGATGAAAGCAATTCAAATTCCCTATGGGAAAGAAACGCAAACGCTGCATGTGGCGGATGAGCAATTGCAGGCGGTGCTTACGCCCAGGCATCCTGCGGCAGCTTCCCTGTCTCAGGAAACGCTTGTGCGGCAGGCACTGGAAAACCCCATTGGTTCGTTGCGCCTGCGGGAGCTGGCCAGGGGAAAGCGAGAGATTCTGGTGATTACCAGCGACCATACTCGGCCGGTACCCAGCCGGGTGACCATGCCGCCACTGCTGGCCGAGCTGCGATGCGGCAGCCCGGATGCGCATATTGTGATCCTCATCGCCACGGGGATGCATCGCCCCACCACGGAAGCGGAGTTGCGGGTCAAGCTGGGGGATGCGATTGTGGAGCGGGAAGAAATCGTGGTGCATCAGGCGGAAAAAACGGAGGAAATGGCCTATTTTGGCCTGCTGCCCTCCGGCGGCGAGCTGTGGCTGAATCGGCTGGTGGCGCAGGCGGAGCTGGTGGTGGCGGAAGGGTTCATTGAACCTCATTTCTTCGCTGGTTTTTCCGGAGGCCGCAAGAGCATCCTTCCCGGCGTGGCGGCGAGACGGACGGTGCTGTATAACCACAACGCCCGGTTTCTTCAAAGCCCGCTGGCCCGGCAGGGCAGTCTTGCAGGCAATCCCATCCATCAGGATATGCTTTTTGCCGCCCGGCAGGCGAAGCTGGCGTTTATCCTGAACGTGCTCATTGACGGCGATAAACGGGTAATCGCAGCCGTGGCCGGGGATTTGGCGCAGGCGCACGCGGCGGGATGCGCCCTGTCCCGGCAGCTGACCGAAGTGGCGGCGGTTCCAGCGGAAATCGTGGTCACGTCCAATGGCGGTTATCCGCTGGATCAGAATGTGTATCAGGCTGTGAAGGGGATGACGGCGGCGGAAGCCTGTGTTTGCCCGGGCGGGTCCATTATCATGTGCGCCGCCCTGGGGGACGGAGCGGGCGGCGCGGATTTCTATCGCTGGTTTGCCCAGCGGGAAAGCCCGCAGCAGGTGGCCCGGGATATTGAATGCATTCCGCCGGAGGAAACGCGGATGGATCAATGGGAGGCGCAGATGCTGGCGCGGGTGCTGTGCAAGGCAGCGTGCTATTTCGTCACCGGCCCGGAAAACCGCACGCTGGTAGAAAGCATGCATATGCGCTGGGCGCCGGATGTGGATACCGCCCTGATTCAGGCGCTGGAAAAGCATGGCGCGAATGCGCGGGTCACGGTAATTCCGGATGGCGTAGGCGTGATCGTGAAAGCCTGAAAAAGAAAAACAAAGAAAAAAGCCGGATGCACAGCCTGACAGGCATGCTCCGGCATTTTTGAATGATAGAATATGCTGTTTACCAGTGAATCCGCAGCGCCTTGGGCAGCAGCCGGGCTTCCACGGATGCTTCATCCGTTACCTCGCCGTCGATATTCACCCGCATTTTGTCTGCAGAGAAAAACACCTTTTTCGCCCGGATGAACTGGGCTTCGGGGAAGGAGAGAATTTTGCCCCGCATCAGGCCGATCAGCCGGGCAGGCAGGTTTCGGGAACAAATTTTGTTCACCACCACCACGTCCAGCAGCCCGTCGTCCGCCTGTGCTTCCGGCGCGATGGGAATGCCGCCGCCAATCACGCCGCCGTTGGCCACGGCGATCACAAACACATCTTTGGTGACCATCTCTCCGCCATCCATGGCATAGGACAGCTGAATGCCGCGGAAATGAAACAGCGTGCGGATTACGCCGTAAAGATAGGGCAGCAGCCCCCGGCAGAAGCGCTTGGCCTTCTGCGCAAAATCCAGCACCGTCACGTCAAATCCCGTGCCGATTTCGTTGAGAAACAGCCGGCCGTTCACATCGCCCACGTCCGTATCCCGTGCCGGATGAGCCAGCACAAAATCCAGCGCGGCCAGAGGGTCCTTGGGCAACCCCAGGGTTTTGATAAAATCGTTGCCCGTACCGGCGGGGATAACCCCCAGCGCCGCAGGGGTGCCGATCAGCCCACGGGCAACTTCAACTGCCGTACCATCTCCGCCGATGGCCAACACCGTTTCCGCCCCGCTTTGAGCGGCGGCATAGGCCAGTTCTGTGGCATGGCCCGGCGCCTTTGTCATTTCCAGATGGCAGGCATAATGCTGCTCCAGCAGCCGTTTTTCAATCTCCTGCCCGATTTTCCTGCCCCGGCCGTTGCCTGCCGTGGGATTGCAGATGGCGTAAATCATGCGCTTTCAACCTCAAATTGGATATTCTTCCTACTATAATGTATCGCAAATCCCGGCGCTTGTAAAGACGTAAAATCACATTTTTCGCCCACCCAAAGCATTTACGAAAACGACAATTTATGATATACTGAAAATCGGATTATTGTATGGCGCAATTGTGTCTTTGGGTTTTCCGCGCATGATCTAAGGGAGGAAGCCTGGCAATGGATAATCAGCTTTTGTTTCAGCTCCAGCAGGTGATTACCCGCCTGCATATGCCCATTTCCCTGCTGGACACGGAGGGAAACAGCCTGATCCCCAACGAGGATATTCGCTTTGCGCTGCCGCCGCTGGTGCAGCAGGGCGTGCCGGTATATCAGGAAGGGCGGCTGTATCAGCTCTGCGCTGCTTCCCAGGATTGGGTTTTGATGGCTACCACGGAGGATACGCCTGTCGCCCGGGATGCGTTTACCCTGTGCGATGCGATGATTTCCGCGGCCATTGCGGCCAGCGCTGCAGGCAATGATCTGAACAACGCCTATCAGCGGATTTTGCAAAACGAGCTTTCTCTGGCCGAGCTGGAAGCCGTGGCGGATGAGCATCATATCCCTGCCAATCTGCCCCGGTGCGTGCTGCTGATGCATATGGTGCAGGTGCAGCAGCGATCGGCTTATGAGATCCTGGAGGAGGTTCTGCCCCGCGGCAATGGGGATACGCTGGTGTCCATGGATAAGCATACGGCTGCTTTCATTAAAGATACCAGCAGTATGGAGGACGAAGACGAGCTGCGGCAGCTGGCCTGCGCCGTGCAGGAAACGCTGCTGGGCGAGACGGCGCTGTCTGTTACCATCGGCATTGGCGAGGTGGCCCATGGGGTGGGCGAGCTTCATGCGTCCTATCGTCAGGCCCGGCGTGCCATTGAGATTGGGCGCACCTTCTCCCCGGATGAGACGGTGCATGTCTATCGTGCCATGATGCTGGAGCGCTTTTTATCCGATCTGCCTCCGGAAATGGCGGAACATTATCACAGCCTGCTCTTTAATCGTTCCACCGCACGGCTGTTCAGCGAAGAAATGCTCTACACCATCGAAATGTTCTTCAAAAAGGATCTGAACCTGTCCGATACCGCCCGGCAGCTGTATATCCACCGGAACACCCTGGTGTATCGGCTGGATAAGGTGCAGCGGCAGGTGGGGCTGGATCTGCGGCGGTTTGACGATGCGGTGACCTTCAAAATGCTGCTTGAAATGCGCAAATGCGGGAATAATAAAACCAAAGCGAAAAAGGGGCGTTAAGACGCCGGAAAGGGAAACATATGAAGAAACGCGTGCTGACGGCGCTGGCCATTCTGGTGGTGCTTTCCCTGGGCCTGATGCTGACCGGCCAGGCGGCGGGACTGTTCGATTTCACCAAGAAGGGAAAAACGGTTACTATCTCTCAGGACGAATACGACCGGATGAGCCGCTATGCCCGGATGGACGAGATTCTGCAATACGTGGAAGCCTGGTATTATCAGGAGCCGGATGTGGATGCGCTGATTGAAAATGCCACCCGCGGGCTGCTCTATGGCTTGGAGGATCCCTATTCCTTCTATTATAATGAGGATGAATGGAAGGAGCTTTGGGAGGATGACGAGGGCGAATATGCCGGCATCGGCATCCAGCTGCTGGGCAATTATCTGGATTATTCCGTCACGGTTACCCAGGTATTCCGGGATACCCCTGCTCAGCAGGCCGGCCTGCGCAAGGGCGATTTGCTGGTGCGGGTGGAGGACATCGAGGTGACGGCCTACACCATGCAGAACGCCGTAAACGTGATGCGGGGCAAGGTGGGCGAAGAAGTGGAAATTGAGGTGCAGCGCGGCGATGAATTCATCACTTTCCGTATTCCCCGCGCTCAAATTCATGTGAACCGCATTGAATACACCATGCTGGACAACCATGTGGGCTATATCCTGATGTACGAATTTGCCGGGGAAAGCCAGAAGGAATTCAGCGATGCGCTGGCGGCGCTGCGGGCGCAGGGAGCGCAGGCGCTGGTGGTGGACCTGCGGGATAACGGCGGCGGCTGGGTGGACGCGGCCATCTCCATTGGCGATCTGTTCCTGGATGAGGGCATCCTGGCCTATTCGCAGGATCGCTATGGCAACCGGGAGGATTACAAGACGACCGATGGCAAGGATGATATCCCGCTGGTGTTCCTGGTGAATGAAAACTCTGCGTCCGCATCGGAGATTCTGTCCGGCGGACTGCAGGATCTGGGCCGGGCGACTGTGGTGGGGCAGACCACCTTCGGCAAAGGCATCGTGCAGACTGTGATCGGGCTGGACAACGACGAAGCTGGTTTCCAGATGACCTACGCCCAGTATTTCCTGCCCTCCGGAGCAGAGGTGCATAAGATCGGCATCACGCCGGATGTGATTGCCGAGATGCCCGAGGACTTGAAGACTGTGTACTTTGACTTGGGCGATCTGACCGATCCCCAGCTGAAAACGGCTTGGGAAACTGCCCAGAGCATGATTCCCGCCGCGCAATAAGGCGTCTTCGCTTTTTGCAACGACAGGTAACTTGCGGAAATTATGCGGCGAATCCTGGCAAATAAAAACGTCTGCGGATGGATGCTTTCCATCCCAGACGTTTTTTATGCGCAGGCAGGTGATTCAGGGCGCATGGGTTCGTGCCGCGGCGAGGAGCACGGCATGGTCGTTGGGCAGTTGTCCCAGCGTTACCTGCTCTAAAAGCTGATGAAGCATGCTTCCGATGGCGGGACCCTGATACCCCAGCGCTGCCAGCTCCCGGCCGCTGAGCTGCAATTGGCGCAGGGAACAGCAGGCGTTTTCGGCTTCCAGCGTATCCAGACGATGAAGAAGTTCCTGCGCCCGATCCTGCGCAGAAGCATCTCCTGCCGCTTTTTGCAGGGCTTCCTGAAAAATGACCAGCCGCCGGGCCTGTTCCGGCCCCAGCTTCATCAGCAGCCATTGCATCTTTTCCCGGGCAAGCGGTTCATACTGCCAGGCAATCAGCCCGGCAACATCATCCGTCAGTTGATTGGGCAGGCGAAGCATATGCAGCATCATCCGCGCCGTATCCGTGTCGCAGCCCTGCATCAGCCCGGCCAGGCGCAAGGGCAGCTGGGCAGGCAGCAGCGGCAGTGTGGCCAGCGTCCGATCCCAGGCGGGCTGATCCAGCGGCGGCAGCAAAAAGAAAATGACCGGGGAAAACTGCGCCAGCAGCGAGGAAGCATGAGGGGCCACCAGCAGCCCGGTCAGCTCGGCGGCAATGCGTTCATGACTGATGCAGGAAAGCCGTTCATGAAGCAGAAAAATAGCCTGCTCCGTTTCCGGCGCAATGGCAAAGCCCAAGCGCGCCGAAAAACGCAGCGCACGCAGAATCCGCAGCGCATCCTCTTCAAAGCGCCGCAGCGGCTCGCCTACGCAGCGGATGATCCCCGCCCGGCAATCTGCCTGACCGCCAAAGGGATCAATGAGCCCCTCGGCAGGATGATAAGCCATGGCGTTGATGGTGAAATCCCGCCGGGCCAGATCATCCTCTACCCGGCCTGTAAACTGTACCTGCTGGGGATGCCGGCCATCCAGATACGCCCCATCCACCCGGAAGGTGGTGATTTCCAGCGGCATGCCGGATAGCAGCACCGTGAGCGTTCCGTGGCGGATGCCGGTTTCAATGATGCGCTCCCCGGCAAACACCTGCTGCATTTGCCCGGGACGTGCGGACGTGCAGATATCGTAATCGTGGGGCGTCAGGCCAAGCACCCTATCCCGCACGCAGCCGCCCACGGCATAGGCGGCATATCCTGCATCGTTCAGCCGGTCAAGCGCCTGGGCAACCGGCCCGGGCAACGGAAAATTCATGGCCATCGCTCCCTTCTGAAAGCCATCTTACCCCCGGAAAGCCGCCTTGTCAATCCCGGAAATTCGTGATACAATACAGAATGAAAAAGAATGGGGAGGTCGCGCCCATGGAAGCCTTGGAAGCGGTAATGGCGGCCCGGGATTTATTGGAGCAGGTAACGCCCCTGCGCACGGATTGCGGCCGCTATTGCGGCGGCGCATGCTGCCTCAGCGATGAGGACGGCCAGGGAGGCATGCTGTTGTTCCCGGGGGAGGAAGCACTGTATACGCCGCTGCCAGAGGGTTTTTCCCTTACGCGGGATGACAGCGTGACGGAAGGCGGATTGCTGCTGACCTGTGATGGCGTCTGCAACCGGGCGAATCGGCCGCTGGCCTGCCGGCTTTTTCCCATGCTGCCCAGGGAAAATGGCGCGAAAATGGATCACCGCGCCTGGGCGGTTTGCCCGCTGATGGCGGGCGGGAAAGCGGGATTGAGCCGGGAATTTGTGGCGGCGGTGACGGCGACGGGAAAGCTGCTGTACGCTTGCCCGGAGCATGCGGCCTTTTTGAAAGCGCTGGACGCTTACATCGAAAAGCTGAAGCAATTCTGAGAGGGGAGGGCATTTCATCATGCCTTGGGTGCAAATGCCATGCCAGGAGGAACTGCACGGAAGCGGCGAGGGCGGCCAGGTGCTGCTGCGGGATGCGCGGGGGGATTATTCCGCTTTTGCGGGCCAGGCACAGTGCGTCTATCTGGATCCTCCCTTTATGACGGGAGAGGATTTTTTCCTGCGGATGCGGGTGGGCGAGCGGGGCTGGGCCACGGGCCGGGATACGCTGACCCTGCCGGCATACAGCGATCGCTTTGCCACAAAGGAAGATTATCTGGCGCTGCTGCGCCCGGCGGTGGAAAACGCCCGCATGTTGCTTGGCGATACCGGCTCTTTTTTTCTGCATCTGGACAGCCGCATGGGCGCTTATGCCCGCATCATGTGCGACCGGATCTTTGGCGAGCAGCATTTCGTAAATGAGATCATCTGGGCGTATCAATCCGGCGGCCGGAGCATGAAGCGCTTTTCCAGAAAGCACGATGTGATTCTGTTTTATCGTAAAACCCGCAAGCAGTTTTTTGATATTACCGCCGTGCCCCTGCCCCGCAGCGAAAACCGCAGCAATCATATGCGCCGCTGCGTGGATGAAAACGGGCGCACCTATCGCACCATCCAGTCCGGCGGGAAAACCTATACCTATTACGACGACGAGCCGGTGTATCCCGGGGACGTATGGGCGGATGTGAGCCATTTGCAGCAGAAGGATCCCCAGCGCACCGGCTACGACACCCAAAAGCCCCAGGCGCTGCTGAGCCGGATTATCCTCAGCAGCACCCGGCCGGGCGATCTGGTGTGCGATCTGTTTGGCGGATCGGGCACTACGGCGGTGGCCGCAGCCCAGCATGGCAGACGGTTTCTGATTGGGGATGTGAGCCCCCTGGCGCTGGGCGTGATCCGCAAGCGCCTGCTGGAAACGCCGATGCGTTTTGTTGCGCCCTGCGATGGAAAAGGCGCACGAATGGAAGCGCGGCTGGATCCCGGCATTGCCTTTTATGATGTGACGCTGCTGGATTACACGCCGCCTGCCGGGGAAATCCGCGGGCTGGACGCGGTGGATCAGTGGTCGGCGGGCTTTTATGCAGGTGGTCAGTTTCGCTGCCATGCCAGCGCGGCCCGGCGCAAGCAAACGCCCGCGCTGCCGTCCATGCTGCAAATGCCGCAGATCAGGGGCGTGCCGGCGATACTGATCGTGGATATTTATGGAAACCGCACCCTCTGGGTGGCAAAGGAGGAATAACGGATGCAGGATCATCAGCGCCCGGAACCAAAGGAAAAGCAAACCAGCACGCTGAAACGCATTCTGATGCTGTTGCTGGCGCTGGCGGTGATTGCAGGCAGCATCTTTGGCTATCTGATTCCCAATGGCCGGGCAGATAATCAGCCCGTTTCCCGCCAGGAATTTAAGATGCTGCAAAAAGGCAATTCCGGCGCGGCCGTGCGGGAAATGCAGGAAGCGCTCCAGCGCTTGGGATATTACGATGGAAAGGCAGACGGCAATTTCAGCCGCGCACTGGAGGACGCAGTTCGCGCGCTGCAGCAGGATCTGGATGTATCCCCGACCGGTAAGATCGACTACGATACGTATCTGCTGCTGTATGCTGAACTGGATGGGGAAGCGCCGTCTGCTGCGCCCACAGCGTCGCCCGGCCCGGCGGCCACCGAAGCGCCCTTCGTTGTAAAAGGCGAAAGCTATTCGGACAAGGAGCATGTGGCGGCCTATCTGCGCCTGTTCGGAGAGCTGCCGGAGAATTATATCACCAAAGCGCAGGCCAGGAAGCTGGGCTGGGTGAGCAGCCAGGGGAACTTATGGAAGGTGGCCCCCGGAAAAAGCATCGGCGGAGACACCTTTGGCAACTACGAGGGCCTGCTGCCCACAAAGCAGGGACGGCGATACTATGAATGCGATATTGATTTTGACGGAACCTTCCGCAACGAAAAACGTATCATTTTCAGCAGCGACGGCCTGATTTATTATACCGACGATCACTATGCATCCTTTGAGGAGATGAAACCATGAAGCGGGTTTTGCTTTCTGCGGCAGGCTGGCAAACGGCCCGCCAGGCTCACGAAGCGCTGGCCGGTGCGCTGGCATTTCCGGATCACTACGGCCATAACCTGGATGCGCTTTTCGACTGTCTCACCGATCTGCCCGCCACGCAGCTTTCCATTGAGCAATGCGCCAGGGCGTCCGCGCAGCTGGGGGATGCATGGACGGGATTGATGACCGTGCTGCTGGACGCGGCGAAGGAAAACCCGGACTTGCAGGTGTCGCTTTTCCCGGGAGATGTGGATTTTATTGATTAAGGCGCGGGACGGCAGACGCTTCCGCGCGGAAAAAAGCAAGGAGGAAGTATCATGAGCAGATTGGGCGATTTGATTCGTCTGGAACGCACACGTCAGGGCCTGACCTACAAGCAGGTGGCCCGAAAATGCGGCGTGAGCGATAAATACCTGATGGAGGTGGAGAAGGGAACCCGTATCATTGCCGATGATCAGGCACGGCGCATTCTCAAGGCCATGGGCATGCAGGAGCATACCGAGGCGGATTTCACGCTGGATGACATCGCCGCCACGGTGGATTTGCAGTCTGCCGTGCCCCAGATTGCCAAGACAGCGGAGAGCCGCAAGGCCGAAAAAGCGCCCAAGGCCGAGGCTGTGGCAGAGACCGACCCTGGGGTGCAGGGCTCCATCTGGCTGGATGCGCTCAGCGGCGTGCTTAAGCATGTGCCGGTTTATAACGCGGTGATGAAGGAAGTGGATCATCGGCTGCTGCCTATTACCAACGGCAAAATCGAAGGCGCTGCGCCGGACAAGGTGTTTTATTTTGTGGCGCCGGATAATCAGCTGCGGGGGTTCCGGGTGCAGCGGGGAGATCTGCTGCTGGTGGTGCCGGCCCAGGCGGCGGTGGATGGGGCGATTATGCTGCTGCAAACGTCCCAGGGCCGGGTGCTGCGGAAGGTGAAGCGACTCAATGATTACCAGGCCATGCTTCAGCGCTATGAGGATAGCTGCGAAAGCGAAATCAAAAACTATCATGAGCTCACGTTCGTGGGCCGCTGCGTCCGCCTGGAAGCGGACCTGACTTGAAAGAAGCCCAAGGAGCACATGGTCAGCCAGTTGCTCCCCTTATTGTAGCTTAGGCAAGAGATGGAAAGAAAGCCGGACTGGCTGCCCGGCTTTCCTGTCCAAATTTATTGTAATAGGAGCAGAACCTATGGGCATTATGAAGAATATCGACAAGGCGCAGGTGCTGACCCTCAAAGATCAGGTGGCCTATCAGGCGGGCCAGATCGTAAGCAAAACGCTGGTGCAGAATAACGCCGTCAGCGTGACCCTCTTTTCCTTTGACAAGGGCGAGGAGATTAGCTCGCATTCCTCCGGCGGTGATGCGTTCGTGACCTGCCTGGACGGCACCGGCCGGATCACCATTGATGGTCAGGAGTCTATTCTCCATACCGGCGAATCCATCGTGATGCCCGCAGGCCATCCCCATGCGGTGTTTGGCCAGGAGCAGTTCAAGATGCTGCTGGTGGTTGTGTTTTAACGGTTTGCCACAAATCGTGGCAAAATCTGCTGCCCGGACGCGCTTGCCTTGCGTCCGGCTTTTTTGATATAATCGGGCCAGTGAAATGCCAAAGGAGGCGTAATAGATGGAACTGCATAAAAAACTGGCGCGGCTTCGGCAGGAAAAGGGCTGGAGCCAGGAAAAAACGGCGGCAGAGCTGGGGGTATCCCGTCAGGCTGTGCAGAAATGGGAAAGCGGCGCGGGCGTGCCGGAGCTGGATAATCTGATTCGGCTGGCCCAATGCTTCCGCGTGAGCCTGGATGCGCTGGTGCTGGACAAGGACATGCGCATGAAGCAGGAGCTGCATCAGGATGCGCTGATTCAGCCGGATTATGCCAGTCAGGATCCCTGCGAAGCCTATGGCGAATTGATGGTGGAATATCGTCAGTGCATGGACGAGGGCAAAGCTTTGGCTGAACTGGAAACGCTGTTCCAGGCAGTCGACGCGCTTCCTGCGGGACAAGCGAAAACACGGCTGGCGGACGTGCTGTTTGATCTGGTGCAGGCCGCGCCGCAGCGAGCGGATTATCCCTATAACGAGCCCTCCGAGCTGGACAAGATTCAGGCGCTTCGCCCGGAAAAGCAGCCGGAGAAAAAGCCTGTGCCGGGGAAAGCCGTGCTGCGGGAGAAAATCCATGGGGCATGGCTGGGCCGGGTTTGCGGCTGCCTGCTGGGGAAGCCTGTGGAGGGCTGGCGCACCGACCGGCTGCATCCGTTTCTTAAGGCCACGGGCAATTGGCCCATGCGCCGCTATATCCTTGCATCCGATTTTAAGGATGAAGTGAAGGCACAATACGGCGCGTTTGAAGACTGCTGCTGGGCCGACCGGGTGGACGGCATGCCGGCAGACGACGACACCAACTATGTGGTGCTGGCGCAGGAGCTGCTGCGTCGCTGCGGCCGGGATTTCCGGCCGGCGGATGTGGCGCGGAGCTGGATTGATCTGCAGCCCAAGCGCGCCTATTTTACGGCGGAACGGGTGGCTTACTGCAATATCATCAAGGGCTATCAGCCGCCCAATACGGCGCTGTTTCAGAACCCCTACCGGGAATGGATCGGCGCGCAGATTCGCGGGGATTATTTCGGCTATATCAATCCGGGGGACCCGGCCATGGCGGCTGAAATGGCCTGGCGGGATGCATCTATTTCTCATGTGAAAAACGGCATTTACGGAGAAATGTTTGCCGCAGCCATGATTGCCCAGGCGGCGGTGGAACAGGATATTCCGGCCATTATCGAAGCGGGGCTGTCTCAGGCGCCCGTCTCTTCGCGGCTGTATGAGGCCGTGGAGGCCGTGGTGAATAATTGGCGCAACGGCGTATCCCAGCAGGAGATGTTTGCCGGGATTCATCGCCGGTTTGATGAGTTTCTTGGCCACGATTGGTGCCACACCGTCGCCAACGCCATGATCGTGGCGGCAGCGCTGCTGTATGGCGGCGGGGACTATGGAAAATCCATCTGTATGGCAGTGGAAACCGGCTTTGATACGGACTGTAACGGCGCCACCGTGGGCTCCGTGCTGGGCATGCGAAACGGCGCTTCCGCCATTGACCCGGAATGGACAAGGCCTGTGCAGGACAAGCTGCATACCGCCGTTTTCGGCGTGGGTACGGTAAGCATCCGGGAACGGGCCGAGCAAACGCTGGATCATCTGGTACATGCGGCGGACGGTGCAAACAAATAAAAAGCAAATTGCGTCTTGCGTGTATGAATGAACGGAGTACAGAACCTCTCCTGGAAGTTGTTTTGTCAAGGGGTGAGTCAATATTTTCTTCATCACTGCCGCAATTCCCCTTTGGGGAAGTCACTTCCAGATAAACGCACCCAAAAAGTCAGGCAAAATCAAGGCATTTCTGAACCGCCAGTCAACATACTACCCCAAAACTACCCTCTTCACTTTTCAAGAATGAAATATCCTCTGCATCCTTCTAAATTGGTGCATTCTGATTTCCGCCCTGATCGTGGGGCGGTTTTTGCATGTGCAATGGAGGGAATGGAGTGGTAAACTAAAACTTGGACACAGGGCAAATGCACAAAAAGTTAGGAAATAATCAGGAAGAGCCCACCACTCCTCCGGTGAAGTACGCTAATAATCCAACGCACCCTTTCAGTCAGACTTTCTGACATCTCCCCCTTCGCAAATAAAACTGTTAAAAAATTAACCAAAAGGAATTTGGTAAATCACATCGAATCATTATAACGAGGTGATTTGTATGGTAAACATAGTATAGCTTCATGCCAACACATTGCACTAGTCAACAAAAACCGGACACGAGATTTCAAAAGACATTCAGACTCCTGCCCGAATCTGGACTGCCAGCAGATCGGGCATGGGTATCCGACCTGAAAAGTGGTTGGGGATCACCGGAAATTTTCTTCTGAGGGTTGACGTTGATACCCTGTCGGTGCGGATAGCCAGCTTCAAGCGCCATCCCCACGGCCGCCATCCGTATATCGTGATGCCAATGGATTGCCGGCCAGGAAACCATTTTAATCACAACGGTGGATAATAGCAAGAATCAAGGGTACGGTGGTTATGATAAGGACGAGCTGGATAATGATTCGCTGAACCTGTACCGGCAGGGGATTGCCTGTTTCAAGGGGAATGCGCCCTGCTACCATCTGGAACTGCGAGACACCACCCGCATGGTCTGGGACTTTCACTCGCTGATGCTGGCCATCAAGTTCCTGTTTTCCCTGAGCTTGTCCAACGGCACCATTCCCCTGCGCATTTGCAGCCAGTGCAGCCGAGCCTTTGTCGCCAGGCGATCTGACATGCAGTTCTGCTCCGATGTCTGCCGTGGAAAGTATCAGAAGGAGAAAAAACGGAATGGAAAACGGTAGTCTGGAGGTTGCCCAAAATCCACATTTTCAGGCAATGTTCGCCTTCTGAGGGCAAAATTGAGCACGGATGGGATAAATGTACCTGCGCTTAAGCTTCCCTAAAAAGAGTGCATAAATGTATGAATATCTGCGCATATTTGCAATAATTTCATGCATATTCGGTACATATCGTGCATATTTACAATAAAAATGCGGACAGGAGCGTAACATGCAGGAAGCATTGGAGTGATGGACAAGCCACCACTCCAACGGAAAATTCACTCGTAGACAATTTCGGCAAACAGCACTTCCTCCGTTCTCGCCTTAATGCTGTTCATCCGACGCACCCACTCCATTTGGTCACGGGACTTCAAGGCTTCATCCACGCCTTCTGCCTTCGCCATCCGGGGGATCATGTGCTCCAGCCGTTCTTTGCAGATACGATCCACCTCATGCAGGTGCTCATACAGCGTGCCGCACAGGATCATTTGGGTGTACAAGCCGGGTCTGTGTTCCTCCAGATAGTGCCGGCGAATCATGCCGTACTTGCCCAAGGGCTGCTGCTCCTCGGCAGTCAAGCCTATATCCGGAAGGAGAATGTCGCCGTGCCAGTAGTAGTTGAGTTCCATGGGGTTACCTCCTTGTAAGCAGCAAGAAGCCGCTGTGATGTGAAGGATTTCCCTTCAATTCACGGCGGCATGGGGGATATGTGCCGGGTGTCAGGAAGGGGTGTTGGTTCCTTCCTTGACAGTATAATTTGTGTCCGGGGGAGGCTCTGTTTATTTGGGAAAAAGTGTTATTGGAAATAAAACGCCGTATTCTTTTGTCGAAATTGACCGGGGCGCAAGGGTTGAAATCGGGGCGGGTTTCAAGTATAATATATTTGTGGTATTTTGTGCGAGGAGGCTGCAAACGTGTTTACGGGCTTTGGAAAAGGGGTGCTGCCGTTTTTTCTGGATCTGCGATTTCATAACAGCAAGGAATTTATGGATGCGAACCGCGAGCGGTACCAGAAGGAAGTGCGCGCGCCCTTTTATGCGTTTATTGAAGCGCTTGGCCCGAAAATGCAGCTGATTGATCCGGATTTTGAAATCCGGCCTGCCAAATGCCTTTCCCGGATTAACCGGGATACCCGCTTTTCCAAGGATAAATCCCCCTATCGGGATCACCTGTGGGTGGCCTTTCGCCAGGCGGCCATGGATAAGGACGGCCTGCCTTTTTACTGGATCGAGATTCGGCCCGAAAGCGTGAACTGGGGGCTGGGCGTCTGGGGCGAAAACCGGGGGATGATGGACGCCATGCGCCGGCGCATGGCCGCGCAGCCGGAGGATTATCTGCGGCTGCTGCCCATTTTGCAAAGCCGGGGCTTTTCGCTCAGCGGCCGGGAATGGAAGAAGATGCCGGTTCCGGAGCAGCTGCCGGAGGTGCTGGTTCCCTGGTATAAGAAGCGGGAGGTCTATGCGGAAAAGCAATCCGCCGCGATGGAAATCATTCAGCGTTCCGATCTGGTGGATCGGGTCTATGCGGATTTCGCGGCGCTTGCGCCCCTGTATCAGGCGATGCGGGGCTGCGTGGAAGAAGCAATGAACCAATTGGACGAACAGGGAGGGAAGATATGAGTATCTGGAGCGCACTCAAAAGCGGAACGGACGTGCGAGGAATTGCGCTGGGGGACAAGGCCGTGCTCACCGAAGCGGCGGTATCCCGCATTGGGGGGGCCTTTGTCCATTGGCTGAAGGAACGGGGTGTGGATAACCCCCGGGTTGCCTTGGGCCGCGATTCCCGGCTGACCGGCGAAACGCTTCTGGGAGCCGCGGCGGAGGGCTGCCGTCAGGCGGGCGCACAGGTGGAATCCTACGGGATGTGTACCACTCCTGCCATGTATATGAGCCTGATTACGGAAGGCTTTGCCTGCGACGGCGCGATCATGATTACTGCCAGCCATCATCCCGCAGACCGGAATGGCATGAAGTTTTTCACGCGTGAGGGCGGCATTTCCGGCGATCAGCTGGATGAGATTCTGGCTATTGCCCAAAGCGATCTGCCCCTGCAGGGAGGCAGCGCGCCCATGCTCAATCGGGATTTCCTGCCGGTCTATTGCCGGCAGCTGGAGAATCGCGTGCGCAGTGGACTGGACACGGATATTCCCAAGCCGCTGCTGGGGCTGCATGTGGTGGTGGACGCGGGCAACGGCGCGGGCGGCTTCTATGCGAAAATGCTGGAGGATCTGGGGGCATGGGTGGAAGGCAGCCAGTTCCTGGAGCCTGACGGCCATTTTCCCAATCATATCCCCAACCCCGAAAATGAAGAAGCCATGCGTTCCATCAGCGAAGCGGTGGTGAAGGTGGGGGCGGATCTGGGCGTGATTTTCGATGCGGACTGCGATCGGGCCGCCATTGTGGATCACAGCGGCCGGGAAATCAACCGCAACCGTCTGATCGCGCTGATCTCCGCTATTTTGCTGGATAAAATGCCTGGGGCCACTATCGTGACAGACTCTGTTACCTCCTCGGGGCTGGCCAAATTCATTATGGAATGGGGCGGGGAACATTATCGCTATAAGCGGGGATACCGCAATGTGATCGATGAGGCCATCCGCCTCAATGAAGCGGGGATTAACTGCCCGCTGGCGATTGAAACCAGCGGCCATGCCGCCCTGCGGGAAAACCATTTTCTGGACGATGGGATGTATCTGGTGACGGTGCTGATCTGCGAGGCCATGCGCTTAAAGCAGGAGGGCAAGGAGCTTTCCTCTCTGATTGCAGATCTGCAGGAGCCTATTGAAAGCGCCGAAATCCGCATGAATATTACCCAGGAGGATTTCCGTGCCGCAGGCAGGGCTGCCATTGAAAAGGTGATGGATCACGCCGCGTTTGCGCCCGGATGGCATATTGCGCCGGATAACCGGGAGGGCGTGCGCATCAATTTCGATCTGGACGGGGGCATGAACAACGGCTGGTTCCTGCTGCGCCTGTCCGTGCATGATCCGGTGCTGCCGCTGAATCTGGAAAGCGATGTGGCAGGCGGCGTAAAGGAAATGGCGCGGGGCCTCTATCAGGTGCTTTCTTCCGCTGAAGGCGTGGATTTGAGCCGCCTGGAAGCGTTTATTCAGTAAAAAACGGGGAGGACAAAAGCGATGGACATCCAGCAAAAGACGATCAATAACCTGCGGGTACTTTCGGCGGACATGGTGCAGAAGGCCAACAGCGGCCATCCCGGCGCGCCCATGGGCATGGCGCCTATGGCTTACGCCGTGTGGCTGCAGGAAATGAAGCATAACCCCAAGAACCCCGAATGGCGCAATCGCGACCGCTTTGTTCTCTCCAGCGGCCATGCCAGCGCGCTGCTCTATTCTCTGCTGCATCTGACCGGATACGGCCTGGAAATGGCCGATCTGGAGCAGTTCCGCCAGTGGGGCTCCAAGACTCCCGGCCATCCCGAGTATCACCATACTGTGGGCGTGGAAACCACCACGGGCCCGCTGGGACAGGGCATTGCCAATGCCGTGGGCTTCGCCATTGCCGAAACCATGCTGGCTGCGCATTTCAACCGGCCCAATTATCCGGTGGTGGATCACCGGGTGTATGCCTTCTGCGGCGATGGCTGCCTGATGGAGGGCATTTCCAGTGAAGCCGCATCTCTGGCGGGCACGCTGAAGCTGGGCAAGCTGACGCTGCTGTATGACGACAACGAAATCTCCATCGAAGGCGATACGAACATCGCTTTCCGGGAAAACGTAGGCATGCGCTTTGAGGCCTATGGCTGGCAAGTGATTCGTCTGACCGATGGCAACGATGCCAACGCCATTGCCGCTGCCATCGAAGAAGCCAAGCGGGAAACTGAAAAGCCCACCCTGATTATCTGTCCCACCAAGATCGGCTTTGGCTGCCCGGCCAAGGAGGGCAAGGCTTCTGCCCACGGCGAACCCTTGGGCGCGGACAACCTGCTGGCCACCAAGCAGAATCTGGGCATGCCCGAAACGCCCTTCACGGTGCTGCCGGAAGTGTACGAGCATTGCCATGAAATGATGAAGAAAAACGAGCAGGCCGAGAAGGAATGGAACGATCTGTTCGTGGCCTATTGCAAGGCGTATCCTGAGCTGGCCGAGGAATGGGAGACCTGGCACAGCGATGAAATGCCCGATGACGTGATGATGAACGACGAGCTGTGGCAGTGGGCCGGCAAGGACGCTACCCGCAACTGCTCCGGCGCGATGATCAATAAGCTGGCCAAGCTGCTGCCCAATCTGGTTGGCGGCAGCGCCGATCTGGGCCCCTCCAATAAGACCAACATCAAGGACGGCGGCGATTACAGCGCCGAAAACCGTGCGGGCCGGAACATGCACTTTGGCGTGCGCGAGCATGCCATGGCGGCTATCTGCAACGCCATTGCGCTCCACGGCGGCCTGCGGGTGTTCTGCGGCACATTCTTCGTGTTCAGCGATTATATGAAGCATGCCATGCGCATGAGCGCCATCATGAAGCTGCCCGTCACCTATGTGCTCACCCATGATTCCATCGGTGTGGGCGAAGATGGCGCCACCCATCAGCCCATTGAACAGCTGGCGGGGCTGCGCGCCGTGCCGGACATGCTGGTGTTCCGCCCTGCGGATGGCCGGGAAACCACCGCTGCCTGGCTCACCGCGCTGACTTCCGGCCTGCCCACCTGCCTGATTCTTACCCGTCAGGGTCTGCCGCTGTATGAAAACAGCGGCTGCCAGGCCATGAAGGGCGGCTATGTGCTGGCGGACAGCTGGAAAAAGACCCCTGACGTGGTGCTGATGGGTTCCGGCAGCGAAATGGAGCAGCTGATGGGCGCGCGGGAAGAGCTGTTTAAGGACGGCATCGACGCCCGCGTGGTTTCCATGCCCTGCATGGAGCTGTTCTTCAAGCAGGACAAGGCGTATCAGGAATCCGTGCTGCCCTCCGGCGTGCGGGCCCGCATTTCCATGGAAGCGGGGGTGACTATGCCCTGGTATCGTTTCGTGGGCCTGGATGGCAAGGCGCTGGGCATCGATCATTTCGGCGCATCCGCTCCCGCCGCCAAGCTGTTCAAGGAATTTGGCTTCACGGTGGAAAACGTTGTGAAGGCCGCCAAGGAATTGTTGGGAAAATAAATGAATCATCCGGGCGGCTCCTGTCAATGAACGATGGGGCCGCCCTGCTTTGCTTGAAAGGATGAAAACCATGTTCGATATTAAAATCGGCACCCTGATTCCGGAGGCGCATTGCCGCAGCATGCTGCCGACGCTGAATGAAATGGGCTTTGAAAGCTATGAGCTGAACATGAACCCCTGGAAGCCCAAGGATTATCAGGAAATGGCGAAGGAAGTGCTGCCGCTGCTGGACGGACGCCCTGTGGGGGCCATTGGCATGTATGGCAACACGCTGGAAGATGAGCAGGTTCGCCAGAGCGTGATGGACGCGATTTGCGGGGCGAAATATCTGCATTGCGATACCATCGGCCTGTTTGCGGGCGCATTGAAGGATCGGCCCTTTGAAGAAGCGCTGCCGGTGTTCAGGAAAGTGTTTTCGGAACTGTGCGCCGCAGCGGAGGAGCACGGCGTTCGCCTGGCGCTGGAAAATTGCAGTATGGGCGGCACCTGGCGCAGGGGAACCGAAAATATTGCCTCCAACGGCGATGCCTGGGACAGACTTTTCGATGCAGTGCCCAGCCCGGCCCTGGGGCTGGAATGGGAGCCTGCCCACGCCATGAGCCAGCTGATTGATCCCGTGGCGCAGCTGCGTGCCTGGGTGAAAAAGGTCTTTCATGTGCACGGCAAGGATGCCACCATTGCCTGGGATGTGATCCGTGCCCATGGCATTCAGTCACCGGAACGATTCGTCTGGGATCGTACCCCCGGCTTTGGGGACAGCAACTGGTGCGATCTGATTACCATTCTGATGCAAAACGGCTATCATGGCAGTATCGACATTGAGGGGTATCACGACCCGGTGTTCTATGCCGATGCGGAATGGAGCGCGCAGGCCCGATCGCTTCATTATTTGAAGGATTGCCGGGGCGGACAAACCTGGTATCCGGAAATGGCCTATAATGGCTGGCGGACGGAGCGGAAATGAGCCCAAGGACGGGCTGAAGAAGCTGCGTCTCCAATGCGTGGCTGCTGCCGGAGTGCGGAAAAGGGAGGGCTTTTCGGCAGGGGCGCGCAGGAGAACAGAATGGCTTTCCATAGGCTCATCCGACTTTTTGAAAAGCATGCGGGAGAACATTCCTGGCTTCAGGAAACGGTTCTCCCGCTTTTCTGCGCGTCGCTTTAGACCTTTTTTTGCTTGACAATCTTCGCTTTTTTTCGTGCGCATATTGACATTTTCTTCTGCGCATGCTATGCTTAATCGAAAACCCGAGGGTTTCAGTCGGGATTCGGAAAGGAGGGGCGCGGATGAAGCTGTCCACACGAGGCAAGTATGGCCTGTATGCCATGATTTATCTGGCCCAACATGCGGGAGAGGGCCCTCAATCCCTGAAGGCCATTGCCGGCGTAGGCGTTCCGGATTCCTATCTGGAGCAGCTGCTGGGAAGCCTGCGCCGGGCCGGATTGGTGACCACCGTCCGGGGCGCGCAGGGCGGCTATCAGCTGGCCCGCAGTCCGGATGAGATTACCGCCAGGCATATTATCGAGGCCATGGAAGGGCCGCTGAACCTGTCCGAATGCGTGGGCGAGCCGGAAAACGTTTGCCCGCGGGGCAGCCATTGCGCCGCCCGGGGCCTATGGGCTTATCTCACGGATGAAATCAACGGCCTGCTGAGCAGCATTACCCTCACCGACATGGTGAACCAGAATATCAAAGGAGAAATGTAAACATCATGGATCGCATTTACATGGATAACGCGGCCACTACCGCCATCGCCCCTGAAGCCCTTGCCGCCATGCTGCCCTGCTTTGGGCAGGTGTATGGCAATGCGTCCTCCATCCATGCCACAGGCCGGGATGCACGAAAGAAGCTGGAAGAAGCCCGGCGCATAGTGGCGTCCCTGCTGGGGGCCAAGCCCAATGAAATTTACTTCACCTCCGGCGGCACGGAAAGCGATAACTGGGCCATCAAGGGCGCCGCTTTTGCCAACCGCGCCAAGGGCAATCATATCATCACCAGCGCCATCGAGCATCATGCCGTGCTGCATACCTGCCAGTGGTTGGAAAAGCAGGGCTTTGAGGTGACGTATCTGCCGGTGGATGAATACGGGCTGGTGAACCCTGCGGATGTGGAAGCAGCCATTACGGATCGAACCATTCTGATCTCCATCATGGCTGCCAATAACGAAATCGGCACCATCGAGCCCATTGCTCAGATCGGCCAGATTGCCCGGGCCCACAAGGTGCTGTTCCATTGCGATGCGGTGCAGGCTGTAGGCGCGATTCCGGTGAATGTGGACAACTGGAACGTGGACATGCTGTCCCTGTCCGGGCATAAATTCCATGGGCCCAAGGGCGTGGGTGCGCTGTATATCCGCACCGGGGCCAAGGTGGAGCAGTTCATGCATGGCGGCGCGCAGGAGCGAGGGCGCCGGGCTACCACGGAAAACCTTCCCGGTATCGTGGGCTTGGCCGCAGCGCTGGAAAAAGCCTGCGCTCATATGGAAGAAAACGCGTGCCGCCTGATGCAGATGCGGGATCGGCTGATAAAAGGAATCCTGGATACCATTCCCTATACCCGGCTTAACGGCCATCCCGTGAAGCGGCTGCCGGGGAATGTGAATGTTTCGGTGCGGTTTATCGAAGGCGAAGCGCTGCTGCTGCGGCTGGATCTGGCAGGCATCGCCGGCTCGTCCGGCTCTGCGTGCACGTCCGGCTCGCTGGATCCGTCCCATGTGCTGCTGGCCATCGGCTTGCCCCATGAAATTGCCCATGGCAGCTTGCGGCTGTCGCTGGGCGATGGGAATACCGAGGAAGAAGTGGACGAGGTGCTGCAGGTGCTGCCCAAGATCGTGGAAACGCTTCGGGCCATGAGCCCCCTTTATGAACAGTTCCTTCAGGAACAGCAGCAGTGAAAATTGTAGGCAAATTGTAAAACCTTCGCCGCCGGGCGATGAATGGGAGGAAAAAGAACATGTATAGCGAAAAAGTAATGGATCACTTCTCCAACCCCCGTAATGTGGGCGAAATCCCTGACGCCAACGGCGTGGGCACGGTGGGCAACGCCAAGTGCGGCGATATTATGAAAATGTATCTGAAGGTGGAGGACGGGGTGATCAAGGACGTGAAGTTCAAGACCTTCGGCTGCGGCGCGGCCATTGCCACGTCCTCCATGGCCACGGAAATGGTGAAGGGCAAGACGCTGGAAGAGGCGCTGCAGCTCACCAATAAGGCCGTGGCTGAGGCGCTGGACGGGCTGCCCCCGGTGAAAATGCACTGCTCGCTGCTGGCCGAAGAGGCCATCCATGCGGCAGTGGAGGATTATATGAAGCATCATGCCCAGGAGAAAACCGCGGAATAAGGGCATCTCTCCGGCATGAACGGGAAAGGGCGCGTCCTTCAGGCCGCCTTTCCCAAAGGAGAAAGCATGCAGGAAGTACATGGAAATATTGCGGGGATTCGGGATACGCAGCTGGCCCAGCTTGCTGCGATTTATGATTGCCCCTTTGAATCGGATGAATATGCGCCGCGTGAGCTGATTGAGGAGCTTGCGCGGCATTCGTGCGCTTTGAATCGGGAAATTGCCGTGTATATCAGCCGGGACGGCGATGTGATGGACGTGACGGTGGGCGTGATTGACAGCGTGCCGCTGCTGGATCTGCGGCTGCGGCGAAACGCCAAGCGGCTCTCATTCGTGCGCTGTATCCACACCCATCCCGGCGGCAGTGCGGAACTGTCGGATGTGGACATCGCCGCCCTCCGTTCTCTGATGCTGGACAGCATGTGCGCTATCGGTGTGGCGGCGGACGGGCATGTGACCGGCGTGAGCGCGGCATTTCTGGGCGAAAAGAAAAACGGCCTGCCCAGCGTGGAGCTGTCGCCGGTTTATCCGCTGCGGAAGCTGCCCCAGGCTGCCTGGATGCATGAGATCGAGCTGGCGGACCAAAACGTGCTCAAGGGAGACACCGCGGACACTTTGGATGTGCCGGAGCGGGCGCTGCTGGTGGGGATTGACACGGAAAAATCCCTGGAAGAGCTGGCGGCGCTGGCGGAAAGCGCCGGAGCGGTGGTGGTGGGCACTTCGTTCCAGAAGCGTCCCAAGCCGGATACCGCCACATTTGTGGGCAGCGGCAAGGCTGCCCAGCTGCAGCTGGACGCTCAGGCACTGGAAGCGGATCTGGTGATCTTTGATGACGAGCTGACCGGCGCGCAGACCCGTAATCTGGAACAACTGATCGGGGTGAAGGTGGTCGACCGCACTACCCTGATTCTGGACATTTTCGCCCAGCGGGCCAAAAGCGGCGAGGGTAAGCTGCAGGTGCAGCTTGCGCAGCTGAAATACCGCTCCGGCCGGCTGATGGGGCAGGGCCTGATTCTGTCCCGGCTGGGCGGCGGCATTGGCACCCGGGGTCCCGGCGAATCCAAGCTGGAAATCGACCGCCGGCGCATTCGTGAACAGATTAACGCCCTGCGGCGGGATTTGGACAGCCTGCACCGGCAGCGGCAGCTGCGCCGGAAAAGCCGGGAAAAGAACCAGATTCCCGTTGTGGCGCTGGTGGGCTATACCAATACGGGGAAATCCACGCTGCTGAATCAGATTACCGATGCGGGCGTCTACGCTGAAAACAAGCTGTTTGCCACGCTGGATGCGGTGTCGCGCAAAATGACGCTGCCCGGCGGCGGGGAATGCCTGCTGGTGGATACCGTGGGCTTTGTGAGCAAGCTGCCCCATGATCTGGTGGAAGCGTTCAAATCCACCCTGGAAGAAGCGGCATTGGCCGATCTGCTGCTGATTGTCAGCGATGGTGCCTCCGAGGATATGCTGGCCCAGCACAAGGTGGTGGAGCAGGTGCTCGCCGAGATCGGCGCGGATACCCAGCCGCGGCTGGATGTGATCAACAAATGCGATCTATGCCCGCCGGAAAGCGAGGGCGGCGTGCCGCCGCTGCCGGGCGCTATCCGCATTTCAGCAAAAACCGGGGAAAACGTGGATGGGCTGCTGCAGGCCATTGCCGCGCAGCTTCGGGGCGCGGAACGGAAGCTGCGGCTGCTGGTGCCCTTTGATCAGTTCGGCGCGCTGAATGATCTGCGCAGTAAGGGACGGATCGTTTCCGAGGAATATCAGGATACCGGCGTGGCGGTGACGGTGATGGCCAAGGGAGACGGCGCGGGGCAGATTTCTGCCCATTACGCATCTTTGCTGTTGCCGGACGAGGAATAATCCGCATCCACCAAGGAGGAAGCAATGGCTGCAAAACTACTGGCGCTTTTGATGATGCTGCTCTCACTGGGGCAGGACACGATGAATGCTTATGTGGACGAGATGAATCTGGGCGGGTATCTTTTTCTGGTGAACCGGGAATACACCCTTTCTTCGGATTATGTGCCTCAGGATTTGGTGAAGCCCAAGGTGCAGGCTAACAATAACAATATCCTGCTGCGGGCGGACGCCGCCGCTGCGCTGGAAGAAATGTTTCAGGCGGCCAAGGATGAGCAGGCCCTTTCGCTGGTGGCCGTTTCCGGCTATCGCAGCTATGGCAAGCAATCCGTCATCTTTTCCAACAAAGTGAAGAAGGTGGGCAAAACCAAGGCGATGCTGCTGGTGGCCCCGCCCGGAGCCAGCGAGCATCAGCTGGGCCTGGCCATGGATCTGGGCAGCAAAAAGAACACCTCCCTGACCGAGAGCTTCTTTAATACGCCGGAGGGAAAATGGGTGGCGGAAAACTGTCATCGCTTCGGTTTTATCATCCGTTATAAAGAAGAATGGGCGGATATCACCGGCTATGCTTACGAGCCCTGGCATGTGCGTTATGTGGGCAAGGAGCATGCGGCCCGGATTCATGAGCTGGACATTCCCTTTGAAACCTACGTGGCGCAGCTGCGCCAGGCCCGATACGCGCTGCTGAGCGCACAGGAAGGAGGCCCGCAATGAAAAAGCTGGCGCTGATCTGCCTGCTGCTGGCGCTGCTGCCCATGGCGGCGCTGGCGGAAATGCCGGATTGGGAATACCCGCTGGCCCCGGAAATCCTGGATAACCATGAGGGCTATATCACGCTGACCAACCGCGCGGTGCTCCTTTCCTCGGACTATGAGCCGGATGATCTGGTGAACGTGACGGCCCGAAAGGTTGTGACCGGCCAATTGCGTCAGGCGGCCAACGATGCGCTGAACCGTATGTTTGCCGCTGCGGAGGAAGCAGGCTACAAGCTGTATGTGAAAAGCGTTTACCGCAGCTATCAAACCCAGAAAACCATGTATAACAATCGCCTGGCCAAGGTGGGCCATGATGACGGCTGGGTGGCCTATCCCGGCTCCAGCGATCATCAGACCGGTCTGGGTGCGGACATTCTGAATTATGAATGGACGAAAAAGGAAGGCATGAACGAAAAATTCGCTCAGGCTGAGGAAGCACAGTGGATGTATGAGCATTGCCAGGAATTTGGCTTCGTGCTGCGCTACATGGAGGATAAGGAAGAATCTACAGGCATCAACTTCGAGCCCTGGCATTTCCGCTATGTGGGCGAGGAAGCGGCCCAGTATATCATGGCCCATCATCTGTCGCTGGAAGAATTCACGGCGGAATGGCAGGCCTATGTGGCGGACTGGGAGGCCCGGGGCGGCGATTTTGACGCACTGATCAAGGAACGGGCGCGGATCAACGAAGTCACGGTCATTGATACGGACGACGAGGGCGAGGAGGAGGTTTCCTTCTTCTATTGACGCTTTGGATACAAGGAGGCGAGCGAAAACATGAGCAGGCGGGGAACAATGGGGCTGGTGGCGCTGCTGCTGTGTGTCCTGCAGGTTTCGGGCGCGCTGGCCGCTTCCTTTGATGATGCGGGCGTGCTGCGGCTGGTGAACCGGGATGAAACCATCACCAAGAATTATAAGCCCGATGATCTGGTGCTGCCAGCGGTGGAAACCAATAAGAAAAGCCAGAAAGAAAAGATTTATATGCGTCCCGCCGCCGCCAGAGCGCTTGAAGAAATGTTTGCAGCGGCAAAAAACGAAGCGGGATATAACCTGCTGGCCGTATCCGGTTACCGCAGCTTTGGTGAACAGCAGCTGATGTTCAAAAACAAAGTGGCGGCGGTGGGTAGCAAGGAAAAGGCCTGGCGCAAGGTGGCGCCTGCCGGGGCCAGCGAGCATCAGCTGGGGCTGGCGATGGATATTGTCAGCGATCAGTTCCGCAATCTGAACAGCGGCTTTGGGGAAACGGACGAAGGAAAATGGCTTTATGCCAATTGCCATCGTTTTGGCTTTATCGTGCGCTATCGCAAGGAATGGGAGGACATTACCGGCTATGCGGCCGAGCCCTGGCATTTTCGGTATCTGGGGGTAAGCCATGCCTGTGCGGTGCAATGGCTGAATGTGCCGTATGAAACCTATGCCCATCAGGCGATGGAGCTGCCCGAATTTGTGCTGGAAAAGGGTAATGGGTATCTGCTGTATGCCCTGATGGACAGCGCCCTGAACGGCGATGGCTGCCTGTTTGACGATATGTGCAATTCCAATTACCAGACCGAGGCGGAGCAGGACGCCGCGATTCGGGAGATGACCAGCTATTGCCTTCCTGACGGCGTTACCCTGGAAATGGCGCTGAACAACGAGGTGCTGCCCAATGTTGTCCCTGCGCGATAAGCTGCGGTCGGCCGCTGGGACGGCCGCGCCCAGAAAAGCGCCATCTGCGGTTGCGGCGGATTGTTATCTGCGGCAGGAGCGCATTCCGATCTCCCGGTTTGATCTGCCGCCGGTGCTTTCCGGCGAAACGCTGACGCTGATGCAGGGCACGCCCTTTGCGGACTGTGCCCGGGAGGATGTGCTCTTTCTGGATACGGAAACCACCGGTCTGTCCCACGGAGCGGGCACGGTGGCCTTTCTGGTGGGCGTGGGCTTCTTTGAAGAAGATGCCTTCGTCGTGCGGCAGTATCTGATGCGGGATTATGACGAGGAGCCTTTTGTGCTGTCACACGTGGCGGAGCATCTGCGGCGAAGCAGGCTGATATGTACCTTCAATGGCGCTTCCTTTGACCTGCCGCTGCTGGAAGTGCGTTATACCATGCAGCGGATGCGCAGCCTGTATGCCGCGCCGCCCCATGTGGATTTGCTTCATCCGGCCCGGCGCATCTGGAAGCTGCGGCTGAAAAAATGCAATCTCACCTGTCTGGAAGAAGCGGTGCTGGGGGCATACCGGGAGGATGATCTGCCCGGGGCGCTGGTGCCGGAGCGGTACTTCAAATTCCTCAAAACCCGGGATTTTTCTCTGTTGGAAGATATTCTTCGCCATAATGCGCAGGATATTGTGTCGCTGGTGCATATTCTCCATCGGCTGATGGCCGTGCATGATGCGCCCACGTTTCAGGAGCAGCCGGAAGACCTGTTCAGCTTGGGCCGGGTATACGAAAAGCGGGGCAGGCGGGAGCGGGCGCGGATGTGTTATCGTGCGGCGGATCAGGGACGTTTGAGCGCTCTGTCCCGGGCGCGGATGGCGGAAACCTATCGCCGGGATGGGGATTTCGAGCAGGCAGCGGAGGTCTATCGCCGGATGGTGGACAGCCATCAAGGCGGCCCGGCTCCGCTGATTGCGTTGGCAAAAATATGTGAGCATAAAAAAGGGGATATCCCCGGTGCTATCGAATATACCAGACGGGCAATTATTCTCGCCGCCGATCAGGAAAACGCGGATATGGCGGCGCTGCAAAAACGATATGAACGCCTGATGGCCAAGGCAAGGAAGGAATGAAGATCATGGGATTGATGGATGGAATTAAAATGCGCAAGGCGCTGATGCTGCATCAGAAGGGCGATATTGCCGGGGCGAAGGCGGCGTATGAAGCGCTGTATAACAGTGGGTATATGGCGGCCTCCTATCTGCTGCCGTATTCCGTGATCCTGCTTAAGGAAGGCGGGGAAGCGAATTATCTGAAGGTCAAGGAAGTGCTCAAAAAGGCGGAAAAGGCCTCGGATATGAATGAAGATAAGCGGGCACAGCTGCTGATGAACTACGCCGTGGCCCAGTATAAGCTGGGCAAAATGGATGAAGCCATCCATCTGCTGGAGCTGGCCCATCAGCGGGGCCATTGCGGCATCGTCTATCAGGCCCTTGGTTTCCTGTATATTGAGCTGGGGGATGCGGACAAGGCGCTGGCCTATAATCTGGAAGCATTAGATTATGACGATGAAGATCCCGTGACGCTGGATAATCTGGCCCAGACCTATTATCGCTTGCTGGGCGACAAGGAAACCGCCCTGAAGTACTTCCAAATGGCGCATGAAATCAAAAACACGCAGATTGATACGCTGTATTTCCTGGCCCAGTATGACCTGGAGGCCGGCAGGAAGGCAGACGCTGTCGCAAAGCTGAAAACCGCGCTGGAAGGCAATTTCTCCCCCCTGAATTACGCCACCAGGGATATGATCAACGCGCAGCTTTCCGCGCTGGGCAGCGCTGAATAAACGCATATTTTTCGCCCGGCGGGCCATGCTATTCCCAGAAAGAAGGAGGGATCGAGCATGGCCCGTTTTTTGAAATTGCCTGCCGTTTTCGCGGCACTGCTGCTGTATCTGCTGCCGCTGAACGCTTTGGCGCAGCCCTTGGAGGAGGGCACGCCCATGACCCTGACCGCCCCCAGCGCCCTGCTGATGGAGGCGGAAACCGGCGCGGTGATCTTTGAAAAGAACGCCGATGAACGGCGTCCCGCAGCGTCCGTGACAAAGCTGATGACGCTGCTTTTGCTTTTTGAACGGCTGGACGCGGGGGAGATCGCCTTGTCCGATCAGGTGACGGTATCCCAGAACGCGGCGGATCAGCCGGGCTCTCAGGCACTTTTGGACGCGCATGCGGTCTATCCGCTGCAGGACCTGCTGAAGTCCACCATCATCGCCAGCGGCAATGACAGCGCCGTGGCGCTGGCTGAATACGTGGCGGGAACGGAAGAAAGCTTTGTGACCCTGATGAATCAGCGGGCAGAGGAACTGGGCCTGATCAACACCCATTATGTCAATTGCACCGGTCTGCCTGTTGCTGACCAGTATACAAGCGCCCGGGATGTGGCGGTCATTTCCCGGGAAATGTGTGGGCATCCCACCTATCATTCGTATGCGTCCACCTGGCTGGATACGCTGGTGCACCCCTCCGGCAGGCATACGGATCTGACCAATACCAATCGGCTGGTGCGCTTTTACCGGGACTGCGACGGCTTCAAAACCGGCTCAACCAATGAAGCCAAGTATTGTCTCAGCGCCACGGCGGAGCGAAACGGCATGCGGCTGATTGCGGTAGTGCTGGGGGTGCCAAACAGCCAAACCCGTTTTGACGAAGCACGGGCCATGATGGATTATGGATTTGCGACCTATAGCCGTACCCAGGTGGCCAGTCCCGGCGATCTGGCAGGGGTACAGGTGCCGGTGAAAATGGGGGCGCGGGATCAGGCGGACGTGGCCTTGGGCAAGGGCCTGAGCCTGCTGCTGCGCTCTGGTCAGGCCGGCAGGCTGCGCTTTGAGACGCAGCTGCCCGAAAGCCTGACCGCGCCCATTGCGCAGGGACAGGAAATCGGAAAAATTCAGGTGCTTCTGGAGGACCAGCTGGTGGCGGAGCTGCCTGCCGTGGCAGCGCAGGCGGTGCGTTTGCCGGGACTTCTTGAGGGCTTCACCCGATTGTGGGAAAACTGGAAATGATTCAAAAAACGGGAGCGGATGCAAGAAGGTCTGCTCCCGTGATTTTTGTTCTTTTTACAATTGCAATCAGCCTGTGGCTGTGGTATAATCATCTGGTTGTAATTCAAGCTCAGGAGGAAATCCATGGCGGCATTTGTGGATCGCGCACCCTTTATTGCCAAGGCCGGCAATGGCGGCAACGGCTGCGTTTCATTTCATCGGGAAAAATTTGTGCAAAACGGTGGCCCGGATGGCGGCGATGGCGGCCATGGGGGCAATGTGGTGCTGCTGGCTGATGTCAATATGCATACCCTTCTGGACTTTCGCTTCCGCAGCAAATATGAGGCCGAGCCGGGCACGGACGGCAGCAGCAACCGCCGCAGCGGCAAAAACGGCCAGGACCTGCTGGTGAAGGTGCCGGTGGGCACAGTGGTTCGGGAAAAGGAATCCGGCGTGGTGGTGGCCGATATGTATGAGGCTGGGCGGCAGAAGGTGCTGCTCCGGGGCGGCCGCGGCGGATGGGGCAATATGCATTTTGCCACGCCCACCCGGCAGGCACCCAATTTCGCCAAGCCCGGCGTGAAAACTGAACGCCATGAGTTCGTGCTGGAGCTCAAGTCCATTGCGGATGTGGGATTGGTGGGCTATCCCAATGTGGGCAAATCCACCATTCTCTCCGTGGTCACGGCGGCAAAGCCCAAGATCGCCAACTATCATTTCACCACCCTGACGCCCAACCTGGGCATGGTGCGCCATCACGGGCAGGATTTCGTGATGGCGGATATTCCCGGCCTGGTGGAAGGAGCCAGCGAGGGCGCAGGGCTGGGATACGATTTTCTGCGCCATGTGGAACGGACACGGCTGCTGCTGCATGTGATCGATGCGGCGGGCTCCGAGGGCCGGGATCCTGTGGCAGATTATGATCAGATCAATGAAGAGCTGCAAAAATACGGCGATCTGGCAAACCGGCCGCAGATTGTGGCGGCCAACAAAATGGATCTGCCCGAAGGGCAGGAGGGCTTCGAGCGGCTGAAGGCCCATATCGATGGAAAATATCCCCTGTTTGCCGTTAGCGCCGCCACCCGGCAGGGCTTTGACGCGCTGATGAACTGCGTGGCTGAAACGCTTGCGCAGCAGCCGCCTGCCGCGCCCTTTGCTGAGGAAGAAATGCTGCCTGAGCAGCTTCAGGGGGCCAAGTTTGAAATCAGCCGGGATGGCAGGGTGTTTGTGGTTTCCGGCCCGCAGGTGACGCAGCTGCTGGACAGCGTGAACTTTGAGGACGAGGAATCCATGAACTGGTTCCATCGCACCCTGCGCCGTACCGGCATTATCGATGCGCTGCGTCAGGCCGGCGCCCAGGAGGGCAGCACCGTGCGCATGGATGACATGGAATTTGATTTCGTAAACTGACGGCTTTTGGCCGGCTGCGAACAGGATAAAGGAGAAAATGTACATGATTTTAGAAATTACCAGCAAGCAGCGCTCCCAGCTGCGCTCGATGTGCAATACGCTGCCGGTGGTGCTTTACATTGGCAAGGACGGCATTACGGACGCTACCGTGAAGGAAGCCTGGGATGCGCTGGAAGCCCGGGAGCTGATTAAGTGCTCGGTTCAGCGGGGCGCGCCCTATGACGCGCGGGAGGCCTGTCAGGAGCTGTGCGACCGGGTGCATGCCGCGCCGGTGCAGTGCATCGGAAATAAGTTTTCCATCTACCGGGAAAGCCGGGATCACAAGACCATTGAGCTGGTGTAACCCGTCTGGCCGCTCTGATGCGGCCTTTTGCAGAACCACAATATATTGCGGTATACAATAAAAAATGCACAAAATAAATCCATATGTGGTATTGACAAGCACGCCGGCATCCCTTATGATTAAGGTGTGCTTTTTCGACCGGGGCAGTCTTTCTGCGCGGCCAAATCATAAATGGGGGATGGACAGAAGCAATGATCGAGAATATCCGCAAACGCGACGGGCGCATTGTTCCTTATGACGGTGATAAAATTCAGCAGGCGGTATTGAAGGCGTTCGAGGCTTCCGGCAGCGCCAAGGGCGAGGAAACTGCCAGAGCAATCCGCGAGCAGGTGGAAGCGGAGCTGGAAAACAACGAAAATATCAGCAGCACGCCTTCCGTGGAAGAAGTGCAGGACACGGTGGAGCGGGTGCTGATCGAAAAGGGCTTCGTGCGCACTGCCAAGGCGTATATTCTCTATCGCGCCGAGCGCAGCCGGGTTCGGGAAATGAACACCCGGCTGATGAAGGTGTTTGAAGACATCACCTATAAAGACGCAGTGGACAGCGATATCAAGCGGGAAAACGCCAATATTAACGGCGATACCGCCATGGGCAGCATGCTCAAGTTCGGCTCCGAGGGGGCTAAGCAGTTCTATGATATGTATGTGCTCAATCCCAAGCACGCCAAGGCGCATCGGGAAGGCGACATCCATATCCACGATCTGGATTTCCTGACCCTCACCACCACCTGCTGCCAGATTGAGCTGTCCACCCTGTTTAAGGGCGGCTTCTCCACCGGCCACGGCGTGCTCCGCGAGCCCAATGATATCGCCAGCTATTCCGCGCTGGCCTGCATCGCCATTCAGGCCAACCAGAACGATCAGCACGGCGGCCAGTCCATCGTGGACTTTGATTACGGCATGGCGCCCGGCGTGCGCAAGACGTTTATCAAGCGCTATCGGGATAACATTTCCCGCGCGCTGGCCCTGCGCACCCAGGTGGACGATGCGGATGCGGTCGCCAAATCCATTCTGGAGAATATCCGGCTGGAAAAGAACCTGACGCCCACGCTGCAGCCCGGCGAGGACTTTGAGGGGGCCGTGCTGACGGCGCTGCAGGAATATATGGACGAAAAGACGGCCCGTGAGGTTATTGCTTTCGCCCAGTCCTATGCCACCAAGGAAACCACCCGCGCCACCTATCAGGCCATGGAAGCGCTGATTCATAACCTGAACACCATGAATTCCCGTGCCGGCGCGCAGGTGCCCTTCTCCTCAATCAACTACGGCACCGACACCTCCGCCGAAGGCAGGCTGGTGATGCAGCAGGTGCTGCTGGCGACGGAATCGGGCCTTGGCCGGGGAGAAACCCCCATTTTTCCCATTCAGATTTTCCGTGTCAAGGAAGGTGTAAACTTCAATCCCGGCGATCCCAATTACGATTTGTATCGCCTGGCCATCCGGGTCAGCGCCAAACGGCTGTTCCCCAATTTCTCCTTCATTGATGCGCCCTATAACCTGCAGTATTATAAGCCCGGTCATCCCGAAACTGAGGTGGGCTATATGGGCTGCCGCACCCGGGTGATGGGCAACAAGTATGATCCCAGCCGGGAAATCGCGCCCCGCCGGGGGAATCTGTCCTTCACATCCATTAACCTGCCCCGCATTGCCATCAAGGCCAACGGCGACATTGGCTGGTTCTTCGAGGAACTGGAAAACAAGATGAAGCTGGTGGTGGAGCAGCTGGACGAGCGCTTCGAGATCATCGCCCGCAAAAAGGTGTTTAATTTCCCCTTCCTGATGGGTCAGGGCGTGTGGATCGATTCGGAAAACCTGGATTGGGACAGCGAGGTGCGGGAAGTGCTCAAGCACGGCACCATGTCCGTGGGCTTTATCGGGTTGGCCGAGTGCCTCAAGGCGCTGCGGGGTAAGCATCATGGCGAAAGCGAGGAAAGCCAGAACCTGGGCCTGGAGATTATTGGCTTCATGCGCAAATATCTGGATAAGCTTTCCGACGAGCGTCATCTTAATTACACCCTGCTGGCCACGCCTGCCGAAGGTCTGTCCGGCCGGTTCGTGCGGATGGACCGGGAACGCTTCGGCAAGATTGAGGGCGTGACCGACCGGGAATATTACACCAATTCCTTCCATGTGCCGGTGTATTACCCCATCAGCGCTTTTGACAAGATCAGCATTGAAGCGCCGTATCATGCGCTGACCAACGCCGGCCATATCTCCTATGTGGAAATGGACGGCGATCCTACCAAGAATCTGGAAGCCTTTGAAAAGATCGTGCGGCATATGCACGACTGCGGCATCGGTTATGGCTCCATCAACCACCCGGTGGATCGGGATCCGCTGTGCGGGTTTAATGGCATCATCGGGGACACCTGCCCCTGCTGCGGCCGTGAGGAAGAAGGACGTCCCTTTGAGCGGATTCGCCGCATCACCGGCTATCTGGTGGGCACGCTGGATCGGTTTAATAACGCCAAGCGCGCTGAGGAAAGAGACCGCGTGAAGCACGGCATGTAAAATGCACAAAAGGGACGTATCGAAAAACGAAAAACGATACGTCCCTTTTTGTATGGGCATTTTATACCAGGAAAAGCTCCAGCACCAGCACGATCCCGCAGCAGCTGCAAGCTACCTGGAACAGGCTGGCTCCCAGCCAGGAAGCAATGATTCCCACAGCCAGCGCGGCGGCCCCTGCGACAGGGGATTGGGTGGCATGGAGAATGGCCGGGAAGGTCATCACGGCCAGGGTTACGTAGGGAACATAATAGAGAAACGACCGCAGAAATTGGTTTCTGATCTGCTTGCGAATCAGTGTCAGCGGCAGCACGCGGATCAGAAAGGTTACGGCAGCCATAATCAGGATATACACATAATTATTGCGCATGGTCGCCCTCCTTTTCCGGCGCGATGGGAAACAGCAGCGCTCCGGCGGCGGAAATTACCACGGTAAGCAGGATGGTTCGCATACTATCGGAAAGCACGGCGAAAACAGAAATGGAAGCAACGGCGAAGCTGAGCAGGAAGCTGACGGCGACCAGCACGGCCACCGCACGGCTTTTCCGGCAGGGCGGAATAATAATGGCCAGGAACATGCCATACAGCGCCACGCCCAGTGCGCTGACGATCCGGGTAGGCAGGATATTGCCCATCACCACGCCCAAGGCCGTGCCGCTGGCCCAGGCTGGAATGGCCAGCACCATTGCGCCATAGGAATAATACGGATCCAGGAAGCCGGGACGGGCAATGGTGATGCCGAAGATTTCATCGGTAATGTCAAACCCAACCAGGAGACGGTGCCCCAGCCCTGTATCAGGAGAAAAGCGCTGGCTCAGGGCACAGCTCATCAGCAAATAGCGGGCGTTGGCAATCAGCGTCATCAGCGCCATTTCCCAGTATGTGGCCTGGGCGGCGATCTGCGTAAAGCCTGCATATTCACCGGCGGACGCATTGTTCAACAGGCTGGCCAGAAAGCCCTGAAAGGGCGTGAGCCCCATATTCCGGGCCGCAATGCCCAACGAAAACGAAACCGCAAAGTACCCCAGCGCGATGGGGATGCCATCCCGCATGCCCTCTTGAAAGGCCTGATGACGGGGGAGACGGGAACCCATGGGAACCACCTCCTGCAAAAGAATTATAAAAGAAGGACGCTTTCCCATTGGGAAAGCGCCTCTTATTATACGCGCATTATCGCGAAAAAGATAGACGGAAAAAACGCCCGGATTCAGGCAGAAAACGCCAACCGATCAGCGCGACTTTCCTTCTTTGTTTGACTCGGAATAGTCCAGCTCGGATAGGCGATCCCGCAGATAATGCTGAATGAAACGCATCTCAGCGTCCGTTCGTTTGGCCATGGCTGCAGTCAGGCTGCCGGAAAGCAGAAAGTCTGTGCCTACGCCCAGCGCATTCGCAATGGCAACCAGCGTATCTACGCTCGGAATCCGCTTGCCGCGCTCAACATTTCCATAAAACGAAACGGAAATATTGATTGCTTTCGCCAATTCCTCTTGTGATCGCCGCAGACTGCGTCTCTTCGCTTTCATACGGCGGCCCACTTCAACGTAATCAACCATGTGGAATCTCCCCTCCAATATTCAATTAATTTCAACCTATTATAACAAATTTGCCTGAAATTGTAAAGTATTTGACAGGATCGAAATACAAAAAAGTTTTTTCCAAAATGGCTATACTTTTTTAACAACCTGTGGTATAATACGATACGTAAACCAAGCCAAAGGGATTTCAGGTGTTCCTCCCGGTTTTGTTCATCGTCAAACGACTGATGCGTAGAGCCCTATGGAAACAACCGGAACGTATCACTCGGTTTGGCAAAAAAATCAGGAGGTACATGTATCATGTATCAGGACAAGACCCTTACCTGCCGTGAGTGCGGCCAGGAATTTACCTTCACTGCTTCCGAGCAGGCCTTCTATGCCGAAAAGGGCTTCCAGAATGAGCCCGGCCGCTGCCCCGCCTGCCGCGCTGCCCGTCGCCAGAATGGCGGCAACCGTGGTGGCGAACGCCAGATGTATGAAGTGATCTGCGATGGCTGCGGCTGCACCACTCAGGTGCCCTTCCAGCCCCGTGGAGATCGGCCCGTGTACTGCCGCGATTGCTTCGCCAAGAATCGTCCTCAGTACTAATTTGGGAAACAGAGCGGCCAGGCAGTAATGCCTGGCTGCTTTTTTTCTTGAAAAGGAGTTAATATCATGCAAAAGATGCTGATGATATTGGTGATGACGCTGGCATTGGCACTGCTGTGTGCGATCAGCGCCGGCGCATTGGCAGAAGGGTATACACGGGGCGACAAGATGGAGGATTTTACCGTGACGCTCTCCGACGGTTCCGTCTTTACCTTGAGCGAAGCGCTCAAGGAAAAGAAGGCCATGCTGCTCAACTTCTGGGCAAGCTGGTGCAGCCCGTGCAAAATGGAAATGCCCGCGATGAACGAGGCGTGCAGCAAGCTCTCCGGTGAGGTCGCGTTTGTCTGCCTGAGCACCGAGAAGAACGACACCAGCGACACCATTGCTTCGCTGCGGGAGAGACTGGGGCTGGATGTGCTGCCCATGGGGCTGGATAGCGACGATCTGTATGACAAGTATGACAACCCGACCGGCGGCATCCCTTTCACCGTTGCCATCGATAAAAACGGTGTGATCTGCTTCAGCGAGAGCGGCTCCATTCCGGATGCGAACAAGTTCATTGCGTTGTTGGAAACCTTCACGGCGGACGATTATGACGAGCCGCAGATGGTTTATGACCTGCCGTCCGTCAAGCCGAACGTGGAGCCGTCCAGCGAAGCGGACATGCACAAGGCGATTGGCGCGGAGGGAATGACCATTGCCAACGCCAATGGAGAAGATTTGGTTTGGCCGTTCGTTGTGTCCAGCGACGGTGCCTGTGTTTATGCCAGCAACAGAACAGTGAAGGACTCTCTGTCTGCGTTCACGGTATCGCTTGAGGCAGAAGCTGGCGAGGGTGTTGCATTTGAATATGCCGTTGATGACATGCCCACGATGGAAGTGTTCGGCGTGTCCATTGACGGGGCGGATGTCAGCGAAGTGATGGCAGGCAGCAAGGACTGGACGGAGAATGCGGTGACCTTTGATGAGAGCGGAGCGCATACCGTCGCCTTCTTATTCCATCGGGATGCTTACGTTGATGGGGAAATGGTTGCTGCAATCCGCAGCGTCCGCAAGGTTTCCGCTGAAGAAGCGCAGAAAATCATGGATGCGAAGGATAAGGGGATCAAAACCCTTGAGAGCGATACGGTGGAAATTGAAGCCCTTGAAGGCGAATTCAAAGATGCTATCATTGACTTTGGCAAGGATGACAGCATGGAGGTGAAGGTTCTCCGCGAGGGCAGCAGCGTGAAGCTGCGCATTCGCATCGGCCAGGATGTGGATTTTGAACATGCCTATCTTTCTGTTGGCAGCAATTACATTATGCTTAATGAATTGGAGCACGACGATGAAGGTTATCTCTATACGCCTAATTCCATATTCAATGAAGACGATATGTCGTCGATAATGGGCGTAAATGTTTCCGTCTTCCCCAGCGTGCTGAAGGTTCAGGAAAGCACTCCGCTGGCAACGTTTTCCTATCAGCCGTCGGAAGAATCGATGGATTCTTATGTAACGTATCTGGATGAACTCATTCGCAGCATGGCGGCGGCGCAAAACCCGGACGGAAAACCGGAGCATTTCACCTGGAGCTGGGCAGACGGTTCCAAGAAGAAGGAAACCGTGCCTGCAGAAACGCCCAGCACGATGAACGCGGATGGCACGGCGAATTACACCGTAATGGTCACCGATAAGGATGGCCGCGGTATTGCGCAGGTGATGGTGCAGGTCTGCACGACGGAAACCTGCCAGGTGTATTTCACCGACGCGGATGGGATGGTGCAGTTTACCAATGCGCCGTACGCCTATGAGGTGCATATCCTCAAAGCACCGGACGGCTATCAGAAGCCTGTGGAAACCTATCTGCTCGCCAAAGAGGGCGGGCGCCTGGTCGTTCAGCTGAACGCCGCACAGTAAAATACACAGCATGTGGGGCGCATGCGTTTTACAGCATGCCCCCACACTTTTGCGTATTTGTTTTCCTTTGTCCGGCATGGCGCGCTATCTATGGGGAGCATTTCAAAAAGGCAGGAGGGGATTACGAATGAGGGAAACGAGCAAAGCGCGCGTGTCCAGCGCTTTGACGGGGGTGCTTGTCGCTGCAACGCTGCTTGTGGCGGTGCTGCTTATCGTGCAATGCGCGGACATCTATTTCACCGGGACAGCCGCGTCAAACCGGACGGAAAGTGGCGTATACATCCATCCCATTTACAGCCGAGAGATCGTGGGCGCGTATTTTGGCCGCATCTCCTGGTCGGCCTGGCTCTGGCTGGCGCTGCTGATTGCGGTGTTGGCAGTGCGTCAGCCCGCAGAAAAAACTGCAGTCAAGCCGCCTGTTGCCAATCAGCTGGCGCTTTTGCAAAAGCGCGTGGAAACCACGCCCGGGATGGTGCGTGAACAGAAAAAACGCAAAACGCTGTTCATTGCCTGCACCATCATTTGCGCAGTTTGCGCCATGCAGGTGGGGCTGTACATGTCCGATCTGACACATTTCGCCTCCCGCGATCTGGAAGCTGTTGTCGGCGCGATGCTCCTTCATGTTGCGCCATGGATTGCTGTAGGCTTTGTCTCCATCATGGCCTTTGAGCAGATGAATTACAGGAGCATGCTTGCTGAAATCGAAGAAGGAAAAAATGCACCCAGGCGGCAGCCTGAAACCGCAAAGGTGCAAAACACAAAAGCGTATAGCGTGGCGCGCGTGGTTCTCTATGCTGCCGCGGCGGCGCTGTTGATTGCCGGTGTGCTCAACGGCGGTATGCGCGATGTGCTGATCAAAGCAATCAATATTTGTACGGAGTGTATTGGCCTTGGCTAAGAAGATAAGCGGGCGCATAAGCCCTCCAAACGGCGGCTGATTCAGGTGTATGCCGCGCTGCTCTATAATGCCCACATCAAGGGTTTCATCAAAGGGGATATTTATACCGGCCCGATGAAGAATTTCTGCGTGCCGGGCTTCAACTGCTATTCGTGCCCTGGCGCGATTGGCGCGTGTCCGCTGGGAGCGCTGCAGAATGCATTGGCTTCCATGGATAAGCGGGTGCCATGGTATGTGCTTGGTATTCTGATGCTTTACGGCCTGACGCTGGGGCGCACTATTTGTGGCTGGCTCTGCCCATTGGAGCTGATTCAGGAGCTGCTCCACAAGATTCCAACGCCGAAGATCAAAAAGAGCCGTTTCACCCATGGGCTTTCCTACCTCAAATACGTGATTCTTGCGGTATTTGCTATTGGCATTCCGCTGGCATACAGCGTGCAGCGCTTCCCGGTGCCGGGCTTTTGCAAATATATTTGTCCGGCAGGCACGTTTGAAGGGGCGATGGGGCTGCTGGCGAATCCGGTGAATGCCGAAAAGTTCTCCATTCTCAATATCCTGTTCACCCGTAAATTCATCATCATGGTGCTGATTTTCACCGCATGCATCTTCTGCTATCGTGCGTTCTGCCACTTTCTTTGTCCGCTGGGCGCGATTTACGGCATGTTTGCGCGGCTGGCTGTGGTAGGCGTGAAGGTAGAACCCGGCAAGTGCACAAACTGCGGACGCTGCGTGAGCCATTGCCAGATGGACATTAAGCGCGTCGGCGACCATGAGTGTATCAGCTGCGGCAATTGTATCGACGTTTGTCCGACAAAAGCCATCAGCATAAAGGCGGGGAAGATCGTTCTGATGGCCAACGAAGCGGGCAAGCCCGGCGAAGCAGCCGATTCGAAAAAGACGCAGAAGCGGCGCATGCGATCGCTGATTGCCTGGTCGATGGCATTGGTTGTGCTGGCAGGCGTGTTCTATTATGTGAACCGGGATACGGAAAACGTGCCGACCGTGCCGGATGCGGCTTCCGTATCAATGGAAACGTCCGATGAGAAGGAGGATGACACGCCCATTGGCAAGGAAGTCGGCATGCGCTGCCCGGATTTCACCGTGCCGCTGTATGGCGATGGGGGGACGTACACCCTTTCCGAACATGCGGGGAAGGTGCGCGTGCTCAATTTCTGGGCGACGTGGTGCACGCCGTGCGTTGGCGAGCTGCCGTATTTCGTACAAATCCATCAGGAATATGGCGATGCCATTGACGTAATTGCCATGCACTCGGACATGGTGACAGACGATGTGCAGGCGTTCATTGACGCAGAGAGACTTGATTTGATGTTTGCGCTGGATGAAACGGGCAACGTAATCAAATCGCTGGGCGGATCCACCCAGCTGCCCATGACGGTTGTAGTCGACCAAAACGGAAAAATTGTTTACAATCAGGTAGGGTCGGTTACCTACGAAAAGCTCAAGAGCCTGATTGAACCGCTGCTGTAAACCAGAAAGGGGCCTCCCGCCTGCGGAAGCGCTTTTCATAAGCAAGAGGAACGAGGAAAAAACATGGATTATACAAATCGTTTGCAGAAATCAAGTTTGGAGCGGAAGAACAGGCGCATCGGTTATATCTGCCTGGGGCTGGCAGCTGTTCTGACAATTGTGCTGGTATGCAGTTTTTTGAAGGAACCGCGCCGTTATCGCAATCTTGTGTTTTTTGACGCGATCGTGATGCTGCTTTTCGGTGCCATGGCGCAGCTGACGCAAAGAAAGAAGCCGCTTCAAATCGCTATCCGGCTGTTTGTCTATTTCTTTGTTCCTTTGACGGCGGCAATCGTCGGCGTTCTTCTGATTGGAGACGGCGTTGTAATGCTGCGCAGGGAAGGCAGGGGGATTGGCTCTTTCTTGCCTATCCTTATGGGCGGCGGGATGCTGGCAGGCATGACGCTGGCAGTGCTGGCTGCATGGCATATCATCGGGGGCGTATGGCGCTGATCTAAGATGTAATTCGTCCGGCTTGATATTGGCCCATATTCTATACTGTAACGTGGGAACACGGCACGTATTGCGATCTTATCAGCAGGCTTTAACCCTTGAACAAATGCGCCCTGGAGGGGAAAATGAAACGCGCAGACGTTTTCTTTCCAATCCGGGGCGCATTGCAATGCATGAAATGGATTCTGCTTTATCCCTTGATACCCTGAGTGCTGATGCCTTCCACCAGCTGCTTCTGGAAGAAGAAGAATATAATCAGCACCGGCACCAGCGACAGGGCGGACATGGCGAAGGTTGCGCCATAGTCGGTTCCGGCGCTGTCGGTGAACAGCTTCAGGGCGTAGGCCACGGTGTAACGCCGGGGGGCGTTCAGATACAGCAGGGAGCCCATGAAATCGCCCCAGGAATTGATGAACGTGAGGATCCCCACCGTTACCAGCGCAGGCACGATCATGGGCAGCATGATATACAGGAAAATGCCATACCAGCTGCAGCCGTCAATGCGGGCGGCCTCATCCATATCCCGGGGGATGCCGCGGATAAACTGCATGATCAGGAAGATGTTGAACGCGCCGCCAAAGAACGCCGGCACGATCAGAGGCAGAAACGTGCCCACCCAGCCCATTTCGTTAAACAGCACGAAGCGGGGAATCATCATCACCTGGCCGGGCAGCATCATGGTGACAATCATGCACACGAACCAGAACTGCCGCCCGGGAAAGCGCAGCCGCGCCAGCCCGAAGGCAACCACTGCTGCGGAGATGACGGAGCCGATGGTGGCCATCAGGGCCACGAACAGGGAATTTTTGAAATACACCGCAAAGCTCAGGCCCGCAAAGCCACGCCAGCCGTTCACGTAGTTTTCCACCGTGAAGGTCTTGGGAATCAGGCTGTTTACAGTGACGAAGATTTCCGTGTTGGGCTTAAAGGAAGAGGCGATCAGCCACATCAGCGGATAGAGCATCCCAATGCTCAGGGTCGCCACAATCACGTGATAAACCACCGTGCCGATCCTGCGGCGGCGGGACATGCTGTGCATCCGTTCCACCCTTGCTGTTGACGTCATGCTCATGCGATGCTCACTTCCCTTCCGATTCATAATAGACCCACGCGCTGGAGGACTTGAAAATCAGCGCCGTGAAGATGGCGATCACCAGCAGCATGAACCAGGCCATGGCGCTGCCGTAGCCCATTTCATAGTAGGTGAAGGCACGGTTATACAGATGCACGCCGTAATACAGCGTGGTGTTGAGCGGCTTGCCGCCGGTGATCAGATAGGAGGAATTGAATGCCTGGAAGGCGCCGATGGTCTGATTGATGAGATTGAAGAAGAAAATGGGGGTGATCATGGGCAGCACGATCTTGAAGAACCGGCGAACCGGGCCTGCGCCGTCCACGATGGCGGCTTCATGATAGCTGGCGGGCACGTTCTTAATGGCCGCCAGGAAGATCAGCATGCTGCTGCCAAACTGCCATACGCCAAGCCCAATGAGCACATACAGGGCTGTGGCCGGATTGGACAGCCATTTTACCGGCGGAATGCCGAAGGCGGCGGTGATGGAATTGACGGCACCATTATAGGAGAACAGCTGCTTCCACGTCAGCGCCACGGCCACGCTGCCGCCCAGCAGAGAGGGGATATAGAAATCTGCGCGGTCAACAGGGATGGCTTTGGTGTTGCGGGAAAGAAGCAGCGCTACGCCCAGGGAAACCAGCAGCTTGATGGGCACCTGAACCAGCGCGAATTTGAAGGTAACAAAGAAGGACTTCCAGAAATACTTGTCCTCAAAGAACATGCGCCGGAAATTATCCAGGCCCACCCACTTGGGCGGGGTGAGGATATTATAATCAGTGAAGGCCAGGTAAAGGGAGGTGAAGAAGGGGATGACGGTGAATACCAGCAGCCCGATAATGAAGGGCAGCACGAACACGTAGCCGGCCACCTTTTCCTTACACAGGGTTTGGCTCAGCCTGCTCATGGGGAAAATCACTCCTTTGAAAAAGGGGAGGCCGCCTTTTCGCGGCGGCCCCTCCCAGACCGTTTTTACAGCGTTTCCCGTGGGTTACTTGGCCAGAGACTTGGTGATCAGCTCGTTGGCTTCGTCCATGAACTGCTGGGCGAAGGCGGTCAGATCGTCCACCATGCCATAGTTCACCTGCTCCATGTATTCGGCAAAAAGAGCCATGATTTCGCCGTGGGCAGCCACGTCGGGCTTCATGATGGGGCTGGATTTGCCCTCCTGGCCCAGATAGTCCAGCAATGCAGCAGTGCGCTTGGAGACATCGTCAAAGGTGGGAATGAGATACTCGCGGATTTTTGCGGATACGGGCATGGCGCGGTCCAGGCCCATGATGTCAAAGCAATCAGGATCGTTGGTGAAGAAATCGATAAACCGGGCGGCCACGTCCTTCACATTGGACTTTTCGGAGATAGACCAGAACATGGAGGGCTTAAAGAAGGCGGGCGGCACAGTGCCGCCTTCGACGACCGGATACATGACCATTTCCAGCGTCACGCCGTTGCCGTCCTGATAGGCCTGAAGCTCATTGCTGTAATGCTGGTTCATCCAGCAGTCGCTGATCAGATTATCAAAGGCTGTGGTGGCTGTGGTGGAGCCGGAATCCAGAATCCAGCCTTCCTTCAGGCCGTCCACGCGCATCTGCCACAGATCGGCGATATACTTTGGATCGTCAAAGCCCAGGGCGGTGCCCTCTTCGTTATAAAGCTGCATGCCGCGGGAACGGACATAGAGGCGGACAGCGTCCAGGTCAATGGGGATATTGTTGGTGCGTCCGGTCTTTTCGTAGACAGTCTTGGACAGCTCAATCACTTTTTCGTAGGTCAGGTCCATGGGTACTTCCACGCCTGCCGCATCGGCCACGTCCTTGCGGTAGAAGGTGGCCAGGCAATTGGTGCCAGTGGAGAGCGCATAAATATGGCCGTCAACCTGGCCGCTGGCGATGACGGATTCGGCCACGTCGCTTACATCAATGGTGCCGGATTCAAAGTAAGGCTTCAGATCAGCCAGCACGCCGGAATTGGCGTACTGAATCAGGTAGGTGTAGCCCATCTGAATCACATCAGGCACCTGGTTGCCGGCCACCTGTGTGGCCAGCTTGCGCCAGTATTCATCAAAAGAAGTGAATTCTGCATCAACCTTCACACCGGGATTCTTTTCTTCGAATTTGGCGATGGCGGCCATGGTTCTGTCGTGCCGTGTCTGGCTGCCCCACCACATCACACGAAGGGTCGTCTCCTCTTCCGCCAGAGCAAGCGTGGGCAGCAGGGCGCAGATCATTGCGGCAACCAGAAGAACAGAGAGAAACCGTTTCATTTCGAAGCACCTCCATAGAATATTTGGTAGATTTATTATAAAATTTGCGCCAGCTGCTGAAAAGAGAAAAAATAGAACGATTTATTTAAATATTATGGTTTTCAGACTGATTTTGCTGTATCTTATAATCCTTTGGCGTAAGGCCTGTATATTTGCGGAAAATCTGGGAGAAATAATTCGGATTTTTCCCCATGCCGATCTTTTCGGCAATCTCCCAGGAGGAAAGCTCCGGTTGGGCGGTCATCAGGGCTTTGGCCTTATTCATCCGGATCATCACCAGATAAGCGCTGAATTTCATGCCCGTGCTTCGGGTGAATTCCTTGCCGATATAATCTGCCGTCATGTAGATTACGTTATCAGCCAGATATTGCAGCGTCAGCTCCTCCAGGCTGTAATGCGCCTGGACGAAATCCTGCATCTGCCGCACAAAGGGACGCTTTCCGTCCTTTTCTCCCCGAAGATGGGTGAGGGTTTGGGCGGCGTGGGTCAGCAGCGTTTCGCCATCCTGATATGCGTCCTGCACAGCGCTGATGCTCCATTCCGCCTGGGATGCGCCCAACGGGCTGTGTGTGATCAGATAAACCAGCGCCTCCCGCAGCAGGCTCAGATCGCCGAACACGCCGTTCGCTTTCTCCACCTGCGGCAGGGTGATGGCACCGCTTTCATCCGGCTCCAGCGCGGCGAGCACCTTTACCAGATACAGCATGCGCTCCTGCCGCAGCGCCATGTTTTCCGCGGCGCGGCGCAGCAGCTTCTCTTTCGCCTTGCGCAGCGTTTCTTCCAATTCTTCCTTGCTGCAGGGCTTGAGCAGATATTCCGCCGCGCCGGCCCGAAGCGCCTGCTGGGCATAGGCGAAGTCGTCATAGGCGGAGAGAATCACACATTCCAGCCGCGGGTTCAGCGCCCGGGCCCGCTCTATCAGCTCCAGCCCGTTCATTCCGGGCATGCGCACGTCTGCCAGCAGGATGTCGGGCATTTCATCGTTCATCTGTTCCAGGGCGCTGACCGCATCCGGGCAGGCACCCATAAGCCGAATACCCAACCTTCCCCAATCCACCATTTTCTGGATACCGTCTCGGATCAGCTTTTCATCATCCACCAACAGCAGCTTGCACATGCGTCTCTTCCTCCTTTATGCTTGTATCCGGAACATGGATATACACCCGGGTCCGCCCTTCTTCCCGGCGGATGCGCAGGCCAAAGTCTGACGAAAAGCTCAGTTGGATTCGCCGGTGGATATTGCGGATGCCGATGCCCAGCCCGTCGGGCTTGATTTCGCCGCTTTCCAGCTTTTCGATAATGCGTTCATCCATGCCCGGGCCGTTGTCCTCCACCACAATATCCACCCCGCCTTCCCCGCTGTGAAGGGCGTAAACGCGGATCAGACAGGGCTCCGTCATTTCCTCGGCGGCATGCTGCACCGCGTTTTCCACCAGCGGCTGAAGCGTCATGGCGGGCACAAGGACCTGCTCCAGCGCCGGCGGAATTTCATAGGAAAGCTGCAGTCGCCCGCCATAGCGGAGCAGCTGGATGCGCATGTATTCCCGGGCGATCACGTAATCGTCCCTGACTGGAACCAGATCCCGGGGATCGCTCAGGGACGCATGGAGCATTTTGCCCAGGGCATCGGTCATGGCGGCGATCTGCGTCTGGCCGTCTGCCTGGGCCATGCAATAAATGGATTGCAGCGTATTATAAAGGAAATGAGGGCGGATCTGGGCCTTCAGCTGACGGGTCTGGGCTTCCTGGATAAAAAGCCGTTTTTCATAATTATCCCGCACCACCCGGTCATAATCCCGGGCCATGCGGTCGAAATGGCGATGGAGCCGGCCGATTTCATCCCGCCGATCCTGATAGGCTTCATCCTTTTCCGCGGGCGCGTGGCCCTGGGCAAACGCGTCAAACTTCTGCAGCAGCACATCCAAATGCCGCAGCACAGACGCAATCAGCACCCCGCCGCAAACCAGCGCCATCGTCGTGGCGATCGCGGCGATGAGCAGGGACTGGCGGGCGGTCTGCCGCACGTCGGCCATGATTTCGTCATAGGGCAGGGCGGAAATCATCTGCCAGCCCTGGGAGGAGGTGACGCGGGTGCAAAGCAGCTCCCGGCCGTTCAGACGGATCACGTCGTAGCCGTCGCTGTCCATGTGAATCTGGGCGATGGTATCATCGCTGGCGTATAAGCAAAGATCGCCGTCATAAATCGCGGTGGACAGCGTGGCGCTCAGCGTGGCCATTTTGGCCTGGCAGCTGTTTACGATCTGGGCCAGATCCGCGTCGATGATGATGGTGGCCAGGGAATGGAGAGTCAGATTCTGGATTTCGCGGATATCCCGGACCAGCAGCAGGGAAGGGCTTGCGCCGGCAACGCCCATCCAGGCGGGCCGGCCCTCGGCGGCGTGGGCGGCCTGAATGGCCAGGTCGATTGTGCCCGTGCTGAGCTCATTGATACGGTTTCCGCCGCGAACGAAGGAAAACCGCGTATTGGATCCGTCCAGCTGGATATATAAGGCGCGGGCATTTTTCCGGGTCTGGGTAAACGAATAAAAATGATCGTCAATCAGGCGCTTGGCCTCGATCCAATCCTTTCTTTCGGGGGAGGAACGGGCCATGACGCTCAGATTTTTCTGAATCACGTTATCACCCAGAATCTGCAAAGAAAGCTGGGAAAAGCCCTCCAGCTCGCTTTCGATCTTATCGGCAAAGAGCGCCAGCGTCTGCACATTGGCGTTATGCAGCTGGACGTCATAGGCGGCATAGGGCAGCCGGGAAGAGAAAAAGCAGGCCCCGGCGACCACAACCAGGGCCAGAAACAGAATAAGCAGGAATTTTGCCTGCACGGAAATGCAGCCCGCCAGATGAAGCAGCGCGCCTTTTTTCATTTGAACGCTCCTTTGCCGACGCAGGAAGGGCCCGAAGCGGAAGCACTTCAGGCCCTCTTTGCGGCAGTGTTTACTTGAGGATCACGGGAGAAGCGAGGATGCCTGTGCGCGCCAGCTGATATTCATCCGCCCACTGGCCATCCCGGGTGAACCACGCATCCGGGCCGAACCAGGTGCGGGTTTCATCCGAGCAGTGGACGGCGCCGAAGGCGTTGCGCCGGTTGCCATAGGCGGTAATATCCAGGGTATGATGGCCCGGCGCGCAGGCAATGGGCAGCCGATAGGGTGCATAAGCGATCACGCCCTGACGCTTTCCATCCAGCGATACGGTCAGCAGCGGATTGCGGAACTTCGCAATCTGCACCGTGAAATCGCCGTCCGTATCGACAGGCAGATGATAGGTGACGTTTCCGGCATAGAAGGGCAGGCCCTGGGGAACCCAATCCCCGAAGGCAAGCTGCCGCACCGGCGGCGTGACCACCGCTTCATCGCCCTGAACCCGCACACCGAAATCGCCCAGCAGATAGCACCATTCCACGCCGAAGCGATTGGCCAGCGGGAGACGGAGCAGCAGCGTATTTTTTCCCTGCTTCAGCCCGGGCAGGGCGATTTTCTTGATGCTCTTATCCGTGAAATAGCCATCGGGTGCGGCGGAAATCTTTTCGCCGTTCCAGGTGATTTCCGTGGTCTCGGGCCGTTCAAGGGCCAAAGCAATCGTGTCCAGCGCAATCTCGCTTTCGATGGTGAAGCGCAGGGAGAGGAAATGCTCAAAATGCGTATCCGCGGGCACCACCCAGGGCTGCGCGCCGCCCCGCTCCTGCAGGTGATGCGCCGCGCGCAGATCCTTTTCGATGCGCAGCAGCTCACCCTTGGGCTGCCAGGGGCCGTCGTCATAGGCATATTCCGCCTGATCCAGCAGCACCACATTGGGCTCGCTGAGGGTGACGGGGAACGTACCGCGGAACCGGGCAACCTCCGCCAGCTTCTTTTCTGGCGCTGCAGGCAGCTCCGCTTCACCGGGCGTTAAATACAGCAGCAGGCTGTCATGACCATGCCAGGTAAGGCTCATCAGCGTCCGGCCCGGCTCCTGATGGCAGGGGAAGGGGCGAATTTCGCCGGTGATGGTGTCATACAGGGTGGGAGCCCAGCGGCCCTTCACGGAAAGGGTATAGTGCCATTCATCCGGGCTGTCCGGCCGCAGAGGCTTTTCGCTGTTGCACAGGAACAGCCAGCGGCCATCCCCATCCCGGCGCAGCTGATGAAGCAGGCGCGGAGCGCGTTCGCCGTTATCCATGCGCACGTCAATCTGCCGCTCATCAGCCAGGGCTTCCAGCAGATCAAAGCTGGTATAAGGAATCCGCAGCGCCTTTTCGGCCAGGGCTTTGGCGCGATCGGAGGGAGCCGCGTCCACAAATTTGGGCGCATCGCCCATAAAGATCAGCTTGCCGCCCGCCGCCGCAAAGGCTTCCAGCCGCTCCAGGGTGGTGGCGCGGATGGTTTCGCAATCGGGCACCACCACTGCATCGTACGCCATTTTGCCAACCTGCAGTGGCGCGCCGCCCTGTGCGCACTGACTGGGCAGCAGGGATTCGCAGATGAAATCAAAGTCCACCAGGCCGCTGAGCAGCCATCTGGTCATGTTCTGGAACCGCTCGTCCATTTCTTCCCGACGGCCGGCGGTCTGCGAGGCGGGGCCAAAGCGCAGCCAATAGCTTTCAATGGGATGCACCACGCCCACCTTTACTTCCGGCTTGCCCCGGGTCAGAGCGGTGTTCAGCCGGGCAAAATGGTTTTCCACGTAGGAATATTCCTTGTACCAGGGGGACTGATAGGAAATGGAGGCGGGGTAATCCCGCTTGGCATCCCCTTCCATGGATACCCAGGACAGATGGGGCACCCGCACGGTGACGCCCAGCGCCGCCTGCCAATCGCCCTGCGCCTTATGGCCGCGGAAATCAAAATCCCAATTGGTCACGCCGTAAAGCTCGCTGAGCACGCCGGGGCGGCCATACTGATGGGATGCGGACTGGGCCTGCTTGGCGGTGGTAAACTCCCGCCAGTCGCAGAGCATGTCAATGCCGGGCAGTTGGAAGCCGCGATAGGCCCGCATGGCTTCGCCCAGCATCCGCGTCTGGCTGCGGAGGGTGGGCTCCTCCATCATATGGCCGGTGAGCATGATATTGTGCTTTTCGCACCAGGCACCGATCTGATCGGCAAAGGCCTGCGTGAACCGCTCGGTTACGTGGTCGTGAAAATGATAGCGCGTGGGGGAAACCTGACCGTCCGGCAATTCCCAGAGCACCTCGGGCAGCTTGTCCAGCAGGGATTCGCCGTAAGCGGCCCGGTAGGTATCGTCCAGATCATTGGTCCAGGGCAGGATGGCGTCGCTGTCCTGCTCGGGGAAGGTCAGCGTCCGTTTGGCGTTAAACTCAGGTTCATCGGTGAAAATGGCAGGGATAACGCCGCCAAAGTCCTTCTGGAACCACTGAGCATAGCGCTCGTGAGTCACTTCAATAAATTTCCGCACGGCCTCGGGATTCAGCGTATCCAGATAGGCCTGGTTATTGTACCACGTATTGTCTTTTTCAATTTCCAGATAGGCATTGCGCAGCGTTTCGCCATCTTTCGGCTGCTCATCCGCCTGAAGCCGGCGATAGCTCTTCAGGCAGCCGTTTTCATCCAGCAAAATGGCCCAGCGGGCAATGGGCGATTCATTTTCCCGGCTTGCGAGGGTGATGCGCAGCGTCCGGGCGCGATAGCGGTGATCCCGGGTAACAATGCCGCCAGCCGCGCCGGAGGGCCACCGATCCTCATCATAGAGCCAGGCCAGCATGTCGTCCTGCTTGGCCTTATCCACGCAGGCACCCACCAGCTCCATAAATTCGTCCGTCAGATAGGGCGTGGACATGCCGGAGCGGCAATGCATATGAAAGCCGCCCATGCCCATGGCCCGGAGCTGATCGATCTGCCAGAGCAGTTCGTCCTTTTTCAGATCGCAGTTCCAGGCCCAGAAGGGCGCGGCTCGATATTCGCAAGTGGGGGACTGGAACAAATCCTTTTCCAGCTTGGGCGTTTCATTCTTCGGATAGAGCATACAAGACCTCCTCAACCATGCATTATTGGACGATTCTCTGCGAATAAATATAACCCGCAATTATTATACAGGCACATCCAAAGAAAGGCAAGCAAAAAAAGGGAAAAGCGGACAGAGGGATGGGACATTGGCCCCTCAGCGTGTCAAAAAACGACGTTTTTGACACGCTCCATGCAGGATGAAAGGGTTCATCCTGCATGGCAAGGCTGCGGAAATGATTTTTCTGCGCTTT
>CAKTWP010000003.1 GCA_934630705.1 uncultured Clostridia bacterium | reverse complement strand
GATTATCACCGTCTGCTGCTGACGGCCTGTGCAATCCGTTCCAGCCGCGGAAAGTAAGCGGAGAAGAAGCGCCGCATGGCATCGCAATGGCAGGATTGGTGGGTTTGGCCGTCCCGCTCTCGATAGCAGCCGTTTCGGCATAAGGAATACCACAGGCACTGCCTGCATTCTTCGGGAACGTCCATGGATCGCGCCACAAACTGCAGCGCTTTGGGGCCGCTCAGAATCCTTCGCAGGGGCATTTCCAGAATATTGCCCAGCTTCCATTCGTCCAGCGCATAGAAATCGCAGGGATAGACGCTTCCATCGCTTTCAATCACCGGCGCCAGGCCGCAATGGCCGCACATGGCGCAGCTTTCCGGCGCATGGCCGCAGAGCATATTGACCAGGTTATCAAAAAAACGGATGCTGAGGGGCGGGCCGGCGAAAAACAAGGCTTCGTATCGTTCAAAGGAACGGGCCAGAAAACGGGCGTATGCATCGGCGGTCAAGGCCGGCGCGCTGGCGCCATCAATGGGATCCATACAGGGAATGAACTGCAAATAGCGATGGGGAATCAGCGCGTCCAGCACCGCATCCGCCCGCCGGGCCACCTCGTCCGTGAGCACGCAGAGAATGTTGTAGGCCGCTCCAGCGTCCTTCAGCCGCTGGATATTGGCCATAACGCGATCATAGGTTGGTTTGCCCTTTGCGTCCAGGCGGTTTTGATCGTGAATTTCCCGGCAGCCGTCCACTGAAACGCCAATCAGAAACCTTTCCCGGACGAAAAAATCAATCAGCGCGTCCTGCAGGATGAGCCCGTTGGTCTGCACCACGTTGTTCACGGCGATTTGCCGCGGGTTATTCTGCCGTTGCAGCCGAACAACCTGCTCAAAATAAGAAAGACCGGCCAGCGTCGGCTCTCCGCCCTGAAAAACAAAGGTCGCCCGCTGCTCGGCAAACAGCATCGTACGGCGAATCACCCGCTCCAGCGCTTCGAAGGCCATGGGCGGGCAGCAGCCAGCCTCCCGGTGAGCAGTTTCATCCGCATAAAAGCAATAGGCGCAGCGCATGTTGCAGGCGCCGGAAACGGGCTTGATCATGACGGTCAATGGCGGCATGCAGTCATTCCTCCTATCCGCAGGAGTATTCTCAATCCTTCGTCTGGAATCCTGCTTTATTTTTGCAAAAGGAGTATTTCTATGAATTTATTGGTGATTTTTACCGATCAGCAGCGTAAGGATGCTCTTGGCTGCGTCAATCCCCTCTTTCAAACGCCCTATCTGGATCAGTTGGCGGATGAAGGCGTGCTCTTCACCAACGCTTACAGCAACAATCCCCTTTGCGGCCCCTTCCGCGGGTGCCTGATGACCGGTATGCTCACCAGCCATAACGGCCTGACTGCCAACAATATGCCGCTGCCTGACCAGATTCCGCCAATCGCCAGGCTTCTGCGCGACCACGGCTGGGAAACGGCGTATGTGGGCAAATGGCATTTGGGCGGCCGGGGATGTCAGCCCATCCCAGAAGAAATTCGGGGCGGGTTCCAGCATTTTAAGGCGTATCAGATGTATAATGGCTATGATCCTGAGCCGCCTTATGCCAACCGGGTGGGCTTCTTTGATGAACAGAACGAGGAGCATATCTATCATGAGCATCGCACCAAGGTGACCACCCGGCTGGCAGTGGAGACGCTGGGAGAGCTTGCCCAAGCGAAAAAGCCGTTTTGCATGATGGTTGGCTATCAGGCGCCGCATTATCCTGAGCAGCCCTCCCCGGAATTTGAAGCGCTGTATGCCCACACACAGTTCCCCATTTCAGAGGAAGCGGCGGCCGTGGAGCCCTATACGCCCACCTTTAATCCGCCCAGCCCGGCCGACCGGGCCCAGGACCCTGATTATCAGCGCTATGGCGGGGACATGCAAACATATAAGCGGCTCTACGCGGCGATGGTTTCCCAAGTGGATCATGGAGTGGGGCTGATCATGGAAGCCCTGAAATCGCTCAAGCTCTATGACGATACTCTGATTGTCTATACTTCCGACCATGGAGATATGCAGGGCAGCCATGGACTGGTGAATAAGGATGTGCCCTTCGAGTTCTCCGCGGGGATTCCATTTATCGTTCGCTGCCCGGGCGGGAAGCGGCGTTGCCGCAGTGATATGCTGGTTTCCGGCATTGATATTTTCGCCACGGCCATGGATCTGGCCAACGTCCCCGACCATCGCGACGGCCATAGCTTCCTGCCTTATATGCAGAATAAAAATGATCAGGCGACCAACGACGCCATTGTAAGCGAATCGATTCATGGGGGCAAGGATTGGCAGATGATCAGGACGGCGCAGCATAAGCTGGTGGTTTCCTATCCGGAGCATCAGCCCCTTATGCTCTTTGATATGAACAGGGATCCGGATGAACGCTGCAACCTGATCGAGAACGGCGAATACGACCCGCAGTTTGTGGCGGCATTGATTGCCCGGCTACCGTAAGCATAAGATGCAAAAGGCCCTCCAACCGAGGGCCCTTTTCAATGGGCTTGCATGCCGGCATCCATTTCGGCGGAAATGGCCGCCAGCTTTCCATCCCGATAATACACCCGCGGCACCCGGCGGCTCCACAGCGCAAGGCATTCGTTGCGATTCAGGCTCCCTGAGGCCGCATAAGCCTGCAGCGCCACCGGCCCGCCCAGCAGGGTGGCAATATCGCCCTCCGATGTCTCCGGAATGTCAGTTACATCCACCATCATCTGATCCATGCAGATCAAGCCCAGGACGCGGGCCATTTTCCCGTGCAGGGAAACAAGCCCTTTCCCGGACAACGCCCGCGGATAGCCGTCCACATACCCTGCCGACAGCGTGGCCACCCGGGTGCGCTGCGTCAGCGGCGTATCATCATAGCCAACGCCCTGGCCAGCCGCTACCCAGTTCACCCGCGTCACGCGGGCTTTCACCGTAACCACCGTTTTTCCTTCGCCAAATCGCTCCCAGCGAATGGGCACATTGCCATACAGAAACGCACCCACGCGCACACCGTCCAGCTGCCAGTCCGGGTAACGGGTCAGGCCGATGGAATCCAGCAAATGCCGCATCCGCGGCTTTAATCCGCCCTGGGACAGCTGGCTGCACAGGTGATCAAAGCACTGATATTGTTCTTCGCTCTGCTCCCTGGAGCGCAGGGCCAGATGGCTGTAAACACCCTCAAAATCCAGGCCGGGCATCCGCATGAGCGTCAGCGCCTCTGAAGCGTCCGTAAAGCCCAGACGATGCAGCCCCGTATCCATTTTAACATGCACCAGCGCCCGATGGCCGCACGAAGCCGCCGCTTTTGACGCTGCAAAGCCATCTTCCAGAGAGCCGATCGTCAGGGAGATGCGCTGGCGAATAAGCGCAGGCAGATAGCTCTCGTCCGCCGGCCCCATCAGCAGCACATGGGCATCCACAGCCGCTTCCCGGGCCAGCAGCGCTTCTTCCGGCGTGGCGACAGCAAACCAGACAGCCCCCGCCGAGCGCAGGGTTTGCACTGTACGGAAAAGCCCCAGCCCATAAGCATCTGCCTTCACCACGCAGATAAATTGCGTGTCAGCATGGCACAAGGACCGCGCCAAATGGTAATTTTCCCGCAGCGCGTCCTCGTCTACTTCCATCCAGCATCGGGAACAGGCACGATCCAGCTTCATTTCACACCTCCGCCAGCTGTCGGCGATAATCCGCCAGCTCTTTCTGATTGCCACGCACGAAGTGCCCCGGCTCGATTTCCGTCCATACCGGCGGGTCGCTGGCGTAATCATGCTGGGAAGGATCATATACCACCGGCGGCTCCTCCTGCCGGTCATCGGGGGAGGGCACCGGCACAGCGGACAGCAGCGCCCTTGTATACGGATGCAGCGGATGGCGGAACAGCTTTTCCGTTTCGGCCAGCTCCATCAGCTCGCCCTTATAAATCACGGCAATTCGATCGCAGATAAAACGCATGACGGACAGGTCATGGGAAATAAACAGATAGGTCAGCCCATGTTTCTTTTGCAGCTCGGCCAGGAGATTAAGCACCTGCGCCCGGATGGACACATCCAAAGCGGAAATGGGCTCGTCCGCCACGATGAATTCCGGCTGCATAATCAGCGCCCGGGCAATGCCGATGCGCTGACGTTGACCGCCGGAAAATTCATGGGGAAACCGGGAGGCAAACTCCGGCAACAATCCCACATCCAGCAGGGCCTGATCAATCCGCGCCTTGCGCTCCTCCTTGGACAAATGGCGCTCCACATTGTAAAGCCCCTCGCCTACAATATAATCCACCTTGGCCCGCTCATTCAACGAAGCCATGGGATCCTGAAAAATCATCTGAATTTTCCGGGTCACTTCCCGGTCCAATGCCTTGCTGATCCGACCGTTAATTTTCTGGCCCTTAAAAAGCACTTTCCCGCCGGCTGTTTCATAAATGCGGATGATGGCCCGGCCGATGGTGGTTTTGCCGGAACCGGATTCCCCCACCAGCCCGAAGGTTTCGCCGGGATAAACATCAAAGCTCACGTCGCGCACCGCATAAAACGGATGCCGGCGGGAACCAAAGGCCACCTTCATATCCCGCACAGACAGCAGCGGTTCTCTGTTCTCGCTCATAGTTTCTCCCCTCCCTTTTGCAGCCGCTTGAGAATCTCCGGCTTCTCCACCTGGGGAGCACGGGGATCCAGCAGCCAGGTACGGGCCTTATGGGTGGGCGATACGTCAAAAAAGGGCGGCCGCTGTTCGAAATCGATTTTCAGCGCATGAGGGTTCCGGGGGGCAAAGGCATCGCCTTTGATTTCGTGATAGAGGTTAGGCGGCGTACCCTTGATGGAAAACAGTGCCTCGCCCTTTACGCCCAGCTGCGGCAGTGAAGACAGCAGCGCCCAGGTGTAAGGGTGCCGGGCGTCATAAAACACTTCCCGGCTGGTGCCGATCTCCACGATTTCCCCGGCATACATTACCGCTACCCGATCCGCCACGTTGGCCACCACGCCCAGATCATGGGTAATATAGACGGTGGTCAGGTGATATTTGCGCACCAGATCTCGAATCAGATGCAGAATCTGCGCCTGAATGGTCACATCGAGGGCGGTGGTGGGCTCGTCGCAAATCAAAATCTTGGGCTTGCAGGCAATGGCGATAGCAATAACCACCCGCTGCCGCATGCCGCCCGAAAACTCATGGGGATACTGCCGGGCGCGGCGTTCCGGATCCGGGATGCCCACGTCCTGCAGCGTTTCAATCATCCGTCGATGGGCTTCCGCGCCCCGAAGCTGCTGATGCAGTGCCAGCGCTTCCTCAATCTGTGCGCCGATGGTTTTCAGCGGGTTCAGGCTGGTCATGGGATCCTGAAGCACCATGGCGATTTCCTTGCCCCGAATGGTCAGCCATTCTTTTTCCGTTTTGAACTGCGCCAGATCCTGGCCGTTATACAGAATGCTGCCGCTGTCAATCCAGCCGTTGGCATCCATCAGCCCCATAAAGGTCTTCGTGAGCACCGATTTGCCTGAGCCCGACTCCCCCACAATCGCCAGCGTTTCCCCCGGGTATAAATCCAGAGACACATCCCGGATGGCATGCAGCGTTTTTCCCCGCAGGGAGAATTTCACGTTCAGGTCCCGCACGGACAGAATCGGCGTTTGAGCCATGGTTCTCCCTCCTTTTTTACAGATGATTCTTGGGGTCGGCCGCATCGGCAAAGGCATTGCCAATGATGTAGAAAGAAATGGTGATGATGGACAGCACCAGCGTGGGGAACACCAGCTGATAGCTGGCAGAGGTTGCCAGCAGCTTCCTGCCCACGTTGATCAGGTTGCCCAGCGAAGGAATGCTCACCGGCAGGCCCAGACCAATATACGTGATAAACACCTCGCTGCCAATGGCACCGGGAATGGACAGTGCCATCCGCAGCGTGATAACCGACACCAGATATGGCAGCAGGTTGCGGGTGATGATGCGGAAAGTGCCGGTTCCCAGGCAGCGGGAGGCCAGATTATAGTCCCGATCCCGGATAATCACAATCTGGTTGCGTACGAACCGCGCCATGCCCACCCAGCCCGTAATGCTCATGGCAAAAATCAGCGTGGAGACGCCGGGCCGCATGATATACGAAATCAGAATCAGCACGATGGTTGTGGGGATATTATCGATAACGTTATAGACTTCCGTCAACAGCCGATCCAGCGAACGCACATAGCCCCAAAGCACGCCGATCAGAATGCCAATGGCCGCCTGCAGCATGGAAACAACCATGCCAATCATCAGCGACGTGCGTGTTCCGGACCAGACCATGGCCCACAGATCCTGACCGGCGTTATTGGTGCCAAACAGGAAGGGACGGGTATCAGGCAGCAGACGCAGTGGTGCTTCCGCGGTCGTCACAGCCATGCCGTCCTCCCCCAGCGCGGCCTGATCCTTCCGGATGAACAGCTCATCGCCCTTGTTGGTCAGATCGCTGGGCGTGGTAAACAGCTGAATGGCAAAATTGGATTTGGCTTCGTAAGGGGTATTTTCATAATCATCGGGCAGCTTGAGCTTGGTAGAAAAGTCGTTTTTTACATAGCCCTCCTGTCCCTTGTAGGAAACCCGGCAAAAATCTGCGCCATATTCCAGCACGGTAAACGTCTGGCGGGAAGGAATCTTGGCGATCACATTGCTGACCGCCAGCCATTCGTCGTTTTCCCACGGCGTGACGGACAGCACCGTGCCAGCCGGCACCGTTTCTACCACGTTGGTCAGCCCGGGCTGCACGTTCATCATCTGCATCCCGGTGATGGGATGATCGATCACCTGATTGGCCTCAAACTGATTGGGCAGATAGGGCTGCACGCAGGTGAAAGCCAGCAGCAGGGCCAGCACAATCACCAGCGTCATGGCAGCTTTATTTTTCAGGAAACAGCGGAAGGTGCTCCCCCAATAGGAATAGTTGGAATAGCCTGCTTTCTCGGCGGCGGCGCTGTCATAAGCGGCGAAGGCAAACAGCGAATCCTCCAAAGGCTTGGCCACATGCTCTTTGACACCCTTCATCAGCGCGCACCTTCTTTCTTCTGCAGGCTGATCCGGGGATCAATCAGCGCCATGAGCAAATCGCCCAGCAGCATGCCCACGATACCGATGCAGGAATAGATCATCACAATGGCCTGCACCATGGGATTATCCTGCCGGCTGATCACATCCACCAGCAGCCCGCCCATGCCGGGAATGGAATACAGGGATTCGATATAAATCGACCCGCCCACGGTATACAAAAGCGAGGTGGGGATATACTGAATCATGGGCACGAACGCATTGCGGAACACGTGATGCTTGGTAATATCCTTAGAGTTAACGCCTTTGGCGCGAGCCAGGCGCACATAGTCCTTATTCAGTTCGTCCACCATATACCGCCGCAGCCACATGGCATAATACGCGATATTGCCAAGGGACATGGACACCACCGGCAAAATCCAGGAAACCCAGTTGTCGGCATCAAAGAGCATGCTCACGCCCAGCGCCATGGAGCCATAGGACTGGATATAGATGTAATAAACCGCAGAGGGAACTGCGTTCACCAGCACAATGAACACCGTGCCAAACTTATCCCACAACCGGTTCTTGGAGCGAGCCATGGCGGAGCCCAGCGGAATGCCCAGCGCCATGGAAAGCGCCATGGAAAGCAGACCCATGCGAATGGAAATGGGCGCTTTGGCGGCGATGATTTCCGTGATGGGAACACCCACGCTGTATCGGGCGGACGTGCCCAAATCGCCCTGGAACAGGCGCACAAAAAAATTCTTCAGCTGCACCAGAATCGGGTCGTTCAGCCCCATTTTATCCAGCGTGGCCTGAATCACCGCGTCATCAAGCTTATCAATATTCTCAAAATAGCCTTCAATGGGCATCTGGCGAACCAGAATGAACACCACCGTCAAAATAATCATCAGCGTGAGCAGGGATTGCCCAATCCGCTTTATCAGATACTTAGCCAATTCCGCTTTCGTCCTTTAATGATAATTGACTGCGGCAGGAAGGGAGAATCCGTCCCCGCCTGCCGCAGCAGCCTGTTATTGGATGGCCGTGTTCAGCCGAAATTACTCAGCAGCTTCCAGCGCGTCCTTTTCTTCCTGATAAGCGTCGTAGGCGTCATAATAGGCATCGGTGTCCATATAGGCTTCCAGCTTATACTGGCCCTTGTAGCGGGTCTTGGTCAGGCCGAAGGGCGCGATAGGCGCGGTAAAGGGATCCAGCAGAGAGGCGGAATAGCCGCCCGTGCCATAGCCAAAGGGCATCACATAGCCGTGCTTGATCAGGAACGCTTCCGCCTTGGCAAAGGCTTCATAGCGGGCGGAAAGGTCATTGGTGATGGCCTTGGCCGCTTCCACCAGCGCATAGTATTCGTTCAGCGTATCCGTATCGGTGGCCTTATCCATGAAGTTGTAGTTGTTGCCCACCCGGAAAGGATCGGTAAAGGTTTCAGGATCGGCATAGTCCGGACCCCAGTTGCAGTTCATCATACCATACAGGCCGGAACGACGGCAGGACAGATAGCTGGTGGAGGGGCCGGATTCGATGACCACATCGATGTAGTCCGTGCCCAGTACGCTTTCCAGCTGCTGTTCCACGATCTGGGCTTCCTCGGCGGAGTTGCCGGAGCTGCTGTTGGGATTATAAAGCAGCAGCACCTTCACCGGGAAGGAGGCGCCCGCTTCCGCCAGCTCCTTCATAGCCGTTTCCTTATAAGCCAGAGCAGCGTTCTTGTCAAACATATCCGCGCCCCTGGCGGTCAGCTCGGCCAGCTCGCCGATATTGATGTAGTCCACGCCGTTGATTTCGGCAAAGGCGGGAGGCGTGATGGTGTTGAACAGCATCATCTCCGGATTCTCGGAGTCGATCAGGGTCTTGGCCTTAATGCGGTTAAAGGCATTGATGATGGAAAGCCGGAAGCTTTCGTTGTTCACGGCGATGCGCCAGTTGTCCGGCTCATACGCTTCGTCAAACTGGGGATCGAAATTAAAGGTGTAGAAGTAGCTGGAGAAGCTGGTGATCCGGGAAGGATGGATCATGGACGCCTTGGTCTCATCGCTGAGCCAGTCAGCCGCCAGCTCATTGGACAGAGAGGCGGAATCCACTTCGCCCCGCAGAAACAGCTCGGGCGATACGGTGGACGCTTCTTTGTTATACTTTTCCACCAGCTGATCAATAAACACGTTGTCCTTGTCCCAGTTCTTTTCGTTCTTGGACAGCACCCGAAGCTCCTGCGGCTTGAAGGCGCTCAGGTAATACGCGCCGCAGTACAGGATGGTATCATTGCCGGTGGCCAGGCCAAAGCTGTCGCCCTTTTCGGCCAGGAACTGCGCGTTGAGCGGCATGAAATTCACGTAGGTCAGCATGGACAGGAAATAGGGAATGGGATCCACCAACGTGTACTGGAGCGTATAATCGTCCAGCGCTTTCACGCCCACAGTATCCCAATCCTGCGCGGGCGCGGCTTCCTTGCCTTCTTCGGGGGTAGCGGTGCCCATGTAATAGGCTTCCGCGCCGGCGATTACGCCATAGAAGATATTGGCGGTGGCGCAGGCATGCTTCGCATCCAGCAGATACTGCGCGGAGGTGACAAAGTCATGGGCCGTCACAGGAGCATAAACCTCGCCGTTACCGTCCACCCACACGGCATCGTCCCGCAGATGGAAGGTCCAGGTCAGCCCGTCCTCGGAATGTTCCCAGGACTTCGCCAGAGAAGGCTGCTGTCGGCCGAACCGATCATACTCGATCAGGGTGTCGATCAGGTTCGCGGCGATGGCAAATTCGTTTTCAGAAGATGTGACCAGATAATTCAGGGTCGTTACTTCGCTGGCGTACAGGGAAGTGTAGGTCACTGCGTCATCGGCCATGGCGGGAACAGCGCTCAGCAGCAGCGCCGCACACAGCAGCAACGATAACATCTTTTTCACGATTTTCATGCTCCCTTCTTCTCCAGTTTCATGGAATTTTGCGGTAATTCATACTGATGAATTACGAAGTTTAGCATACCACAGCCCCGGCGGAATTGCAAGATTGAATCAACGAAAATACCAATAAAAGATGCAAAAAAGTTGTTTTTTCTTCGTATTCGCATAGAAATAATATGAATTTTGTCATTTCAAAAAATGCAAAAGCCAGTTCAAATAACCTGAACCGGCTTTTAAATGGATCGATTTTGAAATTCACCAAAGCTTTTCAACCGTAACATCCTGAAAATAATAAGTGACGATCTCCTCAGCCGTCTGCCCGGATTGGGCCAATGCATAGGCCCCCCACTGCGGCATCCCTACCCCGTGTCCATAGCCCTTTCCGGCCATCGCCACCCGGCCGTTTTCCAGACGAAGGCTGGTCAAAAGGGTGGATCGCATGTGGGTGGAGCCAAGGGCAATTCGCAGCTCCGGCGCAGATATGCTTTGACCGTTTATTAGGATCGTAACGGCACGTCCGCTCTCGCCCCGTTCTCCCACCGTGATGGTTTCCAGTCCTTCATTGGCGGACATGCCCGCTTTTTTTGCCGCTTCCAGCACCTCGTTTGCCGGAAAAGAAGCCGACCACTCCCGGGCTTCAGCAGGCGCATCCCCGCTTTCCTTACCAGCCACCGCCTTGGTATAGCCCGGTTCATCCTTCTCGTAGGCCAGGCCTTCCTTTGCCCGCGCCGTCACGCCGCCGGAATGGGCGTGAAACCAGGCGTATGGAAGCGTTCCCTCATAAGAGAGCACCATTCCCCGGGTTTCATTCACTGCCTGCTCAATGCGTTCGTTTACGCCGGTGGCATCGTAGGCCTGTGCTTCTTCAATATCCGTGGAAATATCTGCCCCGGGATATTTGCTCCGCTTTTCAGCGTTAAACTTCAGCACGAAGGTTCGTGCCAAAATCGCCTGTGCCTTGAGCGCTTCCAAGGGCCAATCGTTTTTCATTTCCCCGGCCAGCACGCCCTGAAGGTAGGATTCCAGGTCCATCTCCTCGTTCTTTTCTTCATCCACAAGATAGACCTGCAGAAGCGGAATCCCCTGATCGTTCAAGGCCAGCTTTTCCGGGATATCCGGTTTTGCCCCCTGTGCCTGGCTGGCATTGGGATCCAGGGTCACGCCTTCCCCCTCCCGGGTATTCTCCGCATCCCCTGCACACCCTGCCAGCAGAATTCCCAGCGTCAGCAGCAGAGCCAGCAGCATCGTTCTCTTTTTCGTCATAAAAAGTCCCCCCTCATGGCGTATGATAGCCCGAAAGCTTTTCCGCCATGCAGGGGGGATTTTGTCAATCATTGTTTAAAACGATCTGCTTCAGCCGCAAAATGCATTTTCAGTTCAAACCGTTTATTTTCACCCGGGTCAGCCCACGGGCACATCCCACTGGGTGCCCAGCAGTTCATTCAGGCGAACAAAGGTCTGGCTGCCGCAGATGCCATCCGCGGCGAGGCCCTGATCCCGCTGGAAATTGCGCACGGCCCATTCCGTCTTGTTGCCGAACTTGCCATCGTCATCGCCGGTAGACAGATAGTTCAGCTGGATCAGCTGACGCTGAAGCTTGGTCACTGCCTCGCCGGAGCTCCCCCTGCGCAGCGCCTTCACGCTGGTGCCAATGGAGGGCTTGTCAGGATTCACCACATCCTGCTCGGCGTTGGAGATATTGATGGTCTTGAGCAGCGTCCAGGTTTCGGTGCCGATAATACCGTCGGCCTTGAGGTTATAATCCTTCTGGAAAGCGATGACAGCCGCCTTGGTCTTGGCCCCGAAGATGCCGTCCGCATTGCCCAGCAGATAACCGCCGGCCTTCAGATACATCTGCGCCCGGGCCACATTCTCGCCGTGCTTTCCCTGCTTGAGCTTGGGCTCGGTGTAGGGATCATCAGGCGTTCCCTCATAACGGTTTTTATCTTCTTCTTCGTTCTTGATGGTGGTGGGCCACAGATAACGGCGCACCGTGGAGCCGGCCTTGCCGTCCATCTTCAGTCCATTGGCCTTCTGGAAAGCCTTCACTGCCGCCACGGTATCCGAGCCATACACGCCGGAGGGGGTGATGGACAGATAGTTCAGAGAATCCAGCTTCTCCTGAAGCACATACACATCGTAGCCCCGATCGCCAGAGGACAGGGAACGGACGGGAATGCCGCCGTTGAAAATCTTGGCAGTACGGTTATAGAGCGCATTGAAGGTCTTGGCGCCCACCTTGCCGTCCACTGTCAGCCCGGCAGAGGCCTGGAACGCCTTGACCGCACGGGTCACATTGGCGCCGAAGATGCCGTCGATGGTGCCGCTATAATAATAGGTAGTCCGAAGCTGACGCTGCAGCTCCTTCACATCCTCGCCGGACATGCCGGAGTGCATAGAGGTATAATCGGTAGAGCCGGCCTTTTTGGCGGTATCGGAGTTGAGCTTGCGCAGCGTCCGCTTACCAACCTTGCCGTCCACAGTCAGGTTATTGCCCCGCTGGAAGTTTTTCACTGCCAGCAGCGTGGCGTCGTCAAAGCTGCCGCTGATGGAACCGGTATAGTAGCCCAGGGCTTCCAGACGGGTCTGCACGGCCATCACATCGGCGCCATACATGCCGTATTCCAGCGTACGCACGTCCGTGGTGGAAGAAGTATCGTAATAGGTGGTGCCTGTGCCGGTTGCCAGCGCCATGCTGGGCAGCAGCAGCGCCAGGATCATCAGAACCGCAAACAAACGCTTTTTCATGAAAGAGCCTCCTTATTTCCAGATGCGCAGGCATCCAGGCATCCGGATGGTAGTCTGCGTCATGATTGTATTGTATCACAATTCTGATGAAATTCCTATTCCAGAAATGTTTCAAAATACATAATTTACATGTAACATCTGTAAACAACCGCCTGCATCCGTTCCCGGACGATGGGTTTTTCAGACGGCGCGGGGTTCCTCCCCCTTGACCCGGCCGAAAATCATCCGGCCCGCGCTGGTCTGGAGCACAGTGGTCACGATGGTTTCCAGGGTTTCCCCCACCCGGCGGCGGCCATTTTCCACCACCACCATCGTGCCGTCCTCCAGATAGGCCACGCCCTGGCCAGGCTCCCGGCCTTCTCGCACCAGATGCACCGTCATTTCCTCCCCGGGCAGCACCACCGGCCGCAGGGCCCCTGCCAGCTCATTGATATTGAGCACCGGCACTCCCGTGACCCCTGCCACCTTGTTCAGATTATAATCGTTGGTCAGCACCGCGCCGCCCAGATCCCGGGCCAGCCGCAGCAGCTTCACGTCCACTTCGTCCAGCTCGCCGTAATCCTTGTCCTCCACATGCACCTGGCTGCGGCCATCCTCCTGCAGTCGGTTCAGCACGTCCAGCCCCCGCCGTCCGCGATTTCGGCGCAAGGGATCTGCACTGTCGGCTATATGGCGCAGTTCATCCAGCACAAAGGCGGGCACCACCAGCTCCCCCTCCATAAAGCCCGCCTTGCAGATATCGCATACGCGGCCGTCGATGATGGCGGAGGTATCCAAAATCTTTGGAATGGCCCTGACGGCAATGCACGGCCCGTCCTGCCGTTCATGCGCCGCAGCGCTTGGGGCTGCATCCTCTTCGTGCGTCCTGCGTCTGCCCAGCAGCCAGCCGCCCGTCATCAGCCCGGCATACAGGCAAAGTGCCGGAATCCAGGCGAAGCTGCCCAAGGGCAGCAGCCTGATCAGCGCCGTCAGCAGCGCGGCCAGCACGGCCCCGGCCATCAGCCCGCCAAGCGCATACAGCCGCGGAGAAAAAGCGTCTTTCTTTTCCATCATGCAAATAACTCCCTTTCTATGGATCTATCCATAGCATGCACCCAGCGCTGCGCCTTTATGCATACAGGGGAGTCGCACAAAGACGCGCGTTTACGATGGCGGCAGCAGATCCAGCACGGCCATGGCCTGGGCCACGGTATCCACGCCGTGGAGCGTGACGCCATCCGGAGCCCTGAGGTGCCGGGCGCTGTCCCGGGGACAGAGAATATGGGTAAAGCCCAGCCGCTGGCATTCGGCCGCCCGCCGCTCCAGCTGCGCGATGGCGCGCACCTCCCCTGCCAGCCCCACTTCGCCCAGCACCGCCCAATCCCCGGGAATGGGCGTATCGCTGTAAGAGGACGCAACCGCCATGCATAGCGCCAGATCTGCCGCAGGCTCATTAAGCGACAGCCCGCCGGCCACGTTGATATACGTATCCCGGTTATACATTTTCAGCCGCGCCCGCTTTTCCATAACCGCCAGCAGCAGCATCACCCGGGAGGAATCCATGCCGTCCACGGTGCGCCGGGGCACGGCGTAGAACGACTGGGTCACCAGCGCCTGAATGTCCACCAGCATGGGCCGGGAGCCTTCCATTCCGCAGAACACGCATGATCCGCTGGCGCCCTTGGCCCGCTGGCTCAGCAGCGTTTCGGAGGGATTGCTCACCGGACGCATGCCTCGGCTGGTCATTTCAAAAACGCCCAGCTCGTTGACAGAGCCAAAACGGTTCTTCACCGCCCGCAAAAGCCGGTATTCATGCTGATGATCGCCTTCAAAATAGAGCACCACGTCCACCATGTGCTCCAGAATCCGCGGCCCGGCCAGCGCGCCCTCCTTGGTCACATGGCCCACCAGAATCATGGCGCAGCCCGCCGTCTTGGCATAGCGCATCAGCATGGACGCGCTTTCCCGCACCTGGCTTACGCTGCCCGGCGCACTGCCCATATCGGGGCGATACATGGTCTGGATGGAATCGATCACGCAAAAATCCGGCGCGATCTGCTGCAGCTTGGCTTCCACCGCATCCATGGCGTTTTCCGCCAGCACCAGCATTTCGCTGCCCTGCGCCCCCAGGCGATTGGCCCGGAGCTTGATCTGCCGGGCGCTTTCCTCGCCGGAAACATACAGAACCCGCTTTCCCGCCCGGGACAGATGATCGCACACCTGCAAAAGCAGCGTGGATTTGCCGATGCCCGGATCGCCGCCCACCAGAATCAGCGCGCCTTCCACAATGCCGCCGCCCAGCACACGATCCAGTTCATCCAGGCCGCTGGAGGTGTACACCTGATTATCCGCTTCAATTTCCCGCATGGGCCGCGCGCCGTCGCCGGTGCCGCCCCGCTGCTTATAGGGCTTTTGCGCGACGGATATTTCCTCCTGCGGGGCCACTTCTTCCAGGGTGTTCCATGCGCCGCATTCCGGGCATTTGCCCAGCCAGCGCGGGGTTTCATAGCCGCAGGCGCTGCACTGGAAGGAGCTTTTCTTCTTTGCCATGGCAGATGCCTCCTTGGCAGGAGGCCGCAACGCCCCTGCCTGTGATGGTATCACACTTGACGCATAAACGCCATGGCTGCTTTTGCCGCATGGCGTCGAATGCCAGAAAAAGCGTTCGGCAAAAAAGTGTAAAATCCTGCATCAGCGCCGTATTTCGCCTTGCCAGCAGCCGCTTTTTCATATATAATTATTAAACATATCCTTTCATGGAAAGGAGCGGCCTGATGAAACGCTATCAAGACCCGCTTTTTGCCCCTGAAAAACGCCGTCATCCGGCGCTGGGCTTTCTGGCGCTGCTGCTGGTGCTGGTGATTGCCGCCGCACTGGGATTTAACCATATCAATAATAACCGGGTGAACCTGATCCGCCAGAGCGTCACGGTGCCTTCCCTGCCATCCGCTTTTGAGAATTTCCGCATCCTGCATATCAGCGACCTGCATGGGCTGGAATTTGGGGCACAGCAGGTGCGGCTCAGGGACACCATCGCCAACGCCAATTATGATATCGTGTGCGTCACTGGTGATGTGACCGGCACGGCAGGAGACGTGCAGGCGTTTTTGGAACTGCTCGATCTGTTTTCTGAAAAAACGCCGGTATATTTCATCCCCGGCGACGAGGATCCTGATCCCCTGCTGGCCACGCCCCATGCATCCGACAGTGCCAAGGCGGATTACATTCTGGCTGCGGAAGCCCATGGCGCCGTCTATGTGGACGCGCCTGTCAAAATCACCAAAGGGAGTGCGAATCTATGGCTCTGCCCGGAATGGGTATTTTCACTGGATGCCGACGCCTCCGAAACCGCGCTGAACAGCCGCTATCAGGAGCTGCAGCAGGAACCCTCATCGGCGGAACGAGACGCGGCACTCAGGGCCGTGGAATACCAGCAGGACCGTCTGTCCCGCGTCCGCTCCGCCCGGCGGGAAACCAGTGAATCCGATCTGCATATTATCCTGACGCATCATCCCCTGTCCGAAGAAAGCCTGGCCGATTTGCAGGCTTTGACCCGGACGGATAACGACTCCTATGTGCGCACGATTGCATTGGTGCTGGCAGGCCATTATGTGAGTGGGCAATGGCGGATTCCGGGGATCGGCCCTGTGCGTGTGCCGGAATCTGCAGGGCTTGGCAATAACGGCTGGTTCCCGCCGGACAGCGCCGTCACAGGCCTTTCCTTCTATCTGGGTATTCCCCAGTATATCAGCCCCGGTCTGGGGGCGTCGGCTGCCATCAGCCTGCCCCATTTCCGGCTGCTGAACACCCCAGCCGTCACCGTGCTGACCCTGACAACCAAAATGACCCATTAAAAACATAAAGGAATGATTCGTGATGCCGTCCAAAGCGGATGTATACAACCGGGAACTAAGCTGGATTCAATTCAATGGCCGGGTGCTGGAGGAGGCAGCCAACGGAGATAACCCCCTGCTGGAACGGGGAAAATTCCTGTCCATTTGTTCTTCGAATCTGGATGAATTTTTCATGGTACGGGTGGGTTCGCTGGTGCGCAGCGTGGAAGCAGGCGTAGACAAAACCGATCCGGCTGGCATGACGCCCACGGAGCAGCTCAGCGCCATTTATCCGACCGTGAAGGAGCAGGTGGCGCGGCAGTATCAGCTGCTGCAGCAGGAATACCTGCCGGCGCTCGCTCAGGCGGGCATTCGGCTGCTGTCTGCCCGGGAATTGACCGGGGAGCAACGTAAATGGCTTTCCGGTTATTTTGACGAGCAGATTCAGCCGCTGCTGACGCCCCGCGCCGTGGACGATCGTCGTCCCTTCCCCCTGCTGGCGGCCAAGGTGCTGCATCTTGCGCTGTTGCTGCCGCCCGCCGCCCATGCCAGCGCGCCGCGGATGGCGCTGATTTCACTTCCCACGAAGGTGCCGCGCGTAGTGATGCTGCCTATGGGACAGGGAAGCGCCCGAGGCATTCTGCTGGAGGACGCTGTTTCCCTTTTCGCCGCTCGGCTGTTTGGCGGGGCACAGCCCATTGTGGTGCTGCCCTTCCGGCTGACCCGGAATACGGACTTCGTTTATAACGACAGCGATGCGGACACCCTGATCGTGGAAATGCGCAAAAACCTCAAGCGCCGCAAATGGGGTCAGGTGGTACGGCTGGAAGTGCCAAAGGAGGCGGATCATCGCCTGCTGACAAGGATTAAGCACTATCTGGATGTGCCCGAGCAGGCGGTGTTTGCGGTCAACGGCCCGTTGAATCTGGATTTCTTCATGAAGCAGCTTTCTTCCCTGCCCGGCTTTGACGCATTGCGTTTCCCGCCCTATACTCCCCGGCTGGATCCCCGATTTCAGGAGGAGGGTTCCATTTTCCGGGCCATCCGCAAGGGCGATATTCTGCTGAATCATCCCTATGACAGCTTCGATCCCGTGGTGCGGTTCGTCTGCGAAGCGGCGGACGATCCCAACGTGCTGGCCATCAAGCAGACGCTTTACCGCGTCAGCGGCAAAAGCCCCATTGTGGCGGCGCTGTCCCGGGCAGCTCAGCAGGGCAAGCAGGTCACCGTGCTGATTGAGGTGCGTGCCCGGTTTGACGAGGAAAACAACATCAACTGGTGCCTGGCGCTGGAAAAGGCGGGGTGCCATGTGTTTTACGGCGTGCCCAAGCTGAAAACCCACAGCAAAATCACCCTTGTGATCCGCCGGGAAGCCTTCGGCCTGCGCCGCTATGTGCATCTGGCCACCGGCAATTATAACGACGTGACCGCCAGACTGTATACGGACTTTGGCCTGTTTACCTGCGACGATGCAATCGGGCGGGATGCCGGCGCGTTCTTTAATCTGGTGACCGGCTATGATGAAACTGCCCCCATGGAAAAGCTGATTGCCGCTCCCCTGCATCTGCGCAAAACGCTCAAGGCGCTGATCAAGCGGGAGCGGCACAACGCAGAAGAAGGCAAGCCCGCCCGGATCATCGCCAAAATGAATTCGCTGGTGGATCCCAAAATCATCCGTCAGCTGTATAAGGCTGCGGACGCGGGCGTGGAGATCGATCTGATTGTCCGGGGCATTTGCTGTCTGAAGGTGGGCGACCGGGAAAATCTGCGGGTACGTTCCATTGTGGGCAGACTGCTGGAGCATTCCCGCGTCTTTATGTTTGAAAACGATGGCGAGCCGGAAGTGTTCCTTTCTTCGGCGGACTGGATGCCGCGCAATCTGGATAAGCGGGTGGAGCTGATGTTCCCGGTGGAGAATCCGGCGCTTCGCGACCGGCTGATCGCGTCTGTGCAGGACGAACTGGCCGACAACCGCAAGGCCTGGGAAATGAGAAAGAACGGCAAATATCGACGGGTGAAGCGGGATATGCCGGCCCTGAACAGTCAGGAAGAACGGATTCTGGGCCCCGCAAGTCTGGATCAAGAAATGGACGAAGATGATGATGAGTAATCCGCGTTCGCTTCGGCGCATTCGACAATGGGACGGAACCTATGCGTGGCTGACGCTGGCCATGCTGGGAATGTGGGCAGCGCTGCACTGGCTGACAGGAACCAGCTTCTACGGCGCTACGCCCTATAATACCTATACCCTTCAGGCGCTTTCCTGGCGGGCAGGACGGACGTATCTTGCTCACGATTATCCCATTCTGGAACTGGCGATTTATCAGGGGCGATATTACGTCTCCTTTCCCCCGCTGCCGTCGCTGGTGGAGCTGCCGTTGACGCTGCTGTTTGGCGAAAGCACGCCTGATAATCTGCTGGTGAAGGTGTACGCATGGGGCGCATGCCTGATGATGTATCGGGCGCTGAAGAAGGAGGGCTACGGGCGCTGGGCGGGCGGCATGCTTGCATTTTTCGTCTGCTTTGCTTCTTCGCTGCTGCCCCTGACCCTCAGCGGCGCGGTCTGGTACCATGCGCAAACGCTGGCTTTTTTCCTGACCATTACCGCCGTCGTGCTGCTAGCAGCAGATCGGCCGACCTTTTCGCTGCTGTGCTATGCCCTGTCGGTTGGCTGCCGGCCCTTCAACGCGCTGTATGCGCTGCCGCTATTTTTCGTCTATTTCAGCATCCATGCCAGGGCCAAAGCGCCGCTGCTGGATGCGGGCAGACGGCTTTTGCCCGGTATTGGTCTGGGGCTTTGCGTGGCCGCCGCCCTGGGAATATACAATTACATTCGTTTCGGAAATCCGCTGGAATTTGGGCATAATTATCTGCCCGAGTTTTCTACCCAGGGCGGAACGCAGTTTTCCCTGTCCCATGTGCGTAATAACCTGAAGACATTTTTGCTGGGGCTGCCCCTGCGCCAAACGGCGGTGGGCTGGCAGTTTGAACAATTCGGCTTTTCTCTGCTGATCGCCTGCCCGACGGTGGGGCTGACGCTGCTCCGGGCTGTAGCGGATCTTTTCCGCAAAAGGCTGACAAGGGAAAAGGCCGTGATTGTGGGAACAATGGTGCTGCACCTGTTTTTGCTGCTGCTGCATCGCACCTTTGGGGGATTCCAGTTGGGCGCGCGTTACGTTGTGGATCTGATCCCCTACAGCTTCTTCTATCTGCTGCTTTGTCGTCGGGAGCGGGCGTGGACAATCGCTTACCTTGCTGTGATGCTGCCTGTGCTGGCGCTGATGGTGATCGGCACGGTTTATGTTCATATTTGAAAAGGAGCGTCTTTGTATGGCCCTCGCCTATCAGCATACCCGTATCGCCTGCTACATGGGATATATTGTGCAGGCCATTGTCAACAATCTTTCTCCCCTGCTGTTTCTCACCTATCAGCAGGAGTTCAACCTGTCGCTGACGCAGATCAGCCTGATTATCACCCTGAATTTTACCATTCAGATGGCGGTGGATCTGCTGTCGGCCAAGTTTATCGACAAGCTGGGATACCGCCCGGCCATGCTGATGGCCCAGGCCTTATCTGCGCTGGGGCTGTGTGGGCTGAGCCTGTTGCCTGCATTGCTGCCGCCTTATGCCGCTCTCCTCACGGCCACGGCCCTTTGCGCCGTCGGCGGCGGGCTGCTGGAGGTGCTGGTCAGTCCCATTATCGAAGCGTTGCCCGGCGAGCGCAAGGCCAGCGAAATGAGCCTGCTCCATTCCTTCTATTGCTGGGGGCACGTGGGCGTGGTGCTGCTATCCACAGCGTTTTTTCTGGCTGCCGGCCGCGTTCACTGGCGAGTGTTGCCGATTTTGTGGGCCATCGTTCCCTTGTGTACCGGGGTAATGTTCACCAAGGTTCCCCTTTGCACGCTGACGGCGGAAGGCGAATCCATGTCCATTCGCCGTCTGAGCGCCACGCCGGTTTTCTGGCTGTTCCTGCTGCTGATGCTCTGCGCCGGCGCTTCGGAGCAAGCCATGAGCCAATGGGCCTCCCTGTTCGCGGAAAAGGGGCTGGGCGTGAGCAAGACGCTGGGCGATCTGCTGGGCCCCTGCGCATTTGCCACGCTGATGGGCCTGTCCCGGATTCTGTTTGGGCAGTCCCGAGGGCTATCGACCACTTGGGCGCTGACGCTGAGCGGACTTGCCTGCGTGGCTTCCTATTTGATCACGATCTTCTCCCCCTGGCCCCTTCTGTCGCTGATCGGCTGCGCCCTTTGTGGTTTCTCGGTCGGCGTAATGTGGCCGGGTGTATTCTCCACAGCATCTGCCGCGCTGCCTGCCGGTGGAACTGCCATGTTCGCGCTGCTGGCGCTGGCCGGGGATGTGGGCTGCTGCGTGGGGCCTAGCCTGGTAGGCGCGGTCAGCGACGGCGTCACTTCTGCGGACGGATCGCTGCTTTCCGCATTGCTGCCCGGCACGGAGCTTTCCCAGCTTTCGCTGAAAACCGGCTTTTTGCTGGCCATCGTGTTCCCGCTGCTGTTGCTGCTGGGCATGGGACTGCTGAAAAGAGCCAACCGACACAGCTGACGATGATGCCAATATATACACATTTTATGTAAATATCAGTTTTTCCCGCAGTTTGCTTCCTGCTATATCTTTCGAAAAAAGAACCGCACCATTATTGTGCGGCAGAGTCGGGCACGTGTTTGAACAGCTTTGGCATTACAGTTAACGATCCTTATGCTCCTGCGCCGCAATCTCGTTCAGAACGCGATCCTGCCGGGCCTCAATGGCAAGCAGAAGCAGCAGAAGCAGAAAAATCGTTCCGGCAACACCCGACACAATGTATGATGCAAATTCAAAATGAAGCAGATGCAGAGCAATCGCGACCAGCGCCAGGCTCACAATCCATTTGAGCATGGCTGTTCCCGGCTCCAGCATATTCAGCTTGCGCTTGTAGCGCGTTTCATAGGTTATGGCTGTTTTTGTTCTCTTCATAAATGGCAGCCCCATACCGACAAATCAGCGACATCACAATGAACATCACGCCAAGCGCGACGGAACTATCGATGTTCATCTGCAGCGGTGCGCTCCCATGCATGGTCTGTTCCATCACAGCATGGACAATTTCTGCAACGATCCCTGTGCCGATGGGGATGCAAATTGTCAGGATGCCCAAACGCTGCATTTCCTTTGCCCCTGCAAGTGTAAAGGGCGTGCCATCTGCAAGCTCGCGCTTGAAATAATGCTCTGCGAACTTGGCAACCACAGCTTCCCCGGCGCAGAAAATCATGACCGCTGCCATAGCCGCATACACTGCGCCAGCGGTGGGGTCTGCTCCCGTATCCAGAATGCTTTTCAACGTTACGCCGCCAAATTGCAGTGTCGGAGCGCCAAGCGCCATGCTGAGAATGCCAACAACGCCGCCGCAAAAGCCGATGATGCAGAAAATGAACACGATTTTGCTGAGGATTTTTCCGATTTTAGATAGCTTTTGGATTGTATTTAAGGTCTTCACTCTGATTCCTCCCAATTGATTCTTCTGTCCATTTTTTCATAAAACACAGCACAAACCGATTTATCGGACTGCACTGCGCATAAGCGCCTGGCATCTTGCTTTGACCGTCACTTGAAATCGTCTCGATTCATTTGAAAATCAACGCTCGAAATACGGCGTCACGATCAAAGGTGCCTTCCGCAAAGCCGGGAATTTCCTTCATGGATTTGAAGATGCAGATGCTGAAGCGCGTCAAAATCTGCCCGATTTCCTGATCGGAGTAAGGGCAATCACCGGTCACAATCAGCGTGGACAGACTATGCACGACGAACCACAGATCGCGGAAATAGAGGTTCGCTTCCTCGATGGTGATATGGTAAATGTTTACAAGCGTTGGGCGAACCAACGCCTGTAAATGCCGCATGGAATTCATGGCACTGTATTCCGGGTCCTTTGCTTGCGTCAAAAACAGGAGACGGTAAAGCACCGGTTCTTCCCGTGCAAACCGAATATACTGCATTCCAACGCCAAAGAACGGAATTTTTTCTTTCAGCCCAGCGTCCGCATAACGGTCATACACGCGCACCGCAGCGGCATAGACTTCCTGTCTGACGGTATCCATCGAGCCAAATGCAGTAAAAATCGGCTGTGTGGAAGTACCGAGCTCGTCTGCCATGGTCTTTGCGGTCAGGCCATCGATACCTTTTGTCCGCACGACGCGCATTGCCGCTTCTACCATTTCTTCCTTCGTGAATTTATTCTTTGGGGCCATAGCCTGTTTCCTTTCAATTTCGAAATAGATCGGTCAATGCATATTAAATAATGTACATTATGCATTATACTCAAATGTGGGGAACCTGTCAATAGATACGAACACATTCTTTACGTTTTTCAACTCCTTTTGCGAACATTATCCCCTTTTCGGCGACTGTTATAGCACCACCGCATGCTGACCCGTACCGGAGGTCAAAGTCATAATGATGGATGCAGCTTTGCTTTGAGCAATATATGCAGATTGCTTTTCATGTTTTCTACCCCTATCGGGGAATGCGTTTTTACCGGAAAGAAAAACTGTAAATTCCCCGGCCCGGCCTTGTGAGGGGCGGAAGTTTATGGTATAATAAAAAAGCATGTATATTGACATACACGCACAGAAAAAATGGATTGAGGGATACAAGCTATGCGCAAAAAACTCTTTCCCCTGTTGCTGATGCTGCTGGCGCTGGCGTGCGCTTCCGCCCAGGCGCAGGACGCCACAGGGATCGCCGGGTATTCCAAGGCCTCCGGCTACGAATATGTGAGCTTCGGCACCTATCCCACCGATGCCGATGGCACGGAGCGGCCCATTCTCTGGCGGGTGCTGCGCAGCGCCAATGGCGAAGCGTATCTGCTGTCAGAATACATCCTGTTTGCCAGCCCCGTTCATGCGGATTATCAGCATTACGATGGCTGGGAAAACAGCGATTTGTATGCCTATCTGAATGGCGAATTCAAGACCGATGCGTTTACCGCCGCGGAGCAGCAGGCCTTGATCTGCCGCACCGAGGATAACGCACTGGTGACGCTGATCTCCGGCGATGAGCTGCGTGACGCTTCCATTGGCTTTGCCAATAATAACGCCCGCCTTTGCGAAAGCACGGCATGGGCCAAGCGCGAACGGCCGGAAAATAAAAAGCTGCAGCTGATGATCTACAGCAAGGGGCATAAATACAGCCCCTGGTGGTCCCGTACCCGTTCCACGGATAATCCCAAGCAGCAGCGCCGGGTTATGGACGAAGGGAATACAGGCCGTTTGTCTGTTGGCAACCCGGATATGGGTGTGCGCCCCGCGATCAACGTTGATCTCTCCCTGCTTATCATCGCCGGTGGGAATGGCACCATGGCTTCCCCCTATCAGCTGGAGCCGATGAACACAGCGATTGCCGAGAATCCAACGACTGTACCGGCGGCGAATGAGACAGCTGCGCCTGAGGAAACCACTGCCGTGCATATCGCTACCATCGTAACCGCGCCGCCTGTTACCGCCGCGCCTGCCGCCGCTTCTTCCGTAGTGGCCATGCCTGGCAGCAATAACGCGCAGGAAAATACGACGGCTGCTCCCGCTGCCACGGAAGCGCCTGCCGTTGTGGCTGGTGCAGCGGCTGGATACACAGCCGCCGGTCAGGCAGCGCATATTCATGCCGGGTTCCCTGCCCTTACGCAGCAGGGATTCCTGCCCGAGGGCGAAAGCGAATTTGTGTCCAAGGATGAAGCCAACGGCGTGTGGCTTTATGCGTCCCAGACGCTGCGGATTCAGATCGTCCGCAAAACCGGCGTGAACAGCAAGAACCAGCCCTTGCGGTGGTACGAAGCCGAAATCTTCACCCGAGACGCCAGCGAACTGTTCGATCTGTTCCCCTACAACGAAGCCAAATACATGAACCGCTATGCCCTGGCCCTGGCGGATGAAATCGCCGTGAACCATCAGCTGGTGTTCGCCATCAATTCCGACTATTTCATCTATCGCGTCAGCCGTGATGCCGAGGAAAAATACGATTACCCCATCGGCACCATCATTCGCGACGGCAATATCTTCTACGACCGGCCCCGGAAAGCCACTTCCACGGTCTATCCCCCGCTGGACGTGATGGCCCTGTATCCCGACGGCAGCGTGCAACTGTTCTATAACGGCGAAAAAACCGCTGAGGAAATCCTGGCCACCGGTGCTACCGACACCCTGGCCTTCGGCCCCATTCTGGTGGAAAACGGCCAGGTGGCCGCCCGCTCCAGGGAATTTGGCAGCACCCCCAATCCTCGCACGGCCTTTGGCATAGTGGAACCCGGATACTATATCGCCGTGATGGTGGAGTCCCGCATCAGCGAAAGCAAGGGCGAATCCTGCGTATGGATGGGCGAAAAGATGGCCGAGCTGGGCTGTCAATCCGCTATTAATCTGGACGGCGGCGCAACCTCCACCATGATCTTCATGGGCAAGCAGATCAATAAGAGCGGCAACTACGGCGATATTACTAACCGCAAGCAGAACGAGCTGCTGGGCATTGGTCATTCTGACGCGGTCAAGTGATTCTGCGAAGCCGTTTCCCCTGTCTCAAAAAAACAATCCCGCCGGGGCATTGCTCCGACGGGATTTTTGATGACGTTTTCTATTCGAAAAGAAGATGGGCCGTTTGTTCTTACAGCATCTTGCAAAAGCAGATGATTCGTCCTGCCTCGGTAAATCCCGTATTCAAATGGAAAGACAGGCTGTCCGTATTGTCCAATTCGCAATCACTAGCAAACTCAGCACAGCCGCATGGTTTTGCCCATTTCTCGCATTTTGCAAGCAGCGCCCGGGCAATGCCCTGCCCACGGCATGCAGGCGCCACGTATAGCCCCTCCAAATACCCGACAGGGCTGGAACTGCAGTCCTCCACGTAATCCCGGCGCAGCTGGCATTGTGGGCATAACCCACAGGACATTCATGATGATAGGCCAGAAAAAACGCCGCATCAACGCGTTTCAGCAACTGAAGCAGCTCCTCACGCAGTTCATTCGTTGTATGATGTGGCCAAAGCGCCTGCACCAGCATGACGACGGCGGATGCTTCGTGCAACTTTGCCTGTCTGATTTCCATTGGGTTTATTCCTCGTCAGTCCTGAGAGTGAACGATATACATATGTTCCGCATCGCCCAGATCCGGGTTGCGGGCCAAATACTGCTGAATCGCGTCCCGGGCCATGGCGTCACAACGGTTATTTTCCGGATGATCCGAATGGCCTTTCACTTTATTGAAGATCACGATGTGGCCCTTCTTATTGATGGTCAAAAGCAGAAGCCGCCATAAATCCTGATTCTCCACCGGCTTTCCTTCACTGTTTTTCCAGCCGCGCTTTTGCCAATTATCCAGCCAATGCTGATTAAAGGCATTCACCAGATAGGCAGAATCGGAATGCACCGTCACCTGGCAGCGGGTTTTCAGCTTGCCCAGTGCGCTGATCAGCGCGAACACCTCCATGCGGTTGTTGGTGGTTTGGGGCATGCTGCCGCTGATTTCCAGCTCATGCTGGCCATAGCGAAGAATGGCCGCCCAGCCGCCGGGCCCGGGATTGCCTGAACAGGCGCCATCCGTAAAAATATCCACTGCCTTGAGTGTCTCGCTCATTGCGCCCAAGCGCCTCCTCATCCTGAAATCGCTTTCATACTATACCATAGCCGGCACGTAAATGCAAACATAATTCAGAAAGAATCATTAAAAAAGAATCATTAAAAAGAACATCCTGCACATGAACGAATCCCGTCGCGCATACCATGGAGGGCAAAGGAGGAGAAAAACGATGATAAAAAGCACGCGGGATGTAGCCGATCTGCCGCCCATTGAAAATGGTCAGCCCAAATCTGTTGAGTATATAAAAACAGACCGCAGTTCTTTTATGTTCAGCAAGCTCACTCGGAATCTTGCCCTGTCGGCGCTGATGCTGATTGGCATTGTTTCCGTGCGCAACGCGCAGCTGCCGTCCGGCGAAACACTGCTCACCGCAGCGCAAAACCTGATCATTGATGATAGCTGGGATGAAACGTTGGGAAGAATCAATTTTGTGGGGAATTTCCTGCCGGAGACCATGGCCGTCTTTCTGGAAACAGGCGAACAATATCAGCTTGCTGCCCCTTGCAGCGGCTTACTTGCACATGCATGGTCAGAAGGGGAACCCTATTTGGGGTACGACACGCAGGCAGATACCGTTCAGGCCATGGCGGATGGTCAGGTAATGAGCCTTGCACATGGACTGGAAGAAGAAATCATCTTGCGCATCCGGCAGCAAGACGGCTTGGAAACGTTCTATTATAATCTGGGTTCCACATCCCTGCAGGAAGGCGATTCTGTTTCTTGCGGGCAGGCTGTTGGAACCATTCTGGCCGGAAAAGAATCAATGATAGAAGTGCGCAAAGAAGGGATCCCTATCAATCCAACTCCATGGATTCAAACGACAGAACGGACGAAGGGACCATGAAAATCCAGTTTAAACAAACCGCATTACGTATACACACGTCTCTCATTGCAATTGGAATATGGTATGTTTTACAAGGCAATCTCATGAGTCTGCTCGTGGCTGTCCTGACGCTTTTTCTCCATGAAGCGGGCCATTTTATTGTTGGCAAAAAGCTGGGGTTTCAAATAAACGAAATTGAGCTAACGCCGTTTGGGGCCATCATGCAAGTACAGAATCTATCCGCTCAAAGCACTGCCCATCGCTTCTGCTTTGCAATGGCGGGGCCTTTAGGAAGCCTTCTTGGTTGTTTATTAGCTTTTGGGGCAGCAGCCAATGGTTGGGGTTTTCTCTCGCTTGCAAGAAGCTTTTTCCATTCAAATCTGCTTTTGCTGTTGGTGAACCTGTTGCCCGCTTTGCCGTTAGACGGGGGACGTATGCTTCGCGCGATTATGGAAAAGCCCTTAGGCTATCGTCGCGCAACGCAAACTATGGTCTGGATTGGATATGGAATCGGGTGCGGCTTAGGCATTCTCTCAGTACTTCTGGCCCTTCGCGGGATGCTGAATCCCCTTCCTGCGTTTGCGGGCGTTTATTTGTGCTATGCTGCAGCTCAGGAAGCACAGCAAAGCATGGGGCACTATGTAACCTCGCTCATAGCTCGGCGGCAGCGGATGGAACAGGGCCGCTCCCTTTCTGTCCAGGCAATCGCCGTCAGCGAAAAAACGCCGCTTTCATCCCTCCTTCCTCAATTGGCTGCTGGCAAGTATCATTTCGTTTGTCTGCTTTCAGAAGATGGTATGACATGCAAACGCGTGTTGGACGAAAAGCAGCTTTGCGACAGTCTCTTTCTAAACCGTGGCATTCCTGCAGAAAAATAGAACCAGGTATTCTGTAGTTTCTGTATACCAGGTTCTGATTTTAAGGTACCAAATTCTATTTAGCTGATTATGCCGATTTATTTCCTTTATCCAGCAGCCAGGCCCCGACAAAGCCCACGGCAAAGGTGATGACACTGATAATCGCCATGCCGATGGTTGTGCCGGCCAAGTCAGCACGAATCAGGATTGCCACTGGGGAGGCCAGCACCAATCCCAGCACGCCGCAATAGGTCAATGTAGGGAAGCGCTGAATGAGCCATTCGATGGCTTTCGCCACGCCGAAAATTCCAGCCACTACGCCAATGCCAAAGGGCAACAGAACCAGCAGCGGCTGCACCATCGCGGCAAAGTCAGCAGAGAACACAGCCGTTTTAAAGCTGTTGAGGGCATTGATCACAGGCGTATAGTATCCCAGCAGCATCAGCACCATGCTGCCCGAAACACCGGGGATAATCATGGTGGCCGAAGCGATAGCGCCCATCACCAGCAAAATCAGCATCTGCCCGGCGGACATCGTCACACTTTCGGCGTTTTGCACAGGGCCCATGCAGGCCATCCAGATAATCAGCCCGAAAAACGCAGCGAACGCGATCACGCAGCCGAAATTGATTTTCTTACGCTCAATCTTGCGCATCAGCGGGCTCAGCCCACCCAGAATCAGCCCGATGAACGCTGTGTTGGTGGGCAGCGGATAATGATCAAAGAGGAACCCCAGCAGGCTTGCCAGCGCAAAAATGCCAAGCAGCATGCCCAGCAGATAGGGCAGCAGCGTTTTTACACTCTTTTTGAACTGGCTGAACAGATGGGTAATGCATAAGATGATGGTATCATAAATTCCCATGCTGACCATCATCGTCCCTCCGGACACCCCGGGGATCACATTGGCCACGCCGATCAGCATCCCGCGCAGGATTTTCTTCACAAGCTCCATGCAACTGCAGCATCCTTTCGTCTTGAATTGCCCTCAGTTTACCATGGCTTTCCATTCGCGTCAATGATGCATGCGCTTTCTTGACAAAAACTTGACATAAGAATTTCTTATTTATATGGCACTGACGATCAGACATATGTCGTTTTTTCAAAAGGCAGCAAAACAGAATGGCCCCGCGGACCGGAAAATGCTTGCCGATCCGCAGGGCGATTATTGCAGTGCTTTTTTCGCAGCCGCGCCGTTTCAATCCCGGCCCAGGAGAAGCGTCCAAAGCCGGTTCCTCCGAATCCATGGGCTTTGCCAGCCGTTCCGTGCATATTCCCGAAAGGCCAGTCGCGCACTGCGGCGCTGCCGCAGCCTTTCCCGCATTTCTTCCAGGCGTTCCATGGGCATCCCTCCCCGGAAACAGGCTGCGCGGGAAAACGGCCAAATATACGCGCTGCGTCAGATCTTTTTATCCTTCCATTTGCCGCTGGCAAACCGGGGATAAAAGAAGAAGAAACGAATGGCAATTTCACTCATGCCGAAGATCCACACGCCCGTCAAATCCAGATGCAGCACATTCACTGCCAGCACAGCCATCGCAGGGCGCACCACGCTGATGCAGATGGTGGAAATCAGGGCCACATACAGGTTATCCCCCGCGCCGCGCAGGGAACCGGAAAGCACCACGGCGCTGGTCTGGAAGGGCTGAATGGCCGCCAGCACGATCAGTGTCCGGGCGGCATAATCGATTACCAAATCCGCGTTCATGGTATCCGCACCGATAAACCAGCTTGCCAGCGTCCGGCGGAATACCAGGATCAGTACCCCCAGCAAAAGGGAAACCATCACCGCAAAGCGCTGGCAGATCTTCCCGTACAGCATGGAAAGATCCGGCCGCTTCCGCCCCAGATTCTGTCCCACCAGCGCCGTACCCGCCACGCCCAGGCCATCGCCAAAGGTGAAGGTCAGGTTCAGCAGCTGCATGCAGATCTGATTGGCAGCATACATGGTGGTGCCCAGCGAAAACAGAATGCGGGCATACACAAAGAATCCGAACCGCATGCCCACCTGCTCAATGGCCGCATTGCCGCCCACCTTCACAATGGCGCGCATGCTCTCCTTATCAAACCGCCAGCGATCATGTGGGGAAATGTGCAGATAGCCCTTTCTTTTGCCGCCCACCAGCAGGGTGCTCAGCGCGATCAGAAAGCCCACGCCCATGCCGATCACCGATGCAATGGCCGCGCCCTGCACCTCCATCCGCGGGAAGCCCAGGTTACCGCCGATCAGGCAATAATTGAAAAACACATTGGTGAGATTACTGATGACGTTGACCCACATGGTCAGCTTGGTCTTGCCGATGCCCCGCTGCGCCGCGCAGATGCACATGGAAAGGGCGTTTATGGGCAGCGAATACGCCATGATGCGAAAATAGGCCTCTGCATCCCGAAGCACCTTTTCGCTTTCGGCCTTATCGCCGCCGGCCAGACGCATCAGCGGCTGGGTAAAGGCCAGTGCAAAGGCCATCATCAAAAGCGCCAGCCCCAAGGCAATCATCATGGCATTGCGCAGGGTATCGTTGGCCGCGTCCTGCTTTTCCTCGCCCTTGCGCCGGGCTACAATGGCCGTCACGCCCACATTCAGCGCGAAGAACAGGCAAAGCAGCAGCATCCGAGGCTGCGTGGGCAGCCCAACGGAGGACAGGGCCTCGGCCCCCAGCACATTGCCCACCATCATCGTGTCAATGGAGCCAATCAGGCTCATCAGCACCATTTCGATCACCGACGGCAGCGCGAGCCGCGCCACCTCCTGATACGCCGCTTTGCCGCTGGGAAGCTCGCCCAGGCGGTGCTCTTTCCCCACCAGATATTCCGGCAATAGCAGCCTTCCAAACAGATTCCCTTGCAGACCCACAGCCACGCCGCCTTCCGTAAAAGTGATGATGTTTCAGTATACCATGGATTTGGGGCAATGTAAATGCGCCGCATGTTTTTCAGCATCGCTATGTCATTGCCTGCTCTGCCGCAATCCACCGGAAAAAGAAAAATCTATGCATTGGCTTTCCAGCGTTTTTTTGCTATAATGGGTGCAGCTTCATGCTGAAAGGAGTGCATACAGATGCAGTTTACCGGCAAATATATATCCGTTTCCTATCAGGGCGTTTCTTATACCCTGTTTAATCAGCGCAGCCGGGAATGGACCCACCCCTACGAATACCAGGGCAATGGCTCGAAGCTGTGCAATGCAGGCTGCGGCATTTTCTCCACCCTCCATGCGGCTCAGTATCTGGGCGGCGCATGTGTGCTTACCCCGGAGGAGCTGGCTGATTTTTCCTGCAAAACCGGTGGCCGGGGCGACGATGGCACGGATCGGCCCGCGCTTCTGAGCGCCATGGAACAGGCCGGGCTTGCCCGTCAAATGGGCTTTTCCTATCATGGCGATGGGCTGCGAAACAATCTGGAAGCGCTCCATGATGCGCTGATGCAGGGCGACGGCGCGCTTTGCAATCTGCGGCCCGGCCACATCGTAGCGCTGATTGGCGCGCGCGTGATGGACGGCGAAAAGCAGGTGCTGGCAGCAGATCCCTACAGCGAATCGGCGGATGAACGGCTGCGTGGCGTGATTCGGGAATGCATAAGCGGCAGTGAAATCGTCAGCCGCATTTCCACCCCGGATGGTATCGTGTGCGGCGCGCTGCAAAGCTATGCGCTGTATTGGGCGGCGCTGAAAACGGTGCGGGATTTTAATCTGCTGCATCGGCTGTAAGCGTTTTTGAAATCAAAAAGAAGCACAGGGGATGAATCGGTGTCTCTGCCGCGTTATATTGAAAAGAATGTCCGATCCAGGCAAAGCGGATAGCTATCCGCATAAAGGAGAGATGCGCTTGAAAAAAACGATTCGCTTCCTGTCCCTGCTGCTTTCCCTGTTGCTGCTCTGTCCACTGCTGCCGGCGCGGGCTGAAAAGGAGACGGGCGTCATCCGCGTGCTATTGACCCGGCTGAAGCTCACCAACAAAGTGGAAATCGCTCTGGACGGCAGCTACACGCTGGGCAATCTGTCTTTTCAGCGGGGCAGCCATGTGACCGTGTCCTGCGCCACAGGATCGCTGATTCTGTATTACGAAGGCATGGCGCTGGATGCTGGTAAGGAGTTGGTGCTCACCCGCCACGCCGTTTCGGATGGGAAAGAAAACGGGCTGCGTTTTAACGGCGCGTATGAATTGCATCCCGGTGATCTGCATCTGACGATACAAAACGGCCAGCTGCAGGCTGTGCTCCATGCGCCGGCGGAGGAGTATCTGCTGGGCGTGGTCCCTTATGAAATGAGCGATTCCTTCCCGCTGGAAGCGCTGAAGGCCCAGGCCGTTGCAGCCCGTACTTATGCCCTGCGCAAGGCAGGGAACAGCGGCAGCTATGACGTAGTGGACAACACCAACGATCAGGCGTATTACGGCGTAAAAGCCGAGCTGAAAAACGCCGCCCGTGCCGTGCAGGAAACGGCAGGCATCTGCGGCTATTATAAAGGAAATCTGGCCGAATGCTTTTATTCCGCCAGCAATGGCGGGCAAACCGAGCTGGTATCCCATGTATGGGGCAAGGGGGATTACAGCTATCTGACCATGGCGGATGATCCCTATGATTTGGAAAACCCGGACAGCGTGGTGCGGTCCGCCGCGCTGCCCAAGGAAATGGCTTCTGCCGCCGGCCTTGGCGCATTGAAGGATGTCGTGCTGGGCCAGCTTTCCGAAATGCTGGAAAGCAGGGGCTATGACGGCGATATGGCCCATATTCAGGTAACGGGCATTCAGGGCGCGGAAACGGCCGTGCAAATGTATCCGGGCACAGCGTCCAGGCTGATGACCAAGCTGCGGCTCCATTTGACTGTTCAGGCCCGGCGGCTGATGCCCGCTGCCGAAGAAGATGAAGTATCCATGTTCGTGGTGCAGCCGACCGATGCCCCCGGCCAGACAAAACAGGAGCAATGGTCGCCCATGACGGAGCTGACCGAGCCGGTGACGGTGGAGCTGGATCTTTTCCCCACGGTTGAATCCCTGCTGGGACTTTCCATTAACGGCGGCAGCAATGAGCTGATGTCCATCCGGGAAACCGACAACGCTTTCATTTTGGAAAGCCGACGGTATGGCCACGGCGTAGGCATGAGCCAGCGGGGCGCTCAGTGCATGGCTGGGGAATATAAATGGAATTACGAACAGATTCTCCATTTTTATTATCCGGGTATGACGCTTCAGCGCATGGATTACTCCTTCCGGCTTCCCGCGGCGGTGCAGGACGCTTTCCTAGCCACGCCGGGCCCGGCAGCAACACCTACGCCCCGGCCCACCCCCGTTGCGCTTTCCGCTACGCCGGGGCCAGCGGAATATCAGGTGACCGTTTCCAATATCGGCGTAACCTCTTACCTGAATCTGCGTTCCGAGCCCAACATGCAATCCTCGGTGCTCCAGCAGCTGTATTACGGCCAGGCGCTGATCGTGGTTCAGGAAGAGGGCGATTGGCTGAAGGTACGACTGAATGATTTGACAGGGTACGTGATGGCGCAGTATGTGACGCGTCCCGGCGAATCGCCCAGCCCGTCTCCCACACCTGCGCGCTGATGCTTTCGCAGCCTGTCGTCTTTTATCGGCAGGCTGCTTTTGTATCTTTGCCGTTTTCTTGCGGCGAACGATTGACAAACCGGGAAAGTGATGTATAATAACAGTATCACAAGGAAGGGAGGCCGGCAGCAATGGCGATGCAGCAAAACTGTTCGAATTCCTGCCGTCCTTGTAAGGCGATTTTTGCGTTTTCGTATGCGATGCGCTTTTGCGCTTATCGCTTTTTTTATTGGTTTTATTCCTTTAAGGAAATGAACCGGAACGCGCAAAGGAGCCTTGCCGCCTGAGGCGGCGAACGCACAAATCGTTGGTTTTCCCAGGCGATTTCCTTTGCGGAAATCGCCTTTGCTTTTGGGAGAAGAGCACGTAAGGAGGAACAGGTATGGAATCGCTGCAAAATGCACGAAATGAAATCGACGTAATCGATCAGGAGATGGCGAAGCTGTTTCAGCGGCGCATGGAGGTCTGCCGTGATATTGCCGAATACAAGCGTGAGCGTGGGCTGCCCATTCTGGACGCAACCCGTGAAAACGCCGTCATCGCCAAGGGTCTTGCGCGCATCGCCGATCCCCAGCTGCAGGAATACTATGCCTGTTTTCTGCGGGACATGATGAAAACATCCCGCAACTATCAGGCCCGGCTGACGGAGGGCATGCGGGTAGTTTACAGCGGCGTGGAGGGCGCGTTTGCCCATATCGCCGCCAAGCGTGCCTTTCCCAACGCCCAGCTTTTCTCCGTGGAGGACTTCAAAAAAGCATATCACGCTGTGGAAAACGGCGAATATGACTGCGCCGTGCTGCCCATCGAAAACAGCTATGCGGGTGATGTAGGCGTGGTGATGGATCTGCTGTTTTCGGGCTGCCTGTATGTTAACCGCATGGTGGAGCTGAAGGTGGAGCATAATCTGCTGGCCTGTCCCGGCACAACGACGGCGGATATCCGCACCATTGTGAGCCACCCTCAGGCGCTGGAGCAGTGCGCCGAGTTCATCCGCGCCCACGGCTGGCAGACCATCGCCTATTCCAACACCGCCGCTGCGGCCAAGTATGTGGCCGAGCAAAAGGATCCCGCCGTTGCGGCCATTGCGTCCGAGGAAACAGCCTCGCTGTTTGGGCTGGATATTCTGGCCCGCAGCGTGAACGCGTCCCAGGTAAACACCACCCGCTTCGCCGTGTTCACCCGCGCGCCGCATCTGCCCGATCCGAAAAACAATGATGGCAGCGATCATTTTATTCTTGTGTTCACCACCCGCAACGAAGCGGGGGCGCTGGCGCTGCCGCTGAATATTATCGGCGCGCATGATTTCAACATGCGCAACCTGCGCAGCCGTCCCATGAAGGATCTGAACTGGAGCTATTATTTCTTCGTGGAGGCGGAAGGAAATATCAGCACCCAGAGCGGCCAGAACATGCTCAGGGAGCTTTCTGCCGTATGCGCAAAGCTGAAGCTGGCGGGCACGTACAGCGAGGTGAAGGCATGATTCTGCAGGTAAAAAGCGGCGCATCAGCCTATGACATTGTGCTGGAGCGCGGCGCGCTGAATCGTCTGGACGAATACCTTCCCCGGGCCGGCAAGGCGTTGATTGTGACGGATGACGGCGTGCCCGCTGCCTACGCCCGGGCCGTGGCAGCTGCATGCGAGGAAAGCATGATCGTGACGCTTCCGCAGGGCGAACGCACCAAGAATCTGGACAATCACCGTTATCTGCTTTCTCGGATGCTTCAGGCGGGCTTCATCCGCTCCGATCGGGTGATCGCCGTGGGCGGCGGCGTAATGGGCGATCTGGCCGGGTTCGCCGCGGCGGTTTATATGCGCGGAATCGCTTTCTATAATGTGCCCACCACGCTGCTTTCTCAGGTGGATTCCTCCATTGGCGGCAAGGTGGCCGTGGACATGGATGGCGTCAAAAACATCGTCGGCGCATTCTATCCGCCGAAAAAAGTGGTGATTGATTCCAACGTGCTGGCCACCCTGCCCCCCCGGCAGGTTTCAGCCGGGCTGGCCGAGAGCATCAAAATGGCGGCCACCTGCGATGCGGCGCTTTTTGAAAGCATCGAACGGAGCGAAAGCCTGGATCAGGATCTTGACGCCATCATTGAAGGCTCCCTGCGGATCAAACGAAGCGTGGTGGAGCAGGATCCACTGGAAACAGGCCTGCGCCGGGTGCTGAACTTTGGGCATACCATCGGCCATGCCATCGAAAGCGCCATGGAGGGGCGCTGGCTCCACGGCGAATGCGTGGCGGCGGGCATGCTTCCCCTGTGCGCTCCTCAGGCTCGGGAACGGTTGGAGCGGGTGCTGGCGAAATATCATCTGCCTACAACGGCGGATTGCTCGCCGGATAAGCTGGCTTCCCTGATGGCCCATGATAAAAAGGCGACGGACGGCGGCGTGAACGCGGTCTGCGTGGATGAAATTGGCTCGTTCGTGTTCCGGAAAATGTCCATCCCGGAAATTGCGGAAAGGATGAAATCATGAAAAACACCTTCGGCAGCCAGGTAACGCTCACGCTGTTTGGCGAAAGCCATGGCAGCGAAATCGGCGCGGTGCTGGACGGTCTTTGCCCCGGCATGCCGGTGGATGAAGGGGTTATTGCCGCGCTTCTTTCCAGACGCAGGCCCTCCTCGCCGCTGGATACGCCCCGGCAGGAAAAGGACGAGTTCCGCATTGTCAGCGGCGTGCGAAATGGCAAAACCACCGGCACGCCCCTGTGCATTCTTATTCCCAACGCCGATCAGCACAGCCGGGATTATGCCGCGCTGCACGGGAAGGCCCGCCCCTCCCACGCCGACTACGCCGCCTTTTGCAAATATCACGGCTATGAGGACGATCGCGGCGGCGGCCATTTTTCCGGCCGTATCACTGCTGCGCTGGTGGCGTCTGGCGGCGTGCTGCTGCCGTCCCTGAACCGGCTGGGCATTGACATTGCCACCCATATCCGCCGCTGCACGCAAATCGACGATCGGGCTTTTGGCGATATGCAAGCGGATATTTCTCTGCTCCATGCCGCGGCGTTCCCTGTGCTGGACGTGCAAGCCGGAGAGCGTATGGCGCAGGCTATTTTACAGGCAAAGGAATCCGGAGACAGCGTGGGCGGCGTGACGGAAACCGCAGTATGCGGGCTGCCACCAGGGCTGGGCGAACCCTGGTTTGACAGCGTGGAAGGGCTGCTGTCTCATGCGCTGTTTTCCCTGGGCGGCGTAAAGGGCGTGGAGTTTGGCGATGGCTTTGCGCTGGCGGACAGCCGCGGCAGCGCTGCCAACGACCCGTTTCGGATGCAGGATGGCCGCGTTGTCACTGCCTCCAATCATAACGGCGGCATCAACGGGGGGATCACCAACGGCATGCCGGTCGTGTTCCGCTGTGCGGTGAAGCCCACGCCATCCATCGCCCGGGAACAGCAGACCGTGGATTTTCTGCAAAAGGAGAATGTGGCTCTTTCCATTGCCGGGCGGCATGATCCCGCCATTGTGCGGCGAATCTGTCCCGTGATCGACAGCGTAACGGTGCTGGTGCTCTGCGATCTGCTGGCCGGACGATATGGAACGGATGTTTTTCTCAAGGAGGCGCTCTGATGGAATATGGGTTGATCGGCGCGAAGCTGGGCCACAGCTTTTCCAGGGAGATTCATGCCAGAATTGCCGATTATGCTTATGAGCTGCGGGAGCTGACCCCGGACGGGGTGGACGCGCTGATGAAAAGCCGGGATTTCCGCGCCATCAATGTGACCATTCCTTATAAGGAAACCGTGATTCCGTATCTGGACTTCGTGTCGGAGGATGCGCGCAAGATCGGCGCAGTAAACACCATCGTTCAGCGCGATGGCAAGCTCTACGGCTATAACACGGACTATGCCGGCGCTGCGGCGCTGCTTCGGCACGCGGGCGTGGATGTCTCGGGCAAGAAAGCACTGATTCTGGGAACCGGCGGCACCTCCAAAACCCTCCGGGCCGTGATTCGCGATCAGGGTGCCCGGGAAATCGTCGTCGTATCGCGCACTCCAGGGGAAAATGAAGTATCCTATACGGACGCGGCGGCACTGCACGGCGATGCGCAGGTGATTGCGAACACCACGCCGGTGGGCATGTATCCTAAAAACGAAACGTGTCCCGTCCATCTGGAAGATTATCCCGAGCTGACCGGCGTGGTGGATGCGGTCTATAATCCCCTGCGCACGAATCTGATTCTTGGCGCGCGTCAGCGCGGGCTGCCGGCGGAGGGCGGGCTGTATATGCTCGCCGCGCAGGCGGTTTACGCATCCGCGCTGTTTACCGGCACGAATGCCGAAGAAGCATTGATCCAGCAGGCTTATGCAAGCGTGCTGGCGCAGAAGCGGAATCTGGTGCTGATCGGAATGCCCTCCTGCGGGAAAACCACGGTGGGGCGCATTTTGGCCAGTCAAACTGGCCATCCGCTGCTGGACACAGATGAAATCATTGCCCAGCGCGCAGGCCGCAGCATTCCGGATATTTTTGCCCTGGAGGGCGAAGCGACGTTTCGGTCGATGGAACGGGAAGTCGTTGCGGAAGCCGGGAAACAAAGTGGTGTGGTAATCGCCACCGGCGGCGGCGTGCCCCTGGACGACCGCAATGTGGCCGCGCTACGGCAAAACGGCGTGCTGATCTTTCTCAATCGCCCGCTGGACGCGCTGCAGGCCACGCCTGATCGCCCGCTGTCCTGCACGGTGGATGCGCTGAAAAAGCGCTATGAGGAGCGTCTCCCACGTTATAGCGCCGTATGCGATGTGCGAATCGATGGGAGCGAATCGCCGGATGACGCGGCACGGCAGGTGCTGCATGCGATAGGAGAAGACGAATGAAGCTACTGATTATTAACGGGCCCAACCTGAATATGCTGGGCGTTCGTGAGCCGGAGATTTATGGAAGCCAAAGCTATGAGAAGCTGGTGCGGCTGATTCAGCACCATGCGGCGGAAATCGGCGTGGAGGCCGCGGTGTTTCAATCCAATCACGAGGGCGCGATTGTGGATCGCATTCAGCAGGCGTATTTTGACGGCGTGGACGGCATCGTCATAAACCCCGCCGCATATACGCACACCAGCGTTGCCATTCTGGATGCGCTGAAAGCGGTGTCCATTCCGACCGTGGAAGTGCACATTTCCGCCGTAGATCAGCGGGAGGATTTTCGCCAGGTCAGCTATGTCCGCCGCGTTGCTGTCGCCACCATCTCCGGGAAAGGCTTTGCAGGCTATCTGGAGGCCATGGACCTGCTCAAGGAGCGTGCGCAATGAACGCTGTATTTACGCCCAGTGTCCCCCGCGGGCATGTGACCGTTCCGGCATCCAAGAGCTGGGCTCATCGGCTGCTGATCGGCGCGGCGTTCGCGGCCGGGGAAAGCGTCATCAGGAACGTGGCCTTCAGCCAGGACATTTTGGCAACGATGGACTGCCTGCAGGCGCTGGGTGCCAGCTTTCATGCGGACGGAACCACGGTTTTCGTCCGGGGCGGCGGCGTTCCGGCTGCCTATCCCCTGCTTCCCTGCCGGGAAAGCGGAAGCACCCTGCGGTTTCTGATCCCGGCCGCGCTGCGCTTTGGCGGCGGCACTTTCTGCGGCACAAGCCGTCTGCTGGATCGGGGCGTGGGCATTTACGAAACGCTGCTGCGCGGATCGGTCGATTTTCAGCGGATTAGTGATACGCAGCTGCGTGTTTCCGGTCAGCTGCATTCCGGCGCGTTCGCCGTACCGGGCGATGTGAGCAGCCAGTTTATTTCGGGCCTGCTTTTTGCGTTGCCACTGCTGCCGGAAACCAGCGAGCTGACGGTGGTGCCGCCCTTTGAAAGCCGCGGATATGTGGATTTAACGCTGGATGCGATGCGGCGCTTCTGCATCCGCGTGGATCGAACTGGGGATTCCTTCTTTGTGCCCGGCGGGCAGGCCTATCAGGCGGCGGATGAAACGGTGGAGGGTGATTGGTCTCAGGCGGCGTTTTTCTGCGCTATGAATGCCCTGGGGGGCGAAATCCGTCTGGACGGTTTGAACGCCGCCAGCCTGCAGGGCGATCGGGTATGCCAGACGCTGCTGGCCCGGATTCAGCTGGTCTACACGGAGGCTGATCTGGCCGACTGCCCGGATCTTGCCCCAGTGCTGTTTGCCGCCGCAGCAGCCTGCGGCCACGGGGCAAAGTTTACCGGCACCCGGCGGCTGATGATCAAGGAAAGCAATCGCGCAAGCGTGATGGCCCGGGAGCTTGCCAAATTCGGCGCGCAGATCAGCGTGGCGGAAAACACGGTCGCGGTGTCTCCCGGCATATTGCATGCGCCTGATGAGCCGCTGAGCGGCAGCAATGATCACCGCATTGTGATGGCGCTGTCCGTGCTGGCCATGCGCACCGGCGGTACGATTCATGGGGCTGAAGCGGTGAGCAAAAGCTATCCGGATTTTTTTGAAGCGCTGCAGGCGCTGGGCGTTGCGGTGCATATCACGGATAAAGGAGCGTAAAACCCATGGAACTGGACAAGCAGCAAAGCATCCTGATCGTTGGCTTGGGCCTGATTGGCGGCAGCTATGCCGCGGCTTTGAGCCGGGCGGGTTTCACGGTGGGCGCTGTTGATCCCAATGCCGACGCCATCGCTTTTGCCCAACGCAGCGGCTTCGTCCGCCATGGGCGCACGACGCCGGACGCGGATTATCTGGCCGAGTTTGACATGGTAGTTCTGGCGCTGTATCCTCATGTGCTGATCGAATGGGTTTCGCAAAACGCGGTGCATCTTAAGCCCGGCGCGTTTCTGACTGATGTGACGGGCGTAAAAAGCGGCATTGTGGAGCGCGTACAGACGCTTTTGCCATCGGGCATGGAATTTGTGGGCGCGCATCCCATGGCGGGGCGCGAGGTCAGCGGCGTAGAAAACGCATCGGCAGATCTGTTTCGGGGAGCGAATTATATTGTAACGCCTACGCCAGCCAACACGGAAGCAGGCCTTCAGCGCTGCGAAGCGCTGGGCGCGGCGCTGGGCGCGGGTACTATCAGCCGTCTCTCCCCCAGAGAGCATGATGAAATGATCGGCTTTTTATCCCAGCTGACCCATTGCATCGCCGTGGCGCTGATGACCTGCAAGGAATCCCGCCACCTGGTGGATTATACGGGCGATTCCTTCCGTGATCTGACGCGGATTGCCAAGATCAACGAAAACATGTGGACCGAGCTGTTTTTATGGAATCGGGATGAGCTGGTCAGCCAGATGGATCTGTTTCTGAACCATTTTGCCTCCCTGCGCGATGCGCTGAAAAACGGCGATGCGGAAACCATGAAAGCCATGATGCGCCTCTCCACGGAGCGTCGGCGCTATTTCGACAAGCCCTGATCGGAAAGGAGAAATCGCAAGATGAATATGGAATTTAAACGGAAGCTGCCCGCGCCGGAGGATGTAATCAACATGTATCCCCTCACGGAGCCCATGAAGGCGCAAAAGGCGCAGAATGACGCCGCCATCCGCGCCATCTTCACCGGAGAAAGCGATAAGCTGCTGCTGGTGATCGGTCCCTGCTCGGCGGATCGGGAAGACGCGGTGCTGGATTATATCTCCCGTCTGCGCCCCGTTCAGGAAAAGGTGAAGGACAAGATTGTGATCGTCCCACGGATTTATACCAATAAGCCCCGCACCACCGGCATCGGCTACAAGGGCATGCTTCATCAGAGCGATCCCCACGCCCGCCCCGACATGCTGCGAGGGCTGATGGCCATTCGCCGGCTGCATGTACATGTGCTGCAGGAAACGGGCTTTTCCGGCGCGGATGAAATGCTGTATCCGGAGAATCATCGGTATCTGGCGGATGTGCTGTCCTATGTGGCAGTGGGCGCACGGTCCGTGGAAAACCAGCAGAACCGGCTCACTGCCAGCGGCGTTGATCTGCCTGTTGGCATGAAAAACCCCACCAGCGGCGATTTGTCGGTAATGATCAACGCCATTCGCGCCGCACAGGTGGGCCATGTGTTCAGCTATGGGGGCTGGGAAGTGGAAAGCAAGGGGAATCCGCTGGCGCATGCGGTGCTTCGCGGCCGGGTGAATCAGTATGGGCAGACCTTCCCCAACTATCACTATGAGGATTTGCAGGAGCTGTGCGGCATGTATGCAGAAAGCGGCCTGAAAAATCCCGCCGTGATTATCGACACCAATCATTCCAATTCCGGCAAGCGCTGGATGGAGCAGCCGCGCATCGTGAAGGATATTCTGTACAGCACCCGCCATTCGGAGGACATCCTGCATCTGGTGAAGGGCCTGATGATCGAAAGCTATATTGAGGATGGCTGCCAGAAGGTGGAGGACAACGTATATGGCAAATCCATTACCGATCCCTGCCTTGGCTGGGAAAAGACGGAACGACTGATTATGGAAATCGCCGAACAGCGGTGATGCAGCACAAACGCATGATTGCGCATACAAAAAGGAGCGGCCAACAGGCTGCTCCTTTTATATTTGCTTTTCTTTCTCGCGCTGCTTACAGCAGATCGCCGAAAGGATTGGGAATGACCACATAGCCTTCGGCGCAGTCGCTCAGGCCCGAATACAACGAGACCAGCCCATCCGGGCGTTTGACGATCCCCGAAGTAAACGCGCAATCCACCAGTTCCGGCGTTTTGGCAGGTGTTTTCGGATAGCTGGAACGAACTGCAATGACCTGGGGATCGGTCGCCTTAAACGTGTCGGGATCAAAGATAAAGGCGATATTCAGATAGACAGACAAATTGACCCCATCCCGCTTATCAAAATAGCTTTGATGGCCGATAACACCTATGCGTCCATCCCGCAGCGCATAGCATTGATTGCAGCCGCCCCACTCATTCTGATCGAACAGCCCGTCAATGACCCGGGCGTTTTCAATGCGCTCCTCCGTCAGCTGATCGAGAGAATCAATGATGCCGAAGCCAATTACCGCTTCGCTTCCGTACTTTTTAAGCACCGCTTCTCCCCGCGGCCGGGAAAAACGCCGATTCGGCCATCCTGCAGTGGAACAAGACGAACGTCCTTCATGTTGTCCGGACCGGTAGCAAAGTAATGCAGATCATGGATGTCTGTGCCGCGATGGAAATATGCGAAGAAAGATTCGATCTTTTCATTGGCCCGCTTCTTCACATGCGTGCCCTCCATAATAAACTCATCACCAATTTTCTGAACGCAGGGGTCTTCCAGCGTATAAAGCGTATCGCCTACCTTCTGATAGTTCTGCTGATCGATCTTCTGAAACAGACCAACCCAGCTTCTGGCCCATTCACTGCGGCGCTCAATCCGGCCGAACATGTATTCTTTACCCTGAAAAAGAAACGGGATAGAACAATTATACACGTCAAACCCATCAACGCCGTGGAAATTTAGCAATCCGGACTCGTAAATCTTTGCGTTTTTTCAAAAGCCGCTCTTTTTTCGCGAATGTTCATGCTGCGATACTCCTGTTCATTTTTTCCGGCATGAAGTTCCAAGAAAGATTCATGTTCTATCTTCTGCGCGCCGTGATCTGTTTTGTTTTTCCAGGTTGTTCCTTTAAGCGCATGCTTCATGCGGATTCATTATAACATGCTTCCGTGCATTTTCAAGGGGCGCAAAGAGTGAAAAAAAGATGCCATGAAAAGCGGACGGGAATCATTCACCCTCCGCCGGCGTTTATCCTCCAAAGCATAATAAAGAAAAGCATCTGTATGATACAGATGCTTTCTTGGCGCGCCCTGGGGGATTCGAACCCACGACCTTTTGATTCGTAGTCAAACACTCTATCCAGCTGAGCTAAGGGCGCATGTTTCGTTTTCCGGCCGCTGTTCTCTCAAACAGCTTAATTAGTATAGCATAAGTCTGGAAAAAAAGCAAGGGTTTTTCTCATCTTTTTTTATCTTTTTTTGAAATTCGACAAACCGTATGGCGGTTCATCCCCAAAGGCAGCATTTCACGCCTGCTGCCTGGATATTCTTCTCGTCAAAGCATGCTTTCGCCCCGCCTTTCCTCAAAATTCTTTCTATGCAAATCCGGGAAGCTGTGGTAAACTATGCATGGAAAGAACATGAAATATGCTTCATCACGTTGATGATGCGAATGGAGGAAAAACTGATGCGAACCGAATTTCAAGATCTGAACTGCACGGATCTGTTCCGGCTGCCGATGCGCACCACGGTTGTTCCCTACCCGAATGCCTCCGCAGCGAAAACGGGCGAGCGGGCCGCGTCGCCCTATTTCTGTTCCCTGAATGGGCGCTGGGATTTCACCTATTATGCTGCTCCCGCAGATGTGGCCGAATTGTCCGGCGAAGCGGGCGAAGGCCGGCAGGGACAGATTGACGTGCCCGGCGTATGGCAGCTGCAGGGTTATGGCGCTCCCCAGTATACCAATGTGCGTTTCCCCATCCCCTATGATCCGCCCTTCGTGCCGGATGACACCCCGGTTGGCGTATACGACCGGGAATTTGTGCTGCCCGCAGCGTTTGAAGGCCGGAAAACTCTGCTGCGCTTCGATGGCGTGAGCTCCTGCTATTATGCCTATGTGAACGGTGTACTGGTCGGCTTTGCCAAGTGCCCCCATCTGCCCTCCGAGTTTGATGTGACGGACTATGTGCATGGCGGCGCCAATCATCTGCGGGTGGTGGTGCTTCAGTGGTCCGACGGCACGTATCTGGAGGATCAGGACATGTGGCGGCTCAGCGGTCTGTTCCGGGATGTGTCGCTGCTCTCCTTTGGCGAAAAACGGATCTGCGACGTGGTGGCCAAGACGGATCTGATTCATGAATACAGGGACGGCACGTTTGAGCTCCGGGCGAAGGTGGAAGGCGCGTCGGAGGTCACTTTTACGCTGCTGGACGGGGATCATACCATCGCTGCTGCAAACGTGCCGGTAGAAAACGGCGAAGCGGTATTCGCGGGCACGGTGGAAAACGTGAAGGCGTGGACGGCCGAAACCCCCAACCGCTATGAATGGCTGGCGGAGATTGACGGCCAGGCCGAACGGCAGTTCATCGGATTCCGCAAAGTGGAAATTCTGGGCGCTGTATACTATTTCAACGGTCAGCCCATTAAGCTCAAGGGCGTGAACCGCCACGACACCCACCCCACCTTGGGCTACTATACGCCTGTCAGCGAAATGCTCCGGGACATTCTGCTGATGAAGCAGCACAATATCAACTGCGTCCGCACCAGCCATTATCCCAACGATCCCCGCTTCCTGTCCCTGTGCGATGAATACGGCCTGTATGTGATCGACGAAGCGGATATTGAATGCCACGGCGTGGTGTGCTTTGAATCCTATGATTTCATCGCCAAGCAGCCGGTTTGGGAAAAGCAGTTCGTGTCCCGGGGCGTGCGGATGGTGCAGCGGGATCGGAATCATCCCTGCATCGCCATGTGGTCGCTGGGCAATGAATCCGGCTATGGCTGCAATCATGTGGCCATGGCCGCCGCCATGCGCGCTATCGACGCTTCCCGGCCTATCCATTATGAGCGGGATGAGCATGCCGAAACGGCGGATGTGCTCAGCCGAATGTATGCCGATCTGAAATGGATGCAGGAGCTTGTGGAGCAGAAGCCGCAAAAGCCCTTCTTCCAATGCGAATACGCCCATGCCATGGGCCAGGGCCCGGGCAATCTGGAGGACTATTGGCAGGCGTTTTATGCCCATCCAGAATTTATGGGCGGCTGCATCTGGGAATGGGCGGATCACGGCCTGGTGAAGGAAGAAAACGGACAGAAATTCTATGCTTATGGCGGCGATTTCGGCGAATGGCCTCATGACGGCTGCTTCTGCGTGGACGCGCTCACCTACCCGGATCGCACGCCCCATACCGGCCTGATGGAATACAAGCATGTGCTGCGCCCTGTTCGCGCTCAGCTGGTGAGCGAGGAAAACGGGTTGGTGCGTTTCCATAATTATCTGGCCTTCAAGGATCTGAGCGATCTGCAGGGCCACTATGCGGTGGTCGCCGGTGCGCAGACGCTGGCGCAGGGGGATTTCATCCTCCATACACAGCCCGGCTGCGATGAAGAAATTGCGCTGGACCTGGGGGCGTATCCCCAAGGGGCCTGCCTGAACTTCGTCTTTACGCTGCGCAAGGCCACCGCCTGGGCACCTGCCGGCTTCGTGGTGGCACAAGAGCAGCTGCCCCTTGCGCGGGGCTATGCGGAAAGCAAGCCCTGCCTGCCCAAGAGCAATCTGGCGATCGAAAAGCGGCATGGCGGCGTGATTGTTCACGGCGGGGATTTTGCCGTTTCCTTCAACCGGGAGGGCATGAGCGGCCTGCGGTTCCACGGCAAGGAAATGCTCCATCAGGGGCTGCGGGTAAACCTGTGGCGCGCGCCCACGGATAATGACAATGGCTGGCGCGGCGCAGGAAAGAAGTGGGATGAGCTGGGCCTGAACCGTCTGCTTTGCCGCAGCGAAAAGCTGGAAGCCGTGGAAAAGGACGGCGCGGTGGAAGTGACGCTCCAGGGCGTGTATGGCGAAAAGGTGATGCCGCCGCTGATGCGCATCACCCAGAAATATATCGTGACGGGCGAAGGCAAGGTAGCGCTGGCCATCGAATACGCGCCGCTCAAGGAAATCGCCGATTATCTGCCCCGCCTAGGCCTGCGGCTGGAAATGCCGGGCGAGTTTGAACGGCTGATCTGGCAGGGCCGCGGTCCCCAGGAAAGCTATCCCGATAAGAAAACCGGCGCGCTGCTGGGCCGCTATGAATCCGCTGTGGAAGCCACCCACGAGCCTTATGTGCGGCCTCAGGAAAACGGCGCTCATGAGGACACGTCTTTCGCCACGCTGATCAATCCCCGGGGCATGGGCCTAATGGTGAGCGGCGACAATTTCAGCTTCAGCGCCCATCATTATTCCCCCGAAATGCTCACCGCCGCGCAGCACACCATCGAGCTGGGCCGCACGGAAGAAATCACCTGGCTTATCGATGGCGTGATGGGCCCGCTGGGCAGCAATTCCTGCGGCCCCGAACCGCTGGAAAAGGATCGGCTCTATCTGAAAGCCCCCCGCGCCTTCCGCTTCGCCTTCCTGCCCTTTGACGCACAGGCATTGTCCGTGGATGGCGCGGCCAAGGCGCTCCGATAATCAGGATTCCCTTCATTCATTTTCTTTGCGCCCTGCCGGAATTGATGGGCTCCGACAGGGCGCATATCCGTAAAAGAATCCGCCATAAAGGAGTTATTCGCTTATGAATGATCGCGTTGCGGCTTTAAAAGCGCTTCAGGATGCGCGGACGCATCACGCTGTCCGCCAGCCCCTTCCAGAGGGTGTTGAGGCCAAGTATCGGCAGCATCAGCTGCCGGATTTTGCCCGCACGGCGCTGCGGCTGCAAACGGCTCTTTCGCTGGAAACGCCCTATCTTTTCCCGGACGAGTTCATTGCCTTTACCCGTACACGGCCTGCGCTGCCCTGCATCGATTCGGATGCAGAGATGGAGGCGCTGCGCAAGCACCACTATCTTCATGAGCTGGGAAACGTGAGCAATCTTTCCCCGGACTACGGGACGGTCATTGCCCGGGGACTGCTTGCCCTGCGGGAGAAACTGACAGATAGCCCCTATCATCAGGCCATGCGCATCAGCATCGATGCAGTGCTGGATTTAACCGGGCGATACGCTGCCACGGCCCGCAGCGCCGGAAACGAAGCGCTGGCCGCCATCCTGGATCGGGTTCCGGCGTATCCCGCGCGCACTTTTCGGGAAGCGCTGCAAAGCCTGCGCATTCTTCATTATGTTCTCTGGTGCGAAGGCGATTATCATAATACGCTGGGCCGTTTTGACCAGTATCTGATGCCTTATCTGCAATCTGATCTGGACGCTGGACGGGAAACGCCGGAAACGGCGCTGGCGCTGGTAGAAGCATTCTTTCTCGCCTGCAACCGGGACAGCGATCTTTATCCCGGCGTGCAGCAGGGCGACAATGGACAAAGTCTGGTGCTGGGCGGCATGGACAAAAATGGACGGGACGGCTTCAACCTCCTGTCCCAGCTTTGCCTGAAAGCGGCAGCCGAGCTGCGGCTGATTGATCCCAAAATCAATCTGCGGGTGAGCAGGGATACGCCGCTGCGCGTTTACGAGCTTGGCACGGAGCTGACGAAGCTGGGTCTTGGTTTCCCCCAGTATTCCAACGATGATGTGGTGATTCCCGGGCTGGAAGCGCTGGGTTATGCGCCAGAGGATGCGCAGAATTATGCAATCGCCGCCTGCTGGGAATTTATCATTCCCGGCCGCGGCATGGAAATCCCCAATATTGGGCGGTTGCCTTTTGCCAACGTGACGGACCAGGTAATCCGGGAAAAGCTGGCCTCCTGTTCGAGCATGGATGAATTGCTGGTCTGTCTGCGCACCGCCATTGCAGAAAACGTCCGGGATACGGTTCAGGCCATTCACGATCTGTACCTGCTCCCTGCGCCTTTTCTTTCGTTGTTCTTCGAGGGTTGCCTTGAAAATGAAAAAGACATTTCCCTGGGCAATCGTTACAACAACTGGGGCCTGCACGGCACCGGCTTAGCCCCTGCCGCGGATATGCTGGCGGCTGTAGACCAGACCGTTTTTCAGGAGGGGCTTTCCCCCAAAACGCTGCTTGCGGCCATGCAAAAAAATTTTGCTGGCTATGACGAACTGCGGGATCATCTTGCGCACCAGTGCCCCAAAATGGGCAATGACGATGACCGGGCGGATCAATACGCAGTCTGGCTGCTGGATGCGTTTGCCGATGCGGTCAAGGGCCTGCGCAACGAGCGGGGCGGATGCGTACGCGCAGGCACCGGCTCTGCCATGTATTATCTGTGGGACGCAGAAGGGCTGGGCGCTACGGCGGATGGACGTGAAGCGGGCGTACCGCTGCCAGCAAATTATTCTCCTTCCCTGAACCTGAAGCTGAACGGCCCCGTATCCGTGGTGAAATCCTTCGCCAAGCCCGACCTGCGCAAGACCATCAACGGCGGTCCCCTGACGCTGGAATTTTCAGAGAGCGTGTTCAGCCAGCCGGAATCGATGATGAAGGTGGCCCAGCTGGTGCGGCTTTTCGTGCAGCGAGGCGGGCATCAATTGCAGCTGAACACGGTGAATCGGGATCGGCTGTTGGATGCGCAGCAGCACCCGGAAAACTATCGCAATCTGATTGTCCGGGTCTGGGGCTGGAGCGGTTACTTCGTAGAGCTGGATAAGTGCTATCAGGATCATGTGATCCATCGTGCGGAATTGCTGGTATAAGCGATGGATGATGGCATTGTATTTGACATCAAGGAATTTGCGGTGTTTGACGGGCCCGGCATCCGGACCACGGTTTTTCTGAAAGGCTGTCCCCTGCGCTGCCGCTGGTGCCATAACCCGGAAGGCCTGTCTCCCGCTCCGCAGCTGATGGTGAGCGCCGCCGCATGCGTCCATTGCGGCGCATGCCGGGCCGTCTGTCCCCTCAAAGAAGGCTGCATCGTCTGCGGGAAATGTGTGGCCGTCTGCCGAAAAGGCCTGCGGAAAATCTCCGGCCAGCACTGGACATCTTTGTCACTGGCGGAACGGCTGATGAAAGACGCGGATGTGTATGCGGATACAGGTGGCGGCGTCACCTTTTCTGGCGGCGAGCCGCTGCTGCAGTGGCCTTTCGTCTCTCAGGTAATCGATCACATGCCCGGCGTACACATGGCCATCGAAACCAGCGGCTATACCTCGGATGCAGTGTTTGCCGATGCGATGAAAAAATGTGATCTGGTGATGATGGACTGGAAGGTATCCGATCCTGAAGCACTTCTGCGCTATACCGGTGCGGAGCAGGCGCTTATCCTGCGCCATCTGCAAATGCTGGCTCAGGGCGAAACCCCCTTTATTCTGCGCATGCCCATCATTCCCGACGTGAATGACAATCCCGCTCATTTTGAAGCGGCAGCAAAGCTGGTGGCTCATGCGCCCATGCTGCAGCGTGTGGAACTGCTTCCCTATCAGCCAGCCGCCGGCGCAAAGTACGAAATGGTGGGATTACGATATGATCCCGAAATTGCGGAAGAAAAAACACCGCGGATGTATACAGAAGCCTTTGAGGCCATGGGAATCCCCTATCTGCTTTTCCGCTGACAGGTTCATAAAAGCACGATGCGCCCCAGATGATAAGGGAGAACAAAAGCGTTTTCCCCTACCACCGGGGCGCATGATCTATCAACCCTTTGGGCGGCAGATTGCAGAACAAATCAGCCGAATAACCGGAAGCCATACGCCGCGTCCATTTGAATTGTGAAAGAAAGCAGGAATGGCGCTTTTTTGCGTGCTCCCCGTTTCAGGCGTTCCACTGGGCAATAAAATGCCGCCGGGCCAGTGTTTCCCGGCGAGATACACTGGATTGGGATGTGTTCAGCGCCCTGGCTAATGCGCCCTGACTGCGGCCCAGAGCAAACCGCTGCACCAGCAGCCATCCCTCTGTTTCCGGCATCCGCGAAAGAATATCCCGGATCAGCAGCCGGGTCAGCCAGCGGTCGCTCCGTGGATCCGGTAAGGCGGCGAGAGGTCTATCCGGTTCATCGTAGGAAACGGGCGTTCGATCCGCTTCCAGAAGCAGCATCAATTCCTCCGGTGTGGTTCCCGCCGCCTGGGCCATAGCCAATACAGACGGCTCCCGTCCATTTTCCCGCAGCGCCGCCTCCTGAAATGCCCGTGCACGCCTGAGCGTGGCGCGGGTGCGCCAGCCCAGCATTCCCGAAAACGCTTTGCGCATTTCCCCTAAAATCCAGGGAACTGCATAAGTGGAAAACTGCCAGCCTGTCTCCTCTCTGAACCTGCGAATGGCTTTCACCAGCCCCAGGCAGCCCCATTGGAATGCGTCCTCGCAATAGGAAAAACGGCGGCTGAGCGCCTGCACCAGCGGCATGTGCGCCCGGGTCAGCGATGCCAGCGCATCCGGATCCCCTGCCTGTGCCCGCGCAAAATCCCCCATATTATTTGCTCCTCAGCCTTTTTTCCATGCGCACCGTAGTGCCTTCGCCGGGCACGGAGGCCACGTCTACCTTGTCCATAAACGTCTGCATCACGGAAAAGCCCATGCCCGAGCGTTCTTTTTCCGGCTGGGTAGTGAAAAAAGGCTGCATGGCCTGAGCCACGTCCGCAATGCCCTTTCCCTTGTCCGCCACGGCGATTTCCAGCACGTCGTCCGTCCGCAGCGCTGCAGTGATCTCCACCACCCCCGGCTTTTCCCCATACCCATGCACAATGGCGTTGGTCACCGCCTCGCTGACGGCGGTTTTAATATCCGCCAGCACATCCAGCGTCGGATCCAGCTGTACCGCGAACGCGCTTACAGCCACCCGGGCAAAGCCCTCATTCTCAGGCACGCTGAGAAATTCCAGTTTCATTTGGTTGATCGCATGCATAGCCCGTTCCTCCGTCAGATAATCTCGATGATCTGGTTCATGCCAGAAAGGATGAAGATGCGCTCAATGTGTGGATTCATGTTTTTCACAGCCACCTTGCCGCCCCGCTGCGCCAGTGCACGATACCGCCCCAGAATCACCCCGATACCCGAGGAATCCATAAAGGTCAGCCCCCGCAGATCCAGCACCAGCTTTTTCACCCCCGGATCGGCAATCATCTCGTCCAGTTCCCGCCGGATGCTCTGGGCGCTGCAATGATCCAATTCGCCAGTCAGGCGCACCGTCACCTGGTCGCGCCGCCGTTCATACTCCATACGCTTCCCTCCCTGTTTCCATGCCTGAATAATTCATGCTTTCACAGATACTATCCTGCCGCGAAAAATAGGGATTTATGCGTTCCGTCCGAAATTCGTTCGACACTTTTTTTATGCACGCACGATTGCCAAAAAAGCGAAGGCAATGCCTTCGCTTCAAAAAAATTTGAAAGATTATTGATCCATCCGGGAGTAGTTGGGTGCCTCCTTGGTGATATAAATATCGTGGGGATGGCTTTCCTTCAGGCCCGCGCCTGTGATGCGGATGAACTCAGCATCCCGTCGCATGGCTTCGATGGTGGGCGCGCCGCAATAGCCCATGGAGGAGCGCAGGCCGCCCATCAGCTGGAACACGGTATCGGCCAGCGGGCCCTTATAGGGAACGCGGCCTTCCACCCCTTCGGGCACCAGCTTCTTGGCGTCCTCCTGGAAATAACGATCCTTGCTGCCATTGGCCATGGCCGCCAGGGAACCCATGCCGCGATAGGACTTGAAGGAGCGGCCCTGATAGATTTCCATTTCGCCGGGGCTTTCCTCCGTGCCGGCAAACAGGCTGCCCAGCATCACGGCCTTGGCGCCTGCGCCGATAGCCTTGGCAATATCGCCGGAATATTTGATGCCGCCATCGGAAATGATAGCGATATTATGCTTGTCCGCTTCTTCCACGCAATCCGCCACAGCGGTAATCTGGGGCACACCGATGCCGGCCACCACGCGGGTTGTGCAGATAGAACCGGGGCCAATGCCCACCTTCACGCAATCCACCCCGGCGGCAATCAGGTCATGGGTTGCAGCCGCCGTAGCCACATTGCCGGCAAACAACTGAATATTGGGATACTTGCCACGGATCTTCTCGATGGTATGGAGCACGCCCAAGCTGTGACCATGGGCCGTGTCGATCGAAATCACATCCACCTTGGCCGCCACCAGCGCTTCGATACGCTCCATCACATCGTGGCTTACACCAACGGCCGCAGCACACAGCAGCCGGCCGTTTTCATCCTTGGCGCTGTTGGGATACTTGGTGGATTTTTCAATATCCTTGATGGTTATCAGGCCGCGCAGATTGCCCTGTTCATCCACGATAGGCAGCTTTTCAATGCGATGGGCCGCCAGAATGTCCTTGGCTTCTTCCAGCGTGGTGCCTTCCCGGGCTGTGACCAGATTTTTGCAGGTCATCACCTGGCCGATAGGGCGGCTGTCGTCCGTTTCGAAGCGCAGATCACGATTGGTCAGAATCCCCACCAGCTTGGTGCCCTCGGTGATGGGCACACCGCTGATGCGATAACGAGCCATCAGGGCCTTGGCGTCGGAGATCAAATGCTCAGGGGAAAGAAAAAAGGGATCGGTAATCACGCCATGCTCGCTGCGCTTTACCTTGTCCACCTGCGCCGCCTGCTCAGCAATGGACATATTCTTATGAATCACGCCCAGGCCGCCTTCCCGGGCGATGGCAATGGCAAGCCTGGCGTCAGTCACGGTATCCATGGCAGCGGAAAGAACGGGAATATTCAGCTTGATCTTGGGCGTAAGCTGAACGGCGAGGGACACATCCTTGGGCACCACTTCGCTGCGGCGGGGAACCAGCAGCACATCGTCAAACGTCAGTCCTTCCCGGACAACCTTTTGCAGCATGACATAACTCCATCCCTTCTGATAACATTTGAGCAATTATACCCCATTTATCCGAGCCTGTCAATCGCGTTTTCGGCAAAAGAACGGATTATTTGCGCATTTTCCGTAAATTTGTCCGTTATATGCGGACAATGTTCGCCTTATCGGGATTCGTCTGTTTGATCTTCCCACGGCATATTTCCTTCGCGGATTCGTGTATTCACCCCGTTGATTATCCGGTATTCCCGCAGATGGTTTTTCTGGATCTTTGCCAGGATTTCCTTTTCCAAATCAATGCCCTGGATTCTCGACACGCCCATCAGATAGATCCTCACATCCGCCATTTCCTCGCCCAAGCTGGGCAGATGCTTTTTATATGCATCCCATAGCTCGCCCATTTCCCCCTATCAATAAATGGCAAAGTTCCAAGGGCACGTCTGATACATTGAAATGCTTTTCGACTTTATGTCATAGCCTGTCTGGCAAAGCGCATTCAGATCAAGCATTTTCTTTCCTCCGCACAAATTTTTTGTATAAAAAAGCATGCCTGCACAAAAGCGGGCATGCTTGAAAACCAGGGGACGAATCAGCGCTTGCTGAACTGCGGAGCGCGACGGGCGGCTTTGAGGCCGTACTTTTTGCGCTCCTTCATACGAGGATCACGGGTGAGGAAGCCAGCCTTCTTCAGGGCAGCACGCAGTTCGGGGTTCGCCTTGCACAGAGCACGGCTCACACCATGGCGGATGGCACCCGCCTGGCCGGACAGACCGCCGCCATGAACATTCACCAGCACATCAAAGCTGCCGCCCACGTTGGTGAGGGTCAGGGGCTGACGAACGGTCATCTTCAGCGTTTCCAGGCCAAAGTAATCGTCGATATCCCGCTTATTGATGAGAACCTTGCCTTCGCCGGGCACGAGACGCACACGGGCAACGGCCGACTTGCGGCGGCCAACGGCATTGAAATCAGTAGACATGATGTTTGCTCCTTCCGCTCAGCTTACTTGATGAGATCCAGCTTTTCGGGCTTCTGCGCGGCCTGCTCATGCTCTGGGCCGGCATAAATGCGCAGCTTGGAGGCCATCTGACGGCCCAGGGGGCCCTTGGGCAGCATGCCCACGATGGCGTGACGCACCGCGAATTCGGGCTTTTCAGCAATCAGCTTGCGGTATTTGGTTTCCTTCAGGCCACCCACATAGCCGGAATGATGATAGTAAATCTTCTGATCCAGCTTTTTGCCGGTCATAACGATCTTGGAAGCATTGATGATGATCACATGATCACCGGTATCCACATGGGGCGTATAGATGGGCTTGTTCTTGCCGCGCAGGATGTTAGCCACCTGGCTGGCGAGACGACCAAGCACCATGCCGTCCGCATCAACGACATACCACTTGCGCTCAACGTTTTGCGCATTCGCCATAAAGGTATTCAAGTTGATTTCCTCCTTGAAATGGTAAACTCTGTTATTGTGCTTTCGCGTGATGGTCGCACGCAAAGGCGGTGAACAATAGTACCCGGGGCTAGCGGAGCCTATTGATGCATCAAATATTTTACTTGCTGGGAAGAAATTTGTCAAGGGAAAATCCGAAGTTTTCCGGGGCTTTTTCAGCTTTTTTTCATGATTTTTGCCTTTTCCGGCAAAAGGGTGGAAAAAAAGAAGCAGTCCCGCCGTCTTAATGGGTGAAAGGGGGTGGGGCGCATGGCCGTCGCCTTGGTACCGGGCGAAGAAGAAAAGCTGGAAGCGTGCATGCGCGATTACGGACAGGCCGTCAAGCAGCTCTGCTTTTCCTATTTGAAGGACTATCATCTTGCAGAGGACGCGACACAGGACACCTTCGTTAAGCTCTTCCGCGCCATCCAAAAAGGGCAATTGGCAAATGCAGCATCCGAGCGGGCATATGTGCTGCGTATGGCGCTGAACGTCTGCTATGACCTGCGCAGACGGGCCTGGTTCCGGCGTGAGGATCGACATCTGTCGGTCGAGAATCTGCCGTCTTTGGCCGCGCCGACGGATTCTTTGCGGGAGCTGCTGTTTGATTTACCTGTCCCCCATCGCGTGGTGCTCACACTGTATTACGCCCACGACATGACCATGGAGGAAATCGCCGCTGTTCTCCACTGCTCCGTGACAGGCGTTCATCGCAAGCTTAAAGCGGCGCAGGCAGCCCTGCGGCAGGAACTGACCGAAGGCATGGAAGGAGGAAGCATTCATGAAACCCGTTTCCGAGAATGAACTTCGCCAGGCAGTATGTCAGGCCCTTTCCCCTGTCCAGTTTACGGATCAGGAACGCCAACGGGTAATTTGCAAACTGCAAGGAGAGGAAAAAATGAAAAAAAAGCTGCCCTTGGCGCTGGTGCTGGCCATTGTGCTAATGCTGCTTACCCTCAGCGGCGCGCTGGCTCTGGCCATTTCGCACGGTTACTTTGAATCCATCGGGCAAATGCAGATGGAAAGCGGCTATTACGACGAATGGACGCTGGATGAAAAGCTGAAAATGCTAAAGCTCATGGAGCAGTACGGCGTGACGCTGGACCCAAACGTGGCCCAGATCGCACGGAATACCGCTTTGCCCCAGGAACAGCGCGAGCATGCATTGGACGTATTCATGGCGGACCAATACGGAAGCTTCGGACGGACGGATGTCATCTCCATCTGGAGCATTATCGAAAAGGAAAAAGGCAATCCGGAGCTGTTTTCTGTAGAGGAAAAAGCGTGGTATACCGCATTCCAAGAGAAGCTGGGACTGCTTGCTCAGGATGAGGAGCGGCGGTTTTACGCGCCCGGCCCGGATGAGCTCAGCCAGACGCAGGCGGAAGCTCTGGCCCGGAAATATCTCAAAACGCTGCCGGAATGGCGCGATGCGGCGGACACGGCGCAGGCGGTCACCCATACGCTGGTGCGCTACTGTGACGCAGACTGCAACACCTGGGAAATCCTGTTCTACCGACCGGATACGGACAGCGACGTTACCGTCGCCTTCCCCTCAAGCAAGAAGACCACGCTGACCCAGGCTTACGTGGCGGAGCTGTATTTGTTCGAGGACCGGCCCTGGAGCGTGGTTCCATCCGAAAGGGAAAAGACTTTACCCGCCCAGGAAAGATACCAGGCGCTGATTGACAAGTACGGCCCATCGGCTCGCTGGTCTCTGGAGGCGCAGCATGATTACATGCCAAGCGTGTATCTGCTTCCGCAGGCAGGAGACATGTCTCCTGCAGATGCGCGGGAACGCGGACGGGAAATCGTGCTGGCCCAATTTCCCGATGCACAGCTGGACGGCCTTTATGCTCAGCTTTCCCTGACCGAAGGCGTGAACAGTACCCGGCAATACGGCGTCAGCTTTCACAACGAGAAAGACACGATTATCTATTGCGCGTTCTTCCGCGCCGATAACGGCGAAGTGCTGTCCTGCCGCGATTACGGCAACTGACCCGCATCAAAGCGCTGCCCCGGCTGACACCAGCCGGGGCAGCGTTTTGGCAGTATCGCCTGTTTATGATTTGATTTCCGGAGCCCAGACCAGCTCCATGCCGAAGCCGGGCTTTTCAGGCAGCGTCATGACGCCGTTTTTCAATTCGTAGCCGCCATAGTTCACGCCCTCGGACTCGCCCAGCACCGCTTCGATATACGGAATATGATGGGGATACGCAGCCGCCAGATGGGCGCAGTAATGGGTCTTCACCACGTTGCCCCAGGCATGCGGCGAGGCCAGATAGCCCTTTTCCTCGATTTCCCGCATCAGCTTGCGCCAGGGCGTGAAGCCGTACCCCTGCACATCGGGCTGCCATACATCCAGCAGGCCCTTGCCCGCCAGCTCCCGAACCAGATCAATATCCGTAAAGGACTCGCCGTCGGCAATCCAGGTGACCGGGCGATGCACGCGCAGGTATTCCTTCAGGGCGCGGTTGCGGCCTTCCTCCTCCCGGAAGGGCTCCTCAAACCAGATCAGCGGCGCGTTGCCGATGCCTTCCATAAAGGCAATGGCATCGTCCACGCTGTATCCGTCATTGGCGTCCACCATCAGGCCGCAGTCCGGAAAAGCCTCATAGATGCGCCGCACCACTTCAATATCCCGTTCCAGCCCCTCGTCGTGGGGCATCCAAATGCTTCCCCTGCCAATCTTGATTTTCAGCACCCGATGGCCCAGGGCATAGTCATATTCGCAATCCCGGAGGATCTGCTCCACCCCCTGGGGCTTATCCTCGGGGATGATATCATTCATATAGATGGCCCCATCATACACCTTGATGGAGGACGCGGCCGTTTCCCGGATCATTCGGCTGACCGGCATACCCAGAATCACGCCAGCCAGATCATGCAGCGCAATATCAAAGGGCGCCCAATCCGGAGACAAAATGCCCGTTTCAGGAGCGAACACTTCCGTGAGCTGACGGCCCATCAGCTTTTCGCCCACAGCTTTGGCCGCCTCAGGGCTTCCGGCGATCTGGGCCCAGCCCATTGCTCCCTGATCGGTATAGATTTTTGCGGCGTTCACGCTGCCGCCAAAGCCGTGATAGCTCAGCCGGGCGTTTTTCCCGTGAAGCCGGGGATAGCGGGCACGGAAATTGTAATAGGCGATCTTTTCGATTTTGTGCTGAGACAGGATCTGCTGAAACTGTTCTTCCCGGGTCATGGCATGTTCCTCCTTTGTTGCTTGGCAATGCGATTATGCGGCATGCCGCCTTCTGCGTAAAGTGTTTTTTCCGAAATTCCTCCCGTTTTTGCCCATTTACCCCTTGATTGCGCCAATCATCACGCCTTTGATGAAAAAGCGCTGCACGAAGGGATAGGCAATCATCATGGGAATGCAGCTGAACACGATCACGGAATATTTGATGGTCACGCCCAGCTTGGACGCTTCGGAATACGATCCATCGCCGGAATTGACCTGATTGGCCAACAGGATGTTGCGCAGCACCAGCTGCAGAGACTGCTTTTCGGTGGAGCGCAGGTAAATCAGCGCGTCGAAATAATTATTCCAGTGCCCCACCCCGTAATACAGGCCGATGACCGCAACAATGGGCATGGACAGGGGCAGTACCACCCGCAGCAGATACTTGGTGTAGTTGCTGCCATCCAGCGTGGCCGCCTCATAAAGGGATTCCGGAATGGAGTTCTGAAAATAAGTGCGCATGATAATCATATTGGTGGTGGAAATGGCGTTGGGCACAATTATGCCACACAGGGTATCCACCATGCCAAGATTGCTGACCATCAAATACGTGGGAATCAGGCCGCCGGAGACATACATCGTCAGCGCCACAAAAAAGGTGATGATATTGCGGCCCGGCATTTCCCGGCGAGACAATGGGAAGGCCAGCAGCATGGTCAGCAGCATATTGACCGTTGTGCCCACGGCCAGGTAAATCACGCTGTTTTTGAAGCCCGTAAGAATATCCTTTTCTTTCAGCAGCATCCGATAGCCGTCCAGGCTGGGATTCACAGGCAGCAGATATACCCTGCCCAGCGAAATCGCATCCGAATCGCTGAACGATGCGCTGACCACGAAAATCAGCGGATACAGCTCAATCACCAGAATGAATGCGGAAATCACCAGAAGCACCGCCAGGAACACCTGATCCCGCCGGGTTTCCCGGATGACGCCGGCGGAAGAAGCATGCTTTACCATAGGCTGTTTCCCCCCATTTTTCTGGACAGCAGATTGGCCGAGCTCAGCAGCACGATATTGCACAGCGAGTTAAACAGGTTGATGGCTGTGGAATAGGAATAATTGCCCTCCAGCATGCCAACCCGGTATACATACGTTGAAATCACGTCCGAGGACGATTGATTCAATCCGTTCTGCATCAGCAGCACCTTTTCATAGCCGATATTCATAATCTGGCCGCAGCGCAGCAGCAGCATGATGGTGATGGTGCCAATGATGGAGGGGATGGAGATAAAGCGGATTTTCTGCATGCGGGTCGCTCCGTCGATGGTGGCCGCTTCGTAAAGCGCCGGGTCTATGCCTGCCAGCGCCGCAATATAGAGAATGGAATCCCAGCCCATGTTCTGCCACAGGCCGGAGAGGATATACATCGGCTTAAACGCGCTGGCCATGGCAAAATAATTGGTGGTTTCCAGGCCAAAGAGCTTGCGCAGGGAGTTGTAAACTCCCGTGTTGGGATTAAAGATCAATTGCAGAATGCTCACCAGCACCACCGTGGACAGGAAATGCGGGATATAGGTGACGTTCTGCAGCAGCTTTTTATAGCGCTCCTGCTTGATTTCATTGAGCATCAGGGCGAACAGAATGGGCACCGGGAAGCCAATGAGCAGGCTGGCAAAATTGATAATCAGCGTGTTGCTGATAACCCGTTCGCAATAAAAGGAATTGAAAAAGCGGGTAAAATGCCTCATCCCCACCCATGTGCTTCCCCAAAAGCCCCGGGCAGGCCGGTAATCCCGGAATGCAATCTGGATGCCATACAGCGGCGCATAACGAAATACGGCATACCATACCAGCGGAATCAGCAAAAGAAGATACAGCTCCCGGGCAGCCCAGATGCGCCGCCCCAGCCCTCTCCTTCGACCCGGATTCGTTGAAACCATATTCTTCTTCCTTTCATTCCGGCAAGCGGGAGAACGAATGCTTCCGTTCCCCCCGCTGCCGATTAAGCGTAAACGATTACTTCAGGTTCGCATCATAGTAGGCCTGATAGAAGCCCGCCAGCTCGTCCGCGCCCAGGCGGACGGTGGTCGCCACGTATTCATCCCACTTATCAAAGCTCATTTCGCCGGTGATGAACTTCGCCTGGCATTCCTGAACATACACATCCAGTTCCGTGCGGATCTCATTGATGCGATCCGAGGTGGCCGAATCAAACTGCGGGCCGCCATACACGGGATCCTTCTGGTAATAGGGCTCCCAGATGGGCACATTTTCCTGAACCTTCTTGCTGTAGATATAATTGGAATTCTTCTCATGCCGCCAGTAGCCAAAGCCGCCGCCGGGAAGGGGGCACGCTTCACCGACCGCCACGGCCACGCCGCGCTTGTCGTTGAGCATTTCGTCGCTGTAATCGTAGGAGCCGTCCTCCAGCTTCTGGCAGGTGATGCCGATCAGATCGTCATTGAAGCAGCCCACCGTCATGGAGCCTTCCATGGTGAAGAAGTAGTCCAGCAGCCGGAAGGAAACCCAGGGAGATGCATCCGCGCAGGTGATAAAGGTATTGCTGCCCATGCTGTTGGAAGCCAGGCCGATCACAGGCTCCAGGCCGTTGCCGCTCTTGGGAGAGGGCAGCGCCACATAGTTTTCCGCCACGGCGCTGAACAGGTCGTCAGAGCTGAGGCCAAACACGCCCACGTTGCCGCTGGCGATCTTGCCAATGGACATATCGCCCGTCTGGGTGAATACTTCGTTGTCCATGAGCTTTTCGGTATACATGGTGTTCATGTACTGGAGCGTCTGCTTCCATTCGTCGCAGGTTTTCAGGAAGCTGACCTGGCCATTGCGCAGCTGGATACTGTCATAGCCCAGATTGTTATACACGCCAAACAACCCGCTGAGGATTTCCGGCTTTGCGGTATGGCCTGCGCCGGCATCCTCCACCGCATAAGGGATTTCATCTGTGGGATCGCCATTGCCGTTGGCGTCCTGATCCCGGAAGGCGCGGAGCACGTCCAGCAGTTCATCCGTGGTGGTGGGCATTTCCAGGCCCAGGTTATCCAGCCAGGTCTTGTTGATCCACAGATTCTTGTGGCCCGTCAGGTTGGCTGCCAGGGTGTTCACGCCGGGCAGGGAATACAGCTTTCCGTCCGCAGCACGGGCGGAAGCTTCCACGCCGGGATACTCCGCCAGCAGGGGCTTGAGGCCCGTGGAGTATTCGTCCATCAGCTCGTCAATACTGATCACCAGCCCATCCTCGATCACCCGGGACAGGTTGGGAATGCCCCCCTTCATAATGATGTCCGGCAAGTCCTTTTCGCCGGATGCGAAGGTCAGATTCACCCGCTCGTTCCAGCCGTCCGCAGACACAACGATCCACTTGATTTCAATGTTCATCATGTCCGCGATATACTGCAGGGTTTTCATTTCCGCCGGATCGGCAATGTTGGCCGGCTTCTTGATCATGATGGTTTTCGTGACCTTTTCATGCACGATGGGATAGCCTGTGGCATTGAAGTTCGCATCCGCCTTGGAAAGCGCCACCAGATCCTTGCTTTCAGCGTTTGCGCCCAGACAGACCAGCGACAGCAGCACTGCCGCAAGAGCGATGCTCAGGAAACGTTTCATGAGATGATTCCTCCCTTATCGATTTTTCTCCTCCGTCCTTGCATGGAGGAGATGGTAATTTCATAATAGCAGGAATACAGCCCAAAAAATACACACTATTTTTCGAAACACCTCCTCTTTTTTTCGATCTTTTGCCAATTAACACATGAATGATTGTTTTTTACCGATATTTATGCTATGCTTTTCGCAGATTATCTGGAAAGGATCCCAGCCTTCATGAAACGTTTTTCTCCCCTTTCGCTCTATCTGGATGCGCGCCACAGCACCTCCGCCCGGGTCTTTTTATCCATTTTTGTTTCCGTCTGTCTGGTGTCTCTGATTCTGCTCAGCGCCTATTCCATGAATGCCATGCAGGAAATGAACGCACTTTCTCAGGCCAATGGGCAGAACGTGGTGGATACCATTTCCCGGCAGGTTGAATCCTTTGTTGAGGATATTTCCGCCATGCACTCGCTGTTTTTTTCCAGCGAGAATATTTTGCCGTTTCTGTCGCATTCTCTGGAGGAAATGCCCTCCTACGAATGGTTTATGGATTACCAGGCCGCAAAGCGCATTCTGACCATCTGCGGAAGGAGCCAATACAGCCTGGTCAACGGGCTTCGCCTGCAAAAAGGCAATGGAGAAACCATGCAGTATGGCAGCCTTGCCTATGTGCCCGATCCGAGCCAGATGCAGCAGGGAAAGCTGGTGATCGACCACGGCTACGCGTTTTTCACCACCTCCTCTCCCCTGTCCGGTAGCGGACGGACATATCTGACCTCGCAGCTTTTTAACGCCGCCTTTGACCGGCTCTGCGAGGGCCTGCTGATGCCGGGCAGCGGCCTGATGATTTTAGATCAGCAGGGCAATCCATTTCTGCGCTATGCGGATAATGCCCGGGCAACGGAGGAAATGGATGGGTGGCTCCAGCACGGCGGCGAATCGCAGTCCTTCTCGCTGGTAAAGTGCGTCAGTCCCCTTTCAGGATTAACCGTCGCCATGCTGGTTCCTTCCGTCACCTTCTCTGCCGCGATGGCCGATATTCTTCCCTGGCTGATGCCTGCCGGGCTGCTGGCGCTGCTGTTTGGCCTGCTGCTGAGCTTTGGTTTTTCCCATCGAATTGCCGCCGCCTTCCGCATGCTGAAAAAGAATATCGAATACGTGCAGAACAGCGCCTATGATCAGGTGACTGTTCTCCCCTCTCAGGATGAGTTTGGCCGTCTCAGCCAAACCTTTGCCCAGATGGCCCGGCACATTCAGGAGCTGATCCTGGAAAACCAGCGGCAGGAGCGGACGCGGCATGCGCTGGAAATCCAGGTGCTCCGGGCGCAGGTAAGCCCTCATTTTCTGTATAACGCGCTTGGGAGCATCCGCCAGCTGGCGTCCATGCAGGGAATGACTCACGTGGAGAGCCTGACCATGGCCATTATTCATCTGCTGCGCGGTTCTCTTTCCTCGGCGGAATCGCTGGTTCCCTTATCGCAGGAGCTGGAATATGTGCGGAACTACTGGGAAATCTGCCGCTATCAGTATTTGAATGATATTCGCATCACCTATCCGGATGATCCTTCCCTGATGGATTGCCTGCTTCCGCCCATGCTGCTGCAGCCCATCGTGGAAAACGCCATTATTCATGGCATTGGCGATGCGCGAAACGATGGGAAGATTCTGATTCAGGCGGAAAGAAATGGAGAGCTGCTGCGCATTTCCGTGACGGACAACGGCCAGGGCATGAGCGCGGAGCAGATCGAAGCGCTGCTGCGTCAGGACAGCAACACCAACAAGCAGCGTTTCTCCGGCATTGGCCTGTATAACGTGCGCAAACGCATTCAAATGCGCTTTGGTGAGCCCTCCGGCCTGCAAATTGTGTCCAAGCCGGGATTATACACCTCCGTGGTGCTTTCCCTGCCCTATCAGAAGGAGCATGCGCAATGAAACAGATACTGCTGGTAGACGATGATTTTCTGTCGCTCAACGCTTTTTACGGCCTGGCGGACTGGGGCGCGCATGGGCTTTGCATTGCCATGGAGGCGCATAACGGCCGGGAAGCGGCAGACTATCTAAGCAGCAACGGGCATGAGATCGATGCGGCGTTCATTGACGTGTGCATGCCCAACATGGATGGCATCTCCCTGCTGCAGGTGATTCGCGAACGATACCCGCACATCCAATGCTTCATGCTTTCCAATTATTCAGATTATCCGTATGTGCGGGAAGCGCTGAAGCTTGGCGCCATCGATTATCTGCTGAAATACGAAATTACACCGGAAAATCTGCTGCGCCTGCTCTCTCAGCAGGGGCTTTGCGGCGCGCCTGAGGAAAATGCCGAAAACAGGCTCCATCGCCTGATGCGGATCCTGGCCGGCGGAGAGGGCGATTTGGCGCCCGGCTGGCTTTGCTGCGGCAAATATCAGGGGGAACGGATGCTGGTGGACGCACAGCAGCGCAGCATTCTGCAGACCTGCCGCCATGTGCTCAATGAAACGGGCATTTTAGCCTGCGCCCCGCGCATGGGCGAATTAGCCCTTTATCTGGAAGCCAAAGAAGGCTATGATCATCGCAGGGAAAACCCCGCCGTCTGCGATGCTTGCGTCAAAGTGGAAAAAGCGCTGGCGAAATACTGCAATCTCGCCTACGCTTTCTCTGCGCCGCATTTCTGTGTCTCCGCTTCGGAAATCGTCAGCAGCTATCGACTGCTGGCCAAGCCGCAGGATGCATCCTCGTTCTTTTCCGGCCGCAGCAACGCCATGCTGCTGCTCGCCTGCATGAACGGGCAAAAGCAGCTGGCGGAACAAACCCTGCACACCATCTTTTCTCAACCGGGTGCGGAAGCGCAGAGCACCGCCTTGCAGGCGCAGCTGCTTGCTCTGCTGAATCAGGCGCGGCAGGCGCTTTCCCTTCCCCTTGTGGGACAGGAAGCGCCACGTGTGTCGTTTCGGCAGGCAGAACAGTTTTTTATCGACCAGTTTTCGCTTTTGTGCGGCAGCAGTCCCCTTGCTGCATCTCATCGCTACTCGCCCATGATTCAACTGGCCGTGGCCTATTTGGAAAAGCACTATGCGGAGGATATTCACCTGACGGATGTGGCGGCGCACTGCCATGTGAGCTACAGCCACCTGAGCTATCTGTTCAAGCAGGAAACGGGCAATAATATCGTCAACTATCTGAACCGGCTGCGCATTTTTCACGCTGCGCATCTGCTGCTTTTCGATAACGCCTCCGTTACCAATGTTTATCAGCAGGTTGGCTTTAATGGTTACAATCATTTTGTGGCCACGTTCAAAGCCGTCACCGGCACCACGCCATCCGAGTTTCGCAAATCGCCCCATTCCGGGCAATGGATGCTGCAATTCAATCCCGCCGCGCTCATTTCCTGAGCATTTACCATCAAAAAGCCCGGCCGCTCATCACGACCGGGGAACAAATCCGCAATGCTTTCGGCATTGCATACCGTCCGCTTTTTTGTGTGAAGTATTCTTCACATGAAGTGCGGACATGAGCGGCATACATAACGTCAATTGCTCCCCTGAAGCGCGGTGCAATATCATCGCCGGGCTTTTAGGGGCGCGCCATTCTGTGCTGACGCCCCTCTCGCGCCTCCCGGCTTGGGCGGGCAGGTTTCCTTATGACATCCGCATATTTTGTACGCAAAAAACCACCATATTACAGGTGGTTCATTGCGGTGCGAAAGGATGCTCGCAGCTCAGGCTTCTTCGGTGGTGCCTTCGCTCTGGGCGGGCAGCGCACGCTGCACATAGCCGCTGCGCAGGCAGCGAGTGCACACGTTCAGGCGCACGGGGCGGCCTTCCACCATCACGCGAACCTTCTGGACGTTGGGCGCCCAGGCACGGCTGCTCTTGCGGTTGGAATGGCTCACGTTGTGGCCGATCATCTGACCCTTTTCACACACTTCACAGAACTTGCCCATTGTAATTACCTCCCCAGGGGAATTGCTCATGTGGCGACGCGGAACGATCCGCGCTACATCCATAATGACAGCCTTTGCATTGTAACATATTCTTGTGTAAAAAGCAAGAACTTTTTTGGAAAAACCACAAGATCATGAAATCTGCTTTTTTGCGTGACGGATAACCAGCGCTTTTTTCTGAAGGAAAGCCAGCTTCCCTTCCGATTCCCGCATGCGCCCGTCCTGCGGTCAATCCGTATATTCCCGCAGTTCCACCTTGCCGTCCTTCCAGGAAATATCGACCAGTTTCCCATTCCGGGCGCGAAGGCCGCGCACATGTCCCTCCGTCCACTTCCGGGGCAGCGCCGGCAGGGGGATCAATTCGCCGTCCGGATTCATTTGCAGCAGCATTTCCCCAATGCCTGCGCAGGCGCCGAAATTGCCGTCAATCTGAAATGGCGGATGCGCATCGAACAGATTCAGATACGTGCCGCCATGACGCTTTTCCGGAACGCCGCTCCGGGCGGGATTGCGGCCTTCCACCGTGCGCAGCTGGCGGTCAAGCAGGCGCAGAGCGTGGTCCCCATCCCGCAGTCGGGCCCACTGGTTAATGCGCCAGCCCATGGCCCAGCCGGTGCTTTCGTCGCCCCGGCGTTCCAGCGACACCTGGCAGGCCTGGGCCAGATCTGGCGTTTCTTCCGGCGTGATGGAGCGGCCGGGATGCAGGCCATACAGATGGGAAATGTGGCGATGATGGATTTCGCTTTCGGGATAATTCTCATCCCATTCCAGCAGTTCGCCCTCCCTGCCGACGCCAAAGGGAAGGAGCTTGGGCATCAGCATGGCCAGATCCGCCCCAAAGGACAGATCCTCCTGCAAAATGCCGCATGCCTGCGCGCAGATGCTGAACACATCCAGCACGATTGCCTGGGTCATGGCGGCGGTTTTGCTTACGGAAATCCCCTCCCCTTCCCACAGGAATGCGTTTTCGGGCGAAGTAGAGGGACACAAAATCAGGAATCCCCGTTCATCCTCTATCAGCTGATCCTGATAAAACAGCGCAGCTTTCTTAATCAGCGGCCATGCCGTATTCCGCAGGAAGGCTTCATCCCGGGTATATTCGTACTGCTCCCACAAATGCCGAACCAGCCAGCCCGCGGACATATTCCAGAACGCGTACCGGGCGCTGCCCTCTTTCTGCGCGCCCACCGGTGTGGACATCCGCCAGATATCCGTATTGTGATGGGCCACGAATCCGGGCGCGCCGTAATAATCCCGGGCGGTGCGTTCGCCGCTCTGGGCCAGCTCGGCAATCAGCCGGTTCAGGGGCTCCTGGCATTCGGACAGATTCACCATCTGGGTGGGCCAGTAGTTCATTTCGGTGTTGATATTGATGGTATAATTACAGTTCCACGGGGGCTCCACGGACGCATTCCAGATGCCCTGCAGATTGGTCGCCTGTGTGCCGGGGCGGGAGGAAGCGATGGTGAGGTACCGCCCGAAATTGAAATACAGCGCGTAAAGCGCCAGATCATCCTCGCCGTTTTCATGGCGATACAGCCGCTCGTCCGTAGGCAGCAGCTTTTCATCGCCGCCGCCAAGCTCCAGCTCCACCCGGTCATACAGCGCCTGATGATCCGCCACATGGGCCTGCTTCAGCGCATCATAGCCCTTTTCCCCAGCAGCGTCCAGCTCCTGCCGACAGGGCGCCACGAAGGGCCTGCCATCCAGCACGGGATGATGATCCCAGCCGTTAAAGGAGGTACGGATATTCAGGAGAATCACCGCGCTGTCCGCGCCCGTAATCTGCAGACTGCCTCCCTGGCGCTGCATGCGCCCGCCCGTGGGCAGAACACGCATTTCACCGTAGAACCCTATGCCCATTTCCGCTTCTTCCCGGCCATATTCCAGCACGCCCCGGGGATCCTGGGGCGGACCATAATGCCAGCAGTAAACCGGGCAATGGCCCTGGGCGCTCATGCTGTCCTGCTCCAGATGGGTTTCCGCCCGCATGGCGGGAGCCAGATGCACCCGGAAGGAAAGCTCCCCGGGCACATCGCATGTCAGCCGCATGGCCAGCACCTGATCAGGAAAGCTGACAAACAGCTCCCGTTCATAGCGCTTTCCCCCGGCTGTATAGGTTACCGTGTGCAGCCCGGTTTGCATATCCAGGGCGCGGGCCAGATTTTCCGGTGCAGCGCCATGCTGCATTTCCAGCTCGATGTCGCCAAAGGGCATGTAAGCCTGGCACCACAGGCCGGTAAAATTCTCTTCAAGCTCCCGCTGAGCCTCCTTCAGTTTTCCTTCCAGTGCCAGCGCCTGGGCCTTTTTATAGGATTCCTTTTGTCCTGGCCGGCGGTAATAGGTGGGGAATCCGCTCCAGAGGGTATCCTCGTTCAGGCAGATTCGCTCATGCGCCCCATCGCCAAAGACCATCGCACCCATCCGTCCGTTGCCCAGCGGCAGCGCTTCGTTCCAGCTTTGCGCTCCCTGGCGATACCAAAGCAGATTGGTTCCCAAATTGTTGGCCATATTTCTTTCGTCGCCTTTCATCAAAACTGATTGTGTTTTTCATCTTAGCATATTCCATTCCATCTTTCAAGAGGATTTCTCACGTCATCGGGAGGATTTTTTCCCTATATTCCGAATTTGATGATTATATTGCAAATGAGAAAGGGGCTTTCCCATGCCAGGCATGAACATCGACGGATTGGTTGCCAAGATTCGGGGAATCGTGGATCTCCATCAGATCCGCGAAGGGGTTTACAGCCGGTATCTGTGGCAGGATGCGGCAGGCAGCCGGAAAATGGGCGTGAACGAATACGGCTGCGCGGATGCGGCCAATATCCGCTATACCATCGGCCAGTTCCCCCGGGAGCCGGAAGCGCGGGCCCAATGGGTGAAAACCCTTCAGGGAATGCAGGACCCGGAAACCGGCCTGTTTCACGAGCATACGCATCATCCCATTCATACGACCGCCCATTGCCTGTCCGCATTGGAGCTGTTTGATGCGCTGCCGCTGCATCCGCTGACGGCGCTGCTGCCCTATCTGGAAACGGACAGGCTCCACGACATGCTTTGGCGTCTGGATTGGGATCACAATCCCTGGCCCAATTCCCATCAGGGGGCCGGGCTGTATGCGGCGATGGTGGTAAGCCGGACGGCGGACCTGCACTGGCAGCAGGATTACTTTGCCTGGCTGCGGGAACACGCGGATCCGGAAACCGGCCTTGGATTGAAGGGCCGCCAGGGCGATGCGCTGCTGGCGCATCAATTATACGGCTGGTTCCATTATTTCTTCAACCATGAATATGCCCGCCAGCCCATTCCCTATCCCGAAGCGCTGATAGACAGCTGCATTGCCCTGTATCGCAAGCATCAGCTCACCTCAGCCTTTGGCCGTGAAATCGGGTTCATGGAAATCGACTGGGTATTTGCCATGAATCGCGCCGCACGGCAGACAGCCCATCGGTTCGACGAAGTCAAGACGCTGCTTTCGCAGTTTGCGGCGGATTTCGTGCCGTGGCTGGACACGCTGGATCCCGAGACAGATGAAGGAATGAACGATCTGCACATGCTCTTTGGCACGGTCTGTGTCCTTTCGGAGCTGCAGCTGGCGCTGCCCGGGCAGCTTTGTTCCACCGTGCCGCTGAAAAACGTGCTGGATCGCCGCCCCTTTATCTGACCGAAAAATCCCGCCCGGCCGAAAAAGCTTGACCTGTCTGCGTTTATCTGATAAGATGAACAGGATGACAGGAGCGGCTGAAAAACGGGCGCTCCTGCCATGGACGGCGCAATGAAAAATGGATGAAGCATCCGCTCCTGCCGTTTTTTCAGCCGCCGCTGAACGTTCTTTCCACTTGCGGTTTCATCCTTTTTTTCGCATAATGAAAGCAGCGTTTCCAAATTGATTACATCATAAGGAGGAAATTCCCATGAACGAAAAGCTGACCGCGTTGCTGCCCCAGGGCTGGGCCGAACAGGTGAAGGCCAAGGTTGAAAAGAAAATGCGCTATGGCGCAGAAAAGGCGGCTCAGGTTGACTTTATTCCCTATTCCACCCAGAACGGCGAATGGAAAAAGACCGACATTCGCTGGTGGACCAACGGCTTCTGGGGCGCGGAAATGTGGCAGATGTATGAAATGACCAAGGATTCCTTCTATCGGGACGCCGCCGTCCGGGCCGAGGAAATGATGGACGCGGCCCTGAAGGATTTCAAAACCTTGCATCACGACGTGGGCTTCATGTGGCTGATTCAGAGCGGCGTGCGCTATGCCATCGAGCATAATCAGGACAGCTTCGACCGCACCTTCTTCTGCGGAAACATGCTGGCCGGCCGTTTCAATCCCAACGGCTTCATCCGCGCCTGGAACGGCGACAAGAATCAGGGCTGGGCCATCATCGACTGCATGATGAACCTGACGCTGCTGTATTGGGCCAGCCGCCAGAGCGGCGATCCCCGGTTCAAGCTCATTGCCATGCGCCATGCGGACACGGCCATGAAGCATTTCGTCCGGGCGGACGGCTCCTGCAACCATATCGTTTCCTTCGATCCCCTCACCGGCGAATATCTGGATAACCCCGGCGGCCAGGGCATCGCTTCCGGCTCCAGCTGGAGCCGCGGCCAGGCGTGGGCGCTGTATGGCTTCACCCTGAGCTATATGATGACCGGCAAGCAGGAATATCTGGACACTGCCGTGAAGGTGGCCAACTATTTCATCGCCTGCACCCAGGCCACCGGCTGGATTCCCGCCTGCGATTTCCGCGCGCCCAAGACGCCCGAAGTCTGGGACAATGCTGCCGGCGCCATCGCGGCCTGCGGTCTGATGGAGCTGGCAGATCTGCTGCCTGAAACCCAGCAGGATACCTATCGCTCCGCCGCGTGCAACCTGATGGTGGCCATGGAAGCGACCTGCGCCGATTGGACCGAGGCTCAGCCCGCCATCCTCACCAAGTGCACCGCCGCCTATGGGCATGACGAGCACATCACCATGAACTACGCGGATTATTACTTCATTGAAGCCCTGAACAAGGTGCTGGGCAACACGGATGTGTTCTTCTGGGCCCCCGACGTGAAGGAATTCCCCGTAAAATAAGCGTGCAGACCGGGATCACGGGAGAGGGGCATTGCAGATAGCGCCCCTCTCCCGTCTACGCAAAAAGCCGCCATAAATTAACATGCGCCCCAGACTGTCAATGAAACGCAGAGATGCTGTTTCTTTTTACAGTCTGGGGCGCATATTTGATTCAAAAGGAAAGCAGCGCAGAGGTAAAGCCTGCGTTACTTTTCTGGCAATAGCGCAGTGCAAAAGCGCAGACTGAGCGAAATGCTTTCCGATAACGGCTTCCCGAACGAAGGCTCAGCCGGGCTCCTTGTCCTGCCCGTAATAGGCGTTTGCTCCATGCTTGCGCAGGTAGTGTTTATCCAGCAGTGCCTGCTGCATGGGGCCCTGCGCGGGATTGAGCATCATGGCATGCCAATCCATAAAGGCCACTTCTTCCAGCACCACCGCGTTATGCACTGCTTCCTGGGGATCCTTCCCCCAGGCAAAGGGCCCGTGGCTGTAAACCAGCACAGCGGGAATCCGCATGGGATCCGTAGCCCGGAATGTCTCGATAATCACATTCCCGGTTTCCAGCTCGTATTCCCCGGCAATTTCCGCCTGGGTCATGGGCCGGGTACAGGGAATCGCGCCGTAGAAATAATCGCCCTGCGTGGTGCCCATGGCCGGGATGGGCCAGCCCGCCTGAGCAAAGGTGGTAGCCCAGCGGGAATGGGTGTGCACAATGCCGCCCAGCCCCGGAAACGCGCGATACAGCGCCGCATGGGTGGGCGTATCGGATGAGGGCTTCCATTTTCCCTCCACCCGCTTTCCGTCCAGATCCACCACCACCATGTCCTCCGCCGTCATGCCCTCATAAGGCACGCCGGAGGGCTTGATGACAATCAGTCCCCGCTCCCGGTCAATGCCTGAAACATTGCCCCAGGTAAAAGTAACCAGGTTGTAGCGCGGCAGCAGCAGATTGGCCTGCAACACCTGCTCTTTTAACTGCTCCAGCATGGCTTATTCCTCCCGCAGGGCGGCAATGGCCGCTTTTTCCATAGGCAACGCCGCTGCGTACACCGCCGTGAACCGGTCAAACCCGGCCATTTCCTCCGCATCCGCCATTAACGTGGAGGCTTTGGCGTTGGCAAACACCTTCTCATCCAGATAATCTTCCAACGTTTCCCCTGCTGCCTGATGCAGCCGATACGCCGCCAGCAACGCCATGCCATAGGGGCCTCCCTCCCCGGCGGTTTCCATCACGGATACCGGAGCCTTCACCGCCGCAGACAGCATCCGTTGGCCCACGCCCGGGGTTTTGAAGAAGCCGCCATGACCATAGAGCTTGTCGATTTTCACCTGTTCGCCGTTAATGAGAATATCCATACCCAGCTTCAGCGTGGCCAGCGCAGACATAATATGCGCCCGCATGAAATTGGCCAGGGTGAACCGGGCGGCAGGCGTGCGGGCAAACACGGGCCGACCCTCGTCCAGATCGGTGATGCCCTCGCCGGAGAAATAATTGAAGGCCATCAGGCCGCCGCAGTCCGTCTCCCCTTCCAGCGCCTTATGAAACAGCTTCACAAACAATTCGCCCTTATCGATTTTGCTGCCGATGACTTTAGCAAACTCATCCAGCAGGTTCACCCAGGCGTTAATGTCGGATGTGCAGTTGTTGCAATGCACCATGGCCACCGGTTTGCCCGCAGGGGTTGTGACCATATCAATTTCCCGATGCACGCCGGGCATTTTTTCCACCACCACCATGGCGAAATCGCTGGTGCCGGCGGATACATTGCCCGTTCGCACCCGGACGGAATTGGTGGCGGTCATGCCAGTGCCCGCATCGCCCTCAGGCGGCGCAAAGAGAATGCCAGGGCGCAGATCGCCATCCGGATCCAGGAACGCTGCGCCGCTTTCAGTCAGCCGCCCTGCGTCCGCACCGGCAGGCAGCACCCGGGGCAGCACCTGACGCAGCTTCCATCCATATCCCATCTGCGCGATCAGGCCATCAAACTGATCCGCCATATCCTGGCGATAATCCAGCGCGTCGCTGTCAATGGGAAACATGCCGGAGGCTTCGCCAATGCCCAGCACTTTTTCCCCGGTAAGACGCAGGTGGATATACCCTGCCAGCGTGGTCAGGAAGCGCAGCTGCGGCAGATGGGCTTCGCCGTTTAGCATCGCCTGATAGAGATGGGCGATGCTCCAGCGCTGGGGAATGTTGAAATGAAACAGCGCCGTGAGCTTTTCCGCGGCCTCGCCGGTCATGGTGTTTCGCCAGGTGCGGAAGGGACAGAGCAGCTTGTCCTCCCCGTCAAAGGGCAGATAGCCGTGCATCATGCCGGAAATGCCGATAGCTCCGAAGGCTGCGGGCGTAACGCCGAATTTTTCCCGGATGTCCCGTTTCAGATCGGCGTAGCAGCTTTGCACGCCCTGATGCACGGTCTCCAAATCATAGGTCCAGATTCCGTTTACCAGCTGATTCTCCCATTCAAAGCTGCCCGATGCGACCGGCACATGGTTTTCATCCAATACAACGGCCTTAATCCTTGTGGAGCCCAGCTCCAGCCCCAGCACCGCATTTTCAAAATTCATGGGTGAATCCTCCTTATTCATTCAGGTCAATTTTTGATTTTCAAAAACAAATCCCGGTTAAATGCGGGAATAAAATCCTCGATGGCGTCTGCAATGGCTTCGCAGCACTGCTTCACCTCCGGGTTGGCGTGGCCGGAGGCGTTGCGTTCTTTATATACATGGCCCCATTCCGTCAGATCGATTTTGAAAATAAACGTGCTGGGAATGGACAGCATATACAAGCCCCGCTTCACATCCTTATCCTCTTCCATGCCCTCGCGAATATAGCCGTTGACGGCCTTCACATAGCTGACCCCGTCCACTTCGATCTTCTCCGGCAGCGTCATTCCCAGCGCGGACAGGGCCAGATCAGTGGGCAAAATTTTATCCTTATAATAATCGGACATTTCATAGGAGAACGTGGACAGCCGGGTGCTGGAACGAATAATGCGGTTATTAAACCGCTTGGCGTGGGAGTCCCAGTCATCCTGCCCTGCCCGGTGCAGCCCTTCCACGGTAATGGACATATCAATAAACCGCAGCATGGTGATATGCATCCAGCCCCATTTCACCAACTTGCCGAGCCAATCATCAAATTGGTCAAATTCTGCCTGCAACTCCGGGTGTTCATCCTGGGACAGCAGCTTCCCCCGGGGATCCAGCACCAGACGGCACACCCGGTAAATATGCTCCTCCATGTCCCGGGTCCAGCTGCGCTTACTGATGAACATGGACACGATCGCATCGTCAATCCCGGAAATCTTGTTCAGGTAAACGTGCATGGGTCTTCTCCTCCTTCCGCCGCAGCGGATGATTTGATTTTCAATATTATTGCTTTATTCGCACAGGGCTGCCGCCAGCGCGTCCAGCTGGCCAAGGCTGCTCTCATCCAGCGCAGACAAAATCCGAACCGTGGGCTCCGCGATCGTCAGCTGCTTGCAGGCGGCAAGCAGCTCCTGCATTTTCTTGGCTGCCAGCGGCGCCCAGGTACCGTTTTCCATCAGGCCGATCCGGCGGTTCTGGAATCCACGCGCCGTCAGATGCCGCAGGAAAGCGTCCATGGGCGGGAACACATCGCCGTTATACGTGGTCGTTGCCAGCACGAGCCGGTCAAACCGGAATGCATCACTGACGGCCTGGGTCTGATCGCACCGGGCCAGATCGTATACCCGCACCTTTTCGCCCCGGGCTTCCAGCTTTTCTGCCAGCAGCAGCGCGGCCTTTCGGGTGTGGCCGTAAACGGACGTGTATGCCACGACCACACCGTTTTCCTCCGGCGCGTAGCTGGACCAGGTCTGATACAGGGAAAGATACGGCGTCAGATCACCGGTCAACACCGGGCCATGAAGCGGGCAGATGGTTTGAATATCCAGCGCCGCGGCCTTTTTCAGCAGCGTCTGCACCGGCATGCCGAATTTGCCCACAATGCCGATGTAATACCGCCTGGCTTCATCCGTCCAGGGCTCATCCACATCCAGCGCGCCGAATTTGCCAAACCCATCCGCGGAAAAAAGCACCTTGTCCGTCGCATCATAGGTGACCATCACCTCGGGCCAATGCACCATGGGTGCCATCACAAATTGCAGCGTATGAGCGCCCAGACACAGCGGGGCGCCTTCCGTGGCAACAATGCGCCGCGCCGGTTCATCCCAGCCATAAAACTGGCGCATCATCGGAAACGCCTTAGCCGTTGCCACCACCTTCGCGGTGGGATATGTGTTCAGAAAACGGGCAATATTGGCCGAATGATCCGGCTCCATATGCTGCACGATCAGATAATCCGGCTGCCGCCCATCCAATACGGCGGCCACGTTCGCCAGCCATTCGTCGCCAAACTGTGCGTCCACGGTGTCCATAACCGCAATCTGTTCATCCATAATCACATAAGAATTGTATGCCATCCCATGGGGCACGGGATACTGGCCCTCAAATAAATCCACCTGATGATCATTTACGCCGATCGAATGAATGGCAGCCGTAATTTTCATTGTCTGACCGCTCCTTTATGCTTTCTTTCATGAGAGAACTTTTGTTTTCCCTTTTTATCATAGCATAAAACAGGCTTGAAGGAAACTGTTTTAGAAAAACTCTTTTTGTATCTTCATTATTTCTTTTCCCTATAAATTTTACAATTCTTTCTTATCTGGACGTATCCTGTCATGTTTTTATCCGTGCGTACCGCAGCCGTTTTCGCGTCGTAATGGAAATGTGTTATTTTTCGCCGTTATTCACATCATATTGTGGCCTATTTTGCAATATATGTCCCGTTCGAATAAAACTATGGCTCATTCAATGCTTGTGCTGCCGAAACGGCCGGTATATAATGTTGATGAAAGAAAGGAAAGCCCCGGCGAAGAAACCACCCCCCAAAGGTGCCCTGCGAATTTTACGCCAGATTCAATTTATCAGCGTGTTTTTTTGTTGTGCGCTTTTCCTGCTTTTCATCGCCTGATCTTTGCCGGCTGCTCAGCCGGTGAAAATAAAAAGGAGGTACCTCTATGAAGTGCTCTCGTATCCTGGCGCTGGTTCTGGCCCTGCTGATGGTGTGCTCCTGCACCGCGGCTCTGGCCGAAACCTTCCCCCTGGTGACCGAGCCCACCACCCTGAAGGTGATGGCCCAGGTCGGTTCTTATTTCCCGGATCAGGATCTGTCCAAGGTGCACGGCATGCAGAAGTATGCCGAGATGACCGGCGTGACCATCGAATGGGAAAACGTCAGCAATCAGGTGTTTGGCAATCAGCTGGCGGCCCTGATCGCGTCCGGCGATAAGCTGCCCGATGTGATCATGCGCGGCAAGATTGGCAACGACAAGCTCGCCGAGTGGGGCGAAGAAGGCGTGATCATCGACCTGAAGCCCTATCTGGAAGAATATGCTCCGAACTTCTGGAAGCTGTTCCAGGAAGAATCCACCATCTCCGGCGCCATCGTGGCGGAGAACGGCGCGATCTACGGCCTGCCCCAGGTAATCCTGGGTGCCGAAATGCGTACCCCCACCAAGCTGTGGCTGAACAAAAAGGCCATGGAAAAGATCGGCATGGAAGACCCCAAGACCCTGGACGATTTCGTCAAGGTCATGACTGCCATCCGTGACAGCGACTGGAACGGCAACGGCGAAGCCGACGAAGTGACCGTGGTGGCCAGCGTTGGCAATATGCACAATTACTTCTACGGTTCCTTCGGCCTGCGCAACCGCGGCGCGCATCACGACGTGGTGGACGTAGATCCCGAAACCGGCAAGGTTCGCGTGTTCGCCCTGTCCGACGACTATCGGAAGTACGTGGAATTCATGAAGATGATGTACTCCGAAAAGCTGATCTATCAGGAAATCTTCACTGAGGGCGATTCCCAGGCTTCCGTGTTCGGCGCGACTGACCGGCTCAGCTGCCTGTTCAACACCATCGCTCCCGGCGTTGGCGAAGACAAGGTTGGCGACTGGTACACCATCAACTGGTCTCTGGAAGGCCCCGACGGCTATGCGTTCCATACCCAGACCCGCGGCGCCGTGCACTCCACCGGTAACTTCGTGATCACCGCGGACTGCCCCGAGGAAAAGATTCCCCTGGCCCTGCGCTGGGTTGACTACTTCTACTCCGAAGAAGGCTCTCAGCTGTGCCTGGTGGGCGTGAAGGGCGAAGACTGGGACGAGGATGCGGACGGCAATCGCGGCTGGACCGAAGCGGCCCTGGCCAAGCGCACCGACGATATGAGCAACGACGCGTTCCGCGCCATGTTCGGCATCTGGCCCGGCGGCGGCGTGCCCGCTTGCTTCTTCTCCAACCTGTTCGACGCTGAGTATGGCCCCATCCCCTCCGCTTGCGCGCAGGCGCTGCTGGCCAACTATGCGCCGCCGAAGATCTGGCCCATCATCACCTGGACCGCTGAAGAAGCGGAAGTGACCAGCACGGTTGGCAACGATATCAACAGCTACATGAAGTCCTTCGCCGCGCAGGTGATGACCGGCGAACTCGAACTGAACGACGCTACCTGGGAAAGCTTCAAGAACGAAATCGTGAAGATGCAGGCCGACAAACTGGTGGCCGCCTACGAATCCGCTCTGACCCGCATTTACGGCGAAGGCGCTGAGTTCTGATTTTCCGGATGCAGGCTGCTTCATCGCAGCAAAAGGGGGGGAGCCCCGCAAGAGGCTCCCCCTTCTTCATAGGCGGTAATCTTCTCATGCGGATGGCAAAAACGCCTTTGGCCGCAAAACAGGCCCACCCTCATCAATCATCTGGTATTCTTTTACTTAGAGAGGTGCGTTTATCATGATGCAGAAACAGGTTAAGCAGCTACGCCTGCCCCATAACAGCTGGCGTCGGTCGCTCACCCGCTATTGGCAGATGTATCTGCTGCTGATCCCGGTTATCGCCTACTTCATCATCTTCAAGTATATGCCCATGCTGGGCATCCAGATCGCCTTCAAGGATTATAAGCTTCGTGCAGGCATGTGGGGCAGCAAATGGGTGGGACTGAAGCATTTCCAGCGCTTTTTCTCCAGCTATCAAAGCTCCCGCGTGATTGGAAACACTTTGTGGATCAGCTTCCTGTCGCTGCTGTTCTGCTTCCCCTTTCCCATCATTCTGGCCCTGATTTTCAATGAGCTGAAAACCGATAAGGGCAAGCGCTTCGTGCGCACCATCACCTACGCGCCCCATTTCGTGTCCACCGTGGTTGTGGTGGGCATGATGGTTTCCATGTGCGCCATGGAGACCGGCATCGTGAACAAATTCCTGGTCAAATCCGGGCTGACCAGCGAGCCGCTTTACCTGATGGGCAGCGGCAAGTATTTCCGGCTGATGTATATTCTTTCCGACATCTGGAAGGACTCAGGCTGGAACGCCATCATCTTCATTTCCGCTCTTTCCGCCATTGATACCGCGCTGTATGAAGCGGCCCGCGTGGACGGTGCCAGCCGCTGGCAGCAGCTGATTTATATTACCATTCCCTCCATCGTGCCCACCATCGTGATCATGCTGATTCTGCGCTGCGGCGGCCTGATGAGCGTGGGCCACGAAAAGGTGTACGCCATGCAGACGGACCTGAACCTGAACGTTTCCGAAGTGATCTCCACGTACACCTATAAGCAGGGTATCGAGGACTTGCGCTACGATTATTCCACCGCCGTAAACCTCTTTAACTCCCTGATCAATCTGCTGATGCTTCTGGTGGTGAACACCATTTCCAAGAAGGTCACGCAGACCAGCCTTTGGTAAGGATGAGGTGCGCATATGAAACAGAAAAATGACGTCATATTCCAGACGATTGTCTATGTGCTGACCGTGCTGATCTGTCTGATCACCCTCTATCCGCTGGTTTATGTGATCAGCGCTTCGTTCTCGGACCCGGCACGGATTCTGGGCGGAGATGTGGTGCTCTGGCCTGTGGACGTGACGCTGAACGCCTATAAGCGCGTGTTTTCCAGCTCCGATATTCTCACCGGCTATCGCAACACCGTGATCTACACCTTCTTTGGCACGGCGGTGAACATGTTCTTCACCATCATCTGCGCCTATCCCCTGTCCCTGCCGGATCTGAAGGGCAAGAACGGCATCACCCTGTTCATCACCTTCACCATGTTCTTTGGCGCGGGGATGATTCCTGATTATCTGAACATCAAGAGCCTGGGACTGCTGAATAATCCGCTGGTGCTGATTATTCCCGGTGCCATCAGCGTGACCAACATGCTGATTATGCGCAATTATTTCATCAATTCCGTGCCCGCCGCCCTGCGCGAGGCCGCGGATATTGACGGCGCGTCTCCCTTGGCCACCATGACCCGCATTATGCTGCCGCTGAGCAAATCCATTCTCATCGTGATTATCCTGTATTATATGGTAGGCCATTGGAACAGTTATTTCAGCGCCATGATGTATCTGCGGGATCGGAAGATGCAGCCCCTGCAGGTGTTCCTGCGGGAGATTCTGGTGCTCACCCAGATGGGCGATCTGGAGGAGCAGTCCGGCATCGATGATCTGAGCGTCTATTTGCTCTACGCTTCTCTGAAATACGCCATCATTGTGGTGTCCGCCGTGCCGCTGCTGATTCTCTATCCCATGGTGCAGAAGTTCTTCGAGCGGGGCATTATGATGGGCTCTCTGAAAGGATGAGACAAAGAAATTTCCTTTTAGCGGAAAGCACTTGTGTTAATAGCGCCCGCCTGAAAGGCTGTCCGGAATAAACAAACGCACGCCCCAGATGAGGGAAGGAAACAGCATCCGCTTCCGCTCTCATCCGGGGCGTAATTGTACTTTCATACGGGAAGCCCTTTTCGCCAAATGCGTGCTTCATATCGGTACGTTCAGCAAAACTCGCCGTCCGCTTCAAAGCCGAACAGCCGCACCTGCCGGCTTCCCCAGGTTTCCAGCGGCGTAAACGTGAGCTCCCGCACTGCCGATGCATCCACGGAATATACCCGCAGGCGCTGATAATTGTTCCGTTCATCCACCAGCGTAATACGTCTGCCGTCGGTCAACATGGCCTCGATGCGATAGCGTCTGAGCATGGTTTCGGGAACATTTGAGGGCTCCATTCCCAGCAGCCGGTTATGGAACATGTTGCGCTTCAGCTGTCGCTCCATGGCCGGAGCATGTTCCCGGTTCAAATCGCTGTCCATCACCAGCCGTACCGAACGAAGGCGGACGGGATGGGGAAAAATATAAGAAATACTCTGCCCGCATGTGCCAACCCACGCATGATCGTCTCCGGGCAGCGGGCGATCCACCCCGTCCAGCAGTTTCTCCCCCTGCGCGCCTTCCGTGCGTATCTGTGCAGCCCGGCAAAAAGCGCTGACGGGACGCCTGCAATGGGGCAGAAAACAATCATCCTGCTGCAATCGCGCCTGCAAGGTTCCCATGTGTATCTGGGCAATCTGCGCCGGGAGACAGCCTTTTTCGATTGCCAACGCTGCCGCCGTGCCCACAGCCTGCCCCAGCAGCGCGCAGGTGCCCATCACCCGGGATGAGCTCATGGCCGCGTGGGTGACAGAAATGTTGCGTCCTGCAAACATCAGATTCGGCACCGCCTCCGAATACAGGCATCCGAAAGGAATGCCATACGGCGAGGGCGCGGGATGAAAGATATTGGGCGGCTCCTGCGTGCGGAAGCCGGCTGGATGATGATCGTCCATGGTCCAGCCGCCATAGGCCACCTCATCCGCAAAATTTCCCCCGGCAAGCACCTCATTCTCCGTCAGCACATGTGCCCCCACATACCGGCGGCTTTCCCGCTTGCCCGGCAGCATGCCCACCCAGTTCAGCTTCCAGTTGCGGTGTTTTTCCGCCTGCGCAGGATCATTTTTCAGGTAATCCCACATGCCGTAGGCCAGTTCTTGCAGCCCATCCCGGATTTCTTCCGCATCCGCGATGGTATTCTGCCGGCCGCCCAATTCCAGATACCAGAAATTCTCCGTGGGTTGAGACAGATCAGGTTCCCGGAAGCGCAACTGATCCGCCGTGATCTTTTCCGCAAAGGCAGGCGGAATAAAGCGATGCGGCTCCCGGGTTTCCTCCGCCTGAAGCAGGCAGGAAAGCCCCATGGTGCTTTGATCTGCAGCGGGCGGCGCGATGCTTTCGCCATATTCATCCCGGCCCTCGCGCCCCATGCGGAAGGGCGCGCCGGTGAGCGGAGCCAGAATGCTGTCCCCGGAGCAATCGGCAAACAGCGTGGCCTCCACCCGGTGGAACTGCTGCGTGGTCATTTGCCAGCCCTTCACGGCGCGAATCCTGTCTCCTTCCATTTCCGCATCCATGCAGGAGCAGTTCAGCAGCAGGGTCAGATTCTTTTCCACCCGCGCCTTTTCATACAGCACGCTGTCCCAGATGGCGTAGACCTTGTCCGGGTTGCGGTACTGATTTTCCATCATCAATTCTTCCAAAATGCCGGTTTCCCGATAATATTCGCCATGCGCGCCGCTGACCCACATGCGGATTTCGCTGGACGCATTTCCACCCAGCATGGGCCGTTCCTGCATCAGAATCACCTGTGCGCCATGCCGCGCCGCTGCCAGTGCGGCGCATAGCCCGGCCAGGCCGCCGCCGACCACACAGAAATCAGCGGCATGAGAAATGGTAGCAAGGGGCATACATCAACCTTCTTTCAGCACGTAGGATTGGAGTAAACCGGCAATAAGGGGCGTATCATACAGGGAAAAGGCCTGGGTGCTATGGCCGTCCCGCGTTAAATGCAGGGACAGCGGATACGTTTGCGCCAAAGCCAGTGCGTGGAAAGCGGGCGGCACCACCTGATCGCCGAGTCCATGGCAGATCACCAGCGGCACATCGGGCAGGGCTTCGGGATAGCGCGCGGGATTGACTTTTATAACCGCGTCCTGCAGCGTCGCCCCGCTCAGACCATAGGCAGCGGAAAGGGAGGGCAGCGTAATCCGCTCCATATCCCAGACCGGGAATATTCCAATCATCCCGGCCACCCATGCCGGATGGCGCTGCGCCAGCCGAAACATCAGTGTACCGCCCGCGGAGCTGGCCCAAATGACGCATTGCCGGGCATAACCCGCCTTCGTCATAAATGCATACAACGCCTCCAGCTTCCGCAGCGCCGTCTCTTTCCCCCATACGTCCTGTCCCAAGCTCATGGCTACAAATGCACAGCCGTTTTCCAGCGCAATGTCTCGCTGACGGGCGTAAAACGGCGTATCCCGATAATCCAGGGCGCATCGGCCGCTGCCATGGATGGCCAGCACCCATGCGCACCCCGGACGATCCGGTGCTGCCAGATAGCATTCCGCATCCAGCAGCCAAAAACAGCTTTCTTGCATCGGATGCGCTTAAACGCTTTCCAGCACCTGACGAAGCCGCGCCAGATCGCTTTCATCGATTTCATAGCCCAGCTGCACCGCCCGCATGGTGCACAGGCCCTTGAGATACAGCGCACCCTTGACCGCCTGACTGAACAGCGCCGCGCTGCTCTTACCGCCCTTAAAGGCTGTAAATACGCCCATCAGCCGGTTCACCCGCTGCTGCAGCGCGGAAGCCGCGGCCCAATCGTTCTGACGGCCCGCCTGATACAGCGCCAGAAAAATATCCGGCCGGATGGCGCACAGCGCGTTGAGCATTTCCATATGGAACAGCGCACTGTAAGCCGCCATGCCGTCGCCCCCGGCCAGTACGGTAAACGGCTCGTCCTCCCGCAGCAGGGTGGACAGGGTCATGAGCCGGGCCGCATCGTTATGGGTATCCTTCACGCCGGCAATATTGGGATGATCCTTCAGCTTCATCATCGTGGGAATCTCCACCTTGGAGGGCAGGCGAGTCATGTGGTTATAAATCAGGATGGGCAGCGGCGAATGATCCGCAGCATAGGTATAATAGTCCACCAGCTCGTCCTGGGTATGATGATGGAACTGGGGCGGCATCAGCACCACCGCTTCCGCTCCGCAGTCTGCCATCGCCCTTGCATTTTCCATAGCGGCTGCCAAAGATCCCTCGCTGATATTGCCAATCAGCGTCAGGCGGCGGGCATTATGCCGCGCTGCGGCGGCCACACATCGGCGGCGCTGTTCGTTGGTCATGGCGAAATATTCGCCGGTGGATGAGGGAAAGAGCACGCCGGAAAGGCCGCTGTCGGCATAGTAGTCCATTAGTGCGCCCACGGCCCCTTCATCCAGCTGGCCCTGCTCCGTCATGGGCGTGACGGAGGCTACCATCACGCCCTGCAAGCGGCTTTTATCCATGATTCATGTCTCCTCTCCAAGGCTCAATACTTCCTCCAGCCGGAAGCTGAGCTGCACAAGATCGCATTTTTGCGTAAAGGTTTCCCGCTCATCCTTATCGCAGGTGATATACGTGACCACATGCAGCATGCCATCCTGCACATACGCCACCGGATAATGCCCATCCTGATGAGGAAAGCGCGGCGCATCCAGACGTACCCGGGAAAGAACCTCCAGCGTTTCCGGATTCAGGCGGAACATATCCAGACTCATAAGCCGGTTCTGCGCATCCTCGTTCCACTGCCGGGTGAACAGGCAAAGCTGCTCCTGAATGAAATAAAGCCGCGGTCTGCCCGTCAGGGTGAAGAAGGACGTTTCATGCCGCAGATCCCGGGCCTGAATCACCCTGAAATCCGCATCCAGCCGCAGAATATGCTGTCCGGACGCAAAGTCATCCAGGCTGTTTTTCCGATCCCGCCGGTCGGTCTCCCCTCTGGTGAACATCAAAAAGCCTTCGTCCGTGGCCAGCAGATCGCACTCATTAAACGGAAAGCCAAATTCCTTCGTGAGATTCCGCACAAAATGCCAGCTTTCTCCGCTGTCATCCGAGCGGATCACATCCACCTGACGATAACCGCCGCCGGGGAGATAATCAAAGGTCATCACCAGCATGTAAACAGTCCCGCGCTTTTCCGCCATGCTCATGGGATAGCCATATACCACCCCACCCACGGCCCCGACTGCACGGCTGATGGGATACGTGCGCCCGCCATCCCTGCTGCGCAGCTCCCACATGCCCACCCGCACATTGGACTCGCTTTTCTGCAAGTCAATATACACGCATACATCGCCATTTGGCATCTGAACAATTTCGCCCATTTGGGGCGTGAATCCGGACGTATGATAGATCACATCCCGGGAAAGCATCTGCTGTCCGGGAATATCCAGCGTCAGTTGGGTCAGGGCGGCTTCTGCATCGCCCCAGTGCTTCTGGCCGGATTTGACGGTCACCAGCGCGCGGTCGCCCACCCGCTTGAGCGCCGGAAAGGCGTAATAGGTCTGATAGCCCGTGTCCTCTGAGCGCAAAAGGCGCCGCTCCTGCTTAAACCGCGGCCGGTAAAGCTTCACGTTGTCCATCGTTTTCTCCCTTTCTCCACAGGCCCAAAGAAGGGGGCGGGGATGCGTTTCCCCGTCCCCCTTGGCATGCCTGGGATTGGTTATTGATTGTCCTGGATATAGGCGATCATGTCGTCCACCACCCGGGAATAGCCTTTTTCGTAATACTTTTCCATGGCGTCGTGCCACGCTTCCACAGGCAGCTCGCCCATGATGATCTTGGAGCGCACCACGCTCAGCTCGCTCTTATATTCCAGCAGCGCGGTTTCCTGAGAGGAGGCCGGCGTATAGCCATTGCTCAGGCTAGGCATCGTGATGCTCACGGCCTTCTCAATGGCGGCCTTGGCAAAAGCCTTCTGATCGGGGGTCAGGTTGATGCCCACGAAGTAATCCGGATCGTTGTACCGGCGCAGCAGCGTCAGATAGGAGCGATACTTTTCGTATTCCGAGAACCGGTCGGTGGCATACACGTTGCCATTCTCATCCTCATCCCAATGCAGGCCCTTCACGCCGTAGTTCATCAGATCCCAGCCTTCATCGCTGAGCAGATAATCCAGGGTGCGCAGGGCGGCGTCTTCCCGGCCCTCGCAGGACAGGGTGAGGGTATAGAAGGAATAGATATTGCCGCCAAAGCCGGGATCAGCCTTGCATTCGCCGTTTTCATCCTTGATGCCCGCAATGTAAGCCACTTCCGCATCCGGGAAATTGGCCTTCAGGCCGTTCTCATAGGTGGCAATCCAGCCGCCGAAGAACCGAGCGCAGCCGGCATAACCGGTGTAGAACCGATCGCGGAAGGCGTTGCCCAGGGAGTTGGGCCAGAGCGGATCGATCAGGCCGTCCGCCCAGAGCTTGGCGGTGTAGGCCAGGGCCTTCTGGTAATTGTCATGTTCCAGGCAGTATTCCTCTTCCATATAGGGATAGGTGCCCTCATGCGCCTGCCAGCCGCGATTGCCAAAGGCATAGGTAATCAGCGGGAACAGATCGCCGCTATTGCAGTTTTCACTAATGCCATAGGTGTTGTCCACGCCATCGCCGTCCGGATCGTTATAGGTGAAGGCATAGAGCATGTTATAGAACTCGTCCAGCGTCATCAGGCCATCCTCGGGCAGGGCGATGCCCAGCTTGTCGCACCAGTCCTTGCGCACGATAAAGCCGTCCTGACGCAGGATGGTATTCCGGGCCACGCCGTACAGGGTGCCGCCGGAGGAAGCCCGCAGCGCCGCGTAGGAGCTGGGATCCACATACTGGCACAGATTTTCATAATTGCCGATCAGATCATCCAGCGGGATGAGGATTTCGCTTTCCACGGCGTTGATATACGCCGGGCTGGTGGTGCTGGGCATCTGGATGATGTCCGGCCAATTGCCATCGGCAATCATCAGGTTCAGAGATTCCACATAGCTGTTCACCGGGGGCATCACCCACTGAATCTTCACATTGCAGACGTTCTCAATCTGTTCCACAAAGGGATTGCCCTCTGCCACAAATTCCGCAGGCATCTGCAGATAGATGGAGATGGGCGTGGGTTCCTCGGCCATGGCGGGCGCCAGGCTCAGGGCCATGGACAACGCCAGCAGCAGCACAACGACCTTTTTCATGGATTCATAGACCTCCTTTTATTTTGCAAACGGCCATCCGGCCGCATGGCTCGGCAGACTTTACCCCTTCACGGCCCCTACCATCACGCCCTTCACAAAGAAGCGCTGCAGGAAGGGATAAACACACATGATCGGCAGAATCGCCACCACGATCACGGCATATTTGATGCTCTGCGAGGGCAGAGACGCAATGTCCGTGGAGTCGTTAAGCAGGGTCTGGGTCTGATAGACGATTTCCCGCAGCAGCAGCTGCAGCGTCCATTTGCTGCGATCCCGGATATACAGAATCGCGTTGAAATACGAATTCCATTTGCCCACGGCGTAAAACAGCGTCAGCGTGGCAATGATGGGCATGGACAGGGGCAGCACAATCCTGATGAAAATGCCCAGATCGCTTGCGCCGTCTATGCGGGCGCTTTCCTTAAGGCTGACAGGCAGCCCTTCAAAGGAATTTTTCATCAGAATCATATTGTATACGCTCATGGCCCCCGGCAGCATCAGCGCCCAAATGCTGTCCACCAGCCCCAGCGAACGAACCAGATAATAATTGGGCACCATGCCGCCGTTGAAAAACATGGTGAACACCAGCAGGCTCATCAGCGTTTTCTTGCCCTGCAGGTCCGCCGTGGAAAGCGGATAAGCCAGGGTGGCGGTCAGAAACATGGAAATCAGCGTGCCCACCACCGTGATAATCACCGTGTTGCGATAGCTGGACAGAATCAGATGATGGGAAATCACCCAGCGATAGGCCGTGGCATCAAACTCATGGGGCCAGAGCATCAGCGGATGATTGGCATAGCCATTGGCGCTGCTGAGGGATACGGCGATCACGTTGCACAGCGGATAGAGCATCAGCAGGGCAATCACGCCCAGCAGCGCATAAATCAGCACATCCGCCCCATTAAACTTACGAATCATTTGCTTCCCCGCCTTTCTCAGAACAAGCTGCTCTCGCCCACCTTGCGGGAGATAAAGTTGCTGGTGATAATCAGGATGAACCCGACCACCGACTGGAACATGCCCACCGCGGCGGAGTAGCTGTATCGCCCGCCCTGAATACCGATGCGATAGGTGTAGGTTTCAAATACGTCCGCCACATCGTATACCATGGGCGAATACAGCAGATAAATCTGCTCAAAGCCATTGCTCATCAGGCTTCCCAGCCGCAGAATCAGCATAATGGAAACCGTACTGAGAATGCAGGGGAACGTGATATACCACATCACTTTCCATCGGTTCGCCCCGTCGATATACGCCGCCTCATAGATTTCCTGATCCACCTGGCTCAGTGCGGAGAGATACACAATGGTGCCCCAGCCGGCGCCCTTCCAGATTTCGGCCGTCACAATGATGCCCCGGAAATGGGCCGGGCTGGTAAGATAATTGGCCGGCGGAATGCCAAACAGCCCCAGAAAAGCATTCACCGCGCCCTCGTTGGTGGGCATCAGCAGATTGCTTACCAGACTGGCCACCACCACCCAGGAGATGAAATGCGGGATATAAATGATAGTCTGTACCAGCTTCTTATACCGCATGTGGCGCACTTCATTGAGCAATAGCGCCAGAATGATGGGCATGGGGAAGCTGAAAATCAGCCGGATCAGGGAAAACTCCAGCGAATTGCGAAAAACCCGCAGAAATTGCTCGGAAGAAAACAGTTCCTTGAAATTCTGCAGCCCGATCCATTTGCTGCCAAAAATGCCCTTCACAAAATTGAATTTCTGAAACGCAATGACCACGCCGTACATGGGCATATAGTGAAACAGCAGGATATACAAAAGCCCGGGAATCATCATCAGATACAGCCAGGGATGCGTTCGCACATAGCGTCCAAAGCTCCCCTTTCGTTTCTGCTGCGTTATCTGCTGCGCCTGCTGCATGCTTCCTCCGCTCCCATCCTCTATTTTACGTTGACCTCATTATATAATGGCTTTCAGTATTGTTAAAGTGCACTCTTTTCAACCAAAACAGACACAAAAAAGAGCCCGGAGCTTGGATTCAAGCTTCGGGCAGGTCACTTTTCTGAATATATGGTATCCAAATTTCAACCTGAAAGCCTGCGCCATGGGGGCTGTCCAGCGCAATGGATGCATCCTGCTCAAAAAGCAGCGTCAGCTGCTGATACACATTGTTAAGCCCAATACCTCCGGTGCGTCCGGGCGATTCTTCGCGCATGTCCCGGTCCATGGCAGCCAGCTGCTCGGGCGTCAGACCCAGGCCGTTATTGCAGATCAGCAGATGCATCTGCTCGCCCTTCTTTTCCCCTGTCACCTGGATTTGCAGCAGCTGGCCGCTTTCCCGGTTCATACCGTGCTTCACGGCGTTTTCAAGCAAGGGCTGAAGCAGCATGGAGGGCACGCAGCCATCCGCCGCTTCCGGCTGCAGCCGTACATGCAGCGCAATCTCATTGCGGAAGCACAGTTTTTGCAGCATGATATATCGCTCCAGCTGCTCCATTTCCTGGTCCAGGGGCACAAAAGTGGGGCTTTTCAGGCTGGTGCGCAGCATTTCCGACAGGGTGCACAGCGCATCGGAGATTTCATTGTCGTCGGGCAGCTTTTCCAATGCCATCCAGTTGATGGATGCCAGCGTATTGTACAGGAAATGAGGGTTGATCTGGCTCCGCAGCAGCCGAAGACGAACCTGATTCAGCCGCTCCAGACGCTGGGCCAGGGTGTTGGTCAGCTCCTTGTTGCGATTCAGGGTATGGAGCATGGTATCGGCCAGAAACTTGATTTCGTTGCCCGACTCACTGCGATGCTCCATGGGCAGAATCATTTCATCGGAGCGTTCCTCCAAAATATACAGAATTTTCTTGACTGGCAAGAACATCCGCACCGACAGCGCGTAGGCAAAAATCAGCGCCATCAGCAAGCCGATGGCGGCGATAAGCAGCATGGCCCGGTTAAACTCCGCGGTGCGGGCGTTAAACGCCGCCAGATGATCCAGCGAATAGAACCACCAGCCATAGGTTGGGGATTGATCCACGGCAAGCAGCGCACTCTCCCCCTGCTCCTGAATCAGATATACGCCCTTTTGCTGCCGGGCTTCCTGAGGAATGAACGCAGGCAGGGACGAAAACAGCGGCAGGTTTTCATAGGAAGCAATCATCTGCCCCTGGGCGTCCGTCACATAATAAGCCGCGTCCTCCAGCGCTTCGTCAAACAGCGCTCTGCTGCTCAGATTGGATACCAGCACGCCGTAGTTGCCTTTGAGCAGCAGCGGCAGCTGATACGCCAGCGAGATAATGGAAGCGCCCGTTTCCGGGTCGGCGCGAACCAGCGGATCGACCCGGCCCTTTTGCTGGATGGCGTCATAAAAATACTGCCAGATGGTATCCACATATTGGCTGCTGTGGCAAACGCCGTAATCCGGCGAAAGGATTTCCTGCTCCACGGCGTTGTAAATATACATTTTCCGCAGCGCGTTATTCAGCACGCTTTTATAGCGCAGATTGGAAAGCACGCGATTGCACACGGCCATGCGCTCATAATCCGTTGTATATGGCTGATCCTGCTGGAAATAGACGCGAATATCCGATTCTTCTGCCAGCTGAATCATGGTCAGACACACGGAACGCACCTGCAGCTCCGCCTGCTGAATCTGACGGCGCAGATTCGCCCGATCCATATCGCCCTGCTGGCTGCGGATGTTTCGCAGCGTCACGCCCCGGCTCAGCAGCAGCGCCAATCCCAAAAGCACCGCAAACGCCCCGGCAATCAGGGCAAAATTCCGGGCGACCAGAATGGTAAACCGCCGGTTCTGCCAGAGATGCTTTTTCTTAATCGGCATCGTCCGCCGCTCCCTCCGCGCCAAACAAACGCCTGTATTCGCTGGGCGTATAGCCGCTCATCTGCTTGAACACCCGGTAAAAATACCGGGGATTGGCATAGCCTGTCCGCTGGCCCACATCAAAAATGCGAATATCCGAGCGCCGCAGCAGCGCTTTGGCCTTCTCAAAGCGCACGTTCGCCACATAATCCGAAAAGTTCTGGCCCGTCTCCTGTTTAAAAAGACGGCTCACATACACCGGACTGAGAAACACCGTTTCCGCCGCCATATCCAGCGAGATAGCAGAAGCATAGCGATCCTGAACCAGCCGCTTAAGCATCACGATCACCGATTCGGTGGTTTGAATAGGCGGGAATTGCCGCCGCCAATCATTGATCCGCTCCTGAAACCATCCCTGAATGGCCCGTGCGTCCCCGGCGCGCATCAGCCCGTCATACAAAGGCAGCGCAGGCGTAATCAGGCCCAGCGCCTGTAGCCGCATTTCCAGCCGGGCCACCAGATCCACCATCAGCAGCTTTTGCTGCAAAAGCGGCAGATTCTCCAATTGGCTCACGATTTCTTCCGCCAGCGCATGCGCCTGATCCATGTTTCCGGCGGAAAGATAGCTCAACAGCAGCCGCTGCTGGGCCAGAAAGCCCTCCGCCGCTTCGGGAGATAAAACGCCGGTTTGCTGAATCTGCTCCGGCCCCAGCCGTTTCCGGGGCCGGGCTGCAAATGCCGCCAGGCTTTCAAAGGGCTGGACTTCCAGCAGCGTCATATGAATGCCCGCCATCTCCTCAGCTTGTGTCCGCAATTCCTCCATGCGCTTCCGGGCACGGCTTTCCGCGTCCGGAGATGCATCCCGCAGCACGGCAAGCGCCTCCAGCCGTTCCGGCTCGATCATTACCGGATCATAGACGAACGCCTGTTCCTGCCCGTGAAACATCCGCTGCAGCACGTCCTGTGTTTCTTCCCAGCCTTCCTTTTCTCCTGTCAGGGAGAAGCGGAAAAACAGCGCCGGGCCCAAAGGCTGATCGCCGTCGTATCGGCTGGCCAGGGTGGCAATCTGCTCCTGTGTGCGCAGCGTGCCCATATACAGGTCATAGAGAAACTGGGTGCGCCACAGCTCGTTCATTTCCTCATAGCGCTTCTGGCGGCGATCCGCCTGCTCCAATTGCTCGCTTTCCTGCTCCAGATCCCGGGCGATGCCGGAAAACACCCGGCGAATATCCGCAATGCGCGTGGGCTTGAACAGATAATCCTTCACCCCCAGCGCGATTGCCTGATGCGCAAAATCAAATTCCTGATAGGCAGAAACCAGCACGCAGACGGTGTTGGGAAAACGATCCTGAATCGTCCGCGCCACTTCCAGCCCGCTGACCCTGTTCATTTTAATATCGGTCAGCACCACGTCCACGTGGTCCCGCTCCAAATGCTCCAGCACCTGCTGGCCGTCGCCATAGCATCCCGCCAGCCGAAAGCCCAGCGCGCCCCAATCCACCACCCGGGACAGCCCCTCCCGGATGCGCACATCATCATCGGCAATGATGAGCTTAAACAACGTTCCTCCGCCCCTCTCGGTCACTTGCTCTATCTGCAGTATATAGCCGAAAATGCGTTCCGTCAAGGGAGGCAGGAGCAACAGCTTCTCTCAAAACGTGAATATCTGTATAGAAACAACAAACATCCGTCTTTCTTTTCAGCCGAACCTGTATGATATCGGCGGCCCAGACTCAGGCATAAGCCCACCGCGTGCACCCCATGCGGTCGCAGAATACAACAGCATTTTCTGTATGCTCCGGGCCTTGGCGACCGCCGTCCCGCCGCTCCCCAGGCGCCTTAAGCCTTATTCCGCGATGCCATTATCCGCGTAAGCCACAGGCCGTCCATATGCGTCATACAAAATCGCCTGATCGCGTTTGGTTTCATGCCAGACGCGTTTTTCATCCCATCGCAGATCGCATGCCGTTTCCGTGGCCCTGCTGCCAATGCAATAGCTTGCTCCTGCCGAAAGCGTAACCTCCGGCAGCGTCAGGGTTTCGTTGCCCTTGGTGGAATACACCGTCCATCCGGCCAGAGAAACGTCCTCCCCGCCGCTGTTCTGAATCGTCAGCGTATCCGCCTCCACATTCATGGAAAGCAGCATATCCTGGGCGCGGGCCGGCACGTCATCCCATGCCACGTCCCGAATCTTCGCCTGCCCGTTTGCCAGCGTCACCTCCAGCGCATCCTGAAAGTCCTGGGATACATAGATTTCGCAGCCCAACGTTTTCAGGTTGCGCAGGGTGGATTGCGCAGGCGTATCCGTTTCCTCCTGGGTGGCGGTGAGAATCAGCGCCATCTGAGGCTGCGCCTGCTGCAGGAAGGGCAGAGTGGATGCCTTGCCGCCCCCGTGATGGCCCACCTTCAGCACCTGAACAGGCAGCACCGTCCCGGCCGCCACCAGCGCCGCTTCCTCTTCCTCCTTCATATCCCCGGCCAGCAGCATCCGTCCGGCAGGGCAGGAAAACAACAGCACCAGCGAATTGTTGTTTTCATTGTCCTCATTCAGGCTGAGGGGGGCCAGCACGGTAAGCATTCCGTCGCTGCCAACGGCAATAGTATCCCCAGCGCGAAGCCAATGGGGTTCCAGCCCCCGTCGGGTAGCCGCTTTCACAAGGGGATGCTTTTTCAGCTTCACGCCGGTGTAATATGCCCCGGCGTACCATGCGTCCACGTCAATACTGCTTTGGGATAACGCTTCCAGCCCGCCCTGATGATCCTGATGACAATGGGTAAGAATCACGCCGTTCAGGCGGGACGCCTGGTATTGCGAAAGCATTTCCTTCAACGCAGGGTACGTGGTCTCGTAGCCCGTGTCGATCAGATAATTCTGATTCTGATATTGCAGCAGCATGCAGTCCGCCTTGCCGATATTCAGGCAAACCAGCCGCGCCGTCTCCGTTTCCGCCATGCTTCCCGGCAGCGCAAGTGCGCAAAAGCCGAGCAGCAGCGCCAGCAGGGCCAGAAATCTTGTCCCCTTTTTCATGTTGGTTTCCTCCTTGTTGGACTCCTTCCTGAGTATATCATATCCCAAACGCCCGAAAAAGAAAAAACAGAAAATTTACATAAACGTCAACCGAAGAAGATTGTCACGTTCTTCAGGCAGCCCCAAATGTGATCTCGCAGGCTGCCGTCCTGAAAAGGGCATAGAAGAAATATCATTGCCTGTCTTGACAAAAATCAAAGGACGAGTAAAGTATAGGCGTGTAATATAACACTGTTATGTGAGGAGCTATGCAAAGTAACGAGCCAAACACGCAGGAACGGATCCTGGAGGCCGCTCAGGCGGAATTCCTGAAAAGAGGCTTTCAGGCCGCCTCTCTCCGCACGATCGTCAAAACCGCCGGCGTTACGACCGGGGCGCTGTATGGTTATTATGCCAGCAAGGAAGCGCTTTTTGACGCGCTGGTGGAGGAGCACTACAAGCATTTTCTTTCCGCCTTTCGGAATGCGCTGGATGCCTTTGACCATCTGCCACTGGCACAGCAGCCTGAGCGCATGAGCACCGTCAGCCAGGCCTGTCTGGAGGAACTGCTGCTCTATATGTTCGACCACAGAGAAGCGTTTCATCTGCTCCTTCTTTGCGCAGAGGGCACCCGATACAACATCATGAAGGATGAGCTTGTTCAGCTTGAGATGAACGCCACCCACCGGTATTACCGGGTGCTGAAGGAATTGGGCACCCCTGCTCCGCAGATCGATCCGCGGCTGGAGTATATTCTGGTTACGGGACTGATGAACGCCTATTTTGAAATGATTATTCACGATATGCCCTTAGCCGACGCGCAGCAGTATCTGCGGGAGCTTCACGAGTTTTACTCCGCCGGGTGGCTGAAAATGATGGGGCAATAATGCCCCATATTTTTCGGGCGTTAGTTAGTATCCTCTAACCGATTGCTCGCATTTGCAATTTGTCGTATCTTCATGAAGCCGGATATAGGAAGGCCATGCATGCTGCCTTCTATATCATAGATCAAGTTTGAATCAGGGGAGGTATCATTTTGAAAAAGCAATCCAATTTATCCCGGCTGCTGGATTATGCCGGGAAAAAGCGAATTCTAACCTACCTTTCATGGGTGCTGTCAGCCGCCAGCGCGCTGCTGACGCTGGTGCCGTTCTGGTATATCTGGCGTATTCTCAAGGAGGTCATTGCGGTGGCACCGCAATATGAAAACGCCATCCATGTGACCCGCTATGGCAGGATGGCGGTGGCGTTTGCCGTTGCTGCGGTGCTGGTGTACATCGCGGGGCTGATGTGCTCTCATCTTGCGGCGTTCCGCATTGCAACCAACCTGCGCCTTGATATGACACGGCATATCGCCACCCTGCCGCTGGGCGCTGTTGAGCAGTTCGGCAGCGGCAAGCTGCGCCGCACCATTTCCGAAACCGCCGGAGCGACGGAGACCTATCTCGCCCACCAGCTGCCCGATAAGGCAAAGGCCATGGCGAACATCGTGGGGCTGCTGGTGCTGCTGCTGGTTTTCGATTGGCGGCTGGGGCTGTTAAGCCTTGTGCCCGTGGCGCTTGCTTTTCTCGTCATGACCCGCATGACCGGAAAAAAACTGCAGGCTTTGTGCTCCAGAACAGCCACCTCATGAAAGGGAGCATCCTGGACAATGTCCGGCTTGGCAAACCAGACGCCACGGACGAAGAGGTGCTGGCGGCGCTCAAGGCGGCGCAATGCATGGACATCATCGAAAAATTCTCGGACGGTGTGCACACGGTCATCGGTTCGCAGGGCGTTTATCTCTCCGGCGGCGAGACACAGCGCCTTTCCATTGCCCGCGCCATGCTGAAAAATGCGCCGGTGCTGATTCTGGACGAAGCAACCGCTTTCGCAGATCCCGATAACGAGACGAAGGTGCAGGCAGCATTCAACGAGCTGGCAAAGGGACGCGCCGTCATCATGATCGCCCATCGGCTGTCTACCGTTGTAAACGCCGATCACATCTTTGTATTAAAAGACGGGCGTCTGACAGAGGACGGAACCTTTGCAGAGCTTTCCAAACGCGAGCACAGCCTGTTCGGAACGATGTGGAAAGACTATCAGCAGTCCGTCCAATGGAAAGTGGCAAAGGAGATTTAGACGATGATAAAGCACCTGCAAAAGCGTTATGCGCTCTCCCGTAAAGGCGCGTTGGATACAATCAAAGGTGTCCTTTGCTGTGCGCTGCAAAATATCTCTTTCATGCTGCCGGTGGGCCTGCTGTATTCACTGGTAGGCGAGCTGATGAACGGCACGCTGACGACGGGCAGGATTCCGTTCTATGTGGTTGGCTGCATTGCGGCGGCGCTGTTCATTGTGCTCTGCACGCGGCTTGAGTATGACAACACATTCCTGGTCACCTACGTGGAATCCGGCGTGCGCCGGGTAAGCCTTGCGGAGAAGTTGCGGAAGATTCCGCTTTCTTTCTTTGGTAAAAAAGACCTGGCCGACCTGACCTCCTCCATCATGAACGACTGCGCAGTGCTGGAGCAGAGCCAATCTCATTTTGTTGCGCCCCTGTACGGCGCCATCCTCTCCACCACGTTCATCGCCGTGTCCCTGCTGCTTTTCAACTGGCGTATGGCGTTAGCTGCCATTTGGCCGCTGCCGGTGGCGTTTGCCATTGTCGCGTTGGCATCCGGCGTACAGAGAAAGCTCTCCCGCAAGGCAATGGCTGCCAAAATCGCCTGCGAAGACGGTATTCAGGAGTGTATGGAGGCCATGCCTGACCTACGCGCCAATAATGCCGAAAAAAGCTATCTTGCCGTACTGGAAACGAAGATTCGCGCTGTGGAGAGCCGCCTCATCAAGAGCGAACTGGGCACAGCAGTCTTTGTGGTATCCGCTGGCCTGGTGCTGCGGCTTGGCATTGCCACTACTGCGCTGGCGGGCGCAGCATTGCTGGTACAGGGCGAGCTGGACATACTGACCTTCTTCATGTTTCTTTTGGTCGCATCGCGTCTATATGACCCGCGGGAGGGTTCTTTGCAGAATCTTGCCGCCATTATCGGCACGAACACCAGCATCGAACGGATGAATGAGATTCTGGATTGCCCCGTGCAGACCGGCAGCGAGAAGCTGACCCATCAGGGCTGCGATATTGTATTCAGTCATGTGGGCTTTTCCTATCAAAGCGGCGAAACGGTGCTGCGGGATGTGTCTTTTACGGCGAAGCAAGGACAGGTTACAGCACTGGTGGGCCCCTCCGGCGGCGGCAAGACCACCGTTTCCCGTCTTGCGGCACGGTTCTGGGATATTGATCAGGGGAAAATTACCGTGGGCGGCATGGACGTATCGCAGATCGATCCGGAAAAGCTGATGAGCCTCTATGACATCGTGTTTCAGGATGTAACGCTGTTTAACAACAGCATTTTAGAGAACATCCGCATCGGCCGCAAGGACGCCACGGATGAGGAGGTTATTGCGGCGGCGAAGCTGGCCAATGTGGACACATTCGCCGAAAAGCTCCCTGATGGCTGGAATGCCAATATTGGCGAGAACGGCTGCGAGCTTTCCGGCGGTGAGCGGCAGCGCATCTCCATTGCCCGTGCATTTTTGAAGGATGCGCCCATTATTCTGCTGGATGAAGCAACCGCCAGTCTGGATGTGGAAAACGAGACGGCGATTCAGGAGGCACTATCCCGCCTCATTAAGAATAAAACCGTTCTCATTATCGCCCACCGGATGCGTACCGTTTCCGGCGCGGACAAGATTGTGGTGCTGAAGAACGGCACGGTCGCCGAGCAAGGCACGCCTGCCCAGCTGATGCAGACGGATGGCGTCTTCCGCCACATGGTACAGCTCCAAACCGAAAGCCAAACTGTCCTATTGTTATTTCATCGCTGCTGCATCATGAAAAAGCGTTTTCCTTATGGCACCGCGTAAAAGTCCTGCATTTCACCGGAATCGCCGCAAAAGATGTTGAACGGAAAACAGTCATAGGGAAAAACCATCTCTGTTTGCCATGCGGGCCGATCCGATGGCAAAACGATTATTTTTGCATTTTCTTGCTTTTTTCTCTGTACAAATCCTCAAAACAATGCTATTCTATGAAGGATGACAATGTTTATGAAAAGGAAGGATCAAGCCATGCTCGCCATTTGCAATGCATTTCAGCTGGAAGGTGCCGCAGTTTCCTGCGTGCCCTACGGCAGCGGCCATATCAACGCCACCTATCTGGTGAAAACTGATGCGGATCATGCCTATATCCTGCAGAAAATCAATGAATCCATTTTCCGGGACGTGGCGGGCCTGATGGAAAACATTCAATCCGTCACCGCGCACCTCTCCGCTCAAGACCCGGACCCCCGCCACAGCCTGCACCTGATCCCCACGAAGGAGGGCGCGGCCTATCTGCGTGGCGCGGACGGCGGGTATTACCGGGTCTACGATTTCGTAACCGACAGCCTGGGGCTGGACGCGCCGGAAACCGATCAGGACTTTTACGAAAGTGCCGTGGCCTTCGGCCATTTCCAGCAGATGCTGGCGGATTTTCCCGCGGAAAAACTTCATGAAACCATCCCTCACTTCCATGACACCCCCAGCCGCTATCAGGCGTTTCATGCAGCGCTGCAGGCGGATGTGAAGGGCCGGGCAAAGGAATGCCAGCCGGAAATCGCGTTTGCGCTGGCCCATGAGCAGGATGCGGCCTATATGATGAACCTGCTGGCGGCGGGCAAGCTGCCCCTGCGGGTAACCCACAACGATACCAAGCTCAACAATGTGCTGCTGGATAAGGCCACCCGCAAGGCCCTGTGCGTGATTGATCTGGACACGGTGATGCCCGGTCTTGCCGCCAATGATTTCGGCGATTCCATCCGTTTCGGCGCCAACACCGGCGCGGAGGACGAAAAAGATCTGCGCAAAATCAGCCTGTCCCTGAGCCGCTTTGAGGCTTTCACCAAAGGCTTTCTGGCTGCCTGCGGAAAGGCGCTCACGCCGCTGGAAATCGAAACCCTGCCCTGGGGGGCCAAGCTGATGACGCTGGAATGCGGCGTTCGTTTCCTGACGGATTATCTTTCCGGCGACACCTACTTCCGCATTCATCGCCCGGAGCACAATCTGGATCGCACCCGTACCCAGTTCGCGCTGGCGGCGGATATGGAACGCAAATGGGCCGATATGGCCGCCATCGTGGCCCGGCAATAATCTCCGCTGGCTGCTCCCCTTTGAGGCCGGAGCAGCTATTTTTCTGTCCCGATCGCATATTGAAAAGCGGCTGTGGGTGCGTTATAATAAATTGATAGCATACGATTTTCTGCGAGAAAGGAAGACCCCGCAATGAATATGAGACTTCCCGATCTGATAACCCTCTATACCGAAACCGAAAAACGTGCCTTCACCGGCGCAGAAGGCGGCTTTAACGATGTGCGCTACACCCTGACGGAAACCGCCGAGGGGCTGGAAGTGCGCGTCAGCGCGGATGAAACGCCCCTGACCTATCTGCGGCTGCGCTGGCATTTCGGCATTGGGGAAAAGCGCTGCGAACCCCTGCGCATTTACGGCGATGCTTGGGAGCGGGGCGGCGGCGATCTGGAATGGCGGGGCATCGTGCCCGAGCGGTGCATGCCCTGGTTCTGTCTGGTCTCCAACGGAACGGATGCTTACGGCCAGCGGGAAGGCCGCAAAACCGATGGTTTTGGCGTGAAGGTTCGTCCCGGCGCGCTGTGCTTCTGGCAATATGACGCATCGGGGGTGACCCTGTGGATGGATATCCGCAACGGCGGCAGCGGCGTGCTGCTGCAGGGGCGGACGCTCCATGCGGCCACCGTGATTTTCCGCACCTATGAAGCCTGCACTGCCTTTGAAGCAGGCCAGCAGTTTTGTCATGCCATGTGTCAGGATCCGCTGACCACGACCCATCCTGTTTACGGCTCCAACAACTGGTATTACGCCTATGGCGTCAGCTCTCAGGCGGAAATTCTCCGGGATACGGGCATTGTGGCCTGGCTGTGCCAGGGCAATGAAAACCGGCCCTTTATGGTGATTGACGATGGCTGGTCTCCCAATCCCAAGAACGGCCCCTGGACCCGAGGCAACGGCGCATTCCCGAACATGGCCGGCCTGGCCCGGCAGATTAAGGCCCAGAATGTGCGTCCTGGCATCTGGGTGCGGTATATCTATGACGAGGGCCACGTCTGTCAGGTGCCGGAAGCATGGCATATGGCCCACGACGCCAATTATCTGGATCCGTCCCGGCCCGAGGTGTTGGATTACATTCGCGCCACCACGGAAAATTTCGTCGCCTGGGGCTATGAACTGATCAAGTTTGATTGCTCCACTCAGGATATTCTGGGCCGCCGTGGGTACAAGGTTCCCTACGTGGTTGCCCCGGACGGCTGGCATTTCTTTGACCGCACCAAGACCTCCGCTGAAATCATCCAGAACTTCTATCGCACCGTGCGGCAGGCCGCCGGGGAAAATACCATCCTCCTTGGCTGCGCCACCATCCCCCATCTGTGCGCCGGGCTTGTGCATCTGGGCCGCACAGGCGCGGATGTGAACGGCAAGGTGTGGGATATTACCCGGCGCATGGGCGTTAACACCCTAGCCTTCCGCATGATGCAGCATAACGCCTTCTTCGCCGTGGATGCGGACTGCGTGGGCATTACCGGCCTGTTTCCCTGGCATTTCACCCGGCAATGGCTGGATATTCTGGCCAAGAGCGGCACGCCCATGTTCGTTTCCTGCAAACCGGGTGTGCTTTCCGATGCGGAAAACGAGGAGCTGCGTCAGGCTTTTGCCCGTAATGCCCTGCAGCGGGATACCCTGATTCCGCTGGACTGGATGGAGAATATCTGCCCCGAGCGCTGGCTGCTCAACGGCCAGGAAATCGCTTATGACTGGTTTGGCGATGATGTGCCGGTAATTTTTGACGGCAAGAGCCTTTGAGCCTTCGCGGGATGGCAGCGGGTCTGTCATCCCGTTTTTTGCAAAAGATTTGGAGAGGAAAAGCATGCGCCTGCTGTTGATCGAAGACGAAAAGCCTCTGTCCGCAGCCATCAAAAAGCTGCTGGAGCAGGAGCATTTTGCCGTGGACACGGCCTTTACCGGCCCGGATGGACTGGATTGCGCCTTGACGGGCATTTATGACGCCATCATTCTGGATGTGATGCTGCCGGGAATGGATGGCTTTTCCGTGCTGTCCGCGCTGCGCGCCCAAAAGATTTCCACGCCCGTGCTGATGCTCACCGCCCGTGGGGAACTGCTGGATCGGGTGCAGGGCCTGAACCTGGGCGCTGATTATTATCTGCCCAAGCCCTTTGAGCGCAGCGAACTGGCGGCCTGCCTGAACGCCATCACCCGCCGCAAGGACGCGCCGCCGGTTCAGGCGCTGTCGTTTGGCGATGTGTCCCTCAACCCCCAAGACGCTTCCCTATGTTGCGTATCCACGGGAAAGCGCATCAAGCTGGTAGCCAAGGAGTACCTGCTGATGGAATTGTTTCTGCGCAATCCCGGCCAGCTTCTGCCCAAGGAAACCATCGTGGAGCGGGTTTGGGGCTTTGAGGATGAGGCGGAATACAATAGCCTTTCGGTTTACCTCACCTTCCTGCGCCGGAAAATCGACTTCATCGGCGCGCATATTGAGATTCGGGCCTCCCGGGGCCTGGGATATACGCTGGAGGAAAAGCCATGATTGCCAAGCTGCGGCAAAAGCTCACCCTGGCCGCCCTGTGCGCTTTGACGCTGATTTTTGCCTGCACCGTGGCGCTGATCAATATTGCCAATACCCTTTCCCTGCAAAGCCAGATTTCCCAGTCGCTGTTTATTCTGGCGGGCAATAACAGCAAGCCTGAGGATCTGGAAGAAACGGCCCAAAGCCGCACCCGCAGCAATCTCCCCGCCATTCGCGCTTCATCCCTGTCCCGCATCACGGATTATTGCGTGATCCGCCTGAACAAGGACGGCACGCTTCATGAATGGAAAACAGAGAGCACGGACGTGTATGATGATGCCGTCGTTGCCACGCTGCTGGAGACCATCACCGCCACCGGGAAAACCGAGGGCCGCGTGGGCAGTCAGGCGTTCCGGATGGAAGAAAGAAAATATGGCGCGCTGATCGTGGCGATGGATGTAAGCCCGGAGGAGGGCTATGCCGCCTCCCTTCTGCGCATCACGCTGATTGCCGGGAGCATCGCCTGGGCGCTGCTGTCGCTGCTGGCGGTGCTGCTGATCCGGCGTACCCTTCGCCCCGTTCAGGAAGCGGTGGCCAAGCAGCAGCAGTTCGTCTGGGACGCCAGCCACGAGCTGAAAACGCCGCTGGCCGTCATCTCCGCCAATGTCCAGGTGCTGGAGCAGGAATTGGGCGGCAACGAATACTTCGGCTATATCCGCGCTGAAATCGGCCATATGAACGATCTGGTGCAGAATCTGCTGCTGCTTGCCCGGATGGATGCGGGGCGGCAATCCGCTTCCTTTGCCCGCTTCGATCTGGGGGCCGCCCTGCTTGGCCTGGCGCTTCCCATGGAAAGCCTGGCCTTTGAAAAAGGGAAGCGGCTGGATGTGCAGGTGCAGGAAGGCATATTCTGCAGGGGCAATGAAACGCTGCTGGTTCAGCTGGCATCCATTTTGCTGTCCAATGCCCTGAAATACGCGGACGAGGGCGGCGTGATTACCCTTTCTCTGGAAGCGCGCGGCCGGCAGCGGCTGATCCGCGTTCATAATACCGGCAGCTTCATTCCGCCGGAAGAACGCCGGAAAATCTTTGATCGCTTTTACCGGGCGGATACCTCCCGGGCTGAAAGCGGCAGCGGCATTGGCCTGGCCATCGCTCAAAGCATCGCCGAGCTGCATCACGGGGAAATCCTTGTGGAAAGTGATCCGCAAACCGGCACGGCTTTTACCGCGATTCTCCCTAATCAGGGCGAATAAAAAAAGTGACGAAAAAATTCTGCGTTTCAATTTTCATTTAAGGTTCATCCTTTAGAATACAAACTGTTCCGAGGGAAACGGAACAGTAAAAAACAAAAGCATTCTAAAGGAGGAACTTAACATGAAAAACAACAAGAAAATCTTTACCTGCCTGGTGGCCGCTTCTCTGATGGTGTCCAGCATCGGTCTGGCCTCTGCGGAAAGCCTCAAGAATGGTTATAGCCAGGGGCTGAAAAACGGGATGGTGAATGGCGCGGTTAACGGCTACGTGGATGGTCTCAAGGCCGGGCTGAAGGATGGCGCAAAGGAGGGCCTCAAGAACGGCGGTGTGAACGGGCTCAAGGATGGCCTGAAGGACGGCGCAAAGGAGGGCCTCAAGAACGGCGGCGTGAACGGCCTCAAGGCCGGGCTGAAGGATGGCGCAAAGGAGGGCCTCAAGAACGGCGGCGTGAACGGCCTCAAGGCCGGGCTCAAGGCCGGTTTGAAAGACGGGCTCAAGAAGGGCCTGGCGGATGGCACGAAGAAGTAATCCTTTTTAAGCAGGCAACACCCGTGGACACGGCGACTCCATCTCAGGAGCGCATCCGTGCCCGCGGGCGCTTTTCATATGCATTTTCTCTGAACCGCAGAATCAGTTCGCCGGCTTTTCCATCAATTTTTGAATTGCCGGGCCGTCCAACTGATTCACGGTCACAAATTGGCCCTGATAAAATACTGCCCAATTATTAAACACGCAGGGCAGCGCCTTGGCCTGCGCCAGGGACGACACATGCACCAGCTGAACCGGAATACCCGCCTGGGCGCAGTAATCACGCAGCTTTTCGATGCGCTGGCAGATAAAGGGGCACTGGTCATCGTAATACACCGTGAGCTCTTGCTGCGCAATACGCTGCGCTTTGGCTTGCGGTGCAAAGCGCGGCTTTGAGCCATCGAAGCTCAGCGCCAGCAGGCGATAACCATCGGCAGTTTCATCCACCGGCACAAAGCCAAACTTTTCTGCAAACCGCTGATTGGACAGCCAGTTTTTCTGCCTCTCCGCTCCCAGCATGCACACGCCTGATTTTCCCTGGACCCGAGCGTCCGCCAGGCAGTATTCCATCAGCTGCCGTCCATAACCATGGCCCTTGGGCGCACCCTGCACCCACAGGCAGTAAATATACAGAAAATTGTCTCCCTCGACCGGCACCCATGCCGTTTCCACAGGCGCATATTCGATAAATGCGCATTCATTGCCCGCCAGTTTGCGGAAAACATGTCCTTCCCGCAGCCGCTCCGCCAGCCATGCCCGCTTTGCTTCCACCCCGGGATGGGCCTTCTTTAAGCGAACGATGCAGCAAAGCTGCTCCGTCGCCAGATTATCCGGCATCAGATTAACAAATTTTCCTTCCATGCCGTGTTCCCCTCAGTCGTCTGCCCGATAGCGTATTTACGAACTTTTGTTCTTATTGATTCTATCATGAAATTCCTTTGCTGTCAAGCCGCAGCGCTTGTTCTTATGCCCTTTTTCTGGTATAATAAACGCAGCCGTTTTGCGCGGCGAAAGTGAACAAGCGAGGTTTTATTCATGTTTGAAGCGCTGCGCGCCCTGATCGAGGCGCATGATGTGATCATTCTGCATCGCCACAAAAACCCCGACGGGGACGCTTTGGGCAGCCAGATCGGGCTCAAGCACCTGCTGCTGGAAAACTATCCCGAAAAACAGGTTTACATGGTGGGCGACGAAGCCGGGCGCTATGCCTTCATGAAGGACAGCGTGATGGATACCGTGCCAGACAGCCTGTATCCGGATGCGCTGGCCATCATTTTGGATTGCTCTGCCCCGGCCCTGATCAGCGATGACCGATATACGCTGGCCCATGCCACCGGCCGTATCGATCATCATCTGTTCTGCGGCACGATTGCTCAGGTGGAAGCGCTGGACAGCAGCTATGAAAGCTGCTGCGGCCTGATTGCGGAAATGGCCCTGGAATGCGGCTATCGGCTCACGCCGCTGGCAGCGGAATCGCTGTTTACCGGCATGGTCACCGATTCCGGCCGTTTCCGCTATGACTGCACCACCAGCCGTACCTTCCGTCTGGCAGCGTTCCTGACCCAGCAGCCCATCGACACCAACGCGCTGTATGCCAATCTGTACGCCGTGGATTTGGAGCAGGTGCAGCTCCGGGCAAAATTCGCCCTCAAAATCCAGTTCACGCCCCATCGCGTGGCCTATATTTACACCACCCGTCAGGAAGCGGCTGCGCTGGGCGTGGACACCTTCACCATTTCCCGCGGGCAGGTCAACGTGATGGCCGATATCAAGGGCGTGCATATCTGGGTGAACTTTACCGAAGCAGATCAGGGCGTGCTTTGTGAGCTGCGATCGGATCAGACGAACATCAATCCCGTGGCCGTGGCCTTTGGGGGCGGCGGGCATCAGAAGGCCAGCGGCGCGACTGTGGCCGACCGGGAAACCGCTTTGCGGATGCTGGATGCGCTGGATGCGCTGGCGGAGGAGAACGCATGAAGATCGAATCTATGCGCCCCATCTGGGACAAAATTCAGGCCTATGACTGCATCCTGCTGTTTCGCCATGCCCGGCCGGACGGAGACTGTCTGGGCGCCAGCAAGGGCCTGCGGCGGATGCTGCAGTTAACCTTCCCGGAAAAGCAGATTTATCTGGTGGAAAGCGATGAATCGGCGTATCTGAGCTTCCTTCCCCCGGATGATTCCCCCGTGGCGGATGCGGTATATGCGCAGGGGCTTGGCATCGTGTTAGACACGGCAGACGCACAGCGCATTTCCAATCCGAAGTACGCCCTGTGCCGGGAACTGGTGAAAATTGACCATCACCCGGACCGGGATACCTATGCCGCCCTTGCCTGGGTGGAGGAGGATTGCTCTTCCTGCTGCGAAATGCTGGCGGCATTTTACGAGGCCTTCCGCCCCGCTTTGAAGTTGGATACCCTGGCGGCCACCTGCCTGTATCTGGGCATGGTGACGGATTCCGGACGTTTCCGGTTCGCCGGGGTGAATGGGGATACCCTGCGCCATGCGGCGCTGCTGCTGGATGCCGGGGTGGATACAGAGCAGCTTTACGCCCGGCTGTATCTGCGGGACATGGCTTCTCTGAAGTTTCAGGCCTATGTGTATGAGCAGCTGCAGCAGACGGAAAACGGCGTGGCGTATCTGCATATCGATGAAGACACCCAGCAGCGCTTCGGCCTGTCCTTTGAGGATGCCAGCGCGGCCATCGGTTATTTGGACGCTATCCGCGGCTGCCTGTGCTGGCTGGCGTTTATTGACGCCGGCGACGGCTCCATCCGGGTGCGGCTGCGTTCCCGCTTTATGGCGATCAATGCTTTGGCCGAACGCTATCACGGCGGCGGCCATGCCTGCGCCAGCGGGGCCACGGTGTATTCCCCAGAGGAAATGAACGCGCTGATTGCCCAGGCGGATGAATTGGTGCGGGATTACAAGGCCTGGCATGACGGTTGGCTGTAAAGCTTTTCCTATGCAGAAAATGAATCACTGTTAATTTCTTTCAGGCATTCATTCGGCAATCAGGTGTTAGATGTACAAAGCATGTTTCAAATGCATTTAGGGAGGATATATGGCAAACCATGTTTTTGGAATTATGATGGATGATCCGCAGCAAGGGGAAAACTATAATCACTATGAACCGTGGAAATATGACTGTATTGCTGTTGATGACGACGACTTAGAGAACATTGTTGATCGTTTTTTCTCCATGGATTTCTATTGGGGCACACTTTCTGTTAAAGACAAAGGACTTAACTATTACGAAACTACGCTGATTCCGCCTTATCAGCTAAAAACTTTTATTGAACGCATTGCCGATATTCCTGAAATGAGCGAATTAAAGAAATTACTGGAAAAGGCACTGAACGAAAATAAATGGGTTATTCATTACGGTGTCTGATTGAACAGGTTTTCCTTGTGTCCTACCATTGCATTCACCGTGCTCTTGTACATTTCTCACAAAATCAAACGGCGTAACCGGAAAGGCCACGCCGTTTTCACGTTAGATGCTTATGAATGCGCCAAACGGATGGGGCATTCTTTTTTACTTCACAACAGCATCCAGGGTGCAGCCCTTATCGAACTCCACGGTGCCCTTGTAATTTTTGATGGTGCCGGTAACGGTGATGGTGTCGCCCTCTGCCAGCTTATCCGCGCCTTCGCCGGACAGCCGATAGCACTGCAGCACGTAATCCTCCAGCCCGGCCACCACCATGTTCACAGTGATGTTCTTGTATTCATCGCTCCAGGCAGTGGGAATGGCCACCACGGTGCCGGTAACGGTGGAGGTCTCGGTCATGGCCGCGCCCTCTTCCAGCGCATAGCCCGCCATCAGCGCCTTCACGCTGGCAACGCTGTCCACGGGGATCAGCTTGCAGCCCTTATCAAATTCCACGGTGCCCTTGTAATTCTTGATGGTGCCAAACACCGCAATTTCATCGCCAACAGCCAGCTTCTCCGCGCCCTCGCCGGACAGACGGAAACACTGCACCGGCTGCTCGGCCTTGCCATCACAGACGATCGTGACGGTGATGTTCTTGTATTCATCGCTCCAGGCGGTGTCAATGCTGACGATCTCGCCCTTGAGCACGCTGGGCTTGCTCATCGCCGCGCCCTCGTCCAGCGCATAGGCGGCATCCAGCGTAGCGGCCTGGCTGGGAATATCGCCAAAGCCCACCAGCACGCAGCCCTTATCAAATTCGATGGTGCCCTTGTAATTCTTCAGGGTGCCTTCCACCGTGATCTGATCGCCTTCCTTGAGCTCCTTCGCGCCTTCGCCGGTGAGGCGGAAGCACTGGATGGGCTGATCCGCCAGATCGCCCACCTGGATGGTGACGGTGATGTTCTGATATTCATCGCTCCAGGCGGTGTTCACGGCGGTAACGGTGCCAAAGAGCCGCTGGGCTTTGCTCATGGACGCGCCGTCTTCCAGCGTATAGGCCGCGGCCACGATCTGCGCATAGCTCATTTCGGCCACCATGGCGGGCATCACCCGCTGATAGCTCACATCCAGGGCGGAGCCGTCAGGAGCGGTCACGGTGGCGGTGAGGGTGTAGGTCAGCTCCTTGGTGTTGTTCTGATCCAGCTTCACCAGATACTTGCTGTTTTCCGCTTCTTCGATCTGGATGGTATCCACATCGGTTTTCCAGGTGACGGGATAAACCACGCCATCGATCATCAGCTGGGCAGGCACTTCATAGTCCTCGGCGGTAACGGTGAGCTTATCGCGGCTCTTGTTCTTATACCAGAAGTCCAGCAGGCCCTTGGCGGAAGCCAGGTTTTCATCCTCGGCCACGGCCGCGCCCCAAAGCATGGTCATGCACAGCGCGATGGCCATCAGCAGCGCAATGATTTTCTTCATGTGTCCCTCTCCTTATGAATTATGGTTGAACGGAAATGCCATCGAGGCTGAACACCCGCAGCTGGCAATTTCCTTCGTAGCATTCCACGATGCCCCGGGCATCAATGGTTTTCCCGACGAACGCGCTTTCCCCCACCAGTTCTCCCGCCGCATCCCGCAGCGGCACCGTGCGAATGACAAAATCTTCGCCATTCTGCCGGCAATGGAGGGTCAGCGCGCCGTCTTTTGCAGCGTCCTCACTCCGGGTCGTCTCCGCAGAAATCACTTCCAATCCTTCCAGCCGGGCGGAAGCGGCCAGCGCAGTCTGGGCACGATCGCCATGAAGCTCCGCAGCCGTCAGCAGCGGATATGCAGGCGCATGGCTCTCGCTGATCTTTTTCAGGTTACCCGGATCATCCGGCTTCATCATCCGGTATTTCACGTCCGAAACCTGCCAGCATTGGCCGCCCTCGTAATACTGGAAGGAGCCCACGATGCGGGTTTCGTTTCCCACGGACAGCGCATCCAGCCCTGCGCCGCTGAGATTATAGCCATAATACACCGGCATGCCGAAGTAAGCGTCCGTTTCTGGATCGTACTGCTCTACGTAGACCGAACCGGCGTAATTCATGATGATGTTGCCGCTGAAGGCAACCTTCTTGCCCTGATATTCTTCCGGATGCATCCGCAGCTCCCGGATGGTCAGCTCGATGGCATCGCCGTAATAAAAATCAGGATCCTTCTGGCCGGAATAGATGCAGCGCTTCTGGTTCTTGGCCTGAGAAATGGCAGAAACGCAGATTTCGCCATAGCGATTCCGGGAAGCGGCACTGGCCACGGCCAGACCATTTTGCAGCAGTTCGATATTCAGATTGCGGTATTCCGCCGCGCCTGCCGGGCGATACCACACCCACACCAGATACCGGCCGCCGGTGGAATCCAGATTCCAGTTTTCGTCATCCGATTCCAGCACGATGGAATCCGCGCTTTCCAGCTTTTCGCGGGTGAAAGCCGCGGCGGCTTTTCCGTATTCCTCGATTTTGCCGGTGCATTCCGGGGTGTTGATCGCCAGATAGCGGGCCTTGAGCACCCCGCCCGGAAGGACCGATTCAGGAACGGAGAAGTGGGTGGTATCCCCATCTACGAAGCTCAGAACCGTCGTTTCCTGCTTGCGGGTGTCATTATTCCAGTTCAGGCGCACGGCGGCGGCATAGTCGGTTTCGGCCATGCCCTCCGCCTGCGCAAAAACAGGAAGGGAGAAAAGCAGCAGGCTGATCAGCAGCCAGCGCAGCGCTTTAGTTGGCGTATTCACATTCATCAATGGCGTCCTCGAAGGCAGCCTCGATCTGCGCGTCCACATCGTCGCCGGTCATGGTGAGACACTTGGGTAGCAGCGCGCCTACCTGGTCACGGGCGGTGGAGGAGCCCACAAACGCGGGAGAGGTGTAATAAGCGTCCGCCTGCGCCAGGCAGACCTTGGCGCTCAGCGCAGCCACGAAATTGCCGCCGTCCGCCTGGGCCAGGAAATCAGCATACACAGGATTTTCCGCCACGGACTTGAGCACGGGCACATAGCCGGAGGCCATGGAGAATTCCGCCTGGAATTCCACATTGGTGATCAGGTACTTCACGAACAGCCAGGACGCGATGACTTCCTGGGGATTGCTCTTTTTGAAGATGCACACGCTGGGGCCCTGAGAAATCACCTTGGCGTTCTCGGCGCTGACCTGGGGAATGGTGGCAATGCCCACTTCGAAGGGATAGGAGCCATCGGCATTGGCGGTGGGCCGCTGATACTTGGAGCCGGCGGAGGAACCGATGGACATGTAAGACCGCACGCCAGTGGTGGCGGTGAACAGGCCGGAGGTGTAAGCGCCATAGAGCTTCTGGGTGGTCAGATAGCCCTTGTTATACCATTCGTTGAACATCTTCACAAAGGCGCGGTTCTGCTCGTTGTTGAACAGGTAATGATCCCCCGTGGCGCTGGTATAGGGAGACTGATACTGTTCGCACATGGTGATGAACCAGTTGGATTCGCTGTCATAGCCCAGCGGGATGGATTGAGGATCCAGCTCCTTGATCTTGGCGCAGACCTGCTCCATCTCTTCCCAGGTGGTGGGCACGGCGATGCCGTTGGCGTCAAAGAAGGTCTTGTCGTAGTAAAGCACTTCGGTGGACTTGGAGAAGGGCATAGTGTACATCAGCCCATCGCCATACTGCCGGCCTTCTTCGTAATAGCCTTCAATGAAATCGGCCTTCTGCTCGTCGGTCAGGCCCAGAATCTCGGTGGTGCCGTCGGCACGGGTCACGGTGACGGTGCTGTCAATGAGCTCATCCAGGGTCTGGGTGGCCTTGGCCAGATTATACAGGGCCACATGATCCGGATAGCAATAGGCCACATTGGGCTGCGCGGCCACGGAGATGTCCGCGATGATCTGATCGCGCACACCGTCGTAGTCCCCCAGCGTGGTATGCTCGATGTGGATGTTGGGATAGAGCTTGTTGAACTCGGCGATGTAAGTGTTGAGCACCTCCTGCAGGCTGGAGCCCTGCTGAGAGTAGAAGGAGATGGTCACTTCGCTGCCATCATAGCCTTCGGCGGGCACTTCAAAGCCAGCGGCGAAGGCTGTGGAGCACAGCATCATCAGAACCAGCACAATGGGGAGAAGCTTTTTCATCTTGGTTTCCCTTCCTTTTCTTGAGATTATATCTAACAGGCATTGCTGCCTATTATCCATTGAAGCACAGGCTTTGCCTGTTATCCCTTAATGCCGCTGCGGCTCACGCCGGTCATGATATACTTGCGCAGGAACACAAACACCAGGAACAGCGGCAGCGATACCAGCGCCACGGCCGCCATCTGCACCGGATAATTCACATCGCCGGTGGTATCCGTAAAGGCGCTGCGCAGACCGTTGGTAATCAGGCGGTGGGCGTCGTCGTTGGCCACCAGCCGCGGCCAGATATAGGAGTTCCACGCGCCCATCATTTTCAGGATCGTGATGGAAATCAGCGTGGGCAGAGACAGAGGCACCATCACCTTCCACAGATACTTGAAGTCCTTGGTACCATCCACCTTAGCGGCCAGATAAAGCTCGTTGGGAATCTGCAAAAAGCTCTGGCGCAGCAGATAGATGTAAAACACACTCACCAGGAACGGCACGATCAGCACCGTGTAGGTGTTCTTCCAGCCGAAGGTGGTAATGGTGCCATAGTTGGTGATGGTAAACAGCTCGCCGGGAATCATCATCGTAGCCAGCAGGGCGGCAAAGAGCAGCTCTTTGCCCTTGAACTCCAGCCGCGCAAAGGCGAAGGCCGTAAGGATCGTAATCACCAGCGACAGCAGCGTGGATACCAGGCCCACGATCATCGTGTTCATGAACAGGCGGCCCAAATTGGCGGTGGTGAACGCGCTCACATAGTTGCTCAGCATCAGCACGCGGGGCCAGAACGTGGGCGTGCTCAGGCGGTATTCATCCAGAGATTTCATGGAAGAAATGATCATCCAGTAGAACGGAAACAGCACGATCGCCGCCATGAGAATCAGGAAAAGATAAACGAAGGAATAGGACAGCACATCGCCCCCATGCTGCCGCAGCAGCTGCCGGGAGTCCTTTCGCTGGGTCATGCCTTGCTTTTGATCCATCATTGCCGCCCTCCTCAGTAATGAACCCGCTTCTTGCTTACCGCCAGATTCACCAGCGTGACCACAAGAATAATGCCAAAGAGAATCAGCGCCGCGGCGCTGGCGCGGCCCTGGCTGTTGTTGCTCAGGGAGTCGTAAATGAAGCCCACCATGGTGTTCAGCCGGCCTGCGTCATTGGGCGGGCCCATGGTTTCGCCAAAGATACCCACAATGCTGGTGTATTCCTTGAAGCCGCCGATAAACCCGGTGATCACCACATACGCCAGCATGGGCGAAACCAGCGGCACGGTAATCCGGGTGAACACCCGCCAGCGGGGCGTACTGTCCACCTTGGCCGCCTCATAGTACTGCTTGTTGATGGCCTGAAGCCCGCCCAGCAGAATGAGAATCTTGAACGGCAGCGCATTCCACACGATGTATACCACCATAACCACCATATTGGCCGTATAGGTGGAGCCGTAGTTAATCCAGTTGACCCGCTGGCCGCCGAAAAACTCAATGATGTTATTGATGATGCCAGCAGTGACCACGATCTCGTTTTCCGTGCCGTAAAAGCTGCCCACGATGTTGAACATGGCGGCGAACACCATGCCGATGGCAATGGAGTTTGTCACATAGGGCAGGAAGAAGATGGTCTGCAGCGCCTTCTGGAGCACCTTGATGGAGTTCAGCGCCACGGCGATCAGCAGCGCCAGCAGCGTGGAAATAGGCACCGTCCACAGGCACAGCAGCACGGTATTCTTCAGGCAGTTGAGAAACTTTTTGTATTTGAGCACCTTCACAAAGTTGCCAAACCCCAGCTGGAACGTGGCCCCGCCGGCGGCCTTGAGGCCGCTGTAGTTTTCCAGCAGCGCCATGCGCACCGTATTGATGATGGGCCAGACGGTGAACACCATCAGCAGCGCCAGGGCCGGGGCCAGATAGATCCACGCCTTCCATGGATGCTTGCTGTTGACCATATCACTTCACCTCGAACGGAATTCGCTTCTCGCTGTCCCTGGCGAAAAGGAAGAGCTTGTGGGGCTTAATGGTATAGCGGATCGTCTCCTGCCGGGGATCCACCTTGATATCTGCATCGATAATGGAGCGCACCGTGGGATTGAGCGACGCTGGATGCGTGGACACCACGCTCACATCCCGGCCCATCACTTCCACGTTGCTCAGCTTGCAGGCAAGCGCGCCCTTTTCGTCCGGCACAAAGCCCTCGGGCCGGATGCCCACCGTCACTTCCTGATCGGGAACGCCGGCCACGGCCATCACATCGTCCGAACCGATATACAGCCGCCCGGCCTCCACGCGGCCGGAGAACACGTTGATGGGCGGCGTGCCCAGAAACTTGGCCACGAACAGGTTGGCCGGATCATCATACACCTCCTGGGGCTTGCCAATCTGTTGAATCACGCCCAGCTTCATCACCACGATCATATCGGAAATGGACATGGCTTCTTCCTGGTCGTGGGTGACGAACACGGTGGTAATCCCCGTTTCCTTCTGGATACGGCGGATTTCCTCCCGGGTCTGCAGCCGCAGCCGGGCGTCCAGATTGGACAGGGGTTCGTCCAGCAGCAGCACCCTGGGCATTTTCACCAGCGCCCGGGCAATGGCCACCCGCTGCTGCTGGCCGCCGGAAAGCTCGCTGGGTTTGCGGTCCAGCAGCCCGTCGATCTGTACCAGCCGGGCCGCTTCATAGGCCCGGTCCAACATCTGCTGCTTGGTCAGCTTGTCCGGCCCGGTCAGATTCTGCAGGGGGAACAGGATGTTTTGCAGCACCGTCATGTGGGGATACAGGGCGTAATTCTGGAACACCAGGCCGATCCCCCGTTTTTCGGTGGATAGCTCGGTCACATCGTTATCGCCAAAGTATATTTTTCCGGAGGTGGGCTTCTGCAAGCCGCTGATCATGTACAGCGTGGTGCTCTTGCCGCAGCCCGAGGGGCCCAGCAGGCCGATGAGCTTGCCGTCCGGGATTTCAAAGCTGAAATCGCTTACGGCCACCACTTCTTCGCCGGATTTCTTATTGCGGCTGGGGAAAATCTTGGTCAGGTTCTGCAAAACAATCTTCATGGATAACCCCTTTCCTTGGAACAGTTTTCCTTTGTGAATCGGCCGTCAATAGGGCTGGGCGGCAGCCCTTTCCGCCTGACGCGCTTCCTTGTAGGCGATCATGGCTTCCGGGCTGTCGAAAATCATCTGGCTGGGCAAATCCACCACCACGGTGCCCGCCAGCAGATCATGAATGGGCGTATGGAAATGGGTGGCCAGGGTGAGAACCACCTGCAGCAGCAAAAGAAACAGCAGCACAATGGTGCCCGCCAGCCCCAGCATGCCAAAATACAGCATCAGCAGAATCAGCGCCGGCGCCATGGCTTCAATGGTGTATTTCCCCAGAACTGTGCGCACGAAAAGGGACAGACCGCTGAGCCGCACCCCATCCTGCCGCATCACACCCAGGCTGAAGATTTTTTTCCCCAGGGTCTGCCCGTTGCCAAGAAGCCTGGGCACCAGCAGCTCCAGCGACAGATGCCCCAGCAGCATGCTCACCGACAGGATAATCAGCGTTAGCCGCATAAGCATTTCATAGGCGTAGACCGCGTCCGCATCCGCCCCCAGAGCCTGATACGCCGCGTCCAGCTGCCGGGATCCTTCCTCCGTCAGCTGATCGTATTGCGCCAGAGACATTTGAAAATCCACGCCGTATTCCGCGCTGTAGCGATCATAGCACTGGCTCAGCGTATTTGCGTATCCGTCATAGCCCAGCACGGCCGAAAGCAGAAACGCAAACAGCACCGTTACGATGCCCAGCAAAATAAAATCAAACAGAAACGCCGAAATCCGTTTCCATATGCTCGCCCGCTGTACGCTGAATACCATGCTCCAACCCCTCTCGCGGTTGTTTTTTCTTTGTCTTTTCCATTATAAGATAGTTTCGCCAAAAAAGCCATACCTGAAAGCAACTTTATGCCGCATTTTCTGCTAAAGCCGTTTTTTTGACGAAAAATCCGTCTGAATGCCCCTTTTCCCCTCCGATGCTGCGCGCCGTTTTATGCGGGAGCAAAGAAAGCTTCCATTCGCCTATGGGAAAAATGAGCAAATATTCCGTTCTGCTTTCGCCATGCTTTCCAGGCCTTCCGCTTCCTTGCAGGGTTCTTTCGGCCGGTGAACGATGTATGCAATCTTTGTTCTTTTCATTCAAGATATACCCATGATTTATGCATTTGAACCTTTACAAAACAAAAAAACGTGGTACAATAAAAACAATAAATACGAACAAAAGAGGAGGAACCGCCATGAAAACCAATCGTATTCAGGAAATGGCGCAATATATTGCCGCCCATGGAACGGCCACCATGGAAGAACTCAAGGAGCATTTTCAGGTTTCCATGAACACCGTACGCCGGGATGTGGCCACGCTGATTCAGACCGGCGCGGCGGAAAAGGTGTATGGCGGGGTCTGCGCCCGCCGGCCCGATCAGACGCTCACCCCTTATGACGTGCGGCGGATTAGTAAAGAGGAAGAAAAGGTGGCCATCGGCCGTCAGGCGGCTGAGTTGGTTGGGGATAAGGACATTATTTTTATGGACAGCGGCACCACTACCCTGCAAATGATGGATTACATCAAGGACCGGCGGGAACTGACGGTGGTGACCAACAGCCTGGGCGTTATCATGGCGGCGCTGCCCTATGACAATATCAATGTGATCGCCCTGCCCGGGCAGCTGCGCCGGCGAACCAATTCCTTTACCGGGGATGAAACGGTTCGCTCCCTGCGGCGGTATAATATCCGCATCGCGTTTATGGCCGCTACCGGCGTATCCACCCATGGGGTCACCAATTCCAGCCCCATGGAATATGAAATCAAAAAATGCGCCATGGAATGCAGCGAGAAGAAGGTGCTGCTGGTGGCCGCCGAAAAATTCGGGGTGACCGGCCTGATGACGTTTGCCCCGCTGGATGCCTTTGACACCGTCATCACCGACCAGATTCCTTCCCAACCCTATACCCAGCGGCTGGAGGAGGGCCATGTGGAACTGATCGTGGCGGAATAACCCGGTGTGTTTTTCTGCATGGATGCCCAAGAATTTGGGAAAAAATAAGGGCCCTTTGCGCTATTTTCTACAAAAAAACGCCGAAATTCATTTGAAAATCTTTTGGAATAAATGGCTTGTAATTTCCCGTATTATCTGGTAAAATACTGTTTGTGTGTGATTAAACTTGTGTTGATCATTTCAAATGAATTTATAGGGGGAACCAACATGGCTGACTACAAAACAGAAAACATTCGCAATATCGCCCTGATCGGGCATGGCTCCGAGGGCAAAACCACGCTGACCGAAGCGATGCTTTTTGCCGCGGGGCATGTGGATCGTCAGGGCCGGGTGGAAGATGGCTCCGCCACTACGGACTTTGACCCCGAAGAAATCAAACGTAAAATTTCCATCAGCGCCGCTGTGGCGCCCGTTGAATGGAAGGGCACGAAGATCAATGTGATCGATGTTCCCGGTTATTTCGATTTTATTGGCGAAATGGTGGGCGCGTTGCGCGTTGTGGAAACCGCAGGGATCGTGGTAGGCGCAGTAAGCGGCCTGTCCGTGGGCGCCGAAAAGGCCTGGGATTATTCCAAGAAGAATAACGTCTGCCGGATGTTTATCGTCAACCGGATGGATACCGAAAACGCCAATTATCAGAAGGTTGTGGATCAGCTGCGGGATAAGTTCGGCTCCTCCGTGGTGCCCATGCTGCTGCCCATCGGTGCCGGCGCTTCCTTCAAGGGCGTGGTGAACGTGCTGGAAAACAAGGCCTATGAAGGCGCCGGCAAGGGCATTAAGGAAGTGCCCGTGCCCGCCGATATGGCTTCCGCCATCTCCTCTGCCATGGAAGAAATCACCGAAGCCGCCGCCGGCGCTGACGACGAGCTGATGATGAAGTATCTGGACGGCGAAGAGCTGACCCACGAGGAAATCCTCTCCGGCTTCCGCGCCGGCATGCAGAACGGCACCATCGTTCCCGTTGTCGCCTGCTCTGCCACCACCGGCGTTGGCATCGCCAAGATGCTGGACGTGATGAGCGTTTATCTCCATTCCCCCAAGAGCGCCAAGCTGGAAGGCGAGAATCCCAAGACCGGCGAAAAGGTGGAGCGCGCCTGCACCAATGATGCGCCCTTCTCCGCTTTCGTTTATAAGACCATTGCCGACCCGTTTGTGGGCAAGCTGTCCCTGTTCCGGGTTTGCTCCGGCTCCATCACCCCCGCCACCGCCCTGTATAACGCCACGGCGGATAAGGCTGAAAAGGCCGGCGGCCTGTTCGTGATGCGCGGCAAGAAGCAGACCGGTGTCAATGTGCTCAACGCGGGCGATCTGGGCGCGCTGTCCAAGCTGCAGTTCACCAATTCCGGCGATACCCTGTGTGACGCGGCCAATCCCGTTCGCTTCGCTCCCATCGCCTTCCCCGCTCCCTGCATTTCCAAGGCCATTTCTGCCGCCAAGCAGGGTGAAGAAGACAAGGTGTTCTCTGGCCTGAGCCGTCTCCAGGAGGAAGACCCCTCCATCAAGGTGGAAAAGAACGCGGAAACCACCGAAACGCTGCTGTCCGGCCAGGGCGAGCTGCATCTGGACGTGATCCGCAACAAGCTGGCTTCCAAGTTTGGCGCCAATGCCAATCTGAGCGATCCCAAGATTCCCTATCGTGAAACCATCCGCAAGACCGTTTCCTGCCAGGGCCGCCATAAGAAGCAGTCCGGCGGTCATGGCCAGTTCGGCGATGTGTGGATCGAGTTCTCCCCCATTGGCGATACCAATGTGGATTTCGAATTTGTGGATGCCGTTGTGGGCGGCGCCGTGCCGCGCAACTTCATCCCCTCCGTGGAAAAGGGCCTGCGGGAAAATATCCGCAAGGGCGTTCTGGCCGGCTATCCCATGGTGGGCCTGCGCGCCAAGCTGTATGACGGCTCCTATCACCCTGTGGACTCCTCTGAAATGGCGTTCAAGACTGCTGCCCGCATTGCCTATAAGAAGGGCTGCATGGACGCCAGCCCCGTGCTGCTGGAGCCCATCATGCACGTGGAAGTGTTCGTGCCTGATGAATACATGGGCGACATCATGGGCGATATGAACAAGCGCCGCGGCCGCATCATGGGGATGGATCAGGTGGACGGCATGCAGCGCGTGACTGCCGAAGCGCCCATGGGCGAAATGTTCAAGTATGCTACTGACCTGCGGTCCATGACCCAGGCTCGCGGTTCCTTCACCATGAACTTCGAGCGGTACGAGGAAATGCCTGCGGACGCCGCCAAGAAGATCATCGAAAATGCGCAGAAGGACGAGGACGAAGAAGAATAATCCTGTTTGCAGCCGCCCGGTTAACATCGGGCGGTTTTTCTATCCGTTCAGAATCCGTTTTCATTTTCGGACGGGATAGAATGGCATATCTGCAAATATACTGTTTATGAGGTTGGCGCGTCACGGCCTTCTTTGGTTCGTTCGGGCGAAGCCATCGCCTGGAAATAAGAAGAATAAGGAGAGGAAGCATGTGAAAAAATCGATTTGGATCATCGCCGCAGTCGTTCTGGTGGCCGTTGTGCTGGTGGCCGTATCGGCCGGTCAGCGCAACAGCCTGGAGAGCGAGGTCAATCGGAAAGCCAGTGAAATTGCCGCAATACAGAGTAAGCTGACCGACGCTGAAGCCGCCGCAAAAGCCCAGAAGGCAGAGAGCGACGATGCGTTGGCCGCGCTGCAGGCCACCTGCGATCAGTTGTCCGCCGATCTGACCGCTGCCAAGGAAGAAGCTCAGGCTCAGGCAGCCCAGCTGCAGGAGGAAAAGGCGGCGTTGGAAGCCAAAGCAGCCGAGCTGGAAAAAGCGATCCAGGAAAAGACCGCGCTGGAAGCCAAAGCAGCCGAGCTGGAAAAAACGGTCCAGGAAAAGGCCGCGCTGCTGGCGCAGGCAGAATCCGCCGTTGCAGATGCAAAGGATGAGCTGGCTGCGCTGAACGCCGTGCGGGAAACGGCGGAGAGCGAAAAGCAGAGCATGGACGAGCAATTGGCCAGCCTGTCCGCTGAAAAAGAGCAGTTGACCCAGGCCAAGGAAGCCGCCACAGCGGAAAAGGCGGCGCTGGAACAGGAAATTGAAAAGCAAAACGCACAGATCACCAAGCTGAAAGAGGAAGTGTCCCAAGCCAATGCCATTGCGGCTGAAAAGGAAGCAGAAATCGCTCAGCTTGCCGCCCAGGTGGATACGCTGAACCAGGCCGGCTCTGAAAAGGATCAGCTTCATGCGGGGCAAAACCAGCAGATCACTGCGTTGACCGAAAAGGCGGAAGCGGCGGCAGCGGCACTGACCGCCAAGGAAGCCGAATTGGAGAATGTAAAGCAGGCGGCGCAGGAAGCCGCCCAGACAGCACAGGAGCAGATCGCCGCTCTCCGCTCCCAGATCGAAGCCCTGGAAGCCGATACAAAGGAAAAGGCTGATGCAGCGGCCATGCAGCTGAGCGCACAGTCCGAGCAGGCCAAATCCCTTCAGGCGCAGTTGGCTGCTCAGACGGAGCATGCGCAGGCGCTTCAGGCGCAGTTGACCCAGGCGCAGGAGGCTGCCCTTGCCGCGCAGGAGCAGAATACCGTCCTGCAGGCGAAGCTCGAAGCGCTGGAACTGGACGCCAAGGAAAAAGCCGATGCAGCGACAGCGCAGCTCAATGCCCAGGCTGAACAGACCAGGGCTGTTCAGGAGCAGTTGTCCGCTCAGACGGAACAGGTGAAGGCGCTCCAGACCCAGTTAACGCAGGCGGAGGAAGCTGCGCAGAAGCTGAATGCCCAGTGGCTCCGATTTGAGATTGCGGATGAAGCAGGCGAAATCGTCTATGAAACCCGGTCTGACACCGACGATGAAATTCCCGAATTGCTGCCCGGACTGTACGACATCACCGTAAGCGGCATGAATGCGGAGAATGAAGCGCTGTTCACCTTCTATTACACCCTGAAGATTGACGATCCTGCCGCAGAATAAGGCATCCTGCATTACCGGACAAACAATATCCCCGACGTGGCCGCACCACGCCGGGGATTATCTTTAATATGAACATGGATCGCATGATTCAGCAGCCGTTCAAACACTGCGGCAAACGCGCCCTTCGCCATTGCAGCCTTACCATCGCGCCGGAACCCGTGGGCAGTGCATCCATTTTTTTGCCGTGCGAAGCTCCACATAACAGCCGCACAGGCCGCAGGTGCCGCGATGCAGCACATCACAGGCCCTGCAGGCGTCCAGCCGCATCCGAATTGTTTCAGCATCCGCTCGCTGTTCGTCGGGAAGCAGCGCAATCAGTTCCCGGATGGATTCCGCCAGCTCCGCCTCATCCGTCAGATCCTGAAGCAGGCATTTGCGGCAAAGACGCTGGGGGCCGTTCATGCTTTTTCAATTTCCAGCGTCACCACGGCGCAGGGCGGCAGGCGCAGCAGAATTTCTTCCTTTTCCACGCAGAAGTCTGTATATTCCGTCACGGCAAGGGGCGCACGATCGAAATCATTGAATGCAAGCATATCGCCCTGCAGCATCCGTCCGGTCACCCGCCCCGCATGGCAGCCCTCCAGCCGCAGGCGCGCCTCTCCCGCCTGATCGGCCCGAACGTGCGCCAGAGTCAATGTAATCCGTCCATCCTTTTCCGAGGCGGACGCGCTGATGGACGCAATCTGATCTGGGCCCTCCCCGGCAGTATCGCAGGAAACGGCGCAGTCCAATTCCTTAGCGTCCTGATGGCCTTTGAACAGATCGAACACATGGTAGGTCGGCGTGAGCGTCATCCGATCGCCGTCCGTCAGAATCACCGCCTGCAGCACATTTACGGTTTGCGCAAGGTTAGCCATGGCCACCCGGTCGCAGTGATGATTGAAAATATTCAGTGTAATGGCCGCCACCATCGCATCCCGCATGGTATTCTGCTGATAGAGGAAGCCGGGATTGGTGCCGGGTTCCACGTCATACCAGGTGCCCCATTCATCCACCACCAGCCCCACGCGTTTTTCCGGGTCATAACGGTCCATGATCCGGCTGTGGCCGGAAACCAGTTCCTCCATTTTCCAGGCCTTGGCCAGCGTGTGGTAGTAATCTCGGGATGTAAACTGGGTGGCGCTGCCTTTATGCGCCCAGGAATCGCCGCAGACCGTGTAATAATGCAAGCTCAGGCCGTCCATATAGCGTCCCGCCTGACGCATAAGCACTTCCGTCCAGTTGTAATCCCCGCCGCTGGGGCCGCAGGCAATGCGGTATAGGCGGTCGTCCCCATAATTGCGGCAATACGTCTGATAGCGGCGATATTCATCCGCATAATACTCAGGCCGCATATTGCCGCCGCACCCCCAGCTTTCGTTGCCTACGGCCCAGTATTTCACATGAAAAGGCTCCCGATGGCCGTTGGCCCAGCGCTGGCGAACCACGGTGGAATCCCCGTTGCTGTTGAGATATTCAACCCATTCCGCCATTTCGCGAACGGTGCCGGAGCCCACGTTGCCATTGATGTAGGGCGCGCAGCCGATCTGACGGCACAGCTCCATAAACTCATGGGTGCCAAAGGAATTGTCTTCCACCACATAGCCCCAGTTGGTATTCACCATGCGCTTGCGGCCTTCCTGAGGGCCGACGCCATCCTGCCAGTGGTATTCATCAGCAAAGCAGCCGCCCGGCCAGCGCAGCACCGGCGCCTGAATGTGCCGCAGCGCGTCCACCACGTCCCGGCGCATGCCATTTTCATTGGGTATGGGGCTATCCTTGCCCACAAACAGGCCCTGATACACACAGCGCCCCAGATGCTCCGAAAAATGGCCATAGATATTTTTTGAAATGGCACCCTTGCTGCGATTTACGTTAATGCGAATTTCCTGCATGTTTCCCACTCCTTTACTCATTCACCTGGAACGCAGCCAGACCGTCATTTCCCCCTTGCCCCGATTGCCCCAGGCATAATAGGGCACAAACCGCAGGGAAACCGGCTGCGCTTCCGGCATCTGCTCCGCGTAAAGCGCGTCAGTCTGCGCCGTTTCGCGATTGCCTGGGCAGGCAAGCGTCACCACGCCGCCCAGCAGCGATTCCTCCCAGTTTTCACAGATTTCTCCCGACGCAAGAGACAGATTCCATAATTCCCGTCCATTGTCCACTTCCTCCAGACAATACACCAGTGGCCCTCGAACCAATGCCACCTTTCCTGCGTAATTGGGCACATGGCCGCTGGCCCGCAAAAAGCGCGGCGTCATGGAAAAGTCCAGCGTGATTGTATCGCCGCCGACAAACGTGCGGCTGATCCGTGCGTATCCTTTTTGTATTTCAGAGTGGATTGCCTGACCATTGAGGGCGATGGCGGCGTTATGGGTCCACGCAGGAATGCGCAGGGCAAGGGTAAACGCCTGCGGCGCGTCCATCTCCAGCCGCAGCGTTACCTTACCCGTCCAGGGCATGCCGGAGGCCATTGCCAGATGAACCGTCCCGCCTTGCAGGGCTGCATCCAGCTGGGACGCAATGTACTGATCCACATAAAGCGCGTCATTCGCCAGCGTATACACATATTGGCCCAATCCCGTCAGCGTGCGCAGCAGATTCGGCGGGCAGCAGGCACAGCCGAACCACCCCTGACGCTGATCGTCAACCGCCATGTCCTGCCGTTTTTCGCAGCGCTCCGGCCAAACCTCCAAGGGGTTCATATAGAAATACTTGGTTCCGTCCAGAGAAATGCCGGACAAAATGCCGTTATACAGCGCCCGTTCAATCACATCGCCGTATCGCCCGTCCGGCGCAATCCGATTCAGCCTTGCCGCCGTCATGATCAGCGCGATGGAGGCGCAGGTTTCGTTATAACAGCGCTCCGGTGGCAAATCATAATCCAGGGAAAAGCCCTCGCCCACATGGGTCGCCCCTACGCCGCCGGTAATATACATTTGCCGGGTTACGATATTGTCAAACACCCGCCGGGCCGCATCCACCAGTTCCTGATCCCCAGCCAGCGTGCCAATATCCGCCATGCCGCTAAGCAGATAGCCCTGGCGCACCGCATGGCCCGCCGCTTTCTCCTGCTGCCGCACCGGCATTTCCGCCTGAAAATAGGCATACGTCTGCCACTGATTCCGGCGCTGGTTCGGCAGCTTTTCCCCGCGGGCCAAGGCCTCCTGATCGAAATAATAGGGCTGACGGCCCCGCTGATCCAGAAAATACAGGCCCAGCCGCAGATAGCGCTCATGGCCTGTGGCGCGATACAACCGCGCCAGCCCCAGTTCTATTTCCTCATGCCCCGGATAGCCATGGCACTGTTCCGGGCCGGGGCCAAAATGCCTGTCAATGCAATCGGCAAAGCGACAGGCAATCTCCAGCAGCATCCGCTTCCCAGTGGCTTCTTCATATGCACAGGCCGCCTCAAACATATGCCCGGCCACATACAGCTCGTGATGATCCCGCAGGTTGGTGAAGCGCTTATCCAGCCCATTGATGATATAATATGTATCCAGATAGCCGTCCGGCTGCTGGGCTTTCCCGGCCAGGGCGATCACCGCGTCCGCCTGGGCTTCCAGCCCATCATCCCGCTTTGCGGCCAGAGCATATGCCACGCCCTCAATCCATTTCCACAAATCGCTGTCCTGAAACACGCAGCCGATAAACGCGCCCTGTGTCTCCCCTGCCGCCACGCGCAGATTGGCGATGCAGCCGCTGGGTGGAACATCCGGGATGCGATCGTTCAGTGCTTCCCACATGTAAGGAATGGAAATATCGCGCATTTGCCGGATACGTCTTGAAAAGAACGCATCCGTGATTTGAAGCTTTTGCAGCGGCGCAGGATGGTTCATGGGCCTTCCTCCCGTTTGTTTTTTTCCTTTTCATTATAAACAATTTAGAGTTGTTTTTCAAGATACTCCCCTGCACATTCGGTCAAATTGCAATCAAAAAGCACATGACTGCAATGAGCCCTGTGCTGAAGGGTTTCCGATTACAGCATCACGTTTCTGAAGCCCCCGTTCGTCCGCTGACGCTCTGGAAGATTCGCCGCAGAAACAGCACGGCGGCCGTAGCCAGAATCACCTCGGCGCACAGCTGCGCATAGGCCAGGCCATACATGGGAAACAGGGAATTGAGCAGCAGCATTGCGGGAATCTCCAGCACGATCTTGCGCAGAAAGGCAAACAGCAGCGACCATCGGCCCATGCCGCAGGCCTGAAACACGCCCAGTGCCAGAAAATCCATCGCAAGGAAGGGCTGCGCCAGGCAAAGACCGCGCATGAACGCCGCGCCATATTCCACAATCACGGCGTTATTCATAAACGCGCCAATCAGCTGCGGCGCGAACAGCAGGAACAACACCGTGGAAACGCCCATGATGATCATCATCAGCTTGGCTGTATAGAGAACGGCGTCCTTCATGCGTTTTCCATTGCGGGCCGAATAATTATACCCCACCAGCGGCATCACGCCCTGAGAAAAGCCCAAAGACACCTCCCAGGGAATCATGGTCACCTTCTGGGCAATGCCCATGGCCGCCACAGCCTCCGAGCCAAAGGCGGAAACGGCGTTGTTCAGCACCGTCATGCCCGTCACGTTCAGCAGGTTTTGAATGGACGCGGGAATCCCCACGCCGCATACGCCCTTCACGATTTCCCGGGTGGGCTTAAACGCAGACGGCTTTACGCACACATACGTGTTTCCCCGTTTCACTGCCAGTAAAACGAAGAAATACAGGCATGCAAAGCAATTGGAGACGCAGGTGGCCAGGCCTGCCCCGGCAGCGCCCATATCCAGCCCCCAGGGCAAAATGAAGACAGGATCCAAAATCATGTTCAGCACACAGCCGCTCATGGTGCCGATGCTGGCATGCAGCGACGCGCCCTCGGCCCGCACCAAATACGCCAGCACCACGTTCAGAATGGACGGCGCCGCCCCGAAGCTCACCGTCCATTTCAGGTATTCCGCCGTGGGGCGAACCGTGTCCTCCGCCGTACCCAGTACCTGAAGCAAAGGACCCTGAAACATCATATACATCAGGGAAAACAACAGCCCGCTCAGCAGCGCACAATAAAACCCGAAGGCGGAGCTGCGACGTACGGTTTCATAATCCTTCACCCCCAGCGCCCGGCTCATCATGCTGGAGCTGCCCACGCCGAACAGATTATTCACCGCGTTGAACGCCAGCAGCACCGGCGCGGCCAGTGTGACGCCCGCATTTTCAAAGGGATTATTCAGCATGCCCACGAAATACGTGTCCGCCAGATTGTAAATGACCATCACCAGGCTGCTGAGCACCGTGGGAATCGCCAGCGTCAATACCGCCCTGGGCACCGGTGTGCGCTCAAACAGCTGCGCCTTATCATTGCCTGCCATAGCCGCTCCTTTGCATGCAACTGCGAAAATAGAAAGGACGCCTGCGCGCCCCAATCTCATCCAAGTATATCATTTTTCCATACCAAAAACAAGGCTGATTTCAAAAAAGACCTGCGCCATGCAGAAAAGTGCTTGCGGAAATGCGTGCATCTGTGATAGAATAGAATAGAAAAAGGATGCGGTTAAGCCGCTGCCTTTGAAAAAGCAGGGTACAGGAAGGATGAATCGACAATGCAGCATCTGATTTTGACCGGTTTTTCCGATGAGATTGACCAGAATTTTGACAAACAGCTGGAAGTGGCCAGCGCCTGCGGTGTGAAGGCCATTGAAATTCGCGGCGTGGATGGCCGCGGCATTCAGACCTATTCTCCCGAAGAGGCCAAGGTCCTCAAGGCGAAGCTGGACGCCAAGGGCATGCATGTTTCCTCCATCGGCTCCCCCATCGGCAAGATCAAGATCACCGATGATTTCGAGCCCCATTTTGAAGTGTTCAAGAATGTGGTGGCCCTGTGCAAGGTGTTCGGCGCGCGGTACATCCGCATGTTCAGCTTCTTTGTGCCCGAAGGCGAAGCGGACAAGTACGAAGACGAAGTGATGGCCCGCCTGGCCCGGTTGGTGGAATACGCTAAGGAGCAGGACGTGGTGCTGCTGCATGAAAACGAAAAGCACATCTACGGCGACATTCCTCCCCGCTGTCTGAAAATCATGGAAAAGCTGGGCTGCGATCATTTCAAGGCCGTGTTTGACTTCGCCAACTTCATCCAATGCGGCCAGGAAACCATGGAAGCCTATGAGATGATGAAGCCCTATATCGTCTATGTGCATATCAAGGATGCACGGATGGCGGATGGCCAGGTAACGCCTGCCGGCTGGGGCGATGGCCGGGTGAAGGAGATTCTGGCAAAGCTCAAGGCCGCCGGTTACGAAGGTTATCTGTCTCTGGAGCCCCATCTGACGGACTTCAACGGCTTCCGCAGCCTGGAAGATGGCAAGGCCGCCGAAGAAAAATGGAAGATGGACGGCGTGATGGCCTATCGCGTGGCGCTGGATGCTCTCAAGGGCCTGCTGTGGGAAATCGACTGGCATTAAGCTTTCCTTTTCCCCGCCAAGCATCGCATCAGCTATTTGAAATGAAGGGCGCATGCCCTTCATTTTTGTTTCTCACAGCATCGCATCTTCCATGATGTATTCATGGAAAGGTTTTTGTACGGCAAAAGCACTGCCACCGCATGCCTTTGGGCAATAATGTAGTACAATAAATGCGCCTTTGTAAACCGCTTGCTATCCAGCTTAACGCGTGCTATATTGAAACGGATGAACAAATCGGAATTTGAATGGGAGATGAGACTATGGAAAAAATCAAAAGTTTGAATCGCTATCAAAAGGGTGTCCTAATATTTATGATTGCTATGGCACTGGTATTTGCGGTGATTTATCCCATGACAATCTCACAAGTTGGATTTGAATATAAGAACACAATTCTTGTCCCAAGTCAAGAAGATGGCAGTACGGTGTATTCCGGTAAAATCCAAGGAAAACAGGCACATTTTACGGTGTCGAAGGATAAGACCGTTGTATTTCAGTATGGCGATAAAACCTATGGCCCTTATACAGCAAAAGAAGATCCTACAGCTATTCCGAGGAACGAAGAAATGGCAGAATATATGACCGGTATGGAGCTTCGTCAAGGAGAAGATATTTTGTTTCGTGGGGGTGTTTGGGAGACAGGGGATTCATATTGGCTATACAATGAGGACGGAACCTTAGATAACTTTGGATTTTCTTATGTAACCAGTGATGGGATCGAGAGGGATGAAAACGGGGACGTAATTGATTCCGTGGAGCCATCTGCAGCTACTATACTGAAACTGATGAACGCTCCCGAGCTGACACATAAGGGCGAATGGTTTGCATGGTTTGGGGCTGTGTTTATCTGCGTTCTCAATACAATTTCTATTTTGTTTGCAGATGAGCTGTTCCGTTGGAGTTTGGCATTTCGGATCCGCAATGTCGACCATGCAGAGCCGTCTGATTGGGAAATTGCAGGAAGATATATCGGCTGGACTGTTCTGACGATCATGGCATTGGTACTCTTTATTATGGGGCTGCAATAGTACAACTTCCAGCTTGTTAAGTTGATTTCCGGTGGGCACGTTCCTGCGCTGCTGCGTGATTTACCCCCGCGCTTTTGTCAACGGCCCTTCCGCTCGGCGAGACGGTAGTTGATATGGCGAAGATCCTCGGCATAGCTCGACCCATCTCTTTCAGCTCATTAAAAACGAACCGGCAGCGATGCATTCTCGCTCCGGCCCGTTTCTTTTATGCTTTTTTTTCTGCATCCCGCATCGCAAGCGCCTGGCGTTCCTTGGGAGTAAGCTGCGCCTTATCCAGAAGCTCCGGCCTGCGCAGACGGGTGGTCTCGATGGCCTGTTCTCTGCGCCAGGCGGCAATCTTGGCGTGGTCGCCCCCCAGCAGCACCTCCGGCACCTCCATGTCCTCAAACACCCGGGGGCGGGTATACTGGGGATATTCCAGCAGCCCGGCGTCTGAAAAGCTCTCGTCATGGGAGCTTTCCTCGCTGCCCAGCACCCCAGGCACCAGCCGGGCCACGCAATCCGTCACCGCCATGGCGGCCACCTCGCCGCCGGTAAGCACATAATCCCCCACGGAAATCTCCAGGTCGATGTACTTGTCCAGCACCCGCTGATCCACGCCTTCGTAATGGCCGCAAAGGAGAATCAAATGTTCCTCCTTCGCCAGCTGCTGGGCCAGCTGCTGGGTGAAAGGCACGCCCCGGGGGGACAGATAAATCCGCTTGGCCGGGCGGACGGCTTCCTCTTCGGAAGCGGAGGTCTCATCCCTCTCCGCCGTGAGATTCACGCATGGGCTTCCCCGCCGGGCGCAGACCGCCTTGATGGCGTCCGCAATGGGCTGCGGGGTCATCAGCATCCCCGCTCCGCCGCCAAAGGGATAATCATCCGTGTTTTTATGCTTCATGGTGGAAAAAGGGCGGATGTCCGTAGCCTCGATGGTCAGCAGCCCCTTTTCCCGGGCGCGGCCCAAAATACTGGCGCCCAGCACGCTTTCAAACATTTCGGGGAAAATCGTGAGGATATCGATGGTCATTGCCGCGTCTCCTTTAGGAAAATGCAGGGCTTGGAGCCGTTAATCCATGATCTGGCGAAAGGCCTTCATCCATTCCCGGGCGATCATTTCATGGCCCATGGCCGTGGGATGCACGCCGTCCACCAGCCAATGGCTCGCTGGCGCCCGGGTGCAAAGGGCTTCAAATTTTTCCTGGAGCGGAATAAACACCGCGCCATGCTTTTCAGCCACCCGCCGGGACGCCGCCGCTCGCAGGGGCACTTCCCGGGAGAAGGCTTCCCAACGCTCAGGCTCGTCCGGATTCACCGTAGCGCTCCCCTGCAGCACGAAGGGTTCCAGCACGATCAGCTTCACCTGGGGCAGCCCACGCTGCACTTCCGTCAGCAGCAGATCGTACACCATCTCGAATTTATCCGCATCCACGCCGTCATGGCGGCCGCCCAGCTCATGCCATACGTCGTTCACGCCGATGAGCGTGCTCAGATAATCCGGGGCCAGATTGATCAGATCCCGCTTGATCCGGGCGTAAATATCCACCACCCTGTTGCCGCTGATGCCCCGATTCTGGCATTCAAACTGGCCGGGATAATCCATGCCCAGCCGCGCCTTGAGCAGATGCGGGTATCCTTCGCCCATGCCATTGAGCATATCGGGCATTTCGCGGTTTCGGTACGCATCGGTAATGGAATCGCCCTGAAAAAGAATCCGTTTCATTGGTTTTCTCCTTTTTACGTCTCCCAGCTGCACACAGCCACTTCGGGCAGCCGGTCCTCATTGATGGTAATTCGGCCGTTCGCCGTATCCACCTTAGGCACCACATGCATCAGCGCCGGCAGCAGCATTTCGCCCTTGGGCGTCTGAATCACATAAACGTCGTTCCCGCCAGGCTGGAGCACATCCGTTACCGTGCCCAGCTCATTGCCCTGACGATCCACGGCCTTGCAGCCGATCAGATCGCAGATGAAGGTCTCGTTTTCCGCCAGCTCCCGGGCATGGGCGCGGTCCACATACAGCATCCAGTTGCGCTGGGCTTCGGCTTCTTCCCGAGTGGACGCGCCATTCAGCCGAAGGTAGATTGCGTCCTCCCGAACGCTTACTTCATCCACGGAAATTCGCTCATAGGTTCCATCCTTCTGATGGATATAGACGAAATCCAGCGCCTCAAACCGATCGGGATCGCCGGTATCCGGGCGAACCTTTACCTGGCCGCGCACGCCCTGGGGCCGAAGCACCTGGCCAATCAATAAATATGCAGACAGCATGTGCTGTTCTCCTTGTTCCATAGGATAATGAAAGATCGAGAAAAAGCGGGCAGCAGCTTGCCGCCCGCTTCATTCTCACTGGATTTCCACAAACACCGGCTTGGAGGTCTTATCCGTGGCGGCCTTGACCACCGTGCGGATCGCCTTGGCAATCCGGCCCTGCTTGCCGATCACTTTGCCCATGTCGTCCGGAGCTACGGTCAGCTCCAGAATGATGGCTTCCGGGCCTTCCGTTTCCATCACCTGCACGGCATCGGGCTGATCCACCAGCGATTTTGCCAGAAAAAGGACAAGTTCCCGCATGGATTTCCCTTTCTGCGCTTGCATCAATCAGGCAATCAGCCCTCGATGGCGCCGGACTTTTTGAGCAGGGTGCGCACGGTGTCAGTGGGCTGCGCGCCGTTCTTCATCCACTGGGCAGCCTTTTCATTGTCCACCTTGATTTCGGCGGGCTGCTTCATGGGATCATAGTAACCGATTTCTTCGATGAACCGGCCATCGCGGGGGCTGCGCACATCGGCAACCACGATGCGATAGAAAGGATGCTTCTTCATACCCATTCTCTTGAGGCGAATCTTCACGGCCATGGTAATTGTTCCTCCCTGATTTTGAAGTAATCTATGGTAATCATACTGAATATGATAACCGCGAGTGTGTTTGTGCCGGGCTTACCTGATATTCATGTTCCGCATGGCCCGGAATGCGGCCTTCTTGTTGCCCATCATCTGCTTCATCATTTTCTGCATCTGCTCAAACTGGCGGATGAGGGCGTTCACATCCTGCACCGTCACGCCTGCGCCGGCGGCGATACGCTTGCGGCGAGAGGCGTTAAGGATACCGGGATTATGGCGTTCCTTGGGGGTCATGGAGCAGATGATGGCTTCCGGCTTTTTGAAGGCGTTTTCATCTACTTCCACATTCTTGAGCTTGCTGCCGATGCCCGGGAGCATGCCCAGCACGTTTTGCAGCGGACCCATTTTCTTGATCTGCTTCATCTGATCCAGGAAATCAGCCAGATCGAAATCGGCGGGATTCTTTTTTGCCTGCAGCTTTTCAGCGGCTTCGGCATCCGCCGTGGCGGCGGCCTTTTCGATAAGGGTCAGAATATCGCCCATGCCCAGGATCCGGGACGCCATGCGCTCGGGATGGAAGGGCTCAATGTCCCCCAGCTTTTCGCCGGTGCCCACAAACTTGATGGGCTTGCCTGTCACCGCGCGAACCGACAGCGCCGCGCCGCCGCGGGTATCGCTGTCCAGCTTGGTAATGATTACACCATCAATGGACAGCTTTTCATCAAAGGTCTTGGCCACGTTCACCGCGTCCTGGCCGGTCATGGCGTCCACCACCAGCAGAATTTCCTGGGGATGGATGGCAGCCTTAACCTCCTGCAGCTCCTGCATCAGCCCTTCATCAATATGCAGTCGGCCGGCGGTATCCACAATCAGCACATCCCGGCCATAATACCGGGCATATTCAATGGCTTCCTTGGCGGTTTTCACGGGGCTTTGAGTGCCCTTCTCGAACACCGGAACCCCCACCTGCTCGCCCACCACCTGCAGCTGCTTGATGGCGGCAGGGCGATAAATATCGCAGGCGGCCAGCATGGGCTTTTTGCCCTGCTTGGTGAGATACCCGGCCAGTTTGGCGGCCATGGTGGTTTTACCGGCGCCCTGCAGGCCGCAGAGCATGTAAATCGTGGGCACCGAGGACGACCAGGTGAGCTTGGCGTTGGAGCCGCCCATCAACGCGGTCAGTTCGTCATTGACGATCTTGATAACCTGCTGGCCTGCGTTCAGGTTGGCCAGAATCTCAGCGCCGATGCACCGCTCGGTGACCTTTTTAATAAAATCCTTCACCACCAGGTAATTGACGTCCGCTTCCAGCAGGGCCATCCGCACCTCGCGCATGGCGTCCCTGATGTTCTGCTCGGTCAATTTGCCTTTTCCGGTGAGCTTTTTGAAGGCGTTTTGCAGTTTTTCGGAGAGCCCTTCAAAGGCCATAATTATTGCTCCTCCTGATCCAGTAAAGCATCCACCCAGCGGCGGGCTGCCGTTAGATGGGGCTGCGATTCTCTGGTTGCTTCAATCTGGGAAAGCTCCCGGGCACAGGCCTGAAGCCCTTCCTCCATGGCCCGAAACCGGCGCATCAGCCCCAGCTTTTCTTCCAGCGCTTCCAGCTGCTTCTCGGTGCGGCTCACGGTATCATGCACGCTTTGCCGGCTTACCGAAAACTGCTGGGCGATTTCCGCCAGGGTCAGATCTTCTTCCCAATACAGGCGTGCCATTTCCCGTTGATTCTCCGTCAGCAGCTCCCCATAGAAAGCCAGCATCCAGGAAAGGGACACTTTCTTTTCCATTGCGGCTAATGCTTCACGGGCCATGGCATCCTCCTGTCAAGGTTTACTCCTTGACGCTTTATCTATTATACACATTTCGCGTCGTTTGTCAAGCATTTTTCCTTGACACATCATCAATAATACGGGAGAAGGCTTTTTTGAGTCAAAGCCCCTCCCGCAGCATATTTTTCTCACACTTACAGCTTCAGCTTGCCGCCCTTTTTGCCGCCCAGCACCACGCCGGAGAGAATGTCCGAAGAAAAGGCAAAGCTGTTGCGCTTCTTTTCGGCAAAAGCGCGCAGGGCGCAGTCCACCATCTCGTCAATCAGCTGGCTGTAAGGCAGCCCGGTTTCCGCCCAGAGATAATAGGCCAGAGAGCCTGGAATGGTGTTGATCTCGGTAATGTAATAATGGTCGCTGTGGCGATCCAGCATGTAGTCAATCCGCACCACGCCCTTGCAGTCCATGGCATCGAAAATGTCCAGGGACAGCGCCTGCAGCGCATGGGTCAATTCCTCGCCGATGGGCGCAGGCACGATCCGCTTCAGGCTGGCCATGCCCTTGCTGCCGGTGCTCCCAGCCAGATATTTTTCAGAAAAGTCCAGGAATCCCGCCCCGGAATTGGGCATTTCCAGCACGGATGCGCGCCGCTTCCCATCATAGCCCAGCACGGAGCAATTCACCTCAATGGGCTTATCCAATCCCTGCTCGATGAGCACCCGGCGGTCATAGGAAAAGCCCAGGTTCAGCGCATCCATCAGCGCCGCCCGGTCATCCGCCCGGCTCACGCCGATAGACGAGCCCAGGCAGGCGGGCTTGACAAACACGGGATAGGGCAGCGCTTCCTCCACACGCTTCACGCATGCCGCCTGATCCTGCTCCCATTGAGCGCGGGTCATGGCACAGTCCGGCAGCACGGGGTATCCCATGCCCCGGAAAAAGCGCTTCATGGTGATCTTGTCCATGCCCACGGCAGAGCCCGTCACGCCGGTGGAGGAATAGGGGATGTCTGCCAGCTCCAGCAGGCCCTGCAGGGAGCCGTCTTCCCCATGCAGCCCATGCATCACGGGAATCACGCAATCCAGCCGGGCCACCACTTTCTCCTTGCCGCCGCCCAGCAGGCCCTTGGCGGGCTCATAATGCAGCAGCGCACCGGAACCGGCAGTCAGATCCAGATGCACCGGCAGGATGCCCTTCATGAAGGGATCGAAAGGGGTATAGGTCTTGATATCCATCAGCGCATCGCCGGTGAACCATTCACCCTTCTGGCTGATATAGATAGGAATCACATCGTATTTTTCCCGGTTCACATTCCGCATCAGCTGCACTGCGCTGATGATCGCCACCTCATGCTCGCAGGTGCGGCTGCCAAAAATCACGCCCAGCTGCATTTTGCCCATGTTCATTTCCTCCCCTCAGCCCTCGCTGTAATGGTCGGGCAGATCATTTTCATACATCACCACGTCGCCGGGCCGCAGAAACTGATTCGCCAGCGTCACCGCGTCATTCAGCGACGAAACCACATGCACGTTTTCCCGGGAAAAGCCCCTGGCCAGCAGGCCGTCCAGAATGGGCTGGGTGTGTTTCTTTCCCACCAGCACCGCCAGATCCACCTTCCCGGCCATGTATTCCCCAAATTTCCGGTTGTATTTTTCTTCGTCCTTGCCCAGCTCCACCATCCCCGGCGTGACGATCACCCGCCGCCCGGAGAAAGAGGAAAGCACATCCAGCGCCGCCCTGCTGGAACGGGGATTGGTGTTAAATGCGTCGTCAATCACCGTGATCCCCCCCGCAGACCGCAGCAGCTGCAGCCGATGCTCCACGGGCTGCAGCGCGGCCACGCCCCGGGCAATTTCAGCCCGGCTCAGCCCCAGGCGCCTGGCAACGGCAGCGGAGAGCAGGATATTCCTGATGTTATGCTCGCCCAGCAGCCTGGTATCGCAGGGGATGGGTTCCCAGTCCCCCAGATGCAAAAGAAAATGACTGCCTTCCTGGGAAACACGCACATCCGTAGCCCATGCGTCGCTGCCTTCCGGGCCCGCCAGCAGCTTTTCCTTGCCGCTGGTCTGGCGATACAGCCGGGTCACAATATCGCCGTCATCCAGAAACGCCGCCAGTCCGTCAGGCGGCAGCGCCTCGATTAGCTCATACTTGGTATGCTCAATCCGCTGGATGGTTTTGAAGGTGTCCAAATGCTGGGGGCCCACGGCGGTCAGCAGCCCGATCTGAGGATGCACCAGGCGGCACAGCTCCTTGATTTCCCCCACATGCCGAGCGCCCATTTCCCCAATAAACACCTGATGGGAGGGCTGAAGCCGCTCCCGGATAATCCGGGTCACGCCCATGGGCGTGTTAAAGGACGCGGGGGTGGCCAGCACATTGTATTTCTGGGACAGAATGGTAGCCAGCACAAATTTGGTGCTGGTTTTGCCGTAGCTGCCGGTGATGCCAATGCGAATCAACCGGTCATTTTCCAGCAGTTTCTTTTCCGCGTCATGAAAATACAGGAAGAAAATCAGCTTTTCGATGGGCAAAGCCAGTACCGCCGAAAGCGCTGCCACAAGGGGCAGCAAAGCCGCGAGAATCGCCGAAGCAGCCCACATGGGAAGCCCGAAGCCCAGACAAAACCCACAGGAAAGCCCCAGCAGCGCCAACGCATGAACGGCGTACAGCCGCTTCATTCGCGCCGTGAGGGCGAACTTTTTCTTTTCGGCCGCCTTCATCGCCTCCCGGCGCATCAGCCAGCCGCCCAGCACCAGCAGCGCCGCCAGCACAATGGCGCCAAGCAGCGCCCGCAGCCAGCCCGCCGCCGCATCCCCCGGACGCAGGGGAAGCCGTCCGCCGCTGACAACCTGCCCCAGCACACCGGCCAACGCGCCAAAGGCCGCCAGCGCCAGGCAGGGCAGCATCGCTTTTTTCCACTGGCGCAGGATCGTTTTGAAGTATCCATGAAACTGATAGCTTTCCAGCTGGAAATAATGCATCAGCCGCCGGGAAGAAAGCGTCAGCCCCGCCGTCAGCCCCAGCGCGGCAATCCAGAATTCCATCAGGCCCATTCGCCTGCCTCCTTATTTGAGAAACGCCCGCACCACGGCCACGAACCGGGGCCATTGATGCAGATAGGCAAAATGATCGTCGTTTTCAAAGAGCACCAATCCCGCATCGGGGATTTCCCGTTCCATGGCCTGGCCCATCCACAGGGGGGTAGCCGTATCCTTTTCGCCCCAGACCAGCAGCGTGGATGCATGAATTTTCGGCAGCAGCGGCCGCAGATCCTCTGAAATCACCTTCACGAACGTCTCGCGCATGTCCGCATCCAGCGCGTTATAATCTGCGGAGCCATACTTTTTCCGCAGCTTTTCCATGGCCTGATTCACCGGGCCGCGAAACAGCGGAACGCGCCCCAGTCCTTCCAGCAGCTTCTTCTTTTTCTGAAACTGCGCGCTGCGCTTCTGCTGCTCCGGGGTGGGTGGATTTTTCAGCCCCGCGCCGCCGGTAATCACCAGCCGTTTCACAAGCTCCGGCCGATTCGCCGCCAGATACAGCGCCACCCGTCCGCCAAAGGAATGGGCGATGATATCGCAGGGAGCCAGGCCCAGCGCGTTCATCAGCTCTGCCACGCAGGCGGCGTAATCCCCCACGCCCCAGGGCTCCGGTGGACGGCCGGACTGGCCATGGCCGGGAAAATCGATCACCGTGACCTGGTAATCCTTGGCAAGCTCCTGAGTGATGGGCGCAAAGAGCGCCGTAGAGCAGCCCCATCCATGGAGCAGCAGCAGCTTCGGGCCATGATCTCCCTGCTGCTCATAATACACGTCCGCCCCGTTGCAGATGCGTTTCATCGGCTGCGTTTCCTCCTTGCCTGCGGCATGGTTTAGTATATGCGTTTTTCATGGGGTCATGCGCGGCGGGGGATGCGCCAGATATAGCGGCATTTTTGCTCCGCACCGGCGCAGAGCACCCGGTATTCCGGCGGCACAGGCGCAATCCGCTCCAGCTGGCAGCCCAGATGCTCGCAGGTTTTCCGGGATGCGATGTTTTCCACGTTGGTGGTGATCACCACACTGCTCAGCTGCAGCCGCTGCAGCAGCGGCACCATCAGCCGGCATGCCCGGGCCGCATAGCCGTTGCCCCGGTATTCCTTTTCAATCCGATATCCGATATGCCCCAGATAATACAGCGCCGGGCTTTCCCCCAGCCGCAGACTCACATAACCCACGTATTTCCGGGTTTTAGCCAGATAGATCTGGAAGGTATAGCCGTCCAGAATACCGCATTCTGCGTCGGCCACATCCTCATCGGACAGAATCAGATCCAGCTTTTCATCTGAAAATGCAGGCTTCCGGGAAAACAGGCGCAGCAAGCGCGTCATGAAAAACCACTCCATCATTGCCCCGCCTTCCTGCCGGGCAGGGCCTATTGTAGCACAGGGACGGGATTAAAACAATGCGTTCACAAATTCCTTGGCGTCAAAGGCCTGCAGATCATCAATTCCCTCGCCCACGCCAATGTACCATACCGGCACATTCAGCTCCCGGCGGATAGCGATTGCCACGCCGCCCTTGGCGGTGCCGTCCAGCTTGGTGAGAATAATGCCGCCGATCTCCACTGCTTCCTTAAACTGCTTGGCCTGCTGAATGCCGTTCTGGCCGGTGGTGGCGTCCAGCACCAGCATGCAGCGCATTTCCGCCTCGGGATACTCCCGGTCGATAATCCGGCGCATTTTTGACAGCTCATCCATCAGGTTCTTTTTGTTGTGCAGCCGTCCGGCGGTGTCCACGATCAGCAGATCAATATTCCGGGCCTTGGCGGCCTGCACCGCATCGTATACCACGGCAGCGGGATCGCTGCCCTCCTGATGGCGGATGATGGGCACTTTGGCCCGCTCCGCCCAGACGGCCAGCTGCTCATCGGCGGCGGCGCGGAAGGTATCTGCCGCGGCCAGCATCACGCTGCGGCCAATTTCCTGAAACCGCAGGGCCAGCTTGCCGATGGTGGTGGTTTTGCCAACGCCGTTTACCCCCACCACAAACATCACCATGGGCCATTTCAGCGGCGGCCGGGGGATGTTCATTTCCTCCACCAGAATCTGCTTGAAGATTTCCCTGGCCCGATCCGCGTCCTTCACATTTTGCTCCTTCACCCGCTGACGCAGCTTATCCATGATTTCCGTAGTGGCCGCCATGCCCACATCCGCCAGAATCAGTATATCGGTCAGTTCGTCATAAAAATCCTCGTCCACCACCTGGGTGTTCTTCACCAGTTCGTCCACCTTGTCCGTCAGGCCGCCCCGGGTCTTGGTCAGGCCCTGCTTCAGTCGCTGAAAAAATCCCATGCGATTTCCTCCTTCTTGGCTGATGGTTTATTCATAATCCTGCAAATTCACCGATACCATGCCCGATACGCCCCGTTCCTGCATGGCCACGCCGTACAGCGAATCGCAGCGCTCCATGGTGCCCTTGCGGTGGGTGACCACCACAAACTGGGTGGACCTGGCGTACTCGGCCAGATAATCCGCAAAGTATCCGATGTTGGCTTCGTCCAGCGCCGCCTCGATTTCATCCAGAATGCAAAAGGGCGTGGGCTTGAGCTTGAGCATGGCAAAGAGAATGGCGATGGCCGTCAGCGCCCGCTCGCCGCCGGAAAGCAGGCTGAGCAATTGCAGCTTCTTTCCCGGGGGCTGGGCGATGATCTCGATGCCGCAGTTCAGCGCATCGTCCGGATCGGTGAGCCGCAGCTCCGCCTGCCCGCCGCCAAAGAGCCGGGCAAAGGTTTCCTTGAAATATTCACCCAGCTTGGCAAACTCTGCCACGAACTGCTTTTCCATCTGGGAGAGCAGCCGGGTAATAAGCGTCTGCAAATCCTCTTCCGCCTTTGTCAGGTCCTGCTGCTGGGCGGTCAGATCGTCAAAGCGTTCCTTGGTGGAGGCGTATTCTTCAATGGCCCCCACGTTTACCGGGCCCATTTCCCGGATCCGTCCCCGCAGGCCCGCGGCCTCCTTTTCCCCTGCAGACAGATCAAAGGCTCCCTCGGTGCGGAATTCCTCCGCCCCGGCATAGGTGAGATCATAGGTGTTGAAAATGTGGTCCGTCATCACCTTCAGATCGTTCTCCGCCCGGTCATGGGCCAGCTCCGTGCGATGGAGCTTCACGCTGTCGTCGTCATATGCCCGATGGATTTCCTCGCTCAAACGGACGCATTCCCGCTCCTTCGCGGATTGCGCCTGGCGCTTTTCTTCCAGCGCGTCCACCTGCCGCTGCTTCTCTCCAAGCGCCGCTTCCAGCTGGCTGCAGGCCTCCTGCTGCTGCTGAAGCTGGGATTGGGCCTGAGCCAGCGCGGCCTGCCGCTCCTGCCGCTGGTTTTCCAGCCGACGCAGGGTTTCATCCAGCCCCAGCAGCTCCTGATCCCGCCGGGCCTTATCCCGGCGCAGGGTATCCAGCGCATGGGTAAGCTCGGCAAAGCGCAGCCGCATTTTTGTTACCAGATCCCGCTGACCATCCGCCTTTTCCCGAGCCTCCTGCAGCGCCTTTTGCAGCGCTGCTGTTTTTTGATCCATGGCCTCCCGGTCGATGGTTTCGTTCTCTGCCCGGGCCTTCACCGCAGCCAGATCCTGCTCGATTTCGGCGATGCTGTCTTTCAGCTGGGCCTGAGCGGCGCGGGTACGGGTAAGCTGCTCGGAGGCGGCACTGAGCTCCGCCTTGGCATTAAACACCCGCTCCTGCTCCCGGGCCACGGCGATTTCTTCCTGATGCACCTGCTCCAGTGCTTCATTGCGCAGCCGCTTGAGCTCCTCACGCTTTTCCTGCATGGCCGTGAGCTTTTCCCGCAGGGCGGCCAGATCGGTTTTCTGGGCGGAAACAGCTTTTTGCAGTTCCTTCATTTCCCGCTCCCGGCCCAGCAGGCTCACTGCGCTTTTCTGCGCCGTGCCGCCAGTCATGGAGCCGCCGGAATGCATCACATCGCCGCTTAGCGTCACCAGCCGGAAGGCATGGCGGCCCGCCCGCATGATGGGGATGCCGCTCTCCAGATCCCGGGCGATCACGGTGCGCCCCAGCAGGTTTTCCATGATACCCTGAAATTCCGGAGCATAGGAAATCAGCTCGCTGGCCACGCCCAGGCAGCCGGGCATGGAAAGCACCTGCCGCTCATCCCGCGTCAGCACCCGGGATTTCACCGCGGTCATGGGCAGGAACGTGGCCCGGCCCAGCCGGTTATTGCGCAAATAATCAATCAGCCGCTTGGCGGCGTCTTCATCTTCCGTAACAATGTTTTGCAGTGCGCCGCCCAGCACCATGTCGATGGCGGTTTCCAGCTCCTTGGGCACCTGCATCAGCCGGGCCACCACACCCTTGACGCTGCGGTCATTCTGCGCATAGCTCAGCGCCCGACGGACGGACTGATTATAGCCCTCCATCTCCCGGGACATTTCGTCCATCAGCTTCAGCCGGCTTACATCCGCCTGATATTTCAGGTTCATGGCCTGCGCCTTTTCCGCCGCTTCCTGGGTTTCCTGGGTCAGGGCCCGGAGACGTCCCTCGGTCCGCGCCGCGTCATCCTTGAGCTTTTGCAGCCCTTCTGTCACCTGTCCAGCCTGGCCTTCCGCCGTGCGCAGGGCGGCCACCAGCTGGCGCTGCTTTTCTTCGCCGTCTGCAATCCCCTGCTCGATTTCCCCCAGCCGGTTTTTCATCTGGGCGCAGATGGCCTGCTGCCGGGCCTGCTGATTCCGGGCGTCGGACAGCCGGTTCACTGCGCTGAGAATATCGGCTTTATGCTGATCCAGCGCTTCTTCCCGGGATTGAGCGTCCTGCAAATATTGATCCAGCCGCTGCTGCTCCCCATCCAGCTCCCGCTGGGCATCACTGAGTGCGCGGCCACTTTCCTGGGTATCCTGCTCGCCCTTTTCAAACAGCGCCTGCAGCTCCTGCTGCTTTTTTCGCGCTTCTGCTTCTTCCCCGGCAATCCGGGCAAGATTCTCCTGGGCGGATTCGATCTGATGGGCATACCGATCCCGCTGGGTTTGCGCATCGTGCCACTGCTCGGTGGCTTCCAGATGCTCCCGGCGGGCCGATGTCAGTTCTTCTTCCAGCAGAGCGATGGCCTGTTCCAGCGCTTCCCGCTCGGCGGCGGTTTCGCTGAGCCGTGCCTCATGATGGAGCAGCACGTCCCGCAGCCCTTCCAGCGTCTGATCCAGCGCAGCGATACGCTCCTTCACCTTGTCATGCCGGATCAGGAAAATATTGATTTCCAGGCTCCGCAGCCGTTCCGCCAGCTCCAGATACTCTTTGGCCACTGCCGCCTGCTTTTCCAGCGGCTCCACCCGAGAGGCCAGCTCCTCCAGAATATCATTCACCCGGCTCAGATTATCCCGGGTGCGGGCCAGGCGGCGCTCCGCATCCTCCTTGCGCACCCGGTAGGTCATCACCCCGGCTGCTTCCTCAAACACCTGCCGCCGGTCCTCGCTTTTCACGGACAGGATCTCGTCAATGCGTCCCTGACCGATCAGGGAATAGCCCTCCCGGCCGATGCCCGTATCCCGAAACAGCTCCAGAATATCCTTCAGCCGGCAGGCGGTTTTGTTCAGGTAATACTCGCTGTCGCCGTTGCGATAAACCCGGCGGGTGACCATTACCTCAGCAAAATTGGATTTGAGCGCGCCGTCCTCATTGTCAAACACCAACGAGACCTCGCAATAGGAGGCCGCCTTGCGCTTGGCCGTGCCGTTGAAGATCACGTCTTCCATCTTCGCGCCGCGGAGCACCCGGGCGCTTTGCTCCCCCAGCACCCAACGAACCGCATCGCCAATATTGCTTTTGCCCGAACCGTTGGGCCCCACAATGCCCGTGATGCCCTGATTGAACACAATCTCCGTGCGGTCGGCAAAAGACTTGAACCCATGGATTTCCAGTTTCTTCAGCCGCATCTGCGTTTAATCCCCCAAGCCCCGGATGAGCTTCAGCGCCAGGCCGGCTGCTTCCTGCTCCGCCCGTTTTTTGCTGGTGCCCTTTCCCCGGGCCGCTTCCTGACCGTCAATGAGCACCGCCACCTCGAACACCCGCTCATGAGCCGGGCCGGTTTCGGCCACGGTTTCATAGCAGGGCGATGGCCGGCCCTGAGCCTGAAGGAATTCTTGCAGGGCGCTTTTCCCATCCGCATCCCCGGTTTCGGAGCAATCGCCGATCAGCCGCAGCACCATCTCCCGGGCTGCGTCGAAGCCCCCATCCAGATACACGGCGGCCAGCACGGATTCAAATGCATCGCACAGCACACTGGGATTCTTACGCCCGCCGGTGGCTTCACAACTTTTGTCCATCAGCAGCGCATCGCCAAGATGGATGCTCTGGGCAGCCTGCGCCAGCTTTTCTTCCCGCACCAGCTTCTGGCGCAGTTGTGTCATGGCTCCTTCATGCATTTCCGGGTGCTTTTCATAGATTTTCTCGCTCACGCAAAGCTCCAGCACCGCATCGCCCAGAAACTCCAGCCGCTGATTATTGCGCTGCCCCACGGACGGATGGGTAAGCGCCTGGCGGAGAAGGGCGCGATTTTGAAATACATGGCCGATTGCCTGCTCCAGATGCGAATAATCCTGCATTGTTTCCATCCTCTTTACATCAGTTTGGCGCGCCCACCCTTCGTGAACGCGCCGCGCTGCATCAGAATTGCTTACTGCTGCTTGGACTCGATATACTTCACCACATCGCCCACGGTTTTCAGGGTGGTGATGGCGGCGTCGTCCACGGTCATATTAAATTCGTCTTCCAGATCCATAATCAGCACCATCACGTTGGCGCTGTCGGCCTTGAGGTCTTCCACCAGCCGCTTATCGGCGGTCACGTCCTTCACGTCCATTTTCAGCTGCTTGGCAATCATGCCGGCCACGGTGTCAAATACCATTTTTGTTTCCTCCTTTTTTACTGCTGCTCCGTTTCCTGGAGCTGTTTGGTGATTTCGGTCTCAATGGCGGATACAACGCCCTTGCGGGCCATCAGCGCCGCCTGGCGGATGGCGCAGGCAATGGCATGGGCGTTGCTGGAGCCGTGGGCTTTCACCACCACGCCTCTTACCCCCAGCAGCGGCGCGCCGCCCACCTCGGTATAATCCATGGCCTTTTTCACCCGACGGAAAGCCGGCTTGGCGATCAGCGCGCCGATTTTGCCCCGGGTGTCGGCCAGCAGTTCCCGCTTAATCATTCCAAGCAGGGTGCCTGCCACGCCTTCCATGAATTTCAAAATCAGGTTGCCGGAAAACCCGTCGGCAACCACCACGTCGGCCAGATCGGCAGTAATATCCCGGCCCTCAATATTGCCTACGAAGCGGAAAGGCGCTTTCTCCATCAGCGGATAGGCCGCCTTGCACAGGGCATTGCCCTTTTCGGCCTCCGCTCCGATATTCACCAGACCCACCCGGGGATCGGAAAGCCCCCGTACGCAGCGCATATACGCGCTGCCCATCACCCCGAACTGGGGCAGATACTGGGGCAGGCAATCCACGTTGGCGCCGCAGTCGATCAGGCAGAAAAAGCCTTTGCCGTTGGGCAGCAGCGGCGCAAGAGCCGGTCGCTCCACACCGTCAATCCGGCCCAGGCGGAACATGCCGCCAGCCAGCGTGGCCCCGGTGGAACCGGCGGAAACAAAGCCGTCCGCCGCGCCTTCCCGCACGGCCAGCATGCCCTTTACCACAGCGGAGTTTTTCTTCTGGCGAACCGCCATTACCGGCGCGTCGTGGTTGGTGATGATCTCCGGCGCGTCATCCAGCAGGATGCGGCTGCGCACATCGCCGGCGGATTGCAGCAGCGGCTCCAGCTGAGCCTGCGGTCCCGCCAGCGTCACCTGCAAATCCGCGTCCGCCCGCAGCGCTTCCAGCGCTCCGTCCACCGTGCATTGCGGCGCGTTATCGCCGCCCATGGCATCCAGATAAATGTGGGTCATTGCTTTCCTCTCCGTTCTACGGCTGAATATAAGCCAAGATATTTTACCACATATAGAGAAAAATGACAAGTATCCCGTCCTTTTTCTGAAAAAAGCCCGCATCAGCAGGCTTTTCCCCAGTTCCATTGCATCCGTAAGGATACCGTTTCCGTTTCCCCGGCATCAACCGGATGCAGATTTCCCGCAGCGCCGCGTGAAACTCCTGGCAGGCGGCGCCATCGGTAACGCAGTTGTCAATCATAGTGTCATTCGCCACGAACGCCAAAGCCATAGGCCCCGGGCACACAATGCCAACCACCCGGAAAAAAGCGCCCACGCCCGCGGTCAATTGAAAAACCGTCCGAAACGCTGTAATCGAGGAGAAAATCATCATCCAAGTCATTTTCATCGTTTCCATATTCCCGTCATCATTTTCCGCCCATGGCCCTTCACCGCCGAAAAACCGAAAAAAAGCAGCGCCGCCCTTGCATAAACCGGCATTTCATGCTATAACGATCCTGCGAAAATGTTTTCAGGAGGTGGCTTTCATGCCCTGCACCACGATTCTGGTTGGCAAAAACGCTTCTTATGACGGCTCCACCCTCATGGCCCGAAACGAGGATTCAGGCGCTGGCCACTTTGAGCCCAAGAAAATGATTGTGGTGCAGCCGGAAAGCCAGCCCCGGCATTATCAGAGCGTGATTTCCAAGGTGGAAATCGATCTGCCGGAGCAGCCCATGCGCTATACGGCCATGCCCAACGCCCTGCCGGACAAGGGCGTCTGGGGCGAAGCGGGCATTAACGCCTGCAACGTGGCCATGACCGAAACCGAAACCATCACCTCCAATCCCCGGGTGCTGGGGGCCGATCCGCTGGTGAAGGGCGGCATTGGCGAGGAGGATATGCTCACCATCGTGCTGCCCTATATCCGCTCCGCCCGGGAGGGCGTGGTGCGGCTGGGCGCGCTGATTGAGCGGTATGGCACCTATGAAATGAACGGCGTCGGCTTTCAGGATCTGAACGAAATCTGGTGGTTTGAGTCCATCGGCGGCCATCATTGGATGGCCAAGCGAGTGCCGGATGACAGCTATGTGGTGATGCCCAATCAGCAGGGCATTGATGTTTTTGATTTTGTCGATGCGTACGGCCCGGCCCGGGAGCATCTCTGCGATGCCGATCTGGCGGATTTTGTATCCCGGCATCATCTGGATCTGGCCATGTGCGGCGATAAGCCCAAAGCCTGCGCCCGCTTTGACGCCCGGGCGGCCTTTGGCAGCCACAGCGATTCGGATCATTCCTATAATACGCCCCGTGCCTGGTTCATGCTGCGGTATCTGAACCCCACCACCTATCGCTGGGATGGCCCCGACGCAGAATACCGGCCCGCTTCTGATAATCTGCCCTGGAGCCTGCGGCCTGAACGGAAGGCGACCATCGAGGATATCAAATACGTACTCTCCTCCTATTATCAGGGCACGGAATACAATCCATATGATCGCCATGGCGACCCGGCCAGGCGGGGCATGTATCGCCCCATCGGCATCAACCGCAACAACTTTATGGCCATCACCCAGCTGCGGCCCGGCATGCCCGCGGCGCTGACGGGGGTGGAATGGATTGCAGTAGGCTCCAATGCCTTCAATGCCGCCGTGCCCTTCTATACGTGGGTGGATGATGCGCCCGCCTATCTGTCCCAGACCAGCGATACCGTTTCCACGGACAATTTCTATTGGGCCAGCCGGCTGATCGGCGCGCTGGCGGACGCCCATTATCCGGCCTGCATCAGCCATATCGAGCGCTATCAGCTGAGCATGGCCACGGTGGCCCATCGCATGATTCGGGAAAGCGATGCGCTTTATCAGGCGGAAGCACCGGAGGACGCAGCCGCATTCCTGACCCGGCGCAATCAGCAAATGGCTGATCAGGCCCGCGCCCTGACCGACGCAGTGCTTTCCAAGGTGCTGTTCAGCGCCAGCTGCGAAATGAAAAACGCCTTCGCCCGGTCGGACGCATAACAGACCTTCTTTCGAAAAAGCATCCGGCGGCATCCCCTGCACCCGGAGACGCAACGAAAACCAATCGCCGCCGCCAGGGGACAACGCGGCACGAAAAAAACGCTCCGGAAGCGGAACATTTCTGCCTTCGTGAGCGCTTTTTTAATGTCGTATTCTGGCGTTTACGCCATGGTTTCCAGCTGGGCCAGCGTCACCTCGCAGGCAACCTTTTCCCCTGCCCGAACTGCGGCAAAGGTGTCAAGCATGCTTTCGGACATCCGGTGTACCTCGTTGCCGCTGGAACCGGCCATATGCGGCGAAACGATGCAGTTGCGCAGATAGAGCAGCGGATTGGCGTCCGCCGCCGCTTCGTTATCCAGCACGTCCATCAGCGCCGTGCGGGTGGGATCGGCCAGCAGCGCGTCTTTCAGCTCCATCTCGTCCAGCTGCGCCCCCCGGCCGGTGTTGATAAAGGTGGCGTAAGGGCGCATGGAAAACAGATGCTCTTTTTTGATGATATGGCGGGTGGCGGGCAGATTGGCCAGATGATTGGAAATCACATCGCAGGTGGAAAAGATTTCTTCCATCGTGGTTTTGCGCACCTGCAGCTCTGCGGCCCGTTCGTCGGACAGGAAGGGATCGAATACCAGCACTTCCACATCCATCCCCTGAAGCATTTTCGCCACCCGGCTGCCAATGGCGCCGCAGCCCAGCAGGCCCACCCGGGCTTCATAGCTGCCCGGATAATGCCGGGCCATGCTTCTGGCGCTGTCTCGGCTGATTTGCAGCTGCACGGCGCGGAAATAGCCCTTCAGCGCCAGCAGGATCTGCCCCACCGTGAACCGTGCTACCGGCACGGCGTTGCACTGCCAGGCGCTGAACACCCGTACGCCCTTTTCCAGCCAGGGCCGGGCAAAAAGCTGCACGCTGCCCGCAGCATAATAGATTTCCTTCACATTGGGGAAGTATCGATCGATTTCTTCCCGCGTCAGCGCCGGCATCCCCCAGGTGGAGAAAATGGCCTCGGCCTGCTCCGCAGCGGGATTGTCCAGCTCCTGCCGGGTATATACTTTGCTCGTGTCAATCTCCGCCAGCGTCCGCAGCCGGTCGTGCTGCTTGGGCGTGTATACATAGTCCATCAGGCCCTGACGTTCATTCACATAAATTGCTTTCATGCTTGCGCCACCTCCGAAAGATCGCATTTCTGGCTGATATTATACCGCATTTTCGCCCGGAAAACCCCTCTTTTTCCATTCATTTTTATGTAAAATCAATTTAGCATGATGACGAATCGCTTTTACAGCCGTTTGCAGAGGTGCGATTGAGCAAGATGTCGGCACAAAGCAGGCATTCTTTTTCAGCGTTTTCTATTGACAATTCCTCTCCTGATGCTTATGATGGAGTCCGTTTGCAGAAAACGCGTATCAGGGGGGGGCAATATCGGATGATTCAGGCAGAAAAGGCAGGGATTCCCGGACAATTATGGCGGTGGATTCGCAAAAGCGCCGTGCTGGTCATCGCTTTCGCCGCGGCAGCGATTTCCGCATTTCTGGTGCCGCCGGATGCGCAGTATGCCGATTACTTTGATGTAAAGACCCTTTGCTGTCTTTTCGGCACGCTGGCCGTGGTCTGTGCGCTGAAGAATATTCATTTTTTTGCCATTCTGGCCCGGCGGATTATCCGGCTCACGGGCAATGCCCGAGCCGCCGCGCTGGCGCTGGTGTGGATCACGTTTATCGGCTCCATGCTGATTGCCAACGATATGGCGCTGATCACGTTTCTGCCGCTGGGCTATTTCGTGTTTTCCACTGCGGGGCGAAAGCGGGATGTGGCGCTGGTATTCATTCTGCAAAATATCGCCGCTAATCTGGGCGGCATGCTCACGCCCTTTGGCAATCCGCAAAACCTGTATCTGTATGCCCATTTTCAGATTCCCACCGGCGAATTCATGTCCATCATGCTCTGGCCTTTTCTGGTGGCCATCGCGCTGGTTTCGGCCTGCTGCTTTCTGCTGCCGCAGCACAGCCTGCGCATTGACGACCGTCAGGAGGACCGCCTGCCCCCTATGCGAACCGCCGTCTATCTGCTGCTGTTCAGCCTGACGATTCTGATGGTGTTCCGGGTGCTGCCCATCTGGCTGGTGCTGGCCGCGGTGGTCGCCGCGCTGCTGCTGATGGATCCTAAAGCCCTGAGGATGGTGGATTACGGCCTGCTGCTCACCTTCGTATGCTTCTTCATTTTTGCCGGAAACATGAGCCGGCTTGCCCCGGTTCGGACTTTTTTCTCCGGGCTGCTGCAATGGAATCCGCTGCTGACGGCCGTGCTGTCCTGTCAGGTAATCAGCAACGTGCCCTCGGCCATTCTGCTGTCCCAATTCACATCCCGGTATGCGCCGCTGCTGCTGGGCGTGAATATTGGCGGTACGGGCACGCTGATTGCATCCCTGGCCTCTCTGATTACTTTCCGGGAATTCACTTCTCATTATCGGGAAGAAACCAAAATGTATCTAGGCTTGTTCGCCCTGCTGAATTTCGGCTTTCTGCTGGTGCTTACGGTGTTTTGCCTGCTCCTGGTCTGATTGCTTTCCGTCGCATCCGCGGCGGATTTTTTCATTTGCTGTTTTAGGAAAGCCGCCGCGGTTCTGCATTTTTCCATGGCGAAAAAGCAGGACTTCACGGTCCTTTTATGGAATTATACGCATATGCAGCGGGTTTAACCGGCTGCAAATCTTACAATTTCCCGGGCTCCATGCCCGGACGCACAGCAGCTGAAAGGAGCATTCATATGGATCAATTGGGAGAAAGCATTCGGAAGCTGATTCTGGCCGGCATCGGCGCGGCGGTAGCCACGAAGGAAAAGTCTGAGGAAGTGCTCAAGGAACTGGTGAAAAAAGGCGAACTGACCGTGGAACAGGGCAAGGTGCTCAACGAAGAACTGAAGCATAACATCAAGGAAGCCATCAAGGAAAACGTCACGGTGAACGTGTCCAGCCCGGATGATGCGCTGATGAACGCCGTGGATACCATGGACGAAGATCAGCTTGCCGCCCTGAAGGCGCGCATCCAGGCTGCCGAGGAGGCCCGCTGCGCTGCCGCTGCCCCGGCCGAAACCGCTGACGATACGCCCAAAAACGCTGAAGTGCCGGAAACTGACGAAACAAAAGCCGAATAACAAGGAGTATCCATGGCTGTACGCAATGAAAACAAGACCGAAAACCGCCAACGCCTGATGGAAATCATGGAGGTGGTGCGCCGCCATGAACTGGTGAAGGGCGTAACGCCGGAAAAGCTCTGCGCGGTGATCGAAGAGCTGGGCCCCACGTTTATCAAGCTGGGGCAGATTCTGTCCATGCGCTCAGACATTCTGCCCAAGGAATACTGCGAGGCCCTGAAAAAGCTGCGCAGTTCCGTGTCCCCCATGCCCTATGCTCAGGTGGCGCAGATCGTGGAGTGTTCCTATGGCCGGCCATTGGAGGAGGTCTTTTCTTCCTTTGACGAACAGGCGCTGGGCAGCGCTTCCATCGCCCAGGCCCACGCCGCCGTGCTTTGCAGCGGTGAACAGGTGGTTGTGAAGGTGCAGCGGGAAGGTATCCACGATATTATGAGCCGGGATATCATGCTGCTCAAGCAGGCATGCAAGCTGCTGCAATATACCCCCGTCAGCGATCTGGTGGATTTTAATCAGGTGCTGGACGAGATGTGGGTGGTGGCGCAGGAGGAAATGAATTTCCAGACGGAGGCGGCCAATCTGGAGCGGTTCCGCAAGCTGAATCAGGATGTGGCGTTTGTCACGTCTCCTCTGCTCTATCGGGAATACACCACCACCCACGTGCTGGTGATGGAGCGAATCGATGGCATCGCCATTGACGACCGGGCCGCGCTTTTGGATGCGGGCTATGATCTTTCCGAGATCGGCGCCAAGCTGGCGGACAATTATATCCGTCAGATTATGGAGGACGGCTTTTTCCACGCCGATCCCCATCCGGGCAATCTGCGGGTGCGGGACGGAAAAATCGTCTGGCTGGACATGGGCATGATGGGCTCCCTGTCCGATCGGGAGCGCACACTGGTGGGGCAGGCCGTGACCGGCGTGGCCCGGGGGGATATTAACCTGTGCCGGGACGCTGTGCTGGGCCTGGGCCAATTCCACGGGGAGCCGGATCGCCGGCAGCTGTACCGGGATATTGAAGCGCTGCTGGATCGATACGGCACGGCGGATCTGGGCAGCATGGATCTGGCCAGGGTGTTTGAGGACCTCACCGAGGTAATGAAGAAAAACGGCATCGCCATGCCCGGCAGCCTGACCATGCTGGCCCGGGGCCTGGCCACCATCGAAGGGGTGGTGGCTGATCTGAGTCCCAGCATTAACGTGATGTCCGTGGTGTCGGCCCGGCTGGGCGACCAGATGTTCAAGAACATCAACTGGCGCGCCGAGCTGGCCCGGGATGTTCAGGCGCTGTATGAAAGCGCACATAAATCCCTGGAAATTCCCTCTCTGCTGGCCGATGCACTGCGCACAGCGCTCAAGGGCGAGGCCAATGTGGGGCTGGAGCATCACGCAGGCAGCGATCTGGCCAGGCTCATCCGGGAAACCACCCTTCGGCTCTGCGCCGCGCTGCTGGCTGCCGCGCTGCTGATCTGCGGCGGGCTGCTGCGGGAAGCGGCGCCGCTGGCAGGCGGGCTGTCCTGGTACAGCGTGATCTGCTTCCTGGCTGCCGTGGCGGTGGCCGTGGGCGGATTCATGGAGAAGCCCCGGAAAAAGAAGAAATAAGGCTTGGGCTGCGTCGGCGCCACGCCAGGCTCTCCGGTCTATCCGTAAAGCGGATTGTCGGAGAGCCGCTTTTCTTTTTCCCGTATCAATAGCTGGATGCTTCTCCGCCCGTGGTTTATTCTCCGCTTTACAAGCGGCGCTGAATCCGATATAATTCTGCATAGAAAAGCACCTGTGAAAGGACGGAGATTCATGCCCATTTTTTACGACGAGCAAAAAAAGATCTTCCATCTGACGGATGGGGAAACCTTCAGCTACATTCTGGCCGTGGAAGAGGAAAAACCCAGCGGCGTGACCACCCTGCTGCAGACCTATTGGGGTGCCGCCCTGGGCGATGCGGATCTTTCCTATCTGGCGGACAGTTGGATGGATCTGGCTTCCTTTGACGCCACCATGCAGTTCGCTCCCTTCGCCTATCCGGCCCGGGGCCGGGGCGATTTCCGCCCGGTGGCGCTGGAAGCCATCGGCGGGGATGGGATGAACTGCGCCGTGCTGCAGTATCAGGGCCACGCCATTTTGCCGGGCAAGCCCCGGCTGGCCGGTCTGCCCGCCGTGTATACCGAAAGCGACAGCGAGGCGGACACCCTGTCCATCCGCATGCAGGATCCCCTGACCAAACTGACCGTAACTCTGCGCTATACCGTGATGAATCAGCTTCATGCCCTTACCCAAAGCGTGCTGCTGGAAAACCAGGGCGCAGGCAGCGTAACCCTGCGCAATCCCGCCAGCGCCTGTGTGCATCTGCGGGGCGGCTATGATATGGTGCATCTCCACGGCAGCTGGGGCAAGGAGCGGTATGTGGAGCGCGTTCCCGACATGCACGGCGTGCGGGAAATCAGCAGCTGCCGGGGCGCCAGTGGCCATCAGCATAATCCTTTCCTGGCATTGGCGGCTCATGATACGACCGAGCAGACCGGCGATTGCTACGGCATGGCGCTGGTATACAGCGGCAGCTTCCAGATGAAGGTGGATCAGAACGCCTTCGGCGGCACCCGATTTGTGGGCGGCGTGAATGCGTGCCAATGGCTGCTGCATCCGGGCGAAATGTTCCAGACCCCGGAAATGCTGCTGGTCTATTCCGAAAACGGCCTGAACGGCATGTCCCGCATTTTCCACAAGCTGATTCGTTCCCGGATATGCCGTGGGTATTGGCGGGACCGGGAGCGGCCGGTGCTGGTGAACAACTGGGAAGGCACCTATTTCGATTTCACCACCGATAAGCTGCTGGGCATCGCCAGACAGGGCGCTTTTATTGGCGCAGAGCTGTTTGTGCTGGACGACGGCTGGTTTGGCAAGCGAAACAGCGACAATTGCTCCCTGGGCGATTGGGTGGTCAATGAGGAGAAGCTGCCCGGCGGGCTTTCCCATCTGGCCAGGGAAATCAACGCTTTGGGGCTGAAATTCGGGCTGTGGTTCGAGCCGGAAATGATCTCTCCGGATTCGGATCTGTATCGCGCCCATCCCGATTGGTGCCTGCATGTGCCGGGTCGGGACCGCTCCACCCGGCGGCATCAGCTGATTCTGGATATGACCCGTACGGACGTGCAGGATTATATCATCCGGACGGTCAGCGCCGTGCTGGAATCCGCGCCCATTGAGTATGTGAAATGGGATATGAACCGTAACTTTGCCGAAGTTGGCAGCGCCTGCCTGCCTGCGGAACAGCAGGGCGAGGTGCACCATCGGTATATGCTGGGGCTGTATCGGGTGCTGGAAACCATCACGGCCCGTTTCCCCCACGTTTTGTTTGAAAGCTGCTCCGGCGGCGGCGGACGGTTTGACGCGGGTATGCTTTACTATATGCCCCAGACCTGGACCAGCGATGACAGCGACGCAGTGGAGCGCCTGATGATCCAATACGGCACTTCCCTTCCCTATCCCACGTCGGCCATGGGCGCGCATGTAAGCGCCGTGCCCAATCATCAGGTAGGGCGGGTGACCACCCTGAAAATGCGGGGCGATGTGGCCATGAGCGGCAATTTCGGCTATGAGCTGGATCTGACCAAGCTCAGCGATGCGGAGCTTTCCGAAATGAAGGAGCAGGTGGCGTTTGTGAAGCAGATTCGCCATCTCACCCAGCAGGGGAACTTCACCCGGCTTCAGTCTCCCTTTGAGGGAGATTACGCCGCCTGGCAGTTTGCCGATGATGCAAAGAACGAGCTTCTGGTGTGCATTTTCCGGCGCTTCGGCCGTGTCTGCCCGGAAATCAATTACGTGCGGGTGATGGACGTGGATGAAAAGGCTTGGTATGTGGCCGATGACGGCAAGGAATACCATGGCAGCGTGCTGCGTCATGTGGGCATCCGGCCCGTCTTTACCGGCTATCAAGGCCAGCGGCCCGGTGATGCGGCCAGCATGGTGCTGCATCTGACCCGAAAAAAATAATAACGGCCAAGCAGAAAAACGGGAGAGCGCCTGTTCAAAGGGCGCTCTCCCATTTTGCATATTGTTCGTTTTTTGCCGGGTTTTCAGCATGTTCTTTTCGCTGTGTCAGGCACGTTTTTCCTGCGCCTTTTCCGCATCCCGGAGGAAGCGCTCCATGGCCTCGGCGATTTGGAGATATTCCGGCGCGATGGTGCATACGTGGGGGGCTTCATCCAGCCAGAGCCGCGCCTTGACTTCGCTGCTTACGCCGCCAAGAATCGTGTCCAGGCTGTCGGCGGAGATGGTCTCGTCCCCGTGGGACTGCACCGCCAGCATGGGGCAATGAATCAGGGACAGATGCCGCCGGGCCTTGCCCATAAGCACGTTCAGATCGTGGGTGCTCTTGGTCGGGAAGGAACGATAGCCCACATCATACGCCGGATCCACCCGCAGGGCCAGACCGGATTTGGGCCGCTTATGCACCATGGGATGGAAAACGGAGCCAAACAAGGCCAGATGCCGGAACCGATTTCTGGTTTCCATGGGCGCGGCGAGGGAGACGCAGGCCGTCAGCTCCCGTTCTTCCGCCAGCAGCAGCGCCAGCACCCCACCCATGGAAAGGCCCGCCACCGTGAAAAAAGGATATTGATCCGCCATCTCCCGGGCCGCCTGGCGGGCGGTCAGCAGCCAATCCTGCCAGGAGACGGTTCGCATGTCCTCGGGCCGGGTGCCGTGGCCTGGCAGCAAAATGCCCCGAACGGCGAAGCCCCGGCGATGCAGCTCCTCCCCCAGCTTCCGCATGTGGGCCGGGCTGCCGGTGAAGCCATGGATCAGCAAGACGCCATGCTCCCCCTCCGGGAACTCAAAGGGCTGGGCCAGCGGCGAAAGATACTCGGGCATATTTTTTCTCCTTCTTTCAGGGCTTTTCAGGATGAAAAGCGCCGCCCGAAAGCAGGCGGCGCAATGGGTCAAAGAAGGTTATTCCGCAGTGGCCGCGTCATCCGGCGCGGTGGTTTCAGGCTCGGACTGCATCAGCGCCATCAGCGCGTTCATTTCATCAGGCATGGCGTTGGCCGCGTTGCCCAGCAGCGTGAACAGGCCGAAGTTCTCCACATCTTCGCCCAGTCCTTCCAGTGCGGCGTCCAGAGCATCCTCGTCCATGGCCATCAGTTCTTCCAGCGCCAGCACGGTCTTGCCCTCGGCGGACACGGTGTTGGTCAGCTCGCCCACGCCCTGAGTCAGCTCGACATGGATGGTCAGCAGCGCGTTTTCCGCATCCAGCAGATAGAATTCCGCCTTGCCCCGGAACCCGGCAGCGGTAGGCTGGCCATCCGCCTTCACGGCCATATACACGCCTTCCACCAGCATCTCAAAGGTCAGCGCCATGTTGCCATCCGCGTCCGTGCCTGCCACCATGTCAATCGTGCCGGTATCGGCGGCGCCCATCTGGGCAGCCTGGCGCAGCGCGTCTTCCGTCTCGTAAACGTCATCGCTCATCAGCGCATGCACGTACACCTTGCCATCCACATAGCCAAACGCGACGCTCACATTTTCGCCGTCAATCGTGGTTTCGTAGGTGATGTACCGATTATCGGTGGCATTGCCTTCTGCGTCCATCTGATAATACAGGTTCATGCTCACAGGCGCAGCGGCTTCTTCTTCGCTCATATCGGCCAGCGCTTCATCCAGCGCTTCGGGGCTGAATTCATCCATGGGCATGTCCAGCTCGCCCAGAAATGCCAGCACGGATTCATTCGCCAGCATCCCCTTGGCTACGCTCACGCCCATCTGCATGACGTCGCCCATGGTCAGCTCCATAGGCACCATCACGTTGAAGGCTGCGCCTTCAATGGTGTATTCTCCGGGAACGGGCTGACCAGTCTTTTCCTGCATGCCCTCCGTCACTGCGGCAATCTGCTGCTGCAGCGCGGCAGCCACATCGTCCATATTCGCCAACGCAGGCTGATCCGTCCCATCCAGGCTCAGCAGTTGGTTCAGTGTTTCCGGGGTCATGGTGATGGCATAGGTGGGGAAAAGATCGCTGACCATCACCAGATTGCCCTTTTCATCCGCCCCCAGATTCACTGTGCCCACAGCGGTATCCTTCAGCCGAAGCTCGGCCTGCATGCCTTCCTCGGTGGCGGCCACGTTCACGCTCAGGGCGTTAAGCATCGCCAACAGGCTGCTCATGGCGGCCGTGCTGTTTTCGTCCATTTCAGTGCCGGTCATCATCAGCAGGGTAGACAGGCTGTCGCCGTTCACCTGCACGGTCACATTCGCGTTGACCGGCAGCGTCATTTCCGCCTGCACGCCCACGCAGCTCAGCGCCAGCGCCAGGGTCATCATCAGAGCCAAAAGCTTTTTCATGGATTGAATCCTCCTTTTTCAAGTCGACTTACATCTGACAGTATACCATATTTCCCGCCGCCGTGCAATGCAGCCAAAGCGGATTCCGGGAGTTTTTCTCATGGCAAATTGCGACATTTCAGCGTCAGGACCCAGGCTCCACCGTGGCGGGGGCCACGTCGGTCTGCTGGGCAATCAAAGCCACGAACCAGTCGTGCAGATGGGTCTGCCAGCTGCTCAGCAGCGCGGCGCGGCCATCTCTTTCCAGCTGATCCAGCCGCATGCCCTGCACCTGATCCAGCGAATCCACAGCCCAGGGCGAGGCGGTTTTGCCATTCAGCCGCGCCGTAATGGACGCGTTATTGTCCAGATCGGTCCAGGTGAGGGTAGCGTTCAAATTGGTGGCCGAGCGCTGAGAGCTGCCGGAGGACAGAACAGCTTCCAGCGTCAGCGACTGGGCCGGCGGCTGATTGGCGGCGTCGCCCTGGGGCGTGAGCGTGAGGGAAGCAGTGAAGCGCTGCTCGGTCACGTCGGTGGCCAGGGTGTAATTTTCCTGTCCCGGATCCACGGACAACGCGTAATCATAGCTTTCCGCCGCACCGTCCGCGCCTGCCGCCAAATTGGAAATATTACCGGTGAAATGCAGCCCCTCGCCCTGGATACAGCTCAAGGCGATCTGGCTGCCATCGCTGAGCTGCGCCGTCGCCGTCCAGCGGGTAGCCGTATCCTGCGCGGCGGAGGTGATCGTCAGCCCGGAAATGCGCTGCTGGCCGCCAAAGGGCAGGGTGATACTGTCCAGCAGCGTTTTGCCTGTGGTATCCACCCGGCGGATGATCTCCACATTGCCGCTAAGCTGCAGGCTGTCGATCATGGTAAAAAACGCGGACTGCATGGCCGGCTGCAGATACGCCGCAGCCTCCTCCGCGCTGAACACCTCCCGCAGCAGGGAAAGCAACTGATCATTGCCAAAGAAATCCACCAGCATCTGCTTGATCTGGGCCTTCACGGCCTGGGGCGAAATCTGGCAGGCAAGCTCGCTGTACGCCACGCCGTCCTGTTCCCCGGCGGTGACGGCGGCAAAGCCGTTGAGCCAAACGCCCAGCTTGGTTTCATAAGCAGTCAGATACGTGGCTGCCCGGGTCTTCCATTCATCGCTGGCTCCGGCCACTCGCAGCAGCGCCAGCCACAGCGGCGGCCATTGGGAATCCGTGGTCAGCAGCTCTGTGGCATCCCAGTTTTTCGCGGCAGTATACCATGCGTCCGCATCGGAAAGCAACCCGCTGCGCAGGCCCATCAGCTCGTCGTTATAGATCAGGCTGGTGGTGCCTGCGTCCTGGCCGTCCATCAGCAGCCGCAATGTGGCCTGTCCTTCGCCGCGATAATAGCTGTGCTCCGCTTCCAGCGTGAGCTTGGGGGCCAGCATTTTCAGCAGTGCCCATTCCGCGCCTTCCCGCACGCCGTCCACCTGGAACGTCACCGTGCCACGGAAAGCGGATTCCGTCGTCTGGCGATACAGCTTCTGCGCAAGCGTGTAATCCTCCGCGCCGGCCGCAACGCATCCCATCGCCAGCAGCAGGGCCAGCAGCAGCGCAATCATTCGTTTCATCAGTTGTCATCCTCCTTTACGATCCAATCCGTGGATGGGGTTTCATTGCCGCTTTTCGTCTCCGGCAGGCTGCCATCCAATCCCGCCGTGGGGCCGTTCATCCATGCGTCTGTGCGCAGATCATGCAAAAGCAGGCTGCGGCTTTCCTCCGGCAGCGCCGCCATCAGCCGCGCCAGGGCCAGCGTCAGGGGCTGCATTTCTCCGGATACTGCTGTCCGGGCAGCCGCATCGTCCATTCCCCGCAAATCCACTGCGGCGCTGGTTTCCGGAAAAACCACATCGCAGGCGGTCAGCGAAAGGGACAGCGAGACTTTCAGATCCACCTTGTTTTTTTCCTTTCGTTGTACGGCCACGTCTCCGTGAAGGCCGTTTCCGTCCAGCGTCAGCGTGGGCTTGAGCTGCCATTGGCGCCGGTTCTCCCCCGGCTCCTGAGAGGCCCAGGTAATAGTTCCTGTCCAGGCCTCCCCACCGTTTTTCACGGTATTTTTCAGGTTCACATTCAATGCGGCAGTTTTCGTTTCGCCGTTCAGGGTGTTGGTATATTGTGCTTCCAGCGTCAGCGTGTGCTGACCGGATTTCTCCGTCAGCTTCCAAGAGACGGTCAGCTTGGTATTGTTTTTTCCCTTCACAGCAGGCAGCGCCAGGGAAACATAGCCGCCCTTATCCGGCGTAAAGCCGCCAAAAAGCGTTGCCTTGCGCTTATCCTCGCCCTGGGCCGCATTGCCTGTAAACTGCAGACCCATATCGCTGCCTTCCTTGTCCAGAAAACGCTTGAAGCGGCATTCGCCGGAAAAGGTCAGGCCGGAAAGCAGCGTCTGAAGCGTTTCCCTTTCATTGGGCATATTCTGCAGCGCCGGCTCCAGCATGGGCCAAAGCTGCGCCAGAATCTCAGGCCAGGCGGCGTTCATTTCGTCCGCCTTTAAGATGTAGTTTTCATAGGCGGCGGAAGCCGTGGCGTTGCGAATGGAGGTGGACGCCTTGGTATGCTTGGGCGTTGTTTTTTCCGCCAGACAGGCGTACAGGGCCTGTGCGCCCTGCGCGTAAGCGTCCGGCAGCAGCTCCAGCCGCGGCAGACCGTCCGATGCACCCGCCAGCAGAGACAGTGCGTCGGGCTGATCCGGTGCCGTCCGATAAGCCGTGCCCGCATGCTCAAAAACGGTAACGGTTTGATCCGTTTCTGTCACTGTGGCAATGGACAGCAGCGATTTGCCGTCATATGCCGCCGATGCGCGGGCCCAATTCGCCGTTTCAGTTTCCCCGCTGCTCAACGTCAGTTGGAGCCGGTTCAGCCAAGCGTTCACCACCGCCAGAGATTCCTCACTCAGGGCGGCCGCCTGATCCAAGCGGCCGCTCAGGGTCAGCCGTATTGCTTCTCCGGCCATAATTGATTCATATCCTGGAGAGAATTCCGCCTGTGCCGCAGGCAGCATCCCCATCAGCAGCGCCAGCATTGCCGCCAATGCGCCGCGCCATTGCTTTCTCATCCGTGCCTTCCTTTCTTACAATCCGCTCTCCCCTATTCAACGCCGGAAAGCAGGCAAATCTTGCATGAAAGCTGGAAAAAACTTTTCCGCCCCTGCATTATACCGCATCCCGCAGCAATTGAAAAGGTCCCGTCATGTTTCCGCGGTTTCTTTTTCTCAAATCTGACCGCGCAAAGCAAATATAAAATTCAAAGAAAGCCCAAAAAATTGCAATTTGGGTGTTGACAAGTTATATAACTTGTGATATACTTATTCTCGTCGCTAAGGAAAAGCGGCAAACAAAAAATCCTGGTCGCATGGCTCAGTTGGTAGTACCTACTGGTACCTTTGTTAGAAAGCTTATGGTCGCATGGCTCAGTTGGTAGTACCTACTGGTACCTTCTCTCGAATGAGAGATGTCGATGTGAACAGGTTGCTGGCAAGCCGTTCACTCGAATCCACGGAAGGCTCCTCTAAAAACCGAACATATTAGGAGAGATTGTCAGAATCGTTCGGATAAGGTCGCATGGCTCAGTTGGTAGAGCACATCGTTCACATCGATGGGGTCACAGGTTCGAGTCCTGTTGCGACCACCACAAAACCTTGAAGGCATAAGGCTTTCGAGGTTTTTTCTGTCTCTTGGACAAGTGCCCTCCTCCCCGTGGGAGGGTCTGACCGGCATACTATTAGCTTCTATCAATTACGCTCATTCACGAACATTCAAAATTTCGAGTGTGCAGTTTCATTTTCGATGTTAACAGGTTGGTCGCCCATTTCGTTCACGCGAGTCGATGTGAACGGTAGCCCGGCATCGATGTGAACGGCTTGCTGGTTTCGATGTGAACGGGTACCCTGCTCGATGTGAACGGTTTGCCTGACAGACACACTTTCTATAAGCTTACGGCACAAAAAAAGCAGGGCCAACGCCCTGCAACAAAAATATCCCCGATCAGGATTACTCCTGACCGAGGAACTGCTTCAGTGAAATCTTGAATTTGATGTGCATTTTGTATCCGGTTCGGACTTCCACCCGCTCGATCAACCGGGAGACGATCAGGTGCTTGGTGCCGATGTCAGCCTTGTCGAAGCACTCTGCCCAGGAAAGCAGCTCATCCACCTGGGCTTTGGTGGCTTTAGCGTTTTCCTGCTCCGCCTGCATCCGGGCCTGCGCTTCTTCCATTGCTTTCTGAGAGGCTTCCAGTTTTGCCCGGTGCTTCAGGAGCATTTGATTGACGATACTCAGATCCAGCTGGCTTTCTCCGGTCAGTGCCTTGACGGCTTCCTCCTCCAAGGCGGTGACCTGCTTTTGAGCATTTTCAAAATCCTTCTGCGCCTGCTTGTAGGCCACCTTGTAGGTTTCCTCATTCCGGGCGCTGGCAAGCTCCACAAGTCGCTCCTTGGGAACCGCCTCCAGCTTGGAAAGGAACAGCCTGACCTGATTTTCAACCGCCTCATTCAGCGCGGTCGCCTTGTAGGCGCTCTGTCCTTCACATGTTCTCGATGAGGAGATTTTCCGGTAACAGCGGTAGGTTTCATAGTCGTAGATGCCAGTGCCGCCGTTAGCCAGTTTTCTTTCCTCATGATGATGGTTGTAGCAGAGCCTGCATCCGCAGTGTCCGCAGTAGATGACGCCCGTCAGCAGGCTCCGGGTGTCCGTTCTGAAGACCACCGGCTCGCCGTCGTAGTTCTTGGTCGATCTGCCTTTGACCGTCTGCTGGCACCGCATGAACAGGTCTTCGTCGATGATCTTCAAATGGTCAAACGGCTCAGACTGGACTCCCTGCATATGGTAAATGCCGATGTAGATTGGGTTGTCAATGATCGCCCGGATGCTTGTCCCGCGCCAGAGGCTCGTTCCGCGTTTGGTCTTGATCCCTTTTTCATTCAGGTACTGCGCGACCCGATTTGTGCCGTACCCGTGATTGGTCAGCAGGTCGAAGATCTCTTTGACGATGGTTGCTTCATCCTCGTCAACGACCAGATCCCGTACCTGCTGATTCTTTTTGTTTGTGCGGCCCTGATGTTCCAGCTTGTAGCCGTAAGGAACATGGCCTCCCCGGTACTGACCCTCCTGCACCATTTGGGAATGCTTGGTTTTCACACGGATGGAAGTCTTTTCGCTTTCACCCGATGCCTGCCAGAAACGGATGTAGTTCAGGAGCTTGTCGACGTGGTTATCGAAGCGCTGTTCACCTTCACGGGCGCTCCAGACCTCTATGCCCTGCTGAACAAACCACTGCACCACAAAGGGTGTTTCATCATCCCGCCTGCCAATACGGTCGAACATGAAAACCAGCAGCACATCGAACTTGTGCATGATGGCCCTCTTCTTAATCTCCACAATGGCATCACGGTCATTGGTGCTGACCTTGTAACCCGAGATGCCTTTTTCGGAAATCTCATCAACGATCTCCCAGTCCGGGTGGGACGCCGCATATTCGCGGCAAGCCAGCTTCTGCATGGGAATGTCATCATGATCCACCTGGCCGACGGTCGAAACACGGTAGAGGCATATGACTCGCTTCATCTTTTTTCACCTCCCGTAGTTTGCATGTGTAAGCAGATCCAGCACGTCAGCGACGGCCCCGAGATCTGGTTCATCCGCATAGGAAACCGTCACCTCACAGACTGGCGAATCATCCGAAAGTCCAGTGTTTTCAAGGACTCTCGGCTGCTTAGCAGTAGTACTATTAACTCTACTGTCGGCACGAATCAAGTCAACTTTTTGAGACGAAACCGATATTTTTTCGGGTTGTGTGTCAGTGGTGGAACGGTTCCCGGCAAGGTCGTTTCTCCGGCAGAATGCCTTGACCGTGTTGAGGGATATATCCAGTTCCTTAGCGATGTACGCATAGCCGAGATTCTGTTTCCGCATCTCGGTTATCCGCCTTTTCTGTTCCTGGGTCATCGCGCTGCTCCAATCTGAAGGATGAGTATCGTTGTCTCCTTCAGTGCCTTACGGACAGTCGGAGCGGCACTTTTCCGGTTTTTCCAATAAAAAAGTTGGGGCTCTGCCCGAAGGCAAAACCCCATGATCATTTATTCGGTTGTGATCTCACTGTACTCCCCGGAAACCCAGCCGACCTGGCTTCCGATCTTCACAGCCTGCCAACCGTTGAAGGCGCTGGCCACATACTCCAGCGTTGTGCCCGGCGCGACAGCTGTGATGCGGCTGTAGCTGGTGCCGTTGCCTGTGCGGATGTTGACCTTCCCGCCGGAGGACTTGATCAGCACCTGGATGGTGGTCTGTCCGGCAACAGGCTGTTCCTGCTCCGGTTCTGGCTGCGGTTCTGTCATGGCCTGCTGTCCGGCATCGTCCTCCGCCACAGCGGCCATCAAGTCGGCATGGGTCTGGTCGCCGTACTTGCCGTCCTGCTTGATTCCGGCCTTCTTCTGGAAAGCCTTCACAGCGGCTTCCGTTTTGCTTCCGAACTGGCCGTCCACCACAAGGGTGGCACCCAGCTGATTCAGAAGCTCCTGCAGGGCTTTGACGTCCGCGCCGGAAGAGCCGTTCTTCAGCAGGCGGCTTCCCAGAGTGTACACGGTGACCGCCTCCACAGCGACCTGTGCGCCGCTGGTATCGCCGTAATCGATAAACGGCAGCTTGTACCAGTGTGTCCAGGGCCGTTTCTTTACCTGCGTCTTCACGCAGCCCCAGCTGAAGCCCTGCCACTCCACAGCATAGCCGTTGCCAACGTAGTATCCAGCATGACCGTCCTTGTACAGCGCCAGACCAGGGATCTCCGGCAGGGTGTCGATGGTGCCCCAGTCAGCGCCTTTCTTTTTTGCCCAGGAGAACATGCTGTTCGCGCCTTTGTCTGGACACCCGTTGGAGCCATATTTGCTGGTGATGGTTTTATCCGTCCCGATGGCTTCCAGCACACCCTGACCGCCGTTTGTCCAGGCATAGCCCTTGCAGCCGCCGATGCAGTCAGACACGACGGCCTTGTTGGCGATATCCTGCTTGTAACGGGACATACGGCTGGACGCATAAGAGGACGGATACTGATTGCTCTTACGGGACAGAAGGCTGTTGGTTGCCTTATAGACACAGGTACCGTACCAGTAAGGCTGGCCCACCATCTTCTGACACCAGTCGGCAAAGTGCTCATTGGTGAACGGCGTATTGATTCTTTCAGACATCTTCGTCACCTCCACATAGGAAAAGGGCGGCGGTTATTCGCCGTCGCCCTGGTCGTTCGTGTCGTCTGTGTGTTCCTTTTCTTTGCGGTCATGAAGCTGTTCCAGAACAGCCTTCAGTTTGTTCGGGATGGGCAGGCCGATGTAGGCCGCGTTCTCCAGCAGGCTCAGGCCCTCGTTGGACAGATAGAAAGCGATCACCGCGCCCCGCAGCGCACTGCCGGAGCCGATCACATGCAGATCAACGATGTTCGCAATACCCACCATGAACAGGATGAGCACCTTTTTGCAGATGCCCTTGAATCCCACGGCGGAGGACAGCTTCTTGTCGATGATTGCGCACATGACCCCGGTCACGTAATCCAGCCCCATGAAGATCATGAGGGCAATCATCAGGCCGTCGATGCCGCCGAGAAAGTACCCCAGCCATCCGCCGATGGCCGTGATGGCGATCTGGATCTTCGCCCAGATCAAGTCAATAGAAAAGTTCCGCATTGTTGTTTCCTCCATTTCATTTTGATATAGAAAAACCCGCCTCCGTATTGGAAGCGGGCTGATCCCGGGAATGGTATTCGATGATCACTTTGGCTTACACTCCAATCGCAAACCAGTCAATATTCCTCATGGTGCCAAAGTTGCCGCCCACGATGATAGAACACCCTGTTGTGGATTTGGCAGAAATCTTGATTGCACCGTTATCTCCTGACCAGTTCCCGCTCGTTGTGCTGTAACAGGCGAAGACATACGGCACAGCGGTGAAACCTGCGGAAGAATAATTCACTGACATATTGCTCGAACCTGAAATGCTGCCGGAGCCATAGGCAAACTTGAACGGCAGTCTCGCTGCCGGAAGTGTGCCCGTGGTGAGGTTGCTTGCGTTGTTCGCGCCAAGATTGGCTCTGGCGTTGGCGGCAGTAGTAGCGCCAGTGCCGCCGTTGGCGACAGGCACACCGGATACCATGCCGGAATGGAATACGCGGTAGTTGCCCCAGGTGCCTGCATCACAGACCCGCAGAAGAACAGCCCAGTCCAAGCTGTTCTGATAAGCCTTCGTGCGGACTTCCAGCATCCGACGATTGTTACCAGTGCTGTCCTCCCACGCAGCGAAGGAAGACGCACCTGCATAGCTTCCTTCGAACACCGTCCGGTTGGTGGTGTCGTTGTAGGTCGGGAGCAGAAGCAGCGACGGATAAAGGTAACCGGAAATGTTCAGGTTGCCTGTCATGGTGTCCCCGGTTTTCTTCACGCCACCCAGGTTGGCAATGGCACCCGCTGCCGATGTGGCTCCCGTTCCACCGTAAGCGACTGCCAGAGCGGTGCTCAGCTTCAGCGGCCAGCCGCAGTCAATGTACCCGGAAGTTTCTGCCACCTTCCCGATGCCGATTCCGGTACCGTCCGCCATGAAGTCCAGGATCACACCCTTGGTGCCGATGCTGACGGCCTGCTCCACGTAGTTGAAATAGTCCGTCAGACGCACCTTGATGTCATAACTGTACAGCGCGTCATAGGTCTGCTCCAGCAGCTGATTGGTCGCGGAAAGGTTGTAGCTGGTGATGGCCATCTTATAGGCCTGCGTCCATGCCGTTGCGCTTTTCAGTTTGTAGTACACGAGGCAGGACAGGCCATTCTTATTGTTCAGCGGGTTGACACTTCCGATGAAGGAAAACCGCACCTTTGTACCGTCCACCTGTGCCGCTGATCCATCCGAGTTGCATCGTTCAGCCGAGAATTTCTTGATGGAAGGCACCGCATAATCCAGTACATTAAAGGTATTTGTGTAGGTGGCTGTCCGGCCACGGCTGTCGGTGACGGTGACCGTCATAGTCATATCCCCGGCGGCGGACAGCTTCTTGCTGGCCGTGAAGGATGCCGCCGTATAGGTGACGCCATCCAGCGAGGTACGGTAGGAAGAAATGGTGCTCCCATAAATGCCTGCCGCCGTAATGGCCACTGAGAGCGTACTCAGGGATTTCACATAGGCACCAATCTTCGTCACCACGGTCTCATTGGTATCCTCCGCTGCCACAGAGGAAATGGATGGAACGACGGTCGCAGGTACGGTGAGCGTGACCGTACATGTTCTGGTTCCGGTCAGCGTCCCGTTGACAAAGCTGTTGCAGGTGATCGTGCAGATGCCGCTGGTGGCGTTCGGAATCTGGCTTGCCAGCGATAAAGGCGGCGTCCAGGAAACGGAAGCGCCGACGTTTGTGGCGATGGCTCCGCTCGTTTCACCAAACCAGTAAGAGATGGTGTGTACGGTCGCTGTGCTCTGGCGGTTGGTGTAGATCGTCAGAGCGCTGCCCAGGTTGACCGAGGAAGAAGAGACCGTCGGCTGAGACACAGCCTCCTCATAGGTGACCGTAATAACAACGCTCTCCAACTGCATGTAGTTGAAGGAATACCCGTGGGAAGACGCGCTGGCATACGGGTTATAGATGGTGAAACTGTTGTTTCCGGCAGCAATATATGCCGCCATGGCATTGAACAGCGACCCGGTGATGTAATAGCTGGTGTAGTTCCCATAGAAGGAACCGTCAAAAGTGCCAAGCTCATCCCCGGTGTACTGCCAGCCTGCAATACCGGACGCGATGCCATTCTGGTAATTGGCCTTTCGCAGAAAGACGGTTTTCGTGCTGCCTGCGCCGTAGCCTGCCTTCGCCGCGTCAATGTCCAGCCAGATCCCGGTAATCACCTTGTTCGCCAGGTTCATGCCGGAGAAGCTGATGATGCCGACGTAGTTGTAGCTGGAATCATAGAATTCCTGACAGGCTGCGCTGCTTTTAGCATTAGCGGAGGATGTGTATTTCCGCGTACAGAGCGACGCGGCATAGGATACGGTTGTCGCCATAACTGCTCCATTCCCGGCATCAGCCGTTGTAGATCAGGGAGAGGTTCCCGTTGGTCTGGGGTTCAAAAGCAAAGCGTCCGATGATGAGCTTGCTGATGATCTCCGCCTGCGTGACGTACAGCTTGTTGTTGCTCAGGTACGCCACCTCGGTGTCGTTCATGTAGAAGGCCAGACGGTCGTTTACGACACGGAAAGTGAACGGGTTCCCGGTCTTGCCGATAACCAGCCCATCCTCATCAAAGGTCATATAGGTGCGGAAGACCGCCAGCTGTTCCTCTGTGGCTTCCTGGGCGGTTTCCATGTCCTGCTGCATCTGATTAATGCGGGTGACGGCCCAGGTGAAGTTGCTTTCCGACTGCTCGGAGAGTGTGCCCATCTGAGACTTGACCTGGGACATATCGCTGGCCAGCGCGTAATTCGCCTGTACCTCCTGCCGGATGCTGTCGCCCTCGGTGCTGATCTGCGCCCGGACAGAAGCCAGCTTCTGCTCCAGGGACGCTTCGCCGTCTTCGGGAGCGGCGGTATAGTCGGTGGCCATGGAGCCCTTTTCCAGCTTTACCCAATGAACGGTAGCGGTTTCGGGGTCAGCGTCGCCTGTTGGGTCACGATAAATGAGGATGTCGCCGTAATCGGGATTATCTTCCGGCGTCTTTCCGCTGGCGTATTCTGCTGTAAAGAAAGCATTGACAGTCTGCGTATCGACGTCATCGAGCCGGATCGTTGCCAGCACCTTGTCTCCTTCGGAGGTGCGTACCGTAATCCGGGAAAGATCCAACATGGAGATGGACAGGGAGATCGAATAGGTTTCGCCTTCCTCCATGGCTTCAGCCAGGGAGTACCGGGCAATGAGGTCGGCTGATCCTGTGGATTCGGAGCCGGAATTCAGCACATAGTTCCTGCCGCCGACAGACATGCCTTCCAGCGCTTTCTCCACACTGATGGCCACACTCCGGTTGCTGGACAGGTCGAGCGATTCTCCAAAGTCCGCAGCTACATGGGATGTGGTCAGCGTCCCTGTCTTGATGTTGCTGCCCTCAATGGTGGCAGCGGCGATCTCGTTGCCCGTGATCGTCCCGGCGAGGATTTCATTGGCTGTGATTGTGTGCGCAGCCAGTTCATTTGCTGTGATGCTGTGCACCACGATCTTGTCCGCCGTGATGGTTCGCTCCGTCAGTACATAACCGTCAATGGTGTCGACCTTCGCCGAAACCAGCTGGCCCATATTGTTGATGGCGTAGATCAGGGACTGATTGTTGCCCCGGATGATCAGCCGCTCCACGGAAAGTGTGCCTGCGTTGATCTTATTGGCAGTGAGCTCTACGATCTTCGCGTCCGTGATGCTGGCGTCCGCGATCTGCGCGGTGCCCACAGCACCCTGGGCAATCAGGGCGGCGGTGATGGCACCAAGAGCAATCTGAGCCGTATCCACGGCGGCATTGGCGATCTGTGCGTTGGTGATTGCTGCCTGCGCGATCTTGGCGGTCGTGACGGCCAGATCAGCGATCTTTGCTCCAGTCACAGCGAGGTCAGCAATCTTCGCGGTGACGATTTCGCCATCGAGGATTTTGGCCCGCACAATGGCACCATCCTGAATGTTTGCCGTGCCGATGGCCGCACCGTCGATCTTCGCATTGGTAATGGCGGCATCCGCAATCTTGGCCTTATCTACAGCGCCGTTTTCAATATGGGCGTTCCGGATGGCACCATCCGTGATCTTGGCATGGGTAATCGCGCCGTCATGGATATTGGCTTCCTGGATTTCTCCCGCGCCAATCTTCGCGGAGGTGATCACGCCATCCTCAATCTGGGCGGCACCAATGGCCGCTTCACCGATCTTGGCACGGGTGATCGAAGCGTCGTCGATCTGGGCAGATCCGATGGCACCCTGGGCTATCTTTGCCCGAACAATGGCAGCATCCTCGATCTGCGCTGTCCCTACAGCGGCTTCACCGATTTTGGCCTTGCTGATGGCTGCATCCTGGATGTGGGCCGTTTCAATCGCCGCCATCTGGATCTGCACGGAGCCGACCGAACCGCTCTGCAGCTGCCCTGTGCCCACGGAGTTGATCGCCAACTTGCTTCCGGTGATGATGCCGCTGGGAAGCTGACGGGCGCTGATCACGTTGCCTTCCACCGTATCCGCCACGGTACCCAGCGTCATCTGGGTGTACTTCTTCGTCAGGCAGTCGTAGGTGTACTGCGTCATCCGCATGGACACCCACACCCCGATGCGCGGAGCAATCACCCGGACGGCATCGCCCAGGTAGATGTTCTGCAGGAAGCCGTATTCCCGATATTCCTCGGTGTCAGCGCAGTTGATGAAGTCCACGCTCAGCGTGACCGTCGGGGTATCGCATCCCGCGTCAAACTGCGCCTGCGCCTGGGAGCGCATCTCCACATAGCACTGTTCCTTGGTTTTCTTGTCGTCGCCGTCGGTCTTTTCCTTGGCTTCCGACACGGCCAGATGAATCCACTTTGGATGGGTATAGCTGCCGATGAGCGGACTGTCCAGAAAGAGCTCCGGCAGGTACAGCACGTTGCCGTCCGCATCCTCGCCCGTAGGCATGATGCGGGTGACCACATCCGTCAGGTCGATGTCATAGCTGATACCCAGCAGGTTTTTGGCCTGCCGGATCTGCACATTGCTGTCCTGACCGACCCGCTTCACCACATACACATCCCACCAGTCACGGGTCAGTTCTCCGGTGTACTTCTCGACCACACCACCTTCGCCCAGCAGGGCATCCACGGGATTGCAGTTTTCAAACTCCACATCCTCGGCCTGACTGTCCAGGTCGGAATAGAAGGTGAAGTCGTGCTCCGACAGGCAGGAGGACGAAATCGTCTGCACAACAGAAGCCCCCACCGCAGAGGATGAGGGCTTATAGGATTTGATCATATTGTCGAGCAGGTCATAAAACACATGCCTGGCGTAAACCGTGATCTTATCGAGCTCCGGCACCACCCGGTAAATGCGGAAGGGCTGATCCCGCAGCTGGCGGGATTCCACCACGGAGGAGGTCGCCTCGGACGCGGAGCCTTCCGTGTGATCCAGCACCAGGTAGGTGGTGGACATGTAGCCGTGCTTGCCGTCCGGTGCGGTGACCTCATACCAGCTGGCGTTGGTCTTGGCGATGACCTGCACGGTCAGGGTATTCTTATAGGCCGCAAGGATCTTATAATTCCGACCGGGGCCAGAGCGCAGGTTCAGGGTACCTTTCCGGGTTTCCGCTCCGGGGAAGTCCGTATGAATACGATAGATCTCCGTCCCGCTGTCATCCCCCGGCGCGGAAAAGTGCACCCTGGGAGTTGTTGCCGCAGGAACCGGAGCCCGGAGGATACAGCCTTCCACCAGTCGCTGCCATTTTCCCGCATCATCGATCGGATGCACCAACTGCAGCTCGTATTCTCCATTCAGGGTTTCCGTCACCAGCGCGGAAGTCGGCTCGATCGTGCCATTTCCGTTCGTAGAGAAGTCTGTGCAGTCAGCAGGATAAACGCAGATCATGGGCAGTCACCTCCCTGAAGGCATAATGAAAGCGCCGCCCGAGTGGACGACGCATGAATCTCGCTATTGCTATGTTTCGGTACTTATCATCGGTTATTTGTTTTCAGCATATACGTGCACGGTAGTTTCATCAAGACTTACTACCATTTCTTCTGGCAGAACCTCCAGATTCAACATAGCACCCCATTCTACCTTGGGCAATTGATCATATTCGATAATTCCGCTTTCTGCCATGCCCCAAGGTATCTCTTCACCAGTGGCGTCCAAGAAATCCAATTCGCCAGAGTATGCATCATTAAAATTGAAACCGTCCCGCAGAGTGAACTGGCCTACCACGTAGGCTCCTGCCACAGTTTGCTGCGCCGTTACAGAATTCAGTGTCAGGCCATTCTCAAAATCATAGGGTTGCTCAGGCATATAAGTCTTTTCAGCAATCGGTGCCGGTACGGTCAGTGTGATCTCGAAGGTATCCTCCCAGTAACTCATCTCTTTTGCTTCATCCACAACATCTTCAAATATACTCTGTGGTTCAATACTTTGCGGATCATACTGCCATACCTGAAAATGCAGCTTGATAGGTAATGTTTCTCCTACCTGCAGACTGTTCAGTGCAGCCATATAGTATGAAACACAATTTCCTTTTTCATCCCACATGGCATCGCCCATATCCTCACCGTCATGACATTCTTCCGGCACATTAACGGAGATGCTGACACGGTAGAATGGCAGGTTCATAATATGAGCGGCATCGATCCAACGGGTATCGGGAGACAGGTTCCATTTCTGGGCCAAAGCTTCACCGTTGTCACCGTTGGCTCCAACTGCGTCATAGACTTCTTCACTGAGAACAGCGGAACTGCCATCTGTCACATGGGAAGTAGCGGAACAAAGGGCAATATGCCCATCAGTGAGAAGTTCATTAACAGTAAAGGTGATAGGGCCTACCTGATAATCTTTGGGCTCGGTAGCATTCAATATTTCTTGCGCAGTTTTAGGAATTTCAAAGCTGTAGAAATCTGTCCAGCCAAGTAAAACACTCGCAGCCAAAGCGGTGGTTAGGGTTGCTATGACGATCAGCACCACAATGAGTGCAGTGCTTACTGTAAACTTTTTCACGGGTTCTTCCTCCTTCGCCGAAGCCATGATGTGCTGAGCAAGCCAGGGATCAGGCTTCAGGCCAGAGAGCTGGCGATCGATTGAGTTATGGAACTCATCAGATGATATCTTCTTATTCATCAAGCTCTCTCCCTTCCAGCAGATTCCTCAGTTTATCCCGCCCTCGTTTCAATCGACCTGAAACAGAAGACTGAGATATGGCCAAGACATCAGCAATTTCGTTAACTTTCAGTCCTTGGTAATAATGTAGAAAGATCACTTCTCGCAGTTTGTGCGGCAGCTTTGTAACAGCTATCGCTAACTCTTCATCGTGTTCATCCGTTTGAACAGCTTCGTCTGGTATCATTTCAGGTGTCACACGGCGGTTAAAGAAGCGGAACCAACTTGAATGATTAATGTCATAGCAAGTGTTCATGGCAATCTTCATAATCCATGTTTTCTCGCTGCTTTCACCTCTGAATGCGTCCATCCTTTTGTACACCTTCAGGAAAGTTTCCTGTACAGCGTCCTCTGCAAGTGTTTTGTCGCAAAGGTAAAGATAGCACATATAGAGAACCGGTTTCTGGTACTGATCAACGAGTTGTTCAAACCTCTGATTTCGATTCGGAGCAGTGTCAGGGCCCATAACATTGCTCACGTGATGATCACCTCCCTACACCAATTTAGACTGTTGGAGCGGAAGAAATATCGTTTCCCGAAAAAAGTTTTTTAGCAGGTGTCTCCTGCCGAGAACAGAATACCATGAAACCAACATCAAAGGAAACGCCATCTCGGGGAAATGACAACGCTCGTCACATTTCCGGACCAGCTGATGCCGTTCAGGCCGGGTTTCAGCACCGGGAAATCCCCGGACATGTGGTCGTTCATCAGGGCGGTGCCCAGATACGCCTCTTTCAGAGCACAGTCCAGCACGATGCCCGATGTGATCCCGGTCAGTTCCACGATCGTGGTTCCGACCATCAGGGTAATATCCCCGGAGCCTGTCAGGGTGATGAGCGGCTCTGAATAAACGCTGCCAGGATTGGTAATCGTGCCGCCGGACGTCGTAATTGTCACGTCCGATACATCGTCCTTATACCAGAATGGAAAGCACCGGAAGTTCACAGCGAAGGAGCAGTGTGGATTACCCCGGAGCACCTTTTCAAAGGGGATCTGGTTGGCAATCCGGGCTTTGTAGTAGCCGCCAGTCCGGTTGGCAAAGGTCACTGTGCCGCTGCCCTTCAGCCAGGCGGCGATGGCCGGAATCTGCGCCGGGGCAGAGATGAAGCAGGTGACGCTCAGAATCATATCGTCGTAGATGTCTTCGCCTTCCAGCTGCGTCAGGCTCCCCGGCCTGCCGGGCACATTGGTCTGGGTGCTCCTCTCCAGCGGAATGGTGATGGGCGGCTGCTCCGTCACGTGGATGCCGTAGGTGCGGCAGTCCACCCCATTCCAGAGAAAATAGTCCTGCATGAGAATTCCTCCAAAGACGTCAAAAGGCCGCCTTTTGACGGGTGGCCCTTTGGCGGTTGATTGTGATCAGTCGATTCTGCGGATGACGTCGATGCCGTGAATCGCAGCGAGGGTCGAGCCGTTCGACCAGGCGACATGAATGCCGCCCGCGTCATCCACGAACATGACTTCTCCATGCATCCCGGCGGGCATGTCCCGGTACGGGTCGCACATCTCGATCAGTTCCACTTTCGCTCCGGGCGGGTAATCCTCCCGGAGCTTTTTCAGCACCTCCGGCCTGATCTGCATTATGAATCCCATGGCGTTTCCTCCTTCCGTTGGGGTAGCAGTATTACTCACTCTGACTGCCCAGAAAGTCAAGTTAAATCAGGCCATCCGGAGCCCGCGCCCGCGCTGCTGGCGTTTCGTCAGGGTGGCAATCTCAATGGCAAGGGAGCGGATATCCTGCTCATCCCGCACATAGAAGTTGTTGCCGGACAGGTTGACGGAGCTCGTCTGGTTGTAGGTCTTCCGGTTGTCGTTGTTTCCGAAGGCAATCGCGCCTTCCTTGGCTTCACCCGTCAGAAAGCGGGCGGCGTTGCGGATTGTCCGCGCTTGCACCCGGCTTTCCTGCAGGACGCCCTCTCCAAACCCCTTCATGGTCATGGAGCCGATCTCGTCCCGGAATACCCGTGAAGGAGAAGCAATCTTCAGTTCCTTCTTGGCAGCGTTCACGGCAGCGCGGGATGCGGACTGCATGGCGCTGACCACTCCGGAGCGCCCCGCGTTGATGCCCGCCTTCAGACCCGCCATAGCATTGGTGCCGATGGATTTCAGGCTGGTCGCGGTCAGGCTGCGAGAAACGGCATTCTTCACATTGGCAGAAACCGTTGTGGCCGCGCCGCTCATGTCATAGGCCGTCAGAGCGCCAGCCAGCCCTGCCATCGCTGTCGTACCAGAAGGATTCAGGGCTTCACTGCCCAGGGCAGCACTGATGGCGGTTTCCAGATTGGTGGCCAGGGTCGCCGCATCCGTGGAAAAGTCATAGCTGCCCATGCCTGCGCCTACGCCTGCCGCAACGTACTCGCCAGCGGGTTTCATGCGCTCGGACGGGCTGTTGATGATCAGTGCGGAGTTGATGGCGGTCTCCAGATTGGTCGCCAACGTTTCCGCACTGGTATCCCATCCGGCGGCAGTCATGCCTTCCGCGATGCCTTCGGTCACATTCTGACCGACGCCCACAGAATCCAAGTCCTGCACAAACTGCAGGATCTTGTTCAGGTTGTCGATATCCTCCTGGCTGACCTCCTGCCCGTTCTGGATCGCGGTGACGACCTCGGAAACGTAGGTAGCCAGCTGGGCCACATTCTCCGGATCGAAGTCGTTGATCATGGATTGGTTCAGCGTTCGGAGCACACCTTCGTTGCCGCCGTAGATGAAGTTGTACCACTGATCCAGATCGCCCTTGGCATTCTTGATCCGCTGCATGGCGGAGTCAATATAATCCATCAGGGATTTAGGCATGATGCCTGTCAGGGCGGTGCCAAGCGCAGTCATACCCAGCTGATCCACCTCGGCCACCTGCTGGCGCATTTCCGCGATGGCTTCCGGAGCACCCGTGACCTCGGTGGTGATGAGCACGTGCATGGTGCCGTCCTTGTCCAGGATGGCCACATCGTCCGGGCGCAGCATATCTGAGGTCACAGCGGTAACGGGGATTTCCTGACCGTCCTTCCAGTATTTCACCCCGGATTCTCCAAGGACAGAGGACGGGTCTTCATACGCTTCCGACAGGCGGACGATGCCTTCTACTTCCACCTTGTTGTTCTTCAGCCAGCGGCGATAGGCCAGCAGGTCATATCCCGCCAGCCCCACCTGTAGGTTGAGGGTGGGCTTCTTCACGCCCGCCGCTTCTCTATACTCGGTGATGTAGGCGGTGAACTCCTTCAGCAGTTCGGATTTATCACAGCCTGTGGCCTCGGCGAATTTGGTGACGATGCCTTCCACCTGCGCGGAGGACAGCGAGGACACATCCACATTTTCCGCTTCCGCGTACTTCGTGATGAGGCCCACCACATCGGAGGGCTTCAGGGCAGCGGTGGAAGCTCCGCCAGTGACCTCCTCATAGGCCATGACGAAGGCCGTCACCGCTTCCGGCGTCAGCCCGGTGGTATCGACCTTGTTGTCCTCCAGGTATTTGAACACATAGGCCGTGATCTCGCTGGGCTTCAGCTGGGTGACGTCAGTGCCGGATGCCAGTTCCTTGTAGGCGCTGACCATGGCGGTCACATTGGTGGGATTCAGCCCGGACACATCAGTGCCCGTGGTGGCTTCGGCATAGGTCTGCACATAGGCCACCAGCCCGGCAGGCGTCAGGGAGGATTTATCCGCGCCTTCCGGCTGCTCGGTGTACTTCGCCACAAAGGCATCCACCAGCGGCTGCTGTTTGGTCGCGTTCTCTGCTTCCGTGTATCCCTGAATAACCGCGTCCGTGGTGATCGCGCCGGGATTGCTGGCCCATTCATCCCAGCGGGCCTGCGCTCCGGTCATGTCCAGATCGGTGGTGATCTTCAGGACTTCCTCACCGACAGCCTCGCCGAACATCTCGTTCAGGCTGGTCAGGTTGGTGTCCCATTTGTTCTGGTTCAGGTAGGTCTGGATCGCGGCCAGCTGCTCCAGCGCGGAAGAGAAGTCGATATCCGGGAACATGGCCTGCACCTCGGATTCCGACATTCCACTGTCCAGCAGGGACTGGATCTGGGTCAGCAGCGCGACATATTCCGTCAACGCACCTTCATCCATACTGGCGGTCAGCTGGTTCAGCTGCGGCAGGAAGGATTTCTTCTCAGCATCAGTGGAAGCCGCGCTGTACTGCCGGAGCAGCTGCATCAGGTCGCCGACCTGGGTCTTGGCGGTCTGGATATCATCCTGCTGCCAGACGGGCATCACCACATCCGCCATGAGCTGCGCGTATTCCAGCGCGGCGGCACGACGATCCTGATTGTATTTGGCGTTCAGGGCATCCATGGCCTGCTGACGCTCCGTGCTGTCTTCGATCAGCTGGATCAGGGCGTATTCCTTGTCATACTGCTCATCCAGAGAAGAATTGACAGCGGACATGCCCTCGGCGGCAGCGACCATGGCGTTTTCATATACTGTTGCGCTGACTTCCTGTCCACGGGCTTCAGCACGGGCCACTTCGGCTTCCACCTTGTTCCGGATGGTATCGAAGCCGTCCGTGTCAGCGGCGGACAGGTGGTATTTGACCTCGATGGCCTCGCGGGTGTCGATGAGCTCCTGCAGGCGGACTTTATCTCGCTCCGACAGCTTCCTGTTCTGCTTCTTTTTCAGCAGCCGGGCGATCTCTTTGTCCATGGAGTCCAGGGTATCGATGTCGGCCTGCAGCTGCGCGGACACAGAGGTATATCCGGCATTGTCAGCGGTTTTCTTCAGGCTGGTGAGCTCCTCACGGGTGCTGGCGGTCAGGCTCTTGAAGGAATCCGTCCATTCCGAAACGATCTCGTTGGTTTCCTTCTTACCGTCCGACCAAACGTCCAGCAGACCATTCAGCCATTCGCGGCTGTTCCCAGTGGCCCGCTTGAAGTCGTCCTTGCTCATGCCGAAGAAGGACAGGCCCTGGCTGCTGCCGTAGAAGGTTTCTGCGGCTGTTTCCTTCCAGGACTTGGCAGTCTTCGCCATGCCCTCCAGCGCTTCGCTGGCGGCTTTCGCGCCGGACGCGACGTCCACCAGCTTCACTGCGCCGTACACCAGCGCAGCGGCAAGAGCAACCATGGCCACCTTGGAGGAAGCCAGCACCTTTACCAGCCCGCCAATCCCGCCGCCCGCCATGGAGACGGAAGCGGAGAACTTGCCGATGGCCGTGAAGGCCTTTCCCAGGGCTCCGGTGACGGTGCCGACCGCACCCACGACCTTGCCCAAAACCAGCACGACGGGGCCGACAGCAGCGGCAAATGCGGCCCATTTCACGATGGACTGGCGCTGCGTCGCATCCAGAGACAGGAACTTCTGCAGCAGGGCGTTGGCCTTGTCGATGATTTGCTGGATGGTCGGATTCAGGTCATCGCCAATCTGACGGGCGAACATGAGCGCTGTGTTCTTCAGATTGGTCAGGCGGGATTTGGTGGTAGCATACCGCTTGTTGGCTTCATTGGTCAGGGCGGCATTTTCGCTCCATGCCTTATTGGCAGTCTCCTGTGCGCGGGAGAAAAGCTCTGTTGCGTTGGTGGAGCGCAGCAGGGTGTCACGCAGGCGGACTTCCTTGATGCCGATCTCTTCCAGGGTGGCGATGGCGCTTTCGCCTTCCTCATCCATTTGGGATAGGCCGACGATGAAGGACTGGAATGCCGCTGCGGGATCGCTGTCCCACAAAGCCTTGAACTGCTTGGCTGTCATGCCGGAGACCTTCGCAAAGTCCTCCAGGGCATCGCCGCCAGTCGCAGACGCGACTTCCATTTTCACCAGCGCTTTGGAGAAGGCGGAGCCGCCCATCTGGGCTTCAATGCCAACAGAGGAAAGCGCTGTAGCAAAGCCCAGAATCTGCGCTTCTGACAAACCGACCTGTTTGCCCGCGCCAGCCAGACGCAGGGACATGGCCATGATCTCCGATTCTGTGGTGGCGTAGTTGTTGCCCAAGTCAACGAGAGTGGAGCCCAGATTCTGGAACTCGTTCTGGCTCATGCCCATGATGTTGGCAAACCGGGCTGCTTCACTGGCGGCATCCGCAGCGACCATGTTCGTGCTGTTGCCCAGGTCGATCATGGTGCGGGTAAATTCAGCCAGGTGTTCATTCTCAATGCCCAGCTGGCCTGCGATGGACATGACCTCCGCGATCTCTTCCGCAGACGCGGCAACCTCCGTGCTCATCTTCTTCACGGAATCGGACAGAGCGTTATATTCCTCTTCGGTGGCGTCCACGGTCTTCCGGACGTCGGCAAAGGCATATTCATAATCAATGCTGGCCTTCACAGCGGCAGTCCCCAGCGCCGTGATAGGAGCTGTGACATGGGTTGTGAGGGATTTCCCGGCCTTGGTCATGGCCTTGGAGATGGTCTCGCACTTCTTGGAGATGGCCGTCAGAGATTCGCCTGCCTGCGTCCATGCGGACTGCATCCGGTACAGCTGTTCCGTCAGCCTGCGGATTTCCGCTTCCGTGTCCTTTACAGCGGCTTTGGCGTTGTTCAGGTCGGTGGTAGCCTTGCTGACAGCGTCGGCGCTGTTCTGCATGGTTTTCTGCAGAGCCTTGACCTGACCCTCCAGCTTGGTGACCTCGGCGGTGGCATCCGCGTATTCTTCCTGGTACCGCTCCAGATTCTGCTTGGCGGCGATGGTCGCGGAGTCCGTTTCGCCCAGGGAGTCACGATAATTCTCATAGGCAACGGTAGCCGCTTCCACCTCGAAGCGCAGGTCTTCCTGCCGGGCTTTAGCCTGCTCCAGCCGCTGTGTGTAATCCTGATGGCGGTTGTAGTTTTCCTTCAGCTTATCGTTCGCCGCAACCAGCGCCCGGCTGTACTGTTCCACAGCCCGCTGCTGCTGAGTCAGCTTCTGTCCCAGCATGGACAGCTTGGATTCCGTTCCGGCGATGGTCTTCTCATAGTTCTCAACGCTAGCCCCGGCCAGACGGAAGGTGGACTCGGCTTCCTTGATCTGCTGGTTGATGGTGCGCATATTGCGCGAGAAATTGCTGGAGTCCAGCGACAGCGCGACCACCAGTTCGCGCAGGGTTTCGGCCATGAGATTTCACCTTCTTTTTCTTGCGAGATAAGGGGTTCTGGGATATAATGACCATAGAAATTACGGTATGGAATGGGGGCTTGATGACGATGACAGAAGCGGAGTATTTGTTCAATCCGTGCGCAGCGTCATCACTGCCGTGGTGGAAGACTGAAACCATCACGATTCCAGAACATATGTCGGTTATCCGTGACGATTTGTTTTCTTCTGTTCAACTTCGTGGCAATGATGATCCTTATTTCAAAACGATTCACAACCTCGGGAGAATTACTGATTGCTGTCTCCCGGTTGAATTCACAATAAGTGCAGCTTCTGTGAACGAGTATTCGGATCACATTTGCGAATGCTATCGGGATACAGGTATCACAAGTAATGAACTGCAAAGCTATATGAAGCACCCGGTTTATGATCCAGATTTGTGGATTGCTATCAGAGAACCGAGCAATCATATGATTGTGGCTTCAGGGATTGCGGAATACGACCAGCGTATTGGCGAAGGAATTCTGGAGTGGATTCAGGTTTCCCCCATGTATCGGCGTAATGGGATAGGGCGATTTGTCGTATGCGAGTTGCTCCGTCGGATGAAAACAAAAGGAGCTTCTTTTGTGACGGTTTCTGGAAGAATGCAAAACCCTGAACAGCCACTCTTGCTATACGCATCCTGTGGATTTGTTGACCCTGTGATATGGCATATAATCACACGTGGGTAAATAAATCATTATGGCTTCACCCCCGGCCAGACTTCATCAATGAAGCGCTGCTGGGGTTTCTTCTTTTCCTGCTCCTGCCGGGCGTCCCATGCCCGCAGGCGCAGAAAGCCCAGCATGTCCATCTCGTCAATTTCCTTCATGCGCCAGCCGTTCTTCATCAGTTCGTTGTAGGTGGCGTACACATATTCCGGCAGCGTCAGGCTTCCTGCGGAATCGTCACTTCCGGATTCTCCGCCTCCGCCAGAATCTGCTCCGCTTCCTGCACCGCCGGAATCGTAGGGAAAGTGTCCAGCACCTCCGTGGTCTGGGTCTGGGTGGCCATCAGTGCCAGCGCGATGTCATGCATCAGGCGGTCGGCAGGATAGTTGTCGTAGACCTCATCCGGCGTGAATTTCTTTTCACCGAGCGTACAGGTGATCATATTCATACCTCCAAAACTTCAAAAGTAGCTGCCGTACAGCGTCACGGCCATGCGGCAGCGGGGTTAGTCTCAGGGTGCGGGCGTGATTACGGGCGTGTACACGGACTGCAGGAAGGTTTCGCCCTTCTCAGCCGTGAAGCCGTTCTCGCCCTCGTCGGCGACCGCCTGGTAGCACCCGTCATTGGTGCGCTTGATGGCAGTCCATTCCACGTCGCCCGTCTGGCGGGTGATGGTGGTGCCTTCCTTGGTGGCGTAGTTCTCGGTCAGGGGCTTTGCCCGTACCTTGTATAGCCACACATAGCGGAACTTGTGGTTGGACTTTTCGCTCTTGAAGCCCACGGCGAAGTACGGAGGCTTGTCCGTGGAAGAACGGATCAGGACGCCGTTGTCATCGATCTGGTTGCCGAAGATCTTCTCCTGGATGGCCAGCGGAATGTCCGCCATCTTTGTGGTGAAGGTGAGCTCAGGATCGGGATACAGAACATCGAATTCGATGTCGTCGGCGTACTGGATGTCCGGGTCGGCGTTCTCAGGGGTGATGCTGGCTTCAATCGCGCCAGCCACCAGCTGCAGATCGCCATAGGTCAGGGTTTCCTCGGTGTCGACCGTCAGCGGGGCGATCACCATGTTCTTCAGGCCGACCGTAGAAGAAACAGTCGGAGAAGCCGCAGGAGTATTAGCCATAATGATTTACCTCCAATTCATCGGTTCTTGAGCTCGTCCCGCAGGACGCGCTTGATTTCGGAAAAGGCCTCATCGGCCCGGGCGTCAAAGGCAGGGCGCACAAAAGGATGCGCGGGGGCCGGAGCAGGCCCGCCGTGCCCAAACTCCACAGGATTGGCGTAGTACGCGCCGTTCTCGGAGTGATGGACACCGATGGTGACCTGCTTTCCGCCTCCGCGCTTTTGCTTGACCTTGCCCGTATGGATGGACGAGTGCAGGGCATCCGTGATGATCTTCGGGTCGGTGCTGGCATTGTGGAGCATCTGCTCCTCGATGGGCACAGCGCCTGCCTTCAGGGCACGGCTCACGCCCGGCCCCTGATCCAGCGCGTAGGCCATGTTGACCATGTCATTCTGGAGATCATCAAAGCCCCTCAGTTCAATTGCCATAGTCCACATCCTCCCTCCAGCACCATGTCCACTGCACCGTGTACTGCCGGGTGGCCGTATCGTAGGCTGGCTGGTTGTAGCCCTTGTCGGATTCCTCCACCATGAAGAAGCCGTAGGCGTACATGGCCTGCCGGATCGTATCCGCCATATCGGTCGGATCGATGTCACTCCACAGGTTCAGGTACACATAGGTGCGAAAGCTGGTCACATGATCGTCGTGATGGCTGGCTTCCGTGGTGGTCGTGGAATAGACGCAATACTGCACGGGCGGATTCTGATTGGGCGAAGTGGCCCGCCAGACGCCTGCGTAAACCGGAATGCCGATATCCTTGAGCGCCGCATTGACCTGCTTCATCCGCTTACCCCCTTGGCGATGGAAGCCTTCAGGCCCAGATAGGTGCGTTTGAAGCTGTACTCGCCCAGAGTGGAGATGTTCCATTTATCTCCCTGAAAGCGCACCCACATGCCGGGCTTGATATCCTCCCGGTACCGGATGGTGAAATTGATGACGGCCTCGGTGTTCATGACATCGGCGCTGCGGTAGTTCTGGTTCCCGGCGTCCGTCACAGCGGCCCATACGCGGCATACCACCACATCCGTTGGTTCCGGATAACCGTTTTCATTGATCTGGTTCTCGGTGTATCCGATCTCGATCATGTGCCGCAGGTCTCCGGGATGCGGATCGCTGTCGAAGTTTTTGTAACCGCGCACAGGTCATCGCCTCCTCAGAACATCTTCTCTGGATCGCGGTACGGATACAGCAGACTGTCAATGGCCATCCGGGTTGCCTTATAGGTGGTCATGTCCGGGATGTCCCGGTTTTCATAGTAGAAGCTGGTCATGAGGATGACCGCCAGACGGACGGGTTCCGGCACATCAGGGACGTTGCCCTCCTCATCCGGCTCCGGTTCAAACTGTACCCGGCAGTAATCCTCGGCGGCGGTCTGCGCCTGCTTGATCAGGCTTTCGATGTAGTCGTCCTCCTCATCGTGCTGGATGCGCAGATGGGTTTTGACCTCATCGACGGTGACGATCATCAGGGATCACCTGCCTCCTGAGCCATCAGTCCGGCAGTGCGCAGCGCAGCAAGCAGGCGGTTGTAATCCTCCCGCAGGCCAGCTACGGTGGTCGCCTCGCTGTCAGCCAGAAAAGGCAGTGCAGTGACCGGGCTTCCGGCAGGCAGATCGAACAGCCCTTCACCGCCTTCCACGGTCGCGCCGGGCAGAAAGGTCAGCTTCCCGCCGATCACCAGTTCATTGCCGCCGTGGGCAAAGTAGTTTTTGGTATTGCTCATCTGTTTTCACTTCCTTCTGGAAAGGGAGCCACCCGCGATGGATGGCTCCCTGGTCGTTACGCCTGCTGCAGCACCTTCACGGCTTCAGGCAGGATCAGCTTGCCGTCCACACGCTGGGACGCCAGGAAGCCGACCTGGCCCGTGGGAGCGTAGAGCTCGTTCAGGCGCTTGAAGCTGCGGCCCTCGCGGTCAGCCACCCAGTAGTAGTTCAGGTCGCCGAACAGGACGGTCTTGGCACCAGCCGCCAGCGTGGGCATGAAACCGGAGGTGTAGACCGGACGGTTCAGGATGGTGTCGGGGGTTCCGGCGGTCACAGAGGGCTGCCAGATATAGTCGCCGCCGCCAGTGGTCTTGAGCTTCCGCAGGGCCTTCACGGTCGCGTCGTTCATGATGAACACAGCATTCCGGCGGTACGGAGTGCGCAGGCTGTAGAACAGATCCATCACCTCGTCAAAGGTGATCTTGTCCGCAGCCGCAGCAGTCGCTCCGGTTTCCGCGCCGCCAGTCGCGGCCAGGATGCCCAAGGGACGCCCGGTGCCATTGCCAGTGAAGAAGGCTTCCTCTTCGGCAGCGCCGATACGGCGGGCAAACTCACGGGCAATGTAGCTGGGAACATCGAAAACGGAGTCGTTCAGGAGCTCCTCAGATACCTTGATCATGGTCGCCAGCTTGTACGCGCCGATGGAAACCTGACCGAAGGTGTCATCGCTCTCAGGATAGGCAGCTTCCTCATCAATCCAGCTTGCGGTGCCCTTGGACGCGACCACGGGGATTTTCCGTTCGCCGGAAGAAGTGTGGATCACATGGGCCAGCTGACGGAAGATGTTCTGCTCTTCCAGCGCCTCGATCAGAGTGCGCTCGTACTCGTCAGGGACGAGATAGCCGCCCTCGGTGTCGGTGCCGACATGCAGGGCATTCAGCACTTCATGGGGAACGGACTTGTTCCGCATGACCTTCCAGAAGCTGGTGTTGTAGTCCTTGGTGCCGCGTCCGGTCTTGCTGACAGGTTCCTCGTCCAGCCGGGTGACAGGCGCGGAAGACAGCGGCTTACTGGTGGCGCGGGACATTTCCACATCCAGCGCTTCCAACTTTTCCAGCCGGGCGATTTCCTTGCCCATGCGATCCATGTCGTCCACCATCTTGTTATAGATGGCATCGTCCTCGGCAGACAGCATGCCGTCGTTGCCGCGATGACTTTCGAGGAATGCCTTGGCGGCGTTCCAGGTCTGTACGCGCTTTTCGCGCAGATTCATGATTTCAGCCATAATGACCAACCTCCTCATACATACTTCATCCGCAGCAGCTTTTCTTCATAGCCCGCCGCGTTGACTTTGTTGTCGTCTGCCGGAGCCTTTTCCGTCTCCGGCTGGGGTACGGAAGCCAGCACCCGGTTCATGAGGCAGGCCGCAGCCGTTTTCCGGGCAAAAGAAAAGCCCAACACCTTCATGTCAGGCTCCGACTGCCCTTCGGCATACAGCACTTCATCACAAAAACCGAGCTCTTTGGCTTTCCAGGCGTTCATCCACGTTTCGCTGTCCATGAGATGGCTCAGGCGGATACGGGACTGACCGGTTTTAATCTGGTAGGCGTTGATGATGGATTCCTTCACCTCATCCAGCAGCTGAATGACCTTCTGCATTTCAGCCGAATCGCCCTGGGCGATGGTGAAGGGATTGTGGATCATCATCATGCTGGTGGGGCTCATGGTCACCCGTGTGCCCGCCATGGCGATGACGCTGGCTGCGCTGGCCGCCATGCCATCGATCTGCACCGTCACGTCATGGGAATAATCCATGAGCATGGTGTAGATCTGGCTGGCCGCGATGCAGTCGCCGCCGGGAGAATTGATGTGCAGGGTGATCGGCCCGCTGCCTGCGAAAAGCTCCTCCTTGAACATGGCCGGGGTCACGTCGTCCGCAAACCAGCTCTCCTCAGCGATCACGCCTTCCAGATAAAGGGTGCGGGTCTCATCATCGTTTTTGACCCAGTTCCAGAAATGACGCATGGGGATCACTTCCTTTCACGGGAGCGCTGCTCGGCTGTCTGCGTCGGTTCAGCCGGGGTCTGCGCCTTCATGGCAGTTGTAATAGGGATCATGTTGCCGTTGACCAGATAGGCGTCGCCGCCTTCTTCCTTCGGGATCGGGTTCTGGTTCTCCAACGCCCGGATATCGTTGGCGCTCATCCAGCCGTTCTGGCGAGCAATGGCATAGCCCTCCATGCGGGACTTGTAGTCGCCGCGCATCAGGCCGTCGATGTTGAACTGCACATAAAAGCGCCCCTTCTCCTGATCGGTGAAGAGAGCGCGGTTCATGGACTGTTCAATTCGGACGAGCCAGGGCCGGATGGTGTGCACGGCAAAGTCGATGCTCTGGTGCTCGATGTTCGAGAAAGTAGCGTGCTCAAGGTTGCCAACCAGATGAGGCGGCACCCGGAAGATGCGGCAGATCTCATCCACCTGGAACTTCCGCGTTTCGAGGAACTGTGCCTCGTTATTCGGGATGCTCAGGGGCGTGAAGGTCATGCCCTCTTCAAGGATCGCCACACGGTTGGAATTGGAAGAGCCGCCATAGGCTGAGTTCCAACTTTCCCGGACGGCCTTCGGATTCTTCACCGTGTTCGGGTGCGTCAGGATACCGGATGGCCGGGCACCGTTGGAGAAGAACTTGCTGCCATATTCTTCGGACGCGATGCCGAGGCCGATGGCGTTTTTCTCCAGCGCGATGGGACTGTAGCCGATGATGCCGTCAAAGCCCAGACCAGGAATGTGCAGGATGTCCTGCGGCTTGATCACCACGGTCTTGCCGTCGCTGGTGGTATAGGTGTACGTCAGGTTGCCCTTGCTGTCCCGATCCACATCCATGTGATCCGGGAGCAGCGGATATAGGCCGACCACCGTATTCTTTCCGCTGCGGATGATCTGGCTGTAGCTGTTTCCGTAGAGAAGAAGATGCGCCAGCATGACTTCCCTGAAAACGAAGGAGGTCATTTCCGCATTCGGTTCATCGTGGAGCAGGCGGTACAGTGGATGGTCTCCGGCTTTCAGGTTGCCGTCGTTCGTCGCCTCATACACACCCAGCGGCAGACTGGCCACCGTTTCCGAGATTACCCGGACACAGGCATACACCGTGGAAAGCTGAATGGCTGTCTGGGCGGTGACGGATTTGCCCGCGCCGCTGGTGCCGAAGTAGAACACCGGAGCGGCACTGACGCTGTCGCGGGGCTTGTCCCGCGCACGGAACAAGGCGGTGAAGGGATTTTTCATGCGGAGTTCATTCTTTCGTTATGGTATTTTTGGACAAACCATGGTATATTGGTACTGGGCTTTTCAGCCCGACAACTCGGAATTTGTAAGGAACAGAAACTTTGAATTTAGTGGTGCGATTGATGAGAATTATTGAAGTCAAAGAAGATAAAA
>CAKTWP010000002.1 GCA_934630705.1 uncultured Clostridia bacterium | reverse complement strand
GTGGGGGAGTACTTATGGGGAATATTTGTGCCCCCTTCCAAGAAAGCCATAGGGGCACTGGCGGTTCTTTCCCCTATCCGCAACGCGCCCCAGATTGTAAGCGGAAAATCGTGCTTCCACGTTTCCTTACAATCTGGGGCGCGTTGCGGATGCAATGGAATCTCGTACCTATCCCAATCGGTTTTCGGGAGGGTGTGGGAGGGTACTTTTGACACAAAAGCATCCTCCCGCATAAAACCCATGTCTCCCCCCGTCTCTTAAATTTTTCGTTCCTTGCCCATGAAGCAGCTGGCCAGGGTGCCGGGGCCGCAGTGGGCGCCGATCACGGGGCCGACAGCCTGAATGCGGATGTCCCGCAGGGTGGGGATGCGATCGCGCAGCAGCTCGGCCAGACGGTTCGCATCCTCGGGCACGTCCGCCTGGAGGATCAGCAGGGTCTGGCTTTCGGGGTTTTCGATGTTTTCCGCCGTGCGCTCCGCGATGGTGCGGATGGCCTTCTGCCGCCCCTGCACCTTTTCCGCGGGATCCATCTTGCCGCCCTTGCCCATCACGATAATGGGCTTGATGCTCAGCATGGTGCCAAACACGGCGCTGGTGGAGGAAATGCGTCCGCCCCGCCGCAGATACTTCAGATCGTCCACCGTCAGCCAGGCATGGGCCCGCAGCCGATTGTCCAGCAGCCACTGCTCCACCTCTTCCATGGACTTGCCCTGCTCATACAGCTCGTGCGCGCCCAGAATCAGCAGCGTCTGCGGGCCGGAAATGCTCAGGGTGTCCACCACGATGAACTTCCGCTCCGGATATTTTTTCAGCAGCTGCTCCCGGGCCTCGAACACGTTCTGGATCGTGTTGCTCATCTGGGAGGAAAAGGCCACGAACAGCAGATCCTTTTCCTGGAGAATGGGCTCGAAATATTCCAGATAAACCTCCGTGGGCAGCAGCGATGTGACCGGCGAAGCGCCGGCGCGCATTTTATCGAAGAATTCCTTTTCGCCGCCGCTGCGGCCATTGTCATCCAGATACTCCTTGCCATCCAGAGCGTAAGGCATTTTCACCACGGGAATATGCTTTTCATCAGCGATGGAATAAAGCAGATCGCTGTCGCTGTCGGTCATAAACACATAAGACTGATCCATCCGTGTTTCCCCCTCCTTCAAAAAAATCCGGCCTGTTTATCTGATTGTACACGATTTTGGCGAAAATTGCAAGACGCGGGGGAAAATGCTCCCCCTCCCCTGCCCTCTCCTTCCCCGGCCGCGCTTTACAGAAGCGGAATTTCATGTTATAATGGAACGTGGAATTATGCATCATCAGCCAAAGAAACCGTATAGAAGGGATATGATTATATGGATGCTGCCACCACGGCGGAAAAGCGCAAGGTCGTGTTTTCGGGGATTCAGCCCTCCGGCAATATCACGCTGGGCAATTATATCGGCGCGCTGCGGAATTTCACCCTCTTTGACGATGCGGACTGTCTCTATTGCATGGCCGATCTGCATACGCTGACGGTGCGGCAGGATCCTGCCCAGCTGCGCAAGCGCACCGCGTCTCTGGCGGCCATTTATGTGGCCTGCGGCCTGGACCCGGAAAAGAATATCATCTATTGCCAGAGCCATGTACCCGCCCATGCGGAGCTGGCCTGGATTCTCAATTGCTACACCTATATGGGCGAGCTGAGCCGCATGACCCAGTTCAAGGATAAATCCGCCAAGCATGCGGATAATATCAACGCGGGCCTGTTCACCTATCCGGTGCTGATGGCGTCGGATATTCTGCTGTATCAGACCAATCTGGTGCCCGTGGGCGTGGATCAGAAGCAGCATGTGGAAATCTGCCGGGACATTGCCCAGCGGTTCAACAGCCTCTACGGCGATGTGTTCGCCATGCCCGAGCCCTATATCCGCAAAGCCACGGCCAAGATCATGAGCCTGGCGGACCCCACGCGGAAAATGAGCAAATCCGATCCCGAGGAATGCTATATCGCCCTGCTGGATAAGCCCGAGGACATCCGCCGCAAGCTCAAGCGCGCCGTAACCGACAGCGACGGCGAAATTCGCTATGATCCGGAAACCAAGCCCGGCGTGTCCAACCTGCTGGCCATTCTTTCCGCCCTGCAGAACACCACCCCCGAGGAGGCGGCTGCCTCCCTGAGCGGGCTGGGCTATGGCGCGCTGAAGGAAGCGGTGGCCGAGGCGGTGGTGAGCGAGTTTACGCCCATCCAGCAGCGGTATAACGAAATCATTGCCGATAAGGACGGGCTGAACGCCATGCTCCGGCGCAATGCGGAAAAAGCCCAGTATCTGGCCCAGAAAACACTACGGAAGGTATACAAGAAGGTGGGCCTATACCAGCTGTAAGGGTTCGGGCAGATCGTGTTTCTTCTATATATAATAGGATCTGCAATAGGATCGTCTGGATCGACAAATTCTGTGCCCGTTTCGCTTGCCATGGCATGCCCTTTCGGGAACGCAAAGACAGGGCGTGCTGCGGCATGGGCCCTGTCTTTTTTATGAAAGGAGCAAGACGATGGCATATCGCCTCTGGCAGCCTGCGGGCGAACCCCGGGCAGTGGTGCAATTGGTTCACGGGATGGCTGAGCATATTGACCGTTATGACCGCATGGCCCGGGCCCTGACGGCGCAGGGCTATGTGGTGGCCGGGCGCAATCACCGGGGCCATGGCCCGGAAGCAGAAACTCTGGGATACTTTGCGGATAAGGACGGCTGGAATGCACTGGTGGAGGACGCCCACGATCTGTCCCTGGCCCTGAAAAAACAATATCCCGGTTTGCCGTTTATCCTGCTGGGCCATTCCATGGGCAGCTTTGTTTCCCGGGAATACGCCCTGCGCTATGGCAGGGAGCTCAGCGCGCTGGTGCTCAGCGGCACGGGGTATTATCCCGCGGCCCTGTGCGCCGTGGCGGGCGCGCTGGCTGCGGTCAGCCCGCAGAAAAAGCCCGCGAAGCTGGTGGACAAGCTGGCTTTCTCCGGCAACAACAAGGCCTTCTCCCCCGCCTGCACGCCCTTTGACTGGCTGAGCCGGGATGAAAAGGAAGTGGACGCGTACATGGCCGATCCCCTATGCGGGTTTGTGTTTACGGGCGCGGCCTTCCGGGATTTCTTCGGCGGCCTGCGGGCGCTGGCGGATGAAAGCCGGCTGACCGCGCTGCCCCAAGATCTGCCCGTCTATTTCCTGGCCGGGGATCAGGATCCCGTAGGCCAAAGCGGCAGCGGCGTGAAAAAAGTGGCGGAGCAGCTTCGCCGGGCCGGGGTGCGGGATGTGACTGTGCGGCTCTATCCCGGCGGACGGCATGAAATGTTTAACGAAATCAATCGGGATGAAGTGGATCGGGAGCTGGCCGCCTGGCTGGCTTCCCGGGTCTGATCATCCCCCAATTGCGGCGCGGATTTCTCCCCGCCGGAAAGGAACGTGCTTTTTATGGAAAGAACATATCCTGGCGATATTACGCAGGTGCACGGCATCAAGGTAGGCCATGCGGGCAGCGTCTCCGGGCGCACGGGGGTGACGGTGGTGCTCTGCCGCAAGGAGGGGGCCATTGGCGGCGTGTCGGTGCGGGGCGCGGCCCCCGGCACCCGGGAAACCGATCTGCTCCGGCCGGGCAATCTGGTGGAGCATGTGAACGCCGTGGTGCTCGCCGGCGGCAGCGCTTATGGGCTGGACGCGGCAGGCGGCGTGATGCGCTATCTGGAGCAGATGGATTGCGGCATGGATATGGGCGCGGTGCGGGTGCCCATCGTGCCCGCGGCAGTGCTTTATGATCTGAGCGTAGGCGATCCCCATATTCGCCCGGATGCGGCCATGGGCCGGTCCGCCTGCATGAATGCGGCCAAGGGCATGGCCCAGGGCCGGGTGGGCGCGGGCATGGGCGCCACGGTGGGCAAGCTGGCGCCCTCCGCCCTGCCTCAGGACAGCGGCGTCGGCTCCGCCTCCATCACGCTTCCCGAGGGCGTGACGGTGGGCGCGGTGGTGGCGGTAAATGCGGTGGGGGATGTGTATCATCCTGAATCCGGCCACGTGCTGGGCTGCGCCCATATGCCAGACGGCACACCCGTGCTGGCCGAGGGCCTGCTTTACGGCCATGCCCCCGCGCCCCAGCAGATTCGCATTCCCGCCCCCGGCAGCAACACCACCATCGGCGTGGTGGCCGTGGACTGCAAGCTCACCAAGGAGCAGGCCAATCGCCTGGCCGATGTGAGCCACGACGGCCTGGCCCGCACCATCCGTCCCGTGCACACCCAGATGGACGGAGATACCCTGTTTGCTCTGGCCACGGGCCGCATAGACGCCGAGGTCAATTTTGTGAAGCTGTGCGCCGCCGCCGCGGAGGTGACCGCCCGGGCCATTGCCAACGCGCTGCTGTTTTCTCAGGCATGATCGTGGGTGTGGGCTTGGATGTGTGCGAAATCGCGCGCATGGAAAAACTGCTGGTGGACGGCCGGTTTCTGGGCCGCTTCTTCAGTCCGGAAGAACAGGAATATATTGAAAACAAGGGCCGGATGGCTGCCGCCTCCATGGCCGGGATTTTTGCGGCCAAGGAAGCGCTGGTGAAGGCCCTGGGCACGGGATTTACCGCCGGAGATATTGCGGACATCTGTGTGCTCCATGACAAGGCCGGCGCGCCTTATTATGCGCTGCGGGGGGCCTATGCCCTCCACGCAGCCCAGCGGAATATCACCGCGCTGCATCTTTCTATCTCCCACGACGGCGGGATTGCCGCAGCCGTGGCCATTGCGGAAAGGGAAATCGGATGACCGGAAATCATGCGGATGGGTCTTTGCCCCCGGTGTTGCCTGTGCTCACGCCCGCTGACATGCGGGAAACCGAGCAGCGCTTTTTTGCCCGGGGCGTGCCCTCGCTGCTGCTGATGGAGCATGCGGCAGAAGCGGTTGTGGATGCTTTGGAAACGGCCCTTGGGGGCTGCGGGAACCGGCGGGTTCTGTTTCTGTGCGGGCCGGGCAATAACGGTGGGGACGGCTTGGCCGCAGCCCGCCTGTTTGCCCAGCGGGGCGGAAACGCGGTGATCTGGCTCAGCGGCGAAAGCAAAACACCGGATGCGCAGATCAACCTGCAATGGGCCCGTCTATCCGGCCTTGAAACGCGAAATCTTCGGGAAATGCCGGCGGATGAAGAACCCTGGGGCCAAACGCCTCCCGCCTTTGACGGCTTTGTGGACGCGCTGCTGGGCACCGGCCTGCGGGGCGCACCGGATGCGCTGACCCAAGCCATGATGGCCTATCCCCGCCGTTTCCCCGGCGCGCCGGTAATCGCGGTGGATATTCCCAGCGGCATGGATGGACGCACCGGCGAAACCCCCGGGGATTGCTGGGTGGACGCGGATATGACCGTCACCTTCCATGCTCCCAAGCCGGGGCTGTATCTCACCCGATGCCGGGAAAGCGTGGGACGCATTCAGGTGGCGGATATCGGGCTGTATTCGGGCCCGGATGCGCTGCTGCGGGAGAAACGGGAGCTGGATTGCCGGCTGTATACCCCCCCGGCGCTGGACATGCTGCTGCCCCGCCGGGCGCTGAATGCCCATAAGGGAACGGCGGGACGGGTGCTGATCTATGCAGGCAGCCTGGGCATGGCCGGGGCCGCCGCCATGTGCGCCAAGGCCGCCATTGCTGCCGGAGCGGGGCTCACCACCATTGCCTGCCCCCGGGAAATCATCTCCATTTTGCAGGCGCTGGCGCCCGCCGCCATGTGCGTGGATATTCAGGATGCGGTAAAGCAGCCGCCCGCCTATGATGTGCTGGCGCTTGGCCCCGGGCTGGGACAAAGCGATGAAATCTGGCATAACATTCAGGCGCTGTATGATCCCTCCCGGCCTGCCGTCTGGGATGCGGATGCGTTGAATCTGCTTGCCCGTCATCCCATGCGGCTCAATCCCGTCCACACGGTGCTGACCCCCCATCCCGGGGAAGCCGCCCGGCTGCTGGGCTGGGAAATGCGCCGGGTGCTGGAAAACCGGCTGGATGCGGCGGCGGCATTGGCGGCGCAATATGGCGCAGCCGCCGTGCTGAAAGGGGACGTGACGGTCATCGCCGCTCCCCGGGAAATGCCGGAGCCGGGACTGGACGCGCTGAGCGTCCCCGCCGATACGCCGAATGGCCAGCCGCGTTTTTTCCTCAACGCCGTGGGCTCCCCCGCCCTGGCCAAGGGCGGCAGCGGGGATGTGCTGTGCGGAATCATGGCTGCATTGATGGCACAGGGCTCCTTTGCGCCGCCGCTGGCCTGCCTGTGGCACGGCATGGCGGGGATCGTGGGCCAGGAAAAATACGGCCTGCTGGAGCTGACCAGCGATCAGCAGATCGCCTGCCTGCGCGATGCGGAGCGTTGGAGCCGCGGCGAAATCCCTGCTCCCGCCTGCTTCCGGGGATAAACCGGCGGTAAAAGCATATATAAAAAGAAAAAAAGCCGTCTGTTTCCGTTTCGGAAGCAGACGGCCTTTGCTTTTTATTCATTTGCGTTGGGGGTGAGAATCACCTTCAGCGATTCGCTGCTCATCTGCATGAGAATTGCGTTCTTGAGCCGGGACAGCGGATAGCGATGGGTGATAATCTCCTCCAGACGGATGCAGCCGCTGTTAATCAACGCCGCCGCCCGGGCGTGGGTATCCGGGTTAATCATGGAGCCCAGCACCGTCAGCTCTTTCCGATACACGTCCATCAGATCCAGCGGATGGGTGGTATCCGGCTTGGGCACGCTGAACAGCAGCACCTTCGTACCCCGCTTGGCCGCTTCAAACGCCTGGGCCACGGCGATGGTGTTGCCCACGCATTCAATCACCGCGTCCACCCCCGGAACGCCCAGATACGCTTCGATGCGTGCCGCCAGATTCTCATGCACAGGATCTACCGTCAGATCCGCGCCCAGCTTTTCCGCAATTTCCCGGCGCATTTTCACCGGTTCGCTGACGATCACCCGGGATGCGCCGCTGAGCCGGGCCAGCTGCAGCATCATCAGGCCAATAGCCCCGCCGCCAATCACGCAGACGGTGTCCCCCGCCCGCAGGCTCAGCCGGTCCATGCCATGAATGCAGCAGGCCAGCGGCTCCGCCATCGCGCCATATTCCAGCGGAATCTCCGGGCTGAGCCGATAGCACTGGGTTTCCGGCGCGGCGCAGTATTCCGCAAAGCCGCCGTTGCGGTTCACGCCAATGGCATAAAGATTGCTGCACAGCTGCTTTTTGCCGATCTGGCAGTAATGGCATTTGCCGCAATAGATATTGGGATCCACCGTCACATGATCGCCCACCCGAACGGAGGTGACCTGGCTGCCGACGCGCTCCACCACGCCCGCCAGCTCATGCCCCAGCACCACCGGGGGCTTCACATCCGCCGAGCCTTTATCCCCGTGATAGATATGCACATCCGTGCCGCAGACGCCGCAGGCGGCCACCTTCACCAGCACGTCCCGCTCCCCCAGTGGGGGGATGGGCTCCTGCCGCACTTCAAACTGGCCGTCGCCCAGAAAATAATTGCTTCTCATGGTTTATTCCTCCCTGGTTTCATTACTATTTCTGATGGCTCTATTGTATCCCGGATTTAGCGGATTTGTCAAATAAAAGCGCTTCTTTTCCCACGCATCCGGGGGATTTTCGCATAGGGGCGCGGTTTTTTCTCTGCTTTTCCATTATATTTTCGCAAAACGATTGACATTTGAGCAATGATGGCTTATACTGGCAAAGGAATCAAAAAATCGTAAGAAAGGAGGCCGTAAACATGACGCTGGCAGATGCTCTCATGATTGTTGGAAAAGCCCGGCTCGGTGGAAAGAATATGTCTGTTTGCGGCCGCCTGAAAGCTGCATTGCGCTGACGCGCGCTTTGCCCGCACTGTCTTTTCAGGCCATCGGCTGCAAAAAGCCCGATGGTCTTTTTCTGTCCATGTTTTCCGTTTTCTCCCATAAACAGATATGAGGCGATTCCGCCCCAAGGGTGACGGCGGCGAACCTCTGTCTATATGTATGCAATCCATTGAAACAAGGAGGGGTCTCACCTATGCAAAACCGCAAGCTCCGCTTGACGGGAACGCTGATGCGCGACAACAAATGGTATTTTCTGGCCGCGCTGATCTGCACGGTTTTTACCGTTATCATCGAGTTCATCACGCCCATCCTGCTGGCGGAGACGCTGGATTATTACCTCCAGGGCAAGCCCAGCCGGATGCCGGGATTCATTAACGCCTGGGTAAACGGCCTGGGCGGGCGGGAGTTTATGGCCCGCAATCTGTGGATCGTGGGCCTGGCGCTGGTGGGGCTGAACATTCTCAGCGGCGTGTTTTCCTTCTCCAAGGGCCGGTCTCAGGCTGTGGCAGGGGAAAATGTGTCCCTGTATCTGCGGGAAAAGCTGTATGGTCATATTCAGCGGCTGCCCTTTTCCTATCATGTGAAGGCCGAAACCGGCGATCTGGTGCAGCGCTGCACCTCCGATGTGGAAACCGTGCGCCGCTTTCTGGCGGGCCAGCTGATGCAGGTGGTTAACGCGGTGATGATGATCGGATTCGCGCTGTTTTATCTGCTGCGGGAAAACGTGAAAATCACGCTGATCAGCATGATTCTGGTGCCGGTGCTGTTTCTGTTCGCCTGGCTGTTTTTCAAATGGGTCATCAAGAGCTTCCGGCTGGCGGATGAATCCGAAGGCAAAATGAGCGCCGTGCTTCAGGAAAACCTGACGGGGGTGCGGGTGGTTCGCGCCTTTGGCCGGCAGGAATACGAAGTGGAAAAATTTGAGGCGGCCAACAGCGATCTGAAGAAGAAGAACTTCAAAATCTGCAATCTGCTGGCCGTTTACTGGGCCACCAGCGACGCCCTGAGCATGATTCAATCCATGCTCACCCTGCTCACCTGCGTGTTCTTCGCCATTCGCGGAGAAATCACCGTCGGCACGCTTACCATTTTCACCTCGTATATCTGGAAGCTGCTCTGGCCCATCCGGCAGCTGGGCCGCATTCTGTCCGACGCGGGCAAGAGCTCGGTGGCTATGGAGCGCATTGACGAAATTCTGCGCCAGCCCGAGGAGCCCGCCGAGCCCGACGCCATCAAGCCCTCCCTGAAGGGCGATATTGTGTTTGACCATGTGACCTTTGCCTACGCGGATGGGCGGGACGTGCTCAAGGATATGAGCTTCACCATCCCCCAGGGCAAAACCGTGGCCATTCTGGGGGCCACCGGCAGCGGCAAATCCAGCGTGGTGCATCTGATTCAGCGGCTCTTTGAGCCAAAGAAGGGCGAGATCCGCATCGGCGGCACGCCGATCAACAAAATCGACCGGTATTATCTGCGCTCCCGGGTGGGGCTGGTTTTGCAGGAGCCCTTCCTGTATTCCAGGACGCTGAAGGAAAACGTGGCCATCGCCGTGCCGAACGCCACCGATGAAGCCATCGATCAGGCCGTGCAGGATGCGGCGGCCAAGGCTTTCATTCTGGAAAGCGATAAGGGCTTTGAAACCCTGGTGGGCGAACGGGGTGTGACCCTGTCCGGCGGCCAGAAGCAGCGAGTGGCCATCGCCCGCACCCTGATGAAGGACAACGACATCCTCATCTTTGACGATTCCCTGTCCGCCGTGGACACCGAAACCGACGCCCAGATTCGCGCAGCCCTCAAGCGCCGCAGCAAGGATACCACCACCATCATCATCAGCCACCGGATCGTCACCCTGTCCCAGGCGGATCTGATTCTGGTGATGGAGGACGGCCGCGTCACCGAGCAGGGCACCCACGACCAGCTGATCCACTCCGGCGGGCTTTACAGCAAAATCTTCAATATCCAAACCGCCCTGGAAGAAGAATTCAAAGAGGAGAACACCGGCTATGCAGCAGTTTGAGGAACAGGATTATACCAAAAAATTTGACCTGTCCTTGTGGAAAAAAATCCTGCGATACGCCAAGGATTCCCATAAGGACCTGATCCGGCTGGCCGTTTGCATGTCCGTTTCCGCGGGCTGCGATGTGGTATTCCCGCTGATGACCAGCTACGCCATCGACCATTTCATCCCCAACATGAACCATGCCGCTTCCACCGCCGGGGTGCCCGCCTTCGTGGGCGTGTATCTGGCGCTGCTGGCGGTGCAGGTGTTCACCATCTTCCGCTTCCTGTATCTGGGCGGCAAGGTGGAAACCAACACCTGCTACACCATCCGCCGCCTGGGCTTCCGCAAGCTCCAGGAGCTGCCCTTTTCCTATTATGACCGGATGCCAGTGGGCTATCTGATGAGCCGCCTCACCAGCGACAGCCAGCGCCTGGCGGAAACCATCGGCTGGTCGCTGATCGACCTGTGCTGGGGCTCGGTGATGATCGTGGCCGCAGGGATCACCATGTTTTCCCTGAACTGGCAGCTGACGCTGGTGGTGCTGATCGTGGTGCCGCCGCTGGCCATCATCTCCTGGAAATTCCAGCAGAAGATTCTGCATTCCTACCGGGCCGTGCGCAAAACCAACAGCAAAATCACCGGCGCGTTCAACGAAGGCATCATGGGCGCGAAGACCACCAAGACCCTGGTGCGGGAAGAAATGAACATGCAGGAATTCACCACCCTCACCCATGAAATGAAGCGCTCCTCCGTGCGGGCTGCGTCCCTGTCCGCCATCTATCTGCCCATCGTGGTGTCGCTGGGCTCGCTGGCAACGGCGTACGCCCTGTGGCAGGGCGGCTATCAGGTAACCATCGGGGGCATGACGTTGGGCGTACTGCAGGTGTTCGTGAATTACACGGTGCAGTTCTTCCAGCCCATCCGGGACATCGCCAACACCTTTGCGGAAATGCAGTCCGCCCAGGCGGCGGCGGAGCGGGTGATGAGCCTGCTGGAAACGGAGCCGGACATCGTGGACTCCCCCGAGGTGGAGGCCAAATTCGGCGACAATTTCCATCCCAAGAAGGAAAACTGGCCCCCGCTCCAGGGCGACATTGAGTTTTGCCATGTGGATTTTCAGTATAAGGAAGGGGAAAAGGTACTCTCCGACTTTAACCTGAAAATCAAGGCTGGGGAAACCATCGCGCTGGTGGGCCCCACGGGCGCGGGCAAATCCACGGTGGTCAATCTGGTCTGCCGGTTCTATGAGCCCACAGCGGGCGAAATCAAAATCGACGGCGTAAACTACAAGGAACGCAGCCAGCTCTGGCTGCAAAGCAATCTGGGCTATGTGTTGCAGGAGCCCCGGCTGTTCTCCGGCACCATCCGGGATAATATCCGTTACGCCAAGCTGGATGCCACGGACGAAGAAGTGGAAGCGGCGGCGCGGCTGGTGAACGCCGAGCCCTTCATTCTGAAAATGGAAAAGGGTTATGACACCGACGTGGGCGAGGGCGGCAGCCGCCTGTCCACCGGCGAAAAGCAGCTGATCTCCTTTGCCCGGGCCATTCTGGCCAATCCCCGGATCTTCGTGCTGGACGAGGCCACCTCCTCCGTGGATACCCAAACCGAGCAGATCATCCAGCATGCCATCCAGAAGGTGCTCACCGGGCGCACCTCCTTCATCATTGCCCATCGCCTTTCCACCATCCGCACCGCCGACCGTATTCTGGTGATCGACGATGGCAAGATCAAGGAAATGGGCACCCATCAGGAGCTGCTGCGTAAAAAGGGCGCGTATTACAACCTGTATACCAACCAGTTCCAGGAAGAGCAGGCCATGGAAATTCTGGGCGGAGAGAATCAATTCGCCTGAACCGGCCGACGCCTACCGGCGCGTTTCTCATGTGGGAAACGCGCTTTTTTTCGGGCCGTTTGGAAATTGACAAGGGCATTGGAGTCTGTTATAATGAGGAAAAAAAAGGGCCGATTTTCAAAAAGGAGCCATACGAATATGCAAAAAACACTGGCTGACGCCGATTTCAAAAACATCTATTATCAGCCCGGGGAAAAACCGGTATTCTGCTATCGATTCGGCATGACGGTTTATGAGGAAGTGTTTGACGCCGGGCGGCTGGTCGCCGCAGGCTGGAATACCTCCGGCTATCCCCTCAACGTGCTGGAGGGGCTGCCCACCCGCCTGGATTACAACCTCTTTGCCGAGCCCCAGGCCTTTGACGTGGAGGTAAACGGCCGCAGCCTGGCCTGCGACTGGGAATTTGTTGATTTTTTCCAGCAGGAGGAGTCAGAGCCCCTGAACGGCCATGCGCTGCTTCATGGAACGATCACCCTCCGCAGCCGCATCCTGCCCCTGCTTGCCCGGGTGCATACCCTGCTGGACGGCACCGCTGTGATGACCCGGTATTTCACCCTGGAAAATCAGGGAGATCAGCCCATGAACATCAGCGCCATTGCGCCCCTGTGCGGCGGCATGGAAGCCATGAATTATTGGGAAACCTGTCTGGAGGGCGGCAAGCCGGACATTGAGAAGCTCTATTCTCTGGGCACGTTCGATGCCGCCGGCTGGGGACAGGAGGGGCTGTTTCGCTGGCATGCCCTGCCGGATGCCGGCTACAGCGTTTATGGCCGCTATCGCCGGGACCGGCATCGGCATCCCCTGTTCCTGCTGCGAAACAATGCCCTGGGCCACATTTTCTTTGCGCAGCTGGGCTGGGCCGGGGGCTATGCCTTCCACTTCGATTTGAACCGGGCGGATGAAGCCTGGGGCATGGAGCGGGTGGATCGCCGGGCAAGGCTGGCCTTCACAATCGCTTTGGATTCTCCCAAGCCCCTGCTGGTGCTGCAGCCCGGGGAGACGTTTGAAACGCCCAGGGTGCATATAGGCTGCATTCAGGGGAATCTGGACGATGCGGTCAACGCCATGCACGCCCACATCCGCGCCAGCGTATTCACCCTGCCCGCCGCCCGGGGCGTGAGGGGCTGGGTGGAGGCCGGGGTAGGCCCGGCGCGGGTGCTGGATTTTCCTGCCCTTCAGCATGCGGCCGACAAAGCCGCCGCCGTGGGCGTGGAAGCGCTGATTGTCGACGCAGGCTGGAGCTGCCCCGCGGGCACAGAGATTCGCGAATGGCATCGCCGCTGCGGCGACTGGCTGGCTGATCCCGAAAAATACGGCGATGATTTCGCCGCCATCCGCCAATACGTCCATGACCGCGGCATGCTCTTTGGCCTGTGGATGGATGCGGAACGGCTGGGCAATGCGTCCCGAGCCTTTCAGGAGCACCCGGAATGGATGGCCCGGCGCTATGTGGACGGCATGCGCACCTCCATGCTGGATATGAGCCGGCCGGAGGTGGTGCAATGGGTGGAGGGGCAGATCAGCCATTTGGTGGAGGCCTACAAGATTGATCTGTTTCGGCTGGATTTCAACGTGGACAGCCCGGAGCTGTTTCATAAAATCCGCTGCGGAGAAACCGAGGCCTGCGGAACCCTGCGCTATTATCAGCAGACCCAGGCCATGTATCGGCGGCTGCGGCTGAAATACCCGGACGTGGTGTTTGAAAACTGCGCCGGAGGCGGCGGACGGACGGATCTGGCCTTTGTGAGCAATTTCAGCCACACCTGGGTGTCCGATTGGCAAATCGCCCCCCGCAGCCTGGCCATCACCAACGGCATGACCATGGCCCTGCCCCCGGAATGGGTGGATCGGCTGGTGGGCGGCATGAACAGCCACACCCGGGCGTCCCTGGATTTCCAGGTGCGAAACACCCTGTTTGGCCGCCCTACGGTGGACGCCTTCAACGCTCAGGGCAGCGAAATGAACCCGCCGCAAGTCGCCTTTGTGCGGCACTGTCTGGATCTGTATAAATCCTTCATCCGCCCGCACATGAACGAGAACGGGCGCATCTATCACCACACGCCGGAGCTTCACGGCTTCCAGCCAACCGGTCAGGGGATTCTGGAGCGTGCCAGCGCCGATGGAAAATGGGGCGTGATTGGCGTATTCAATCTGGCGGATTGCAAGACGGACGCGGTGCGCGTGTTTCCCCGGGGGCTGGACGTGCGCCGCACCTATGATGTCACCTTTGACAACTCCGGCGCATCTGTACAGCTCAGCGGCTATGCCATGATAAACGAGGGCATCCGCGTGGGGCTGGCCGGAGCGCTCACCAGTGAGCTGATTCTCTACCGGGCGGTGGACTGAGCGGATCGCAGCGTAAAAGCCTCCGCTTCCATTTTTCCCGTCGATACGATAAGAAAAGAGGGGTTCGCCGCCCCATGCATTTTCCTTTGGATGTTTGAACTTTATTGACAAGCAAAACCTCCGCTGCCCAGCGTTTGCAGGCGGCGGAGGTTATTTTGCGGTTTGTCAGGTTTTATGAAACAGGCGGCAAATCATTCATCCTTCAGCTTTTCGCCGCAGCCGGGGCAGAATTTTGCATCCGCCGGCAGCTTCTGGCCGCAATGGGGGCAGAAGCTGGGCCGCTGGCTTTCCGGGCCGAAGCGCTGGTTCAGCGGATCGGATTCCTCCTGGCTATCCACAATGTCCATCGTGGAAAACCGGTTTTTCCCGGTGGCGTTCATAAAGCTGTACACCGCTTCCACCACTGCCCCGATGATAAACACCACGCCAAACAGCAGAAACACCGGCGGCGCGCCGATCTGGCCGGCCATCACCATCCAGAGCACGCCGAACACCGCCGCCAGCACGGAGCCGATTCCGCTCTTGGCAGAGGGGCCGCGCCCGGGCTTGATGCTTTTCACAGGTTCATCCCTCCTTTTTCACACGCCCAGTATAGCAACCCGCCGCCCTGCCGTCAAGGGCGGACGGCTGAATTGTCGTTTTCGGCGACGGAATACCGCCAAAGGAAGCGCTGTTAATGTATTACGGGGGGAAACCATTCTTGTAACCAAGAATGGTTTCCCCCCGAAAGCGCCTTTATTTGTCTTTTCCCAGGTCTTTTCAGGCCTGCGCAGCGGTTTCCGTTTCGTCCAGAATTTTCATAAATTCCTCGCCGGTAATGGTTTCCTTTTCCAGCAGATAAGCTGCCAGCCGGTGGAGGGCGTCCATATTTTCGGACAGAATCTTCCGGGCGGTCTCATGGGCAGTGCGGATGGTCTGATTCACTTCCGCGTCGATCTGAGTGGCGGTTTCTTCAGAGCAGGCCAGGGATGCATCCCCGCCCAGATACTGATTGGAGACCGTTTCCAGCGCCACCATATCGAAATGCTGGCTCATGCCGTAGCGGGTGATCATGGCCCGGGCCAGCCGGGTGGCCTTCTCGATATCGTTGGACGCGCCGGAGGTGACGGAGCCAAAGACCAGCTCCTCGGCCGTACGTCCGCCGGTCAGGGTAGCCAGCTGCGTCATGGCGTCCTCCCGGGACAGCAGCACCCGCTCGTCCTCCTCCACCTGCATGGTGTAGCCCAGCGCGCCGGAGGTGCGGGGAATAATGGTAATCTTGGTTACCGGCGCGGCATGCTTCTGCTTGGCCGCCACCAGCGCGTGACCGATTTCGTGATAGGCGATAATCTTCTTTTCCTTGTCGGAAATCACCGCACCCTTGCGCTGATAGCCGGCGATAACGGTTTCCACGCTCTCCTCCAGATCGTTCTGGGTGATGGCGCTATGGCCCATGCGCACGGCGCGCAGGGCGGCTTCATTGATAATGTTCGCCAGCTCTGCGCCGGACGCACCGGAGGTGGCCCGGGCCACGGCGGACAGATCAATGCCGCTTTCCATCTTCACATCCTTGGAATGCACCTGCAAAATGGCGATGCGCCCCTGCAGATCGGGCAGCTCCACGGGAATACGCCGGTCAAACCGGCCGGGACGCAGCAGGGCGGGATCCAGAATCTCGGGCCGGTTGGTAGCCGCCAGAATGACCACGCCCTTGCGGCCGTCAAAGCCGTCCATTTCCGCCAGCAGCTGGTTCAGGGTCTGCTCCCGTTCATCATTGCCGCCGCCAATGCCGCCGTTATCGCGTTTTTTGCCGATGGTATCGATTTCATCGATGAACACGATGCAGGGGGCCTTTTCCTGGGCCTGCTTAAACAGATCGCGCACCTTGGCTGCGCCCATGCCCACGAACATCTCCACAAATTCCGAGCCGGAAATGGAGAAGAAGGGCACCTTGGCCTCGCCTGCAACAGCCTTGGCCAGCAGCGTTTTGCCCGTGCCGGGAGGGCCCACCAGCAGCGCGCCCTTGGGCAGCTTGGCGCCGATGGCGGCGTATTTATCAGGGTCATGCAGGAAGTCCACGATTTCGGTGAGGGCTTCCTTGGCTTCGTCCTGGCCGGCCACGTCCTTGAAGGTTTTGCCGGTCTGGGCTTCGATATAGATTTTCGCGTTGGCCTTGCCCAGGGTCAGGGCGTTGGTGCCGCCCATCCGCTTGCTCATGCCCCGAATGATGAACTGCCACATGATGGCAAAGAACGCGATGGGCAGCACAAAGGACACCAGGAAGCTCAGCAGCGGAGAGGCCTGGGTGGGAATGGCGGCGGAGAAGCGCACGCCATATTTTTCCAACAGGCTCGTCAGATCGTTATCCCAGGGCCACACGCCGGTTTTGAAATACGCGGCGCGGTAATTGTCGGCGGAGGCAACGAACACCAGCTGGTCGTCCTCATAGGCTACCTCGCTGACCTTCCCGGCCTTCACCATGGTCAGGAATTCATCATAGCTCACTTCCGTGACCCGCTGCTGCAAAAGCGCCGGGAACACGAAAATATTCAGCAATAGCATCAGCAGAAACACGATTCCGCAGTAATACAGCATCGGCTTTTTCTGGTTCGGCTGTTCCTTCACGGTCATTCCTCCTTGTCTGGCAGCGGCCCGGTTTTCTCTTCCTTTGCGAATGAAACTGGGAAAACATTCCTTGCGCCGCGCTTGTTTTTATTATCGCACAGGCGATGGAAAAGGTCAATTCCCTGCCATAAAAAAGCCGCTTTTTCTTCAATTCTTATTCATTTCTGCGCTTTTTTCTTTTTTGCGGCGGGGATTGGTCACGTAGCCTGCCGCCGCCACCAGCAGCGCCGCCAGCGCATCGAAAATAATGTCCTTCATGGTATCCCGCAGGGCCGCCCGGCCGATCAGCATGACGCCCGCCTCGGTGGCATATTTCTGCATGTTCAGATGCATCACGCCATCCACCGTGTATTCATAGATTTCCCAGACTGCGCCCGCCGCCAGCGCAAAGCAGAACGCAAACAGCGACACAAACAGCGGGCTGAGCTGCACCCGCACCTTTTCCGACCGATTCAGCAAGTCCACCAGAATGAACCCCAGCGCGCCCAGCATGGCGCCGGAAAAGAAATGGAGCACCGTATCCCAATGGGGCACCGCATAATAGAAGTCAAATACCTCCCCCAGGAATACCGCGCAATACAGAAAGACATAATAGAGCACGTAAATCAGGTTGGGGATCTCCAGCTTCCATTTCCGGGAAATGATGGAGGGCAGCATCATCACCACCAGCCCCAGGCCGCACTGGAGAATCATCAGCAGATAATCGCTTTTGATTTTCTGGGTTTTCCCACCCTCGGGAATCTCCGCGGGAGCCATGATGAACCGCACCACCGAAAAGATCACCGACAGGGCCAAAGATACGAACAGAATCGTGGCCATGATCTCGTTCAGGCTGTGCTTTCTTCTTTTGTCAGGCATGTTGTCTCCTCCTTCTCTCATAGGTACCCTCCATTTTGCCAAGAGCGCGCGCCGCTGTCAAGGCCCCGCCGCAATTTTGACCGTATCCGCCCCCAGCAGCCGCAGCTTTTCCTCCAGCCCTTCATAGCCCCGCATCAGATGGCCGCAGGGATCGTTCAAAAGGGTCTGCCCCTGGGCGCAAAGCCCGGCCAGCATCAGCGCCGCAGCGGCCCGCAGATCCGTAGCCGTCACCTTCGCACCGCTGAGCGGCTTGCCGCCCTGAATCAGCGCCAGCTGCCCTTCCACCCGAATCTGGGCGCCCATCCGGCTCAGCTCCACCACATGCATGTACCGGTTCTCAAAAATCGTTTCCAGAAACACGGACAGGCCGTGGGTCTGGGTGGCCACCACCATCAGCGGCGCCTGCATATCCGTGGGGAAGCCGGGGTAGGAAAGGGTGCGGGCCTCGATGGGATGGCGGGCCTTGCCCCGCAGCCGCAGGCCCCGGGCATCCTCCTGACAGATCACCCCCGCTTCGCTGAGCTTAAACAGCAGCGCCCGCATATGATCGCTCCGTGCCCCGGAAAGGAGCACGCTGCCATCCGTCAGCGCCGCGGCACAGGCCAGGGTGCCCGCCTCGATGCGGTCGGGAATGGGGGTGTAATCCGCGCCGTGAAGCCGGTCCACGCCCTCGATAATGATGTTCGCCGTGCCCGCCCCGGCAATGCGCCCCCCCATGGCCGTAAGGAACTGGCACAGGTCCACCACCTCCGGCTCCTTGGCCGCGTTTTCAATCCGGGTAACGCCCCGTGCCAGCGCCGCAGCCATCACCAGATTTTCCGTTGCCCCCACGCTGGGAAAATCCAGATAAATGTTGGCCCCCCGCAATTGACCGCTGAGCCGCACCACGCCGCCGTCCATCTCCACCTTGGCCCCCAGCTTCTGCAGGCCCTTGAGGTGAAGATCAATGGGCCGCTGGCCAATGGCGCAGCCGCCGGGCATGGACAGCTGGCATTCCCCATTTCGTGCCGCCAGCGGACCCAGCACCAGCACCGACGCGCGCATACTTTGCAGCGGCGCGCTTTCCCCCGGACTGTGGAGCGCGGATGCGTGGATGCAGGCATGGCCTTCCGCCAGCGCTGCTTCCGCCCCGCAGGCCCGCAGGATTTCCAGCATGTGGGCCGTGTCCGTCAGGCTCGGCACCCGGCGGATCACCACCTCTTCCTCCGTCAGCAGCGCCGCAGCCAGAATAGGCAGCACCGCGTTTTTCGATGTACTGATAGCGGCTTCCCCGGACAGCCGGGGGGATGGATTGATCTGATAGGTAGGCATGGCAAGGAGCACCTCCGCGAAAAATTTGCTTTTCGCGGTCATTGTGCCCGCCGGCGCAAAAAAACTCCCCGGCGCCATGCGGCCGTAGCCCGGCTTCCAGCAAATAATTCGCAGCATACGCCCGCTTTTCCGCGGCGCGCCGGGCCATGCGCAGCCAATATTTTTTTGTTGGCAAAGGCTGGGGAATGTGGTACAATGCATGCGAACAAATATTCTGAAACATGTGCGGCCCGAGCCGCCTGTTTCGCGTCTGTGGAGGGAAGGCCATGAATCAGTTCGTGCTCAAAGCGCCTTATACCGCCCGGGGGGATCAGCCCCAGGCCATCGAAGCTCTGGCCAGGGGCGTGGAAGCGGGAATGCCCGCTCAGGTGCTGCTGGGGGTAACGGGCTCGGGCAAAACGTTTACCATGGCCTCCGTCATCGAAAAGATTCAGCGGCCCACGCTGGTAATCGCCCATAACAAAACCCTGGCTGCCCAGCTCTGCTCGGAGTTCAAGGCTTTTTTCCCGGACAGCGCCGTGGAATACTTTGTTTCCTATTATGATTATTATCAGCCGGAGGCGTACATCGCCTCCTCGGACACCTATATCGAAAAGGACGCTTCCGTCAATGAGGAAATCGACCGGCTGCGCCACAGCGCCACCGCCGCCCTGGCCGAACGCCGGGACGTGATTATTGTCGCCTCGGTGAGCTGTATTTATTCCATGGGCGATCCCAGCGAATATGAAGGCCAGATGATTTCGCTGCGCCCGGGCATGGAAATGTCTGAAGACACGCTGCTGCGCCGGCTGGTGGAGGTGCAATACGAGCGCAACGACATTGCCTTTGAGCGGGGCAATTTCCGGGTTCGTGGAGATACGGTGGAGATCATCCCCGCCGGGCAGCGGGAAAACGGCGTTCGCGTGGAGTTTTTCGGCGATGAAATCGATCGAATCAGCGAATTTTCGGTGGTGGACGGTCATGTGCTCCACACCGTACAGCACGCCGCCATCTTCCCTGCCACCCATTATGCCACCAGCGTGGAAAACCGGGAAGAAAACATCCGCCATATCGAGGCGGACATGGAAGCCCGGGTGGCGGAATTTGAAAAGGAGGGCAAGCTGCTGGAAGCCCAGCGCATTGCCCAGCGCACCCGGTACGACATCGAAATGCTCCGGGAGATCGGCTTTTGCAGTGGCATTGAGAATTACAGCCGGTATTTCGACGGTCGGCAGGCGGGCGATCCGCCCTTCTGTCTGCTAGATTATTTCCCCAAGGATTTTCTGGTGATGATTGACGAAAGCCATGTGACCCTGCCTCAGATCCGGGCCATGTATGCCGGCGACCGGGCCCGGAAAAAAACGCTGGTAGATTACGGCTTCCGTCTTCCCTCCGCCTATGATAACCGGCCCCTGACCTATGATGAGTTTGAGGCGCGGGTGAAGCAGGTGATTTATGTATCCGCCACGCCGGGGCCCTATGAGCGGGCGCAGGCCAGCCAGATCGTGGAGCAGATCATCCGGCCCACGGGGCTGCTGGATCCGAAGATCATCGTGCGCCCGGCCACAGGGCAGGTGGACGATCTGGTGAGTGAAATCCATCAGGTGGTGGCGAAAAACGAGCGGGTGCTGGTAACCACGCTGACCAAGAAAATGGCCGAGCAGCTCACGGATTATCTGGACGAGCTGGGCGTTCGGGTGCGGTATCTGCATTCGGATATTGTCACGCTGGAGCGCACCAAGCTGATCCGGGAGCTGCGGATGGGCGAATACGACGTGCTGGTGGGCATCAATCTGCTGCGCGAGGGCCTGGATCTGCCCGAGGTTTCGCTGGTGGCCATTCTGGATGCGGACAAGGAGGGCTTCCTGCGCTCCGAAACCAGCCTGATCCAGACCATCGGCCGCGCCGCCCGAAACGCGGAGGGACGGGTGATCATGTATGCAGACGGGCCCACGGATTCCATGATGAACGCCATTCAGGAAACCAATCGCCGCCGCGCGCTGCAGGAGGCGTATAATCAGGCGCATGGAATCACGCCCGAATCGGTGAAATCTGCGGTGCGGGCGCTGCTGGAAATTACGGACAAGGCGTCCGAGGAGATTCCCGAGCAGATGGCCGTCGAGGAAAAGGACGAATGGATTCGCCAGCTGGAAGATCAGATGCTCACAGCCGCTTCCGCGCTGGACTTTGAAAAGGCGGCCAAGCTGCGCGATCAGCTTTTCGCCATTCGCGGAGACACGCCCATGGACAAGCATCAGCCCACGCGCCGCCGCCGGGAGCGGGTGCGGAAGGCGGAGCACTGAGCATACGAGAGACGGGGAGGCCAGGGCGCCTTTGCATTGCGCCTGTTTCTGCGTTTTCGCTGTGTATTGCATGAATTTCTGATGGATAAAAGGGAGCGACCCCATGAATTGCAATCTTTGCCCCCGCAGATGCGGGGTTAATCGTGCTGAAAAACGGGGATACTGTGGGATGGGATTGCAGCCGAAAGTGGCGCGGGCGGCGCTGCATTTCTGGGAGGAGCCGTGCATTTCGGGTTCCCGGGGCAGCGGCGCTGTGTTTTTTTCCGGCTGCACGCTGCGGTGCGCCTATTGCCAGAATTATGCCATCAGCCACGAAGGCGAGGGCCGGGAGATCACGCCTTCACATCTGGCGGAGATTTTCCGTTCCCTGTACGATCAGGGGGCGCACAATCTGAATCTGATCACGGGCACGCAGTTTGTGCCGGCGATTCTGGATGCATTCGATCTTTACAAGCCGCCCATTCCCGTGGTCTGGAACTGCGGGGGGTATGAATCGCTGGAGACGCTGGCGCTTCTGGACGGGGTGGTGGACGTATACCTGCCGGATCTGAAGCATGTATCGCCGCGGCTCTCAGCCCTTTGCGCCCAGGCACCGGATTATTTCGCCGTTGCTTCGGCGGCGCTGCGGGAGATGTGCCGGCAGGCGGGCACGGCGGTTTATAATGAAGCAGGGCTCATGCAGCGGGGCGTGCTGATCCGGCATCTGATTCTGCCCGGCTGCACGGGGGATTCCTGCAAGGCGTTGGATTTCATTGCGCAGGAGCTGCCCGAGGGCGTACCGGTATCGCTGATGCGGCAATACAGCCCCGAGCCCTGGTGCAAAGTCAAGGGGCTGGACCGGCGGGTCACGGACGCGGAATACGCGCGTGTGCTGGCGCATTTTCAGGCGCTGGGCCTTTCCGGCTACACCCAGGAAAAGGACTCCGCCTCCGTTGCCTACACCCCCGCCTTTGACGGCACCGGAGTGTAAGAACGGCGTGGGGCTATGCGCCCCACACCCCCACCAGGGAGTTCCTCCCTGGACCCAGTACACAATAGGGCTTGGTCTTAAGAAATCAACGGGTTTCTGTGTGGCGAGAGCGGATACGATGCGGGGCGCTGCCCCACACCCCGCCAAGGGCGTTGCCCTTGGATCCCCGTACACAATGAAACGTGGATTTAAGAAATCAACGGGTTTCTGTGTGGAACAACAGGAACGGATGTATTGCAGCGTCCCGCGGCAGCGCCTGAGCGTATGCTCAGGCCCCGGTCAACCTGTTGACCGGGGGTTTTCGGAATGATTCGTTCGTCCGGGAAAGCTCGCTTTCCCGGCGACGATCATCCGAAAACCGCTCCCTGCCGCGGGGAACATGGCCGTAGCCCCAACGTTTCACGCGGAAATACTTCGAATAGTCCGCCAACGAATATCGCGGAATGGGGGTGCAGGGGAATCATTCCCCTGCCCGCCGGAGGCACTCGTTATAGCTGTTTGAGGACGAAAAGCCCCCAAAGGCTTTCCCTGCCTGCGGCCAAAGTACGCCCTATAAAATCTTCAAAAAAATCCTGCAAGTTCATGATGTGTTCAAATTCTTGTAAAAATTGTTTTTTAGAATAAGGGTGTACCCCGAAAGGGGGAAAGAAAATCCGCGGTTTCGACCGCTTGAAGGAGGAAACGATTTATGAAAAAGCGTTCCGGATTGATGTTTGGTTTGCTGGCCGTATTGGTCGCGGTTGCGATGATCGGCTGCACGCTGATGAACGCCGGCGCTGCCAATGTGATTTCGGAGGACGAGATCAAGGGCATCGTGGGCACCAGCACAGATTCTTCTCAGGTCTCCAGCCCCTTTACGGAAGTGGCGAACAAGGTTCGCAACAGCGTGGTGGGCGTGAATAACTACACCACCACCACCGCCTACTATGGCTATGGCTACGGCTTCGGCTTTGGCTACGGCAACCGCCAAAGCGAGGAACGGGAAAACCTGTCGGGCACCGGCTCCGGCGTGGTCATTTCCAATTATGGTCATGTGCTGACCAACTACCACGTGGTGGAAGGCGCATCCCGGCTGACGGTCACCATCGCCAATGATGAAAGCGAACATGAGGCCAAGGTGGTTGGCTACGACGCCGACCTGGATATCGCCATTCTGCAGGTGGATAACCTGAATCTGCCCGCCGTGGAGCTGGGCGACAGCGATCAGCTGCAGGTGGGCGAATGGGCCATCGTGATTGGCAACCCGCTGGGCGAAGAATTTGCCCGCACCTTGACCGTGGGCGTGGTTTCCGCTCTGGATCGTGAAGTTACCGATACCACCCTCGACCGCTATGGCCGCCGCACCTCCATTACCAATACCATGATTCAGGTGGACGCTGCCATTAACTCCGGCAACTCCGGCGGCGGCATGTTCAACGTGCTGGGCCAGCTGCAGGGGATCCCCGCGCGGAAGTATTCTTCCTCCGGTTACTCCACCACCACCGTCGATAACATCGGCATGTGCATCCCGATCAACGTGGCCAAGCCCCTGATCGAGCAGGTGCTGCGGGATTATGACGGCACGCCTGTGACCTCCGCTTCTTCTGCGGATAACAGCAGCGCCACCGAAAACATCAGCAGCCCCCTGCACGGCAAGCCCCGTCTGGGCGTGACCGTGACCACCATCACCTCCGCGGCGCAGAGCAAGCTGCCCATGGGCGCGTTTGTGAAGGCTGTGGATGAAGGCTCCCCCGCTGCCGAGGGCGGCATTCAGAAGGGCGATATCATCGTGGAAGTGGACGGGACGGTGGTGTCCACTCAGACCGCGCTGACCAATAAGCTCAAGGATTATCAGGAAGGCGATCAGATTCAGGTAAAGGTGTTCCGGGATGAGGGCCTGGCCGCACAGGCGGATCAGAGCAGCATCGACCTGAGCCAGATCGGCGATGGCCAGTATGTTGACCTGACCATCACCCTCCGCGTGATCGACAACCAGAACATGTAATTTCTTCTGAATCCTCCACTGTTTCATAGAATAAATATTTGCGGGAGGGGGGTCTTGGTAGCCCAAGAACCTCCTCCCGCGCTTTTTCAAGAAAGCCATAGAGATATATACTGATTTCTATCTTATCGACAATGCGCCCCGGAGTGGAAAAGGATACGCGAAAGCGTTTCTTCTCCAACCCGGGGCGCATTGCTGATTATAAAAGCATCCGGTTCTGTCCCCATCGGTTTTTGGACGGGAGCTCGAGGGGGGCTTTTGACGCGAAAAGCTTCTTCCCGCATCATGTTTTCTTTGTGGGTGCTTATTTCCGCTCGATCTGGTGAATCAGGTTCAGCACCGCCTGGGTGCCATCGGCGGGAGGCGCGGCGTTCATATGCTGGATCAGGGTATCCTTATCCGCCATGAGCTGCATCAGCGCGTCATAGAGGGAATCGGCAGTCATATTTTCCTGAAGCAGCACATGGCAAAGCCCCCGGGAACGGAAGGATTCGGCATTGAGAATCTGGTCGCCCCGGCTGGCCCCCTTGGGATAAGGCACCAGCAGCATGGGCTTTTTCAGCGCCTGAAATTCGCCCAAGGCGTTGCTCCCCGCTCGGGACAGCACAAAATCCGCGCAGGCCAGCGCGTCCGGCAAATCATCGGACAGAAACTCGAACTGCCTGTAGCCGGGCAGGGTCTGCAGGCTTTCGTCCAGATGGCCCTTGCCGGTAATGTGCAGCACATCCAGCTTTTCCAGCAACCGGGGCAGGGCTTCCCGCAAGGCCTTGTTCACGCTCTGCGCGCCCAGGCTGCCGCCCATCATAATCAGCACCGGCTTTTTCCCATCAAACCCGCACAGCGCCAGCCCCTTTTCCCGGCTGCCGGAAAACAGAGAGGCGCGCATGGGCGTGCCGGTGCAGACCGCCTTGTCCCCCAGCGTTTGGGCGCATTCGGGGAAGGTGGTGGCAATCTTTTTTGCAAACCGGGCGCAGATTTTGTTGGCCAGGCCGGGAGTCAGATCACTCTCATGGCACAGAACCGGCACATGATGCCGCGCCGCGCCGATCACTACCGGCACGGACACAAACCCGCCCTTGGAGAAGCAGATATCGGGATTCAGCTCCTTCATCAGCCGGGACGCCTGAAATACCCCCGCAATCACCCGGAATGGATCGGTGAAATTTTTCCAGTCATGATAGCGGCGCAGCTTGCCGCTTTTAATGGCATGATAGGTCACGCCGGGGAGGGTCATCATCTTATGCTCAATGCCGTCCTCGGTGCCGAAATAATGCACGTCGTACCCTTCTTCCAGCAAATGGGGCAGCAGGGCCAGATGGGGGGTCACATGCCCGGCGCTGCCGCCGCCGGTTAACACAATGCGCTTCAATCCTCGCGCCTCCTTCATTCTTCCTACCTTTCCATTATATCACACCCTGCCGGGGCTATACAACCAAAAAAACGGATAAAAAAGCAGCGGCCGGATTCACGCTATTTTGAGAATCCAGCTGCTGTGCTGCGCCGCAAAAAAGGCTGCGTCAGGGATTATCCGGTTTTTCCTGCAGTTTTCCCTGCCGGGCATGGCGCTTCATGGCTTCGTAGGTTTCCTCGCTCAGGTCATGCTCCACCTTGCAGGCGTCCTCCATGGCCGTTTCAGGATTCACGCCCAGAGACGTGAAAAAGGCGGTAAGGGTCTTATGCCGTTCATAAACCCGGCTGGCAATGGCCATGCCGCTTTCCGTCAGGGTGATCAGTCCTTCTTTATCCATGGTAATATAACCATTTTGCCGAAGCCGCTTGGTGGCATAGCTGACGCTGGGCTTGGTCACCCCCAGCTCGGCGGCGATATCAATGGAACGGATATAGCCCCGCCGCTCCTTCATCATCAGCATCGCTTCCAAATAGTCTTCAGAGGATTCCAGAATCCGCATGCGGTAAAACACCTTCTTTCTTCCCAATAAAGTAACACACACAGGCGCAAAAAGCAAGCAAAATTCCTTTGGGAAGCAAAGAAAAAGAAGCAGCGCATCGGCGGAACGGCGTTCTTTGCAGCGGCCCGGGTTCCCCGCCGTTACTTGAACAGCCCAAACAATCCGCGCTTTTTCTCCGCTTCCCGGACGGAAACATCCAGGGTCTTATAGCCGGTTTCGTCAATCGCCCGGCGCAGCATCCCTTCATCCAGCGGCGCTTCGGACAGGATCACCGCCGTGCCCTTGCTGTGGGAGGCGCTCACCTTCTTCACCGGCAGCGCCCGGCGAATTGCATCGCTCACATGGGCCTCGCACATACCGCACATCATCCCGTCAATTTTCACAGTGGTTTCAATCATTGCTGGTTCCTCCTTGAAGGCCTGAATACGGGCCGGCGTTCTCTTTAGTTAAATTCTTCTAACCATCAACAGTATACTGCCAGTGCTTCGGATTGTCAAGCATTCCGGGAGGAAAAGCAGGCAAAAAAACATTCGCCGGCTGGCGCATCAACCGGCGAATGGCAAACAGCTTTTTGACATAGCCGCAAAAAATTCGAGAGAAGCAAGGCAGGTTTTCAGCATACAAGGCAAGGCGGATTTCAAAAAGTAGGAGGTGTGGATGTTTCACAATTGGACCAGGTAAAAGGCGGCTATATCGAATTCTGATTTTGCTGAAAGGACGCAGGCTATATCAGGCCTGCCAGGATGCGAGCGAGAATCAGCACGGCGGCATACATGCCCAGATCCTCAAGCTTTCTCCGCAGCCGTTTTTCCATGATGCGCACCCGGTTTCCGCTTATTTCAGGGCTTCGGCCAGCTTCTGGCAGGCGGCGATGGCATCCGCATCGGGATCATCCTGGCAGATCACGCTGTCGCAGGCCAAAAGCGCGCCGGCGGCCAGGCAGTCTTCTTCCCAGGTACGCATCCATTCGCCATCGCCCCAGCCATAGGAGCCGAACAGCGCGATCTTCTTGCCGCTCAGATGAGGCTTGCATTCGTCGAACATGGGCTGGAACTCGCTTTCTTCCAGCACTTCAGCGCCCATGGCCGGGCAGCCGAAGGCCACAGCGTCATAGTCCGCCAGCTTATCCGCAGAAAATTCGGAGGCGGTGAACAGCTTGCCCTCGCAGGCCGCGGCAACCGCTTCGGCCATGGCCTGGGTGTGGCCCGTGCCGCTCCAATACACAACAGCAATTCGATTCATCAAGGCACCTTCTTTCATAATAAATGGTATGTTAAGCAGCTACCGTAAGCCGCACAACATCGAATCCCCTGCGATAACAATCCAGATACACGGCCTGGCATTTGTGATACAGCGCGAAGGTTCTTTGCGCCTGCTCCGCGTTGCCATAGGCTTTCCAGCAGCCCAGGCAGCTGAAGCCGCTGCCCTTGTGCTCGATAAACCCCATCACATCCGCCAACGGGTAATCCAGAAACACGCCGATCTCGTGGGGGAATTCCTGGCCGCAGTGGATATGGCGGGCCAGGGTGGTTAACGCTCCCGGAAGGGTCAGGCAGGCATAGCCCTGCTCCCGCAGAAACTGCCCCACATCCGCCTGCGCCAACCGCTGCGCCAGCTTGCCGGGCCGGAACACATATACCAGCCCGCCTGTTTCGCAGCCCTTGAGCAGCCGCGCCTGTACGCCCTTTCCCACCAGCTGACCATTGAGAGAGCGCAGATTCTCGCTCATGCTTTCCCCCGGACCCAGGCGATAGGAAAACAGACTGCCGCATTTGTGGCCTGCCAGTGTGGCGGCGCAATGGCGGATCAGGGTTTCTTCAAAGCGTTCGCTCATATACCCTCCTTTTATCACAGTTAAATACGTTTAACCGCAGAGGAAAAAGAAAAGCGATCCTTCGCTTGGAGCTGGGCAACCAACCGGGGCTTCACCGCGTTTCGTCCACGGTCATAGTATGTCCCGTGCCAAGGTCATTCATACTTTGGGCACGGGAGACCTTGGACTTTCGTCCATCAGTTAAATACCTTTAACCAAGAACATCATACCAAACCTTTCCGCCGCTGTCAAGCACTTTTTTGAAAAAAACGCAGCGGAAATTTCATGGACGGCATTTCCTGTGCAGACAATAAAAAAAATCGAAAAAAATGTAAAACAGGGGGTTGACAAACAATGTTAGAGGTGTTAAACTACACGACGGTTAGACGAGTTTAACGCTCCTCTAACCTCCTTAAGCCCCGTGCGTTAGATTCATCTAATTGGAGGGAGTGCAGACAAATGATGCCGTTAGGAATGGCAAACGTTGGCGATGTGAACATCATCAAGCAGATCACCGGCCGCGATGATGTGCGCCAGCACCTGGCCGAGCTGGGCTTCGTGGTGGGCGCAGAGGTAACGGTGGTCAGCGAGCTGGGCGGAAACCTGATCCTTCATGTGAAGGAAAGCCGCATTGCGCTGGACAAAACGATGGCCATGCGCATCATGGTGTGAAAAAAACCGCAATGCGGTTTGGCGCGCCGGCGGCAGCCGGCAGCGCAGCATAAGAAAGGAGCGGGAATATGAAAACCCTGAAAGATGTGAAGATTGGCGAAACCGCAGTGATCGAAAAGCTGCACGGCGAAGGCGCCCTGAAGCGCCGGATCATGGACATGGGCCTGACCAAAGGCACCCAAGTGTACGTGCGCAAGGTGGCGCCTCTGGGCGACCCGCTGGAGCTGACGGTGCGCGGCTATGAGCTGAGCGTGCGCAAGGCGGACGCGGAGCTGATCGAAGTCAAGTAAACCCAGCCAGTCTACATAGATAAAAAGGAACGAGGAGGAACAGCATCATGGCTATTAAAATCGCCCTGGCAGGCAATCCCAACAGCGGCAAGACCACGCTGTTTAATGCCCTGACCGGCTCGAACCAATTCGTGGGCAACTGGCCCGGCGTTACCGTGGAAAAAAAGGAAGGCCGCCTCAAGAAGCATGACGACGTGGTCATCATGGACCTTCCCGGCATTTACAGCCTTTCTCCCTACACCCTGGAAGAAGTGGTTTCCCGGAACTATCTGATCCAGGAGCGCCCGGACGCCATCCTGAACATCATCGACGGCACCAACCTGGAGCGCAACCTGTATCTCACCACCCAGCTCACCGAGCTTGGCATTCCCGTGGTGGTGGCCGTGAACATGATGGACGTGGTCCGCAAGGCGGGCGACAAGATCAATTTCGCGGAACTGTCCCGGCAGCTGGGCTGCAAGGTGATGGAGATTTCCGCGCTCAAGGGCGAAGGCATCATGGAAGCCGCCGAGGCCGCCGTGCAGGCTGCCAAGGGAAAGGCCACGCTGCCCATGCACACCTTCTCCGGCCCTGTGGAGCATGCCATTGCCCATATCGAAGAAGCGGCCGTGCATAAGCTGCCGGAAAGCCAGCAGCGCTGGTACGCTATCAAGATCTTCGAACGGGACAACAAGGTGCTCGAGCAGCTGAAGATCCCCGCCGACACCATGAAGCACATCGAAGCGGACATCAAGGCCGCCGAAGATGAGCTGGACGACGACGCGGAATCCATCATCACCAATGAACGCTATGTGTACATCGCTCAGGTGATCAAGGCCTGCTACAAGAAGAAGAACGCGGGCAAGCTGTCCGTGTCCGATAAAATCGACCGGGTGGTGACCAACCGCTGGCTGGGCCTGCCCATCTTCGCGGCGGTTATGTTCCTGGTGTATTACATCTCCATGGTCACCGTGGGCTCCATGGCCACGGACTGGGCCAACGACGGCGTGTTTGGCGATGGCTGGCATCTGTTTGGCATCGGCGCCAAGCAGTATGAAGAAGTAAACGACGAATATACTGCGGCTACGCAGGCCGTGAACGCCTTCACCGGCTTGGAAATCGATTCCGAAGCGGAGGACTTCGACGCGGAGGCCACGCTGGCTCAGATCAAGGCCTTCACCACCTCCGACGAATCCGCCGTCATCGAGGTGGAGGATGAGGAAACGCTGGCCCTCAATGAAATGACGGCCTATTATTCCCAGATTCCTGCGAATGCGGACAAGGAAGCCACCGTGGGTATGACCTATGTGGACGCGGCCAAGTATCTGGAGGAGCACGGCTTTGACGCGCCCGACCCCGCCGCTTACGGCGTGTGGGTGCCCGGCATCCCGGTACTGGTGGAAAGCGGACTGGACGCCATCGGCTGCGCGGATTGGCTCAAGGGTCTGATCCTGGACGGCATTGTGGCCGGCGTTGGCGCCGTGCTGGGCTTCGTGCCCCAGATGCTGGTGCTGTTCCTGCTGCTGGCGTTCCTGGAAGCCTGCGGTTATATGGCGCGTATCGCCTTCGTGCTGGACCGTGTGTTCCGCAAGTTCGGCCTGAGCGGCAAGAGCTTCATCCCGATCCTGATCGGCACCGGCTGCGGCGTGCCTGGCATCATGGCTTCTCGTACCATTGAAAACGAGCGCGACCGCCGCATGACCATCATGACCACCACCTTTATCCCCTGCGGCGCGAAGGTTCCCTTCATCGCGATGATCGCCGGCGCGCTGTTTGGCGGCTCTCCCTGGGTTTCCACCTCTGCTTACTTCATCGGCATGGCGGCCATCATCATCAGCGGCATCATGCTGAAAAAGTCCAAGCTATTCTCCGGCGATCCGGCTCCCTTCGTCATGGAGCTGCCCGCTTACCATTGGCCCACCGTTGGCAACGTGCTGCGCAGCATGTGGGAGCGCGGCTGGAGCTTCATCAAGAAGGCCGGCACCATCATCCTGCTGAGCACCATCTTCGTGTGGTTCACCACGTACTTTGGTGTGGTTGACGGCGCGTTCCGGATGCTCTCCGAAGAAGAAATCGATCATTCCATCCTGGCCACCATCGGCAACGCCATCGCCTGGATCTTCAAGCCCCTGGGCTGGGGCAACTGGCAGGCGGCTGTGGCTTCCATCACGGGCCTGGTTGCCAAGGAAAACATCGTGGGCACCATGGGTATCCTGTATGGCGGCGGCGACGCTTCCGTGTATGCCAACCTGGCGAACGCCTTCACCGGCCTGGCCGGCTATTCCTTCCTGGTGTTCAACCTGCTGTGCGCTCCCTGCTTCGCGGCCATGGGCGCTATCAAGCGGGAAATGAACAACGCCAAGTGGACCTGGGCGGCCATCGGTTATCAGTGCGGCTTTGCCTATGTGATCTCCCTGATGGTGTATCAGATCGGCATGCTGTTCCAGGGCAGCTTCGGCGTGGGCACGGTGATCGCCATTGCGCTGCTGATTGCCATGGTTTACCTGCTGGTTCGCAAGAATCCTTACGACGACAATGCGCGGCTGAATCAGAAAGTGAGCGTGTAATATGGGCACTGCAATCGTTGGCGGCGTTCTGCTGCTGATCGTGGGCACGGTGGTTTACCGAATGGCGAAAGACCGCAAACGCGGAAAGCATGTATGCGGCGGCGATTGCGGCCACTGCAAGGGATGCCATTAAGGCAGGAGGAAGAAAGCGCTTCCTCATCATCCCCAAGTTGCACGGCAACTGTATTGAAAATCTGGGGGTGCGGGCGCAAAACCCCGCACCTCCTTTTTCAAAGGCGGATTTTTCGAAAGGAGGGAAAAGCCATGTCCGCAGCGCTGATTCGATGCCTGCTGGCTGTTTGGGCGCTGGATGCGCAGATGACGGCGGTGGCTTCCAAGGATGTGGCCCGGCTGCTGGGCGTGAAACGCCCCACCATTCATCGTTCTTTAACGCTGCTGCAGGGAAAGGGACTGGTGGAAAAAGCGCCCTATGGCGATGTGCACCTTACCGCGGAGGGCAAGGCCCAGGCCCAATGCCTGGAAACCCGGCGGGACGACCTGACGCTGCTGTTTTCTCAGCGTTTTGGCCTTTCCCCGGATGAAAGCGTGAAGGCTGCTTTCGCCCTGATGGACGGGCTAAGCGAGGAAAGCCTGCGCCGGCTTCAAGATAATGTGTGAAGAAACTTTGCGGGGGAAACGATTCTTTGTGGCCAAAAGAATCGTTTCCCCCACTTTCCTTTCCAGGAAAGCCATACGAATGGCCAGGAGCTTTCATCAAATCCGCAATGCATGCCGTCCCGGTGAGGGAGAGAAACGCCCGTCCTGTCGGTGGCAGGTGCGCGCGGCCTGAAGAGCCGCAGAAAGCGGCGCGGTCCAGCGAAACAAGCAGTGCGCGCAGCAGTACCGTGCTGCGCCGATTGCGTTTTACGAAAAAGGGGAGCCGTTCTTTGTCCGCAAAAGAACAGCTCCCTCTTGATATTTCCTGATATTTTTTGCAGTATTGCTTCCCGGCCGATCAGTTGTGCGGCGGATATGTATATCGGCCCACCAGCCGGGGCATGCCGTTATACACGCCGTAAGCATCGGCAAAGATGCGATACCGCTGGCCCACCTCCCAGGTGTCCGTGCTCAGGTTCTCGATCAGCACGGTGCGCTCCGGGTTTTTATCCAGTTGCACAATGGCCAGCTGCGGCTTTTCGGACAGAATCTGCGTCACCGTTCCTTCGCATACGTAAATGGTGGTGTTGTTAATCCGCGTGGTGGCGTTGTTCAGAAAGTCCACGTATTGTGTAGCCATATCCCAGGCCTTCCGGGTATACACGGCGGCGATGGGCACGTAATACACCTCGTGCTCCACCACGCTGGTCTGGTATCCCGGCGCGGATGCCTCGATGATAATCTTGTTGGTGCCGATTTTGTCAAACACCGCCTCGAAGGAAAAGGTGCCGTTCAGTGCCAGCTGAGACAGATCCAGATTCTTGTATTTGGATTTTACCGTGATGGTGGCCCAGGAGACGGTGGTGCCCCGCACGGTCATGTTAGGCTCCACCATGGGATACTTGCCCTTGGCGTCGGGTTCCTGGGTTTTATCCTCCTCCAGGTTGGGCGACCAGCGGGAAGCAATATCCGCCGCAAGGTCCAGGCGAATCTCCTGGGGCGCGCGGTACAGGGTGATGGTCATGCGGTTTTCCCGGTAATATTGGGACCGGGTGACGATCTCAAACACGTTCTCCCCAATAGGCGACACGGAGGCGTTGTAGGAAATCAGGCCGTCCTGGGTGTTCACCAGATCGGAATAATCCTCGCCGTTGATATATACGGTGCTGTTCTTGGCCACGTTGAACTGGATATTGTACAGCGCCGTGGATACGGTGACATAATTCACATCCGGGCTCACCAGCGTCAGCGGGGACAGGGGGATTTCCACCTCATAGGACACGGTGTCCATGGGCTTTTGCTCCCCCGCGCTGGTTTTGATAAATGGCGTCAGGGTGGCGGTGACTGTTTCCTGGGTGACGGACTGGGAATTTTCGTACCAGATGTAATCCGCCACTTCAATGGTGGCATATCCGCCGGTGACGGTATAGGATTTGCGCAGCTCCTTGATATAGATATTGGCCCCCTCCTGAGCAGGAAGACGGATGGTGTGGGCGGGCATATCATCCAGAATGGAGGTAGTGATGATGGCGCGCTCCTGCAGGGGCGCTTCCTGCTGATCCAGCACCAGGGGCTTATAAACAAACTGATACCCCGCCAGCCCCACGGCCGCCACGATCAGCACCGCGGCCGCCACGCGCACGAACCGGCGCAGCCCATAATGCCGCCGGCGCTTGAGGGGGCGCATGGACACGGTGCGATGGGCTGCCGTGCGGGACGGAGCCGGGCCGGGATCGCCGTATTCATCATAATCAATGGTACGGGGAGAAACCACGGGGATGGCGTCCGGCCGCACATCGCCGCCGATTTCCTCCTCATCGGTGGTATAGGAGGTGGACTGAGCGGTGGGGAAATAGGTGCGGCCCGTCAGATTCTGCACGGTGCGGCCCGAGGGCGCGATGCCCTGGCTCGCGCTGTCCCGGCGCAGCCGCCGCTGCTCCTCCTCGCCCTTTTCCTTTCGGGCCAGCAAATCCTTCATTTCCGCAGCCAGCTTATCCCGCTCATCCACGGAAGAGGTGGCCCGGCCTTCTTCATTGATCTGGATATATACCTTGGATGGCGGCGGCACATCCGGCACTTCCCGGGGCTGGTCGTCAGGCTTTTCCGGCTCCAGCGGCGCGCCGCACTGGAAGCAGCGGGGGAAGGAGGCGCGGTTCCAATGGCCGCAATGGGGGCATCTCATAGCAATTCAATCCTCCATGATCATCAAAGCATACGCATATAAAAACATACGCGTAACAATTTCGCAAAACATGGCCGAATTCCTGCCTGCCGCCTGCGCTTTTCATGAATGATTTACATTTCCGGCGGTTTTTGGTATACTGTTACAGATGCTGTCCGCCCGCACGGCGTTCGGCATCGACCTCATGAAAAGAATGATTCCTGAGAGGAATTTTGCAGATATGAAGCTATCGGACATTTCATCCCCTGCCCAGCTGCGGGCCTGTTCCCCGGGGGAAATGCGCAGCCTGGCAGCGGAGATTCGCCGCCAGATCATCCACACCGTGGATTGCAACGGCGGGCATCTGGCCTCCAATCTGGGGGTGGTGGAGCTGACGCTGGCGCTGCACCGGGCCTTCGATTGCCCCCGGGACAAGCTGATTTTCGATGTAGGCCACCAGTGCTACGCCCATAAGCTGCTCACCGGCCGGTTCGACCGGTTTGCCACCCTGCGGCAGCTGGACGGCATGAGCGGCTTCCCCCAGCGGGCGGAAAGCCCCTATGACGCCTTTGGCGCAGGCCATGCGTCCACCGCCCTGTCCGCCGCGCTGGGCATGGCCCGGGCCCGGGATCTGCAGGGCGAAAGCTATCAGGTGGTGGCCGTGGTGGGCGACGGGGCGCTGACGGGGGGCATGTGCTACGAGGCGCTCAACGACGCAGGCAGCCGCAAAACGCCGCTGATTCTGGTGCTCAACGACAACGGCATGTCCATTTCCCGAAACGTGGGAGCCCTGTCCGCCCAGCTTACCCGGCTGCGGCTCAGCCGGGGCTGGCTGCGGATGAAGCAGGCGGTGTCCGACGCGCTGCGCCATGCCCCTGTGGGCGGCGAGCGGGCGTATCGCTTTTTCCAGCGGATTAAAAACGGCCTGCGGAATATTCTGGTGCGGGATAAATTCTTCACCTCTCTGGGCTTCCGCTATCTGGGGCCCATTGACGGCCATGACATGGAAGCTCTGGAAAAAATCTTTCGCCGGGTGCAGGCACTGGATGAGCCGGCGGTGATCCACGTGGTCACGCGAAAGGGCGCGGGCTATCAGCAGGCCGAGGAGCGGCCGGACAAATACCATGGCGTATCCCCCCAGGGCGGGGAGCAGACAGGCAAGGGGCTGGGCACGGCGGCAGGCGAGAAGGTGCTGGCTCTGGCGCAGGGGGATCATCGCGTCTGCGTGGTCACCGCCGCCATGACCGTCAGCACCGGCTTTGGCCCCTTTGTCCAGGCCTTGCCGGAACGGTTGTTTGACGTAGGCATTGCCGAGGAGCATGCCGTCACCATGGCCTGCGGCATGGCTGCGGCGGGGATGCGCCCCTTTGTGGCCATTTATGAAACCTTTCTCCAGCGAGGGCTGGATCAATTGCTGCTGGACGCGTGCCTGCAGCGGCTGCCGGTCTGCTTTCTGATGGACCGGGCGGGGGTGGGCGGCGAGGACGGTGCCACCCATCACGGACTGTTTGGCCCGGCGTTTCTGCGGCCCATGCCGGGGCTGACGGTGCTCTGCCCCCGGGACGAAGGGCAGCTGCATGCCATGATCGATTTTGCCATGGCCCAGGACGGGCCCGTGGCCATCCGTTACGGCAAGGCCGTGCCTGCCGGGCTGCCGGCGTTTTCCGGGGCATATGCCCCCGGGCAATGGGAAACGCTCCGGGCGGGGACGGACGGTGCCATCCTCTGCGATGCCACGCTGATTCCCGCCGCGCTGTTTGCTGCGGATGCGATGGCAAAAGAGGGCATGGCCCTGCAGGTCATCCATGCCTCCTCTTATAAGCCGCTGGATGAGGCGCTGCTTTCGGCGCTGGCTCAATCCGGCAAGCCCTACTTTACTTTGGAAGAAGCTGCCCCGGAAACGGGGCTGGGCGGCGCGGTGGCAGCCTGGTGCGCAGCCCATGGGGAATCCTCCCCTGCGGCGCTGCTGGGCCTGCCCGATGCGTTTATCCCCCATGGCAGCCGCGCCCTGCTTTTGCAGCGATATGGGCTGGACGGGCCGGGCGTTTTTCAAGCAATCAGAAAGGCGGTGCATCCATGAAGCAGCGCATCGACGTATGGCTGGCGGCCCATGGCCTGGCCGAAAGCAGGGAAAAGGCCCAGGCCCTGATTATGGCCGGGCAGGTGTATATCGGAGAAAAAAAGGTGCTCAAGGCGTCCGAGCAGGCGGAGGAGGACGCACCGGTGACCATCCGGGGCGATCAGGCACATTTTGCCAGCCGGGGCGGCCACAAGCTGGAAAAAGCCATCACGGCCTTTGGCGCGGATGTGACCGGGCTGGTGGCCATGGATATCGGCGCGGCCAGCGGCGGATTCACCGATGTGCTCCTGCGTCACGGCGCGGCTCATGTGTATGCCATTGATGTGGGCTATGGCCAGCTGGATTGGAAGCTGCGCAACGACAGCCGCGTCACCGTGATGGAGCGGACCAACGCCCGCGCCCTCACGCGGGAGCATTTTCCCGTGCAGCCCACGCTGACGGTGATGGACGTCTCCTTCATTTCCATCAAGCTGATTCTGCCCGTGGCCGCGCAGATCATGGGCGAGCAGGGCCGGTTTCTCACGCTGGTAAAGCCCCAGTTTGAGGCGGGCAAAGGGCAGGTGGGCAAGAACGGCGTGGTGCGGGAAAGGGCCATCCATGAGCGGGTGCTTCAGGAGATTTGTCTTTTTGCTCCCTCCTTTGGCTGGCATGTGGCCAATCTCACCTTCTCTCCCATCAAGGGTCCGGCGGGGAACATCGAATTTCTGGCGGATATCCGGCCCGGCGACGGCGAAACGATTTCTCCCGAGCGCATTGAAGCGCTGGTTGCTCAGGCCCATGCGGAGCTGAAATAACGCGCGAAAAAACGAGTCCTTCGGGGTTTACAATCCTCCCCCGGCGCGCTATAATGGGAATGCAAAAAACGCCATATACTTGCGTGGAAAGACGAGGTGGATCACATCATGGAAAAGCTGAAGGTGGGCATTATCGGCACAGGCAATATCAGCCATTCTCATATGGGCGGCTACAAGGCCATTCCGGAGCTGGTGGACGTGGTAGCCTGCTGCGATCTGGATGAAGAAAAAGCCCGGGCGTATGCGGAAAAATATGATATTCCCCGGGTTTATACCGACTACAACGAAATGATGGCCAAGGAGCAGCTGGACTGTGTCAGCGTCTGCACCTGGAATTCCGCCCATGCCGGAGCGGCCATTGCCGCGCTGCGGGGCGGGGCCAACGTGCTGTGCGAAAAGCCCATGGCCATGAACGCGGCCCAGGCCCGGGAAATGGAGCAGGTAGCCAAGGAAACGGGCAAGCTGCTGCAGGTGGGCTTTGTGCGCCGCTTTGGGCGGGACGCCGAAGCCGTTCGCCGTCTGGCGGACAGCGGCGATCTGGGCGATGTGTATTATGTGAAGGCCAATTATCTGCGGCGTTCCGGCGGCCCGGGCGGCTGGTTTGAGGACAAGGCCTATGCCGGCGGCGGCCCGCTGATTGATCTGGGCGTGCACATGATCGATCTGGCCAAGTATCTGGCGGGCAATCCCAAGCCCGTCAGCGTAATGGGCGCCACCTTTGAAGGCATGGATGGCCATCGTGCGCTGGACGGCAAGGCCGTATGGCATGCGGAAAAGAACGTTTCCAAATACAAGCGGGACGTGGAAGATCTGGCCACGGCCATGATCCGTTTTGACAATGGCATGGTGATGATTGCGGAAGCCAGCTACACCCTAAACCTTCTCAAGCCCTCCTGCTATGTGGAGCTGTATGGCACCAAGGCAGGCGTACGGCTGGATGACAGCATGGAATACTGCACCACCCAGGCCGGCATGTATGTGGATGTGAAGCCCACCGTGGACGCTTCCTTTGATTTCGGCGGCGCGTTCCGGGCGGAAGTGCGGGGCTTTATTGACGCGGTGAAGGGTGATGCTCCCTGCCGGGCCACGGCGCAGGATGGCGTGCAGCTGATGCAGATTCTGGACGCGGTCTACGAATCCGCCCGGACGGGAAAGCAGGTCATGATCGGCTAATCCGAAGGAAAGGGAAAATATAGGGGTTTCCCCCCTTCCGGGAAAGCCCGAGGAATAAAAACGGTTTAATTCTATCAACAGGCGCGCCCCAGTTTGGAAAAGGAGACGATAAATCGTCTCCTTCGCCATCTGGGGCGCATTGCTGATAGGATATTCATTCGTCATTTTCGGGATGAAATGGAAGCGTTTTTAACGCGCTCATCGCCCGAACTGTATCATCGTCCGTTTATTTGGCGGTAATTTCGCCGGCCTTGGTCAGGGCCAGCTTGGTGACGATGGGGCCGACCAGCTCAAATACCAGCACACCCGCCAGCACGATGGTATTGATCTGGCTGGCCAGCGCGGGAAACTTAATGCTCACCAGCTGGCTCATGCCGATGGCCACGCCGGCCTGGGGCAGCAGGGTAAGTCCCAGATACTTACGGATATTTTTATCCGCATGCACGCACAGAGCGCCCAGCATCGTGCCGCACCATTTGCCTATCGACCGCAGCAGCAGATAGCAGATGCCCGTCAAGCCCACCACCGGCAGCACCGTCAGATCCAGCTGCGCGCCGGACAGCACGAAGAACAGCAGGAACAGCGGCGGGGTAAACCGATCGCATTGCTCCATCAGCACCTCATGCTGCTGGGAAATATTGACCATCACCGCGCCGATCATCATGCATACCAGCAGGGAGGACAGCCCCCACATATCGCAAAGGCCCACGCCCGCCAGCACCAGCGCAATGGACAGGGCGAGCTTATTGCCCCGAGACGCGAAGAACCGGCTGCAATAGCCCAGCACGAAGCCCAGCGCGGAGCCCAGCGCAAGGCTGCCCACAATCTCCGCCAGCGGGGCCACCAGCATGCTCTGCACCGTCATTTCCCCGCCCAGCAGCGCTGCGGCCACGGAGGAAGAAATGCTGAACACCATCAGGCCCAGCGCATCGTCCATGGCCACTACGGGCAGCAGCATCTGGGTCACAGGGCCATTGGCCTTATATTGACGAACCACCATCAGCGTGGCGGCCGGGGCGGTGGCCAGGGCGATAGCGCCCAGCAGCAGCGCTTCGGGCACCGGCACGCCCAGCACGATCAGCCCCACGTCCACGCACAGGGCGGTGGTCATGCCCTGGAAGAAGGTGATGGTCAGGGGGGCTTTGCCGATTTTTTTCAGATAGCTCAGCTTGAATTCCCCGCCGATGGCGTAGGCGATAAAGCCCAGCGCCGCCTCGGAGATCACGTTCATGGAGGCGGCCTGCTCCTCCGTGATGATCCGGCCTACACACGGGCCAATCACCAGCCCGGCCACCAGAAACGCTGTCACATTGGGCAGCTTCACCAGCCGGGCCAGACGGCTCACCAGCAAGCCCGCCGCCATGGCAATACCAATCGTCAGCAGCACGTTCATGCTTTCTTTTTCTCCAATCCTTCTGCGAATGTAACCGGCATGGCAAACATGATGCCCGAATCTGGCACATCAAGCCCGCCCGTCACCTGATTCACGATTTTCCGGGCCAGCTCCACCTGTTCATCCGGCAGCACGGTGAAGATGGTCTTGCTGCTGCGGCGCTCCGGCGCCACAATGGCGCGCAGCCCATAGAAAATGGGCATTTCCTCCTCGCTGTGTAAGATCCGGGCCATGCCCTTGCTGTCCAGCACGGTTGCGCAGCCAATGCCCTGGGCCGCGAATTCCTGCAGCAGATGCTCCAGATGTTCGGTTCGGTTCAGCACAAAGAAAAATGCCTGCATGATGCTTCCACCTTTCCATTTTCTTGCGCGGGTTCTCGCACAAACTCTAATTTTATGCCGATTGAGTATGGAAAACAAGACCTAATTCTGCCAAATTTCGCGGTCGTTATTTGGACATTTTTCCGCCGCGCCCTGTTTCCCATTGGAGGCGGCGGGCATAGGATGAAAAGGAAATCAGAAAGGAGGGAACGCAATGAATATTCTGCTTTGGATCGTGCTGGGCGCGGCGGCCGGATGGCTTGCCAGCCTGATTATGGGCCGCAGCGGCCAGAACTGGGCGATTAACCTGGCGCTGGGGGTGCTGGGCGCAGCCCTCGGCGGCTTTGTGGCTGCGGCGCTGGGCCTGGGCGGCATTTCGGGCTTTAATCTGTACAGTCTGCTCATCGCCATCGCCGGCGCCTGCCTGCTGCTGGCCGTGTACGGACTGATTCGGAAAAATGGGTAAAGCTGAAAGAAGATCTTGCGGGGGAAACCATTCTTGGCTACAAGAATGGTTTCCCCTCATTCCCCTTTCCAAGAAAGCTTTAGAAACACTACCATAATTGATTCTATCGACAATGCGCCCCAGAATGAGAGAAAGAAAACAGCTTTTTCTTCACCCTTCCGGAGCGCATTACTGATAAGACAGAGAAGAATATATCCGTATGCTTTTTTGGAGAATTTGCTTATTTTGGCAGCCACTGAAGCCCCGATCCCGCCCTCGCGCGGCGACCGGCGATGGGGTGATGAAACGGAAAACAGGAAACATGCGCGTGTGACAAGTGCTGGGGATGAAGAAGAACGGCCGGAATCGAACCGGCATTCCGCGCCCCCGCGCAGAAACCATGCATGCGGCGTCATTCTCAGCCGCGGAGATCACGCCCGCTTCGCCGCGCTACCGGCTGCCAATGCTTCGATGAATTGCCCGTCATTCGGACGGCCGCGCATAAACGCCCGCCCGGATGACGGTGACCGCGCTTCCTTCAGCGCCGGGCGCTCAGGCTTTTTCGTCCAGCTCGGTGGTCCAATTGGCGGCCTGAATGCATGCATCCAGTTCCCGCAGCGCCTTGCATTTCTGATCCAGCGTTTTTTGCAGCGCCGCCACATGGACCGTGCTCTGCACCTTGATTTCACTGCGGCTGGCGCGATCGGCCAGGGCGGACGCCGCGTCCAGAAACTCCCGGAGCATGGCGGTTTCCTGCCGCCAGGCGTCCCGCCGGGCCAGCAGCGCGGTCAGGCTTTCGCCTGCCGCCTGGGTGCGGGTGTTGGTCAGGTTAATCCGCGTGGCCAGCCATTCCATCCGCTGAATGCCGCTTTCCAGCTCCCGCAGCAGGGTCTGGGGATCCTCGGCGGGCTGCTCGCCCTCCTGCACCCGGGCATTGCTGCGCAGCCGGTCCCGCAGCTGATCCAGCCGCTTTTGCAAGTCGGCCCGCTCCATTAACGCTTCGGCTAATTTCATGGCAAAGTCCTTTCTCAATACGCGCCGTTGACAAATTCCTTGAGAATCGCCAGCGCGCTTTCCATATCCCGCATATCAATGACCTCGCAGGCGGAATGCACATACCTGCAGGGGATGGACAGGGTGCCTGCCGGCACGCCGCCCCGGCTGTGCTGAATGGCCGCGCCGTCCGTGCCCCCAAAGGGCAGCACTTCCCGCTGGCAGGCCGCGCCTGCCTTTTCCGCAGCGGCGATCAGCGCATCGCGTACCACGGGCGTGGCCACCATGCTGCGATCCATAAACTTCACCGCCGCGCCCGCGCCCAGCTTCACGGCGGGCAGCTTCGTTTCGGGGGTATCGCCCCAGGCCGTCACATCCAGTCCCACGCCCCAATCAGGCGCAACCTGGAAAGCCGCCGTGGCAGCGCCCCGCAGGCCCACTTCCTCCTGGGTGGAAAACACGGCGATTACCGTGTTCCGGGGATTTTCCAGCGCCAGCACCAGCTCGCACAGCAACGCGCAGGCGCAGCGATCGTCCATGGCGGGAGAGGCCACCCGATGCTGGCCCAGCTGGAAGAAATCCGGCGCATAAACGCACACATCGCCCGGAGCGACCATGGTCTCCGCTTCGGCCCGGTCCGCTGCGCCAATATCCACAAACAGATGATCCAGCGTGGGCGTTTCGCCCTTGGTGGGCTGCAGCGCCACCACGCCTTCCACGCCGTTGCCAAACACCACGTGGCGGGTCTTGCTCATATCCAGCGATACGCCGCCCACGCTGGTTACGCGCAGATAGCCCGTGTCTTCAATGGCAGTGACCACCAGCCCGATGTGATCCATATGGGCGGAGAACATGAGGGTCTTTCCGCCAGGCTGGCCTTTCTTTTCCACGATCAGGTTGCCCATCACATCCGTGCGCATGCTGTCCGCATGGCCCGCCAGCATCGCCTGAATCGCCTGCGCCACCGCGCTCTCCTGTCCCGTGGGCCCGTACACGCTCAGCAGTTTTTTCAATGTATCCATCAACATGTGAGGATTCCTCCTTGTGTTTGGTCTTTGCAAGGGAATGGTTCTTGGGAGCCAATGAACCGTTTTCCCGCGCTTTCGCCATAAAAGCCGTATAGAAAAATCATGGCTGTTATTATCATACTTCTTCAGACATGAGCAAAAACTATTCCTTTATTCTAACCTCGGGAATACATGCAGGTCAGGATGTAACCATCCCTCTCCAAACGGCCTTTCGGGAGAGGCTTGGAAACCTGCTTAGGAAACCCGCGCTTCCGCAACGCGGAATAGGGCGGGGCGCAGGCGACAAAGCAGGTTCTCCAGAGAATCTTTCGTCCCGTTCCTTACGCCTGCTCTGCGTAGGCCTTGGCCAGGGCCAGCTGCGCGTCCAGATCAGAAAGGCAGAGGACGGAGCTGGGGCCATGAATGTACCGGCAGGGGACGGACAGCACACAGGCGCGCTTCCCTTCGCCCACCCGCTGGAACGCCCGGGCGTCGTTGCCGCCGGTCACGCCCCGCTTGGGCTGGAAAGGAATGCCCTTTGCCTGCGCCAGCGCCAACAGCTCCTGATACAGCGCCCGATCGCCAATGGTGGTGCGATCCATGAACGAAACGGCCACGCCTTTGCCTGCCTGACAAACCTTGCGCACCTCGTCGGCATCGCCCATCTCCCCGGCGGCCGTGCCCTCAAAAATAATGGCCGTATCCGCATCGCTGGCAAAGGCCGCGCCCATGGCGCCCCGGCTGCCAATCTCCTCCATCACCACGAAGGCGCAGGTCACATCCGCGGCATAGGCGCCCTCCAGCAGCCGCAGCAGGTTGTAGCAGCCCACCCGATCGTCCAGCGCCTTGGAAACCGCATAGCCCGGGCCCAGCGGCTCATAGCCGTTATCAAAGTATACGAAGCTGCCGGGCGGGCAATCGGCCAGGGCTTCATCCTTGGTTTTTGCCCCAATGTCGATATACAGCCCGTCCCAGGGCAGCACCCGCTTGCGATCCTCCCGGGATTGGAGATGAATGGCCAGCGCGCCGATAACGCCCCTGACCTGCTTTTCGCCAACCACCACATACTTGCTCACCGCCACCCGCGGATCAATCCCGCCAACAGGCCGGAACATCAGCAGCCCATCGTCGGTGGCGTCCAGAATGATAAAGCCCACCTCGTCCATGTGCGCGCAGAACAGCAAATGCCGGTTGCTGCCGCCGGTGCCTTTTTTATAGGCGATCACGTTACCCATCCGATCGATTTTCACGGAGGTGCAAAGCGGCCGGGCCGCTTCCAGCAGCGCATTGCGCACGCGCTTTTCATCGCCGGACGTGCCGTTAATTTCGCACAGCGTTTTTAGATCCATAATTCATCCTCCCAGCTTGCATCCATCGCGGCCAGATAATGAGCCAGCAGCCGGCTGCCCTCGGTGAGGGCGTGCATGTCGAAGGTTTCCACGTTGGTATGCATATATTTGAGGGGCAGGGACAAAAGCACCGTGGGCACCCCCGCCCGGGTGATGCCCAGCTCGTCCGCGTCGGTGGAGGTAGCCCGGGGCTCGATGGCCACCTGCAGGGAAACGCCGTTTTCCTTGGCCACGTCCTCCAGCTTCTTTTCCAGATACGGATGAATGAAGGGGCCTTTGGAAGCCACCAGCGAATCAATCTTGCTGGTGGACAGCCGGGGCGCGCCGGGCGTATCCGCATGGCATACGTCAAAGGCCACGCCGAAATCCGGAGCCAGGGCGAAGCCGGTGGTCAGCGCGCCATAGGAGCCGATCTCCTCCTGGCAGGTGGCCACGAAATACAGATCTGCCTGATGGCTCATTTTGCTCAGCCGTTCCGCCGCACCCAGCATAATGGCCACGCAAGCCCGGTCGTCCGCCGTCTTGGTGGCTACCCGGCCGTTTTTCAGCTCCACATACCGGCTCTCGAAGCATACCGTGTCGCCGGGACGCACCAGACGGAAAATCTCCGCCGCCGGCATGCCCAGATCCACAAACAACGAATCGAAGCCGTAATTGCTGTCCCGCTCGCTGTCCTTGAGCAGATGGGGCGGCGTGGCGCCCACCACGCCGGGCAGCACGCCGTCTTTGGCAAAAACGCGCACCCGCATGCCCGGCAGCACCCGGGGATCCACACCGCCCACGCTTTGCAGCCGCAGGGAGCCGTCCTCTTCCATTTTGGATACCATCATGCCGATTTCGTCCAGATGGGCACAAATGAGCACCTTGGGCCCCGGCCCTTTCTTATGGGCGATCACGCAGTTCAGCGGATTGATTTCCACAGTGTCCGCATAGGGGCGAAAAGCGTCCGCGATAAACTCCGCCACCTTGCGCTCATTGCCCGTCACGCCGGGCAGCGCCGTGGCCTGACGCAGAAATTCGTCTGGTTTCACAGGCATCTCCTCCTTTGGAAATGATGCATTCATTATACACGAAATCGGGGGAAATGAAAAGGGGGGGTGAAATCCGTGAGAAGATCAATAAATGCAGAATTTCCTGTTAATCCACAATGCGCCCCAGATGGGAAAGGAAAACGATTCATCGTCTCCTGCTCCTATCGGGGGCGCATTGCGGACAGAATAAAGTGCGGATATGATTTCTCTGGTTTCCTTGGAACGATTCCTGCAAAATTATGATTTCTCTGGTTTCCTTGGAACGATTCCTGCAAAATATACTATTACTTGATCATGGCCTGGGTCATTTCCCAGCCCCAGAGGATTTCCTTCTGGTGGCTCACGGCGTAGGGGCCGGTGGCCTCAGCTTCAGACATCACCCGGGGGAAGTGGACGCAGATATGGCCCGTCAGGTTGTTTCCGTTGGTATGATCCACTTCGTGGCCGTGGCTGTGGGTGGAGCCCAGATAGACCCGGCCATCGCTGAAGATGACCCAGACATACTTGGGCGTCCAGCTATTCACGCCGCAGACCTGATACATAATCTCCGTGTCCTCCACCGTGGGCGGCTCGCTGTCCACATGCTTGCCAAAGGAGAACATGTGCAGGTTGTAATGCAGGCCGGTATCAGGATCGTAGATCACTACATCGGGCATCAGCTTGGCCCGGGCGCGAATCTCGGTGTAATAATTGGCGAAGCGCACCTGATCGGCCCTGGGCGCAACAAAGCCGCCGCTGTTTCCGTTATTGGAAGGCGTAGGCGTGGGGGCAGCCGCAGCGCCAGTGGAACCGTTGGCGCTGACAGCAGAGGACGAATGGAGACGGTTCAGGGTCATGCCGCCCACCACGCCGTCGGCGGTCAGGCCATTCTTGCGCTGGAAGGCCACCACGGCGTTATAGGTGCGGGGACCGTAAATGCCGTCCGCAGCGGAAAGATAGCCCAGTGCCACCAGCCGCTGCTGCATGGCCTTCACCTGATCACCCTTGCTGCCCGCCTTGAGGATGGCAGGCGCAGGGGTGGCTGAGGCGGCCGGGGCGGGAGTTGCGGTGACCGTGCCGCCGCTGGCGGACAGGGCCTCATCGCTGTAAAGCCGTTTCAGGGTGGCGGGATTGGCCTCGCCGCTGACGGTCAGGCCATTGCGCCGCTGGAAGGCCACGATGGCGTTCTGGGTGGCGTTGCCGAAAATGCCGTCCACGCCGGTCTTATAATAGCCCAGCACGGTCAGCCGCTCCTGAAGCGCGCGCACGCCCTCGCCGGTGCTGCCCGCGCCGATGGTTTCGGTCAGATCCGGGGTGTAGAAAGGATAGGGCGTGGCTGTGGCCGCGCCGGGATTCACGGTGATCCAGCCGCTGTCCGTGGGCAGCGGCGCAGGGGTGGGAACAGGCGTGGGCGTGGGCAGGGCCACGTTGGTGGCCGGCAGCGCCCGATCGCTGAACAGCAGCTGCTGGGTTTCCAGGCCCGCGATGCCATCGATCTTCAAGCCATTTTTACGCTGGAAGGCGCGGACGGCTTCCATGTCGTCCTCGTCATAGCGGGAATCCGCATTGCAGGCGTAATATCCCAGCGCCGTCAGCCGCTCCTGCAGCCGCTTCACGGCCAGCCCCTGGGTGCCCTTATACATCACCACCACGTTCTGGGCGGTAATAGGCGTAGGCGTAGGCGACACATAGGGCGCAGGGGTAGCGGTAACGGCAGGAGCCTGGGTGGCGGTCAGGGCGTTGAGCAGCCGGAGGGTCTTGGTTCCGGCCTTGCCGTCCACGGTCAGGTTATGCTCGCTCTGGAATTTGCGCACGGCCTTTTCCGTGGCGCTGTCATAGGTGGCGGTAGCCTCGGCGGTGTAATAGCCCAGGGAGCGCAGCCGCTCCTGCAGCCTGGTCACCGCTTCGCCCTTTTTGCCCAGAGCCATGGGGAAATTCTCAATGGCGGGCAGGGTTTTCACGGTGGTTTTCTTGCCCCGGGAATTAAGGGGCCGGCCCTCAAAAATCAGCTTCTGAATTTCGGCAGAGGCAATACCATCCTGCTTGAGGCCGTTGATTTTCTGGAATTTTTTGAACGCGGCCACGGTGGTCATGCCAAAGCTGCCGTCCGCCGTGCCGGCGTAATACCCCAGCTCCTTCAGCGCTTCCTGCAGCGCGGCCACGGCCTTGCTCCGGGAGCCGGATTGCAGGATGCCGTAGCTGGCCTGCGCGTCGCTGTCCTCCTGCAGGGTTTTGCCGGGCAGATACTGAGCGGGGATATTCACATATTCCGCCGCCACGAAGCCTGTTTTGTTTTTATAGCTGACCTTGGCAAACTCTCCGTCAACGGCCAGCACGGCGATTTCCTCGCCCTTGGAGATGGTCATAATCCGCGCACCGGAAAGGGAGGCGGTTTTGCGCAGGTTCACTGCGGCCAGGGTGTAGGTGGTAAAAGGGAAGGTGGGCTCCGCCGTGGCAGCGGGCTTATTGGTAGGAATGGGCGTGGGGGTGGGGGTAGGCTTGGGGGTGGCGGTAGCCTTGACGCTCAGCGCGCCGTCGCCATACAGGGCGGTCTGAGTAGCGCCGTCAGCCTTGCCGGTCTGAGACAGGCCCATTTTCTTCTGGAATGCCTTAATGGCTTTCACCGTGGCGCTGCCGCAGACGCTGTCCGGCGTGCCGGTATAATAGCCCAGCTCCTTCAGGCGCACCTGCAAAAGCCGAACGGCTTCGCCCTGGCTGCCCGACGAGATCACCGCGCCTGCCAGTGGCGAAACGGTTTTGATTTTCACGGCCTTGCCATGGCTGTTCTTAGGCTTGCCAAGGAACAGCAGATCCTGGGTATCCGCATCGGCAGTGCCGGTCTGCTCCAGGCCGTTCTGCTTCTGGAAGGCGATGACGGCCTTTTTCGTGGCCGCGCCAAACACGCCGTCCGCTTCCCCGGAAAGGAAGCCCAGCTCCTTGAGCGCCTGCTGCAGAATCTTCACCTCCGTGCCCCGGCTGCCGGAATAAAGCAGCATGAAGCCGGCTGTGGAAGTGGAGGGCGGCACGGTGGCCATTTCGGCGGATTCCGCGCCGCCGGTAAAGCTGACGTACTTTTTCAGCACGTAGCCCTCCGTGCCCTCATATTGCACGATATAATAATCCCCGCTTTCGCCGGTCACGGTCATGGCGTCCGTGGCGGGCACCACGGTGGCCACCGGCGCAGTATCCGACGGCCGGGTGCGTACATTCACGCTCACCGCGGCGAAGCCCACATAGGGAAACGCCTCGGCCAGCCCTGCCAACGCCGGCATTGCCAGCACCAGCGCCATCATCAGCGCGCATACCCGCTTCTTCATCCCACACTGCATACGCTTAACCTCCGTACACAATTCACTTTCAAATTCATAGACCTTAGCAATTTATTCTATTTCATTTTTATAACAATGTCAAGCCGATATTTTCATATTCTTGTAACATTTAAGAAAATGAGCCTCCATATGCTGGAGGAGCTTCTTTATGGCCGGAGAATCCCCTGCCTATTCCATTTTCCCCCGTACATTGATCGTTCTCCGCATATCCTTCGTTCCCCCTGCGCACAATATTCCGGAAAACAAGGAGGATGAATGCATGCGGAAACGGGCGTTTTTGTTTGCGCTGGCGCTGATGCTCTGCTGGGTATGGACATGCAGCGCCAGAGGGGCGGTGGGCTGGGGAGATCGCGGCAGCGATGTGACCCGGATCCAGCAGCGCCTGCGGCAATACGGCTATCTGGACGGCGCGGCGGACGGCATCTTCGGCCAGGCCACCTATGACGCGGTAGTCTGGTTTCAGCGCAAAAACGGGCTCACCGCCGACGGCGTGGTAGGCCCAGCCACAGCAGCCGCGCTGGGCCTGAGCCTGGGCGCCGCCGCTGCTTCCGGCTCGTATAATGAAAGCGAAATCTATACGCTGGCCCGGCTGGTTCACGGCGAGGCCCGGGGGGAACCCTATGTGGGCAAGGTGGCGGTGGCGGCGGTGGTGCTCAACCGGGTGAAAAGCGCCTCCTTCCCCAACACCATCAGCGGCGTGATTTATCAGGCCGGAGCCTTTGACTGCGTGGCTGACGGCCAGATCAACCTGACCCCGGACAATGATTCCATCCGTGCCGCCCGGGACGCCATGAACGGCTGGGATCCAACCGGCGGCTGTATCTACTATTATAATCCCGCCACCGCCACCAGCGCCTGGATCTGGAGCCGGGAAGTGCGGCTGAGCATCGGCAATCATGCCTTCGCCATTTAAGGAGGGCGTTATGCAGAAAAAGTATTGGATGCTGGTGGCGCTGCTGGTGCTGGCGCTTTCCGTGGCGGCGGGCATCGGCGTGGCCGAGGCCAACCGCGCATCCCGGATGGAAGCCCGGCTCCATGAGGTTTATGACGGCGCGCTGCTCTCCGCCCTGCGGCAAATGGAGGATATGCAGCTGATGCTCAGCAAGGCGCTGCTTTCCGCCGACACCGGAGAATCCATGCAGTATCTCAGCCAGGCCAGCGGCGGCGCGGCCCAGGTGCAGCGCAGCCTGTCGCTGCTGCCGCTTTCCCATACGGCCACCCAGAACGCAGTGAAATTTGCCAATCAGCTTTCGGATTATGCCGAGACGCTGATCGCCGCTCAAACCCTATCCGAACAGGACGTGGCCCAGCTGGACGGGCTGATTTCCGCCTGTCAGGCAGCCACGCAGGCCCTTTACGCCGCCCGGGATACCCTTTCCGCCCAGGCGGCGGCCGGAGAAAGCGGCTTCTATCCCGCTCAGGACGCGGCCCAGCCCAGCTTTGACAGCGCGGTGGCCTATCCCACGCTGATTTACGACGGCCCTTTTTCTGACGCCCGCACCGACGGCCCGGCCAAGGGGCTGGGGCCCCGGGAAATCAGCCGGGAGGAGGCCCAGCAGCTGGCCCGGGATTTTGTGGGGGCGGATCGGGTGATGGGGGTCAGCGCCGGGGCGGATAGCGGCGGGCCCATCCCCTGCTTTGGGGTCACGCTTCAGCTTCAGGATGTGACGCTGGAAGCCGCCGTCACAAAGCAGGGCGGGAAAATTCTCTGGCTGTCTCCCAACAGCGGCGAATTTCCCACAGAAAAAAGCATTGAGGATTGCCGGGAATCGGCACTGGCGTTTCTGTCCGCCCGGGGGTATGAGAACATGCGGGCCACCTATTTTCAGGTGTATGACGGGGTCGCCGTGATCTCCTTCGCCGCCACCCAAGGGGACACGCTGCTCTATCCGGATCTGATCAAGGTGCAGCTGCGGATGGATACGGCCCAGGTGGTGGGCCTGGAAGCGCGGAATTATCTGCAAAATCACACGCCCCGGGGCGTGCTTTTGCCTGTGCTGACGCTGGAGGAAGCGCAGGGCGCGGTCAGCAACCGGCTGACAATAGACACGGCCCAGCTCTGCCTGATCCCCGAAAGCGGGGACGAGGTGCTTTGCTATGAGTTCAAAGGCAGCTACAACGGCGGGACCTACCTGTGCTACATCAACGCGGAAACCGGCCGGCAACAGGAGCTGCTGAAGGTGATCGAAACCGAAACCGGGCTGGAAACGGCATAAAAAAGATGCAGGAGAACCACGCTCTGCATTCAGAGAATCATTCTTCTGCATCCTGCCAGGAAAGCCGGAACAATCCCTGCACGTTCTCCTCCCCAGACCATGCGCCCCCGATTGGAAAAGGAAATGACGCAAACGTTTCCTCGTCCAACCGGGGGCGCGTGGTTCATGGGAGATCAATTGTCCTCACGGTTTTAAGCCCAATAGATAATCTGCGCTCACATGATAAAATCGGCACAGGGTTTTCAGATGGCGAAGGGGCAGCTCATTGATGCCTTTTTCATAGCGCGAATAAACCTGCTGCGTCGTTCCCAGCAGCCGGGCAATATCCTCCTGCCGCAGATCATGATCCTCCCGCAGCTCCCGCATGATTTCCCAATACTCCTTCAAGCAGCATCACCTCAAAAAAAGTATAGGGAAAGTATAGGGACATCATATTTGATGTATTGACTTTTACACTATATTAGGTGTATAATCGACATGTAAAAAAACAAAAACTGGAATCACATCCAGAAAAGCGGGAGGGAAAAAGCATGGATTCCTTAGCCAGTATCTTTAACGACTTTGAAAGACAAATGAACGCCGCCAAAGACGCGCGAATCATGAAGATTCTCATTGTTTTTGGAATCATCGTCATTATCGTTGCAGTCATTGAAGCAGCTAGCAAGAAAAACTCCTGACGCCCAGATCGCCTCTAAAAAAGCGCCGGCTTTCACAAAACCGGCGCTTTTTCTCCGTTTCATTTATCCTTTTTCGACCGCAGACGGCACGTTTTCCCCATCGGCCAGCTCCTCCTCGGTGATCACCTGCAGGCCCTGCTGCTTCAGCAGGGCGGCGGTCACGCCGTCGCCGGGAATGAGGGTGCCGGTAAAGGAGCCGTCATAAATGCAGCCGCAGCCGCAGGACGGGCTCCGGGCTTTGAGCACAGCCAGCTCGCAGGAAAACAGCTTTGCCAGCCGCGCCGCCTCCGCCGCCCCCCGGCGATACGCTTCGTCCACGCTCACCCCATCCCGGCGGATCACCTGCCCATCCCGGATTTCCGACGGCACCCGGGGCGTGGGCAGTCCGCCAAGCTGCTCCGGGCAGACAGGAATCAGTTCATGAGTCCCGGCCAGGGCCAGGGCCGCCGGACAGGGCTTGCCGCCCCCATCGTAGCGGCATTTCACCCCCAGCAGACAGGCGCTGATCAGAATCCTCACGCGATTTCCAGCGCGATTTCCATCATCTGCGTGAAGGTTTCGCGCACCTCCTGGGGCGTGAGGCTTTCGCCGGTAAAGGGATTATCCGAAATGGTCAGCAGCGCCAGCGCGTTTTTCCCGGCCCGGGCAGCATTCAGATACAGGGCGTAGGCTTCCATTTCCACCGCCAGCACCCCCAGCCCCTGGAGCACCTGAGCGGGCGAGGGTTTCGTTTCGTCATAGAACACATCGGTGGAATAAATGGGCCCCACCGGCATTTCCACGCCCATCCGCCGGGCCGCGGCCACCGCCTTCTCCAGCAGCTGGAAGGAGGCGCAGGGCGCCAGATTGCCCTTAAAGCCAAACTGCGCGCCGTAATTGGAATTGGAATAGGCGCTCATGCCCGCCACGATGGAGCGCACCTTCAGGAAGGGCTGCAGCAGCCCCGCCGAGCCCACCCTGATAATATTTTCCACGCCGTATTCGGCGTACAATTCGTGGCTGTAAATGCCGATGGAGGGCATACCCATGCCCGACGCCATCACGGATACTTCCTTGCCCTTATACACGCCGGTGTATCCCTGAATCCCCCGCACGTTATTCACCAGTCGCGGATTTTCCAGATAGGTTTCGGCGATGAATTTTGCCCGCAGGGGATCCCCGGGCATCAGCACCGTTTTGGCGAAATCGCCCTTTGCAGCCGTGTTATGCAGCGTTGCCATGTTCATTTCCTCCTTATTATTTTGTTCCCGTGGAGCCCAGGCCGCCCCGATCCGGGCCGTCCAGGCATGCAACCGTTTCCAGCGTCACCGGCGCCATTTTCCGCAGGATGCGGAACTGGCAGATGCGTTCATCCTTTTCGATCACGGTATCCCGCATGGCCAGGGCGGGAAAATACCAGATATCGTTGTCCCCGCAATAGCTTTCGTCCACCACGCCCACGCCGTTTGCCAGCAGAATGCCATAGCGCTTGAACGTGGAACTGCGGGGGGCCACATGGGCCTCATATCCCGCCGGCAGGCGCATGGACACCCCCAGGGAAATGGGCCTGTACTCCCCCGCCTTCATCTCCACCCGCTCCGCCGCCCGCAGATCAATCCAATCCCCCTGGGGCAGCCTGGCAATGGGCGTAATATCTGCGTGATAGCGAATTTGAAGGATCAGGGGCGTTTGTTCCTGTGCCATGGTCATTCCTCCGATATTTCGTCCAGCGTCATGGAAAAGCCGGGCACAAACTCGTTCATGAAATCCTGCACCTCCGGCAGCTCCACCAGATCGATGGACTTTTTCGTGCTCTTACGGGCCTGCTCAAATTCCAGATTGCCGGCCTTTTTTTCTTCCAGGCATTTGATATAGGCGCAGATGCGATCCGCCGCCTTCACCAGCCGCCATTCCTCGGTGGATTCGTCGTGGGCGATAAGGGGCGTATAATATTCCCGCAGATCGCCGGGCAGCATGGCCAGCAGGCGATTGGCGGCCACGTCCTCCAGCTTGTTGTATTCCTGCTTGATGGCGGGGTTATGATGCTTGATGGGGGTGGGCAAATCGCCGGTGATTACCTCGCAGCCGTCATGATACACGGCCAGGGCCATCACGTATTCGGCGTTATAATGCCGGCCATAGCGCTGGTTGCCAATCACGGCAATGGCATGGGCCACCAGCGCAGTCTGCAGCGCGTGCTCCATGTCGTTTTCCGGGATGGTGTTGCGCATCAGGCCCCAGCGCTGAATGAATTTCATACGGCTGATATAAGCGAAAAAATGATGTTCCATGCTGATATCTCCTTGACATATGCGTCTTTTGCGGTATAATATTGGCGTGCATCCGCTGGGGGTGTCGCGGGCTTTGCCTGCGGCTGAGAGAGAACCCTTGGAACCTGCTGTAGATCATCCTACCGAAGGGAAGCGGCGCGCGGGTACTGTTTCGCCTGCGTTCACTCCGTTTCCCACATGCCCAAAGGCGTGTGGGTTTTTTCTATGGATCGGATGCCAAAGAAAAAGGAGGCTGACTCAAGATGCTGGACCTGTTCATTTCCGCCGCGCGGGCGGAGGAAACCCCTGCCACCTGGCAAAGCGAGCTGGTGGAGAAATTCACCGAAACCCCTGCCACCACCTGGATTATCCTGCTGGTGATTGTCGCCCTTGGCGCCATTTTGCTGCTCTCGGGCAAGACCCGGAAGCAGTGGACCGCCAAGACCATTGCCTTCGCCGCTCTGTCCATCGCCCTGTCCTACGTGCTGTCCTGCTTCCGGCTGTTCCGGATGCCCCAGGGCGGCAGCGTCACCCCCGGCAGCATGCTGCCCATTATGCTCTTTGCCGCCGCGTATGGCGTGGGCCCCGGCGTGGTGGTTGGCGTGGTGTATGGCGCGCTGCAGTATCTGCAGGGCGGCTGGTTCCTGAACGTGTGGCAGTTCCTGCTGGATTATCTGCTGGCTTTCGGCGCGCTTGGCCTGGCCGGCCTGGCCAAGAAGCTGCCCAAGACCTGGGGGCTCTATGCGGCCATCATCATCGCTGCCGTCACCCGCGCCCTCTCTGCGACGCTGGCGGGCTACATGTTCTGGGATACCGCCTTCTGGCCCAGCCTGGTCTATAACGGCACTTACCTGATCCCCGACACGCTGATCTGCATCGTGCTTGCCCTGCTTGTGGCCAAGCCCGTGATGAAGATTCTGCAAGCCAAATAAACCTTGGGCTTTCTCCGGGAAAGCGCGGGAGGAGCATTCCTTGGCTGCCTGGGAATACGCCTCCCGCCTTTTTATTGCGCTTTATTCCCCACGCTGGGCGCGAATGGCGTCGTCCTCCTCCAGCACCCTGTACATCTCGGCGGCGTTTTCCTTGCGCACCACCTCGCGCACATCCATGATCTGATATTTGCCAACCCGATTGCCAAAGCGGATCTCCATCACGTCGTTTTCCTTCACCTCGGCCCCGGCCTTGGCCACCTTGCCGTTAATGGACACCCGGCCGCCATCGCAGGCCTCCTTGGCCACGGTGCGGCGCTTGATAATCCGGGATACCTTCAAAAATTTATCCAGCCGCATGCAAAAACTCCTTCGCTGAAAAAAGGGCGCGCCGAAAGCCGGCACGCCCTTTGCGCTTTGATCTTAGCCGTTGATGGCGTCCTTGAGGGCCTTGCCCACCTTGAAGGAAGCGGTCTTGCTGGCTTCAATGGTGATTTCCTCGCCGGTGCGGGGATTGCGGGCCGTGCGGGCGGGACGATCCTTGCTTTCAAAGGTGCCAAAGCCCACCAGCTGCACCTTGTCGCCAGCCTTGAGAGATTCGGTTACCACGTCCACAAACGCGGTCAGGGCCTTTTCAGCATCCTTCTTGGAAAGCTCGGCCTTCTGGGCCAGGGCCACAATCAGTTCAGACTTGTTCATGAGATTTACCCTCCAATTGCATTGAGAATGACAAGCCGCAAAGCCTTATGGCTTCACGCGTTGTTTGCTACCTTTCCAGTATACATCCATTTCCGATAATGTCAAGTCCTCCAACCGTTTTCCATCCTGTAAAATCGCATTTTCCATGGCCGAGAACCGGGAAACAAACTTCTCCGTGGCCTGCTGCAGGGCGGTTTCCGCGTCCACGCCGGCAAGCCGGGAGGCGTTCACGCAGGCGAAGAACAGATCGCCCACCTCCTCCCGCAAATGCCGGGGATCGCCCTCGTCCAGCGCCTGGGAAACCTCCTCCGCTTCCTCATGGACCTTCGCCAGCGCATCCTTGGGATCATCCCAGTCAAAGCCCACATCCCGGGCCTTTTTCTGCACCTTTTCCGCCCGCATCAGCGGCGGCAGCCCCCGGGATACCCCCTGGAGCACCTGTCCCTGGGTTTCAAAGCCCCGCTCGGCCTTCTTGATCTTCTCCCAGTTGGTCACCACGTCCTCCGCCGTTTCGCAATGATCGGAGCCGAAAATATGGGAATGGCGGGAGATCATCTTCCGGCAGATGTCTGTCGTCACATCCCCCAGCTCAAACGTGCCGTACTGCCGGCCAATGTTCGCCTGGAACACCACCTGCAGCAGCACATCGCCCAATTCGTCGGCCACGTGGTCCCAGTCCGCCTCATCAATGGCCGCGGCGGTTTCGTAGGCTTCCTCAATCAGATACTTGCGCAGGGTTTCGTGGGTCTGCTCCTGATCCCAGGGGCAGCCGTTTTCACCCCGCAGAATGGCCAGCACCCGCACCAGATCATAGAAATCGAACCGTTTCCGCTCCGTCAGCGCCTGCGCAGGCAGCAGGGCGGCGCAGGTGTGGTCGTATTGCCTCTGGCGGTCCAGCTCGCACAGGCGAATCTCCCGATACGTCCGCGCCGCCGTTTCCGCCGGCGGAAAAAACAGCACCGGCTGATCCGGGTCATACCAGTCCAGCAGCGCCAGCTTGCAATCCCCCGCCAGCATCCGGGAATCCAGCTCCAGAATCAGCAGAGGGTTCTGCATGCCGGTCACGTTCAGGCTGTCCGCGGTCTGAATCTCGATCTTTTCCTGAGGCGCCGCTGCCTGAAACGGCGCGCTCAGGGGCACGCCGGGGAGAAGCTCCGTCTCCGCCTGTGCCCGGAGGGCGGAAACGGTAGCGTCCGCTCCCGCGTCCAGCACCCCATAGCAAACCGGCCCTTCCGCCGCCAGCGCTTTGAGTCGCTTCACAGCCGCCGCCGCCAGCTCGTCAAAATCCTCGCAGGCTTCATGCAGATCATCCAGCGTATCAAAGGATATCCCTTTTTCCCGAAGATATGCGGCCGCATCGCATTTTTCCGTGCGCAGCACCAGCTTTTTCGCCTGTTCCATGGCTTCCATCGCCCCCAGGGTGAGCAGCTTCCGGCTGCCCGGGCCCAGGGATACCACGGTGATTTTGTTCATTTTGCTTTCCTCCTCAGCCGTGCGGGCAAATCCTCTTTCCGAATGGCCCCCAGCTTCCATGCGGCGGCAAAGTATACCGCCATGCCCACCGCCACGCACAGCACCACCCCCATCAGCAGCGTCTGCTTGCGCAGATCTGCCGCGCTGCCAAACAGCACCGTCCACAGCCCGTACACCACGCCGCCCATCAGCAGCGAGCAGCCCAGGGGCTTCACGATCACAGCCAGCCAGTCCATGCGATAGCCTGTATGCTTGCACACATAATACAGATTGGGAATCATGCTGGCCGTGTAGCACAGCAGCGACGCCCAGGGCGCGCCATGGATATCCACCCCCGGAATGCGCACCAGCGAGTAATTCAGCGTGATTTTCAGGGCCACGCCGATCATCAGGGTATACATGGGAATCCGCTGCTTGCCCATGCCCTGAAGGACGCCGCTGGTGGCCTGCACCATGGTAAACAGCACAATGGTGAGGCTGCTGATTTGCAGCAGCTCCGCCGCCACCTGCAATTGCGCCGCCGTATACGCCCCCTGATAGCACAGAAACAGGATGGGCTCGGCCAGCAGGCTCATGCCGATGGAGCAGGGAAACCCGATCACCGCCGCCATCCGCAGGCCCACGCCCGCTTCCTTTTGCACATAGTCCCGATCGCCCCGGGCCATGCCGGCGGAAATATCGGGCACCAGATTGGTGCTCATGGCCATGGCCAGCGCAGTGGGCACGTTAATCAGCGTGAGCACCGGGCCGGAATACACGCCGTAGCGCACCATGGCTTCCTCATAGGCCATGCCTGTCCGCTCCATCAGATTGGTAAGCATCACGCTGTCGATAAACCCGGCCAGGGGCACGATGCAGGCCCCCAGGGTGATGGGAATGGAAATCAGCACCAAGCGTTTGGCGATGGTGCGTTGGTTCAGAACGCGGGCAGGGGCCTGCTCCAGGGCGTCAAAGGCGCCCTGCTGCCGCCGCAGCTGCCAGATCATATACAGCAGCGCCGCGGCCTCGCCAATGGTGGAGCCCAGCAGCGCTCCGGCAGCGCCCCAGGCCACGCCGCCCATGCCCATGCCCAGATAGGCCAGCGGCAGCGCAACGGCCACCTTGCCCACCTGCTCGATCAGCTGGGACACGGCGGTTGGCATCATCTGGCGGCGGCCCTGCAAAAATCCGCGATACGCGCTCATGGCGCAGACGAAAAACAGGCTGGGCCCGATACACAGATAGCCCGCCTTGGCCGCTTCCGCCCCCTGCCAGGCGGCAATCTGCCCGGAGAAGGCCAGGAGCAGCAGGGTGGTAATCAGGCCCAAAGCGCACAGCAATCGCAGTGCGGTCTTGAAAATGCGTTTGGCGTTCCGGGGATCGTCCCTGGTCACATAATGGCTCACCATCCGGGAAATGGCCACCGGAATGCCCGCAGAGGAAATGGTCAGCAGCAGGTTATAGGCGGGAAACACCTTGTGATACAGCGCCATGCCCATGGGCTCGATCAGATAGGCCAGCGGAATGCGATACAGCACCCCTACCACCTTGCAGATCAGCCCCGCAATCCCCAGCACGGATACGCCGCCCACCAGCGACTTCTGTTTCTGCGTCATAGAAGCTCCTTCATTGCATCAATGAAATGGTGGAGATGAAAGGGCGAGGGAACCATTCCTTGGAGGCCAAAGAATGATTCCCTCGCGCTCCCTCCAGGAAAGCCGTTCAGGATTCTTTACTTATTTATTATGCCCATGCCTATTCATGTTTTTGCAGGGCGAAACAACGCAAAAGCGGTTTCCCCCTCCATTCATCAGGCTTCATCCTGCGGTTCATCGCCCTTGTTTTCTTCTGCCTTGGGCTCCCCGGTTTCCATCTCCTCGTCCTCGGCTTCGGCCCGGGCCACGCCCACAATATGGCTGCCCTCGGCCACCTTCATCAGCCGCACGCCCTGGGTGGCGCGGCCGCAGATGCGGATATCAGAAACGGGGGTGCGGATGATGGTGCCGTCATCGGTAATAAGCAGAATGTCCTCCTCAGGATGCACCATCAGCTGCGCCACCAGATCGCCGGTCTTTTCCGTGAGCGTCATGGCCAGAATGCCCTTGCCGCCGCGGCCGGTCTCCCGGTACGCATCCGCCTCGGTGCGCTTGCCATAGCCGTTCTCCGTGATGGAGAGCACATGAGCCCCTTCTTCCACCACGCACAGATCCGTCACCCGGTCGCCCTCGTCCAGGCGCATGCTGCGCACGCCGTGGCTGATGCGGCCCATGGACCGCACATGCCGCTCCGCAAAACGGATGGCCTTGCCCTTCCGGGTGCCCAGCATCAGCTCGTCCCCATCCCGGCACAGCTCCACGCCGATCAGCTCGTCGCCCTCATCCAGCACGATGGAGATCAGGCCCGCCTTGCGCAGATTCTTAAACTCGCTCAGGGCGGTCTTTTTGATCACGCCCTCCCGGGTGGCCATGATCAGATAATGCCCATCGGCAATCTCCGGCATGGGGATCATGGTGGTCACCTTTTCCCCCGCCGCCAGCTGCAGCAGGTTCACAATGGCCGTGCCCTTGGCCGTGCGCCCCGCCTCGGGGATCTGATAGCACGTCAGGTTATACACCCGGCCCTGATTGGTGAAGAACATGATGGGCTCATGGGAATTGACCACGCGGATGTTCTCGGCATAGTCGTCCTCCCGGGTCGTCATGGCCGCCACGCCCTTGCCGCCCCGGTTCTGGGACTTGTAGGTGGATTTGGGCAGCCGCTTCACATAGCCAAAGTGGGTCAGCGTGACCACCATGTCGTCCACGGCAATCAGATCCGCAATATCGATTTCGCCCTCCACGGCGGACAGCTCCGTGCGCCGGGGGTCATTGAACTTGTTCTTGATTTCCGTCAGCTCATTCTTAACCACGCCCATGAGCTTGTTCCGGTCCTCCAGCAGGGAGCGCAGATAGGCGATGGTGTTTTCCAGCTCGTTATATTCCGCCAGCAGCTTATCCCGTTCCAAACCGGTCAGGCGGGCCAGGCGCATATCCAGAATGGCCTGCGCCTGCTTATCGGAGAACTGGAACCGCTCCATCAGCTCGATCTTGGCCGCGCCCGTATCCTTGCTGTTGCGGATGACGTGCACGATTTCGTCGATATGATCCAGCGCCTTGAGCAGGCCCTCCAAGATGTGGGCCCGGGCCAGAGATTTTTCCAGGTCATACTTGGTGCGCCGGGTGACCACGTCCTCCTGATGGAGCACGTAATAGCTCAGCATTTCCTTGAGAGACAATACCCGGGGCTGGCCGTCCACCAGCGCCAGCATGATCACGCCGAAGGTCTCCTGAAGCTGGGTATGCTTATACAGGAAATTCAGCACCACCTGAGGCTGCACATCCCGCTTGAGGTCGATAACGATGCGCATGCCGTTGCGGTCGGATTCATCGCGGATATCGCTGATGCCGTCCAGCCGCTTTTCATGCACCAGCTCGGCAATCTTCTCCACCAGCCGGGCCTTGTTTACCATATAGGGAATTTCGGTGACGATAATGCGGTTGCGGCCATTGGCCATGGCTTCCACATCGGTTTTGGCCCTTGTGATAATCCGGCCCCGGCCGGTGTGATATGCCTCGCGGATGCCGCTGCGGCCCAGAATCACGCCGCCGGTGGGGAAATCCGGGCCCTTGATATGGGCCATCAGATCGTCCAGCGTGGCGTCCGGGTGATCAATCAGGCAGATAGCGCCGTCGATCACCTCGCCCAGATTGTGGGGCGGGATGTTGGTGGCCATGCCCACGGCGATGCCCGACGTGCCGTTCACCAGCAGGTTGGGGAACCGGGCGGGCAGCACCTTGGGCTGCAGCAGGGTTTCATCGAAGTTGGGCATGAAATCCACGGTGTCCTTATCGATGTCCTGGAGCATGAAGGTGGCGATCTTGCTCATGCGGGCTTCGGTATAACGCATGGCGGCGGCGCCGTCGCCATCCACAGAGCCAAAATTGCCCTGGCCCTCCACCAGCATATAGCGCATGTTGAAATCCTGGGCCAGGCGCACCATGGCGTCGTACACAGACGCGTCGCCATGGGGATGGAACTTGCCCAGCACATCGCCCACAATACGGGCGGACTTGCGGAAGGGCTTATCCGGGGTCATGCCCAGCTCGTTCATATCATAGAGGATGCGGCGATGCACGGGCTTGAGCCCATCGCGCACATCGGGCAGCGCCCGGTCCACAATCACCGACATGGCATAGCTGATGAAGGATTGCCGCATCTCATGCTCCAGGTCGGTTGGAATCAATCGGTCCTTAATATCGCTCATTGCGTTTTATCCTTTCATGGATGGGATGGCAGTGTATTGATCCGAAATCAGAAGCTGTATTGTGCCGAAGCCTCGGGCAGATTTTCCGCCGCGGCCGCCTGGGAAACCGGCATTGCGCTGATGACGGCCACGCCGGTATCCAGCGGGGAAAAGCAGACCATCACGGCCGTATCCCCGCCATATTCCAGCAGCACAAGGGCGTCGCCCCGCAGCCATTCCGGCGCGGCGCAGGCGGTTTCCATGGTCAGGATCGTGGCGGCAGCCAGATTCTCCGCGCCCGCGTATCCCGCCAGCGTGGATGGCACCGCGTTCAGCATCCGCCGCCGGGCCTGCTGGCGCAGCGCCGGGGAAAGGGCCAGATCCGCAGCATCCGCCATCTGCCGCAGGGCCTGATCAAGCGCTTCGCCCTGCCAGAGCAGCAGCCGAAGCGGCGCGGTAAAATCCATCTGGCCAAGCGCCGTCGCCTTTTCCTGAATGGCTCCGGAGGCGTACAGCCCGGTGTAATCCGCGTTTTGCGCGGCCTCGCCCATCAGGGCCGCCAGCGCCCGGCTCTGGTCATGGAACCACTGGGCCTGATCGCCCATCGCCTCGCATTGGCCCCCAAGGGGCAGCGCCAGCAGCAGGCACAGCAGCAGACAAAAGCATTTTTTCATGCCGCCGCCCCCTTACACGTCCAGAATGGCCTGATCGCTGTTTTGCTCAATGAACTCCCGCCGGGGCTCCACCTTGTCGCCCATGAGCAGGGTGATAATCTCGTCGGCGGCCATGGCGTCCTCCATGGTCACGCGCATCATGGTGCGGGTTTCGGGGTTCATGGTGGTCTGCCAGAGCTGCTCGCTGCTCATTTCGCCCAGGCCTTTATAGCGCTGAATCTCCGCCTTGGTTTCCCGGCCCAGCTTGTCCAGCAGCTGCTGAAGCTCCTTATCGTCGTATACGTAATACTCCTGCTTGTTCTTGGTCACCTTGTACAGCGGGGGCATGGCGATATACACATAGCCCTTTTCGATCAGCGGCTTCATATAGCGATAGAAGAACGTGAGCATCAGAATGCGGATATGCGCGCCGTCCACATCGGCATCGGTCATGCACACGATGCGATGATACCGCAGCTTATCCAGATTAAATTCATCCCCCACGCCGCAGCCAAAGGCGGTGATCATATTCTTGATCTGCTCGCTGACCAGAATCTTATCCAGCCGGGCCTTTTCCACGTTCAGGATCTTGCCGCGCAGGGGCAAAATGGCCTGGAACATCCGGTCGCGCCCCGTCTTGGCGCTGCCGCCGGCGCTGTCGCCCTCCACCAGGAAGATCTCGCATTTGGCCGGATCCCGCTCGCTGCAGTCCGCCAGCTTCCCCGGCAGCGAGGCGGATTCCAGCACCGTCTTGCGCCGGGTCAGATCCCGGGCCTTGCGGGCGGCTTCCCGGGCACGGGCCGCGCCCAGGCACCGCTCCAGAATGGCCTTGGCGATGGCGGGGTTTTCCTCCAGGAAATTTTCCAGCCCCTCGCTCACCAGCCCATCCACAATGGGCCGCACCTCGCTGTTGCCCAGCTTGGATTTGGTCTGGCCCTCGAACTGGGGCTCGGGCATTTTCACGGAAATCACCGCCGCCAGCGATTCCCGGGTATCCTCGCCCTTGAGGTTGGCGTCCGCGTCCTTGAGAATCTTATATTTGCGGCCGTAATCGTTGATGGCCCGGGTGAGGGCGCTCTGGAAGCCCATCAGATGGGTGCCGCCCTCGGGGGTGTGGATATTATTGGCGAAGGAATAGATATTCTCGGTATAGCTGTCGTTATACTGCATGGCCACTTCCACCAGCACCCCGTTTTTCACGCCCTCCACATAAATGGGCTCGGGAAACAGCACCTCTTTGTTTTTGTTGATATACTTCACAAACTCCCGGATGCCGCCCTCATAATGGAACACCCGCTCGTGCACCTCGTCGGGCCGCTCATCCCGCAGGGTGATCTTGATGCCCTTATTCAGGAACGCCATTTCCCGGATGCGGGCCTTGAGCACATCAAAGGAAAACTCAATGCCGGGATCAAACACGCCGCCGGGATTTTCATCGCTGCGAATATCCGGCCAGAAGCGCACCGTGGTGCCCGTCTCCTTCGTTTCGCCGATCACCCGCAGGTCGTATTGAATCTTGCCCAGATTATATTCCTGCTCGTAGATTTTGCCGTCCTGGCGCACTTCCACCCGCAGATGCCGCGACAGGGCGTTCACCACCGACGCGCCCACGCCGTGCAGACCGCCGGAAACCTTATAGCCCCCGCCGCCGAACTTGCCGCCCGCATGCAGCACCGTCAGGCAGACCTCCACCGCCGGGCGATGCATCTTGGGATGAATGCCCACCGGGAAGCCCCGGCCGTTATCCCGCACGGAAACGGAGCCGTCCTTATGCAGCGTTACGAGAATTTCAGTGCAATAGCCTGCCAGCGCTTCGTCAATGGCGTTATCCACGATTTCATATACGCAATGATGCAGACCCCGTGCGTCCGTGGAGCCGATATACATGCCGGGCCGCTTCCGTACGGCCTCCAGCCCCTCCAGCACCTGAATCTGTGTTTCGTCATAATGGCCCTGCTGCTGGGGATTTCCCTGCAGCTCTTTTTCCTGTTCTGCCATGATATCCTCCTCAAGCTTCTGGGTGTTCACGGCTTTTTGGGGTGCGCCGCTAACTAATTTATTATAGCACAAAATCGCTGATTTTGGAAGGGTTTCTTCAATAATATGCGTGTAAAAAATCAAGCGAAAAACGGCACAAAAAAAACGCCGGGGCATTGCCCCGGCGCGAGCGGGATGACTGACAGCGAAGGATTATTGGAAGGAGATGATTTTCACGTCTGCCACGTGCTCTTCCTTAGACATGCGCCTGACCTTTATGATTTTTCCAACCAGGGGATGATCGACGTCCGCCTTGCCAGCCAGCGGCTGTTCCCCACATAGAACGGCGGCCTGGCTTCCACAATCATGGTAGGATACGCAAGGCATACCATCAGCCGGACGATTCGACCGTACACAGCCAGGATAACTGCTTTGGAAAGGCCGTCATCCGCATCACCTTTTCAGCCTCGAAGCGGGCTGGCAGGCATGAGCATCCATGAAGTGAAGTTCTCCCCAGAAGCAGATGAGCGCCTTTTCTTCTTCCAAAACCCGATTGCCACAGTTTCGCAGTCTCTTGAATTCCGCCCTGTCCGGACAAACAAGCATGGGCGCGTTTTTATATGATAAACCTGTTTTTCAAATTCTTCCCGGTATTTCCCTTGGTCTTCCTGTTTTTGAACCGTTGCCTGCGCCAGCTGTTTGTCCATGTAGCCCATGATTTTGCGGCGGTATGCAGCGCATCAGTCAATGCGTTTCATCAACCGCTTTCTCCGCTGCCGCTTCGATGCAGCAGCCTAAAGCAACCCAACCAGCAACAACCGTTTTCCCCACATTGGAATCACCCCTTTGCACAATGCTCCTCAGGAAATGCTTCCCTTGCTTCGGAAGGAAGGTCCCGGCAAGAATTCCCCTTGCCTGATTCTACTTTACCATGAACACTTCCGATTGTCAATACCTAAAATGTAAATTCTGACCGTTTTTTTACCATTTATTAAACACCTTTTCTGCAAACCCCAGAGCCGGCTTACCCGCACGGGGAGCCGTCGCCCAGGAGGGCCGTGCCGGTGAATGGCTGATGCAAAAGGTTATTGGAAGGGGATGATTTCCACGGTCGATACCATTTCTACTGCCGGCAGATAGCTGACCCATACAATCTTCCCTGACAGGGGATGCTCAAGGCCCGTCTTATAGACCCGCAATTGTTTCCAGCTGGAGAAAACCGACTGCTGCGTTTCCGTCTCCGGGGCGAAGTAGGTCGTGTATACATCGCCGGGTTCGTCCGTGCACAACCACGGAAGCTTTTCCTGGATGGCCAATAGCATCCGCTTCACTTTCTCCCCATGGGAAAGAGACTTGTAAGTTTCGTCATCCGGAAAGGTCTTTATCGTTCGATTGACAAGAACATTTCCTTCGTCAGGCAGAATCTGAACCGTGCAGGTTCGCAGCGTCTCAAATTCCTCTGTTTCCGGACAAACGAACACAAACAGATCCAGATCATCCTGATTGGTGTGCTTTTCTTGAACCGTCACCTGCGCCAGCTGTTCATCGGTATAGCCCATGATTTTTGCTGTGTTCAGCACAATCAATCGATCATTTTCATCAATTGCTTCTGCCGCTTTCTGTTCCGCAAGGGCGGCCGTCACACAGCACACCAGCAGCACCAATGCCACAAATCCTGCCATTTGTCTTTTCATGGTTCTCTCTCCTTTCGACAGGTTCTGAATCAACGCGCGCGAAACGGGGATACACTTTGATTATAACGAACGTGGCAGGATCTGTAAATATTAAAATTGTAAATTTTGATGCGTTTTCGTATATTTTTTTACATCAGCGATATTTGCAAGGGTTACCACTTATTAAACACCTTTTCCGCAAACCCCAGCAGCCGGTTTACCCGCACAGGGGAGCCGTCATCCAAAATGGCCGTGCCGGTGAAATGGCCGAACACCTGGTGCTGATCCGAGCACAGCAGCTTGAAATCGGTGCAGGCGGCGCGATCCAGAAGGGGCGTGAAGTCCATTTCAAAGCGGCCGTCGTCGCTGGTGAAGCGCCAGGGGGCCAGATAGTCCTCCCGGCCGTTTTTCATGGGAATTTCAAAGACGACCTGAGAGAGCTTATGCGCCCGGCCGTTATAGAACAGCATGTTTTCCGTGGCGGCGGAGGTATCGCCAAAGCCATAGCCAATGTTGAAACCGAAGGGCACGCCCTCCGCCAGCCCGGAGGCCGAGCCCCAATACCAGGTGTTTTTATACGTCCATACGCCCCGTCCCCAATCCAGCACGGCGAAGGAATGGGCCGGCGCGAACAGATACTCCCGCTCCCCCAGCACCGCCTTGCCCGCCGCCCGCAGGCAGTTGATTTTCTGGTTGTAATAGAATGCCTTGGGATGGCCCGGGAAGGGCGTGGCGATCACCATGGACTCCCGGGGCGCGTCGGTCAGCGTCACGTCAAAGAGCAGGGGCTGGCCTTTCCGGAACCGCTCCATATGCCCATAAAGCCGCCGGGATTTGCCGTCGTTTTCAAAGGTGAGGGCATAGCCCTTCCCTGCGGCCCGGGAAACGCCCCGGGCGCTGGAGGGCGGCAGCCCACGCCTGCCCAGCGGAAACAGGCTCATTCTGGATTGGGTGGTTTCCCAGGGACCGTCAAAATCCAACAGGCTCACGCTGTCCAGCCCCATATAGCCGTTATCGGCAATGGTCAGGGCCAGCGCATAGCGATCCGAGGCAATGAGATAATAATCCCATTCCTTGATTTTCAGGGGATGGGCGGCGATGCGGGCGCGATCATATTCCTTGACCAGCGCGGTGGCGTATCCGGCCTGGGAAAGGGTGCCGTCCGGCCGATGCAGGGGGCCGGGAGACAGCAGCTGCTGGTTCATGTTCGTTTCTCCTTCCCGTCAGGGCGTGTCCGTTTCCGCATCCGCGTCCGTTTCATCCGCCGGCGCATCCTCCTTCACGGCGAACAGATCCTCTACGACCTGCTGGGCCTGCTCATAGCAGCGATAGGGCACATAGAAGGCGTAGCGCTCGTTCAGCGGCCCCAGCGTGACGGCCAGGCCCGCGCCCAGGGCGCGCTTGATTTCAAAGGGAATTTCGTTTTGCTCCAGCACATCGGCCAGCATTTCCCCCCACATCATTTCCTTTTCCACCAGGAAGCAGTAATCATCCATCTGCGGCTCCCGCCGGGCATTTTCACCGCAGCGCAGGCAGCCGTTTTCATTCTCCGGGGTCAGGGCCTGGCATTTTTCGCAATACATGGCATCCCATCTCCTTTGCGCGCAGGGTTTTGTTTATTGATTTTCATTTGCTTCGCTTTTGCTTCTGGATTTATTATAACATACGTTTCTCCCCTGTGCAAGCGCTTTTCCCTGCGGCGATTTATGGTGTTTACAGTTCCCGGGAAAACGTGATATAATAACAGGTATGCAATGGGCGCGCGTTTCGCGCCGGCCCTTGTCAGGTTAAAGGAGGATGAAATTCATGCCCAGAAATCAGTTTGGCGGCTTCGGCGGCCCCAATATGCAGCAGCTGATGCGCCAGGCCCAGAAAATGCAGGAACAGATGCAGAAGGCCCAGGAGGATCTGGACGAAAAGGTCTATGAAGCCAGCGCGGGCGGCGGAATGGTCACATGCAAGGTATCCGGCAAGCGGGAGCTGCTGGAGCTGACCATTAAGCCCGAGGCCGTGGATCCCGAGGATGTGGAAATGCTGCAGGATCTGGTGCTGGCAGCGGTGAATGAGGCGCTGCGCAACGGCGAGAAGGCCCGGGAGGACACCATGAGCAAGCTGGCCCCCACCGGGATGAGCGGGCTGTTCTGAGATGCAGGACGGATGCGATCCCATCGCCCGGATGGCGCTGCAATTGGCGCGGCTGCCGGGCATCGGGCAAAAAAGCGCCCAGCGGCTGGCCTATCATATTGCCGCCATGCCCCAGGAGCAGGTCAAGGAGCTGGCCGCCGCCCTGTGGCAGGGCCGCAAGGCGCTGCGTTTCTGCGCCTGCTGCGGCAATTATACCCAGGAAGAATATTGTCCCATCTGTCAGGATCCCCAGCGGCATAACGGGCAAATCTGCGTGGTGCGGGACGCCCGGGACGTGGCCGCCATGGAACGGATGCGGGATTTCAAGGGGCTGTATCATGTGCTGGGCGGCACGCTGTCTCCCATGAACGGCGTGGGGCCGGAGGATATCCGGATCAAAGAGCTGCTCACCCGACTGAGCACGGAGGACGTGAACGAGGTGATTCTGGCCACCAACCCGGACATTGAGGGCGAAGCCACGGCCACCTATCTGGCCCGGCTGATTAAACCCCTGGGCGTGCGGGTGACCCGGATTGCGCACGGCGTGCCCGTGGGCAGCGATCTGGAATATGCCGATGAGGTGACGCTGGCCAAGGCCATGGAGGGCCGCAGGGAGCTGTAAGCGGCGAAAGCGCATAGCGATGCGTCCTCATGGATGAATACGCAGAAAGCCGCTGCGCTCAGAGAGCGCCGTGCTGATAAGACGGCGTCCCCGGCTGAGCCCAATGGCTTTCCCGAAAAATCGCGAAAGGGCGTTCTTTGGCCGCAAAGAACCTCCTTTCGCATTTTTGTTTTGCCGCAGAACACAAATGCCCCGGAGGGAGAAAGGATGAGCGAATTGGAGCAATTGAATCAATGGCTGAGCGTCAACGCAGGCCTGCTGGCCCTGATCTGCTGCCTGCTTTTGCTGCTGGCGTCAGGGCTGCTGATCGCGCTGCTTTGCCGCAGCCGCCGGGCCGGGGCGGATGGGCTGGATGCGCTGAAGAACACCCGGCAGCTTTTGCGCCAGGGCGAAAGCGCCGCCCGGGACGCGCTGGGCCGCAGCGAATACACCCAGCTCAGCGAGCTGCAATCCGCCCGGCTGATGCAGGCCATGGATGAGCGCAGCCGGGATGAAGCCCAGCGGCTGGCCGATCTGGCCCAACGGCTGGATGCGTTCGGCGCGGCGCAGGAAACCCGGCTGCACCGGGTGAGCGCCACGCTGGAGGAAAAGCTGGGGCAAAATGAAGCCCGCATCGAGCGGATGCGGGATACGCTGGGCCAAAGCGTGGGCAAGCTGCAGGAGGAAAACAGCAAGCGTCTGGAGGAAATGCGGCAGACCGTGGATGAAAAGCTCCACGCCACCTTGGATAAACGGCTCAACGAGAGCTTTTCGCTGGTGAATCAGCGGCTGGAGCAGGTCTATAAAGGGCTGGGCGAAATGCAGACGCTGGCCAGCGGGGTGGGCGATCTGAAAAAGGTGCTCACCAATGTGAAAACAAGGGGCGTCTGGGGCGAGATGCAGCTGGGCGCGCTGCTGGCCCAAACGCTGTCGCCTGCACAATATGAGGAAAACGTGGCGGTTGTGCCCGGGGGCAGCCAGCGGGTGGAATTTGCGGTGAAGCTGCCGGGGCAGGGCGAGGGCGCCGTGTATCTGCCCATCGATTCCAAGTTTCCCATTGAGGATTATGAGCGGCTGCTGGCCGCCTATGACAGCGGGGATCAGGCGCGCATCAGCGCCGCGTCTGCCGCGCTGCAAACGGCGCTGAAGGTGGAAGCCAAGCGAATCGCGTCCAAGTATATCGCGCCGCCTGCCACCACGGATTTTGCCATCATGTTTCTGCCCATTGAGGGGCTTTACGCCGAAGCGCTGCGGGCCCGGGGGCTTTCCGAGGAATTGCAGGAAAAGCTCCGCATCGTCATTGCCGGGCCCACCACCCTCAACGCCCTGCTTACCAGCCTGCAGGTGGGCTTCCGCACATTGGCGATTGAGAAGCGATCCGGCGAGGTATGGCAGCTGCTCAGTGCCGTGAAAACAGAGTTTGGCAATTTCTCCCGGCTGCTGGAAGCCACCCAGAAGCGGATGCACGCCGCTGCCGAATCCATCGAAACCGCATCCCGGAAAAGCCGCACCATCGAGCGCAGGCTGCGCCAGGTGGAGGCGCTGGATGATCCTGCTGCCGCCGCCCGGCTCCTGGGCACGGAGGAACCGGAGCCGGAGGAGGGGGGGCCGGAGGACGGGGAGCCGTAAAGGGGAAGCTGTAATTTTTCGCTTTCCTTTCCAGGAAGCCTGCGCGAGGCTCAATAAAAACGAGGGCTATCGAACCAATCGACGGCCCTCGTTTTGCTATTCTATATCGTAATTCCCGCCGAACAGCTTATCCGCCGGGGCCTGGGTGGGATGATAGGCGCTGTATCCCAGGGGCGGCATGGTCATGATAGCCGTCATCTCGTCCGGGGACAGGCTGAAATCGAACACATCCGCGTTCTGGGCGATGCGCTGGGGATGGGTGGACTTGGGCAGGGGCGCAAGACCCCGCTGCAGCGCAAAGCGGACGCAGATCTGCGCCGGGGATTTACCATGCGCCCGGGCGATTTCCGCCAGCGTTTCGTCCTGCAGCACCGCGCCGCACCCCAACGGAGACCAGGCCTCCACCAGCATCCCATGGGCCTGACACCAGCGGATCAGCTCCGGCTGGTCATAGCCCGGATGGCATTCAATCTGATTCACCATGGGCCTGATTTCCGCCGTTTCCTCCAGCGCCCGGATATGCTCCGGCAGGAAATTGGAAACGCCGATGGCGCGCACCTTGCCGTCCCGATACAGCCGCTCAAAGCCGCGCCAGGTGGCCGCATTGATGTCCCGCCACCGGGGATGGGCCGCCGCCACGCAGGGCCAATGCACCAGATACAGATCCAGATAATCCGTTCCCAGCGCCCGGAGCGACGCTTCCGCTGCGGCGATGGTTTTCTCATATCCTCGCTGGGCGATCCAGTGCTTGGTGGTCAGAAACACGTTTTCCCGGCCCACGCCGGCGGCGCGAATGCCCGCGCCCACATCCGCCTCGTTGCCGTAGCAGGCGGCGGTGTCAATATGCCGGTAACCCGCCTGCAGCGCCGATACCACACTGTCCCGGGCCACATCGCCGCTGGGGGTCTGCCAGGTGCCAAAGCCGATGCAGGGCACCCGAACGCCATTGGAAAGCACATACGAATCCGCAAGAGATGATACCATAAACCCACTCCCTTTTAACAGTTTTGTCCTGTTTACAGCACCCACACGCTTTTCCCCGTCTGCTCCCGCAGAAACTGGGCAGGCCGCTCCAAGGCCTGGGGATCCAGAAAATCCGCGCCCTGATAGGCAGCGGTGCGCCCCACCCGCGGGGCCTTGGCAATGCCCATGGGATGATAAGGCTCCAGATGAATCTGCTCCACATGGGAAAGGCTTTTCGCCAGACGAGCCAGGGCCGCAAAATGCTCCGGGCGCTGATTCACACCGGGAATGATGGGGCAGCGCAGCGTGATGCTGGCTCCCAACTGGTCCAGCAGCCGCAGGTTTTCCAGAATCGGGGCCAGCTCCACGCCCGTATACTGCCGGTGGCGCGCGGGATCGGTCTCCTTTACATCAAAAAGAAAGCCGTTGATATACGGCGCGATGCGTTCCACCGTTATCGCCGGAGCATACCCGGAGGTTTCCAGACAAACGCTGATGCCCCGCTGCCGCAGCGCCCGGGCCAGCGCCAGAGCGAACGCGCTTTGAGCCAGAGGCTCGCCGCCGGTCAGGGTAGCGCCGCCGCCATCCAGATAAAACAGCCGGTCCCGCTCCACCGCCTGCACCACCTGCTCCACCGTCCAGCGCTTTCCCAGCATTTCCAGCGCCCCGGCAGGGCAAATGCCGGCGCAGGCCCCACAGGCCGTGCAGGCTTCCCGGCGGATTTCATGGGCGTTCTGTGCAAAGTGATGCACGCCCCGGGGGCAGACGCTTTCGCAGGCCCGGCAGCCCACGCATTTCTCCGCCAGAAAGCTCAGTTCCGTCCGGGCGGCCAGCCCTTCCGGATTGTGGCACCAGGCGCAGCGCAGCGGGCAGCCCTTGAAGAACACATTGGTGCGGATGCCGGGGCCATCGTGAATGGAAAAGCGCTGGATATTGAAAATCAGTCCCTCCATGCCGTTCTCCTCCGCCCGTCAGATAGGCTGGCTGGTGCGGGCGATCACGTTCTGCTGCAAGCCGGGAGACAGACGGGTGAAATACTCGCTGTAGCCGCCCACGCGGACGATCAGGTTCTCGTGGTTTTCCGGATGCGTCACCGCGTCCAGCAGCTCCTGCCGATCCAGCACATTGATGGACAATTGCTGCCCGCCGCCCATGAAATAGCCCTTCACCAGCCGCATGAAATTTTCGATGCCCTCCGGCGCGGCAAACAGCTTTTTATCAAATTTCAGCTGCATCACAAAGCCGCTGGTGGCCAGACGATGATGATATTTCAGGGCGGAGCACAGCGCCGCCGTGGGCCCCAGCCGATCGCAACCCGGCGTGGCGCCGATGCTGTCGGCAATCAGCACATCCCGGCTGTGGCGGCCATTGGCGGATGCAGCGGCCGAGCCGCCGTACCGGGGGGTGCGGGAGAAGGTGCTCAGCCCGCCGCCGTAAACGCCGTTTTCCGGATCGCGCCAGGTGTGATATTTGCGCATTTCGGTAAAGAAGTATGTCTGGATATCCGCGGCAATCTGATCCACCCCGTCCATATCGTTGCCAAACTTATCATAATTCCGCAGCAGCTGCCGCTCCTGCTCAAAGCCTGCAAAATCGCTGCGCAGCATGCCCAGCAATTGCGCCATGGTCCACCTTTTTTCCTCGAACACGAAATGCCGGATGGCCGCCAGCGAATCCGCCGCATCGGCCAGGCCTTCGGTGAGCAGCTGACCGTGGTTATACAGCGCGCCCCCTGCGGCATAATCCCTGCCCTTTTCCAGGCAGCCCTGCAGCACCCCGGAGCGCAGGGGATTGGGGGCCGTTTCCGCAAAGATGCGCTGGGAGCGGTTGGCCAGGGTGACGATCACGTCCGTGGCAAAGGCCACCTGACGCTTGAATGCGTCCCACAATTCGTCATAGGATTGGAACTGCGCCGCGTCGCCGGTCTGGATGGAAGCCTGCTTGCCGTCCAGCATGTCCACGCCGTTATTCAGCGCATATTCCAGGCATTTGAGCACGCTCAGCTCCCCGTCCTCCAGCCCCATGTGGGATTTTCCCTGAATGTCGATCTGATTGCAGCCGTTCATGGCGTATTCATGGGCGTCCTGCGGCGGAATGCCCAGCGCTTCCAGCGCAGGGCACACAGCCTCGTCGTTATACAGGGCGGGCAGGCCGTTGCCCGTGGCGATGCATTCCACAGCCTTGCGCAGGAAGCGATCGTCGGTATTGCGATGCCAGCGCAGGGTCAGATTGGGGGTCTGGAAGCCCATATCCCGGGTCACGTCCAATATGGCATAGGACAGGGCGTTGGTGCGGTCGTTCCAATCCGCGTCGCTGCCGCCGATGCACAGATTCCAGGCCCGCAGATCATGGAACGCCGTCCAAAGGCCCTCCAGAATCTCCCGGGCTTCCCGTTTGTCGGCGCTGTCATAGTATTCGCCCATATACTGATCAAAGTATCCGGGAGAATCCACGCCGTCAAAGGAATACAGCAGATAGAAGCTCTGCACGGCGGAGAAGAAATCGCAGGCCGGCCGCCGGGGCACGGTTTCCAGCGCCCGGGCTATACGGGCGTAAATATATTTTTGCTCCGGCGCGGCCTTTTCCATTTCCGCCAGCGCCAGCTGCCTGAAGCGGTCGCCCAGCACATCCACCGCATCCATGGCCAGGGAAACCGCGTCATACCATTCCGCCTGCTCCGGATGCGCCGGGCGATAGCGGGCGATTTTTTCCCGCACACCATCGGTGCCGCCATGCACGAAGCCGCCGAAATCAATATTGCAATGGCCGCCCCAGCGCCCGCCCCAAAGGGTGTTATTGGTCCACAGCAGGATTTCCTGGGGCGTACGGGCGTCCTCCACCCGCTGCTGGGTGCCCTTCCCCCCAAAGGCGTCAAAGATAGCCTGATATTCTGCGGCGCGGGCCGGATCCGCCTTCTGCTTTCTTTCCAGATTACCAGGATCCACGTCAATCCCCCGGCCATAGCGATAGCTGACGATCTGGCTGCCGATGGATTCCCGGTCCGGGATGTTCAGGCCTGCCAGCTTCCACGCCGGTTCGATCCGCAGAGGCATTTCCTGGGCCTGACGCAGCATGCCGCAGGCAATTTTCTTGGCCAGATCATCCGATGCGCAGGCAAGATACCCCAGCGCAAACGGCTCGTCCGTCACGGTATACGTCATCTTTCCTTCCTCCCTCCTTTGGGGCCGCATTAGCAAAACGTGATTTCCCGGGCGCAGCCGCGGAAGCCCCCGCCGGTAATGAGCTGCATGGCGCCGCCGGGGAGCCGGGTTTCAAAATCATGATGCACATGCCCCGCCAGCACCGCGCGAATCAGCGGCTGGTGCTGCACATAATCAACGAACGCCCGGGTGGGCCCGTCGGCTGTCTGCTGGATACGCCGCTCCGGCGAATAAGCGGCAAGCGCTTCCTCGGGCGTGCCCACCAGATAACCGCAGGATTCCCCCAAGGTGTGAATCATGTAATCGTGCAGCTCGGGGGTATAGATCGGCGTATGCATCAGCAGCACGATGGGCTTCCCTTTGGCAGCCTCCTGTTCAAGAAGCGCAAGCTGTCGGGCGGTAAAATTGTAATACACGTTGTCCACCGCCACAAAATTCACGCCGTTCCTTTCCCGGGATGCAAAGCGCAGATCATTTTTGCAGCAGGCCTGCACCCGATCGTAGCTTTGCAGCTTGTAGGCCTCATCCTCAGGGGCTTCGCCCACATACTGGCTGTATTCATGATTGCCGGCGGCCATGAAGCAATCCCGGGAAAACAGCAGCTTCCCCATGGCCTCCAGATTGGCATCAGACACAAAATCGCAAAAATCCCCGGTATGGAGGATGGGCAGGCCGTGGGTATCGGCATAGGCCAGCTGCTCTTGCAGATATGCCGCCGCCCGGCCGGGAACGCCTGCATCAAAGCCGGCGCTGCGCCTTTTTGCCAGCGCAAGCTTGCGCGCGTTTTCCCGCTCATCCGCCAGGCAGACATGGGAATCGCTCAGATGCAGCGCCCGAAAGGGCCGATCCGCGCCCACCTCCAGCGTTGTTTGACGAACGTCCAAGAAGCATCCCTCCATAACGTGAATGGTTGCCTTTCGCTCGCCTTTCTCAGGGACGATTCCCGTAATCCCGCACAAACTCGGCCACCACCTGGCTGTTGGCACCATACGCCTGCATGGCCACCACCCGGCCCTGCTCCGGCGCCATGATCAGCTTCTGGCCATGCATGCCGCCCTTATAATAAATGCGGTGCTGCTCATCCCAGTCCAGCACGTAGCCATGGGTTTTCATCCGCTGCGTCCATGCGGAAGACAGCAGCCGCTCGCCCTGATACACGCCGTCGTTCAGAATCAGCCGTCCCAGCTTCACCATATCCGCCGCATGGAGATACAGATCCGATCCGCCCAGCACATGCCCCATGGGGCAGCGGGACCAGGCCATTTCCCCAAATTCCATTTTCCACAGCAGCTTCTGCCACAGATACGCATCCAGCCCCATGCCTGAAGCCTTTTCCCCGATCCGGGACAGCACATAGAACGCGCCGTCGGAATACGTTTCCTCTGTGCCCGGATCGCACAGGAGGGGGCAGGCGAAGGTGTAGCGCAGATAATCCTGCGTAAACGCGGCCATGGGCTGCACGTCGATATCCAGAAAGCCGCCGGGCAGGCCCAGCCTGTGGCGCAGCGCATCCTCTACGGTGGCCTTCTCCCAGCGGGAATCCATGCCTGCCTCAGGCAATTCTTCCCGGAGTATATCGCAGATTTTGTCCTCTATCCGCAGCCTGCCTTCATCCACCAGCAGGCCGACGGCCACGGCGGTAAACAGCTTGGCTCCGGAATAGACATTCTGGCATCTGCCCACCCGCTGGCATTCCGCCACCTCAATGGCCCCATCCTGATAGCTTTGGGCCAGACGAATGATGGAAAAGGGCTGCGTATCAATAAAGGCCAGGCACGCCTCCATAAAAGGACTCATGTCCTTTCCCTCCTCACGCTTCCCCGCCGAACACATCGGATTCAATATAATCCACGCCCATGGCCCGGACGCGATCCATGCTTTCCTGGGTGTTGCAGGTCCAAACCGCCACCTCCAAGCCATGCCCATGGAAATCTGCAATCATTTTATCCGTCATCACATACTGATCCACGTCAATGGAAATGCCGTGCGCAAAGCAGCGCTCATAATCATGCTGCCTGGTGCCATAGGTGAACATCAGCGGCAGCGCCGGATAGGCCGCGTGAATGCGCAGCAGATTGTCAAACTCAAAGGATTGCAGAATGCACCGGGACACATCGTATACCCGGTCGATCATGTCCATCACCTGCTTTTCCTGCGCGTTGGTAAACACGCCCTTGAGCTCAATAAAACAGATCATGCCGTGCTCGCGCATGATTTCCAGATAGCGCTCGAAGGTGCACAGATACACCTCGTCGTCGGTTTTCAGGTTTTTCAGGGGCTGGGCGGTAAGCTGAGCGTAGGTGCTGTCCGCCACCTGCAGCTCCGTTCCATCCTGAAGCACAGCCTCGGGATTATGGCTGCAAACCAGCACGCCGTCCCGGGTGACGCGAATATCCGTTTCCGCGCCGCCGGAATGATGCTCCGCCGCCTTCTGGAAGGCCAGGGCGGTGTTCATGGGATATGCAGCGCTATAGCCCCGATGGGCGATCATGCAGATTTTTTTCATATGAAGATTTCTCCTTTTTTAAACGTCTTCTTCCGCCCGGTTCATCTCCTCCAGCTGGGCGATCAGCTCGGCGATGCTGTCGCAATGATGCTCTGCCGCAGCCACCACCGGGGGCCGTCCGCTGCGCATGGCCCATCCATGAAGGGAAAGGAGCATATCCAGATCGTTCAGATCGTCCCCTGCCACCGCGGCGGCGGATTCAGGCAGCCCGAAATGCCGCAGGGCGTGGCGCACGCCCTCGGCCTTGCTTTCGCCTTTTTGCACAATATTGATATTCAGCCCGTTGGCAAAGGCGGTCACCTCCTGGCCAAAGCGCTGGTTCAGCTCCTCCACGAAGGCCGCCGCGGATTCGCAGGTGGGCATCAGGGCGCTGTACTGGGAAAAGCTTTCCGCCGGATCATCCCCCAGCCTGCCAAAATCCAGCGCGTCCGGGCGCTTTTCAAAGGCCGCTTCCAGGCGGGCATAGACGTCCCGGCTCATGCGCGCATCCCGCAGCACCCGGCCTTCCCCGTCCAGAAGCAGCGCCCCGTTATAGCACAGATAATAATCGCATTCCACCCCCTGGGCGGCCATCCGCTGGGGGAAGGTGCGTCCCCGGCCGGTCACCACCCCAAACAGCCCGCCCTCCGCCCGCCAGCGGGCGATGGCCTCCCGGTTTTCCGGGCTCACCTGGTCGTGAATGGACAGGGTGCCGTCATAATCCGATGCAATCAGCTTTTTCACATTCGTTCCTCGCAAGCCTTATTTTTCGGGATACAGCGCGTCCAGTACCAGATCGATATCACGGGTGTAGCTCAGGATGGCGATCACCCGGTTTTCGTCATAGGAGAAAAGCAGCCGCTGGTTATACATGCCGCCCTTGCCATACAGCGCGTATCCCGCCCGCTGCCGGCCAAAGGAATATTGCCGTTCCAGCGCCCTGTGCACCCATTCTGCGGACAGCAGCTGCCGCCCTTCCCATTTTCCTTCCTGCAGCCACAGCTGACCCAGCTTGGCCATGTCCGTTGAGGACAGCACCAGCCCCGTGCCGCCATAAGCATGGCCCATGGGGCAGGCATACCAGGCCCAATCCCGGAAGCCCAGGGGATTAAACAGCTTTTCCCGCAGATAATCCTGCATGGGCACGCCCGCCCGCCTGGCCACCATCCGGGACAGCACGTAATATCCCGTATCGGTATAGGAGCCTTCCTCCCCATGCCTGCCGGTAATGGGCCGGCTGCAGATAAAATGCAGCCAATCGCCGCTGGTAAGCTGGCGCAGGTCATGGCAGTCCAGATCGTAGGCCTTGATGGGATCCCGGGTTTTATCATAGCCGGTTTGATGGCGCAGCAGATCCTCCACCGTCACCTCGGCCCATTTGGGATCGCACTGATCCGGCAACGGCCCCAGCACCTCCCCGATGGTATCCTCAGGCAGCAGTTTTTTCTCGTCATACATCAGGCCCACCGCGGCCATGGTGAACGACTTGGCTACGGAATAAATATTCCGGCATACCGGCAGATCGCCCAAGCTGTTATCCCGCAGGTTCACCGTCCGGCTCCTGCCGTTTTCCACCTCCGTCACCGAGTAAACACGGATATTGTGCTCCCGAATCACCTGCAGAATCTGTTCCATCCGTTCCATTGCTTCGCGCCTCCTTGAAAAATACATAGAGCAAACGCCGTCATGCTGATTGTAAGCGTCCCTGCCCCGCGCCGTCAACGATCGGCAATTTCCTTTTTGTTTTCATTATACGGTTTCTTGCCCATTCGGGCAATAATGAAGGCGGTAAATGCTTCGTGAATCTGCCTTGAATGAGAAATTCATCATCATTGCGGCAAATCCTCATTGTGGAAATCGCCCATTTTATGCTATAATTTTTCCATGTCACAAAAAAGAGGGGGCTGGCCGCAATGCGACGCAAGAGGCTGCCGGGGATGGATTTTTATACTGGCGTGGATTCAGACCGAAAACGTCTGCTGCGCTATTTCCGCTCGTTCTTTCTTCTGCTGCTGGTGGTGGCGCTTTCCTTTTGCTGCCTGCAATATCTCTATACCGGCTATCTGGTTCGCCAGGAAAACGAAACCAGCAGCCGCAACACCTTCGTGCTCCTTAAGCATGCCCACGACGCCACCTTCAATCAGCTGCTCCATACCGTTACCAACCTGTTCACCGATCACCAGTTCAGCAGCTTTATGGATTATTACCGCAGCAATGACGTCCGCCAGCAGCTCAGCGTGATCAACACCCTGAATTCCATCAAAAACTCCCTGATTGAGCTGGAAAACATCTGCTTTTATTATCCCCAATACGGCTACACCCTCTCCACCGTCCAGACCATCTCAGAAATCGCCCTGTATCACGACCGGGATTTTCTCCTGAGCCTGCGGGGCTCCTTCTTCCCCTCCTTCCGCACGTTTGTCCGCTCCGTTACCTTTCCCTTCTCCGCCTCCCCGACAGATGTGGTTTCCCTGGTATGCACCCTGCCATTCTCGGCCTCCGACCGCAGCGTGAAATCCTATTATCTCATTATCGACCTGAAATATTCCGCCATTTCCGCTTCCTTTTCCGATGTGATGCTGAACAACGACAGCGGCCTGATGATCTTTGACAGCCAGGGCACGCTAATCAGCGGCGCGGGCAAAACCTATCCCCTCAGCGCGCTGATGGATGATTCCCAGCCGCTCAGCGAAAGCATCACCACCGCCCAGCGCACCATCGACGGCGAGCCTCTGAGCCTGTATTTCACCAAGAACGCCGATATGGGCTGGATTTACGTGTACGCCCAGAGCGCCCGGCTTTTCGCCCAGCGGCTGTATCAGATCCGGAACGTGATCGTGGCGGTGTTTCTGGCGGTGGTGACCGTAGGCGTTTTGTACGCCTGGTTCGCCTCCAAGCGGCTGTATCGCCCCATTCATCAGCTGTCCGAGCAGCTGGGCAATCAGGATGTGGACGTGTTCGACCGCATCGACGGCATCATCGCCCAGAACGAGCGGCTGAACAACCAGCTGCAGGAAAATCTGGTCACCGGCCGGAACCAGCGGCTTTTGCAGCAGATGCTGCTGAATTTCAGCGGGGAAAACGGCGAGCAGGGGCGGCTGAACCTGCAGCCCGCGGAAAAGGAATGCGCCTTCTTCCTGCTTCATACCACCCTGAATGAAAGCAGCCTTTCCTCCACGGAAATAAAGGAGCTGTTTCTGGAAAACGGCATGCGGCTGGTGATCAAGCTGTATCCCGCCCCCAATGAAATCGCCTGCATCGTGGCCTCCACCGGCTTTTCTCCAGAAACCATTCTCCGCCCCGCCCAGGCGCTGCTGTTGCGGCAGCGGGACAAGGATGGGCTGATCAACATCGGCGTTTCCCGGCCGTTCCAGGATGTGTCCTCCCTGGCGGAGGCCTATCGCCAGGCCCAGGAAGCGATGGGCATGCATCTGGTGCGGGGCGAGGGCACGGCCTGCTGCTTCTGGGAAATCCGCAATCATCCCGCGCCGGATTATCCCTATAAGCTGGAAAACGCCATTCTCCGGGCCTTCCGGGATCAGGACGGAGAGGAAATGCAAAAGAAGCTGCAGGAATTTCAGGCCTATCTGGTTTCCAGCGATGCGGGCGCGCAATCGGTGCGGGATTTCTATGTGCAGCTGTTCTGCTCCTGCCAGCGGCTGATTCTGGATCTGCCCACGCCCGCTTCCCAGGGCATGCTGCATTATTCCCATCGGGAGCTGATCAGCCAGCCCACGCTGGATGATATGAACGCCTATTTGCAGGGCATGCTGCTTTCGCTGATGAATATGTCCGAAAGGCCGGAGGGAAAATCCGAAATGATTGAACGGATTTGTTCCTATATAGACGCGCATTTGGAGGAAGCGCCCACCGTGGAGCGGCTGGCGGCGGAATTTTTCGTTTCACCCTCAGGGCTGCGGGCGGAGTTTACCCGGGTGATGGGCATGTCCATCAAAAGCTACACCGATGCGCAGCGGCTGAAGCTGGCCAAGAAGCTGCTGGAAAACAATTCTCTGCGGGTGCTGGATATTGCAGGCCGGCTGGGCTTCAATTACGCCCAGAGCTTTATCACCTTCTTTAAGGGCGCCACCAGCATGACCCCCGGAGAATACCGCCAGATGCGGAACAAGGAAAAGATCAGGCTGCTGGACACCACCCTGCCCGAAGACATGCGGGAGGGGCCGCCCGAAGCGGCCGGGAAGCCTGACGGAAGCGCGGATAACAATGAATAATGGGTCTGTCCATGTGCAGGCGGGGGTTCCTGGCGATCAGGGAGCCCTCTTCTGTTGCGGAAACACAGCCTGCCCAGGGAGCGGGAACAGCCGGACGCCACGGATCGAAGCCGCCCTCGCAGCGGCTTGAAGCAGCGTTTGGCAATGCATGGATAGGCATTAACATCGTCTAAACAGCGCGATGCCCAAAGATGATACCGCCATATTCTATGGGTGTAAAGCAAACAAGAAGCTGCCGCCGTTCCGCCGCCGCGCTCCCGCCGCTCTTTGCCGCCTGCGCCGCCAACGGTTTCGTGCGGGGCGGACGGGCCTTCGAAAATGCAAAAGAAGGGATTACAAAGAAAATGGCGTATTTATATTCAATCATCATTCAGTCTGCGCGAAATGAATGGATTCCCGCGCGGCAGCTTATCATGTCTCATTAATGAAGGAGGACTCCGGTATGAAAAACGTGGACATCATGATCGTAGGCCAGTTGTCTTTGGATATCAATACTGACTTTGGCGGCCAGGAGGAGCATACGATCGGCGGCGCCGTTCGATATTCAGGCTTTGCCGCCGACGCAACGGGCGCCAAGGTGGCGGTGCTGGCAAAAGGCAACCGCAGCGAGGCCGACCCCGTGCAGGCGTTCGCCTCCCGTCCGGGAATTGAGGTCCTCCCCGTGGACAGCCCTGCCTGCACCTCCATTGCAAATATATACCACACGGCGGACCGGGAACGGCGCACCTGCCGGGCCATCAGCCATATTGCGCCCTACCGCCTGGAGGATATACCCGACGACGTGCACGCGAAAATCTACCATGTGGCCGGTCTGATGGCCGGCGACATCGGCGACGAAATGATCGGCGCGCTTGCCCAACGGGGAGAAGTGGCAGTGGATGTGCAATGCCTCCTTCGCCGGGACGATGGGGAGCAGATGGCTTTCCATGACTGGCCGGAAAAAAAGAAGTATCTGCCCCTGATCACTTATCTGAAAACAGACGCCGCGGAGGCGGAAATACTCACAGGCCTTACCGACCGGTACGCTGCCGCGCGGCTGCTGCACGCGTGGGGCGCGAAGGAGGTCATGATCACCCACAACACGGAGGTGATCCTGTATGATGGCGAAGCCATGTACGCTTTCCCCCTCAAGCCCCGTAACCTGACCGGGAGAACCGGCCGGGGGGACACCACCTTCGCAGGCTATCTGGCCAAACGCCTGCACTGCGGCGTGGAAGAATCCCTGCGCTACGCGGCGGCGCTGGTATCACTGAAAATGGAGACGCCGGGGCCGTTTACCGGTACGGCGGATGATGTGTACGCTTACATGAAGACATACTACGACGCGTAAAAGGGAAGCGCGGAAGCGCACACAGGATGATACGCAAAGGGCGCTGGCGAAAGCCAGCGCCCTGTTTGCTTGACAGCGTTACTTGGAGATGGTCACAGCGGTGTAATCCGTGCCGTTGAGCTCGTTATATTCGGCCAGGAAGGAGTTGAGCACTTCCTGGGCTCCCTTGGCGTTGGCTTCCTTGAGGTACTGGGCCCAGACCGCGTCGTCATTCACGTCCTTCTTGCCGGTGACCAGATCCACCACCCAGTCGGTGGTCAGGGTGTTCAGGCCGGCGCCGTAATCCAGGGCTTCCTGAGTGACAGGCAGGCCATAGAAGTCGGAGGTATAAACGCCCATGTGGTCGGGGTTGTCATGCATCATGTCGCCAATGTAGTTCAGGTAATTGCGGTATTCCTGCCGCCATTCGAGGGTGGTGTACACAGCGGGATCATTGCCGCCATCGGGCATGGTGCGAACCAGCATCCGGTTCTGATCCGCCTGGCGGAGCTTCATGTTGTTGAACAGGTTGTCAAAGGGGCTCTTGCGCCAGCCCTTCTGGTACTGCGCGTCTTCATCCGTGGTGCCGGCTTCCTTGGCCCAGTTGATGGTTTCACGGATCATTGTGAGCGGGCTGGGCTCCTGGCCTTCTTCATAGGTATACTGGCCGTTTTCATCCAGAATGGGGGCATTATGATGGCCCTGGCCTTCCCAGGTGTGCATGTAGTCGATGATGGCAATCGCGGCTTCGGGGGCCTCGCACTGGTTGGAGATCAGCGCGGTCTTCCAAATGGTGCCGTTGTCCTTGTTGCCCTCGGTCTTGCCGTCGTCGCTGGTGATGTAAATGAAGTCCAGACGGGCTTCGGGCTGAATCTCCAGCAGACCGGCGTCCAGCAGATTGCCCATCACGTTCCACCAGCCCGAGAAGGTGCCGGCCTTGCCCTGGGCGGCCTTGATCTTGGCCTGGTCATAGTTCAGCACGAAGATTTCGGGGTCCATGGCGCCCATGGCGTAAATCTCATGCAGCCAGGACAGGGCGGCGCGGAAATCGTCGGAGTAGTTGTAGCAATAGGCGGTTTTGGTTTCGTCGTCCACATAGAACTGGTCGATCATGCCGCCGAAGGCGCCCAGAATGGGCATGAAGGACTGGGTCCAGTCGCCGCCATTAAAGCGGGTGCCCAGGCCGAAGGTATCCGCCACGCCGTTGCCGTCGGGATCCTGGGTGGCCATGGCCTGCCAGATGTCCTTGATTTCGCTGAGGGTGTACACCTTCTTCACTTCAAAGCCCAGCTTTTCCACCCAGTCGGTGCGGATGATGGTGCGGAACTTATAATAGAAGTTTTCAGAGGGGATGGCCACCAGGCCGCGTCCCTTCAGCGTGCACAGGTCCAGAGAGCGCTGTTCCACGCCCGCCAGAATGTTCTTTCCATATTCCTCCAGCATGGGCATCAGGTCTTCCAGGAAATAGCCGGTGTCCATATATTCCATGTACGTGGTGCCGTCCGCGATGACGATGTCGGGCACGTCGTTTGCGGCCATCAGCAGGGGCAGCTGCTGCTGCCGGTCATCATACAGGCACCATTGGATCTCGATTTCGTAGCCGGGAAGCAGCTCATGGCGGATGTACTCATAGTCGTCCAGCAGATACTGGGGGCAATCGCTGCGATCCTCGGCATGGTTGCGCTCGTCGTAGTTGCCAAGGATGGAGATGGTGACCTTCTTGAGCTCACCCTCCGCAGAGGCGACGGCCGCGATGCTGCACAGCATGCACAGCGCCAGAAGCAGGGAAACCAGTTTCTTCATGTTGGGTTCCTCCTTATGAAAATATATTGTTGCTATACACCGGAGCGTGAAAACGGCCCGCGATGCTCAAGCCGAAGGAAGGGAAAGGGCCCTCAGCCCTTGAGGGAGCCAACCATCACGCCCTTGGCAAAATGCTTTTGCAGGAAGGGGTAGACCATGATGATCGGCAGGGTGGCGAACACCACGGTGGCGCTGCGAACGGCCTCGGTGGCGATGGAGGAGGTGGCGGAGGTGAGATCGTCCATATCCTGAATTTTCTGCACGGAGTTGTTATACATCTTCTGCAGCACCACCTGAATGGTATGCAGCTTATCATTGGAGTTATACATCAGGGGCGTGCTGTATTCATTCCAGTTGGACACGCCATAGAACAGCGCCATGGTGGCGATAATGGGCATGGACAGGGGCAGCACGATTTTCCAGAGCACCACGGGCTCGCTGGCCCCGTCCATATAGGCGGATTCCTTCAGCTCCTCGGACATGCCCAGGAAGAAATTGCGCATGAGCAGGAGGTTGCCGGTGGAGATGGCGTCGGGGATAATCATCACCCAGAGGGTGTTAAGGAAGCCCAGGCGGCGCAGGTTCAGGTATCCGGGAATCAGGCCGCCGGAGACCCACATGGTGATCAGAATCAGCATGGTCATGGCGAAGCGGCCGGGCAGATCCCGCTTGGAGAGGGAATAGCCCCCCAGCGTGGACAGCACCAGGGACAGCGACGTGCCCACGATGGTGACGAAGATGGTGTTCTTATAGCTGTTCCACACGTTGGGATACTGGAAAACGTACAGATAGTTGTCAAAGGTAACCTCCTGGGGCCACAGGAGCATGCCGTTGGCCTGGGTGATCACCCAGTTGGGGGACACGGACTGAAACACCAGGTTCACAAAGGGATAGAGCATGGAAAAGCCCAGCAGCGATACCACAACATAGATCATCACATCGCCGACGGTCACATGATGCAGGCGGCTTTTCCGGCTCACCTGCGGGGCCACGTATGCATGACGGATCATTACCAGATCCCTCCATCCTCGTCGATTTTTTTGGCCACCTTGTTGGTGGAGATCACCAGAATCAGGCTCAGCACGCCCTCAAACAGGCCCACGGCGGCGGAGTAAGAATACTGGTTCATTTTCAGCAGGCCCTGGCTGTAAACGTAATAGCCGGTGGTTTCCGCCACGGTGCGCACCATGTCGTTCATCATCACCATGGTTTTGGTCAGGCCCACGCTGAGGATGCCGCCCATGGACATCACCAGCTGATAGGAGATCAGGGGACGCAGGCAGGGGAGGGTCACATGCCACATCTTCTGCATGCGGGTGGCGCCGTCAATATCCGCGGCTTCATACAGCTCCGGGCTGGTGCGGGAAAGCTGGGCCAGATAGATGATGGAGCTCCAGCCCACCCCGGCCCAGATGCCCGAGCCAATATAGAACCATTTATACAGGTTCTTATCCCCCAGATACATCAGCCGCTCCAGCCCCAGCATGGAACGGACGCCGTTCACAAAGCCGTTCAGGGAGAAGAAATTATACAGAATGGCGTAAATCACCACGAAGGAAACGAAATGGGGAAGATAGGAAATGGTCTGGATAAACTTCTTATATTTCTGCGCCCGCATTTCATTGAGCATCAGCGCCAGGATGATGGGGCAGGGAAAGCCGATGATCAGCCCCAGCACCGTCAGGGTGAGCGTGTTGCCAAAGACGCGGGTGAATTCGCCGTTGGTAAGGAAGCGGATGAAATGCTTGAAGCCGTATTGGCTGGTCCAGGGACTGCCCCAGACGCCCAGGCGGAAGCTGTAATCCTTAAAAGCGATCTGAATGCCCGGCATGGGAACATATTTGAACACAATGTAGTAAACCGCTACCGGCAGGAAAAACAGGTAAAAAATCCAGTAGCGCTTCATCAGCTTCCAGGTCTGCGCCCAGGAGCGATGGGTTCTTCCTTTGGTATGGGTTTGGGTGAGCATCCGAAAATCACGCGCCTTCCTTTTGCTGTTTTTGGGAAAAGGGATTCCTAATTGATAATGAAATTGTACCACGAAGCGAAAAAAGAAGTAAATAATCAAAACTGCTAATTATCATTCGATTGATAAACCGGACGGGAAACAGGCATTTTTATTCATCCCGCATGGTCATACGTATGCGCTTTGCTTTTCATTTATGGATCGTCCCTTTGCCCGGTGAAAAGAAATTTCCACGCTGCGCATGGGCCGCTTTGCCCAGCGGGAGAAATCCCGCATCGGAACCGCGCGCATTTCCGCATCTTCTGGCGTTCTTCTTTATTGACGCGTATCCGTGCTTTTTCTATAATAAGCTTATCCGAGCCGTTTACAAACCGATATTCAAGGAGGATGTCTGCCCATGCTTACAGCGCGAAGCCGCAGCGAGGAACGCACCGGCGTGCAGACCAGCATGCCCTATGGCGGCGCATACGACCTGCAAAGCGATTTTGTGATGGTCTATCGCCTGAATGAAACCACCGCCCAGCGCATTGCCGATTACAAGGCCCGGGGCTTCCGGGTGCATTTGATGACCGGCATTTCCTGGGGCCAATACAACGATTTCCGAGATGGGGAATTTGATGGCCAGCCCCACTGGGACGAGGGCCAGATGCGCATGGACGGGGTGATGGTGCAGCACGGCAGCGGCGATCGGAACCCTTACATGATCCCCTCTGTCGCCTTTGCGGATTATCTGGCCCAAAGGCTGCGGGTGGCCGTGGACGCAGGGGTGGATGCCATTCATCTGGAGGAGCCGGAAATCTGGTGCTTCTCGGGATACAGCGAATGGTTCAGGCAGGAATACCTGCTGTATTATCATGAGCCCTGGCAGCCGCCCCATGAAAGTGCCGACGCGTTTTATCGCGCCGGCAAGCTCAAGGCCTATCTCTATACCCGCACCCTGGGCCGGGTGGCGGACGCGATCAAGGAATACGCGCTGAAAAAGCATGGCCGCTATGTGCAGCTGATCGTGCCCACCCACAGCCTGATCAACTACACCCAGTACGGCATCTCCTCGCCCGAATCCATGCTGCTGGAGCTGCCGGGAATCGACGGCTACATTGCCCAGGTCTGGTCGGACACCAGCCGGGTGGAAAACGTGTATCGCGGGGTGCGGCGGCAGCGGGTGTTTGAAGGGGCGTTTCTGGAATACGGCATTATGCAGGAGCTCACCCGGGGCACCGGAAGGCGGATGTGGTTTTTGCAGGATCCCGCCAGCGATGATCCCCGGGGCACCTGGGAATATTACCGGGCCTGCTATCTGGAAGGGCTCACCGCCGCGCTGCTGCAGCCCCATGTGAGCCATTACGAAATCTGCCCCTGGCCCCATCGGGTGCTCATGGGCCGGTATCCCAAAGAAAACGGCGAGCCCATGCCCGCGGATTATCTTACCATCCTCCTCACCCTCACCCAGGCGCTGCGGGATATGGATCAGCCCTTTGCCTGGCTGGGCGAAGACACGGTGGTGGGCATTCTGCTGTCGGACACCATGCTCTATCAGCGCACCTATGGCGATTTTGCAAAGAACCGGGGCGAGGATGTTTCCTTCCATGGCAGGGATTACAATCCCGGTATCCCCTACGCCGAATACGGCCAGGAAAGCAATGCTTCGGGCTTCTTCGGCATGGCGCTGCCGCTGCTGGCCCGGGGCATTCACGCCCAGCCGGTGCAGCTGGAGAATGCCGGAAGGCTGGCAGGGTATCTGGATGATTATGACATGCTCTGCCTGAGCTATGAATTTATGAAGCCGGAGAATCCGGCGCTGCATTTCGTGCTGGCGGAATGGGTGCGTTCGGGCGGGATGCTGCTGCTCATTGGCGATGGCAGCGATCCCTTCGGGCGCATCCGCCATTGGTGGAATCAGGGGCGGATGGATTACGCCACGCCCATGACCCATCTTACGGATCTGCTTGGCCTGGGCCGGCGTCCCGCCGAAGGGGTGCATGCCGTGGGCAAAGGCCGGGTGGGCATATTGCCGGTGCATCCGGCGCAGATTGCCTATGACACGGATACGGAAAGCCGCTATATCCGCCTGCTGGAAGCCTGCCGCGCCGAAAAGGAGCTGCCTCCCTTTTCCCGGAAAAACTTCTTTGCCCTGCGCCGGGGGCCCTATGTGATTGCCGCCGCCCTGCGGGACAGTCAGGCGCAGGCGAGCTTTTCTCTCCAAGGCCGGTTCGTGGATCTGATGGATCCGGCGCTTTCCGTCAAGGCTTCGCTTTCGCTATCTCTGGGGGAATACTGCATCGCCGCCGATCTGGATCGCTATGACGAGAAGGTCTGTCTGGTGGCCAGCGCCGGGCGGGTGGAGGATTGGCGATGGGCGGATGCGTTGCTTTCCTTCTCCCTCCATGCGCCGGACGGTTCCAGTACCGCTCTCCGCATCAAGGGTCCCCGTCCCATAGCCGTAACGGCGGACGGCCAGCCGCTGACCTTTGCCTATGACGATTTGAGCGAAACCCTCCTGCTGCGGCCTAAGGGCACGGCGGCGGGCACATTCATCGAAATCCGTTTTCCGCAAAGTTGATCCGAGAAAGTTTCCTATATAAATAAGAAGGGAGTAATTCACAATGGCTTCCACCTTCGGCTCCTACAAGCGGGTGTTCATGCTGGGCATCGACGGCATGGGCAGCTTCTGCCGCCAGACCCCCACGCCCCATATGGACAGGCTGTTTGAAAACGGCGCGGTATCCTATCAGGTGCTGGCCTCCCGGCCCACCATCAGCGCCCAGTGCTGGACCTCCATGCTCACCGGCGCTACCCCTGCCGTGCATCAGCTGACCAACAGCTCCATGCATCCCATCCCCGAGCTGCCCACCATTTTCCGTTTCGTGCGCAATGCGTATCCCGATGCCCCCTCCGCCGCCTTTACAGACTGGCGGCCCATCGCCCAGGAGATCATCTCCCCCACCGGCGGCGCAGACACCCTGGATACCGGCCATGACGACGAGCTGGTGGAGCGGCTGCTGGATTATCTGGATGCTCATGATCCCAAGCTGCTTTTCGTGCAGTTTGACAGCGTAGACCATGCAGGCCATCATTACGGCTACGGCACGCCCGATTATCTGGCGCGGATCACCCATGTGGACGGGCTGCTGGGCAGGATTCTGGACAAATATCATCAGCGGGGGCTGGATCAGGACACGCTGTTCATCGTCTCCGCGGATCACGGCGGTACGCCGGACGGCAATCATGGCGGCTGGACCGTGGGCGAACGGGAAGTGTTTCTGGGCGTAGCGGGCAAAAACGTATGCAAGGGCGCTATCGGCCCGGCCTGTGTGCGGGATTATCCTGCTATTGTGCTTTGGGCGCTGGGCATTGAAGCCCCCGCCTTTCAGCCAAAGGGCTATGCCGCGCAGATGCCCATTGGCATTTTCCGGGACGCCGGGGTGACCGATCGTCAGCCGGTGCATGAGCCGACAAAGTCCTTCCTTTCCCTGCCCGAGCCGAAGCCCGATGCGCCGGATCATATCACGCGCTTCATCCCCAGGGAAAAAATCCTGCTCCATCTGAATTTTGAGCAGGATGCGGCGGATGTGAGCGGCCGCTGCACCGTATCGCCTCTGCGAGGCATCATCAAGCGCTACAGCGGCGGTATCCGGGGCAATTACGGCGAAATGGGCCATGGCGCACTGCGGGTGGATGGGCTGCCCGCCGGCGACTGCTTCTCCTTTGCCTTCTGGACCCTGCCGCCCCGGGAGGCAGGCGGCTGGCTGGATCTGTTCTCCAACCGCGGCAATGCTCCCCGCGGCTTCTCGCTGGCCCTGTTTTGCGAAGGCGCGGGCATCTGCCTCAAGGAGTCCGACGGCCATCAGAGCGGCCGCATTATCATCGGGGAGGATTCCGATCAGGTGTTTGAGCCGGAATGGGGGCATTTCCTGTTCACGGTGGATCTGAAGGCCGGACAAATCCGGGCGCATTACAATTTCGGCCCCGCCCAAACCCTGAATTGCCCCACGCTTTCCGATTTCTTCTGCATGCAGCCCTTGTTTATCGGCCTGGATCAGCAAACGCCGGACACGTCCCGGCCGGTGGATGACCTGCTGATTCTGGACGGCGCCATTGATCCCGGGGCTCTGGAGCGCTATTATTCTGCCTGCGCCCGGGAGGACAAATGAGCCGGGCGCTGCGGCTGCGGGAGCTGGCGCAGATCACCGACGGCTCCCTGCTGGATCTGGCGGTGATCACCCCCGATGGGCTGGAATCCTGGAAGGCCGAAACGGCCAATACCTGCAATAACGGCCATTCCACCATCAAGCTGTTTGTATCCATCTGCATCGGCATGCTGTGGGACGCCGGCGTTCTGGATCTGCAGGAGAAGGCGGCGGCGCTGTTTCCCGCCTGCTGGACGGCGGAAATGGATCCCCGGTGGCGGGATGTGACGGTGGAAAACGTGCTGCGGCATCGCATCGGCTTTGAAGCGGTGCATATTGATTATGAGGGCGAAACGGTCTGCTGCGGCGGGGAGGACAGCCTGATCACCCTGTTCCGCACGCCCCTTCCCCATCCCCAGGGCAGCTTCTATCGCTACAGCGATGCGGCGTATTATCTGCTGGCCCGCATCATTGAGGTCAAGGCCGGCATGACGCTGGAGGCCTTTATCCGCCGGCAGCTGGCTCGGCCCATGGGCTTCCGGGATTTCGCCATTGCCAGCGATCCGCTGGGACACACCCTGGGCGGCGGGTGCATGTACGCCCGGGCGGGAGACATGGCCAAGCTGGGTTATCTGCTGGCCTGTCATGGGATCTGGGAAGGCCGGCGGCTGCTGTCGGACGGGTATATTCAGCAGATGCAGGCAAACGAATGGGGCCTGACCCATTTCCGGGACAGCGAGCTGTATGTCAAAACCGGGGCCTATGGGCAGGGCATCGCCTTCTCCTGCCGTCGTCCATTGGCCGCCGCCTGGCATCGCGCGCCCTATGCCGTCCGCCCCGTGCCCGACCGAAACGACATGATGCTGGAAAGCCTGGAACGGCTCATTGCACAGGAAAACCGGAGATAAGCATGCTGCGGGGCTTTGTGGAAAAAGCGCTTCGCTCCTGCGCAGAAAAGTCATCAAAGCAAAGGTGAATTTTCCCTTTATCAACCATGCGCCCCAAATGGGAAAAGAGACGGCTGCCCGTTTCTTCCCCTGCCGGGGCGCATGGCGATTCAGCGAAAAATGGCTTATCCCTTATGACTTTGGCATATTCTCCTGAAATGCGCTTCGCTGCTTTTTATTGTTCCGTCTCCTGCGCCATTTGCAGGGCCACATGCATCAGCGCCTTTTTATGGAACCGGTAAATCTGCCGTTCATCATATGCCAGCCTGGCGGCAATCATGGGGAAGGCCGTTCCCTGCAAATAGCGCATTTCCATCACAGCCTGCCACAGCGGATCCGGCAGCGCCTGGATATACCCGCGGATGGCGGACTGCTGATCCAGCAGCCGGTGATAATCCTCCAGCAGCTCCGCTTCCTGATCCGCCAGCTTGGCCGCCGCCTCGCCTACCCGGTCGCCGTATCCCGTGCCCCGGGACAAGCCATCCAGCCGCTGGGTGACGCTGACGGCCCGGGAACGCAGCTGATCCAGCTGCGCCAGCTTCAGGCCGATCATGGCGTTCATCCGCAGGGCGGCGCTCAGCGTGTTCTGGGCCTGCGCAATCTCCGCCGGGCCGACCGGCAGGCCGTTTCCCGTTTCCATGGCGTTCATCCGCATGCGTTTCTCCTTTCAAACAGCTTTTCCAGCGCCATCCCGCTGCCCAGCGCCTCCTGAATGGCCAGCGCCTCGGCCAGCCGCAGGTCGCTTTCTCCCCGCAGCTTCCGCCGCAGCGAGGCATAGCCGATTCCCGCGCGTTGGGCCAGCGTCTTGCAGTCATAGCCCTTCAGAAACATTTGCACCCGCACCTGGCCATAAATGCATTGCTCTTTCATTCCTGATCCTCCGTAAAATAGGAACATTTGTTTGCGTTTTGCAAGAAAAGTATAGTAGAAGCGCCGCCGGATGTCAACCATCTTGTTAAAAAAGGAGCTATTTTGCGCCAAATCCCACGTTTTATTCGCCATCATCGCACATTTTGGGCGCTGCGATTTGCCGGATCAGAAAAGCGGCCAAAACAAGGCAGAAAAAGTGTCCTATAAGAAGTTCACAGGTTTTTCATAATTTCGTGGTATAATAGAAATACAGGAAGGAAGAAGGCCGCTGGCGTTCCCTTCCGGCCCGGGGCGGCTGCGCCCCTGATCATTTGCCTGCGATGCAGCTGCATCCCCTGCAATCGCATCCTGAGCCGGGTCTGCCCGTGCTCACCCTGCAAGGAGGAATTTTCATGTTTTGGGATTACACGATGCTGATTCTGATTCCCGGCCTGCTGCTGGGGCTCTGGGCCCAGGCGCGGGTGCAAAGCGCCTACGCGAAATACAGCCGGGTACGCACCCAGCGAGGGTTGCCCGCCGAGGAAGTGGTGGGGCAGCTGCTGCGGCAGGAAAGCGCGGATCATGTGGTCATTTCCCGCACGTCCGGCCAGCTCACCGATTATTTTGACCCCCGAACCGACACCCTGCGTTTATCCGACGGGGTGTATGGCTCCGCCAGCGTGGCGGCGCTGGGCATTGCGGCCCATGAAGCGGGCCATGCGCTGCAAAAGCAGCAGGGGTATCCGTTCCTGAGCCTGCGGTCGCTGATGGTGCCGGCGGTGAACATCGGCTCCACGCTGGCCTGGCCCATTTTCGTGCTGGGATTGATTTTCTCCTGGGATCCGCTGGTAAACGCCGGGATCGTGCTGTTCGGCCTGGTGGTGCTTTTTTCGCTGGTAACGCTGCCTGTAGAGTTTGACGCCAGCCGCCGGGCGATGGCCATGCTGGCCGGGTCCGGCTATCTCACCCAGGACGAGCAGAAGGGCGTAAAGGCCGTGCTTTCCGCCGCGGCGCTGACGTATGTGGCTTCCTTTGTTTCGGCGCTGCTGCAGCTGTTCCGTCTGATCACCATTGCCCGCCGCCGGGATTAACGGCCGGCTTGGGATAAAAGCATTTTCATAGAATCAGCCATGCGCCCCAGCCTGGAGGAGGATACGACAGAACGCCGCCTTCTTCCCGCTGGGGCGCGTTTTAATAAAAAACAGGCGGAAGAAGGCTTTTGCATCAAAAGCCCCCTTTCGGAAACCGATTGGGTTAAGCGCATTTTTCAGATCATCAGCAATGCGCCCCGGTTTGAGGGAAGGCGCGAAAGATTGCTGCCGGTCTTTCGTCGCTTCTGCCCCTTTTCTGCCCAGGTTTACGGCTTGACAGCGAACGGGTTTCCCGATATAATTTCGTTGAATCATCATTCAGTAACCAAGGAGGCGGATGTATTTGGCCGAGGCGCTTACCCGGCGACAGGCTCAGGCCCAGGAAAGCCGGCGGCGGCTGATGGACGGCGCGCTGGCGCTGTTTGCCCGGCAGGGCTACGCCGAAACCTCGGTTCACGCCATCTGCCAGAGCGCCGGCATGGCGGACGGCCTGCTGTATCATTATTTCCCCGATGGAAAGCAGGAGCTGCTGCATGCCCTGGTGGAGGAACACATCCGTGCCGTGATAACGGAGCTTCGCGCCCGGGCCAACACCCTCATGGACGATCTGCCCATTGAGGAGGTGCTGGAACAGCTGTATCAGAACATCAACGACATCGTGCTGCGCCATGCGGCGGCCTTTCAAATGCTGCTGCGGGAGCGAAACGTGCTGGAGCTGGTGAGCATGGAACAGCTGATTCGGCTGCTGGTTTCTCAGCAGCAATGGTTTCCGGGCCTGCTGCGCCATCGGGCGCATCGAGGCGAAATCGGAGAAATGGATTATCAAAGCGCCGCCGAATCCCTCAATTCCCAGATGCTGTATCACCTGATTATGGAGCTGCTGGGCTTCTCGGCCAGCCCGCTGGGAGATCCCGGCTATCGCAGGCGGCTGATTGATTATCAGGTGGGGCTCTGGAAGCGGGGAACGGCTCCCCGGAACGCTTCATCCGAAAATGCAAATAGAGGAGGAGAAAACCCATGAGCGATTACATTTTGAGCTGCTGCTCCACGGCAGATCTGAGCCAACAGCATTTCCAGGAGCGGGACATCCATTACATCTGCTTTCATTTTTATCTGAACGGCGTGCAGTATCCCGATGACCTGGGCAAGAGCATTTCCTTCCCGAATTTTTATCAGGCCATGAGCGAAGGCGCGCAGACCAAGACCAGCCAGGTGAACGAAGACGAGTTTATCGCATATTTCACGCCCTTTCTGGAGCAGGGCAAGGATATTCTGCATGTTTGCCTGTCCTCCGGCCTGTCCGGCGTGACCAATTCGGCGCACCTGGCCCAGGCGCAGCTGATGGAGAAGTATCCCGAGCGGAAGATTTACATTGTGGATTCCCTGGGCGCGTCCTCGGGCTACGGCCTGCTGATGAACACCCTGTCCGAGCTGCGGGATCAGGGGATGGATATTGACACGCTGTATCGCTGGGCCGAGGCGCATAAGCTGAACATGCATCACTGGTTCTTCTCCACCGATCTGAGCTATTATGTAAAGGGCGGACGCATTTCCAAAACGGCCGGGCTGATCGGCACGGTGCTGCGCATCTGCCCGCTGCTGAACATGGATGCGCTGGGGCATCTGGTGCCCCAGGAAAAAATCCGCACCAAGAAAAAGGCGATCGTGCGGATCGTGGAAAAAATGGTGGAGCACGCCCAGGATGGGATGAATTACAGCGGCCGGTGCTACATTTCCGAATCCGCCTGCATGGAGGACGCCAAGGCTGTGGCCGCGCTGGTGGAGGAAAAGTTCCCCAAGCTCAAGGGCAAGGTGGAAATCAACAGCATCGGCACCACCATCGGCAGCCATACCGGCCCCGGCACCGTGGCCCTGTTCTTCTGGGGCGACGAGCGAAAGTAACGAATCCATATGGCGGGAGGAGGCTTTTGCGTCAAAAGCCCCCTCCCGAAAATTGATTGGGACATCATCTTCGGATATATCCTGTCCACAATGCGCCCCAGATTGGAGAAGAACATGAAATGTTCCTTTTCCAACCTGGGGCGCATTGCTGATGCAGTCAAAGCCCTGCTTTCCTTATGGCTTACAGCATTTTTTATGCCCGGGCCGCGTCGCGCATGAAAGCGGCGTAGGCTTTGACGGCCTCGTAAAGATCGGCCTTATTGATGATTTCCTCAGGCGCATGCATGGACAGCACAGGCACGCCGCTGTCGATCACTTCCATGCCGTAAAGGGCGCAGATGTAAGAGATGGTGCCGCCGCCGCCCACGTCCACCTTGCCCAGCTCGGCGGTCTGCCAGGTGACGCTGTTGTCGGCCATGATCTTGCGCAGCCGGCCCAGGAACTCAGCGTTGGCGTCGTTGGAGCCGGACTTGCCCCGGGAACCGGTGAACTTGTTATAGCACACGCCGTGGCCCATCAGCGCGGCGTTTTTCTTCTCAAACGCGCCGCCATAGAGCGGATCATAGCCTGCGCTCACATCGCAGGACAGCATCCGGCTGTTGGCCAGCGCCCGGCGCAGGGTGAGATCGCTGTAGGGCGCAGTGAGCGCCAGCAGCTCGGCCATGGCGTTCTCAAAATAATGCGCCCGCATGCCGGTGGCGCCCACGCTGCCGATTTCTTCCTTGTCCGCCAGCAGGCAGCAGCAGGTGTATTCCGGGGTCTCGGTCAGAGAAAGAATGGCTTCCATGGACGCATACGCGCATACCCGGTCGTCATGCCCATAGCCCAGCAGCATGCTGCGATCCAGGCCAAAGTCCCGGGTCTTGCCGGCAGGCACGGCTTCGATCTCGGCGGAGAGCATGTCTTCTTCGTCCAGGCCGTATTTATCCTTGAGAAGCTTGAGCAGCTGCGCCTTCACAGGCTCCTTTTCCTCGCCTGCCAACGGCTTGCCGCAGAGGATAATGTCCAGATCCTCGCCGCCCACCACTTCGCTGGCCTTCTTGCCCATCTGATCGCCCGCCAGATGGATCAGCAAATCGGAAATGCCCACCACGGGATCCTCATCGCTTTCGCCGATGACCACGTTCACCAGCGTGCCATCCTTCTTGGCCACCACGCCATGCAGCGCCAGCGCCCGGGCCACCCACTGATACTTCTTGATGCCGCCGTAATAATGGGTGTCGGCATAGGCGATGTCGGTGTCCTCATAGAAGGGGTTCTGCTTTACGTCGATGCGGGGAGAGTCAATATGCGCCCCCACGATGTTCACGCCCTGCTCCAGGGGCTGTCGGCCCAGCAGGAACAGCATCACGGCCTTGCCCATCACGTTCACGTATACCTTGTCGCCGGGCTGCAGCTGCTTGCCGGCGCGGATGGCGTCCTGCAGATCCACGTAGCCCTGCTTCTGGGCCGCAGCTACAGCCTGGGCAACGCATTCCCGCTCGGTTTTGCCGTTATCCAGAAAATGACGATAATTCTTGCTGGTTTCCTCCAGCGCGGCCAGCGCCTGCGCGTCATAAGAGAGCCAAGCATTGGGTCGTTCCATTCTCATTCGCCTCCAATTAGACAATCGGTTCCAGAAAACCATGTATAGTTTACCACGGATTGGGGAAAGGGGCAATGACAAAAGCGCCTGGAGACAGGAAAAAGCCGCGAAAAAACAGCGGCGGCTCAAACCGCCGCCGTATGAAGCACGATTTCGCATTTTGCCTGGGGCTTCAGCGCGTCAAAATACCGCTGCTCCAGCGGAATCCAGCGATCAAAGAACCGCTGGGCCATTTCCGGCGTGTTTCGGCGGAGAATGCGGCTGCGCTGCAGCTCCGGATCGATAGCCAGAAACACCCGCAGATCATAATAATCCGCCAGATCGGGATGCAGGCTGTAGGCCCCCTCCACAACGTTCAGCCGTCCTGGCAGCATTTCCCGGGCCGGGCCGATGGCGGACACGGAGCAATCATAAGCCCGATACCTGATTGGCCGCCCCTGCCGAAGCGGCAGCAGCACCTCGGATAAAAACCGCTCCCGATCCACATTCCCGCCGGGCTGAGCCAGTCGCTCGGCGGTGCGCTGCGCAGGCTGCAGGAAGAAATCGTCCATATGGAAAACCGGGCAGGCATACGCCGCTGCCAGCGCGGAAGCCAGGGTGGTTTTCCCGCTGGCGCTGCCCCCTTCAATGGCCAGAAGCACCCGCTCCCGGGATGACAGCAGCGCGTCGATGCGCTGGGTCAAAAGGGCGGGAAGGGAATTTGTTTCGTTCATGCGCTGCTCCTTTCAGGGGCCGATGGATGGCTGCATCCTGCCCAAGGCCGTTATTCCTTTGCGGAAACGCCCCGCTTTTCCCGGGCGGCAATCCATTCCCGCAGCAGGGCGTAAATGGTGGCCATAATAGGCACGCCCAGCAGCATGCCCGCGATACCGCCCAGGCCGCCGCCGATAGTAACCGCCACCAGCACCCACATGCCCGGCAGCCCGATATTGGAGCCCACCAGCCGGGGATAAATCAGATTGCCGGACACCTGCTGCAGCACAATGATAAACACCAGAAACCAGAACGCCTGCATGGGGCTGACCGTGAACACCAGAAACGCGCCCACAATGGCGCCGATATAGCCGCCCAGAATGGGAATCAGCGCCGTGGTGCCGCTGATTACGCCCACGATCACCGCGTAGGGCATCCCAAACGCCAGCATGCCCAGCGCCGTGAGCACGCCCAGCAGCAGCGCATCCAGGCTCTGGCCCACAATAAAGCCCGAGAAACATTTATGGGCCACGGAGAAAATATGGTTGATGATATCCAGCTTCTTTTCAGGCACAAAGGATCGGGTGACCCGGTCATACTGCACCCGCAGCTTCTTCTTCCCCACCAGCAGAAACACCGCAAAAATCAGGGACATGAAAAAGCTGGCCACCCCGCCGGTAACGGCGGTGATGATAGAAAAAGTGGAGCTGAGAATGCCGCTGAAGCTGCCCATCAGCTGGGTGGTGACGGCGTTGCGCAGGCCCTCCCAATCCAGCTGCATTTCCTCCACTGCATCCGCCAGCGGCGGGAAATGGGCGCGGTTTTCCAGAATCCAGGCCTGCAGCCGGTCCACATACACCGGCAGCTCCCGGGCCAGCACGGAAATGGCGTCCGCCAGACCGGGGATGACCATCCGCAGCAGCAGCATCACCGTGCCCACCATCAGCGCCGCGGCCAGCAGCACGCACAGAAACCGCCGGGCCTTCTGGGCCATGGGGCTTTGCCGCTTGGGAAAAAACAGCCCCTCGAAATACTTTACAATCAATTCCATCACATAGGCAATGGCCGCGCCTACCACCAGCGGCTGGGCAATATGCCATAAATAGCCCACATACTGGCACAGCGTGGTAAAATTCATCAATCCCAGGGCCAGCAGCGCCGCCAGCAGCATCAGCCGCACAACCCGCCGGTTGCCAAACCAGCCGCCGCTTTTCCGTTGCTCCGGTTCGCTCATCCGCGCTTCCTCCTTTGTTTGCCTGCACAGCTTATTATACCAGCTTTTTTGCCGTCTGGCTATGGGCGGACAGAGAAAAAACGGATGCGTATTCAGCGTATATTGTCTGGCGGCTGTGCATATGCATAGGGCATGGATTGGCAAAGCATTGTGCCCATGGAACGGGCGCTGAAGGCCACGGATTTATCCCGGGCACGGGAGGTACGGCTGCGGCCGGGACAGCCGCTGCAGGCGCTGCTGCCAGGCGGCGTATGGCAAGGCGTGCATCCCCTGACGACGTCAGAAATTCTGCAGGCGGCCCAGGCCCTGTCCGGCTATGCGCTGGCGGCGCGAACGCAGGAATTGCGCCAGGGATTTATCCCGCTGGCCGGGGGGCATCGGCTGGGGGTCTGCGGCCGGATGGGGCCGGGGGGCATGACGGAAATCAGCAGCCTGTGCGTGCGCATGGCCCATGAAATCCGGGGTGTGGGCACGGCGATATTCCCACAGGTTCGGAATCGGAGCACGTTGATCGCCGGCCCGCCCGGCAGCGGGAAAACCACCCTGCTGCGGGATCTGATTCGGCTGCACAGCGAAGCGGGAATCAGCGTGGGCGTGGCGGATGAACGCGGGGAAATCGCCGGCTGCTTTCAGGGCGCGCCGCAGCTGGATGTGGGGCCCTGCTGCGATGTGATCACCGGCGGGAACAAAGCCGAGGCCCTGCGCCTGCTGCTGCGGGCCATGAGCCCGCGTATGCTTGCCACGGATGAGCTCGGCGCGCCCGGCGAGATTGCGGCGCTGGCGGAAGCCCTGCGCTGGGGCGTGCGCCTGCTGGCCACGGTGCACGGGGGCGGCCTTTGCGATCTGCGGCGGCGAAAGACCCTTTCCCCCCTGCTGGGCCCCGGCGGGTTTGAGCAGGTGGTGGTGCTGCGGGGCGTGGGCGTTCCGCCGGAAATAGAGGAGGCAGGGAAATGCGGCTGTTAGGCGCGGCGCTGGCAGCGGCGGTCTGCGTGAGCGGAGGGTTTCTTTCCGCCCGGCATCTGGCCGCCCGGCTGCGATCCTTGGAGGGCTGGGAACGGGCGCTGATGCATATGCGCTGCGCCCTGGAAACGGAAACCGCTGCGCTGCCGGCGCTGCTGGCGGCTGGCGCGGCTCAGGGCCCGGCGGCGTTATCCGCGCTGAAAACGCTGCTGGATACCGCCCCGGCGCAGGAGCCATCCGTCCTGCTGGCGTCGCTGCCCCGGGATCCCCTGCTGACCGAGGCGGAAATCGCCGCGCTGCGGGCATGCCTGAGAGGGCTCTTCGCCCCCACGCCTGCGGCCCAGCTTCAGGCGCTGGCTTATGCGCAAGACCAATGGACGCGCTTTTGCCAGGATGCCCGGGAACGCCAGACCCGCAGCGGGCGGCTGTATCCGCAGCTGGGCTGGCTGGCGGGGGCGGCGGTGTTTATTCTGCTGTGCTGAGGAGGAGGAATCATGCGCATTGATGTGCTGCTGAAGATCGCCGGAGTGGGGCTGCTGGTGGCGGTGATCAGCCAGGTGCTCACCCGGGCAGGGCGGGAGGATATTGCCACCGTGGCCACCGTGGCGGGGATGATCGTGGTGCTGCTGATGGTGGTTTCTCTGGCCGGGGAGCTGCTCACCCTCACCCAGTCCATTTTCGGCCTGCCATGACCGACGCGCTGCGGATGGCCGGGTTTGCCGCGGCGGCAGCGCTGATGGCCTTTCTGCTGCGGCCTGCCCATCAGCAGGCGGGAGCGGCAGTTTCGCTGGCAGCGGGAGCGATGGTGCTGTTTGCCGCCCTGTCGCATCTGGGACCGGCGGTGGAAGCGCTGCAAAACCTGTCCCGAAAGGCAGGGCTGGGAGACGGCACCGTGGCCACGCTGCTTCGGCTGATCGCCATTGCCTATCTGAGCGAGTTTGCCGCCCAGGCCTGTCAGGACGCGGGCGAAAGCGGTCTGGCCGCCAAGGCCGCCTTTTGCGGCAAAGCCCTGCTGCTGGCCGAAACACTGCCGCTGATTCTGGAAATCGGGGAAATGGCGCTGGCGCTGGTGCCCTGACGGGACGAGAGGAACGTAACGGATATGAAGAAATGCTGGGCGATCGTGCTCCTGCTGCTGTGCATTGCGCTGCCCGCCCGGGGAGAAGGGCTGGCGCAGGGGCTGGAACACACGCTGGACGGCCTGTCCCTGGGGGATTGGCAGGCAGCCTACGATGCGGCGTTTCCCGGCGGCGAGGATTTGCGCAGCCTGATTCTGCGGCTGGCCCGGGGCGAAATGGCGCTGAGCGGGGAAGCGCTTGTGCGCTCGCTGGCCGGACAGCTGCTCAGCGCCCTCAGCGGCAGTGCCTGGCATCTGGCCCGGCTGCTGGTGCCCGCCATATTCTGCGGCGTGCTGGAACGGATGCGGGGCGCGTTTTCGCAATCGTCCCTGGGCGAAGCCATCAGCGCAGGGTGCTTTCTGCTGCTGGCGGGATGCATGGCGCAGGACGTGGCCACCCATATGCGGCTGTGCCAAAGCAGCGTAACCCGGATGGCGGATCTGATGCAGGCGCTGTTTCCCCAATTGCTCACGCTGCTGGCGGCAGTGGGGGCCACGGCGGGGGCGGCGTTTTTCCAGCCCACGGTGGTGGCCGCCTGCGGCACCATGACTACGCTGGTGCGCTCCGTGACGCTGCCGCTGTGCCTTTCCGCCGCCGTGACCACCATTTTGCGCCATCTCTCCCCCCGCATTTCCATTGCTCATCTCAGCGGCCTTTTGCGGTCGCTGGCCAGCTGGACGCTGGGGGTGGGGTTCACGGTGTTCATCTCCGTATCCGCCCTCCAATCGCTGGGCGTGGCTGCGGCGGACGGCGTGACGCTGCGCACCGCCAAATACGCCGTGGACAATTTCGTGCCGGTGGTGGGCGGCATGTTTGCCGATACCATGGACACGCTGGTAGGCGCGTCGCTGCTGATTAAAAACGCGCTGGGGCTGACGGGGCTCATGCTCCTTTTGTCCGTGGCGGCAGGGCCCATGCTCCAAACTCTGGCCGGGGCCATGCTGTATCGGGCCGCGGCGGCGCTGCTGGAGCCGGTGGCGGACAGCCGGGTCAGCGCCTGCATGCAGGAATTCTCAGAGGTGCTGATGCTGCTGATGGTGGTGCAGCTGTCGGTGGGGGCCATGTTTCTGCTGCTGGTAGCCCAGCTGCTGGTGGTGGGGAATCTGACGGTGATGCTGCGATGAAGAACTTTTTGCAAAGCATGGTGGGCCTGGGTCTGGCGCGGATGCTGATGGATTTGCTGCTGCCGGAGGGAGACAGCCGGCGATATGCCGACCTGGGGGCGGGGCTGTGCATGCTGCTGTGCATGCTGCGGACGGTATTTTCGCTGCTGCGGGGGATAATGTGAAACAATTGCTGGAAAAAATGAGGGGAATCCGGGGGCTGGGCTGGCTGCTGGCATTGGGCGTCGGCGCGGCGCTGTGCCTGCTGTGGCCCGGCGCGTCCTCCGGCGGCGCGGCCATGAGCGCGCAGGAAATGCGCATCAGCGCCACCCTGTCCGCCATTGCCGGGGCGGGGGAAACCCGGGTTTCGGTGTATTACGCCGGGGAGGATGGCGTGCTTTCATCCGGCGGAAAAACACCGGTGGGCGCGGTGATCGTGGCGGCGGGGGCCGGGGATGTGGGCGTGCGGCTGAATCTGCTTCAGGCCGCGCAGGCGCTGCTGGGGCTGCCCGCCGGGGCCATCGCGGTATTTCCCATGGAAGCAGCGCCCTGAGGAGGAAAGCATGGAAAAAATGCGTAAAAATGAAACGCTCTCTCCCCGAAAGAAAAAATGGAAGGATCGGGTGCTGAACCTGCTGATGATCGGAACGGTGACGCTGGCGCTGGGCCTTACCGCCGCCCGGGAAAAAAGCGCCCCCGCAGCGCAGACCGGAATGACGCTGCCGGTGGAAGCGGTGGTCACGCCCGTCCCCTCCCCCACGCCCCATCCGGTGGACGCCTATCGCGCCCGGCGACAGGAGACCCGGACACGGGAGGAGGAAACGCTTCGGACGCTGGCGGCGGATAGCGTATCAGCGGAAACACAGGCGCAAGCGGAAGCAGCGCTGCTGGAAATGCAGAAATGCCGGGAAACGGAGCTGGCAGTGGAAGCGGCGCTGAGCGGCATGGGCTACGGCCGGGCACTGTGCGTGGCACGGGGCGAAAACGTCACCATCATTCTGGACGCGGAGCTGACTCCGGCCCAAGCGGCGATGATTCTGGCACTGGCCCAGGAGGCGTCCGGAGCAGACGCGGAAAATATCCGTATCACGGCCTGTTAATTTTCGCCGGAGCGTGGTATAATACAAGCGGAACCAGATTCCGAAAAGGCTTTTTTCACCAAGGAGGCGCGGCCATGCGAAGAGAAGGACGGGTGGTGGCATCGGAGCAGGGACGGGTGTCGGTTTGCTTTCAGCGGCCGGAGGCCTGCCAAAGCTGCGGCGCCTGCGCCGGGCATCAGCATGAAACCCTGGCCTGGATTCCGGGCGATGCGCCGGTTGGCAGCCGGGTGGAAGTGGAAATGCCGGATCAGCAGGTAGTGAAAGCGTCGCTGCTGGCCTATGTGCTGCCCCTCCTGCTGCTGTTGGCGGGGCTGTTTGCAGGCATGCGCCTTTTCCAAAGCGAAATCGCCGGAGCCGCCCTGGGGATCGGGCTGATGGCCCTGTCCTATGGGCTGCTGCGCCTGGCGGAAAAGCGCATGGGAAAAAAGCGGCAATGGCAGCCGCGGATCGTGGCTGTGCAGAAGGAAGGAGAAACGAATTATGGAACTGAAGCTGACGAAAGATAATTTTGAATCGCTGGTTTTGCAGGCGGATAAGCCCGTGCTGGTGGACTTCTGGGCCACCTGGTGCATGCCCTGCCGGATGATCGCCCCCGTGGTGGAGGAACTGGCGGAGGACGCAGAGGGGAAGGCCTACGTGGGCAAGGTAAACGTGGATGAGGAAGGCGAGCTGGCCATGCGCTATCATGTGAACAGCATCCCCACCCTGATTCTTTTTAAGAACGGCCAGGAAGAAAAGCGCCTGGTGGGCGTGCAGAGCAAGGATGTTCTGACCGACATGCTGCTGGGCTGAGGGACGCTTAAGCCGCCGCATAAACGGCCATCCTTTTTTTCGGCTCGCCCTTTGAATCAGATACGCTTCTATCTGCGTGTCAAAAGCTCCTGTTGGAGTACACTCCATACAGGATGTTTTGACAAGCTGCATATCAAATCATTTTTTCTATAAACATAACATGCGCCCCAGATGAAGGAAGGCAACCAGCTTTTGTTCCTTCCCGATCTGGGGCGCATGATTATCTTGATCGCTTTCTTGAATGGGGTGAGAGAAACAACCCGTCTGCCAGTGACAGGCGCGGCATGAAATGCCATAGTGCGTTGAACGAATCACCCCAGGCGGCGGAAGCGGAAGTGTTCCGCCGCGCCGCTTGCGGTTGCGGAAAGAAGAGAAGGGGAAACGCAGGCCTGAAACCCGCGCATGCCGTTAAGGCAGTAACCCGGGGCGAAATCACGCAAAGGCCTGATCCAGCACAATGCTTTTTCCTTACGCCTTCGCCGCAAGGAGCTCCACCAGCTTGTTGCTGCGGGCGATGAAATCCTTCAGATCCGCCGCTTCCAGCGGCCGGCCGGAGAGCCGCGCCACATCAAACAGCTGCTGGCACAGCAGCTTGCTGGTTTCGCCTTCTTCCATGGCGGCCAGCTCCCGGATGGTGGGGCACTGGCGGTTCAGCACCAGCGTGTACTTGCTGGGGAAACCAAAATCCTGGCCATACATGGCGCTCATTTCCTTGTAGCGCCGCACCTGCTCTTCCTCCACCAGCATCACCGGCAGCGCCTTGTCCGCCAGCGCTTCCAGCTTCACGGTCAGGGTCTGATCGCCCAGCGCATCCCGGAACAGCTTCTCCATCTGCGCCTGGTCGATATCCTTGCCTTCCTCGCTGTCCTCCGTCAGGCCGGACACATCCGCGTCCACCCGCACAAACTGCAGCCCGTCATTGCCGCCGCCAAACTCCATAAAGCTCATGAAGTTCATGTCGATCAGCGTGTCCATCACGGCCACATCGATCCCACGATTGGTATACAGCGCCACGGCCGCCGCCTGACGATTGGCCTCGGTGGTGTAATAAATTTTCTTGTCCGCCTTGCCCTCGTTTCGGGCCCTGTATTCCTCCAGGGTCAGATATTCGCCGCCGGTGGTCTTGAGCAGCAGGCTGCCCTTCACCATCTCATAGAACTTCTGATCCCGCACGCAGCCGTACTTCACGAAGGGATGAATATCGTCCCAGTAGGTTTCATACTGCTTGCGCTCGGTATTGAACAGGCCGTTGAGCTTATCGGCCACCTTCTTGGTAATATGGGCGGACAGCTTGCGCACATAGCCGTCGTTCTGCAGGAAGGACCGGCTTACGTTCAGCGGCAGATCAGGGCAATCGATCACGCCCTTGAGCAGCATCAGGAATTCGGGGATGACCTCCTTGATATTGTCCGCCACGAACACCTGCCGGTTGAACAGCTTGATCTCGCCTTCCTGGCCGCCGAAATCCTTTTTAATCCGGGGGAAATACAGAATGCCCTTCAGGTTGAAGGGATAATCCACGTTCAGATGCACCCAGAACAGCGGATCCTCGAAGGTGTGGAACAGCTTATGATAGGTTTCCTTATATTCTTCGTCGGTGCAGTCCTTGGGATTCTTCAGCCACAGGGGATGCACATCGTTAATGGGCTTGGCCGCTTCCGCCTTTTCTTCTTCCTCGGTGCCGTGCACCTTGGGCTCCTGATCTTCGTTGGCGGCGGAATTTTCATCCTCGGCGGGCTTCTCCTCCGCAGGCTTGCTCAGATCCTCCAGATAAATGGGCACGCTCATATACCCGCAGTACCGGTCCAGCACCTGCCGCACCCGGCCCGCATCCAGAAATTCCTTCTCGTCCTCCATGATATGCAGGATGATGGTGGTGCCCCGCTCTGTCCGTGCGCCGGTGCGCATGGTGAAGGCCATGCCGTCCTCGCTCTCCCAAAGCACAGGCTCCGCCCCCTCCTGATAGGACAGGGTGTCGATGGTCACCTTATCGGCGGCCATAAACGCGGAATAAAAGCCCAGGCCAAAATGGCCGATAATGCCGCCCTTATCATCGCCGGTATAATTCTTCAGAAATTCCTCAGCGCTGGAAAAGGCCACCTGATTGATGTACTTTTCCACTTCCTCCGCCGTCATGCCGATGCCGTTATCGGTAAAGCGCAGCTCGCCGTTTTCCTTATCCACCGTCACGGTGACCCGCAAATCCTCGCCGGTATCTCCCTTGAGCATTTTATACTTGGTCACGGCGTCGCAGCCGTTGCTCACCATCTCGCGGATGAAAATATCTTTGTCCGAGTACAGCCAGCGCTTGATCACCGGCATAATATTTTGCGCATGAATTGAAATATTGCCCTTGGTTTCCATGATGTCTGCCTCCCTCGCGGGTATGATTTTCTTAGGGTCAAGCTTATTATAGCACGTCTTAATCCAAAATGCAACAAAAATTTAGCACTCATTAAAAAAGAGTGCTAACAGCGATAGGAGTAAAAAAAGGAACCATCCCTTTGCTGCAGCGAATGGTTCCCTCTGTGCAGCTTTTAAGCCCGAATTTCGATCGCCGTGCCCAGTGGCGTCAACTGGTAGAGCCGCTCCGCGTCGGCATCCGAAAGCGCAATGCAGCCCGCCGTCCAGTCCCGCGCCGCGCCGCCGCCATGGATATAAACTTCCCCGCCCAGGGTGGTGCCCCAAGGCGGCCGTTCTCCGGCAGCCTCACGCGCCCGGATGCAGGCAATCAGTGCCGCATCCGCCCCTGCGCGCCCAGCGTCCGCCACATTGGGATAGCTTACCCCCAGAGACGGGCCATGCTTTCCCTGCTTTTTCAGGCAGACAAAATACGTCCCCTCCGGCGTTTTTCCGTCCCCTTCCCACTGCTTGGGACCGATCGGGCAGCTGCCCAGTCCCACAGGACAGCACAGCATCTCCCCCATTTCTTCATCCAGCAGCGTCAGCCGCCGCAGGGCTTTTTCGATCACAATCCGCACGCCGCGTCCTCCATCAGGAAAATGTTGGCCCGGTGCAGCCCGTGGGCGTACATGGGCATGGTTTCCGGCACATCCGCCTGGCACAAAAGCCGCGCTCCCAGCTTTTCGCACACCCGCCGGGACGCGGCGTTTTCGCTATCATTGGTAATCACCGCGCAGCCCATTCCGTGGTGCCGCAGCACCGGCCACAGCAGCCGGCATGCCCGGCCCGCATAGCCATGCCCCCGCTGGGATTCGAGAACGTCATAGCCAATGTTTCCCGCATAAAACAGCAAGGGCGTATACCCCAGCCGCAGATCAACGCTGCCAATCGCCTCGCCGCCCCGGACGATCAGGAAAAAGTAAGAAGGCACGGCGGGGTCGATTCCATCCTGCGGCCGTTTCTTGGCGCAGATCAGCCGAATCTCCCCATCCGTCAGCTCAGGCACATCCATAAATCCATCGAAATGCCAGGGCATTGCCAGCACCTGCGCCTGCATCCGCTGAATCTCCCATTCCCGCTTCAAAATGGCATAGGTGCATTCATCGCCACGCCGGCCGCCGATCGTTTTGGCCGGGCGCACTTCCCTCGCCACGCCCTCCCGGCGCATACCCAGCCGCTCCATCACATGATAGGACGGCGCATTCAACGCATCGCAATGGGCGATGATCCGCTCCACGCCCAGCTCCTCAAAGCCATATCGCAGCAGCTCCCAGCCCATCTCGGTCACATAGCCCTGGCCCCGGAAGGACGGCAGCAGAATCCAGCCGATCTCGGCGGAGAAGCCGTCATCCAGCAGCTCGATGCTGCCATCGCCAATCGCCCGGCTATCCGTTTTGCGCACCAGCGCATACTCCATGGATTTGACAGGCGTTTTTTCATACGCGCCTATGGCGTAGCGAAGAAAGCGCCGCGCGTCCTGCTCGGCGGTCATGTCCGGGCGGCCCCAATAATAGAGATATTTTACGGTATCCGGATCCGAGGAAATGCCATAGATCAGGGGATAATCCTCCCAGGTGAAGGGCCGCAGCAGCAGGCGGCTGGTTTCCAGATTTCGCATACAGGCCTCCTTATAAGCGGCTTTTGGGGGATGCAGCGTGCAGCCGCATCCAAGCCCAGGTTCGCGTCCCGTCCTCTTGCCCTAACAAGAAAAGAGCCGTTCCGTGGAAACGAAACGGCTCCTCATTGCTGATGGAATTACTGGGCGGCAGCTTCGGTGGCCACGGGATGCACGCTCACCTGCTTGTCAAACTTGCCCTTGCGCTCGAAGCGCATGATGCCATCCACCTTGGCGAACAGGGTATCGTCCTTGCCGATGCCCACGTTCAGGCCGGGATGCACCTTGGTGCCCCGCTGACGAACCAGGATGTTGCCGGCCAGCACGAACTGGCCATCAGCCCGCTTCGGGCCCAGGCGCTTGGACTCGCTGTCGCGGCCGTTACGGGTGGAGCCCATACCTTTTTTATGGGCGAAAAGCTGCAAATTGAGCTTCAACATATTTGCTTCCTCCAATGATCAAATTTCAGTGAGCCGAAGATATCGGGGATACTGCTCCGCCAAATCGCTCAGGCCCTGGCGCAGGAATCGCAGGATCACCTGCGCGTCATGGGACTTATCATCGGGCAGCAGCGCTTTCATATATCCGTCCGCGATTTCCACCTTTGCCTTCACCCCCGCCACGCTTTCCAGCGCGTTCACGCAGGTGGTGGCAAGCACGGAAACGGCGGCGCAGACAATATCGCTGCCTTCCTCCGCGTAGCCCGCATGGCCTTTGCATTCAAAGCCGGTGATTGCCTCGCCGGCCCGATAAAGCGAAAGGCGGATCATTCGGGTCAGGCGTTCACGCCGGTGATTTCCACCTGGGTGAAGGGCTGACGATGGCCAGCCTTGCGGCGATAATTCTTCTTGCTCTTATACTTGAACACGACGATCTTTTCGCCCTTGCCATGGCGCACGACTTTGCCGGTCACGGTAGCGCCCTCGATATAGGGAGAACCCACTTCAATGGTCTCGCCAGAGAGCATCATGACGGGGAAAGAAACCACGTCGCCAACTTCGTTTTCGAGCTTTTCGATGTAGATGGTGTCTCCCTCAGACACACGGTACTGTTTGCCGCCGGTCGCAATAATCGCGTACATGGGCAGCACCTCCTGTTATTTACTCGCCGGGCCTATCTTAGAGGAAAGAATAGCATGTTTCAGCCATGGGGCAGCGTTTCCGCATTTAAGGAGCCCCTCCCGAGCGGCTTACTAAAGGATTATACCGCACGCCGCGCAAAAAGTCAAGATTTTTCAGAAACGAGAAAAGCAAAAAAACGATTATGCGGGAGGAGGTTCTTTGCGGCCAAAGAACCCCCTCCCGCGCCCTCCCAAGAAAGCCATACGGATAAAACAAATTTTATAGAAACGTCGAATGCGCCCCGGGGTGGGGAAGAAAACGAAGGCTTTTCCGTTTCTCTCCATTCCGGGGCGCAGGGGCGGCAGGTAAAGAGTCCGCCCGTTCTGTTGGTATTCTCAGCCCTTGACCGCGCCGATCATCACGCCCTTGACGAAATACTTCTGCAGGAACGGATAGATGCACAGCACGGGCACGGTGGTGAGGATGATGGTGGAATACTTAATGGCCTCGGCGAATTCATTCACCTGATCATTCTCCGCAGCGGCGGAATTGAGGATGTTGGAGTTGGCAATCAGAATGGACCGCAGCACGTTCTGAATGGGCAGCTTGGTGTTGTCCTTCAGGTAGATGGAAGCGTTGAACCAGGCGTTCCAGTGGCCCACGCCGTAATACAGCAGCAGCACGGCGATGGTAGGCATAATCAGGGGCAGGATAATCCGGAACACGATAATCAGATCGTTCGCCCCATCAATGTACGCCGATTCAGTCAGGCTGTCCGGCACCGCTTCAATGGCGGTTCGGCAGATGATGGCGTTATAAACGCTCATGGCCCCGGGCAGAATCAGGGCCCAGAGACTGTTGTACAGCCCCAGATCGCGCACGTTCAGATACGAAGGAATCATGCCGCCGTTGAAGAACATGGTGAACATGATGATGAACAGCACCGGCTTTTTCAGCAGCACGTTCTTGGAAGCCAGGAAATAGCCGCAGAACAGCGTCAGCGCGATGTTAATGGGCAGCGACACAGCCAACACGATCAGGATGTTCTTATAGCCGCTGAGGATCAGCGGATGGCTGAACGCCAGCTTATAGGAGCCCACATTGAACCCGTGGGGCCAGAAGATCGCCCCGGGATGGGCCACCAGATAGCTGTTCTTGGTGAACGATGCGCACAGCACATACCACATGGGATACAGCGTGATAAAGCAGAGCATCAGCAGAAGGATGGTGTTGAAGGTATCGAAAATCCGATCGCCCACGGATTTGCGGATGGCGTTATGCTTAACCTGCGCTTTTTCAATATTCGTCATTTCAAGCGCCTCCTCTCAGAACAGCCCGGACTCGGTGGTCCGCCGGCTGATCCAGTTCGTGAGCACCAGGAATACGATGTTCACCAGCGTGTTGAACAGGCCCACGGCCGTGGACAGGGAATACTTCTGGCTTTCCAGGCCCATGCGGTAGATATAGGTGGAAAGCACGTCGGCGGTTTCATAGATGCTGGTGTTATACAGCAGCAGCACTTTTTCATAGCCCACGTTCAGGATGCTGCCCATGCGCAGCACGAACAGAACCACGATGGTGGGCAGGATGCCCGGGATGGTAATATGCAGCACCTGCTGGAAGCGATTGGCGCCGTCGATGCGGGCGGCCTCATACTGGGCCTGATCAATGCCCGCCAGCGCGGCCAAATAAATGATGGAATTCCAGCCAATGCCCTGCCAGATGCCCGAGAGCACATGGATGGGCCGGAACGCCCCGGCGTCCATCAGATAATTCTTTCTTGAGCCGCCGAAGAACTCGGCAATCTGCGAAAACAGGCCGTTCTCCTGGCAGTAAATTCTAATGATCGAGCACATGACCACCATCGAAATGAAGTAGGGCATATAGGTGATGGTCTGCACGGTGCGCTTGAATTTGTTGTTGCCCACCTCGTTGAGCAGCAGCGCCAGCAGAATGGGCGCCGGGAAGCCGAACACGATGTTCAGCAGGCTCAGCAGGAAGGTGTTCCGGATGAGGCGGAAGAAGTAGGGATCCTTAAAGAAGGTTTCAAACCACAGAAAGCCAACCCATTTGCTGCCGGCGATGCCGCGGGTGGGCTTGTAATTTTTGAACGCAATGACCAGGCCATACATGGGCTTGTAGCAGAACAGGAACAGATAAACCAGCACAGGCAGAATCAGCAGATATTTATACTTGTTCAGGCTGAAATCCCGGGAAATGCGCTGGCCGAGGGATCCTTTGTTATAATGGTTGATTTCGACCGGCTTGATCTTCGTGGTCATACGGCGCGGCCCCCTTTTGAAGAAAATAAGCTTCCATGCGAAAACCGAAAAACGCGGAGGACGCTGAGCGCCGCCTCCGCGCCTGCTAAGGGAGGGAGACGCTCCTGAGGCCCGAAGCCCTTCGGAGCGCCTTTCTCCCTTTTCTTCGCAAGCGGCCTTTTTAGCTTTGATGAAACGCCCCTTGCAAATGAACCGCTTTCCGCCGCCGGGGGATTTTCCCCCGGGGCGAAACAGGTTTGTTTGGGTTTAGCGGGCCAGGTAACGATCGTAAGCGTCCTGACGGATTTCCAGAACCCGAGACAGGTTGTGGGTTTCGTAACCGGCAATGTAGTTGTCCCAGTCGGCGTCGCTGTTGATGTCCTTGGTGCCGGTGAGGAACGCGGCGAAAGCTTCGGAAGCATAGGTGCTGATGCCGCCGGCGATCAGATCCAGCTCGTCAGATTCGTCCAGGGTGAAGGTGATGCCGTTGGGCCACTTCCAGCCGCCGGTGACGGCCAGGTTCTTTTCTTCGTCATCGGGATAGTTATAGAACCAGGTGTCGTTGGCTTCGATAGCCGCCCGAGAGTTCTTCAGATAGAGCAGGTTGGTCGCCTGGATGCAGCAGGCGCCCCAGGTCGCGCCGCCGTACTTGGTCTGCGGGTCGGTGTCGGTGTCATTCTTGACCAGATCGGTGTACTGGGGCACGCCGTTCTCGCCCATGGTCCAGGATTCGCCTTCCACGCCGTAGTTCCAGAACAGGAAGCCCTCCTGGGTGTAGGCATAGTCCAGCAGCTGCAGGGCCAGCTTCATGGTTTCTTCATCGGCGCACTTGGTGATCACAAAGGTCCAGTCGCTGATGCCGAAGCCGCCGAACACGTTGGCCAGGGTGCCGTCGTCGCCCGTGGGATAGGCAATGCCCTTCCACACGGGTTCCTTGCCGTCCGCCATCCGTTCCTTGTTCCAGTTGTTCAGCTGGCCCATGGAGGTGATGGAGATGCCGCACTGATCGTTGTGGATCTTGGCCTTGATGGAGGTGTCGTCCAATGTCATGATATCCTGGTCCAGCAGCCCGTCGTTCCACAGGCCCACCAGCCACTGCATGTAGGTGCGCCATTCAGGCTGAGCCATGGCATAGTTAACCTTGCCGTCGTGGACATAGTAGGTGTTGCTGCAGGCGGTGTAAGCGCCGAACGCGCCGGCCAGGCCGCCGCCATGCCCATTGAAGCGGCTCCAGGCAAAGGAGAACTTGGCGCCGTACTTCTCGTTGAACACCTTGATCACGTTGTTGAATTCAGAGATGGTCTTGGGCTCTTCCAGGCCGCATTCTTCCAGCCAGTCGGTGCGAACCACCGGGCCCAGATAGGTGTCGTTCCAGCCGCCATCCTCGCGGAAGAAGTTGAAGGCGTAATACTGGCCGTCGTCGGTCTTCATGGCGCGGTCATAGGCGGGGTTGGTCTGCAGGAAGGCGTAATACGCGGGGGCGTATTCCTGGATGTAGGGAGTCAGATCCCAGATCACCTCGTCTTCCAGATACATGGCCGCATTGTCCATCCAGTGCACGCCCATGATGTCGGGCAGGTTGGTGGGATCGGCGATGAGGGTGTTGGTGAACACGCCGCCGTCGGTGCCCGTGGTGGGGAACATCCAGTCGATGTTGATGCCGGTCATTTTGATAAGATTATTATGGAAGGGGGATTCATGCCAATCCTTGAATTTTTCATGGGGATTGAGGTTGGACTGGCAATAGAAGCTGACGGTCTTGTCCGTCTGGATGGGATAGGTATCCTTCCCGGAGAGCAGTTCCAGCGCGGATGCGGGCAGCGCAGCCAGCACCAGGCACAGGGCCAGAGCGAGAGCCAGGGTCTTTTTCATCGACGTATCCTCCTTCAATTTTGACGCTTTTGCACAGAGAAAAGCGCACAATCACACGTCGCCTGTATAAATTGGCTCATTTCCGTGTGATTCAGTCTATGCTTATTATAAGCGTCCCATGCCCTAAACACCATGGTAAATATCGCGGTTTATATTGCAAATATCGCACGTTTCATGTATAATATGGCTAAGAAAAGGCAAATGAGGGGGTTATTCCTTGCAAATTAGCGTTAACGGTCTGCTCTTCGGCTATGGCCACAATGTCAGCCATGTTGTCTCGAACGGATATCTGGTGCATGCGCATCCCTTTCCGGAGATTTATTATTTTCTGCAGGGGGATGTGGACGTGCTGCTGTCCGGGGTGGAATATCATATGGCGCCGCATACCCTGATGCTGTATCCGCCGGGGGCGTATCACGGCATCCGGGTCAATTCGGAAGCGCCCTATGAACGCGTCACGCTGCATCTGGATCCAAACGTTTTATCCTTTGAGCGGCGGGCGCAGCTGATGGCGGTGCTGCCCCAGGGCGGAAACCCGGCCTTTTCCCTCCATTGGCCGGACATGGAATCCACCGGCATCCTCCAAAGCCTTTTGCAGCTGGACGACTGCGCGCCCCTGAGCAAGCCCCAGCAAAAGGCCCTCATGCCCATTTTTATTGAAGCGGTGCTGGCCCGAATGCTGTGCCATATGCAGGATTATCTGCCGCTGCGCCAGCAGTCCTGCGCCATGCCCCGGGGGCAGAACAATCATATTCTGTATTATCTGGACGAGCATTTCACCCAGCCCATCTCTCTGGACATGCTGGCGGAGCGGTTTTTCGTGAGCAAAAGTCATTTGAATCAGATGTTTCGGAAAATGACGGGCACCACGGTGATGGATTATGTGACCCACAAGCGGGTGAATTATGTGCAGCAGCTGCTCAGCGGCGGCATTTCCGCAGCCCAGGCGGCCCAGGCAGCGGGCTTTGGGGATTACACCAGCTTTTATCGGGCCTATACCAAGATTTTCGGCCATTCCCCCAGCGCGGATAAGCGCCAGCTGGTGGGCAAGGCCCCTTCCTCCAATGCCGAGCCCCTCGACACCCTGCGCTCCTTCGTTTACCGCGCCACCGACCGGCAGCAGGATACCGAGCCCACCCTCTGGAGCCGCAAGGCGCCTACCCTGGAGGGTTTTGGCGATCCGGCGCAGCTCAAGGACGATCCATCGCTTTGACCCTTCGGATTGCTTTTGCGGCGAAAAGCTGCTATAATCATTAATTGGTAATGCTGTTAAAAGGAATAAAGCCATGCATTTATATCATGATTCTCAGCGTCTCCTGTGCCGCTCTCCCCTGGGCGCTGCCCCCTGCGGGGCCAGGGTGCGGCTGCGGCTGCGGGCGGCGGAGCCCCTTCAGAGCGCCCTTTTGCGCTTTTATGACGGCAGCGAAAAATGGATTCCCATGGAAAAGGAGCCGGACGGCTGGTATGCCGCCGAAGCGGTGATGCCGGAAATTCCGATTCTGTGCTGGTATGATTTCCGGGTGGCGGATATGGACGGCCATGTGATCGCCTATGGCGGCCCCGCGGACGGCATGGGCGGCGAGGGGCTGGAAACGGATTGCCCCCGGGCCTGGCAGATCACCGTCTATGATCCCGGCTATAAAACCCCCGCCTTTATGCGGGAGGGCGTGATGTATCAGATTTTCCCGGATCGGTTTTATCGCAGCGGCGCGGCCCATCCCCGGCGGGAAGAGATCGTGTATCACGAGGATTGGCAGGATACGCCCCTGCTCATTCCCGAGGGCGAGGATGACAACTGCGCCCGGGATTTTTTCGGCGGCGATTTGCAGGGCATTCGGGAAAAGCTGCCCTATCTGCAGGCGCTGGGCGTGACCGTGCTGTATCTGAACCCCGTTTTCATGGCCCGCTCCAATCATCGCTATGACACGGCGGATTATACCCGGATTGATCCCCTGCTGGGGGATAATGGGGATTTTGCCGCCCTGTGCCGGGATGCGAAGGCTGCGGGCATCCGGGTGGTGCTGGACGGCGTGTTCAGCCATACCGGGGAGGACAGCGTGTATTTCAACCGTCTGGGCCGGTTTCCCGTGGTCGGCGCATGCCAGTCCACCCAATCCCCCTATTATCCCTGGTATACCTTCACCCGCTATCCCGACGAATACAAATGCTGGTGGAATTTTCACACCCTCCCGGAGGTGAACAAAACCGATCCCGGGTATCAGGCGTTTATCCTGGGAAAGGACGGCGTGGCCCGCAGCTGGGTGCGGCAGGGCAGCGCCGGCTGGCGGCTGGATGTGGCCGATGAGCTGCCCATGGATTTTCTGCGAAAGCTGCGCGCAGCCGTGAAAGCGGAAAACCCGGATGCGCTGGTGCTGGGCGAGGTATGGGAGGACGCCAGCCACAAGGTGGCCTACGGGGAAATGCGCTGCTATTGCCAGGGCGATACCCTGGACAGCGTGATGAATTATCCCCTTCGCGCCGCGGCCATTGATTTTTTCACCGGCAGGGCCGATGCATTTGCCCTGTGCCGGCTGATCCGCAGCCAGCAGGAGAATTATCCCGCGCCCTTCTATTATTCCCTGATGAACCTGACCGGCAGCCATGACCGGCCCCGGAGCATCAACGCCCTGTGCGGCCGCACCTGGGAGGAGCTGCCCCAGCCTCAGCGGGGGCCCATGCGGCTCACGGCAGAGGAATATGCGTCCGGCAAGGCCCGGTATGTTGCCATGCTGCGGCTTTTGTGCGCCCTGCCCGGCATTCCCTGCGTGTATTATGGAGATGAAGCGGGGCTGCAGGGAGCGTCCGATCCCTTCTGTCGGGGCACCTTTCCCTGGGGGAAAGAGGACGCGGCGCTGCAAAGCCAGGTGCGCGCCCTTTTGCAGGCCCGGCGGCAAAGCCCGGCGCTGCAGACGGGAACGCTGGAAGTGACCGCCGTGGACGCCGACACGCTGCGCATCGTCCGGGAGATCCGGGATGGCCGGGACGTGTTTGGCAAGCCCGCAGCCAATGAGCGGGTGCAGATCGAGATCAGGCGAACGATATGATGGAATTAAGCGCTCTCCGAGGGCTGGGCAAGGCGCGGCTGGACGCGCTGGAGAAAGCAGGCGTGCACACCATGGCCGACCTGCTTTTAACCCTGCCCCTTCGCTATCAGGACACGGAAACCATCACGTCCCTGAGCGAGGCGGTTCCGGGCAGGGAAATCTGCGTCCGGGGGTATCTCAAGGCCGCGCCCCGGCTCAGCCGGTTCAAGGGAATGACCTCCGTTACCGTGCGGCTGTGCGATGAAACGGGCTCGCTGCCGGTGGTCTGGTTTAATCAGCCCTGGCTGCAAGGCCAGCTTTCCCCGGAGCAGGAGCTGACGCTTTATGGCCGGGTGGACCGGGACAAGCAGGGCCGGGTGCGGATGGTATCCCCCCAGCGGGTGCAGGAGCGGGGCATTCTGCCCGTTTACCGGGCCATGGGCGGCATTCCGCCCAAGACCATGCGGGAGCTGATGCGTCAGGCCCTGACCCAGTTGGAGGACTGCTGCCCCGAAACGCTGCCCCCCTCCCTGCGGCTTCGGCATCAGCTGTGCGAGCGGAATTTTGCCCTGCGTCAGGCCCATTTTCCGGACAGCAGGGAAAACCTGGTGCTGGCCCTGCGGCGCATCTCCTTTGAGGGGATGCTGCTGTATCAGGCGGCAGCCGCGGCACTGCGGGGAGAGCGAAAAGCGGGGGTTGTCATCCCCGCCGGCGAAGCGGATTGCCGGGCCTACTGGCAATCCCTCCCCTTCCCGCCCACCGGAGCACAGCAGCGGGTGCTGGCCGAAATCGCCGCCGATCTGTCCGCGCCGCAGGCCATGGGACGGCTGGTGCAGGGGGATGTGGGCTGCGGAAAAACGGCGCTGGCCTTCGGAGCCATGTTTCTGGCCGCCCGGGCGGGGTATCAAAGCGCGCTGATGGCGCCCACGGAGATTCTGGCCCGGCAGCATCTGGAAAGCGCCCGGAAAACGCTGGAGCCGCTGGGCATCCGCTGCGGGCTTTTACTGGGCGGCATGAAGGCCAAAGACCGGCGGGAGGCGCTGGAGCAGATCGCATCCGGCGGCTGGCAGGCGGTAATCGGCACCCATGCGCTGATTTCCGAGGGCGTGCAGTATCAGCATCTGGGGCTGGTGGTCACCGATGAGCAGCACCGGTTCGGGGTGCGGCAGCGGCGGATGCTGTCCCTGAAGGCGGCGGAAGCGCCCAACGAGCTGGTGCTGTCCGCCACGCCCATTCCCCGGTCGCTGGCGTTGGTGCTGTACGGCGATCTGGATTTATCCGTAGTGGACGAATTGCCCCCCGGGCGCACGCCGGTGAAAACCCGAATCGTGCCTGAGGAAAAGCGGGACGGGCTCTATGATTTCATTCGCCGGGAAGCCGCGGCAGGGCGGCAGACGTACATTGTCTGCCCACTGGTGGAGGAAAGCGAGCAGATTGACGCCCGCAGCGCCCAGGAGATGTATGCCGAGCTATGCACCGGGCCGCTGGCCGATTTACGCCTGGGGCTGACCTATGGAGAGCAGGACGCTGCGGAAAAGGCCGCGGTGATTGATGCGTTTTCCGCCGGGCAGCTGGACGTGCTGGTGGCCACCACGGTTATTGAGGTGGGCGTAAACGTGCCCTCCGCCACGGTGATGGTGATCGAGAACGCGGATCGGTTCGGGCTGTCCCAGCTGCATCAGCTGCGGGGACGCGTGGGCCGGGGCGCGAAGGAGAGCTGGTGTTTTCTGATGGCCGCGCCCAACGAGCGGCTGAAAACGCTGTGCGAAACCGGCGATGGCTTTCTCATTGCAAAAAAGGATTTGGAAATGCGCGGGCCCGGGGATTTCCTCGGCACGCGCCAGCACGGAGATACCCTGCTTCCCGGCATGGCGCTGGGGGCCGATGTGGGCATGCTGGAGGAAACCACCGCCTGCCTCAAGGAGATTCGTTCTCCCGGCTTTAAACAGGAATGGGATATGGTGCAGCGCAGCGCCCGCGCCGCCTTTGCTCAGGTCATGAACGAAGTGGCCATGAACTGAGGAGTACGGCAAGATTGCGAATGGTTTGTGGTCAAAGCATCCTAACAAAAAATAAAAGCCGCCCTAATAATAATGCGCCCCAGATGAAGGAAGGAAACAGACTTCTGTCCTTTCTCCATCCGGGGCGCATTCATTCATCCGCATGTCGAAAACGATGTTTTAGATACGCTCCGTGCAGGATGAAGAGCTTACAGCCCTGCATTGCATCCCGCTTTGCATATAGGGGCTTTTTCGACAATCTCTAAATACGTCTTTCTTGGAGGGGGGCGGGAAAAACCATTTTGGGCTTTCAAAGAATGGTTTCCCCGCAATATTCAATACTTTTTCAAGCCTTCTCCTCGGGCGGCGGATTATCGGCCGGTTCGTCCGGCTGCTGTGGTTGCTCCGCTTCCTTGTCCGGCGTATCCGCTTCATCCGCAGACGCATCGGTATTTTCCGCAGGCTTGTCGGCGGCATCCGCATTTTCCGCGTTTTCCTGCCGGGGACGGGTGGGGTAAATATCCTGAATCGCGGCGGTTACCTGATCCAGCTCCTGCTGGGTCATTTGCTGCAGCGTCCGAATCACGCTGTCCACCCGGGAGGGGCAGGAAAACGCATCCGCGATGCCGCTGTCTGCCACGGCCTTTTTCACCTTGTCCGCCGCGTCCACAACCGCCGTTTTCGCCTGCTCATAAAGGGGCTCGCCCTTCTTGGCCAGGGTTTCAATCGCCTCCTGGGTTTTTTCCACGCCGGTTGCCACGGCGCCGATGCCCGCCTTGAGCACCTTCTTGATTTCGTTAGAAATTTGTTCCATCCTTCATCGCTCCTTTCAAGCACGGCTTTAGTATGCCAGATTTGCGCGGGTTTGTATCAGAAATTCGCTCAAAAGCAGCTTTTTCCTGCTGAAAAAATACAGCGGCAGGCATGAAGCGGCGCAGAAGCGTCACATAAAAATATGCATCGGCAAATCAGAAAAACCGGACGCAGCGTTTCGTTTTTTCGCAGACAGGGACACATTTCGGACGACGCATGACGCGTCATCCCGCCTGCGGGCTTTCTGGGATAACGCAGGAGGGCGTTCCCGGATCGCCAGGAACGCCCTTCCGCCAGATTTTTTATCATTTACTGCATATAGAAGTAACCCGCGTCCGGCAGCGCGCCTCCCACAGAGGCGGGATTGGCCGCAAACAGAATCTCATACAGGGGCGTTGCCTGCGCCTGCATCTCCGCTCCCGCCACGAACACCAGCCGACAGGAGGGCAGCGCCTGCTTGGCCACCGCCGCGGAAGCAATGATCCCCTGATCTGCAATTTCCTGCGCCGCCGCGTCCACGTTCTCATTGGCAAAGGCAATGGACGCTTCCAGATCCGCCATGAACTGCGCCACCTGCTGGGGATGCTCCTGGGCAAACGCGGTGCGCACGATCACCACGCTCATGCTCAGCTGAGCCTGGGGATAGCCGTTCTCGCTGGCTGCCCTGGCAAATTCCTCGGTAATGTCCAGCGCCACGCGATAGCTGTCGTCCTTCATCCGCAGGGTGGTGGCATGGGGTTCGGGCACCAGCACAACGTCCGCCATGCCGTTAAGCGCCAGCGTGGTCACTTCCGCGTGCTCGCTTTTGAAATCCAGCGTGGCTTCCACACCATTGCTCTGAAGGATGTAATTCATCACGTATTCCGGCGTGGCGCCCTGACCGGCGGTGACAATGGTTTTGCCCTGCAGATCGGCCACGGACTGAATGGAATCGCCCTTTTCCAGCACATACAGCATGCCCCGGGTAATCAGCGACAGGGCCTGCACCCCGCCCTGGGTCTTATTATACAGCACCGCGCCCAGATTCACCGGCACGGCGGCCACATCCACATTGCCCTGAATGATCTGGCCGGTGAGCTCGTCGGGCGCGCCCGCCAGCGTAAATTCGTAAGCGCCGGTGTTTTCCGTCATCATGTGGGCCAGCGCCATGCCGGTGGGGCCCTTGAGCCCGCCCACGCGCATCGCAGCCGTATCCTCCGCGCTGCAGGATACCATGGCAATCCCCATCGCCAGCAGCAGCGCCGCCAGTAGCTTCATCATTTTCTTCATTCCGTTTTCGTTTCCTTTCTATCGCATTTGGTGAGGGCGCTTTTTACCTGCACCCCCGGAATATTGCCCAGCTTGCCGGTAAACTGGCCGATGCGGGCGCTGTCGCCCCGCACCAGCAGCCCGATCACCGCCAGGCTCCGTTCATGGTCCGGCACGCCGATCCGGCCCGTGACCATATCCTGAAACTGGCCCACCACCTGATTCACCCGGGGAGCCTGCGAAAGATCTTCGATCACGATGCCCACGAATCCCAGCCGTTCATCCCCCATCGGCCGCGCCTCCGTTTCCATTAAAATAAGCATGCCCGAAAAAGCCGGTCATGCCCCATCCAAAAAACGCCGCATGCTGTTTTCCTCCTTTCGCTTTCGGGCCGGGACGCATCCTTGCCCTCAAGGGAGCTTTTTTGCCGTGCCGCCCCTCCCCCTTATGACGGATTTCCCGCCACGCAGGCTTGCGGCTTCATGACACACACTGATATTATACACGATTTTTTGCCCTTTGAAACCCCCGATTTCTGTCCAATCTGCGCCCATTTCTTTCCATTTTGCAGTAATTTTTTGTTGCTTCTTTATGCCATTTGGCCAGCTTTTAGCCTTGACAGAAAAGGCGAATCTGTGTACAATAGATATGATCGGCTAAAAAGTCTGCCTGCGTTTCGGCGCAGCAGGCAAGCTGTTTTCGGATACAGTGGTGGTTCCCAGAGATTTTTTCTATGCAGGCGTTTGCCGCTTTAGCATATGGCGCTTCCGGCGCGGCCGGCGGGCGAGAGTGTGTTTGAGTTGTGTGTAAGCTTGCGTGCTGGCAGCACGCGGTATCAGAAAATCAGCTTTGCCGTGCGAAAAAACGGCCTTTTTTTCGTGCGGTATTTCAACTGATAAACTTGCGAACATAAAATCATGGAAAAATCGGAAACCGAAAGGAGGAGTATTGCCATGCCAACTGCCCTATGGATTATTCTGGCAGCCCTGATCGCCGGCGCGGCCGGCGGATACGGTGGCTTCCTGTATCGCAAAAACGTGGCGGAAAAGAAAATCGGCCGCACGGAAGAATACGCGAAAAAGCTCCTGGACGATGCAACCCGCAAGGCAGACGACAAGAAAAAAGAAATGCTGCTGGAGGCCAAGGAGGAAATCCTGCATCTCAAAACCGAGCTGGATAAAGAAATCCGCACCCGCCGGGCGGAAATCCAGCGCTCCGAGCGCCGCATGATCCAGCGGGAGGAAACCCTGGATAAGCGGGAAGAACAGCTGGAAAAGAAGCGGGACGGCCTCTCGGAACGGGAGGAAGCCCTGAACCAGAAATTTGAAAACGCGCAGAAGCTGGAAGACGAAGCGGAAGAAATCAAGCAAAAGCAGATCACCGAGCTGGAGCGCATCGCCACCATGACCCAGGACGAAGCCCGTCAAATGGTGATCGATCGGGTGCAGAAGGAAGCCTTCCATGACGCCGCCGCTACGGTGCGGGAAATCGAAAGCCGCGCCAAGGAGGAGGGTGAAAAGAAGGCCCGGAACATCATCGCCCTGGCCATTCAGAAATGCGCTGCGGATCATGTGGCGGAAACCACCGTGTCCGTGATTAACCTGCCCAACGACGATATGAAGGGCCGCATCATTGGCCGCGAGGGCCGCAATATCCGCGCCCTGGAAACCGCCACCGGCGTGGATCTGATTATCGATGACACCCCCGAAGCCGTGATCGTTTCCGCCTTTGATCCGGTGCGCCGGGAAGTGGCCCGCCTGGCCATTGAAAAGCTGATCATGGACGGCCGTATCCATCCCGCCCGGATTGAGGAATGCGTGGAGAAAGCCAAGAAGGAAGTGGATAACCAGATCCGCGAAGCCGGAGAGCAGGCCGTGTTTGAAACCGGCCAGCACGGCATCCATCCGGAGCTGGTGAAGCTGCTGGGCCGGATGCGGTATCGCACCAGCTATGGCCAGAACGTGCTTAAGCATTCCATCGAGGTGAGCCATCTGGCCGGCCTGATGGCTGCGGAGCTGGGCGCGGATGTGGCCCTGGCCAAGCGCGCGGGCCTGCTGCATGATATCGGCAAGGCGGTGGACCATGAGCAGGAGGGCACCCACGTGTCTCTGGGCGGCGAGCTTGCCCGGAAGTATCATGAGAGCCCCGATGTGATCCACGCCATTCTGGCCCATCACAACGATGTGGAGCCCCAGACGGTGGAAGCCGTGCTGGTGCAGGCCGCAGACGCCATCAGCGCCGCCCGGCCCGGCGCCCGCCGCGAATCCCTGGAGAATTACATCAAGCGGCTTACCAAGCTGGAGGAAATCGCCAATTCCTTCGACGGCGTGGAAAAGTGCTATGCCATCCAGAGCGGCCGCGAGGTGCGCATCATGGTCAAGCCTGACGACGTTACCGATGAGGGCACCAAGGTGCTGGCCAAGGAAATCGCCAAGCGCATCGAAAAGGAAATGGAGTATCCCGGCCAGATCCGTGTGAACGTGATCCGCGAAACCCGGAGCACGGAATACGCCAAGTAAGCGAAGCATGTAAGCGAGAGGGCCTTTCTTTCGGAAGAAAGAAAGGCCCTTTCAATTCGGCAGTGCCGTAAGGGAGCGCATCATTGCGTTCCTTTTTTGCGTGCCCAAAAACGTTTTGACACGCTGAAGCGCATATTGCGCTCCTTTTCTGTCCCTTTTCAAGATAGGTCCAGCATCGCCTTGACTTAAGATTTCTTTCCCAGAAGTTCCAGAAGGAATGATGCAAAAACGCGGCGTCCCGGATGAAGGAGCATCCGAAACGCCGCGCATGCACTGCTCAAAGAATCTCCCGCAGGAACTGGCCCGTGTAGCTCTTTTTCACCTGGGCCACCTGCTCGGGCGTGCCCTGGGCCACGATCTGGCCGCCGCCGTCGCCGCCCTCCGGCCCCAGATCAATCAGATAATCGGCAGTTTTAATCATATCCAGATTATGTTCGATCACCAGCACGGTATTTCCCGCATCGGTAAGCCGCTGCAGCACCTGCACCAGCCGGTTCACATCGTCCATATGCAAACCGGTGGTAGGCTCGTCCAGAAGGATGATGGTTTTGCCGGTAGCCCGGCGGCTCAGCTCCGTAGCCAGCTTCACCCGCTGGGCTTCGCCGCCGGACAGGGTGGTGCTGGGCTGGCCCAGATGCATATAGCCCAGGCCCACGTCATAGAGGGTTTGCAGCTTGGTCATGATGGATGGATGGGCCTGAAACACATCCATGGCCTCCTCCACCGTCAGATCCAGCACATCCGCAATGGACAGCCCCCGATACTTCACCTCCAGCGTTTCCCGGTTATAGCGCTTCCCATGGCAGACCTCGCAGGGCACATAAATATCCGCCATGAAATGCATTTCAATTTTCAGCAGCCCGTCGCCGGAGCAGGCCTCGCAACGGCCGCCCTTCACATTGAAGGAGAACCGGTTTTCCTTATAGCCACGAATCTTGGCCTCCGGAAGCTGGGCAAACACCCGGCGGATCAGATCAAACAGTCCGGTATACGTGGCGGGATTGGACCGGGGCGACCGGCCGATCGGCGACTGGTCAATATTGATGATCTTATCCAGCTGTTCCTCGCCCTCCAGGCTGTCAAAATCCGCCTTGCGGGCCCGGGCGCGGTTCAGATCGTGGGCCAGCGCGCCATACAGAATGGTGTTGACCAGGCTGCTTTTCCCGCTGCCGGACACGCCTGTGACGCAGCAGAGCACCCCCAGTGGGAACCGCACGTCAATGTTTTTGAGGTTATGCTCCCGCGCGCCGTGAACCGTCAGCCAGCCCTGGGGCACGCGCCGGGATGCGGGCACGGCGATGCGTTTGCGGCCGGACAGATACTGGCCGGTGATGGATTCGGGGGTGTTGATAATATCCTGCACCGTGCCCTGGGCCACCACATGGCCGCCGTGCTCCCCGGCTCCGGGGCCAATATCCACCAGATAATCCGCGCTGCGCAGGGTTTCCTCATCGTGCTCCACCACGATCAGGGTGTTCCCCAGCTCCCGCAGATGGCGCATGGTGGCCAGCAGCCGGGCGTTATCCCGCTGATGCAGGCCGATGGAGGGCTCATCCAGAATATACAGCACGCCCATCAGCCCGCTGCCGATCTGGGTGGCCAGACGGATACGCTGGGCCTCGCCGCCCGACAGCGTGGCCGCGGCCCGGGACAAGGTCAGGTAATCCAGCCCCACATCGCACAGAAAGCCCAGCCGCGCGTCAATCTCCCGCAGGATGGGCGCGGCGATCATGCCGTTCTTTTCGGAAAAGGTGAGCCCGTCGAAAAACACCCGGGCTTTGCGGATATTCATCGCGCAGACCTGGGCGATGTTCTTCTCCCCCACCGTCACCGCCAGAGATTCGGGCTTCAGCCGCAGCCCATGGCAGGCCGGGCAGGTTTCCTCCGCCATATACTCCTCGTAGGCAGCCTTCATTCCCTCGCTCTGGGTCTCCCGGTATCGCCGTTCCAGAGAGGGAATCACGCCCTCATAGGTGGTCTGATAATAGCCGGTTTCCATTTTGATTTTGATTTTCTGGCTGCCGGTGCCATAGAAGATTTTTTTGCGCACATCCTCAGGCAGCTCCCGGAAGGGGGCATCCATGGAGAAGCCGAAGAAATCCGCCAGCGCCTGAAACATCATATGGGCGGTGGAATTGCTCTCGCCGCTGTTCCACCCCATGCAGTCCACAGCCCCCTGATTCAGGGATTTGCCAGGATCGGGCACCACCAGCTCCTCGCTGACCTTTTGCAGCACGCCCAGGCCGCTGCATACGGGGCATGCGCCATAGGGATTATTGAAAGAGAACATCCGGGGGGCCAGCTCTTCGATATTCACGCCGCAGTCCGGGCAGGCGTAGTTCTGAGAAAAGAGCATTTCGTCGCCGTCGGGCACGACCTGGGCCGCGGCCAGGCCGCCGGATTCCCGCATGGCGGTTTCCAGGCTGTCGGCCAGACGCTGCTGAATACCCGGGCGCACCACCAGCCGGTCTACCACAATATCGATCTGGTGCTTTTTCTGTTTGTCCAGCGCGGGCACATCGTCCAGCTCATACATGTCCCCATCAATGCGCACGCGGACAAACCCGGCCTTTCGGGCGTCCTCCAGCAGCTTCACATGCTCGCCCTTCCGGGCGCGCACCACCGGGGCCATCAGCTGAAGCTTGGTGCCCTCAGGCAGGGCCATCATGGCGTCGGTCATCTGGTCCACGGTCTGCTGCTTGATTTCCTTGCCGCATTTGGGGCAATGGGGCGTGCCCACCCGGGCATACATCAGGCGCATATAATCGTAAATTTCCGTCACGGTGCCCACGGTGGACCGGGGATTGCGGGCGGTGGTTTTCTGGTCGATGGAGATGGCGGGAGACAGGCCCTCGATGCTGTCCACATCGGGCTTATCCATTTGGCCCAGGAACTGCCGGGCGTAGCTGCTCATGCTCTCCACATATCGCCGCTGGCCCTCAGCGTAAATCGTGTCAAACGCCAGCGAGGATTTTCCCGAGCCCGACAGCCCCGTAAACACCACCAGCTTGTTCCGCGGAATGGTGATATCCACGTTTTTCAGGTTATGCTCCCGCGCCCCGCGCACAATAATCTGATCTTCCATCTGAACCTCCGGTACGATGAAGTTTTTACGAGAGGAACCGTGCCCTGGCGGCCAAAGAGCGGTTCCCATCGCGCGCTCTTCCAAGAGCGCTGTATAGGAAAATGATAAAAAAACGCAACTCGCTTCGCTGGGCCTCATGAGCCCGGAAGCGGAATGATTATAGCACATTTGTTCGCATTTTGGAAGAGCATATAAAAACTTTCCTTGAAAAGAAGGAAAATGCTGTTACCGGTCGGGTTCCACAGCCTCCAGTGGAATTTCCGGAGCCAGCGCATGAAGGGACTCCAGCGAAAGCAGGGAAAGCAGGCCCTCCGGGGATTGTGCCCTGCACATCAGCAGATCATGCAGCTGGCCCGCTCCCGCCTGCAATTCGGAAAGCGCCAGCCCCCGCAACCAGATCAGCATGCTCTGCTCCACCCAATAGCGGAAGGGGATGCCGCCGGCCCGATGCTCCAGCTGCCTGCAGCGCAGATACATGGGCGTGCCGTCCAGCACATCGTGCCAGATATCCACATACGCAAAGTCAAACCGCCCGTTTCCCATCTCCCGGGCCAGAAAATCGTATGCATCCCCCTGCACCACACGGATTTTCTCCCGGTGGGGAAACTGGGGCAGCAGATGCTTTTCAAACAGCGCGATGGCATTGGGATCCCGTTCCACCACGGTAATCTCCGTCACCGGATCCATCCGGGCGGTCATGAAGGGATAATATCCCAGACCCAGCCCGAACACGGCGATGCGGCCAAACGCCGCGTCAATATCTGCCTGCATGGTTTCCACTTCGTTGGGGGTAATCGCCATCCAGAGCCGGCCCTTTTCCAGCACCGCCGGGAAAGAGAATTCCTCGGTAAAATAGCCGATGGGCGGAATTTCCCGGCCGTCTTTGAGCAGGGCGGTGTCGTTATAGCAAAACAGCTCGTAGGGCTTGTATTGCTGATGGGTCATCTGCCAGCCGCCCAGTGTTTTTTCAGGAAAGCGAATGGTCTGGTAATAGGGATTTTTGCGGTATTCCGCCGCATCCAATCGCCGCAGGGCAGGCACGAAATACCGTTCCTCCAGCCGCCGATGCCGGGGATTCACATCGCTTTCCAGCCCGCATCCGGCGGCCAGCAGCGCTTCAAAGGCCACATCCCGGGGCAAATCGCAATCCCGGGCAAAGGCTTCCACCTCGGAAGCGCTGAAATAATCCGGCCGCTCATTGAGCAGCGCGGAAAACAGCTCCATGGCCCGCAGATTTTCCTCCGCCAGCACAAACTGCCGCTGCAGCGCCGGATGCTCCCGCCAATCCATGCCTCATCTTTCCTTTCAAAAATCCGGGGCGCAGCCTGAGCCTGGCCGCGCCGCCGGATAAGCGATATTTATTTCCGATCCTTCACCATGGTCAGGGCGATGCGCTTTTTCTTTTCATCCACATCCACCACCCAGACCTTCACCACGTCCCCCACCTTCACGATCTCAGAGGGGTGGCGGATAAACTTATCCGCCATGCGGGAAATATGCACCAGCCCGTCCTGATGCACGCCGATGTCCACAAATGCGCCGAAATCGATCACGTTGCGCACCGTGCCGGTAAGCTCCATTCCCGGCTGCAAATCCTTGATGTCCAGCACGTCCGTGCGCAGCACCGGCTTGGGCAGATCCTCCCGGGGATCCCGGCCGGGCTTTTGCAGCTCGGCCAGCATGTCCTTGAGGGTGGGCAGGCCAAGGCCCAGCTCGCCGCTGAGCTTTTCCAGCCCATAGGCCGCCGCCCGCTCCCCCATGCCGGGCACGCCGCCGTTTTTCACATCCTGCAGTTCATAGCCCAGCGCGCCCAGCAGCGCCTTGGCCGCGTCATAGCTTTCGGGATGCACGGCGGTGGCGTCCAGCGGGTTCTTGCTGCCCGCCACCCGCAAAAAGCCCGCGCACTGCTCATAGGCCCGGGGCCCCAGCTTGGGCACCTTTTTCAGCGCCGCCCGAGACGGGATGCCGTTTTCCTCCCGATAGGCCACGATGTTTTTCGCCAGCGCCGGGCCGATGCCCGCCACATGGGACAAAAGCTCCGCCGACGCGGTGCTCACCTCCACGCCCACGCCGTTCACGCATTGCTCCACCACCCCATCCAGCGCGTCCGTCAGCTCGTTCTGCTTCAAATCATGCTGATACTGGCCCACGCCGATGGCCTTGGGATCGATCTTCACCAGCTCGGCCAGCGGATCCTGCATGCGCCGGGCGATGGACACCGCGCTGCGCAGAGACACATCATATTCCGGGAATTCCTGGGCCGCCAGCTTGCTGGCCGAATACACCGATGCGCCCGCCTCGCTGACAATCACATAGGCCACCCCCGGCAGCTCGGGCAGCAGCGAGGCGATAAACTGCTCGCTTTCCCGGGAGGCGGTGCCATTGCCAATGGCGATGGCGGTCACGCCGTGTTCCCGCACCATGCGCTTGATCAGCCTGGCGGATTGCTCCTTCTGAAAGCTCTGGCCCGGCAGGGTGAAATGCCCCACGCCCGTTTCCAGCACCTTCCCGTTTTCATCCACCACCGCCAGCTTGCAGCCCGTGCGGAAGCCAGGATCCACCCCCAGCGTCACCTTGCCATGAATGGGCGGCTGCATCAGCAGCTGATGCAGGTTTTGAGAAAACACACGGATGGCGGCGGTATTGGCCCGGTCGGTAAGCTCGCTGCGGATTTCCCGTTCCAGCGAGGGAAACAGCAGCCGCTCCCATGCGTCCTCGCAGGCCAGGGCCACCTGCTCTGCGCCCTGGCTGCCAGGACGGACGAAGGCCTGCTTCACCGTAAACAGCGCCTTTTCCTCCGGTGCTTTCAGCGTCACCTTCAGAAATTCCTCCCGTTCGCCGCGATTGATGGCCAGCACCCGATGCGCGGCCATCCGGGGCACCGGTTCGCTGTATTCATAATACATGCGATAGACGCTGTCCTCGTCTTTGGCGCCGCGGGTTTCAATCACGCCCTCCCGCAGCAGCAGCGCCCGCAGCTCCTTGCGCAGGGCCGCGTCATCGCTGACGGATTCGGCAATGATGTCCCGCGCGCCCTGAAGCGCATCCTCCGCATTTTCCACGCCCTTTTCGGCACTGACATACTTTTCCGCTTCCGCCAGCGCATCGCCCCTGGGCAGCTGCATCAGCAGCCACAGGGCCAGCGGCTCCAGCCCCTTTTCCTTGGCCACGGTGGCGCGGGTGCGGCGCTTGGGCCGGAAGGGACGATACAGATCCTCCAGCTCAGCCAGGGTGGCGGCGGCGGAAAGCCGGGACGCCAGCTCGTCGGTCAGCTGTTCCTGCTCGGTCAGCGCCTTGCGGATTTCCTCCCGGCGCTTTTCCAGGCCCCGCAGGTATTCCAGCCGCTCGGCAATCTCCCGCAGCACCTGATCATCCAAAGAGCCGTGGGCTTCCTTGCGATAGCGGGCGATGAAGGGGATGGTGTTCCCCGCGTCCAACAGATCGATCACTGCCTGCACCTGCTGCGGCCGCAGGTGAAACTCCTGGGCCAGAACCGTTACAAAATCCATAGGTACCTCCTCAGCTGAGACAAAGATGAAAGCGGGAGGGGGATTCTTTCCCGGGGAAAAGTTCCCCTTCCCGCGTTACCCCAAGAAAGCCGGCAGGGATTCAGCAGTCCTTGCTTAATCGCACATGTGCCCCAGCTGGTTGAGGAAATGGTTCCTTTTCCAAGCTGGGGCACACCGCTGATTAACGCAATCCTTTTTATATCCCAACCGGTTTTCGGAGGGGGCGCGGAGGAGCTGCTTTTGAAGCAAAAGCGCTTCCCCCGCACCTTATGCGATTTACTCCACAGAAATCAGGTAGTAATACAGCGGCTGGCCGCCGGAATGAACCTCCACATCGCAGTCGGGGAACATTTCCTCAAACTCGGCGCCCAGTGCCTCCGCGTCCTCTTCCTTGGTGTCCGCGCCATAATAGATGGTAATCAGGCCGTCATCCTCGGTGACGATCTGGCGCATCATTTCCACGGCCACGTCCCGGGGCGTATCCGCCTTGAACTCCACCTTGCCGTTATGCAGGCCGATGATGTCGCCCTCGGAGATGTGCATACCCTCAAATTCGCTGTCCCGCACGGCATAGGTAATGGTGCCGGTGCGCACACGCTGAGCTGCTTCCTCCATCCGCTCTGCGTTCTCCGCCGCGGACAGATCAGGCTGGAACGCCACGGCGGCCGCAATGCCCATGGCCACATTCTTGGTGGGCACCACGATCACGTTCTTTTCGGACAATTCCGCCGCCTGCTGGGCCGCGAGAATGATATTCCCGTTGTTGGGGAACACAAACACCGTTTCGGCGTTTACCGAATCAATGGCCTTTTGCAGATCCTCGATGGAGGGGTTCATGGTCTGGCCGCCCTCCACCACGCAGTCCACCTGCAGATCCCGCAGAATCTTGCTGAACCCATCGCCCAGAGAAACGCTGACCATGCCGTAGGGCTTGGGCGGCTCCTTTTTGGCCTGGGCCTCCTTGCGGCGGATGTTTTCCCGGCGCTGCTCCACCATGTTCTCAATTTTCAGGTTCACCAGCTCGCCCAGCGACAGGCCGTATTGCAGCGCCTTGCCGGGATCGTTGGTGTGCACATGCACCTTCACCAGCGCCAGATCGCCTACCACCAGCACGCAGTCGCCAATGCGATTGAGCTGGCGGCGGAAGGTGTCAATATCCGCCTCCGCGGCGTCCGGGCGCAGATTCTGAATGAGGAACTCGGTGCAGTAAGCGAACTTGATTTCCTCAATGGAATCATGGTCGTCCTCGAACGCCATGGGCGCGGCGGCATGGCCGGTATCGGGCAGGGCTTCGATGGTTTCGCCCCGCAACGCGGCTGCATAGCCGGTATAGATGGTGAGCAGGCCCTTGCCGCCCGCGTCCACCACGCCGGCCTGTTTGAGCACCGGCAGCATCTCCGGCGTGCGCTTGAGGATGGCTTCGCCGGCGGTGAGGATGGTGGTAAACAGCGCATCGAAATCATCGGGCGCCGCCTGGGCCTGGCGCATGGCTTCCTCCGCAATCACCCGGGCCACGGTGAGAATCGTGCCCTCCTTGGGCTTCATCACGGCCTTGTACGCCGTGTCCGCCCCGGATTTCAGGGCATTTGCAAAGTCCACAGGCGTAATCTTTTCCAGCCCTTCCACTGCCCGGGCAAAGCCCCGATACAGCTGGCTGGTGATCACGCCGCTGTTGCCCCGGGCGCCCCGCAGCGCGCCCTTGGCCAGGGCTTCAGCCGCTTCATCCGCCCGGGCGTATTCCTTCTGATTGACTTCCCGGGTGGCGCTGGCCATGGTCAGAGACATGTTGGTGCCCGTATCCCCATCCGGCACAGGGAACACGTTCAGCGCGTCCACCGCCTCCCGGTTTTTCTCCAGCAGCGCCGCCCCGGAAAGCACCATTTCCCGCAGCAGCAGCCCGTCAATTGCCTGTACTTGAATCAAAGGTTTTTCCCTCCGTTCACTGCGCGGAAAAAATCACACCCGGATTCCTTCCACAGAAATGTTGACGGAGCGAACCTTAACCCCCGTCATGCTTTCCAGCTTGTAGCGCACAACCTCCACGATGGTCTTGCATACCTCGGCCACGGAAATGCCGTATTCTACCACGATGAACAGATCCACATCCAGCTGATCGTCCACCATCTTAACCTGCACGCCCTTGCTCAGGTTTTCCCGGCCCAGCCATTCCACCAGACCGTCCTTGGCGCGCTTGGAGGACATGGCCACGATCCCATAGCATTCCAGCGCGGCGTATCCCACAACCTTGAGCATCACGTCCTCTGAAATATAGATCGTGCCGATGTCATTCTTGATCTTGCATTCCATTTTTCTTCGGAACCTCCTTACGCCGTTCCTGACCCGAAGGTCACTTTATAGTATAAGGTATTTTGGCCCGGGATGCAAGCATTGAATTCATAAAGGCCCGTTTCTGCCGCAATTTGGGCTGCCAGGCGGGACAGATTTTCCCCGCCGGTTGATTTTTTGCCCTAAAAGGCGAAAATGCAGGATGTTTTTACCGTTCCAGCCCTTGCCAAGACGGGAAAAACATAGTATAATCAACCAATGAGCACGGGAAGGGGCTTTTTTGTCCGTCCCATTCCCTCTCCGCAAATTTGTCAATTCAATTCCGAAAGGAGCAAATATTCAATGGCGAAAAAGTATGTGTACCTCTTCACCGAAGGCAACGCCAACATGCGCGAGCTGCTGGGCGGCAAGGGCGCGAACCTGGCCGAAATGACCAATATCGGCCTGCCCGTTCCCCAGGGCTTCACCATCTCCACCGAAGCCTGCACCCAGTATTATGAGGACGGCCGCCGCATCAACGACGAAATCCAGGGCCAGATCATGGAATACATCGGCAAGATGGAGCAGATCACCGGCAAGAAGTTCGGCGATATGGAAAATCCCCTGCTGGTGTCCGTGCGCTCCGGCGCCCGCGCTTCCATGCCCGGCATGATGGATACCATCCTGAACCTGGGCCTGAACGAGGACGTGGTCAACGTCATCGCCGCCAAGTCCGGCAATCCCCGCTGGGCGTGGGACTGCTATCGCCGCTTCATCCAGATGTTCTCTGACGTGGTGATGGAAGTTGGCAAGAAGTACTTTGAAAAGCTTATCGACGAAATGAAGGAACGCAAGGGCGTGACCCAGGACGTGGAGCTGGACGCCGACGACCTCAAGGCCCTGGCCAATCAATTCAAGGCCGAATACAAAAAGCAGCTGGGCAAGGATTTCCCCAACGATCCCAAGGAGCAGCTCTTCGAAGCCATCAAGGCCGTGTTCCGGTCCTGGGATAATCCCCGTGCCAATATCTATCGTATGGACCACGACATCCCCTATTCCTGGGGCACGGCCGTGAACGTGCAGATGATGGCCTTTGGCAACATGGGCGACAACTGCGGCACCGGCGTGGCTTTCACCCGCAACCCCGCCACCGGCGAAAAGGGCCTGATGGGCGAATTCCTCACCAATGCCCAGGGCGAAGACGTGGTGGCCGGCGTGCGTACCCCCATGCCCATCGCCAAAATGGCGGAAATCTTCCCCGACGTGTATAAGCAGTTCCAGGAAGTGTGCAGGATCCTGGAAAACCATTATCATGACATGCAGGACATGGAGTTCACCGTGGAAAACGAGAAGCTCTATATGCTGCAGACCCGTAACGGCAAGCGCACCGCCGCCGCCGCCATCAAGATCGCCTGCGATCTGATCGACGAAGGCATGATCACCGAAGAAGAAGCGCTGATGCAGATCGACGCCAAATCTCTGGACATGCTGCTCCATCCCACCTTTGACCCCGCCGCCCTGAAGAAGGCCGTTCCCGTGGGCAAGGGCATTGCCGCTTCCCCCGGCGCCGCCGCCGGCCATATCGTGTTCACTGCGGAAGACGCTGTGGAGCATGGCAAGAAGGGTGAAAAGGTTGTGCTGGTGCGACTGGAAACCAGCCCCGAGGACATTGAGGGCATGAAGTTCTCCCAGGGCATCCTCACCGTGCGCGGCGGCCAGACCAGCCACGCGGCCGTGGTTGCCCGCGGCATGGGCACCTGCTGCGTCTCCGGCTGCGGCGACATTAAAATGGATGAAGAAAACAAGTGCTTCACCCTGGCCGGCAAGGTCTATCACGAGGGCGATAACCTGTCCCTGGACGGCTCCACCGGCAACATCTACGGCGAGCTGATCCCCACCGTGCCCGCCGACCCCAACAGCGGTTACTTCGGCCGTATTATGGATCTGGCCGACAAGTATAAGACCATGGGCGTGCGCACCAATGCCGACACCCCCAAGGACGCCAAGCAGGCGGCCGCCTTCGGCGCCACCGGCATCGGCCTGTGCCGCACCGAGCATATGTTCTTCGATCCCGCCCGTATCGGCGCGTTCCGGGAAATGATCTGCTCTGAAACCGTGGAAGAACGCGAAGCTGCCCTGGCCAAGATTGAGCCCATGCAGCAGGCGGACTTCGAGGGCCTGTTCGAAGCGCTGGCCGGCTATCCTGTCACCATCCGCTTCCTGGATCCCCCGCTCCATGAGTTCGTGCCCACCGACGAAGCCGATATCGAAGCGCTGGCCAAGACCCAGGGCAAGACCGTGGCTTACATCAAGCAGGTCATCGCGGACCTCCATGAGTTCAACCCCATGATGGGTCATCGCGGCTGCCGTCTCACCGTCACCTATCCTGAAATCGCCGCCATGCAGACCCGCGCCATCATCAAGGCCGCGCTGGCTGTGAAGGGCCGTCATCCCGAATGGAATGTGGTTCCCGAAATTATGATCCCGCTGGTGGGCGAAGTGAAGGAATACAAGTTCGTGAAGAACATCGTCACCAAGACCGCCGATGAGCTCATCGCCGCTTCCAATGAAAAGCTGAGCTACGAAGTGGGCACCATGATCGAAATCCCCCGCGCCGCGCTGACCGCCGATGAGATCGCCAAGGAAGCCGACTTCTTCTGCTTCGGCACCAACGACCTCACCCAGATGACCTTCGGCTTCAGCCGCGACGACGCCGGCAAGTTCCTGCCCGCGTATTATGCCAACAAGATCTATGAGTCCGATCCCTTCGCCCGGCTGGATACCGTGGGCGTGGGCAAGCTGATGGAAATGGCTGTGAAGCTGGGCAAGGCTGCCAATCCCAAGCTGCATTGCGGCATCTGCGGCGAGCATGGCGGCGATCCGTCCTCCATCGAGTTCTGCAACAAGATTGGCTTGAACTATGTTTCCTGCAGCCCCTTCCGGGTGCCGATCGCTCGTCTGAGCGCCGCCCAGGCTGCCATCAAGGCCAAGAAGAACTAATCCTTTGCGGTTTTCGGCCGCATCGCAAAAAGGCTGCCTTCGGGCAGCCTTTTTGTAAATTCAAAATTCTGATTTTGCAGTGACATGCAGCGTTTTTTCTGCTTTGCCTTCCCCCAAATCGCCTGCCCGGCCGATAAAGTCGATCGATACGAAAAGGACATAAATCCCTCCATTGCATCCTGCTTTGTCTTTATGGGCTTACAAACCGGTTCTGCCTTCGGGCAGATTTTTGTAACCCTTAAGCTTGATCTTGCAGCGACGTGCTGCGTTTTCTGCGTTGCTTCCCCCCAAAAATCGCCCTGCCAATCGGCAACGGCGATCAATAGGAAAAAAGCGTGAGTCCCTTCACTGCATCTTGCTTTTTGCCTTTTTTATAAACCGAGCGCCTGCAGGAAGGCTTTTCTTGACCTGCGCTGCCTGACACGTTTCAGCATTCGCCGTTGTTTCCCCTTTTTTAGTTTTTGCTATGCGTCACGAAGGGCTGGAATCCGTTGCAGTTTCCCCGTTGTCCATTTCCGTTTTCCCTTGGTTTTGCCGATGAGCACGGTTTCTCTGTTTCTTTTTTCCTGCCCTCCTGATTTTGTCATCGGCTACGCCTTGACTTTTTTCCCCATCTCGATTATACTATTCATGTTGTTTTGTGCGTGCCTGCTGCCGGGCGGCTTGCCGTTTCGGCTGTATTTATGCGCGGAAGGTACGCGAAAACCAGATGGAGAGTTGTCCGAGTGGTCGAAGGTGCAGCACTCGAAATGCTGTGTGGGGAAACTCACCTAGGGTTCGAATCCCTAACTCTCCGCCAAGCTGGGAAGTCGGTGAATCCGGCTTTCTTTTTTTCTTTGCCTAAATCCATGAGAACACATCGTGCTTGCCCGATTCAATCTCGTTGACACAAGCCTTCCTGTGTAGTATATTTGTTACAGAGGTGAGCACATGCGATACGATAAGACGATGAATTTTCTGATTTTTGATGGGAATCCGAACGGGCTCATGATGGGCGAACTTTCAAACTGAAATGGCCGCGTTTACAAGATTTCCAGAAACGCGCTGTCTCGCTTTGCGCATCGCTCCGATTGTCAGAATACCGGCGTATACTTTCTGTTTGGCCGCGATCAGGCGATGAACGACACCGTCTATGTGGGCGAAGCCGAAAAAATGCTCAACCGGCTCAAACAGCATATCAACGATCACGAAGAATGGAACGAATGCGTTGCGGTCATCAGCAAGGACAACCATCTGAACAAGGCACATGTGAAGCATTTGGAATACGATTTCTATCAGAAGGCCATTCAGGCCCATCGTTATACAGTGACCAATAGCTCGATTCCCACCTGCAGCTCGGTTTCAGAATACGATCAGGCGATGCTTTCAGAGTTCATCGATCACACGATCCTTCTGGTCAGCACCCTGGGCTATAAGCCTTTTGAAGGAATCACCGCTGTTTCAGGGGACGGTCATCCTGCACACGCCAGCACGGAATACGTAATCAAGGACAACAACAGAGGAACCGATGCGCGAGGCATCAGCGTTGCGGACGGATTTACAGTGCTAAGGGGATCAAAGGCCGCTTCAAGCGTAACGCCGAGTTTTTCCATAGCGTTACAAAGAATTCGCAATCGTTTGATCGATTCCGGCGTGATCGACGGGGATTTTCGCTTCACCTGCGACTATCTGTTTTCCAGCCCCTCCACAGCCGCGTCGATTGTTCGCGGGGCAAGTACGAATGGCCGAACTGAATGGAAGAATCAGCAGGGGCTGATGCTCTCGCAGGTGGAAGCACTGGAGATCGGGGAATAATTCCCGTGCGCCTATGGGGCGTATGCGCTGGCCCGGCAAAATGCCGGGCTTTTTGCATGCGCGAAAAAGCCAGAGCGTCTCGGTGTTTTTTCTTGCAGGCGCAGTTCTGCCGCTTTTATGGCGGAAAATTATTGATGCACGCAAGCATAAAGTATGATATACTAAGCTTGCGGACTTATCCGTAAACGAAGTTGAAGGATGGACGGCCTTGAAAAAGCTCACCAAACGAGCCCGGAGCAATCTGCTCAACGCGCTGGTGATTCTGTTCACCATCGTGCTGGTGATTTATCTGGGCGCCAAGAACGGCGATATCGGGGACGCTTACCGGGCGCTGCGTTCCGCCCGGACCCCATGGCTGCTGGCCGCGGCGGGCACTTGGAGCATGTTTATGGTTTTTGAAGCCATGGGGCTGCATGTTTTTTTCCGCCAGCAAAAGCTGAAGGTGCCCTTCCGCACCTCGCTGCTGGTATCCATGATCGGCATGTTTTATTCCAGCGTCACCCCCGCGGCCACGGGCGGCCAGCCCATGCAGGTATTTTCCTTCAAAAAGCGCGGAGTGCCCACAGGGCTTTCCTCCTCGGGCCTGGCCGTAAAATTTTTCTGTTATCAGACGGCGCTGCTGGCCCTGGGCGGCGTGATGTGGCTTGTGCATCCCGGGCTGGTGGCGGAATGCATCAAGCGGGGACGGGTGCTGGTGGCCACGGGCTTCGTGCTCAACGGCGTCACGGTGGCGTTAGTCCTCCTGCTGGCCATCAACAAAAACATCGTGCGGGGGATCATCACGCTGCTGATCCGGGCAGGCAAGGCGCTGCATCTGGTGAAGGACGTGGCCAAAACGGCTTCCCGGGCGGACGCGGCGCTGGTGGATTTCCATGCCAGCGTGGATATGCTCACCCATCATCCCGTGCGGCTGCTGGTGCTGCTGGGCATCTCGGTTGTGCAGGTGCTGGGCCAGATGAGCATCGCTTACTGCGTGTATCGGGCCATGGGGCAAAGCGCCGCCACATATTCGGAAATTCTCGCCTTGCAGACGCTGCTGCAGATTGCAGCATCCTTCACCCCCCTGCCCGGCGCTTCCGGGGCCCAGGAAGGCGGATTTTATCTGTTCTTCCAGGACATGTTTCCCGAAAGCAAGCTGCTGGGGGCGCTGCTGCTATGGCGGTTTTTCACCTATTATCTCACCCTGATCGTAGGGCTTGGCTGCGTAATTGGCGACAGCGCGGACAGCATTCGCCGGCGCAAGCGCAGCCCCTTGGAGCAACCAGAGAAAGGAGATTTGCCTATTGAACCGGAAGAAACCCAAAGAGAAGCTGCGGCAAACCTACGAAACCCTGCTGCCCCAGCAACGAACAACCTTCAAGAAACTGAAAGAGAAAATTCATGAGTCCATCGCTTCGGTGCTGCCCATCAGCCTGCTGGTGCTACTGCTCAGCGCCACGCTGGTGCCTGTGGATCTGAGCACCATGAGCCTGTTTGTGGTAGGCGCGCTGATGCTGGTTGTGGGCATGGGCCTGTTCACCCTGGGGGCGGACATGGCCATGCTGCCCATGGGCACCCATCTGGGGGCCTATCTGACCCGAAAGCGCAAGATTCTTTTCATGTCCGCGGTGGCGTTCATCCTGGGCGTGCTGATCACCATGGCCGAGCCGGATCTGAGCGTGCTGGCCAATCAGGTGCAGGGCGTGCCCAATATGACGCTGATTCTGGCGGTGGCCGTGGGCGTGGGGCTGTTTCTGGTGGTGGCGCTGCTGCGCATTCTGTTCCGCCTGAAGCTGTCCTATATTCTGCTGGCGCTCTATGGGCTGGTGTTCCTGCTGGGGGCGCTGATCAAGCCCGAATTTCTGCCCATGGCCTTTGATTCTGGCGGCGTGACCACCGGGCCTATGACCGTACCCTTCATTCTGGCGCTGGGCATGGGCGTGGCCAACGTGCACGGAGGCAAAAACGCCCAGGACGATTCCTTCGGCCTGGTGGCGCTGTGCTCGGTGGGGCCCATTCTGGCAATTATGATCATCAGCCTGTTTTTCCCCCATCTGACCAATGTGCCCTCTGAAAGCACGGTGGCCGTGGTGGCGGATACCCATGAGCTCCGGGCCGCCTACGCCCAGGGCATTCCCCTTTATATCAGGGAAGTGGCCGTGGCGCTGCTGCCCATTATTGTGCTGTTTGGGCTGTTTCAGATTTTTGCGCTGCATCTGCCCAGCGCGGAAATCCAGCGCATGGGCGTGGGGCTGGTGCACACGTATGTGGGGCTGGTCATTTTTCTGGCGGGGGTCAATATCGGCTTCCTGCCCATGGGCGAATATCTGGGCCAGCACCTGGCTGGATCGGATTACAAATGGCTGCTGATCCCGCTGGGGCTGGTGATGGGCTATCTGGTGGTGGCGGCGGAGCCTGCGGTGCACGTGCTCAATTCCCAGGTGGAGCAGGTCACCTCCGGCGCCATCAGCAAGACCGTGATGATGAAGACCCTGGCCATCGGCGTGTCCATTTCCGTGGGCCTGGCCATGACGCGGGTGCTCACCGGCATTTCCATCTGGTGGTTCATCGCGCCGGGGTATGCCATTGCCCTGGGGCTGAGCTTCGTGACCGATCCCATCTTCACCGCCATCGCCTTTGACTCCGGCGGGGTGGCCTCCGGCCCCATGACGGCAGCGTTTATGCTGCCCCTGGCCATGGGCGCCTGCGGGGCCGTAGGCGGGAATATTCTGCAGGACGCATTCGGCATTGTGGCCATGGTGGCCATGACGCCGCTGATTGCCATTCAGGTGCTGGGCGTGGTCTATAAGCTCAAGACCCGGAAAGCCCCGGCCGATACGGGCGCGCCGGATGCGCTCGCTTCCCAGGAAGAAGAAATCATCGACGTGTAAGGGCCTTCGCGCCGCATAAGGGAGGAACTATGCAAACAGCTTCGTTAAATATGCTGGTATCCATTGTGGACCGGGGCAAGGGCGACGGCGTAAGCCAGCTTCTGCTCCGGGAAGGGGTGATGACCCATTATATCGCCCTGGGCAACGGCACGGCGCACAAGGATCTGCTGAGCCTGCTGGGCCTGCGGGACACGGCCAAGGACGTGGTGGTCAGCTTCATGCAAAGCAGCGTGGCCGCCCGGGCGCTGCGCCGGCTGTCCCATGCGCTGGAAATTGATCTGCCCGGCCGGGGCATTGCTTTCACGGTAAGGCTCAGCAGCGTGGGCGGCCCCAGCACCCTGAAATACCTGATGGGCAACACAGCGCCCGTAAATGCCGAGGAGGGGGACAAGCAAATGACAGAACAGCCGAAAAACGATCTGATTATCACCATCGTCAACCGGGGCTACACCGATCTGGTAATGGACGCTGCCCTGCCCGCCGGGGCCCGGGGCGGCACGGTGGTTCACGCCCGGGGCGCCGGGGTGGTGGAGGCCAGCCAGTTCTTTGGCATCACCATCCAGCCTGAGAAAGAGATGGTGCTGATTCTGGTGGACCACGCCCACAAGGTGCCCGTGATGCAGGCCATTGTCAAGGGCGCGGGCATGACCAGCGAAGGCCACGGCATTGTGTTCAGCCTGCCGGTAACAGATGTGATTGGCGTGGTGCGGATGACGGATGAAGAAAATGTGGAGGCGCAGGAGCAGTGAAACGGTTGGGGGCGCTGATGCTTTTGCTCTGTCTGCTGCCGCTGACCGCTCTTTCGCTGAACGCGGAAGCGCTGCCATCGGAGCTGACGCTGGCCGTTGGTGAAACCCGCGTCTTTTCCCTGCCCTTCGACGGATACTGGGACTGCGACGCCTGGGATGTGGTTTCCGCCGAGGGCGGCACGATCACGGCGCTGGCCGAAGGCAGCGCGGTTTTGTGCCTGATTTCCGATGATGCGGAGTTTCAGGTGGAAATCACCGTGGGCGCGGCGGATGACGTGCCGCCGCTGATCCGCTCGGCCATTGATCTGGCCCTGCAGGAATGGCAGGACCATCTGGGCAAGACCTTTACCCAGCGCAACAAGTATACCGCCTGGTATTGCGGCACGGGGCCCAAATGCTATTTCGGCTGGTGCGGCGGGTTTGTGAGCTATTGTCTGGACACGGCGGGTGTGCCCATGGATGACAAGGAAGACTGTGTGCCCCATGAAGGTGGCGTGCCCTATGCCGTGCGGGAAGCGGGCGTGGGCAAGATTTACACGGGTTTTCAGAAGATGGAGCGGCTTTCCGCCGTTCCGCGGCCGGGGTATCTGGTGATCTACGGGAAGTGGGATCAATACGCCTACACGCACATCGGCATGGTGACGGACGTGGTGGATCGAGGCGACGGCACGTATCAGATTTTCACGGTGGAAGGCAATGTATCCAGCCGGATTAAACGCTATTCCTATATTTACGATACCAACGCTAAACCCCGGAAAAACATGAGCGACACGCCCGAGGCCCTGCGCACGGACCCGGGTACCTTCCAATACACCAAGCACCAGAAGGACTGGTACATCAACATCTTCTGCCAGACCTGGCAGTGACGAGAATCATGGGGAGATGATGCGGGGGAAACCGTTCTTTTGTGGCCAAAGAACGGTTTCCCCCGCACCCCCATCCAAGAAAGCCATAAGGGTTTACATGGGGAATATCCTCAATCCTGTGCGCTTTCTCAATATGCAGCAGGACGGAGGAATGAAAATGGCCGCAGGAATTTGGGTGCGTCTGATGCACAAAACCCGGATCGACCGGGACGTTACCGTGGCGTGCAGTCTGGATGACTGGCAGGAAGCGCTGCAGGAGGCCTGCCATGATCTGGATGTGCCCCGGCCCATGATTCTCCCCCGCCATGAGCGGGACTGGGATCAGTTCTCCCAGGTGCGCTTTTTGCCGGAGCATTTTGTGGAATCCGTGGGGTTTGACCGGATGGAAGTGGAATTTATCGATCCGGACAAGAAAAAGAAAACCAATCCGCTTTATCTGTAACAATCCCGGCAAGAGAAAGCGAGGGGGAAAACGCATGCGCAAGCTGATGCTCTGGCTGCTGCTGATGCTGGCCGCGGCCGCGCCCGCCTGTGCGGAGATGGTCATCAGCGAGGTGATGGCCTCCAACGGCGTGTATGTAAACGGCGAAGCCTACGACTGGCTGGAGCTGCACAATACCGGCAGCAAGACCGTGGATCTGAGCGGCTGTTATCTGAGCGACAACCCGGAAAAGCCCGCCAAATGGGCCTTCCCCGAGGGCGCGAAGCTGAAGGCGGGGGGCTATCTGCTGGTGTACTGCACCGGTAAAAAGCTGAATAACACCGCCAAGGCGCCTTATTACGCCAGCTTCAAAATTTCCGCTTCCGGAGATCAGCTGCTGCTGACGGATCGGGACGGGACCACACGCCTGACCAGCCTGACCGTGCCGGCGCAATACGGCAATGTATCCTGGGGCCTGCCCACAGGCGGCAGCGAATACGGATACTTTGCCCAGGCCACGCCGGGAGAAAAGAATCCCAAGGCTGCCTATACCGCCCGAACCGACGCGCCGGAAATCCTCACCCCCGGCGGCTTTTATGCGGAGGAAGTCACCGTCTCCGTTGCCGCCCCGGCAGGCGCTGTTCTGCGCTACACGCTGGATGGCTCCACGCCCACGGAAAAATCCAAAAAGCTCCCGGAAAAAGGCCTGGCCTTTTCCAAAACCGGCGTGCTGCGGGTGGGCGCGTTCCGAGAGGACCAGGTGCCCTCCCCCGTGGTTTCCGCCAGCTATTTCATTGGGGAAAGCCAGCCGGCGGCGGTGGTATCGCTGATTACGGATGAGAAATACCTGTTCAATAAAAAGACCGGCGCGCTGGTGAAGGGCAGCAATGCGGATTATCCCAATTATGAGCGGGAATGGGAATACCCCACCAACATCGAATTTTTCGCGCTGGGCGGAGAATGCCAGCTCAACCAGATGGGCACCTTCACCGCCGCTGGCCATTCCGCCCGGCAGAACGCCCAGAAATCCATCGCCGTATTCGCCCGGAAGGCCTATGGCCCGGATCGGTTTTATTTCAACCCTTTCCCCAATCGGGATTACGGCAGCTATAAATCCCTGCTGCTGCGGGGCGCTAATTCCGATGCCTTTTCCACCCGCCTGCGGGACGTGGTGATTTCCTCGCTGGCCAAGCCCTTGAACATTCTCTATCAGGACGCGCTGGCCATCGAGGTATACATCAACGGCCAATACTGGGGCCATTACAACCTGCGGGAGAAAATCAACAAGCATTTCGTGGCCCAATGGGAGGGCGTGGAAAAGGAAAAGGATGTGGACAACATCGATCTGATCGCCCGCACCGGCCGGGACGAGTTTGTGAATAACGGCAGCGGCGCGGATTGGATTGCCCTGTGCGATTTCTGCAAAACCCATGATCTGAACGACCCGGCCAATCTGCAATACGTCACCGATCGATTGGACGCGGACAGCCTGTTCACCCACGCCAGCTTTGAAATCATCATCGGCAACAGCGATTTCACCAACGTGCGGCTCTATCGGGTGCCCGGCGGCAAATGGAAATACCTGCTGTTTGACGTAGAGGCCGGGTTCCTGTCTCTGGATCCGTCGCCCATGAAGTATTACATCAAAAAGGTGAGCGACAAGGTGCAGGGTTTCCGGCATGAGCCCCTGGCAGCGCTGCTGAATGTGCCTGAAATGAAGGCGCAATTCCTGCGGCGCTTCGCGGAGGTGCTGGAGCTGTCGTTCCAGTGGCCGGATGTGGAAGCCGCCTTCGCGCCCTGGGAAGCCACGCTGGAAACCCTTCTCCCCCGCCATCTCAAGCGCTGGCCCCATTTCACCATGGGCGATTGGCGGCAGAACGTGGACGCGGTGAAGTATTACGCCCGGGTGCGCCCCACCAAAATCGTGAGCCTGCTGCAAAAACATATGAAGCTCACCGACGACGAGGTGGAAACCTATTTCAGTTCGGTTCAGCGATTGCTGGAAAGCACGAATCTGAATTAAAGTGGCGATTTTGTTCTGCTATTCTTAAGAAATTTCAGTATTTGTGGCGACATGCAGAGCAAAATACACGGTTATTTCAAAAATCGTGGATGCCATTAAAAAACGCCTCTGGCGGAAGAAACGTCTGTTTTCTCCCATCAGAGGCGTTTTTGCATCTCAGATATTGACGCCATGCGCCTTTATCCGCAGCTCAAAACGCTGTCAGGTTTTCCATGCCGGGGCGACGCTTGCCCATCTCCATTTCATGAATCAGGCGCACCACCGTGTCGTTGTATGGCGTGGCCACACCGTGGGCCTTGCCCAGACGGCAAACCTGCCCATTGATGGCGTCCACCTCCGTGCGCTTGCCCTTTTCCAGATCCTGCAGCATGCTGGCTTTCAGCGCCGCATGCTTTTTGATGGCGATGGGAATCACCAGAAAGGAAATCAGCTTCTTCACAGGCCCGTGATAATCCAGCAGCGCGGCGATATCCTTGCCCTGCACCGGAGCCATGCGAATGCCCGCCGCCCGGCTCACATCGATGCATTCCTTAATCAGCGCCTGCACCACCCGGCGAGAGGCTTTATTACCTGCGGCTTCCCCAAAGGTGCCGCCAATCACGGCGCTCATGCCGCTGAACGCCGCGTTAATCAGCAGCTTGCTCATCCGCGCGCCCATGAAGTTTTCCTCCACTTCCACTGGACACATCAGCTCCAGCAGCCCCTTCACCGCCGCCAGCGTTTCATCCGGCACCCCCGGCATCCGGCCCAGGCTCATGGTCAGGCTGTCCGGCTCAGAAGTGAGGCGGGATACGCCGTTGCCTTCCAGGGTGGCCCCCCAGGCCACGGCACAGCCCAGCGTCCGCTCCGATCCGATCACCTCTGCCACGCCCATTTCCGGCATGCCGTTTTGCAGCGTCACGATCACGCCCTTCTTCGTCAGCTTGTCCTTCAAAAATGCGCAGTTGGCCGCGTTGTCCAGCTGCTTGGTCATCAGGAAGATCACATCATAGCGATCCTGAATGTCCCCGGGCAGCACCGCCTGCACGGGAACGGTCATCTCCACCGTTCCGGTCACCTGCGCGCCTTTTTCCTGCAGCGCCGCCACCTGCGCCGGGTTGCGGTTGCACAGCGTAATGTCCGCGCCGCCCTTGGCCAGATAAGCCCCCAGCACAATCCCCAGAGAACCCGCGCCGTAAATCAATGCTTTCATTTGTTTCCCCCTCCTTGATGCGCTGCGCGCCGGATAGAAAAGAAAACCGTCCTTTGCGCCCAAAGAACGGTTTCCCTGCTTTTGGTCTATTTCATTATATCACATTGCTTCCGCCGCGTCCAGCTGCAGCAGAAACGCCCGCAGCCGCCGCATGGCCTCCCGCAGCCGGTCGTCCGCTGCGGCATAGGAAAGGCGCACATAGCCCTCCGCCCCAAAGGGCGCGCCGGGCACCACGGCGATCTGGGCGTATTCCAGCAGCATTTCCGCCAGCTCCACGCTGCCATGAATCTCCCGCCCGCCGATGCGCTTGCCCATCAGCTCCTTTACGTTCAGCAGCACATAAAACGCGCCCTGGGGCCGGAAGGCGGACACATAGGGCATCTCCGCAAGCAGGGAGAGCACCATTTCCCGCCGCCTGGCAAAGGCCGCGGCCATTTCCCGCACGCAGCGCTGATCCCCTTCCAGCGCGGCCCGGCCAGCAGCCTGGGCAATGGCGTTGGGGTTGCCGGTGGCATGGCTCTGATACGCGCCCATGGCCGCAATCAGCGCCTTGGGCCCGGCGGCATAGCCCAGCCGCCAGCCGGTCATGGCATAGGCCTTGCTCCAGCCGTTCACCATCAGGGTCCGGGCATAAATGGCCGGAGACAGGGATGCCACGGATACCGCTTCCGCCCCGTCATACACCAGCTGATCGTAAATCTCATCGCTGATCAGATAAATATTCTTTTCCACCGCCAGCTGCCCTACCGCCAGCAGCTGTTCCCGGGTCCAGACCGCACCAGTGGGATTATTGGGCGAATTGAGCAAAATGGCCTTGGTGCGCTCCGTCACCGCGGCGCGGATGCGCTCGATGGGGGGCACGAATCCCTCCGCCTCCGTGGCTTCCACCCAAACCGCCTTTCCCCCGGCCATGGCGATCATCTCCGGATAGCTCACCCAGCAGGGCGCAGGCAGAATCACCTCGTCCCCGGGATTGAGCATGGCCACAAAGGCGTTCAGCAGTGCCTGCTTGGCCCCGGTGCAGATCAGCACCTGATCGGGCCGATAGGTCAGGCCCTTTTCCCGGCGCAGAAAATCGCACACGCTCCGGCGCAGGGCAGGCGTGCCGCTGGCGGCAGTATAGCGGGTTTCGCCGGCGTCCAGGGCTGCCTTGGCCGCATCGCGGATGAAAGCGGGGGTGTCAAAATCCGGTTCGCCTGCGCCCAGGCTGATAATATCCTGGCCCTTTTCCCGAAGCTGGGCGGCCATGGCGTTGATCTTCAGCGTAACCGAAGGGGCGATGCTCTGACACAAACGGGAGATTTCCAGCGACATTCTGAACCGATCCCTTCTCAAGCAGCAGCGCTGCGTAATTGCCTTTTCGCATATTTTATTCTATGCAAATTTCATTTTTCCTGCTACAAAATAAAAAATTTCTTTGAATTTGAAAGTTTTATATGTTTAAAATTCATTTTATGAAAATGCAGGGAATTGTGCAGAATTTTGCAGCGGCGCTGCTTCTTCCTCGCCCTGCGCCGAAAAAATGAGGGCGGCTGATGCATTTTGCCCTGAAGCGGTCCCGGCGCAGGCCAATACCCGCCGCTTTTGCCCATCCGCGCAGAAAATTTTCCGACATGGCCGAAAAATCTTTTTATTTCGGCTTTTTCGCTTGCTTTTTTGCACGGGTTCCTGTATAATATGGAATTGGCACATCCTTGCGTCCTACAAGGATAGGACGCCATATGTCCATGAGGAGGTGAAAAGAATGAACAAGTATGAAGTGGTGTACATCATCGATCCCGCCGTGGAAGAAGAAGCCCGCAAGGAGCTCATTGCCAAGTACAACACGCTGATCGCCGAAAATGGCGGCACCGTGGACAAGGTGGAGGAGTGGGGCAAGCGTCGCCTGGCCTATGCCATCGATTATAAGACCGAGGGCTATTACGTGCTGGTGAACTTCCAGGCTGAATCCGAGCTCCCCAAGGAGCTGGAGCGCAACCTTCAGATTTCCGACAGCGTCATTCGCTACCAGGTGATTAAGCTGCTGGAGCGGAAGGCTGGCGTCAAGCCGCGCCCTGTGCGCGTTGCGCCCGCTGCCCCCGCCGCTGCTGAAGCGCCCGTGGAAACCCCTGCCGCCGAATAATCGGGAGGAGTTACAGCAATGAACAAGGTTTTTCTGATCGGCAATCTCACCCGTGACCCCGAATTGCGCACCACGCCGTCCGGCGTGTCCGTCTGTTCCTTCACCATCGCCGTCAACCGCCGCCGCGCCAACAACGCCGAGGCGGGCCAGCCCGAAGCGGATTTCTTCCGCGTCAGCGCCTGGCGGCAGCTGGGGGATATTTGCTCCAAGTATCTGGCCAAGGGCCGCAAGGTTTCCGTGGTCGGCACGGTGTCTGCCTCTGCCTATATCGGCAATGACGGCCAGGCCCGGGCGAGCTTGGAAGTGCAGGCGGATGATGTGGAATTCCTCACGCCCCGCAGCGAAGCTGGCGAAGCGCCCGCTTATGCTCCGGCGGCTCCTGCCGCGCCCCGCACGGCCCCTGCCAGCGCTGCTGCGCCCCAGGGCGGCGGATTCGTGCAGGTAGATGAAGAAGAATTGCCTTTCTAAGCCCTGAAATCGGAAATCATAAAAAGGAGGGAAACACTCATGTCTGAGGATCGTGGCGAAAAGCGTCCGCGTCCGCGCGGAAAGCGCCCCCGTCGTAAGGTGTGCGATTTTTGCGTGAACAAAATCGAATACATTGACTACAAAGACGTTAACCGTCTGCGCCGTTCCATCAACGAGCGTGGCAAGATTCTGCCCCGCCGGATGACTGGCAACTGCGCCAAGCATCAGCGTCAGCTGTCTGAGGCTATCAAGCGCGCCCGTGCCATCGCGCTGCTGCCCTACACTGTGGACTGATCTGCGTCTTTTGGTTCTTTGCACGGCTGTGGTTTTTCCGCAGCCGTGTTTTTGTGTAAAAAATCCTTGCAAAAGGCATGTTTTTTCATCGTTACCGTAAAAAGTGTTAAATATCGTGTTTCATACACGGCGCGCTGCGCTTGCTGTCAAGGCAATGGGGCAAGGTGGAAATGACGCAAACGCGGATTTCTCATCCCGCCCTCCCATACGCCCACGACTTTTTCTGAAAAAAGAGGGACTTTCTCCGAAAGAAAGCCCCTCTTGCTTTTTTTCATCCACGCTCAGCGCGCGGTTTCTCCCTGTCCCTCGATTGGGCTAAAGTCCGTCAGAGAAAGCGTGTGAGCCGGAAATTCTTCCGTGATCGTCTCCACCGCGTAAGCGGTCGTGCCGACGGGAACAATCCGCAATTGCGTGATCCCGCCTTCGGGCATGGCAAAAACGCCATAGAAGTCCTCTGATGCACGAAGTTCTGTTTCTCGCAGCGGCAGCAGCGTTTCCACCGGCTGATCGTTGAAATACACATGAAAGGCCGTCACTTCAAAATTCACCGGGCTGCGATAGGCGCAGCGAACCGCGATCGCCACGTAATGATCTAGCGGGCTGCAGGTCACCAGCGACGCTTCGATTTTCAGCGTATCATCCCCGTTTAGAACCGCATACCGCGCTTCGCAGGACGGAACCGTTTCTTCTCCCATCGCCGTAATGGCGCAGAAAAAGGAAAGCAGCAGGAGCACCGGCATCATTCGTTTCATTGCTTTTCTCCTTTATCTCGTATTGCGCGTCAGCAGCGCAATCAGGGCCGTCAATCCACGATAAAATAGGTCCATGGCTGAACAAAGCGAATGGCTGCTTCGCCCTGCGGGCAGATTTCCAAACCCAATTTCCGCCTTACGCCGTTGGCCACCAGCACCACCACGGTTTCAGTTTCCCGTTCAAAAAACAGATCCACCACCAGCCCTTCCCAGCGGCCCTGATGGCCGTACCAGACGTCGCCGTCCAGATTCAGCCGGTACAGGCACAGGCCATAGGGGCTTTCCGCCGTTACGCTGCTGCCCGCCACCAGCGATTGATCCAGCTGCATCATCCGGGCCATCTCGGGGCTGAGCAGCTGCACGCCGCTTACCTGCCCGCCGCCCGCCAGCGCCATGCCCAGCGTTTCCAGCCCGCTGGCGCTGATATACAGCCCGCCCACCGCCGCGCGATAATGCGCATCCGGATTGCAGGAATCCTCGTAGGCCGCATCGTCCTCCAGATAGCTCTCGGCGCTGATATACAGGCTGCCGTCGGCTTTGAAAGTGGCCGACAGGGCGTCGGGATCGGGCAGCAGGGGCGCAGCATAGGCCGCGTTAATCCCCAGCGGCTCGAACACCTGCTGGCGCATGAAGCTGTTCAGGCTCTGGCCGCTGAGCCGCTCGATCAGGCTGCCCAGCAGCCCGCCGTTCAGATTGGCATATTCATAAACCGTGCCGGGCGCACTGGACAGAAAATAATCCGAGCTGCGGGGAATCGTCTCCCAGGGCACGGCGCGGCTATAGGACGCAGTGGACGCGATGGACGAGGTATGGCTCATCACCTGGCGCAGGGTAATGGCCGCTTCGGGATACAGGGGATTGATGATCGACTGGCCTGTTGCCTGGGCCAACGGTTCATCCAGATCAATCAGCCCCTGCTCTACCAGCCGCAGCATGCCAATGGCCGTGACCAGCTTCGTCACAGACGCCGCCTTGAACACCGTATCCGGGGTGACGGCTCGGGTATGGTGGCGATCGGCGTAGCCATAAGAGAAGTCATACAGATGGGCGCCCTGCTGGGCCACCAGCACCACGCCGCCAACCGCCCTGGATTCCTCAAACAGTGCAGAAAAAAAAGCATCCGCCTCCTGCCGCTGGGCGTCGGTAATTTCCCCGGCGGCAGGAAAGGCAAACGCGATCAAAAGCGCCAGCAGCAGCGCGCCGCGGCGCAGGGCGGTCATTGCCGCCCCTCCAGCATTTCCAGGCATTGATAGAGCCGCTCCAGCTCATCCTCGTTATAATACTGCAAGGTGATTTTCCCATGCTTGCGGTTGCCGCGGATGGTGGTGCGCAGGCCCAGGGTATCCAGCATTTTCTTTTCCATGTCCTGCAGCTCCAGCGGCAGGGGCCGGGGCTCCGGCTTTTCCTTTTTCACCGGTACCGGCTGGGCCGCCAGTTTTTCCAGTGCACGAACGCTCAGGCTTTCCCGCACGGTTTTATCCGCCAGGGCCAGCTGCTGGGCCTCGTCGTCCAGCCCGGCCAGCACCCGCGCATGCCCGGCGGACAGCTTGCCCGCCTTCACCAGTGCCTGCACAGGCTCCGGCAGCGTGAGCAGCCGCAGCATATTGGCCACCACAGGCCGGGACTTGCCCAGCCGTTTCGCGGCCTTTTCCTGGGTATAGCCGCAGCTTTCCATCAATTGCCGGATGGCGGCGGCTTCTTCCATGGCGTTCAGGTCTTCCCGCTGGATGTTTTCAATCAGCGCGGCCTCCATCTGCTCCTCGGGGGTGAAATCCCGCACGATGCAGGGCACCGCGTCCAGCCCAGCCAGCCGAGCCGCCCGGAACCGGCGCTCCCCCGCCACAATGCGATACCGCCCGTTCTGCTCCACCACCAAAAGGGGCTGCAGCACGCCGGCTTCCTTCACGGAATCAGCCAGCGTCTGCAGAGCTTCTTCGTCAAAATCCCGGCGGGGCTGATCGGGATTCCGGTCCAGCTCCGTGATGGAAATCATGCTTACGGTATTATTCAGATCATTGGTTTCGGGCAGCAGCGCATCCAGGCCGCGGCCCAGCCCGGGCTTTTTCATGGCAATGGCCTCCCTTGCTTAACGGCTGATGAGCGTGTCCCCATTCCGGCGCAATACCTCCCGAGCCAGAGCCTGATAGGCCTCCGCCCCGGTGCTGCGGGGATCATACAGATGAATGGGCAGCCCATGGCTGGGGGCCTCGCCCAGGCGCACGTTGCGGGGAATCGTGGTGGAAAACACCTTGCCCCGGAAATGCTTTTTCACCTGATCCACCACCTGCAGTCCCAGATTGGTGCGGCCGTCCAGCATGGTCATTACCACGCCCTCGATCTCCAGCCCGGGGTTCAGCCCGCGCTTCACCCGCTGCACCGTGTTCATCAGCGCCGTCACTCCCTCCAGCGCATAATATTCACACTGGATGGGAATCAGGATGCTCTGCGCCGCGGTGAGGGCGTTAATGGTCAGCAGCCCCAAGGACGGCGGGCAGTCAATGATCAGATAGCCAAACTGCCCCTTCACCGCCTCCAGCGCCGCCCGCATGCGAAACTCCCGCCGGTCCATATTGGCCAGCTCCAGCTCCGCGCCCGCCAGGCGAATATCCGAGGGCGCCACGGTGAGGGTTTTCTGCGGCGTTTTCTGAAAGGTGCTTTCCAGGGTGCATTCCCCCAGCAGCGCTTCATAAACCGTCTTTTTTCCTGCCTTCACGCCCAGGCCGCTGGAGGCGTTGCCCTGGGGATCCATATCCACCAGCAGCACCTTCTTGCCCTCCGCAGCCAGGCAGGCGGCCAGGTTCACGGCCGTGGTGGTCTTGCCCACGCCGCCCTTCTGATTGGCAATGCAAATAATCTTTCCCAATGCAAACCCTTCTTTATATACAGTGCGTCAAGCCGTCAATCCAGCCAGCCCCGCAGCCGAAACGCCGGATGGCAGGCCCGGGCCACGGAAGCAATGGTCTCCAATTCCCCGGGCGTTTGCAGCGCCGCAAAGCGGGTATAAAGCACCCGCAGCGCCGCAAGGCTGGATTGGCGCATGGAATAATCCCTGAGCAGCAGCAGATGAAAGCTGTCCACCGGAAAAAGCTGAAACACCAGCAGCAGCAGATCATCGGCCATGGTGGCAAAATCCTCCACCTGAATGCGGATCCAGCTGCCGTCCTGCAGCATGGCCAGCATGGAGCCGCCCGTCTGCTCCCGCACGGCGCGGAAAAGCAGGCTGTCCAGCTGGTGAAACAGGGTATCGGGCGGGGCACGATGGGCAGAATAGCCGTTGAGCAGGCTGGCGATTTCCTCCATGAAAGGAAACAGCGCCCGGGACAGGCGCACGCCAAGCCAGGGCTGCAAAGCGATTTCCACCTGCGCCACGGCAATCATCCATCCTCCCCCCTCGCTCCCTCAACAATACCACACAATCCCAAAAAAGTAAAGAAGGGGGGTGCGAAAAAATGCGCCGGAACGTTCCTTTCCTGAAAGCTGCAAAAGAGAAAACATGCGATGGGTGCTTTCCTTCAGGAGAAGGAGAGAACCGGCCGCCGCCAGTGCGCTGAAGATCGCAGACACCAGGCGAAGCGACTCAGACGCACCCGCCCGCAGGATAAGGCTTTACAATCGTCCTGCCCTGGGCTATAATGGGAAGCGTTGACGACATGAAAGAGAGGACAAGGGCATGCAAGCAAAAAACCGGCTGCTGACGCTGTTTGTGAATTCATTCATAATCAGCGCCTGCACCTTCGGCGGGGGCTTTGTGATCGTGACGCTGATGAAGCGCAAATATGTGGACGAGCTGCACTGGCTGGATGAGCAGGAAATGCTGGATTACACCGCCCTGGCCCAGGCATCGCCGGGAGCGATTGCGGTGAACGCGGCGGTGCTGGTGGGCTGGAAAATCGGCGGGCTGCCGGGAATGCTGCTTTCCGTGATCGGCACCATCCTGCCCCCCATGCTGATTCTGGCGGCGATTGCCTTTTTCTATGCTGCCTTCGCCGCCAACCGGTTCGTGGCGCTGGCGCTGCGGGGAATGCAGGCCGGGGTGGCCGCAGTGATTTTCGATGTGGTGCTCAGCCTGGGCGGCCAGGTGTTCAAGGGCGAAAAGGCTTTTAACGCCGTGCTGCTGGCCGCGGCGTTCGGGCTGTCCTTCTTTGCAAACGTCAATGTGGTGTATCTGATTCTGGCGGCGGCGGTCATCGGCGTGATCAAGGCGCTGGCGCTGAAAAAACGCAGGGAGGCGCAGGAAAAATGCTGATGCAGCTGTTTCTCAGCTTCCTGCAGATCGGGCTGTTCAGCATCGGCGGGGGCTATGCGGCCATGCCGCTGATTCAGGCCCAGGTGGTGGAGCGCCACGGCTGGCTGACCATGCAGGAGTTTGCCAATCTGGTGACCATCGCGGAAATGACCCCGGGGCCCATTGCGGTAAACGGAGCCACGTTCGTGGGCATCCGGGTGGCGGGGATTCCAGGCGCGCTGATTGCCACGATGGGATGCATTCTGCCATCGTGCATCATCGTATCGCTGCTGGCGTACATTTACAGGCGGTTCAAAAGCATGGCGCTGTTTCAGGAGGTGCTGTCCTCGCTGCGGCCGGTGATCGTGGCGCTGATTGCCGGGGCCGGGCTGAGCATTCTGCTTAACGCCGTGTTTCCCGGCGCTATGACCCTTGCGCAGACGGACTGGATCGCCGCCGGGATTTTTATTGCCGCCCTTATCGCCCTGCGCAAGGGCAAGCTCAACCCCATTCTGGTGATTTTCGCTTCCGGCGCAGCCGGGCTGGGGCTGTATCTGCTGGTTTAATCAGCAATGGAAAATATTGCGGGAGGAGGCTTTTGCGCCCCCCTCCCGCGCCCACCCGAAAACCTGCCGGGATAAAAACAGATTTTCACACAATCGGTAATGTGCCCCAGACGGGAAAAGAAACGACAGCATTTTCGTTTCTCTCCCATCTGGGGCACATTACTGACAGGATGTGTTCCGTTTTTATCCCTATCGCTTTCCCGGAAGGGGTACAGGCGGAAACGTTCTTTGGCCACAAGGAACGATTTCACTACAATGTCCCCGTTTTCCATCACACCAGCGTGGCGAAATAATCCTCGGGGGTTTCGGCCCGGCGGATAAGCTGGAAGCTGCCATCGGCGCGATAGAGAATTTCCGCGCTGCGCAGCCGGCCGTTATACTGATACCCCATGCAGAAGCCGTGAGCGCCGGTATCGTGGATCACCAGCAGATCCCCCAGCTGAATCTTTGGCAGCGGGCGATTCACGGCAAACTTGTCGTTGTTTTCGCACAGGCATCCGGTCACATCATACACATGATCGCAGGGCCAATCCCGCTTGCCGCACACATGGATATGATGATACGCGCCATACATGACCGGGCGCATCAGGTTCGCCGCGCAGGCGTCCACGCCAATGTAATCCCGGTAAATTTTCTTTTCATGCACCGCCCGGGTGACCAGCCAGCCCTGGGGCCCCGTCATGAACCGGCCCAGCTCCGTTTTGATCCCCACCCCCGCTTCCCGGGGATCGCCCAAAATTTGGCGATATTCCTGCTCCACCGCCGCGCCGATCTTCAAAATATCTGCCGCAGGCTGATCGGGCTGATAGGGAATGCCCACCCCGCCGGACAGATTCACAAACGCGAACCGCAGCCCGCATTGGGGTGCCAGCTCCTTGCCCAGAGCAAGGAGGATGCCCGCCAGCTTGGGATAATAGCTGTGGTCGGTGGTGTTGCTGGCCAGGAACGCATGAAGCCCAAACTGCTTCGCCCCCAGCTCCCGCAGCCGGTTCAAGCCGGGAAGAAGCTGTTCCCGGGTCCAGCCGTATTTGGATTCTCCCGGCGCGCCCATGATCTGCGTGCCCAGGGAAAAGGTGCCGCCGGGATTAAAGCGAACGCAGATGGTTTCCGGGATGCCGCCGTGGGCGGCCAGGGTGTCAATATCGCTGCAGTCATCCAGATTCACGATCGCACCCAGACGGCGGGCATGATCGAATTCGGCAGGTGGCATGGCATTGGCGCTGAACATAATGTCCTCCCCGGAAAAACCACCCCGCTCCGCCAGCAGCAGCTCGCACTCGCTGGAGCAATCCAGGCCGCATCCCTCCTGCTTGAAGATTTCTAAAATATGCGGGTTGGGCAGGGCCTTAACCGCGAAATATTCCTTATAATGGGGAGCCCAGGCAAAGGCCTGATTGATACGGCGGGCGTTTTCTCGAATACCCTGTTCATTGTACAGATGGAAGGGCGTGGGGAAGCGGCTGGCCGCCGCCTCAAAAACGGAATCGGGCAAAGAAAAATTCGGCATGTTCTGTTCCTCTTCGGTTCTAAAATCAATAGCCGAAGGAGCGTTTTCTCTCCTTCGGCCTTCATTATAGAGAAATCCCCCCGCCCGCGCAAGGGCATTCCCGCAAAAGCACAGACAAAGAACAGCTGCGCATGCCGCCATCGCTGCCCTTTATTTCGGCATGGCTTCATCCCCCGGCGCCCCATAGAGAATTTCATAGCGCTGCTCCGGATGGCGTTTTCCGGTGATAAAGTTTATTCCCTGAAGGGTGACTTTTCCGTTTTCCGCCGCCAGCACGAACCCTTCTCCCCCAGCCCGCATGGTTCCCCGGGGGGCGCAGCCGCAATCCAGCAGGCCCGGCAAATTCAGATAATACACATTCTGCCCTGCCTGCTCAAAGGCGGCGGGGGAACGCTTATGCAAATGCCCGCTGATATAGATGATCGGCGCCCGCGCCTTTTGCCCATAGCGCAGCAGCAGCGCATCCAGCCGCTGGGATTCCGCGCCCAGAGCGCCCTCGGGCCAACGCTGGTCCACCTGATTGCGGCCGTGGGGCGGCTGATGGCAAACCACAAACACCGGCTTCCCCTCGGCGCAGGCCCGGGCCAGCTCCTGTTCCAGCCATTCAAACTGCGCATCGGAAAGATAGGCCTCGTTTTGCAAAAGCCGCTCTGTGCCCAGCACCAGAAATGTGTGTGCTTTCTTCCGGACGGCAAAATAGTTGCGCCGCGCCTGCAGCCCGCATTGCCCGCAGAAATCCTGAAACAACCGGCAGGCCTGGGGAAAGTCCGGATCGATGCTGGTTCCCCGGGCGTCATGATTGCCCATCTGGGGAATCATGCGTTCCAGCGCCCCTGGAAAATAGGCCCGCAGCAGCCCAAGCAGCAGCGCGTATTCCCGGGGATGGGCGGAATTGGTCAGATCCCCGGCGGCCACCACCCCATCATATCCCCGGCACTGGGCCATCATGCCCGCAAAGGCCCGGCGCAGCACGTTGCTGCGATCCCGGTACGGGTCCGCGTCGGTATGCAGATCGGCAATCAGTGCCAGCCGCAGCGCGGCGTCCGGCTCAACGGGACGGCGCGCCGCCAGACGCACCCGCACCAGACTGGGCGCGGCGACGGTGGCTGTGCGCAGCTTCCGAAGCCAGAGCGGTCGTTTTCCCCTGGGCATGTTTTCATCGCTCCCCTTTTCTCTGGGATGTAAGGCCATTGTATCGGCATTCCAGGGAAAGCGCAATGACGAAAACGCAGAAAAATAAGGAAAACTGCACAGAATGAACAAGGGCGGAGAAATCCTTGCAAAAACCGGATGAAGAAAAATGCGGAAGGACGCTTTTCAAAAAGCTTCCTCCCGCATCGTATTCTGCTTTTTTAATGGCTTCAGATCGCCAGCATCTCCTTGGCCGCGACGGACAGGGCGGCGTTGCGTTCATCCGCGGCAGCCTGATCCTGCGCCCGGGTGGCGATATAGAGCTTGATCTTGGGCTCGGTGCCGCTGGGACGAATGCAGACCCAGTTGCCGCCCTCCAGCTCGAAATACAGCACATTGGACTTGGGGAAATCCAGCGGCTCTTCCTTTTCGCCCTCCGTGCGCACGCCCCGCAGGAAATCCCGCACGGCGGTCACCTGCAGACCGGCCAGCTCCGCAGGCGGGGTCTGGCGCAGGCCAGCCATGATGGCCTGCATTTTCTCCACGCCATCCTTCCCCGGCAGCACCACGGACAGGCCCGTTTCCTTGAAATAACCATACTGGCGATAGAGCCGCTGCAGCGCGTCATAGAGGGTTTCGCCCCGCTCCATGCAGGCGCAGGTGGCTTCGCACAGCAGCAGGGACGCATTCACCCCATCCTTATCCCGCACCTGGGTGCCGGACAGATAGCCAAAGCTCTCCTCGAAGCCAAACAGGAAGGTGTAATCCCCTGTTTCTTCAAACTGCTGAATTTTTTCGCCGATAAATTTGAATCCCGTGAGCACTTCCACCATCTTCACGCCGTAATGCTCGCAGATCGCCCGGGCCAGCTCCGTGCTTACCACGGACTTGACCACCGCGCCGTTCTTTTCCAGAATGCCCTTTTCCTGCCGGCTTTTGAGGATATGGTCCAGCATCAGGCAGGCGATCTGGTTGCCGGTGAGGGTATGGAAATTGCCCTGGCCATCCCGCACGGCGGCGCCCAGCCGGTCGCAGTCCGGATCCGTGCCAAACACCGTGGTGGCCCCCACTTCGTTGGCCAGCGGAATGGCCAGCTTGAAAGCGGCGGGATCCTCGGGGTTAGGAGCGGTGACGGTGGGGAAACGGCCATCCGGCTTTTCCTGCTGGGGCACCACCGTCACGTGGCTGACCCCCAGCTCATGCAGCAGCCGGCGCACCGGCACATTGCCCGAGCCATGCAGGGGCGTATACACGATGTTCAGATCCTTGCCCCGCTTTTCCAGCAGCTCCGGCCGCTGGGCCAGTGTTTTGACCATGGCGATATAATCGTCGTCCACTTCCCGGTTGCCCACGATCTGCAGCAGTCCCTTTTCCCGGGCTTCCGCCTCGGCCATGGGCTGGCACTGTTCATAGGCAAGGGCGCGGATGAAGCCGGTAACAGCATCGGCCGCCTCGGGGGCGATCTGCGCACCATCGGACGCATACACCTTATAGCCGTTATACTGGGGCGGATTATGGCTGGCGGTGATCACCACGCCCGCCGCCGTGCCCAGATGCCGCACCGCATAGGACAGGATGGGCACAGGCCGCAGCGCATCAAACAGATACGCTTTGATGCCCGCCGCCGCCAGGGTCAGGGCCGTTTCTTTGGCGAACACATCGCTTTTGATTCGGCTGTCAAAGGCGATCACCACGCCCTTGTCCGCAATGCCCTGCGCCTGCAGATAATGGGCCAGGCCCATGGTGGCCCGGCGGATATTATACACGTTCATCCGGTTGGTGCCCATGCCCAGCACGCCCCGCAGACCGCCCGTGCCAAAGGCCAATTCCGTATAGAACCGATCTTCGATTTCCTTTTCGTCGCCGGCAATGGATTGCAGCTCCTGCACCGTTTCCGCATCGTTGGCAAAGCGTTTCAGCCAGCCTTCATATTCTTCCCGATAGCCCATTGCGCATCCCTCCTCCTGTTTTTCATTGATTTTATTATACGATATTTCCCGTTTGTTGGCAAGAGGATGCGCGATGCTTCAAGGCGCATCCAGGCCTGAAAGCTGTGTTTTTCCGTTTTTCTGTCTTATGATGTACAGACTTTATTCTGTAATTCATTCTGTATTTACATTCGAATAATCGCATGCTATAATCCCGTTCGTAATCCGCAAAAATAAAGGATTTACAAAGAGAAGCGAGGGGAACGGGAATGACAAGTCAGGCGATTATCCTGGTGGTTATGCTATGTTATATGCTAATGATCATTCTAATTGGCGTTCTGTTTGCGCGGCGATCCCAGCAGAGCAGTGAAAACTATTTTCTGGGCGGGCGCACGCTGGGGCCGTGGGTGTCGGCCATGAGCGCTGAGGCCTCGGATATGAGCGGCTATCTGCTCATGGGCGTGCCGGGGCTGGCCTATTGGTGCGGCCTGGCGGACGCGGGCTGGACGGCCATCGGTCTGGCGCTGGGCACCTATCTGAACTGGCTGCTGGTCTCCCGGCGGCTGCGGAGCTATTCCGTGGCGGCGGGCAACGCCATCACCGTGCCGGATTTCCTGAGCAATCGCTTCCATGAAAAGAAAAAGGTGATTCTGAGCGTATCGGCTGTGTTCATTCTGATTTTCTTCACGGTGTACGCCGCCAGCTGCTTTGTCACCTGCGGAAAGCTGTTCGCCGGGCTGTTTAACATGCCGTATCACACCATGATGCTCATCGGCGCGGCGTTTGTGCTGCTGTATACCATTCTGGGCGGATTTCTGGCCGAAAGCGTGTCGGACTTTCTTCAGGCGATGGTGATGGTGGTAGCGCTGCTGTGTGTGCTGATCGTGGGCGTAAAAAACGCCGGCGGGCTGAAGGCGGTGATCGAAAACGCCCGCAGCATTCCCGGCTTCCTGTCGCTGACGGCGCTGGCCTTCCCCACGCTGGACGCAAACGGCGTGCAGCTGGCCAAGGAGGGCGCGGCGGTGTTCGGCAATGCGCAGGGCTATGGCTTCCTCACGATTCTCTCCACCCTGAGCTGGGGACTTGGCTATTTCGGCATGCCCCAGGTGCTGCTGCGATTCATGGCCATTCGCCGGGGCAGCGAGCTTACCCGGTCCCGCCGGATTGCCACGGTGTGGGTGGTAATTTCTTTGGCCGCAGCGGTATTCATCGGCCTGATGGGCCGGGCGCTGCTGCCGGTAGATCCCGCGCTGGCCACACAGAGCGGCTCTGAAAACGTGTTTGCCCAGTTGGCGAAGCTGATGTTTCATCCTGTGCTGGCCGGGCTGGTCACCGCCGGGATTCTGGCGGCCACCATCAGCTCCTCCGATTCCTATCTGCTGATCGCCTCCTCCGCCGTTTCCAAGAACATTTATGGCGGAATCATCAAGAAAAACGCCTCGGACAAGCAGGTGATGCGTTTGTCCCGGCTGGTGGTGCTGGCCATCACGCTGCTGGGACTGGTGATTGCCTGGGATGAAAACAGCGTGATTTTCCAGGTGGTTTCCTTTGCCTGGGCGGGCTTTGGCGCCACGTTCGGCCCGCTGATGCTTTTCTCCCTGTTCTGGAAGCGCACCACCCGGGCCGGAGCCATTGCCGGCATGGTAGGCGGCGGCGCGATGGTGTTCATCTGGAAGCTGCTGATTAAACCCCTGGGCGGGCTGCTGGGCATTTACGAGCTGCTGCCGGCATTTCTGTTCTCGGCGCTGCTGATCGTGGTCGTCTCCCTGCTTACGCCTGCGCCCAGCGCGGAAATTCAGGCGGAGTTTGAGCAGGCCAAGCGCGCCGCGTAATTCCGTTTCCATGGCATAAAAAGCGTCCCGGGCAAAGCGGATTTTCTCCCTTGCCCGGGATGTTTTGCGTATTGGACCATCAGGCCTGCCTGGCCCGAACATGACCCAGCAGCATGGGCAGCGTTGTTTCGGCGTAATGCTTCAAGGAATAGCTGCCCCCGCACAGGCACCAGTCATACAGCAGCGCCCGCTCGCACAGGGCATAGAGCTTGGTGATTTCGTTCACGGAAATATCGCTTCGGAGCTGGCCCTTTTCCTGCCCTTCCACAGCGATTTTGCGGATCAGGCGATAATAAATGCGGTTGTGATCCATCAGGTGCTTTTCGCCGCTGGTGGTCAGCTGGGTGGAATACATCCGGGCCAGCAGATCCAGAGAGATGGTATCCTCGATCATGCCGAACAATTCCCGGTTCAAAAGCATCAGCTGATCGAAGGCGTCCATGGCCGGATCCAGCTGCGGAATCAGCTCCTCATATTTCTCATCAAACATGAACGACAGCGATCCCAGCAGCGCATCCTTTCCAGCGAAATAATGATAAAAGGAGCCCCGGGACGTGCCGGATTCCGCGATGATTTCCTCAATGGTGGTGCTGTCATAGCCCTGCTCATAAAAGAGCTTCCATGCGGCAGACACGATTTTCTTCTTCGTGGCCTTTCCCCGTTTATCCGGCATGCGCCCGCCCCCTTTCTCTGCGCCCGTATTGTACCACACCCGCCGCCTGCTGGCAAGGGCGAGGCGGGGACAGAAAGAAGAATATACAGGAAGGTTTTAGCCTCTTTCGTGCGCTCCCCCCAAAGGCCGATTAGGATAAATTGGTAGCCGCTTCCTTATCAGCAATCCACGCCAGATAGGAAAAAGGTCTTTTCTTTCCTCAAATGGGGGTTCGCTGATGATAGGGGCAATTTCGTTTTTAGCCCTACTGCCTTCTTGGAGAGGCTGAATGAAACGGCCGCCCTGCCAGCGCAAGCTGCAGGGAGTTGCGCGAATCAATCGAAACAATTAGCAGCGTTCCGCCGCACCGATCGAGACTGCGGAACGGGGAAAACCATTCTCTGTTCGCAAGTAATGTTTTTCCCCGCAGCGCCTTCCCGCGCGCTCAAACCGGTTTTTCCATTCCCTCCCGCAGCAGTGCCAGAGCCTTTTTCTCCAGCCGGGATACATAGGAGCGGGAAATACCCAGCAGTGCAGCCACCTCATGCTGGGGATGCGCAGCCCCGTCCAGCAGCCCATAACGCATTTCAATCACCAGCCGTTCCTTACGAGGAAGCGTGCGCACCAGCGCCTTCACCTTGGCCAGGTCCAGCCGTTGGGCCACCTGCTCCTCCACTTGCCCCGGCGGCGTGCCCAGAATATCCATAAAGGAAATATCATTGCCCTCGCCATCCGTGCCGATGGGATCAGAAAGGGATACATCTCCCCGCCGCTTCTTGGACGCGCGCAGCAGCATCAGGATTTCATTTTCAATGCATCTGGCAGCATAAGTGGCCAGCTGGGAACCCGTCTCGGGCTTAAAGGTATCCACCGCCTTCATCAGCCCCAGGGTGCCAACGGAAACCAGATCCTCCTGACTGTAGCCCGGCACCGTGTATTTGCGCGCAATGTGAGACACCAGCCGCAGATTATGCTCAATCAGCCGCAGCCGTGCGTCCGCATCTCCCGCGGCCATGGCGGCGATGGCCTGGGCCTCCTCCTGCCGGGACAGGGGCTTGGGAAACGACCCCCGCCCGGAAACCATGCCAAAGAAAAACAGCGCGTCCCTGAGCAGCCACATCAAAAACGAAAGCATGCGCCCACCTCCTTAGCCCACTATATGAGACGGGACGGGCAATTATGGCGGCACGGACAGAACGAAAGAATCCGCACCGGCAACATCCGATGCGGATTTTTCGGCAGAGAAACGGGTAAATTGCTCCTTCTTTGCGCATTGGGCTTTCCTGAAGGAAGGCGCGGATTATTTTTTCCCGGTACCGCCGCAATAATTGCAGCGGACGCGGCCTGTGCCGCCGCAGGACGGGCAGCTCCTGTATCCGCTGCCCGCCATATAGTTTTTTCCGCTGCCGCGGCAGAAGCTGTGCTGCTGCCAGCCGGAGCCACCGCAATAATTGCAGGCCTTGGGGGCCTCGGTGGGCTTGGCGGTGGGCTTCGCCGTAGGGCTGGCGGACTGCTTTGCCGGTTCGCCGGACTGCGTCCTTTCCCCGCCAGCGCCGCCCTTGGCAAAGTAGACGCCGTTGTCCTCATAGCCTGAAGCCACAATGCCCACGGCTCCATTTGCCAAGGCAGGGCCCATCGTTGTCCAGCGTACGGATGAAATCACCTTGCTGTTAACATAAACCATAAAATCGCAGGTACTCCCCCGTGCAGTAAGCTGTTTTCCCTGATAGCCCGGCACAGAGAAGGGCGTATAGCTTGTATAATCTTCGGCAGACCAGATCGTTTCGATGGCATTTTCTTCATCTAACAGCCGCTTGAATCCATACTGGCTTTCCAAGGCCTGAAAATAACGTTTATAATCGAAAACATCCGCATCTTCCGTGCGATAGAAATACCAGGTGAATCCACTATCCGCCTGATCGTGGGTAGGGGCCATGGCCGCGGAGCAATAGTCCGCCGGATCGGGAAGCACCAGCGGCCCCACCGTGATGCCCTCCGGGATAAACAGCACGGCCGCCTTGGAAAACCGGGGAATCAGATAAGCGCACAGCCCGGAGGGCGCGGTCAGCTGATAGGCGCTGTAATCATTGATGGTAACGGCGGTCATTTCGTAGCCTGCCAGCGTCATCCATTTTTCATAGGTAGCCGCGAAAGCATTCGTATCTTCACACAGGGGATAACCATATGCGTCGTAAAGCTGATCGCCCATGACCACGTCTTCCAGCAGCAGCGCACCCTCCCCGCCCAGCAAAAACGCCGGAGAGGTAAGCACCGGATCGCTATTCTCCTTCTGCCCCTGTATCAGCCCGGCCAGCGCATCCAGCGAAGCGGCCCCCGCCCCCACAGGCAGCCACAGCACAAGCGCCAGCAGTAAAGCCATCATTCGTTTCATTCCAAACGCCTCCTTTGGAAATGCTGGTTTTATCATAGCAAATCATGCAGCGCTTTTGGCAAACAAATTGTGGACTTTTCAAATTTAAGACTTTTGCAACATTTTTCGCCGACTTTCGTGGACAAAGCGCCGGGGTATATCGTCTTTATTGGTGAGGAAGGGAGGGAGCGCCAATGGAGCATGCTGCGGTACCCGGCATGACCCGGGAGGAAACGCTGGAGGGCTGGGTGGACGCGTACAGCGATTGTCTTCTCAAAACCTGCTTTCTGGAGCTGGGCGATCGGGCGCTGGCGCAGGACGCTTTGCAGGATACATTTTTCAAGGCCTGGAAAGCCATGGAGCGCTTTGAGCGGCAGCAGGTGCGCAATGTCAGGGCCTGGCTTCTGCGCATCGCCATCAACACCTGCCGGGATTATCGCCGGGGCGCATGGTTTCGGCGGATGGATTTTCATCAGGCGCTGGAGGAATTGCCGCCCGGCCTGCTGGCGCTTCCGGCGGAGGATCGATCGCTGTTTCTTTCTCTGGCCGGGCTGCCCGCGCCTGAAAAAAGGCTGATTCTCCTGTATTACTATCACAACCTGACGCTGCGGGAAGCGGCGGACATTCTGGGCATGCCCAAATCCACCGCCGCCAAACGCCTGCGGCGGGCGGAGGAAATGCTTCGGCAAAGCCTGACGGGAGGGGATGAACCATGAAGGATCTGGAGCTGCAAAAGCGGCTGACCAACGCTGTGGACAGCGCGCTTTTTTCCCTTGACCCCTCTTCCGCCCAGCGTGCCCAGCTTACGCAGCATATTTTGGAGGGAAAACGAACGATGAAAAAGAGGTTATCCATCGGTCTGGTGCTGGCGCTGCTTTTGTGCCTGCTGACCTTGGGCGCGCTGGCAGCGGCGCTGCTGTCCGGACAGGAGATTATCGAAGGGCATCTGGTGCCCATGGCCCAGGAAAACGAGAAAAACAAGCCGCTTGGGGACGAGCAGGTATTCACCAATGCACAGTTAAAGCAGGTGCTGCTTCTGGCGGAGGAAAACGGCATTCAGCTTTCGGATCGGCTGAAAGCCGCCCTGACGGCGGGGCAGGATTATTCCGCCGAGGAAACCATCATGGAATTTGCCCGGGACGCGTTCGGCGGGCTGTATTACACCTGGAGCATCCAGCAGAAGTATTGGTTCGAGGAGGCTATGGTGGCCATCGGATTCAAGGAGAAGAATTATCTGCTCCTGCCCGGGGAAGGGGAATACGCCTACGATCAGGCCCGGGCCGCGGCGCTTGCCTACATCCGCGACAGGTATGGCGATGATCCCGCCGATCCCGCTGTGTGGGAGGAATCGGTGCAGTACGGCCATTCCTGGATAGGCGACGAACGCTCCGGCCCGCCGGAATGGGTGTTTTCTTTCCTGCCGCTGGACGACAGCCGGAACGAATACATAGTTCGGCTGAACGCCCAAGGGCAAATCACCAGCGACGAAAGCTATGGCGAATAAACAAATGCGGGGACCGCTTTTGCGTCAAAAGCGGTCCCCGTACCCCTCCGAAAACCGGCCGGAACAAAAGCAGGTTTTCGCGCAATCGGCAATGTGCCCCGGACGGGAAAAGGAACGACAGCATTTTCGTTTCTCTCCCATCTGGGGCACATTGCCGATAGGATGTATTCCGTTTTTATCCCGATGGCTTTTCTGGAAGGGGACAGGGGGAATTGTTCTTTGACCGCAAAGAACGATCCCCCTATATTTTTAATATGCCTTAGCGAAATACATGACCTTCGTGGCCTTGCGTCCGCAGCAGACGCAGGTGTCGCCGATGGGCGTCTGATCGAAGGGCATATTCCGGGAGGTGGCGCCGGTTTCTTCCTTAATCTTATCCTCGCAGGCCCGGTCGCCGCACCACATGGCCCGGGCATAGCCACCGTCCACCTGGGCCTTGAGCTCCTCGTAGGAATGCACATCCCGGGTGTGGGCCAGCCGGAATTCATTGGCCTGGCGGAACATGTTCTGCTGAATGTCATCCAGCAGCGCCTTGAGCTCCTCGGCCAGATGCGCCAGAGAGATGGTGGTCTTTTCAAAGGTATCCCGGCGCATCACGGTGGCCACGCCGTTTTCAATATCCCGGGGCCCCATTTCCACGCGCACGGGCACGCCCTTGAGCTCCCATTCGTTAAACTTCCAGCCGGGGGACACATTGTCCCGGTCGTCCAGCTTCACGCGGATGCCCGCCGCCTTCAGCGCAGCAAACGCTTCCTCGCACTTTTCCATCACGCCGCCCTTATGCGCCGCAATGGGCAGAATCACCGCCTGATAGGGGGCGATCATGGGCGGCAGCTTCAGGCCGCGCTCGTCGCCGTGGGTCATGATGATGGCGCCGATGAGCCGGGTGGAGCAGCCCCAGGAGGTTTCGTAGCAGTATTCCAGCTTGCCTTCCTTGGACAGATACTTGATGTCGAAGGGCACGGAGAAATTGGTGCCGAAGTTATGGCTGGTGCCTGCCTGCAGCGCTTTGCCGTCCTGCATCATGGCCTCGATGGAATAGGTGGCCTGCGCGCCGGCAAACTTCTCCTTTTCGGATTTCTGGCCCGCAAACACGGGGATGGCCAGGTTGTTTTCGCAGAAGGTCTTATACACGCCCAGCATCTGCTGGGTTTCCTGCTCGGCTTCCTCGGCGGTGGCGTGGACCGTGTGGCCCTCCTGCCACCAGAATTCCGCCGTGCGCAGGAAGGGGCGGGTGGTCTTTTCCCAGCGCATCACGGAGCACCACTGGTTGTATTTCAGCGGCAGGTCGCGCCAGGATTCCACCCACTTGGAAAACATGGTGCAAAAAATGGTTTCGCTGGTGGGGCGAACGGCCAGGCGCTCTGTGAGCGGCTCGGCGCCCCCCTGGGTGACCCACGCCACCTCCGGCGCAAACCCTTCCACGTGATCCGCTTCCTTGAGCAGCAGGGATTCGGGGATCAGCATGGGCATGGACACGTTTTCATGGCCCGTTTCCTTAAACATCCCGTCCAGCTGCTCATGAATCAGCTCCCAGATCCGGTTGCCGTAGGGCTTGAGGGCCATGCAGCCGCGCACGGGGGTGTAATCCATCAGGTCGGTCTGGGTGACCACGTCGGTATACCACTGGGAGAAGTTTTCATCCCGGGGCGTAATATGCTGCACAAACTCCTGCTTCTTTTCCTTTGCCATAACGCTTCCTCCTTCAAACAAACAGAAAATCCCCCTCGCTCCTTTGCAGGGACGAAGGGGGAATCAGCTTCGCGGTACCACCCGGCTTGGCGCTTTGCGCGCCCGCTCGATCGCCTGATAACGGAGGCATCCGGCGGGGATTGGCCGCTGGCCCAAGGGCGGGAACCTTGCATCGCCGTGTGAAATTACCGATATTATACATGGGCGGAAAGAAAAAGTCAAGCGCCTGGAAACAGCCCCGCACGCAAAAAGTGTTTACAAACGCCAAGCGATATGCTAAAATGAAAAGCACTTTACACAATGAGCCTATCGCGTAACCTTGCAGTAACCATTTGCTGAACAGGGCCTGAGAAAGGACGGATGCCGCCTTGACCAATCTGGCCGCAATGCTGTATGTGGAAATCACAATCATGTGCTTTCTGATCATGGGCATCATCGTTTGTCGGCTGTTCAAAAGCCTGGATCGCCGCTGGGAGCATCAGGTGCTGATAATGACGCTGTCACTTTTCCAGCTTGCCATTTTATGCGATGGGGCATGGACCGCGCTGACCGCCAGCGCCGTTTCGCTGCCCCGATGGCTCCTTTGGGCGGTGAACCATGGCTATTTCATTGCCATCAGCTTGGGATGCCTGGGCTGGTTTCTGTATGCCGAGAAGCAGCAGAATGCTTCCGTAAGCAGAAAGCCCTGGCGGATCGCGCTGGTGGCCATTCCCATACTGGCGATGGTGGCGATGATTCTCCTTTCTCCCTTCACCCACTGGATTTTCTTTATTGACGAGCAAAACGTTTATCACCGGGGGCCGCTGCACGGGCTGCATATCATCGTGTCCTACGGCTACATGCTGTTTGCCTCCATCCGTGCCATGATTCTGGCGCTGCAAAAGAAAAATTATGCCCGGCGGACGGAGCTGCTCAGCCTCACGCTGTTCACCTTCGTGCCCCTGCCCTTCCTGGCCCAGCAGCTCCTGTCCGGCGGCGCGATCCCCGCCCTGCACATCGGCGCAACCCTGGCCACCCTGATGCTCTATATCAGCCAGCAGGGCAGCATGATCTCCATCGACCCGCTGACCCAGCTGAATAACCGCAGCCAGATGATCCGATTCCTGTCCAGCAAAATGAAGAATCATAACGCCGATTACCGGCTGTATCTGCTGATGTTGGACGTGGATAACCTGAAGCAGATCAACGATGAATTCGGCCATGTGGAGGGCGATAACGCCCTGTGCCGCATTGCGGACACGCTCAAGGCCGCCCTGCCCCACTCGTTCTTTATCGGCCGCTATGGCGGGGATGAGTTTATCGCCATCGGCGAAGCGGAAAGCGAGCAGGAAATTCGCATGGTGCGCAATACCGTCCGCGCCACGCTTCGCCAGAACAACTGCCTGGCCAACACGCCCGCGCAGGTGACGCTCAGCATCGGCTACGCCGTAAAGACCCCCGCCATTCAGGACATCCCGGATTTCATCCGCGCCGCGGATAAAAACCTGTATCAGGAGAAAAGCCAGGCCCATGAAAGAGCCCGAAAAAAATGACCCCCGGCATGCGCGCATTTCTGCCGCGATTTCCCCAAAGCGTTCCGGCTGTCGAAAAAGCTTTTCGACGGCCTTTTCGTTGCAAGTCAAAGCACTTTGCCTTACGACGCAACGCGGCGCGGGCAAGCGCAGCAGGCCGCTTCTGGAGCCGACGCTCTGCGGCGGCGGAAGGAAGGCAGGCTTCTTAGCAAAGTGACGCGCTTCCCTATAGCGTCGCGCGCAGCGAAGACGCTCAAAGGGAAAAGCGCGTGGAGCTTCGCCCTTGACAAAAGCCCAGTTAACGCCTATGATAAGGCGTATCCCAAAAAGGAGGATGTTTCCCCATGCGTATGTCTGTGAAGCAGCTGGTGTATTTGGCGGTGATGACCGCGCTGGTGGCGGTGGCCACGTTATTTCTGCATGTGCCCATTCCCATGACCCAGGGCTATTGCAACCTGGGCGACGGCCTGATTCTCTGCGGCGGCGCGCTGCTGGGCCCGCTGGCGGTGATTCCCGGCGCGCTGGGCAGCGCCCTGGCGGATCTGATTCTGGGCTATGGGCTGTATGTCCCCGCAACGGCGATTATCAAGGGGCTGATGGGCCTGATGGCGGGCACGCTGTGCCTGAAGGCGGAAAAGGTCTGGCAGCGGATTGTGTGGATGGCCGTGGCGGAAGCGTGGATGGTGGCCGGGTATTTCCTGTTTGAAACCTGCCTGTATGGCGCGGCGACCGCGGCGGCCAGCTTGCTGGGCAATGCGTTCCAGGGCGTGGCCGGGCTGGTGTGCGGCGCGGTGCTGTGGCCGCTGATGGGCCGGGTTCGCAAGACCCTGGGCTGAGCAAAAGGAGATCGATTTTTCATGGAAACCATGCTTTGCGCCGCCAACGCCGCAGCCCTTGAGCGGGCCTGCGCCCTGCTGCGGGCGGGCCAGGTGGTGGCCTTCCCCACGGAAACGGTTTACGGCCTGGGGGCGGATGCTTTGAACCCGGACGCTGTGCGCGCCATTTTTGCCGCCAAGGAGCGGCCGGCGGACAACCCGCTGATCGTGCATGTAGCCCGGCGGGAGCAGCTGGAAGGCCTGTGCGAAGTGACGGATACGGCGAAAAAGCTGATGGACGCATTCTGGCCCGGGCCGCTGACGCTGCTGCTGCGCAAGACGGACCGGGTGCCGGATGTGACCACGGCCGGTCTGGCCTCCGTGGCCGTGCGCTGCCCCAATCATCCCGTGGCCCATCAGCTGCTGGCCCAATGCGGCCTGCCCATTGCGGCGCCCAGCGCCAATCGCTCCGGCCGTCCCAGCCCCACCACGGCCCGGCATGTTCTGGAGGACATGGACGGCCGCATCCCCCTGATTCTGGATGGGGGCGAATGCCAGGTGGGCGTGGAATCCACGGTGCTGGACGTGACGGGCGAGGCGCCCTGCGTGCTGCGGCCCGGAGCCATTACCCCGGCCATGGTAAAGCAGGTTGTGGGCGCTTGCACGGTGGCACCCAGCGTGATGCGGCCGCTGAAGGAAGGCGAAGCCGCGCCCTCTCCCGGCATGCGGCATCGGCATTATGCGCCCCGGGCGAAAATGACCGTGTTTGTAGGCGACGAGCAGAAGGTGATTGCCGAAATCTGCCGCCGGTACGATGCGGCGGAAAACGCCTGCATTCTGGCGCACACCGATGCGTTGCCCGCCTTTGGCCATCGCGCCGCGGTATCGCTGGGTGCTACGCCGGAGGAAACGGCGCATCTGCTGTTTCAGCGGCTGCGGGAAATGGACGAAACCGGCTGCTCCCTGATTCTGGCCATGGGCTGGCAGGGGGACGACGTGGCGCTGGCGGTGATGAACCGCATGGCCCGCGCTGCCGCCTTTGACATCGTGACGCTATGAGGAAATGATGGACAAAGAAACGCTGCGCTCCCTTCTGCGGCCCTATGGCGTGGAGGCTCTGCGGCTGTATCCCACGGCTGATCGGCCCGATTTTATGTTCTCGCAGTTAAATGCAAAGCAAAAAAGCACCATGCCTTCACGGTATGGTGCCTTTTGCATATGCCCAGCAGCTAAACGGGGGCCGACCGCGGGCAGGGGAGTCTTTGGGGGCTCTTCGCCCCCAAACCCCCGAAGCAGGGGAAGGCTTCCCCTGCACCCCCATTCCGCGATGATTGTTGGCAGGTTATCCGAAATCTTTCCGCGTGAAGCGTGAGGTTATGTTGGGTTACGGCCATGTTCCCCGCGGCAGGAAGCGGTTTTCGGATGATCGATCCCGGGGAGAACAAGTTCTCCCCGGGACTCGACATGCCGAAAACCCCCGGTCAACAGGTTGACCGGGGCCTGAGCATTCGCTCAGGCGCTGCCGCGGGATGCTGTAACACATCCGTTCCTGTTGTCTCACACAGAAAAACGTCGACTTCTTAAATCCAAGTCCCATTGTGTACCGGGTCCAGGGAGGAACTCCCTGGCGGGGTGTGGGGCAGCGCCCCGCACCGTTCCCATTGCATCACACAGAAGCCCGCTGATTTCCTAAATCCAAGCAAAGTTGTGAACCGGGTCCAGGGAGGAACTCCCTGGTGGGGGTGTGGGGCGCATAGCCCCACATCGTCCTTTCAACATTCCCTAACGTCTCGGACATGCAGCACGCCGCCGGAAACGGTAAACCGAATCTCCATGCCGGCATAGACAAAGCCGTATACCCGCTCGGGGTCCTGCTGATACGCCGGGCGCAGGTCCTGCGCCAGTAACCCCAGCACAGCCTCCCGGTGCTCCGAGGGCACTCGCGCCAAAAGCGCCGGCGGGCATTCCACGTCCAGATGGTCTTCCACATGCGCCGCCGCAAACCCGCCCACCGCCTCGGGATGACAATCCACATAGGGCAAATATGGCTTGATGTCATAAACTGGCGTGCCGTCCATCATGTCCGCCCCTGCCACCCGCAGAGCCAAACCGTCATGGGCCGTCTCCTCAATCCGCACCAAACGCACGCAGCTCAGCCCAATCCCGTTGGGCCGGAAGGGCGAACGGGTGGCAAATACGCCCATGCGCATATTTCCGCCCAAACGTGGCGGCCGCACCGTGGGCGACCATCCTCCCGGCTCGCGATGCGCCTGATGAAAATCCCAGAGCAGCCAGATGTGGGAATATCCCTCCAGCCCCCGCAGCGCTTCGGCTACCCGATAACGCGGCTCAAACACCACCAGCGATTCCACCGCGTCCACCAGCCCGCTCTGCCGCGGCAGCCCAAACTTCGCCGGGAACCCATTGCGCACGTGGGCAATAACTTCCATGCTCTTCCCCCCCCTCGGAATATAAAAGCCGCGCCCTTCCCCGGAAAAGGGAAACAGCGCGGCACGATTGCTTTTGCCGGCCCTCATTCATTGCCGTGGGGACTGATCAGCTCCGTCCCCCGGGGCAGCTGACCCCGCAGCCGCAGCCCAAAGCCGCTCTGATCCTGCCCCATCACCACCTGCCGCGCCCCGTGATGCCGGGCATAACGGGCAACGGCGGCAGCCGCATCGGCTTCGTCATAAAGAATATTCATTTCCGCATCCGCCTGATGGGCCAGGGAAAACAGATAATCCAGCGCCTCCGCCGCATCCGGATTGCCCAGCATGGTGGTCTTGGCCGAGCACACATGCAGCACATGCAGCGGCAACCCTTCCCGCGTGGCAATCTCCCGGCCGAAGCGAATCAGCCGACCGCATTCCTTCTGCACCGTCACGCAGACCAGCACGCATCCCGTCTCGCTCATGGCTCTCCCTTCGTCAGGTCCGCTCCCAGCGGCCCACCGCCTTGTCGTGGGACACGATGGTCAGCTTCTCGCCCCGCTGCCAATCGGGCCGGGGCAGGTTCGCATCGAAATAAAACAGCCGGTCGTCCTCCGGGCTGTCCATATCCCCCACGCTGAGCAGCATGGGATGATAGGTCACGCCCTCGCGCACCACCGTGCCTTCGTCCATTTCCTTGAACGCGCCGGTGAGGGTGCGCACCCGGCCGTGAAGCACCTCGTCCAGATGCCGGCCATAGGCGATCACGGGATAGAGCAGCAGCCCGTACGTGAAAATGGCAAACCCGCCCAGCAGAATGGTAAGGGCAATGGTGAGCCACTTCACCCGAAATACAAAGGAGACAATCACCCCCGCCAGCATCAGCAGCGCAGGCACGCCCAGGGCCGCGCTCCGGCGGGCAATCTGGCCGCGAATATCCTGATAATCCTGTTCGGTATACAAAACGCCATGCCTCGTTTCTTTCTGAAAAGTGCGGGCTCAAAAGCCCTGAAATCATGATACCGCAAAACGGCGGGCTTGTACAGTCCCAAACCGCCGCCCTTTATGGCGAAAAAATGACAATTCCCGTCCTTCCTGGCGCCCGCGCCCCTTCATTTCTGCCGGGGACGCATCTTGGCCTCGTGGCCCTGATCGCTGGGGGTGTAATAATGGGCGGAAAGATGATCGTCGGGCAGATACTGCTGGGCCACCCAGTGGCCGGGATAATCATGGGGATACTTGTAGGCCGTGGACGTGGTGGCGCCCACCCGCTCGTTGCCAGCGTAATGGCTGTCCCGCAGATGGGCGGGCACCGGGCCGAAGCCGCCCTTTTCTGCGTCCGCCATGGCCGCGTCCACCGCCGCCGAAACGGAATTGGATTTGGGGCTGGTGCACACCGCCAAAATGGCCTGGGCCAGGGGCAGCCGGGCCTCGGGCATGCCCATCATTTCCAGCGCCTGCCCCGCTGCCACCGCCTGCAGCATGGCCACGGGATTGGCCAGGCCCACATCCTCGCTGGCGTGGGCCATGATCCGCCGGGCAATCATCCGGGGATCCGCCCCGGCGTAAATCAGCCGGGAAAACCACAGCAGCGCCGCATCGCAATCTCCGCCCCGCATGGACTTGCAAAAGGCGGAAAGCATATCATAAAACAGCGTGTCATCGCAGCGGAGCATGGGCTTCTGGATGCTCTCCTCCGCGATTTCCAGCGTCACATGGATTTCTCCATCTACAGTGGGCGTGGTCAGCGCCGCCAGCTCCAGCGCGTTCAGGGCGGTGCGCACATCGCCGCCGGCAATCCGGGCGATATGATGCAGCGCGTCCGCATCCAGGCGCACATGCATTTTGCCCAGCCCCCGCTCCTCATCCGCCGCCGCCCGAAGCATGGCCTTTTCCACATCCGCCTGAGACAGCGCCTCGAACGCAAACACCCGGCACCGGCTCACAATGGCGGGGGTCATGGCGATCATGGGGTTTTCCGTGGTGGAGCCGATAAAGCGGATCAGCCCGTTTTCCATGGCCGGCAGAATGGAATCGGACTGGGCCTTGCTCCAGCGATGGCATTCATCCAGCAGCAGATAGGTGGGCTGGCCAAACATGGCCCGCCGGTCCGCCGCTTCCTTGAGCGCCTCCCGCACATCGGCCACCCCGGAGGTGACGGCGTTCATTTTCACGAAGGCAGCATTGGTCTGATGGGCGATAATGCCCGCCAGGGTGGTTTTGCCGCAGCCGGGCGGGCCGTAAAAAATCGATGATGTGAGCCGATCGGCCTCGATGGCCCGGCGCAAGAGCCGGCCAGGCCCCACGATCTGAGCCTGGCCGTAAAATTCATCCAGGGTGCGCGGCCGCATCCGGTCTGCCAGCGGCGCGCCGGCGGCCTCGTTTTGCGTAAATAGCGTCATTTCAAATTCGATCCTCGGCAATCAGCGCGGCAATCTCCCGGCCCTCACCCCAGCGGATCACATGCTCCTTTTCTCCCACGCCCAAAGACAGATGCAGCAGCGCAATGCCCAGATCCAGCCCGCCCCCCAGCGCCGTGCGGGAGAGCACCAGCGTGCGCCCGGCGAACTGCATCCGCCAGGGCTGCAGATTAAAGGCGGAAGGGGCAAAGCGCACGCATTCCGCGGCGTTATAGGCCCACAGGGGCCAGGCGGTGGGGTCGCCCCGGCAAATACGGGTGAGCTTTTTGCGTTTATGGGCGGCGGTTTCCTGCGCGGGAATGCCCAGCGGCGTTACCGCCAGCACCCGCTCATGCTCCCCCAGGGCCACATCTACGCCGCTGCGCTTAAACGAGCCCACCCAGCAGGTGCCAAGGCCCAGCGAAACAGCTTCCAGCATAAACGCCTCGCCGCTGATTCCCGCCAGCAGCTGCGCCCGGGGCAGGGCTTCATCGGCAATGATGGCGGCATAACGGCGGGTGCCGGCAATGCCGCCTACGAAGGGCCAGCGGCGAAACACCTTTTCCGGCGCGTTTTCGCCCATTTCAATGCGCACCCCCGGCAGGCAGACCCGGGCGGCGGCATAATTCAGCGCGCTGCGCTGGGCCACATCCGGCTCCCCGGCAAACTGGCGCACACTGGCGCGCACCGACACCGCCGCAAGAAACCGCGCCCGCTGGGCGGGGGAATAAAACCCGTTTAAGGGACAGGACTCCATGGCTGCTCACGCTCCGGCATTCAGATATCTTTGCCCCACACTTCCAGCTGCTTGAGCGACGGGAAGGCAGAGGGCACATCGTATTTCACCAGCCGATCCAGCTCCAGCCAGGTCACCTGATGCTTGCCCAGGAAAATGGGCTGGGGATCGGCGGTCTTGGTCAGGTCAAAGGTTTTTTCAAATCCGTCCGACAAGGTCACCGTGCCCTGAATCCACCAGGCGTCATGGGGAAAATCCGCCCGCAGATACAGCACGATCTGATTGATGTCCACCGGGCGGCCAAAGTCCAGATGCAGCTTGGCGTCCGTCCGCGCGCCGATGCCCCAGGACTGATAGGGCCAGCGGCCATGACCGTTGCTGAGGGTATAGCCGTCGATCACGTTCCGGGCGGCAAAAACCGCTTCATTCCGGGTTTCCACGTTGGCCGTGGCATGGGGATAGGCCGAAGCCTCGCCCCGCTGATCCGCCGGGTTCAGGGCCAGATTGCGGTATTCGTTTCCCTTGGCCACCGCAATGGACAGAAGGTGCTTATCTCCCTGGAATGCAAAGGGCGGATACACGTCCAGATTATCCCCTTCCAGAGGAATCCGATAGGTAAATTCGCCGCTGGGCAGATACACCTGCGCTTCGTCCAGCGCCTGATCCACCCGCACCAGCGCATGGGGCCGGTCGCAGGAAAAGCGCACTTCATCCCCGGGCTGATATTCCCCGCGGAAATACAGAATTATTTTCTCATGGCCGCTTGCTTCCGCCAGAAGCTCGCCCTGCCGATAAATCGCAATCCGACTCATATGTTTCGCTCCTTTTTCTTGCCATTCCCTATGTATTATAGCAAAGAATGCCGCCCGACGCAAATAATAATTCTATTGAATCCATCCCGTCAGCGTGCCCCGGCCTGCTCCAGCAGATAGCCGTCCAGATTGGTTTTCCCCGAAACCGTCAGCCGGTCCATGCCGCAAAGGCGCAGGGCGGATAGAAGAATGCACAGGCCGTGGGGCATATGCTCCGCCCGGGATGGGGGCAGGCCGGGCACCTGCCTGCGCTGCTCAAGCGGCATGGGCGCCAGCAGGCCCAGCTGCCGCCTGGCCATTTCGGCTGTGACCACCGCCCCCTCCACCTCCTCGCCGTGGGCTTCCCGACCCATGGCCATGGCCGCGGCGGTGGAGCAGGTGCCGCCAAGGCCCATCAGCATCGGGGCCGGGGGCAGCGCCCGCAGCGCGTCCGCAATGGGCCGCAGGGCGTTTTCAGCCAGCGCCATGGCCTTTTCCGCTTCAGCCATGGAGGCAATGGGCTGCATCCGCAGCAGCCGGGATGCGCCCATCTGCGCGCTTCGGGCCAGCGCGATGGCTCCCTGCTCGCCCCAGGTAAATTCCGTGGAGCCGCCGCCAATATCCATCACCAGCCGCCGCTCCATCCCCGCCACAGCCCGGAACGCCAGCCGCGCTTCCTCCTCCCCGGAGATGATCTGCAGCTTCAGGCCCGTCAGCTCCTTAATGCGCCGGGCCAGGGCATCGCCGTTTTTCGCATCCCGGCAGGCGCTGGTGGCAAACAGAGCGATATCCGCCGCCGCGCCTTCCGAAAGCGCCTGGCGCTGCAGCCGCAGCACGGCCTGCGCCGTGGCTTCCAGCCGTTCCGGGGCGATATTTCCCTCCGGCGTCAAGCCCAAAAAGAGCCGCGTTTCCTCGCGGCCCCGAACACAATGCGTTAATCCCTCCGGCCCTGCTTCGGCGCAGAGCATCCTCGTGGAATTGGATCCAATGGCAATGGCGGCGCGCATTTATTCTCCCTCCCCCACCACAATGGCTTCCGGCGTGTCATAGAGGGAATCGGGATTGCTCACCTCAAACCGGATCTCCCCCGGCATGAGATAGCCATACAGAGTACGGGCCTTTTCCATAATATAAGAATCCGTATCCTTCAGTGCCAGCTCCTGCCGCATGGCGCTTTGCTCGCTTTCCAGCGCCAGCTGGCGCAGCTTGGTCTCCTGCGCCACATCCTCCAGGGCGGCAATGTCCGTATCCAGGCGGTTCAGGGTGATGATGGTGCAGGCGATCATCACAAACGCGGCCACCAGCATGGGAAACAGCTTCATTCTCCGGCGCATGGCGATCCTCCCTCTTGATCGGATGGGGAAGCAATTCGCCGTGCAGCGCGGCTTTTCCTGCCTGTGAAACGGCGGATCACGGCTTTTCCCAGCGCGTGAATGCCCAGACCATACACCCCGCCGCCCAGCCCCAGCCCCAGCAGGGCATACAGCCGCAGCCGGTTCGCGCCGCCCTGAAACAGCGCCAGGGCGCACAGCGCGCCAGCTGCCAGCGCCCAGAGCGCGTCTATCCCGGCGGCCGGCAGCGAGGGCAGCCGTCTGCGCAGGGGAGACAGCAGATCATAGCAGAGCCCTGCGCCCATCCCCGCATACAGCAGCCATAAAAACGCCCGGGCCTGGCCAGCGGTTTCAAAAAAGGTCATTTTCCCTTCCGGCCAAACAGCCGACGACGGGGACCGCGCTGGGTGTAAATCACGCCGTCGATCCGCCCCTCCACGGTCAGCTGCCCGTCCTCCAGCATCAGCCGGGTCACATGGAGCCCTTCCCCGGTTAAAGCAATCTCCCCGCAATCCGTGGACAGGATCACCTGGTTCTCATCAAAGGCCAGCACCTCGCTCACGCCGCTCAGCGCCGCCTTCTGCCGGTTTTCCATGGTCAGCGCATGGGGCATGCCCGGCCGCACCGCCTTTGCCGCTTCCTTCTCCATCCTCATCACCCCCTGAAAAGCTATGCCGGAAGTAAGCCAATTATGCCCATTCTGCGCCGGGAATGGCTTTCACGACAGCCGCATTTGCCCCAGCCAAGCGCGCAATTCACGGCCCGTTCTTGCCAAACAGGCGAAAAAGTGGTATAGTGCATAGAAGGGGTGGAGATAAGCAGCGGTTTTTCTCAAAAAAAGTGGGTCAGCCTGCCCTTTTTGCGAAAAAATCGTGAAAAAAGTGGTTTTTCATTCCCATAAACGGGGTGAAAAAAAGGATTCTGCCCACGAATGGCGAATAAAGAGAAGAATCTATCCAAAGAGGAGACGCTTTCATGGCAACGGTTCTGGATATTGGCATTGATCTGGGCACGGCCAGCGTGGTGATATATGGGAAAGGCAAGGGAATCGTGCTGGACGAGCCCGCAGTGATCGCCATTGACCGGGAAACCCGGAATGTGCTGGCAGTGGGCACGGAGGCCCGCCGGATGGTGGGGCGCACGCCGGGCAATATTGTGGCCATGCGGCCCCTGGGCGACGGCATGATCGCTGATTTTGAAATGGCCAGCGCCATGCTGCGGTATTTTGTCACCAAGGCGGTGGGCAAGCGGCTGCTGGGCGGCCCGCGGATTATTCTGTCCGTGCCCGCCGGGGTGAACGAGCGGGAGCGGCACGATCTGGTGACCAGCCTGTTTGAAGCCGGCGCCCGGCGCACCCAGCTGATGGAAAAGCCCATTGCCGCGGCCATTGGCGCGGGGCTGCCCATTGGAGACGCCTATGGCGAAATGATCTGCGATATCGGCGGCGGCGTGACGGATATCGCCGTGATTTCCCTGGGCCGGGTGGTGGTGCGGGAAACCGTGGCCGTGGGCGGCGATCAGTTTGACGATGCCATTATCCGCTATATCCGCCGCAAGCATAACCTGCTGGTTGGCGAAATCACGGCGGAGGATCTGAAAATCAATATCGGCTCCGCCATTCCCCGCAACGAGCAATTCTATATGGAAATCACCGGGCGAAACCTGATTACCGGGCTGCCCAAAATCATGCGCATCACCAGCGATGAAATCACCGAGGCCCTGGATGAGCCCCTGCAAAAGCTGCTGGAAGCCATTCACGGGGTGCTGGAACATACGCCGGCGGAGCTGGTAGCGGACATTTTTGAATCCGGGCTGGTGCTCTCCGGCGGCGGCGCGCAGCTCAGCGGGCTGTGCGAAGCGGTGGCATTATCGCTGAAAATCGATTGCCGCCTGGCCGACGATCCGCAGGAATGCGTGGCCCGGGGCTGCGGCCTGACCCTGGAAAACTGGAGCGAGTATGGTCAGTTCCTGGGCGACCGCCGGAAACGGTAACAGCATGCTTGGCGGTTCCTGAAACCCTTGAAAATCAAAACATTTTAAAATGCGCCCCGGGCTGTGAAGGAGAGCGAACATGTCGCCTTCTTTTATCGCCCGGGGCGCATTGTCATTCAAAAAAAGACACGCCTTCATCCCTTATGGCTATCCCGGAAGGGGAATGGTTTCCCTGCATAGCTTCCGCGTCTTTCCCTCACGTTTCCGGCGCGGAGCGGAACTGGCGGCGATAGGAAAGCGGCGAAAGCTGAAACTGCTGGCGGAAGCGGCGGGAGAAATTGCTCCCATCCTGAAACCCGCATCGCAGGGCGATTTCGCCCACCGGCAGCGCGGTTTTCAGCAGCAGCGCCTTGGCATGGGTGAGCCGGGTGTTCATCACGTATTGCATGGGGCTCATGCCCACGCTGCGCCGGAAATGGCTGGACAGGCATCCCGGGCTCACATGAAACGCCCGCGCCAGCCCTTCCAGTGAAAAGGGCGCGGCAAAATCCCGATCCAGCGTATCCAGAATCTGCTGCATGGGCAGGGGCGTATCCGCAAAGGCGGGGGCGAACAGCCCCGGGGCCAGCGCCCGGGCGTCGGTCAGAATCAGCGCCATCAGTGCCCGCAGCCGCACCCCCTGCTCCGCGCCGGGCCGGGCCGTGGCCTCCTGCAAAAGTGAAAAATATTCCTCAAACCGCGCCTGCCACGCCCCGGTTGCCAGCGCATAGGGGAAATCTCCCCCGTGCATCCGAAACACCGACAGCAGCTCCGGCTCCAGCCCCATGGCCTGCATCTCATCCGGGGGGATCAGGGCATAATAACGCCGGTAAGGCGGCTGCACCAGCGCTGTGGCGTGCTCCTCAAAAGGGCTGAGAAAAACCAGATCGCCCCCCCGGGCCATCCATTTTCGCCCGCCCACCTGCATCTGCGCCTGCCCCTCCAAAATGAACAGCATTTCATAGCTCACATGGGCATGGCGATGATGGGATAAAACCTGATCGCTGTATACCACTTCAACGGACATGAAACCGCTCCTTCAAATCGATTTTACATAATTTCCGGGTGGATTCACCTGCTTTTTCCCGGCGCTTATATTATAATATTCCTATCGATGAAAAAGCAAGGAGGAGTTTTCCATGGCTCATGAAACCTTCCATTATCAGTCCCTTGCGGATGTGCGCAGCACATCGGACGCACTGGGCACGTCCCTGCCGCTGAGCGAGGATTTGAGCGCCCTGTTCGCCCCCCTGACCATCGGCGGCCATACCGCCAACAACCGCATCGCCTTCCAGCCCATGGAGGGCACAGACGGCACCGCTGACGGCGCGCCCGGAGAACTGACCCGCCGGCGTTATCTGCGCTTTGCCCACGGCGGCCCGGGGCTGATCTGGTTCGAAGCGGTGGCCACCGTGCCCGAAGCCCGGGCCAGCGCCCATCAGCTGCGGATCACCCAGGAGAATCTGGATCAGTTTAAGCGTCTGGTGGACGAGATCCGGGAGACCAGCCTGAAGGCCAACGGCTATGCCCCCATCATCATCATGCAGGCCACCAACAGCGGCCGCTATTCCAAGCCTCAGGGCTTTCCCGAGCCCCTGATCGCCTACAATTGCCCGCCGCTGGAGGATACGCCGCTGGACGCTTCCCGCATCCTCAGCGATGATACCCTCCGGCGCTATGAAGCTGCCTTCGGCCCTGCGGCCCGTCTGGCGCAGAAGGCGGGGTTTGACGGCGTGGACGTGAAATGCTGCCATCGCTATCTGGCCTGCGAGCTGCTCAGCGCCTTCACCCGGCCCGGCCCCTATGGCGGCAGCTTTGAAAACCGCACCCGCTTCCTCAAAAACGCCTATCGGGCGGCCCAGGCGGCGGTGACCGGAGATTTCATCCTCACCAGCCGCATGAACGCCTACGACGGCTTCCCCTATCCCTACGGCTTCGGCGTGAATCCCGGCGATATGACCCCCGATATGACCGAGGCCATCCGGCTGATCGGCGAGCTCAAGGATGAATTCCATATCCCGCTGATTAACATCACCATGGGCAACCCCTACAAAAACCCCCATGTAAACCGGCCTTATGACCATGGCAATTACGTGCCCGATGAGCATCCCTTCGTGGGCCTTTCCCGGATGATGCAGGGCGTGGCCCAGATTCAGCAGGCCCATCCGGAGCTGCCGGTGATCGGATCGGCGTTCAGCTATCTGCGCCAGTTTGCGCCCAATCTGGCGGCGGGGATGGTTTCGGAAAACAAATGCGCCATGGCCGGCTTTGGCCGCATGGCCTTTGCCTGCCCGGACATGACCAGAGAACTGCGGGAAAATGGGAAAATCGACCCCAAACACGTCTGCGTTTCCTGCGGCGGCTGCGCCCAGCTGCTCCGCGCCGGCACGCCGGCGGGCTGCGTGGTGCGGGATCGGGAGGTGTATCACCTGTGAAAAAGATTGCTGTGGTAACGGGCTCTTCCCGGGGCATTGGCCGGGGCATCGCAGATCTGCTGCATGAAGAAGGATATCAGGTGGTTTACAGCGGCACCCATCCTGAGCGCCCGGAAAATCTCCCTGCCGACCGGGACTATTTCCCCTGCAATATTGCCCAGGAAGCGGATCGGAACGGGCTGTTTGCCTATGTGGCGGAAAAATACGGCCGGCTGGACGTGCTGGTGAATAACGCCGGGGTGGCCCCGCTGGTGCGCCGGGACATTCTGGAAGCTACGCAGGAAAGCTTTGACCGGGTGCTGGGTATCAATCTGCGGGGCACGTTTTTCATGTGCCAGGCTGCGGCGAACCGAATGATCGCCGGGCTGGAAACGCTGCCGGATTATCATCCCCGGATCGTGAACATCGGCTCCATGTCCGCCTACACCTCCAGCCCCTCCCGGGGGGAATACTGCATCAGCAAGGCCGGGGTGGGGATGGTCACCAAGCTGTTCGCGGACCGGCTGGCCGAATATGGCATCCCGGTGTTCGAGGTGCGCCCCGGCATTATCGATACGGACATGACCAAGGTTGTCCATGAAAAATATGACCGGCTCATCGAAGGCGGGCTGCTGCCGGTGAAGCGGTTTGGCAAGCCCGAGGATGTGGGGCGGATGGTGCTGGCCTGCTGTTCGGGTCTGCTGGATTATTCCGCCGGGCAGGTGTTGGACGCGGATGGCGGCTTTGCGCTCAGGAGGCTGTGACCAATGAAAGAAATTTCCGTGCGCACGGTGGTGATCGGGTCCGGCTGCGCCGGGCTCAACGCCGCCGACTGGCTCTGGGATCTGGGCCAGCGGGATCTGCTGCTGGTGACCGAAAACATGAACAGCGGCACCTCCCGCAACACCGGCTCGGACAAGCAAACCTATTATAAGCTCTCTCTTTCCGGGGATGAAGGCGACAGTGTGGGCGCGCTGGCGGCCATGCTGCTGGGAAACCATGGCGATGTGAACGGCGATACCGCCCTGTGCGAAGCCGCGGCATCGGCCAAGAGCTTTTTCAAGCTGGCGGGCCTGGGCGTGCCCTTTCCCTGCAATGAATACGGGGAATACGTGGGCTATCAGACCGACCACGACCATTTCCGCCGCGCCACCTCCGCCGGCCCCCTCACCAGCAAATTCATGACCGAGGCGCTGGAAAAAAGCGTCCGAAGCAAGGGCGTTCCCATCCGGGATCAGGCGCTGGCCTGCCGGATTCTCACGGATGAAACCGGCGTGGCGGGGGTGCTGTGTCTGGATAAAACCGATCGGGACTGGCTGCTGATCCGCTGCGCCCATGTGGTGCTGTGCACCGGCGGCCCGGCGCAGATTTACCGGGACAGCGTGTTTCCCCTGAGCCAGTGCGGCATGAGCGGCATGGCCTTTGAGGCCGGAGCGGAGGGAGCTAATCTTCATTGCTGGCAGTATGGCCTTGCGTCCATCCAATTCCGCTGGAACGTGTCCGGCAGCTATCAGCAGGCCCTGCCCCGGTATATTTCCGTGGATGAAGACGGCGTGGAGCGGGAGTTTCTGGCCGATGCCCTGGGCGAAGAAAAGGCTATGGCCCTCACTTTCCTCAAGGGCTATCAATGGCCTTTTGACGAAGCGAAGGTGCCTGGCTCATCCCAGGTGGATCTGCTGGTAAAAGCGGAAACGGACAAGGGCCGGCGGGTATACATGGACTTTCGCCAAAGCCCCCGGGGCTTTGCCCCGGACCGGCTTTCCGTCGAGGCCCGGGATTATCTGCAAAACTGCGGCGCGCTGCAGGAAACGCCCCTTGCGCGGCTGGCTGCCATGAATGCCCCGGCCATTGCGCTGTATCGGGATCATGGCATTGATCTGGCGCGGGAGCCGCTGGAGGTGCGGGTTTGCGCCCAGCATCACAACGGCGGCCTGGCGGTGGACGAGCACTGGCAGACCCGGGTACCGGGGCTGTATGCGTGCGGCGAAGCGGCGGGCACGTTCGGGCGGTATCGGCCCGGCGGCACAGCCCTGAACAGCACCCAGGCCGGCTCTCTGCGGGCGGCGGAGCACATTGCGCGGCAGAGCAGGCGTCAGCCAATCAGCGGTTCTCTGGATGTGCAGCCGCCGCTGCTCCCCACCGGCGATGCGAAGGACATCACGGTGTCCCTGCAATCTGCCATGAGCCGGTGTGCGGCGTTCCAGCGAAATACGGAGGAAATGGCGGCGCTGGAAAAGCAGATTGCGGCGCACATGGAAAGCGTGGCCCCAGCGGCGCTGGATGATCCGCAGTTGATCACCCGGCTGCGGCTGCGGGACCTGATGATGACCCAGCAGCAGGTGCTCAGCGCCATGATCTGCAGCGAGACCGCGCCCGGCCCCGGCGTGCTTTACACCTGCGGCGGCCGCAGCGCCTATCGTCCCGCCCGGCCCATCCCCCAGCGGGATCTGTGGTTTGAGCGCGTCTGGAAGCAGTACCGGGAACGGGAAGCGAGTAATAATCAATAATAATGCGGGAGGATGCTTTTGCGTCAAAAGCACCCTCCCGCGCCCTCCCGAAAACCGGCTGGGATAAAAGCTTGAATTATTCTTATCCTCAATACGCCCCAGATTGAAAAAACCGATGAATGATCGTTTTCTTCCCAATTTGGGGGCGAATGCTTTTGCGTCAAAAGCGCCCTCCCGCGCCCTCCCGAAAACCGGCTGGGATAAGGGCTTAAACTTGTTTTTATTCCCAATGCGTCCCAAGCAGATCAGTATTCCCAGATATATCTGAGCGAGAGGGCCCTTCTTTCAGAAGAAGAAAGGCCCTCTTATGCTCTCCAAAGAAAGCTGTTTGGGATAGAAATCCTTTTGCAGCCGATCAGCATGTGTCCCAATTATAAAGAATGGAAATTCGCCTTCATCATCTGGGGCGCATTGCCGATATAGAAAACGCCGCGACGCATATTCCAATTGGTTTTCGGCCGGGAAATAAGGCACTATTTTTACCACCAAGACCAGGGCTCCCATAAAAACGCTCTTATGCTTTTCCCGTCTCATCCCGCATATATTTTTTCTCCCCCGCCTTGCCATTCGTTCCCTGATATGGTATACTAATAAGCGGGGCATAATTTGCCCAGAGGGACAATGTCCGTCCAAGAAAGAAGAGGGGGATCCGGGATTGCAGGATGAGCTGAAAGTGCTGGGCCGCATTGCGCCTGATCTGATGGCGGATATCGGCCGGCGGGCCCAGGTGCTCGCCAGCATTGAAAGCATGCAGCCTGTGGGCCGGCGGGCGCTGGCGGCGCGGCTGAGCCTGCCCGAGCGGGAGGTTCGGGCGGCGGCGGCGGCACTCAAGGAGCAGGGGCTCATCGCCATGGATGCGGCGGGCATGCAGCTCACGCCCCAGGCAGGGGATGTGCTTCCCGGTGCCCGGGAGCTGAGCCGGGCCATTTTCGGCCTGACGAAGCTGGAGCAGGCCCTGAGCCGGCTGCTTTCGGTTCCCCATGTGGCTGTGGTGGCCGGCAATGCGGACAGCGACGGCCAGGTGCTGCGGGAGGTTGGCCGGGCAGCGGCGCATCGGGTGCATAAACTGATGCAAAACGGCATGACCCTGGCCGTCACCGGGGGCAGTACCATGAGCGAAGTGGCCCACGGTATGCAATCCGCAGCGCCGGTGGATGTGATGGTGGTGCCGGCCCGCGGCGGCATGGGCTCCAACGTGGAAACCCAGGCCAGCGTGGTGGCGGCGGAAATCGCCAGGCGCGTAGGCGGGCGATACCGGGTGATGCATCTGCCGGACACCCTGGACGCGGCCACGCTGCAGGAAATGGTGAAGCTGCCCGATGTGCAGGAAACCCTGGATTGCCTGCGGCATACAGATCTGGTAGTGCACGGCGTGGGCCGGGCGGATGTGATGGCCCTGCGGCGCAGGCTGCCGCCGGAAACCCAGGAGCTGCTGCGGCGCAAGAATGCAGTCGGGGAAGCGTTCGGCGATTTCTTCGATTGCCAGGGGCACACCGTGCTCCAGGCGAACACCGTCAGCGCCGGGCTGGGCGTTTGCCATGAGGCCAGCCGGATGGTGATGGTGGCGGCGGGCGAACGCAAGGCTCAGGCCATTATTGCTGCGGCGCGCCATGCGCCCCATGACTCTCTGATCACCGATGAGGGCGCGGCCCGGAAGATTCTTTCCCTGCTGGGGGAGGCCGCCCGCTAATATTCCCCGGCAGCGTGTTTTAGCCGTTTGCGCTTCCCGCCGGGGACGCATGAAGGGCCGCAGTTCCCTTCGTATTCATCCGCAGGGTCGCCTTTGACGGCCCCACCAGCGGCCAAAAGCCGCATCCGGCGATCGATACCCAGGCCGCATCTGGCCTTGGCATACAACACCCCGAACCTCTGAATATGAAAATTGAAGGAAAAAAGGAGTGCCTGATCATGAACCTGAACAAAAAGACCATCGAAGATGTGAACGTCTCCGGCAAGCGGGTGCTGGTCCGCGTGGACTTTAACGTGCCCATGGATGACAACAAGAAGATCACCGATGAGAACCGCATCATGGGCGCCCTGCCCACCATCAATTACCTGCTCAAGCACGGCGCGAAGGTTGTGCTGTGCAGCCATATGGGCCGTCCCAAGGGCGAGTTTAACATGAAGTATTCCCTGGCTCCCGTGGCCGAGCGCCTGTCCCAGCTGCTGGGCCAGGAAGTGAAGATGGCCAAGGACGTGATCGGCCCTGATGCCGACGCCACCGTGGCCTCCCTCAAGGACGGCGAGGTTTGCCTGCTGGAAAACCTGCGCTTCCATAAGGAAGAAGAAAAGAACGATCCCGAATTTGCCAAGAAGCTGGCCTCCTATGGCGATCTTTATGTGAACGACGCGTTCGGCACCGCCCATCGCGCCCACGCCTCCACCGAAGGCGTCACCCACTATCTGCCCTCCGTGTGCGGCTATCTGATCGAAAAAGAGCTGCGCATTATGGGCGGCGCGCTGGAAAACCCCGAGCGGCCCTTCCTGGCCATTCTGGGCGGCGCGAAGGTGTCCGATAAGATCGGCGTGATCAACAACCTGCTGGAGAAGGTGGACGTGCTGATCATCGGCGGCGGCATGGCCTACACCTTCCAGAAGGCCATGGGCGGCCACATCGGCAACAGCCTGTGCGAAGAGGATAAGCTGGAGTTGGCCAAGGAGCTGCTGGCCCGGGCCGCTTACAAGGGCAAGCGCATCGTGCTGCCTGTGGATAACGAAGCCGGCAACTCCTTCAGCAACGACTGCCTGCATATCACCGTCCATTCTCAGGAGATCCCCGATGGCTTCGAGGGCATGGATATCGGCCCCGTGACCCGGGAAATGTTCGTCAACGAAGTCAAGCGCGCCCACACCATCATCTGGAACGGGCCCATGGGCGTGTCTGAATTCCCCGTGTTTGCCGAAGGCACCCGCGCCGTGGCCCAGGCCGTGGCGGAAAACCCCGGCATCACCATCATCGGCGGCGGCGACAGCGCTGCGGCCATCCAGAAGCTGGGCTTTGCCGATAAGGTGACCCATGTGAGCACCGGCGGCGGCGCGTCTCTGGAATTCCTGGAAGGCATCGAGCTGCCTGGCGTGGCTGCGCTGGACGACAAATAATTCATCGGGCGCTGCCCGATTCTGCAGAAGGAACGCCAAGCTTTCTTTCTGCAGCGGCCTGAAACGAAGGGGTTTTATCCCCTTCGTTTTTCAAGCCGGCATCCTTCCGTCAATTTATCCATTCCTGCTTTACGAAGGAGGCTTATATTATGCGTACTCCCATTATTGCCGGCAACTGGAAAATGAATAAAACGCCCGCCGAAGCCAAAGCGCTGGTGAGCGAGCTCAAGCCCCTGGTGGCGGACGCGAAGGCGACCGTGGTGGTTTGCGTGCCGTTCGTGGATCTGTGCCCCGTGCTGAAGGAAACCGCGGGCACCAATATTCATGTGGGCGCGCAGAACGTGCATTTCAAGGAATCCGGCGCGTACACCGGCGAAATCTCCGCCGCCATGCTCAAGGAGCTGGGCGTGGAATACGTGATCATCGGCCATAGCGAACGCCGCCAGTATTTTGGCGAAACCGACGCCACCGTGAACCTGCGCACCCTGGCCGCCGTGCATGCCGGGCTGACCCCCATCATCTGCGTGGGCGAACGCAAGGAAGAGCGCGAAGCGGGCTACACCAACGCGCTGGTGGAATACCAGACGCTCATCGCCCTCAATGGCCTGACCGCGGATGAAATCAAGAACGTGGTGATCGCCTATGAGCCCGTCTGGGCTATCGGCACCGGTCTGACCGCCACCGATGAACAGGCCAACGAAACCATCGGCGTGATCCGCGCGGGCATCGCCCGGAAGTATGGCCAGGAAGTGGCCGATGCGGTGCGCATCCAGTACGGCGGCAGCATGAACCCCAAGAACGTGAAGGGCCTGATGGCGCAGCCCGAAATCGACGGCGGCCTGATCGGCGGCGCATCCCTGAAAGCGCCGGATTTCTCGCTGGTGGTTAATTACGATCAATAATACGAAGCGTATAGCTTGACAAGGGGGTCTTTCTTTCTCCTGAAAGAAAGGCCCCCCTTTATAGTCCTGCCATAAGAAACGCAGAAAGTACATTCTGTCTGCAATGCACCCCAAATGGAAGAAGGCAACATTTTCGTTTCTCCTTCCATCTGGGGCGCATTTTTGATAAGGTACGAGCCAGTCGTTATCCCTATCGGCTTTCTTGGAGAGAGCGCGAGAGGGCTTTTCTTTCTCCGGAAAGAAAAGCCCTCTCGCCTAAATCGTTTTCTATGCTTATTCGTGAAGCGTTTTCGCCCGATTACTTGTATTCCGGGAGCCAGCCCTTGTGCGCCGCGATCAGATCATCGCACATGGCCACGATATCGTCAATGCTCAGCTCGCTCTGGCAATGAGGATCCATCATGGCCGCCTGATAGATATAATCCTTCTTGCGGGTGACGGCGGCCTGGATGGTCAGCAGCTGCACGTTGATATTGGTGCGGTTCATGGCGGCGCACTGTTCAGGCAGATCGCCAATGAAGCAGGGGGTCACGCCGCTGGCGTCCACCAGGCAGGGCACTTCCACGCAGGCATTCCGGGGCAGATTGGTGATCAGGCCGGTGTTGAGCACGTTGCCGCCAATCTTGTAGGGCACATTGGTTTCCATGGCCTCCATGATGTAGCTGGCGTATTCCCGGCTGCGGGTGTGGGTCAGATGCGGATCCTTGGTCAGCTCGTCCCGGCGCTTTTCCCATTCTGCAATCTGCCGGACGCAGCGGCGGGGATATTCATCCAGCGGAATATTGAACCGGTCGATCAGCTCGGGATACTTGTCCTTGATGAAGAAGGGCATGTATTCCGCGTTATGCTCGCTGGACTCGGTAACGTAATAGCCAAACCGCTTCATGATCTCCAGCCGCACCATGTCGTTATGCTTTTCCGTAATCTGCACGGCGCGGCGCTTGATTTCGGGATACAGATCCTGGCCGTTCTTGGAGATTTCCAGCAGCCAGGCCTGATGGTTGATGCCCGCGATCTTCCATTGCACCTGCTCGTCATACTGGTCACCCATGCCCACGCGCTCCATCAGGCCGCTGGCGCACACCTGCACGCTGTGGCACAGGCCCACGGTCTTGACCCCGGTATACCGCTGCATGGCGCCGGAAAGCATGGCCATGGGGTTGGTGTAGTTCAGGAACCAGGCGTCGGGGCACACTTCCTCCATATCCCGGGCAAAATCAAACATCACCGGAATGGTGCGCAGGGCGCGGAAAATGCCGCCGATGCCCAGGGTGTCGGCAATGGTCTGGCGCAGGCCGTATTTCTTGGGAATTTCAAAGTCCGTCACGGTGCAGGGCTCATACAGGCCCACCTGAATGGCGTTAACCACGTAGTTGGCGCCCCGCAGCGCGTCCTTGCGGTTTTCCACGCCGCAGTACTTTTCGATTTTGGCCTTGTTGCCCAGGTTATTGCTGATGGCGGTCAGCATCAGATAGCTTTCTTCCAGACGCTTGGGGTCGATGTCGTAGAGCGCAATGGTGCTTTCCTCCAGCGCGGGGGTAACCATGCTGTCGCCCAGCACGTTCTTGGCGAACACGGTGGAGCCGGCGCCCATAAAGGTAATCTTCGGCATTGGGATTCCTCCTTATCAAACGAATGGGATTTCATGCTTATTATAACAGGCTTTTCCCCTTGCAAACAGCCCCAATTTGTTGCATAATATCATAGAAATGTTGCATGGGAGGGCGGAGCATGCGATCAGCATATGCTGCGGAAGATGCAATAAACGGCGTCCGTATTTCCGATTTTGGGGAGGAAGCCTGTGAACCGGCCTATTCCTTTGGCCCGGCGGTGCGGGGGTATTATCTTCTTCATTATGTTGCATCCGGAAAAGGGCACCTGATGGCGGACGGCCGGCGCTGGGATGTGGGGCCAGGGCAGGGCTTTCTGATCTGCCCCGGAGAAATCACGGTATATCAGGCGGATGCGGCCGATCCCTGGCATTACGCCTGGGTGGGCTATTGCGGGGAAGGCGCACAGGCGCTGACCAGCCTGGCGGGAATGGGCCGGGAGCGGCGGGTATTTTCCGCGCCTGTGGATGCTGCCTGGACGGTGCTTTCGCAGCTGCGGCAGGATGCGGCCAGCCTGCGGCTGGGACGGCTGGCGGCGCTGGGCGGGCTATGCCGTTTTCTGGCGCTGGCCGCACCGGAGCAGGATCCGCGGCAGACGCCAGGAGTAAACCGGCATTATGAGAAGGCGCTATGGTATATGCAGGGCGCCTATGCCCGGAATGTATCGGTGCAGGAAATCGCGGACTTTGTGGGCCTGAGCCGGTCGCAGCTGTTCCGGGTGTTTGCGGCAGAATGTGGGATGTCGCCCAAGGCGGTGCTGCAGGAGATGCGGCTGAGCCAGGCCCGCGTTCTGCTGCAGGGAACGGATCTGTCCGTGGAGCAGGTGGCCCTGTCCGTAGGGCTTTCCTCCGCCACGCACCTGGCCCAGCTTTACCGCGCCCACTACGGCACCTCGCCCAGAGGAAAAAGATAGACATTCACAGCGCAGAAAGTACGCAGCCAGGTTCGCAGTTTCCTGGTTTGACGAAGCCGGAAAAATCCTGTATAATGCAGCTAAATCCCATTGATAATCGTTCATCAGGAAAGGATGAAGGGCTATGCTCACTCAGGAACAGCGGCTGCGGATGCTGGAGCAGCCTGCGGGGCAGGTTGATCTGGTGCTGGATACAGACGCATACAACGAAATCGACGATCAGTTTGCCATTTCCTATGCGCTGCATGCGCCGGAGAAAATCAATCTGCTGGCGCTGTATGCCGCTCCCTTTTATAATGAGCGTTCCACCGGCCCGGCGGACGGCATGGAGCGCAGCTATCAGGAAATCCTGAACCTGCTGCATTTATCCCGGATGGAGCGGCCGGTGTATCGGGGCTCCCGGGGATATCTGCCCGATGAAAAAACGCCGGTGGACTCTCCTGCGGCAGCGGACCTGTGCCGCCGGGCCATGGGCTATTCGCCGGAAAAGCCGCTGTACGTGGCGGCCATCGGCGCGATCACCAATGTGGCCTCCGCGCTGCTGATGCAGCCTGAAATCGCGGATCGGATCGTGGTGATCTGGCTGGGCGGAAACGCGCTGCACTGGCATGACAATCAGGAATTCAATATCCGGCAGGATGTGGCGGCGGCTCGGGTGGTGTTTTCCAGCGGCGCGCCGCTGGTGATGCTGCCCTGCATGGGCGTGGTCAGCGCCTTTACCGCCTCCGGCCCCGAGCTGGAGCATTGGCTCAAAGGCAAGAATCCCCTGTGCGATTATCTGGTGGCGCACACGGTGGAGGCCGCCCATGAATACGCCAAGGGCAAGGTGTGGAGCCGGGTGATCTGGGATGTGACCACCATCGGCTGGCTGATGAACGAAAAGGGCCGTCTCATGGCCGACCGGCTGATCCCCACCCCCGTGCCGGAATACGATCACCGCTGGGCGCTGAATCCTCAGGCTCCCCTGTGCCGGTACGTATATCATATCAACCGGGATGCGCTGTTTGCGGATCTGTTCGCCCACATCGCCGGAACGCAGGAGGAAGCGCCGTGAAGCTGCTGGACTTTGGCTCACTGAACATCGATCATTGCTATCAGCTGCCCCATCTGGTGCGGCCGGGGGAAACCATAGGCTCCAGCCATTATCAGCGCAACGGCGGCGGCAAGGGCTTTAATCAGGCGCTGGCCTTTGCCAAGGCGGGGCAGCAGGTGTATATGGCCGGGGCCATTGGCCGGGACGGGCTGTTTCTGCGGGACGCGCTGACGGAATGCGGCGTGGACGTGCGATGGCTTCAGGTGATCGACGAGCCCACCGGTCATGCCATCATCCAGGTAGACGCTCTGGGGAACAATTCCATCATCCTCTACGGCGGGGCAAACCGGCAAAACACCCTTGAGCGCATCGATAGGACGCTGAGCGGCTTTGGACCGGGGGATTATGTGCTGCTGCAAAACGAAATGAACCTGGGCGAAGCGGTGATTGAGCGGGCCAAGGCGAAGGGCATGCAGGTGATTCTGAACCCCTCCCCCGCCACCCCCGCGCTGCTTTCCTGGCCCCTTGGGCAGGTGGACTGGCTGATTCTCAATGAGATCGAAGGGCACGATCTGACCGGCGAATCTGCGCCGGAAAAAATTCTGGACGTGCTGAGGCAGCGGTATCCCAGCTGCCGGGTGGTGCTGACGCTGGGAGATAAGGGCGCGTATTATGCCGATGCAAGCCAGCGTCTGTTCCAGCCTGCGATCAAAGCCACGGTGGTGGATTCCACGGCGGCGGGCGACACCTTTACCGGCTATTTCTTCTGCGCAGTGCTGGAAGGGCAGCCCGTAGCCCGGGCGCTTCGTCTGGCCGCCACCGCCTCTGCCATTGCCGTGGGCCGGGCGGGTGCCGGCGCTTCCATTCCCCTGCGGGCGGAAACGGAAGCCCGAATGGGCGAGTAAGCCCACAGGCGGGAATCTTCGCGAGAGGGGTTTTCTTTCAAGGGCGAAAGAAAGCCCCCTCTTACGTTCTTCTCAAGAAAGCCCTTTGGGAATAAGAATGCATTTGTATCTGATCTATAATGCGCCCCAGAACAGGGAGGGAAACGCTTGATCGTCTCCTTTCCTATTCTGGGGCGCGTTGTTTTGCAGGAGGAGGCTTTTGCATCAAAAGCCCCGCCCGCGCTCACCCGAAAACCGTTTGGAATAAGATGCGGATTACATGCTGTCAGCAATGTCCCCCGCATAATCCCCCATCGTTTTCACAGCCGGATCTCGGCCCGGAAGCAGCCGTTGCCGTCGGGGCGGATGCGGTATTCCTCCGCGCCAAAACCACCGGTCAGGAAGAAAATATGCTGGGGCGGATCGGCCACGGGCACGGTAAGCACCTGGGCCTGAGCGGGAATCACGGGCAGCACCAGAACCGCATCCTTGGCATACGTGCCGTACACCCGCCCGGAAAGCACTGCCCGGCTGCCGCTGATCTCATAGGTGAGGGCCGCAAAGGTGGCCCCATCGGGCAGGGGATTCTGCTGCTGATCCACCAGCGCCGCCGCCACCTCAAAACGCACGCATTCTCCCGTCAGGCTGGCCTGAATGGACGCGTGGGTGTCATAGCACTGGGCAAAGCGCCTGCCCCCCTGCATCAGCTCCACCCGGGGAGTCAGCGCCCGATGCCGGGCCTTTTCCAGCGGCAATTGCATGTTGTGGGGCTCTACCAGCCAGTAATCCACCACCGAGGACAGCATCACCGGCCCCGTCTTTTCATGCCAGAGCATGCTCAGGGTGCCGCCAGTGGCATGGCCGGCATGGATGTCATAATCAAAGCCGGTCACGCTTCCCCGCCACGGGCCGATGCTGAACCGCCAGGTATCGATGTCCCGGTCGTGGGCCAGGAAGGGCCCAGGCGCATCCAGGGGCAGTTCCATCCGGGACGGCTCGGCCCCGTCCAGCGCCCGCAGCGCCACGGCAATGGCATTGGCATGGCAGAAGGTGTGATGCACGCAGGGCGGCTCTCCGTGCTCGAAATACTGGGGGCCGCCGTAAAGCAGCCCGTCATGGGTGCATCGGAGCAGCAGCTCCGTGTTCCGGCGGCAGGCCTCGGCAAACAGCGGCTCCTCCCGGCCCAGCAGGCCGTAAGCGCCCTCGCAGCCATCGGAGGTGCGGCTGCCCCAGTACGTCCATTTATTGTTGCGGGAGCCGAAGGAATTGTTCCATCCGCCGTCGGGCAGCATGAAATTCAGCTGCTGGCGAAGGATGATTTTCAGCTGCTCCAGCATTTCCGAATCATTCAGCGCCAGCGCGCATTTCACCAGCGACGGCACGGACTCCTCCACGTTGTATCCCAGATCGATGGGATGACAGCCCCGCGGGGTGGTCAGATCGATGGGCTTTCCCTCGCCCCGAAGGAACCCTGCATCGGTAAAATGGCGCATGGAAAAGTCCGCCATCAGGCGGGCGTGGCGCAGATAATCCTCCCGGCCCAGATACCGGCCCAGAAGCGCCATGGCCCCGGCGTTGGTGGCGCGATAATTGATGTTGGAGGGGAAATCCGGCCCGATATTGTTCAGCAGCCAGTCCCCCATCTTGGTCAGCCGGGCACGCCAGGCGGCCCGTTCCTCTGCTTCCAGCAATTCGCCGCAATGGTCCAACGCTTCGCACAGGGCGATGGCAGCGAACACGGTGATGCCGTTCCAGGCGGAATTGCCGTCGTTATAGAGGCTGCCGTCATCGCAGAGCATGTTTTCCTGGAAGGCAAAGAGCGCCCGGGCGGAAGAGAGATATTTTTCCTCGCCGGTGCGCTGGGCCAGCAGCATCATGGGAAAGATCGCGTCGCCGCAGCGGCCGTGGATCACCTTGCAGGCCGGGCACAGGAAGCCGCCGTCCAGCTGCTTTACGCCCGTTCCCTTCACCTGCAGGGAAATCAGCCGGTCGCACCAGGTTTTCAGCAGGGATGCATACAGGTTTTCCATCCGGAATCATCCTTTCTTTTTGCGGGCGGAAGCCCGAAAATGCGCGTTTGATTGTAAAGGGATCATCGCAGCCAGGAATGTCCTACCGCCTCGCGCCAGGCCTCCTGAAAAGCCTTGAGGGTAGGAAAACGCTGGAAGGGCTGCTCCATGGTGGCTTTTTTCGCCACGGGATACAGCGCTGCGGGACCCTGCCAGGCAGCAGGACGGCGATCATTGTTATCCCCGAAAAATTCAAAGGCCAACGCGCCCATGTTATACACGGTGGTGCATTCGGTGAGCCGCTGCCCCTGAACAAATTCCTCCGGGGCCATCATCCGGGATGCGCCGGGCATCCGCCCCCGATCGTTAAACGCGGGCTTGCGGCGATACAGATCAATATCGCATACCACGATCTCGTCCCGGTCGAAATCGATCAGCAGATTATCATCGGCAAAATCCACGGCGACATACCCATCCGCCGCCAGCTGCACATGCAGATCGAACGCCATATCCAGCATTTTCAGCGAACGGGACAACTGCAGGGCGCGCACCCGGGCGCGCACCGCATCATCGGGGGGCGTAGCGCGCAGGGGCAGCGCATCCCGCCAGGCAAACACGGCGGCGTAGCCCCGGGGCGTTTGGCCGTGGGCCAGCAATCTGGTCAGTGCGGGATGGGCATGGGCATACAGCGGCATGGCATTACGCAGCGTGTTCACCGCGTCCTCCACGCGCCCGGCATAGTTTAGCGTGCGCGCGCCGGCGTATTTGATAAAGAGCCGGCCATAAGGCCCGTCCACGCCGAAGCACAGATTGCCGCTGGGCTGCTGATCCATCACCTGAAATACCCGGCCATAAGGCCGCAGCCAATCCAGCTCCACCGCTTCCCGCGCCCGGAACGGGATTCCGTCTATCAGCAGATCATATTCCATAAAATACCCGCGCGAGGGAAGCAGCCAAAGAAGGATTCCCTCGCGTTTCCTCCTCCAAAGCCGGTAAAGGCCGCGACGCCGGGCTTCTGTATCCAGCCCAAATTAACGCAGCTTCGCTTCTTCCGTGCAGTCGTAATACACCTGATCCCCTTCCAGCGTCACGCCGTAATGGGAAAACAGCTCCTCCACCGTGACGCACAGGAAGCCTTTTTTCTCCAGCGCAGGGAGGATAGATGCGTTATACTGGGAAACCTTATTGTTAATATCGTGCATCAGCACCACCGCGCCGTCCTTGGCGCTGCCAATTACCCGGCTGCTGATTTTTCCTGCGTCCTTGCTGCCTGCATCGCCGGAAATCACGCTCCATTGGATCAGCGGCAAGCCTGCCTGCGCGGCGATGAACTGCTTGAAATGGCCGCCGGGGGCGCGCATGGTGGCAGGCGAAACGCCGATGATGGGCAGGATGGCCGCATTGAATTTGCTTTTCCAGGTCAGGATATTGTCCTGCGTCAGATCATCATAGGTATGCACATAATTATGGCTGGCCACGTCGTGGCCCGCGTCGTGCTCCCGGCAGAGCACATCATGGTTCTTGGCAATATTCGTGCCCAACACGAAAAACGTGGCGCTGGCCCCATAGCGGCGCAGCTCATGCATCAGGTTCATGGAATAGCTGCGGGCCGGGCCATCGTCATAGGTCAGCGCAATAAGCTTATAGCGGCTGTTATCGGTTTGCTGCCGGGCCGTCTCAGTCATGTATGCCCGAATCGCGGGGTAATACACGTTCACGTGCATCAGCGTCTGATGGCCGGGATAAAGCGCATCCGCCCGGAAATGGAGGGACAGCTTGGCGGGCGTAAGCGTAAACGCGGCGTTTTCCAGGGCTTCCCGGGTGCAGAGGGCGGAAAGCGCGGCTGCATCCGGGATTTCCGCCGGGAAATAGGCGGAAAGCTGGGCCGCTGTTTCCTGCATCAGCAGCGCCCAGGCCGGGCTGTCCGCAGGGAACAGATCAGCAAGCGTCAGCCGGTCGCCGGTCGCCATGTCATAAACCCGGGCGTCGAAATCCACATACACCTGCTCCCGCTCGCAGGCGGAGCGGGCGATGGTCAGGAAGCTCATCCACTGGGTGCCGGTACGGAAGATATTGGCTCCCACATCCAGATACGCGGGCATCAGCTCGCTGGTAGCGCCGTTCAGGACGGGACGGCCCCGCTCGGTCATTTCATCAATCAGGGCACGCAGCTGGGCGTTCACCTGGGCGTTTGCCGTAATCGGATAGGTGCGCAGAATGTAATTATCCCCCTGCACCTTTTCCCGGGGCGCTTCCTTCTGGGAGAATTGCAGCAGAGCGGGAATGGCGGCGTAGCGTTCCTCCGCCACGGCGCAGGGCGCTATCCACAGCAGGCACAGGCACAGAGCCAGCAGTTTTTTCACGGCAACAAACCCTCCGTTTTCTTTGGTATGGGCAGGGGCTTTATTTACAGGGGATAAAGCGCGGCCATCGAAACAAGCGGCGGAACGCAAGCGTTCCGCCGCGTTGATTGCGGTTACGGAAGAAAGGCGAAACGAAGTGCTCAGCGCGGCGTTACAGCGCCTGGAGCTTATCCCGGAAATGGCCCAGCACGTTCATATAGCTGGTGTTATACCAGCCGGGCGCGGCCATATGCACAGTAATGATCCTATGGCCGTCCAGCAGCGCCACCATCACCCGGCCGCGAACCACGGTGCCATCATAATATTCGCCGCGATAGTTGGCGTAATAGCCGTCCTTGTTCAGCAGGGTGCGGGCTGCCAGCGAGGTGGTTTCCCACTTGTTATAGTTATACTGCCCCACTTCATTGAGCACTTTGCGCACCTCGGTTTTCACATCCGCCAGCTTATAATCGCTGCTCACATCGGTGATGCGGATGGTCAGGGTGGCCTGGAAGCCATCGTAGCTGTTGGGATCGGTGAGCACCACGGTGTCGGATGCGGAGGTATCCATCATCCAGCCAACCGGCGCTTCAAACTGAAGGCCCAGCTTGTCTGCGGTCACCGCGCCATAGGTAAAGGTCAAGTCGGGCCGTGGGGTAGCAGTGGGCATATCGATGGGATCCAGCGGGATGGGCGTGGCCCCGGCATAGAGGGCGTTGCCGTATTCATCGTACTGAGCGCCCACTTCAAAATTGGTGGTGTCCTCCTCGGAGGCGGGATCATAATTGTCCCCAAAGGAATATCCGCCGTCCAGATAATCATTGGAAAGCGCGGTGGGCTCGGGGGTATCCGTGGGCACGGACAGGGGATCCTGCTGATAGGTATTGGGCAGCTCATTGAACTGCTGCTCCTGGCCGCAGCCCGCCAGCAGCAGCGCCAGCGCCAGCAACAGCGAAAGCAAAACGAATTTCTTCATCGAAAGAAACCTCCTTCATTGAAAACGCGCCGCCGGACGGCCCGTAATCGTTACCGTGAGTTTATATTATTGTAACAGTTTCTTCATGCATCGTCAAGCATTTTGGATTCGAGATGCCGGGCGAAATGTAAAAATTATCGAAGAAAGCGCCATTTTGGACGCAAAAAAAACGCCCTCCTCCAGGCAGCGCGCTTCCGAAAACAAGCGCGTGTTCCCGGCGCAAAAGGCGCAGGATGGATGATGGCTGCCGCAGGCATGACGCCTTTAGTTCCTCGGAAAAGCGACATTTATACGAAAAAGGCTGCCGAAGCAGATTCGGCAGCCTGAACGCTCAAAGCAATCCGGAATATCCATTGCCCTCCACGGTCCCCTCGTCCCGGATACCGGCCGCGGCCTCTTCCCGGTGGGTGCGGGGATGATACAGCCGCCGGTCCAGCGACCAGATTTTCTCGCTGAACGCGCCCACGGGCGTGCGGCGCATCACGCTTTCCATCTCGTTCATTTTCGCGTCCATATCATCCAGCATATGAAGCATTTCCGCCTCGGCAAACATGGGCGGCCGGGGACTGCCGTGATCGGGCTCCCCGTGATGGCTGATGACCATATGGGACAAAAGCAGCACGTATTCCCCGCTCACATTGGCGCGCCGCGCCGCTTCCCGCACCTGCGCCACGCCGTGCACCAGATGGCCCAGCAGCTGACCCTCCGCGGAATAATCGGACACATTGCCCGCTTCATCGCTGAGAAATTCGGCGGTCTTGCTCAGGTCATGGGCAATGGCCCCGGCCCGCAGCAAATCCCCATCCAGGAAGGGATACAGCGGCAGCACGCTCTCCGCCGCCCGGAGCACCCCCAGGGTGTGATGCAGCAGGCCGCTGCGCTCGGCGTGGTGCAGCCGCTGCGCGGCGGGATAATACACCAGCTTGTCCCCGCACATGCGGATCAGCTCCCGCAAAATGGCCTGAAGCTCCGGGGTCTGCATCCGGTCGATGGTGGCGTTGATTTCCGCCAGCATGCTTTCCGGCCGTTCCGGGGCGCAGGGCATCAGGGCGGAGGGATCCACATCATCCTCCGGCCCGGGATTGCGCAGCCGTTCAATGCGCATTTGCAGCCGGCCGTTGTATTCCTGCACCGTGCCGCGCACCTTGATCACCGCGCCCTGCCGGGGCGGGGGCACCGTGCCATCCCACATTTTGCAGTTGATGCTGCCCGTGGTATCGCACAGGGTCATATCCAGATATTTGCTGCCGTTGGAGGAGGTGCGCTGATCCGCGGAGCGAACCAGCAAAAAGCCCTCAAACTTCATGTCCCGGGCCAGGGACGAAACGGTGGGCTGCTGCATTTATGCTTCCTCGCTTTTCTCTTGGGCGTTTTGCAGGGCGGCGAACTGGGCCAGATGGGTCTGCTCCTCCTGCGCGATGGCGGCAAAGGCCGCGCCGGTTTCGCCGGGAAATTGCCGGGCGAACGCGCCATAGCAGGCGATGGCCTGGCTTTCCTGCTCCATGGCATACGCAAATAACGCCCGGGCGCTTTCAAACGCGCCCTTGCGCTGGGCCTCCACCAGCCCGCCGGCAAACAGCACCTCAGACGCCTTCGCCGCCAGCGCTTGGCCCTCCTCAAAGCCGGGAGCCTGGGCCCCCATTGCTTCAAAACGGGCCAGATGCTGCTTTTCCTCGCACAGAATCTGGCGAATGGCAGCCTGGCAATCGGGCCGGTCAAACACCAGCAGCGCCCGCTCGTAAAGCCGCACGGCCCGCCGCTCCATTTCGCTGGCCAGATACAGCGCTTCCCCCGCGTTCTTTGCCTGCATGATTATTTCGCTTCCGCCAGGAATTCGTTCAGCTGATGCACCAGCTCGTCCACATTCGCGCCGTGGGCCGCGCAGGCGTCCTCCAACGATTCGGCGGTGGCATGGGGGCAACCCAGGCAATGCATGCCGAACTCCATCATGATCTTGGCGGTTCCCCGATGAATATTCAGCACCTGACCGATGCTCATTTCCTTCGTCACGGTATTTTCCATTTTTTTATTCTCCCTTCGGCCTGTTTCATAAAAAGCCATGTATCATGATACCCCATTTGCCCGGCCTTGTCAACACAGGCAGAGGGCGGAAACGGAGAAAACGCTGGGTTCCCTCCACCCATTTTCCCCGGCAGAACCTATGGATCATCCGTCCAAACTGTGCTATACTGATGCCCGGACGGATGCATGCGCGTCAGCGAAGCATTGATGGCCGGAAAGGAAAAGAAAGCCATGACCATTCACGAATTTGGCGATAAAAGCAATCCCGTTCTGATGCTTTTCCCGGGGACGATGTGCTATTGGAAGGGCAATTTCGGCCATGTGATCGATGCATTATCCCAAAGGTTTCTGGTGGCTGCGGTGGCATACACCGGCTTTGATGAAAACGATTCCGAAGGCTATACTTCCATGACGGACGAGCTGGAAAAGATCGAGGCATACATCCGCGACCATTACAACGGTACGATTCGCGCTGCATACGGCTGCTCGCTGGGTGGAAGCTTCGTGGCGCAGCTGGCTGCACGGCATCGCGTGCACATGCGCTACGGCATCATCGGCAGCTCCGATCTGGATCAGGCAGGGCGTCTCAAGGCGCGTCTGCTGTCCGCACTGATGGTGAAGGTCACCTATAATTTTATCCATACCGGGGAATATCGCAGCCGGCTGATGCAACGGCGCTTCCTCAGGCAAATGGCAGCCCCTGATCCCTATACCGTGCCTTCGTGGCCATGACGGGCAGAGACAAATATGATCTGAGCTTCATCTCCAGAGCAAGCCTGAAAAAACAGTTTCAGTCCGATCTGACCACGCCGCTTCCCCGGCAGATCGAAAACGGCGAAACGGAAATTCACGTATTTTACGCCAGAAAGATGGGGGAAAAATATCTGGAACGCTATCGCCGGTATTTCAAAACGCCGGTGATTCATGCGCAGGATCTGCGCCATGAGGAGCTTCTGGGCGTTTATCCCAAGGACTGGTGCGCGCTGGTGGAAAGCATCTGTCTGTAACAATCGCGGAGATTTCAGCAAAGGACATTTCACGCATGAATGAATCCGGAAAAAACACGGCCTATTATCATCTGCCCGGCCTGTTTGAATTTTACGATTTATATCGCCTGTTTCTGCCGCTGTTTCGGGAGCATCGGGAATACTTTTACGAATGGTGCGAGATCGGTTCCCTTTACGGCGCGCCTGCGGATTGCCTTTGGGGCGGCGGGCGCGTGGGGGCGGGCGAATGCGATCCGGCCGCGGCGCTTTCGCTGGCGCGGGAATACGGCGTTTCCGCCCGGTTGACCTTCAGCAATTCCCTGTTGAAGCCAGAGCATCTTTCGGATCGGAAATGCAATGCGCTGTGCCGTCTGCTTGCAGAAGGCCAAGGGCCACGAAACGGCGTGATTATTCATTCGGAGCTGCTGCTTGATTATCTGAAAAAGCAGTATCCCGGGTTGTATTTCGTTTCCTCCACTACCAAGGTGCTCACGGATTTTGCACAGTTTCAGCAGGAATTGGCGCGGAAGGATTTTCTGTATGTGGTGCCGGATTTTCGGCTGAACAAGGCCCTGGACCGTCTCCGCGCGCTGCCTGACGCGCAGAAGGCCAAGGTGGAATTTCTCTGCAACGAATGCTGCTGGTTTGGCTGCCGGGACAGAAAGGCGTGCTATGAGGCAGTGAGCCGCAAAAATCTGGGCATACCCGGCCCGGAGCATCGCTGCGCCGCGCCGGATGCTGCAGGCGGCTATCGCTTTTCCAAAGCCATGGCCAATCCGGGCTTCATCAGCGTCGGCGACATCCGGAACGTTTACCTGCCTGCGGGCTTTTCCCATTTTAAGATCGAGGGCCGCTCCCTGGGCAACGCGCTGATTCTGGAATTTCTGCTCTATTACCTGACCCGGCCCGAATACCAGCTCCGCGTTCGGGAGGAAATCTATCTGGACAACATGCTGGATCTGTTTTAATTATTGGGAGGAAAAACCATCCCGGTTCCAAACGGGGCGCATTACTGATAAGATAGAAATTCGTATGTATCCCTGATAACTTTCTTTAGGAGAGCGCAAGAGGGGCTTCCTTTCTTCTGAAAGAAAGCCCCTCTTGCATTTAATTAACGCTTACGCTTTCTCTTTTTCGTTTATCACAAACGAAAATTCGCTGCCCTGGCCCAGCTGGCTTTCCAGCCGGATGGCCACATCCATTTTCTGCAGGATTTCCTTGGCGATGGACAGCCCCAGACCGCTGCCCTTATCGCTGCGGCTGCGCTCAGCCTGATGGAACCGTTCAAAGGCCATGCGCCGGGTTTCCTCGTCCATGCCAATGCCCGTATCCCGCACGAAAAAGCGCACGCCGCCGGGCGCTTTCTCCGCGCCCAGGGTCACTGTGCCCCCGGCCGGGGTGTATTTCCGGGCGTTATCCAGAAAGATCGTCAGCACCTGCGCCAGCCGGTCCTCATTGCTCCACACATCCGGCAGCGGTTCCTCCGGCAGGCTGCGCACAAAAGCCAGCCCTTTCTCCACAAACAGGCTGCCGTTGCGGTCGTGCAGGTCATAAATCAGCTCGTTGGGATCAATGGTTTCCATTTCAAAGGCGGCAGGATTGGATTGCAGGCTGCTCAGCTCCAGCAGATCATTCACCAGCCGGGACAGCCGCGTCACCTCGTTCACGATGATGTTGTAATACCGCTGCCGGTCCTTTTCCTCGGTAACCATCCCATCCCGCAGGCCCTCGGCCAGGCCGCGCATGGAGGCCAGCGGCGTGCGCAGCTCATGGGAAATATTGGCCACGTAGTCGTGCCGCGTCCGTTCCAGCCGTTCTTCCTCGGTGATGTCCCGGATCAGCGCCACGGTGCCCCGGGGGGCTTCCCCCTCCTCCACCGTCAGCCGGCCGATCATGTATTGCAATATTCGATCGCCCTGATGAATCTTTCCGCCCCATTCGGGCGCCTGTTCGTCCGCCATCAGCGCGTCCAGCACGGTCTGCCGGGCGTCGCCCTCCCCCAGCAGGCTGCGGGCCGCCGGGTTTTCGTGAATCACCTGGCCCCTGGCGTCCACCGCCAGAATGCCCTCGTTCAGCCCGCTGAGCACCAGCGCCATGGTGTCCTTTTCATGGCGCAGATCCTGAATGGCCTTGGCGATGGTGCGGGACATATAGTTAAACGCCTTGGCAATCTCCCGCATTTCTTCGCCGGGCATGTTTTCCGGCAGCAACACCTGCTCGCCATCCGCCAGGCGGGTGGCCGTTTCGGTGAGCATCCGGGCGGGGCGGGAGACCTTCCGGGCGGCAAACGTGCTCAGCAGCAGGATGGTGCACAGCACCATGCCCATGGAGATCATCAGCTTTGTGCGGAAGGACAGCGACGCGCGGGAATACACCCGCATGGTCTTTCCCGCCAGCACATAGCCGTAATCCGTTTTCTCGCCCATAATCAGCACCAGCGTGTCCGCATCCGGGCCGTGCACCACGGCGGCGCCGTCCGTTTTCAGCCTGGCAATCAGCGCGTCCTTGGTGCCGCCGGCGAAATAGGGCGCGGCGGCGTTGGTATAGGCCAGCACCCGGGCGTCCGTATCCAGCAGCATATAAAAGCTGCTGTCCGGGTTCAAAGTGGGGTTCACGCTTGCGCGGAGGGTATCCTGGTCGATCTCCCCGGCCTGATATTGCCTGAGCAGCTCATCCGCCGCCTGCAGGTTCTTGCTCAGGGAGGCGTAATGGGTGGAGGTATACACCTGGTTAAAGAAGTAATCCGAAAGCCCGAAAAAGGCCACGGTCATCATCAGGCTGCCCAGCGCCATCAGCAGCAGAAACCTGGTCAGATAGGAGGACCATTTAGGCATCCTCCTCCACCTCCGCCTTATAGCCCACCCCGTAAACGGATTTCAGGGCAATGGACGTATCCTCCGGCAGCTTTTTGCGGATCCGCTTGATGCTGGTATCCACCACCCGGGGATCGCCATTGAAATCAAAGCCCCAGATATTATCCAGCAGCTGCTCCCGGGTAAACACCTGGCGGGGATGGCTGGCCATCAGATGCAAAATCTCCACTTCCTTGGGCGAAAGCAGCACGTTATCGCCCTTCACCCGCACCTCATAGCATTTCAGGTCGATCACTGTGTTGCCAATTTCCAATCGGCCCTGATCCGGGGCGGACTGCATCTGGTTCATGCGCCGGAAAATCACCTGAATGCGGGACACGATCTCCCGGGGGGAGAAGGGCTTCACGATATAATCATCCGCGCCCAGCGCAAACCCCAGCAGCTTATCCACTTCCTCGCCCTTGGCGGTGAGCATAATCACGGGGGTCATGGAAACCGCGCGAATATCCGCGCAGACCTGGGTGCCTGCGCGGCCGGGCATCATAATATCCAGAATCACCAGATCCGGCCGCATCCGCTGGAACGCCTCCATCACGTCGTCCCCCCGGAACACGGAATATACCTCATAGCCCTCCCGGGTCAGATAAATCCGCAGGGATTCATGAATGCCGATTTCGTCATCCGCGATCAGAATCAGTTTCTTTTTGTTCATGCCGTTCCCCTCCTGCCGGCCGGGGCAGCGCCCCGGGCTGTTGCTTCATTATAGCATGTTTTTGCCATTCCCTTCAACCCCTGCCACCTCCGCGCCGCAATCTGGGGAAAACGGTATGCATATTGCGGAAGGAGCTTTTGACGAAAAAGCCTCCTCCCGCATAAACCATTTTCATTTTCGCAATATAATTTCCTGTTCCCTTTCGGTAAAAAATATGCTATACTGTACATATTCGATCAAGAAAGGCTGGAGATAGCAAGAATGTTTGGCAAGATGATGAACGGCTTTTATTACGGCAAAAGCGGAAAGGGCGATTTTAAGAAGGAAGACCTGCCCAAGAACCGCTGGCAGCTTTTCTGGGAAATGCTGCGGGTGCGTTTCAGCGCCCTGTGCCGGCTGAACCTGATGACCATTGTGGCCTGGCTGCCGATCATCATCCTGATCGGCACGTGCATCAGCTCCATGTTTAACGTGATGGTGGTAACGTCGGATTATCAAAATTATGTGGCCACCGGCGATATGGGCAGCCTGACCCAGGAGCAGATCGACCTGCTCAAGGACATGGACCTGAACGAAATGGCCGTGAACATGTTTTACGCCAATTTGTCCACCTTCTGCCTCTGGGCCATTCCCTGCATCCTGATCACCGGCCCGGTGAAGGCCGGCCTGGCGTATGTGACCCGGAATTGGGCCCGGGATGAGCACGCCTTCGTCTGGTCCGATTTCAAGGATGCGGTGAAGGATAACTGGAAGCAGGCCCTGGGCGTGTCCGCGATCACGTCGGTGCTGCCGCTGCTGATGTATGTATGCTATCAGTTCTATGGCAACATGGCCAAGCAAAGCGCCTTTTTCGTGGTGCCCCAGATGCTGATTCTGATGCTGGGGCTGATCTGGGTGCTGGGGCTGGTGTATATGTATCCGGTGATGGTGTGCTATAAGGTGAATTTCCGCACGCTGGTGAAAAACAGCATCATGATGGCCATTGCCCGCCTGCCTCAGACCGTGGGCATCCGGCTGGTGCTGCTGCTGCCCTCGCTGATCGCCCTGGTGGCCTTCTATCTCACCGGCTCCCTGATCGCGCTGATGCTGCTGGCAGGGTATTATATCCTGATCGGCTACGCCCTGTCCCGGTTCGTGATGGCCAGCTACACCAATGCGGTGTTCGATCGGTTCATTAACGCCCATATGGAAGGCGTGCAGATTAACCGCGGCATGGCCAGCGACGAGGATGACGACGATGAGGACGAGGAGCAGACCCCGCCCGACGCGCCGCAGCAATAATTGAATTCAGAGAGAAAAATAAACGTAATCGCTGCGCATACTATTCCCGGATGAAAAGAAGGGGGTGGTATGCGCATGCTTGATTATGAGCAGCGGCTGAAATACGAAATTGCCCGGGAGCTGGGCCTGCTGGAAAAGCTGCAGGCCGTGGGCTGGGCCGGGCTGAGCACGGCGGAAAGCGGCCGGATCGGCGGGCTGGTGGGCGCGCGGAAACGAAAGAAAAAGGCGGAGTAAAGCAGCATGTATACGGCGTTTGCCCGGGTGTATGACCGGATGATGGCTTCGGTGGACTATGTGGGCTGGGCGGAGCATTACCGGCAATTGATGCGCCTTTGCGGCGTGGGCGATAAGGCCCGGTGCGTGGAATGCGCCTGTGGCACCGGCAGCCTCACGCTGCCTCTGCGCCGGATGGGATACCAGATCACCGGCGTGGATCTCTCCGAGGAAATGCTGGCCGCAGCCATGGAAAAGGCCCGGGCGGCGGGACTGATGATCCCCTTTATCCGTCAGAATATGGCGCAGCTGACGGTGCCCCGGCGGGTGGACTGCGTGCTGAGCACCTGCGACGGCGTAAATTATCTGGCCGATCCCGCCGCCGCGCAGGCCTTTTTCCGGGCGGCACATCAGGCACTGCGGCCCGGCGGCGCGCTGATCTTCGATGTGTCCACCCCCGAAAAGCTGTCCCAGACCCTGGGAAACCAGACGCTGACCGCCGACGATCCGGAAATATCCTATATCTGGCAAAACGCCTATGACGAAAAAACAGCACGGGTGGATATGGCGCTGTCCATTTTCGTGCGCCGGCCCGATGGGGCCTATGACCGCCTGGAGGAGCGCCAGACCCAGCGGGCCCATTCCCGGACGGAGCTGCGCGCCTGGCTGAAGGAAGCGGGCTTTTCCCACATCCGCTTTTTCGGCCGCCAGCGGATGACGCCGCCCCGCCCCGGCGATGAACGCTGGCATGTGACGGCGATCAAGACTATTGCAGGAGAATAACATTGTGCGGGGAACATCGACCGGGATACGCCCCGGTTCACGTTTGATCACCCATGCGCCTCAGCATAAGGAAAAACGGACACCCGTTTCTTTTCAATCCAGCCAAGGCGTACTCAGGGATGCAATCTCCCGGTGCGCATTGCAGCATCGACAAAATCTGACTTTATCCCATTCGGTTTTCTTAGGGAGAGCGCGAGAGGGGTATTCTTTGGCCGCCAAAGAATACCCCTCTCGCAAATATATTTAGCGGTTTTCCTCTTGCAAGCCGGGGCAAAATGGGCGATAATAGAGCGTAACAAGTGGATGAAACATGGAGGTGGGGCTGGATGTATCAGGCGCTGTATCGGGTGTGGCGGCCCAAAACATTTTCGGATATGGTGGGCCAGGAAGCCATTGTGAAAACCCTGCGCAACCAGGTGTCCACCGGGCGGATTGCCCATGCGTATCTGTTCTGCGGCAGCCGCGGCACGGGCAAAACCAGCGCGGCGAAAATCATGGCCCGGGCCATCAACTGCCTGAATCCCCAAAACGGCGACCCCTGCGGGGAGTGCGAATCCTGCAAGACCATCGAAAGCGGCGCGTCCTTTGACGTGTACGAAATGGACGCGGCCAGCAACAGCCGGGTGGAGGAAATCCGCGAGCTGCTGGAAAAGGTGGATTACCCGCCCCAGTTCGGCAAATATAAAGTGTATATCATCGACGAAGTGCATATGCTCTCCAACGCGGCCTTTAACGCCCTGCTGAAAACCCTGGAAGAGCCGCCGGAATACATGGTGTTTATCCTGGCCACCACCGAGCCCCAGAAATTGCCCTCCACCATCCTCTCCCGCTGCCAGCGGTTTGATTTCGGACGGTTTTCCGAAGCGGAAATCGCCGGGCATCTGGCCCATGTGGCGCAGTCGTCCGGGGCGGAGGCGGAGCCGGAAGCCCTGAGCCTGATCGCCCGGGCGGCGGAAGGCGGCATGCGCGATGCGCTGTCCATTCTGGATATGTGCATGGGCGGCGGCGAAAAGATCACCGAGGAAGCGGTGCGCCAGGCGCTGGGCACGGCGGATCGGGCGTTTCTGTTTTCCTTTGCCGGTGCGCTGGCGGAAAAAAATGGCGGCGAAGCGCTGCGGCTGGTGGATGAGCTGATGCGGGGCGGCCGGGATGTGCAGGTGTTTCTCAAGGATCTCTCCGCCCATCTGCGGCTGCTGATGGCCGCCAAGCTCTGTGGTCCCGATGGCGCGCTGCTGGGGGCCACCGGGGATAACGCCCGGCGCTATGCGGAGCAGGCCGCCCAGTTTTCCCAGCAGCGGCTGCTGCGGGCGCTGGACCTGTGCATGAAGGCAGAAGGGGATACCCGGTGGGCCGCGTCCGCCCGATCCGTGCTGGAAATTTTCGCCCTGCGGGTGTGCGATCAGCCGCAGGAACAGGACATCGAAGCGCTGCTGGAGCGCATCGGAGAGCTGGAAAACCGGCTGGCCCAGCTGGAAAAGAACGGTGTGCGCGCCGCCCCGGTTCAGGCGGCGGGACGGGCAAACCGGCCCGAAGCCCCCATCCGGGAAGCGCCCATCGTGGAAACCCCGGTGCCTGCGGGCAGCAAGCCGCCCAAGGACGTGTGGAACGATGCGCTGAAATACCTAAAAAAAACGGATCCTGGCATTTTCGGCCCTCTGTCTCAGGGGAAATACGGCGGATACCGGGACGGCACGTATAAGGCCCTGTTCGGCCCGGGCACGGAGATTTTTGTCACCATGCTCTCCGCCTCGGAGCGGCGGGCCAAGGTGGAAGCCGCGCTGAAGCAGTGCGGCGGCGGCGATTGCAAATTCGATCCTCAGGGCGAACAGCAGGCCCCCAAGGAGGCCGCGCCTCAGGATGAAAAGAATCTGGCCGGGCTGATCGACATGTTCGGCCGGGACAAGGTGCAGATCGATGAATGAGCTGCGGCCCTTAACCGGCCGGGACGCACGCCGGGCGCTGCTGCCTCTGTTTCCCGGCGCCCGGGACACGTTGCTGCTGTCCGGGCTGCAGGGCCATCTGGGCCAGGCGCTGCTGAGCGCGGATGGAAAAAGCGGGATGGTGCTGGTGGGCGGGTTCGCGTTCTTGGGCGGCGTACCCCGGGCCGCCCTGATTCAGGCGGCCATGAACGCGCAGCCCTGGGGCTTCCTCACCTTCTCCGGCAGCCCGGATTGGCTTTCGCTGGCCAAAGCGCTGGGCGCGGGCGAGGAAATGACCCGGTTCGATCTGGAAACCCCAGCCCATTTCGATGAAGCCCGGCTGCGCCGCCTGGCCCGGCCCCCGGCGGGGTTCCGGCTGCAAAGGGTGGATACGCCGGCGCTGTATGAAGCCTGCAGGATGGCAGGCGGCATTGGGGATATCGTAAACAATTATGCGGATTATGCCGCGTTTTCCCGGCACGGGCTGGCCATCGCCGCTCTGAAGGGCGATGAAATTGCGACGGGCTGCGGGGCGTATGCCCATGCGGACGGGCAGCTGGAAGTGGAAATCGACACGGCCGGCGCCTATCGCCGGCAGGGGCTGGCCACGGCCTGCGGCGCGGCCTTTGTGCTCGCCTGCCTGGAAAAGGGCCTGCGCCCGCACTGGGACGCCATGACCCCTGTCAGCGCGGCGCTGGCCGCCAAGCTGGGCTTTGTGCATCCCCGGCCTTATCCGGTGGTCTGCCGGGAGGGCGAATGAAAATCGGCCCCTGTTTCGTTCTATGAATGGGACTCCGAATGCAAACGTGCCTGGAGTCTTGGTAAAATTTCTCGTTTTTGCGTCAAAATTGTTTACAAATTGTTACGATATGGTATACTATACGATGCGAAAGCGTGACACTGGATGAGTATGAAAGGAGCGCCTTATGAACGGAAATCGTGGGCAATACACTTCGGCGCCGCTTTATAATATGAAAAACAAGCGCCCCGCCCCACAGCAGGGGAACGGGGACGGACAGAACCCGCAGCAGCCTTCCCCCAAGCGGAAGGGCGGCGGGCGGTTTAAGGTGCTGGCGGCCGTGCTGTCGCTGGGGCTGCCGGTGCTGTTTCTGCTGTCGCTGCTGATTCCTTCCAATGTGCTGAAAATCGTGTTTCTGGTGCTGACGGCCCTGTCCGTGGCGGCCATGTGGGTTCTGGGCGCGTTCGTGCGCAATGCCCGGAGCACGCTGACCATCGTTTACGGCGCGCTGGCGGTGGTGATCGGGCTGGCGCTGTTTATGAATGGGCCGGGGCCGGAAACCCAGCGTACCAGCAAAACCATGGCGGATCAGGGCGCGCTGTTTGGCAGCAATGTGGATCAAAGCGCTCTGAACGCGATGCTGCAATCCACCCAGGCGGTGCAGCCCACGGAAACCCCGGCGGCGGCCACCGTTTCCGCCGCGCAGGAGCGGCTGGAGCTGTTTTTGCAGTACTGGGCGGAGAATAATATCCCCAGCATGCTGGAGCTGTGCGCGCCCTCATGGGTGAGCCAGCAGGATGCGCCCCAGGAAAAGCTCTGGCAGCTGATTCTCAATCGCCGGCCCCTGCAATACCAGATCGAGAGCGTGCAGGGCAGCGAAGCGGATTCCTCCCGCACCATCACCCTCAAGGTGCTCATCGCCCGGGAAGGCTTTTCCCAGGCGGAAATGAACCGGATGCAGGTGCTTTTGTTCCGGGTGAACGACGTATGGTATGTGGATCCCCAGTCTCTGGGGGGCACGGTGATCGACGAAGCGGCGGAGCAGGCCAAGCAGGCGGAAAACGACGCCTATGTGGGCACCACCATCGCCCCCACGGCCACGCCCGCGCCCAGTGACGCCAACGCCGTAATTCTCTATTACAATAAGGACGGCGGCAAGTATTACCACGCCATGGCCAACTGCCCAGCCGTGGATCAGCGGTACTGGCCGTTAGATGAGTTCTATTATTCGGATCTGAACACCACGAAATTCAAGAACCTGCTGCGCTGCGAAAAGTGCAACGCGCCGGCCCGGCCCACGAACTGACCTCCTGCAATGCAGCGGCGCTTTGGCTACCCTTGATGGGCAGCCTGCGCTTAAGGGGCCAGCCCGGCGGCAAACGCCGTCATGCGCGATATGCACAGCAGCTGGCAATACTTGATCTGCGCGCCCAGGCGGGTTTCGCCGGAAACGGCGGCGGTCTGGCCCAGGGCGGCGGAAAGATCATCCAGCAAAAGGGTGATCTGCGCCACGGCGGCATGGGGTGTTTCCCCAAAAAGCTGCCGCAGCCGGGATGCCAGGGCCGCCGCCGTTTCCTGTTCCGATGCCAGGGCCCGGCGCGCCTCCTCCCCGGCAACGGCGCGGTTATCCAGCCCCTGAGACAGGGCCGACAGATGCTCCGCCAGCTTGTCCAGCGCGTCCAGCGCATCGGTGAGGGCGGTCAGCTGCGCCCGCTGGCCGGAAAGCCTCATGGTGATTTCCGGCCGGGCCAGCTCCCAGATATATGCGTCCACCTGATGCCCCGTGCGCAGCTGGGTCTGCACGGCCTGAGCGTCCGCCCGGGTTTCATATCCCGCGGCCAGCACCCGATAATGCTCTTCCAGCAGCACATAGCCTCCCGCGCCCCGGCTCCGATAGCTTTCGGCCAGCGCGTCCGCCGCATCCTGCTGCTCAAACACCCCCAATTGCAGGGTATACCAGGTTTTCCCCGGCAGCGTAACAGTGCGGCTTTCCGCCGCTGCGTCGGCTGGGCTCAGTGTCGGCGCAGGCGAAAGGAGCAGCGCCTGCACATCCTCCCGCAATAGCCACGCCGCGCCGCAGCCAATGGTCAGCAAAAGCAGCACCAGCGCGGCTCCCCGGCCGCTGCGCCGAACCTTGTATCGCCGGGTTTTCAGCCTTCCTGCCCGCATGCTGCCCCCACGCTCCCTTCCTTCTGCCTCAATATATGCGCCGTTTTTCCTGCGCATGCGCATTCTTTTTTATTCCAAGGAGGCCATTTATGCATTATCATCTGGATACCATCCCCGTCTGGGACGCGGTGAAGCTGGAGGGTGAATGCCCCCTGTGCGCCCTGCGGCGGCGTAACGAGCTCATCGACGTGGAGCGTTTTCTGGGCGGCTCGGTGATGGAGCCGGACAGCCGTATCCGCGTGAACGAAAAGGGCTTCTGCCCCCGGCATCAGGCGCTGCTCTACGCCCAGAAAAACAAGCTCAGCCATGCGCTGATGATGCACACCCATCTCAAGGAAACCATGGGCCGCCTGATCCCCGCGCTGGAAAACGCCAGGGCCGCCGCCCAGAAAAGCGCCGGCACCCCCGCGCTCCGGCGCATGCTGGGCAAAAGCGAGGGCAAGGCCGATCTGAAGGCCGCCGCGGCGCAGATCCGCGCCCTGTCCTCTCAGTGCATCATGTGTGACAGCATTGAGGAAAACACCCGCCGCTACGCCTATACCCTGCTGCATCTGTATAAAACCGACGCGGGATTCCGCAAGGCCTTCGCCACTTCCAAGGGCGTATGCCTGCCGGACATGTCGCTGTTGCTGGATATGGCCGAGGACGTGCTCAGCGGCCCGGCGCTGGCCGATTTTGTAAACGATCTGTGCGCCGCCGAGGAAAAGAGCCTGCAAAAGACCGAACAGGATCTGGAGGGCTTCACCCTGAAATTTGATTACCGCAACGCCGATAAGCCCTGGGGCGACAGCCGGGACGCGCTGGAGCGGACGGTGAACAAGCTGCGGGGCTGGTGCATCGGCGCGGAGCCCAACCCAAAGTAAGGCAAAGGAAGAAGCATCATGCGAAAGAAAATCCTTGCGCTGCTGGCGCTGCTGAGCGTGCTCTGCCTGGCGCTGAGCGGCTGCGTCACCTCGCCGCCCGATTCCCTCATGCGCGCCGAGCCTGCGGACGCCTCCGCGCTGGTGGATGCCCAGGTGGACACGCTTCCCGGAAACGAGGCCTCCGCCGCCCTGTATTTCCGCTATGGAACTTCTGCGTATCTGGCCCCGGAGCAGCGGCAGATCACCATCGAAAAAAACGAAAGCCCGGAGAAGGCGCTGGTAAAGGCACTGGTGGCGGGGCCCTCGGCCTCGGCTTCGGCACTCTCCCCGCTGTTTCCCCCAGGCACGGAAGTGCTGGCCGTTTCCGGCCAGGGCGACACGCTGTACGTCACCTTTAACGAAGCGCTGCTGGGCCGCTACAGCGACGAGCCGGGCGACACCTCCGCCGACGCCTGGAAGCGGGAGTTTCCCCTGCGTCGGCAGCTGTGCATGGATTCTCTGGCCGCCACGCTGACCGAAGCTGGCTATTGCGTGCGGGTGCAGGTGCTGGTATACCGGGAGGTTTCCAGCGCCACCTCCCTGCGGCTGACCAACAGCTTTTTCTCCCAGGACGGGGACACCACCCCCATTTCTCCCCTGACCCGGGATGAAGAAACCCTGCTGACGCCCCATAACGCCGCATCCCTTGTCCTCACCGCCTGGATGACGCAGGACTGGGATACCCTCTATTCCCTGCTGAAAAAGGATGATCCCGCTTCGCCCCGGCCCGCCGGTCAGGCCGCCTTTGCCGCGTTTGCCGCTGCCCGGGTCATCACCGGGTTCCGGGTGGATCACGGCAACGTATCCGCGGACGGACAGGTGGCGGTGGTGAACGGCGAAATGACCCTGCGCGCCGATGGGGAGGACGCCTTCATCACCGGCTATCCCCTCCGTCTGGAGCGGGAAAACGGGCTATGGAAAATTTCCTATAAGCGCTTGCTGGCGCTGATGAATCAGGAGTGAACATGCGAAAAGCCACGAAATGCTGCTGCCTGCTTTGCGCCGCCGCCCTGCTGCTGACCGGCTGCGGCGGGAAAACCATTGCGCCCTCCGCCAGCGTCACGCTGCCGCCGCCGGAGGTGAAAGCCGCCGCCCCGGAAAACGACAGCGCCCAAACCTATGCCCAAAGCGTGAGCCTGTATCTGCCCTCCCGGGATGGCACGCGGCTGATCGCCGTGCCCGAAACGGCGGAGCTGAGCCTGTCCCGTCCCAGCGCCCAGGCCCTGTGCCAGCTGCTGCTGGCCCATCCCGGCACGGAAAACGCCGCGCCGGTTGGGGGCGAGGTGGCGCTGAGTTTATCGGGCACGGAGGCGGTGGAGGTTTCCGGCCGGGTGGCCACAGTGAGCCTGAGCGCATCCGCGCTGCGGCTGAGCTATGAGCAGCTGTTCGCCGTGGGCCAGGCCCTGGCCAACACCCTGTGCCAGTTTGGCGATGTGGAATATGTGAATCTGCTGATTTCCGGGGTACAGCCGGGGCTGAACGTGGCGGCCACGCTGCCTGCGGGCTGCTTCCAGCAAAACACCCGGGAAAATCTGTCCACCCTCTGGGCCCGGGCGTCCGCGCCCCAAACGGGGGCTCGGCGATCGCTGGTGGCGGCGTTGTATTATCCCGCCCCGGGGGGCAAGGGCGTGCTTTGCGAAGCCCAGACCCTGGCCTTTGCCGATCTGAATCCCGGCCCCGTAATGACCACCCTGCTGGACGCGCTTTCCGCCGGAGCGGAAACCCTTTCAGGCGTGCCCCAGTATCCCGGACTCACGGCGCTGCTGACCGAGGAGCCGACGGTCTCCGAAACCAACGGCAGCCGACGGGCAGTGCTGCATTTTGACGCATCGCTTAACGATCAGCTGTTGGCGGCAGGGATCACTCGCTCCGTAATGGTGGCTTCCCTGGTCTATACGCTCACCACCTTTCTGCCCGGCATCGAAGGGGTGGAGCTGCATATCGGCAGTGAAAAAATCACCACCCTCACCCCCTCGGGCACCTATCTGAACGCCGGGGAAACCATGAATTTCCCGGATGGGCTCATGCGCCGCAGCGATTTTTCCGCCTTCCTGCTCACGCCCTGCACCCTCTATTTCGCCAGCGGCGAAGGGAAGCTGCGGCAGGCCGTGCGCGCCGTTCCCTTTTATGAAGGCTGCAGCGTGCGCGCCATTGTGGGCCAGCTGATGCAGGGCCCCCAGCCCTATGACAGCCCCTCCGGCCTGTCCGCCGCCCTGCCCGAAGGCCTGCGGGATGCGGATTTGTTGGGCGTGTCTTATGAAAACGGCGTGGTGATACTGAATTTTTCCTCCCAGCTGATCACCAAATGCCAGGGCTTCTCCCCCGCGCAGGAGCGGCAGATGGTCTATTCGCTGGTGAATACCCTCACCCAGCTGCCCGGGGTGCGCCGGGTCTGCTTCTTTATTCTCGGGGATCAGCCCCAGTCCTTTGCCGGCGCGCTTTATCTCCCCGGCGATTTCATGCCGAATCTGGATTTGATCGAGAACTAAAGGGGATTATGATGCGAGAGGAGGTCCTTTGCGACCAAAGAACCCCCTCTCGCGTTCTCCCAAGAAAGTCGTATAGGAGTGTTTTCATAAAATCGGCGATGCGCCCCATGCAGGGAAAAGCGAAAGCAAGTTTTCGTTTTCTTCCCTGACGGGGCGCTTTTTAAAGAACGTTCATGCCCATGCGAGGACGCCTCTTTGCGTCCAAAGCCCCTTCCGCACGCTCCCAGGAAAGCCGTATAAGCATGTTTCCGGGATACATGGCGGCATCGGATGGAAGCAGGGGCTTATCCTTCATTTTTTCCTTCATGCCCGCCGCATCTCCGTTTTCTGCTCCTTTTTGCAAGGATTTGCGTCCTTTTGCAAAAGAATTTTCTTGCTTTTTGGCGGCGGGCGTGCTATGCTGAAGGTGAAAAAAGGGCTGGCCCGGGCGGGGCCGTCTGCAAAAACGGAAAGGAGCCTGATGCTTCCATGATGCTGGGTGTTTCCTCGTATAGCTTTTCCAAATACATGCGCGATACCGGCGCGAACTATTTCACCGTCTGCGATCTGGCCAAGAAAATGGGCTATGACGCCATTGAATTCATTGATCTGAACCTGGAGGTGCAGCCCGCGGAAAGCGTGGAGGCTCTGGCCAAGGCCATCAAGGCCCATTGCGATGAGATTGGCCTGCCCATCGCCGCTTACACCATCGGCGCGGATTTCCTGAACCGGGAAAACGAAGTGGCGCGGGTGAAGGGCATGGTGGATGTTGCGGCGCTGCTGGGCGCCAAGGTACTGCGCCATGACGGCTGCTGGAGCCTGAAGGAGGGCATGACCTGGCGGGACGCCATCGCCGCCATTGCGCCGTCCATCCGGGAAGTGACGGAATACGCCGCGTCCAAGGGCATCCGCACCTGCACGGAAAACCACGGCTATATCCTTCAGGACGCGGAACGGGTGGAGGAACTGATCCGCACCGTGAACCATCCCAACTACGGCTGGTTGGTGGACATGGGCAACTTCCTCTGCGCGGATGATAATCCCCTGCGGGCTGTGCCCATTGCCGCGCCCTACGCCTTCCATGTGCATGTGAAGGATTTCCTGGTGAAGCCCTTCGATGCGGAGGACCCCGGCGACGGATGGTTCAAGTCCCGCAACGGCGCGTATCTGCGGGGCACTGTGGCGGGCCATGGCGTGGTGCCAGTGCGCAAATGCCTGCAAATCCTCAAGGACGCGGGCTATCAGGGCGTAGTCTCTTATGAGTTTGAAGGCATGGAGAATAACCTGCCCGCCCTGGAAGCCGCGATTAAGTTTATCCGCCGGGCGCTGGCGGAATAAGCATATTCTTGGAAGCCTCCCGTATTAATGGGGAAAGAGGGTTTACGCTTGATGCGAATCAGCCATGGTCTGAAATTTCAGTCCATGGCTGTTTTGGTGCGGAAATCATGCTTTCTTCCGCACACACGCAGGAAATTTCGAAACATTTTGGGGAGAATAAAATGATGGAAGATGCATTGCGTAGGTATTATCAGCGTTTCGGCGAAAATTACCCATTGATAGTCTCTGACACCAAATCTGATGAAGAAATTATTGCAAGAATTAATGATTGCATTGAGAATAACCAGCTTGAAGCAGAGCCGGAATATACTGATAATGCAGATTATTAACTGACATAATCCGCTTGATGCTGTATGGCGAAAACGGCATAAGAATTTTATGCCTTTTTCAGTTCGAAATACCATGATTGGCAAAAGACCTGAAAACATCCGGCAAGAAGTCTTGGAGGGCTTACGGAGAAAACAGTCCGCTTGAAGATTTCGCAGACAGTGTCGCCTATTATGCCTTTGCGCATGACCAGTTTGTTGCGTTGTTTCCTGAACGGGCAAAACTGCTGGATGCCATTTTGAAATAAGGAGACTTTTTCATTGGCAACTTACAGACGCGACAACGAAGAAACGCCCAGCGGCGGCACGTATTCCGAGATTTATTACTTTGATGATGATGGGAACCCCGCAGATGAAGAAGAAGCGACCCGTTGCGTTATCAGGGAATGTGACAAAGGCGGAAATTTGCTGAACGAGATTTGGGGAACTGTATAACAAAAAGCACCCTGCGCATGCAGGGGCTTTTTGGATGCCCTGAAAGAGGGGAATTTCGTTGCAAAACCAACCAACAGCCAAACATAGGACGCATGGAATGACGCCCTGAACATTTCGGAGATTTTGAAGGAAAAGAGCGTTTTTAATGTGGTGATCAAGGGCGTACTGATTTCCTCCGCATACACGGGAAAAAGTCCTTCGCGTTTCGCATGTTGAAGGCGTACCGGGGCTCACCCCCGCATACGCGGGGAAAAGAGTCTCATAGGCCCGGATGTCGCATTTGCCGTAGGATCACCCCCGCATACGCGGGGAAAAGACCGATTGATGATATTTTTGAACCGCCTGAATAGGATCACCCCCGCATACGCGGGGAAAAGGATAGTCATGATAGTTATCCTCCCCTTAATAGAGGATCACCCCCGCATACGCGGGGAAAAGACGCTCACACCGTAAAGGACGATCAGTATATCAGGATCACCCCCGCATACGCGGGGAAAAGAAGAGCAGTTAATATGAGCGTGAGCATGGACGGGGATCACCCCCGCATACGCGGGGAAAAGTTTTTAATCCGTTCGGCAAGAGACTTTATTTCAGGATCACCCCCGCATACGCGGGGAAAAGCTCCTGGTATACGCTGCTGTCTGGCGTTGTTTCGGATCACCCCCGCATACGCGGGGAAAAGACGGTGAGTTTAACCATGATTAAACACCTCCTAGGATCACCCCCGCATACGCGGGGAAAAGTATGCGCGTTCTTACCATCGGCGATAATGCCTAGGATCACCCCCGCATACGCGGGGAAAAGAGATTGAATTAACCGAGACGGCAAAAGAATATAGGATCACCCCCGCATACGCGGGGAAAAGAGGGATTTTTCTGGTGTGGCGGGCTTGATCCTAGGATCACCCCCGCATACGCGGGGAAAAGTCGGCCAAGCGCTGTGCGTATGTCTGCACCACAGGATCACCCCCGCATACGCGGGGAAAAGTTTACCCACGCGACATTTGCAATCATGTTAGAAGGATCACCCCCGCATACGCGGGGAAAAGCTAAGAAGGAGTAAAGCAGTATGAAGGTAACTGGGATCACCCCCGCATACGCGGGGAAAAGTACGCTGCTGTCTGGCGTTGTTTCCTTAGTGTAGGATCACCCCCGCATACGCGGGGAAAAGATACATGGCCTTTGCGGCAATCACAACATCTTCGGATCACCCCCGCATACGCGGGGAAAAGCATCAGCCGCCCAAGCTGGACACATATATCATAGGATCACCCCCGCATACGCGGGGAAAAGTTTCCCATACTTCGTACCAATAACAATCACTGAGGATCACCCCCGCATACGCGGGGAAAAGTAGAAAAGGCCGCTGCTATCTTGGGCGTTGAAAGGATCACCCCCGCATACGCGGGGAAAAGGCGTCAGCGGAATGCAAAGCGCTGGCGATCCTAGGATCACCCCCGCATACGCGGGGAAAAGTACAAAATATCAGATGATTATTAGGGCGTTAAAGGATCACCCCCGCATACGCGGGGAAAAGATACCAGAGCAGTTAGTATAAGCGTGAGCATGGGGATCACCCCCGCATACGCGGGGAAAAGAATGGGGATGAAACCTAAGCTAACCTTTGATGAGGATCACCCCCGCATACGCGGGGAAAAGACAGTAGCCACACCAGGGACGAATACCACGGCAGGATCACCCCCGCATACGCGGGGAAAAGGTCAACGAAAATATCTTCGATGGTTTCCCCGTAGGATCACCCCCGCATACGCGGGGAAAAGACTATTTATCAAGCGTTGAACAATTTTCTAATAGGATCACCCCCGCATACGCGGGGAAAAGTGGAAATTCTGGATGAAATCCGCTGCATGAGCGGGATCACCCCCGCATACGCGGGGAAAAGCCAACTTGCAAACATTGCAACAACCCGCTTTCAGGATCACCCCCGCATACGCGGGGAAAAGGCTTCCTTCGTGCTCATTTTCATTGGCACAATGGGATCACCCCCGCATACGCGGGGAAAAGAGCTTCCCCTGATAAACTGCGCCGGGGTGAAAGGGATCACCCCCGCATACGCGGGGAAAAGTGATCAAAAGGTAAATGCCGTTTTCATACGAAAGGATCACCCCCGCATACGCGGGGAAAAGACTTAGAAAGCCCAGGAAAATCAACGTTCCTGCTGTGCCGCACTTCGGATTTCATTTAGTTTCTCAAACACGGAAAAGGTCATAATGCAGTCCGCAAGAGCACGATGCGCCTGAGCAGCCTCCAAGCCCAAATACTCAGCAATCGTGGACAGCTTATGATCTGGAACATCGTCAAGCTGACGCATGGCGAGCTGCCGCGTGTCCGCATAGGGATTTTTGAACTCCGGCAAATGGCATTTACGGCATGCCGTTTTGAGAAATGCATAATCAAAGCCGGCATTGTGACAAACCACCCGTCGCTCTCCAACAAACGCAAGAAATGCTCCCATGGCTTTCTCCAGCGGCTGGCCTTCCCTGCACAGCAGCGCATCATCAATGCCTGTTAATGCTGTAATGGCGGCAGGAACCGGCTGACGCGTATGAACCAGCATTGAGAATGTGTCCGTCATCTGATGATCCACTACATGAACCGCTGCTATTTCTATTAACTCATGCTGATCTGCACGCAGGCCTGTTGTTTCCACATCCACTACCACATATTCCTGCATCTGCTTTTTTCGCTGCTCGGCAGCCCGGATTCGCTTCACCTTCTGCATCTGCGCAGCTCGGCTCAGCGGTATCGGCGTATCCTCCTGCAGTTCAGCTTCAGTAGGCCGAAGCATCAGCTTGATACCGTCGAAATCGGTTGGTATCCATGTCGTATTATGCACATGGAAATCCAGACCCTGTTCATTTTGTGCGCCGAATACCATTGTCGCACGGCCATTGTGAACATTTTCGCAGATTCTTTGCCAAAGCTCCTCCCGTACGCGTGCGCTGACATTGCCGACATAAACGCCTGCATTCAGCTCCACCAGCCATTTCGTCAGATCGCCGCGCAGCCGAGGCGGACAATTGGTCAGCGCCACGACGATCACGGCGCGCCCCCCTTTCCATAGGATATTGCGTTGGGCACCGTGCCATTTTCATCCCACAGGCGAACCACATTCGCTTCAATCGGCTTTGCATCTTCATTGAGCAGCAGTTGGATATCCTTTGCCATGCGTTCCAGCAGATGCTGCTTTGTCATTTCTTCCCGCATGCGTCGACGGACAGCAGCGCCCATATCCTCCACCTTCTGCGCCGCCATCTCAAAGGCAACTGGAATCGTCGTCTCTGCCTTATACAAATCGGCGATATCATACACAAAGGAGTTTTCATGCCCAACATGCACAAAGCCCAGCCCGGGGGAGCAGCCCAGCGCCGCAACCACTGCATGTGCCAGGCCATACAGGCAGGCATGTCCCATGGATAACGCCTGATTGACCGCATCCCCTGCAGAGAAATCTTCCGGGTCATACTGGCGGCCGTTCCAGGGCACTTTCCATTTGGCGGATTCCTGCCGATAAATACCGCGAACCCGTGCCCCCTCCCGGCCGCGAAGCTGCTGCATGGTCAGGCCTGATACATCTTCCTGCGGGAATCGCATTTGATACATCATCCGCGCAACGCTCAAATGGCTGCGCATGTTGCTGACCAGTGCAGCCTGTCGCATAAGCAAATCTGCTCGATGGGTAAGCGGCCTGCCGCTGGCATAATAGCGCACGCCGTTTTCGCCAACCCAAATGACCGTCACGCCACTGTCTCCGATCAGTTCCATGCTGCGATGCGTGATGCGTGTGCCCGGACCAAGGAGCAAAACGCTGATTGCGGCCGCAGGCACATGTACACTGCCGCGTTCCTGGGTAACCAAAATCGCGCTGTCCTGTCTACTGAGCGCGCATTGCTCCAGGTAGAGAAAGGTCATCCGATCCCGCACCTGAGGAAGTGCCTGCAAATCGGGGCGTATCATTCCGGGAATCTGTGTCATCACTGCCTCCGTTCAAACGCGCATCACGGTTAACAGGCCCATGCCGTAGGCTTTCCCCCGTCCCAGGCCGCTTGTCAACGCCGCCTGAAATTTTTCCGCATCCGTAACTGTCAGCATTCCCTCATACGTGACGCCAAGCAGCTTTACCCGCTCACCTGTTCCTTTGGAAAAGGCATACCATTGGATACGGGTTATATTAAACTCGTTTTGCTCCACCGCAAAGCCATGCTTCTGGGTTTGACCGATCAGCCAGTCTATCTGCGTCTTGGGCTCCGATGTGCCGCGCCAAGATCCTTCGGGCCGGCACGTCATCGTACAGGCGTGAACCTTGCCGCGCCCATTCTTATTATAGGTGCTGTAAGTCGGATTGGCGTGCAGCCGAAACTGCCAACGGCTGCCCGGCACGATCCGCCCCAGCAATGGCGTGTAATCACGCGTTTCCGGGGTATCCGCCTTTCCAAACTGTGCCGCAAGGCCCGCCAGGCACGGCCGCTCCGCGCTGAGCAGCAGCAAATAGTATTGGCCGTTCAGCGTATCCAGCCGCCAGAGCGGACGAACCGGTCTGGGCTCAAACGCCTGCTCCACCGCGCCATGAAACTTTGCCGGGTTTTGCAGGGCGATCAGCGTTGCCCGCTTGGTCACGTCCAGCGTAATTCTTGATAAAAACATCTTCTCACCTCAGTTCCCGCATGGGATCATGTGCTGTGGTCTGGCTTCCTATCCACTGTTCTTTCACCGCCCGATAGCGATACTCCCGGCGAAATGGGCTGAACGACACCGGCACATCCCGCAGCCGTGCCGGGCCCGCGGGATCCTCCAGCACCATCCGGGTCATCTTATTTGGGTCCATGGTTTGCTGAGACAGAAGACTGGGCTCGTGCATCAGCGCCTCCTCCAGCGCTTCCTCCCGAAGCCCGAGGAAAACGCGACCCTCCGGCGGGCATGCGCGCCGCCCAAGAAACAGCGGAAACGCAGGATGGGAAACCGCTTCCGCCAGGCGCTGCATCAAAGCCTCATCTTCGCTGAAAACCCCCGTCAAAAAGACCGCATCGCATAGATAGTAGCGCGTGGTAACATAAGCGGTTTTCGCCGATCGCACCATGTGGAAATCGCGCAGCAGAACGCCTTCCCGATCCACACGCACCCCAAATTGCAGCGCCTCCAAGTCATCCAGCGGCGCATCCCGCCGCCATCCCAACGCCGCCGCTAACAGGCCGATCACACCGCTTTTAGTGGGCTCACGGTTGGTTCTGCATACGTCAAACCGAGAATCCGCGCCCCATGCCTGCATTGGCCCGGCGAAACGCAAAAGCAGGGTGCTCATGCCTGACCTCCTAAGGCTTTTGCTTCCTGCTCAACGGCATCCAGCAGTTGAGCAAGCGACATTTTTTCCGCCAAGGCTTCCATCCCGGCACCAATGGCGAATGCTCTCTCCGGTTTGCCCAGATAATCGTCATAAACGGCTTTCGCATGCTGAATCAACGCCTTGACAGAGGGCTCCACATAGCCGCCAGTGCCCGTCTGCACAGGCGTTTCAAACGCACCCACCAGGTTGAGCGGCTGATCCCGGCGGATGGCCACATATACGGCATTGGGCAGCACATGATTGGCAAACGTGCTGATCTTGCCCGAAGGAATGCTGCAAATAAAGGCATCCACAAACGCCCGGATGGCTTCCGGCGTGCGTTCACCCAGATTCTTTTGAAGCTCCATCACATTCACCGTCGCATACCGATACAGGGTGGCGGAATTGTATTCCACCGTTCCCAGATGCCCCGCGCCTGCGTTATCCTCCGGCGCGCAATCATCCACTGCGGTGAAATAATCAAATTCATTGTGAACAGTATGGGTAGAGATGGCATGGGCAACCTGTGCCGCTGCATCAAAATTCAGGGACGGATCATCAGCTACCATGCGTCCGAAAAGCGCCACATCCACGGAAGGAGCCGCCTTCAGCGCAGCCTGGCATGCTTTCTTATCCAGCTTTTCCCCGCTCGTTGCCAGTTCCGCCAACGCATTTATCTGGCTGGGGCTGATAAAAAACAGCGCGCCGGTTTTCTTTTCTTCTCCATCATCCGCCTTTTCCTTCTTGTCTGCTTTGAGGGAAAGCCCCGCCGCCTTGAGCGCCTCTTCTGCCAGCTTTTCTGCATTGCTTTGCGGATTGCGCGCCCCAATCGCCTGGGTAAGCAGCTCATGAATGTGCTTTGTCCGTAAGCCGATCTCCTCCTGCGGCAGCAGGTGCTGGAAGCTTTGGCGTATAGCGCGCTTCCAGCACTGGGAGGAAATCCTGGCGCGGACGGTGCCGCCATAGACCGCCGTTTTGGGGCTTCCTGTATCATCACGGTTCACGCAGCTTGGAGGCACGGTTTCCAACACATGAAGATCGATGTACATGTTTTTACGCATTTTTGTCCACCTGTCCTTCCTGTTCGTCATTGGTATCTTTCGGTTTGATTCGATAGAAATCCCGGCCCCATGCCAGACGCACGTTGGGCGCAGATTGCGGAAACTGGATAAAATACAGGTCCGTTGCCAAATGCACATAATCCAGCGGAATCTCTGCGGCGCGCAGCAGCTGAATCAGCCCTCGCAGATAGTGCGCCGCTTCCCGCATATCGCTTGCCGTTGCAAAGGCGTTAAACCGCCGGGCCACGCGCTCGCGATCTTCATCGTTTTTAATCAGCCGCGCCACAGCCCGGCCCAGCCGATTCTCCTCGCCAGACTGATGCATGTTTTTTTCTTTTATGCACTTGCTCTGCTGATGCAGCGCATACAGGGTGATCGCCGTATAAATGGCCCATTCTTCCCTGGTTGGGCCATTGGTTTGGCTCATGAGCCTTTCATCCATGTCCGAAAAGATGAGGCCCCACATTTCCGGTATATCCCCCGGCGTTCTGCCTACGCCGCGCCGCAGAATCGCCAGCTGCGCACGCACTCGTCCGTCGTTCGGATCTGCTGCAAGCAATCCCAATCTGCGCTTCATATCATCTCTTATGAGCGCATCTTTTTTCTCCACGGTCTCATCCCCTTTCTTTATTCAGATATTTGTTGATTTGCCCCATGAATTTGGAATAGGCCTCTGGCAAGCTGTAATGTTTTTTTTCCTCTTTGCCTTTGATTTTTTCAACGATCGTGCGCCCAACAAACGCCGTCTGATCTGCCCGGCTGACGGCTTCCTTGCCCAGCGCATCGGCCACGCGCCATTCTTCCGCATGCCATGCTTTCATCCGTGCCATTTTTTGCTCATAATCATCCGCCGGATCGACCGTTTCCAGGAACCTGCGGAACGGCATGTCAATGCGTGCATAGAATTGTGTTTTCATCCATTCGCCCAGAATGCCGCCTGCACCGCCGGATGCTTTTTCAATGTCCGATCCCAGATACATTGCCGCAACCGCCACCTTATCCGCCAAAGCAATTTCCGTTTCAATGCGTCGGTTCCAGTCTTTTCCTGCATCTGCCAGCAGGTTCAAATGAAAGCTGAGCGCATCGCTGAACGTGTCCTTCACAAAATAATTCTCATCGCCATATTGCACCGATGCAATGCTGAACCTTGCCATCCGTTTCGCATCCAGCAATTCATTCTGGCTGAGCCACCTTTGCCATCTCACAACGCCTGGAATCGGCTGCGTTTCTGTGGCCGCTCCATTCAGCGTCCCCGTAACAATGGATGAAAATTCTCGCCAGATCTGCCGGCTCGGGTCATGCCGTCTGGGCTGATCATACGACGGCTGGCTGCCTTTACCGGGCATATGTCGCCAGAGCGTCATCTGCTCCGCAAAGGCATTCACCTTGCTGAAAAAATCCCCGCCCAGCAATTTATACCCCGTCACAAATTGTCCATCGTGCAAAAGAATCAGCCGTCTGGATTGCAGCGTTAACAGCTGCGCCTGATTATCCGGAATGGGGATCTCGCAGCGTTCCTTTGTCCGCGGCTGTTCCAGTTCCCAAACAGGCACATTGTTCCCCCAGGGCTCGCCTTTATCGTCGAGCAGGACCCAATTGAGCATCAGCGTTTCAAAAAGGTTTTCGCCCTGAGCCGCAATTAAGCCCAGCGCTCCAAGCCAGCCTACACCGGGAGAGGGAAGCCCCTGCTGCTTGGGCTTGGCAGACGTATCGTCAAAGCCATTGATATAAATCAGCCATCGAGCCGCCTCTGCACAGGTCAGGCAGCTCTTGGTTTTGCCCGTCCGAACCGAAAACAACCTTGTTTTATTGCTGCTTTCCGAGATTTCGCCATTTAGCTTGGCCGCTGAAAATTCCGTTCCTGCAGTGGCCTGTGCAACCTGATAAAATGGACGTTCCGGATGAAAAAGATAGAATCTGTCCTTCCATGTTTCAAAATAGCTTCGAATGGGTTCTTCCGGGAAACGCTTCATGGCCCAAATCGCCTGCCAGCGTTCCAGCGCGTCATCCTCATCCCTGATTGGGTGGAGCTGACCCCGCTCATCCACGCGGGAAAAAACCGTATGCACAACCGCCAGCAAAACACGCAGAAGCGCCATATCCTGCACGGGCAGTTCGCCCGCCAGGTGGCTGAAGCGCTGCGCCTGAATCAGGGCATCCATCAGCGACACCTCTTGTATTGTACAATTGGGAAGCATCGCTCGTATCCATGGCTCCTCCAACAGATTAAACGCTTTCTCCGTCATCTTCTTCCTCCTGTTCCACCCGTAATCCATAGACAGGATCATAGCGGATTCGTTTTCCCGCAAGCATTGAGCATCCATCCCGATCCAGCAGCAAAAAAAGTTCCCGGCCTATGAGCGGCGAGCGTGTCCATTCGCGCAGCGTTGTATTCCGCACAGCTTCCAGCGCATCGATCGTTCGGCTTTCCATGCCCGGCAGGCTGAATACATACGGAAGCCGAAGACTCTGCCGCATGATTATTTTTGCTTCTTCCACGGATGGCATGGCATTGGGCGATACGCATAAATTTTCTTCCCGTTCAACCGCCGGATGCAGCAGCGCTTCATCCCCATACCGTAACACCAGCACTTCTATAGAAGCACTGCCATCGCGCACGGATGCTTGCGCCTGTTCTTCACTTTGCTCCATTTGGCGATGCATCAGTCCGTCAATTCGCCTTGCTGACTTGCCGGCCCCCGCCTTTCGCTTTGCTTTTGGAATACACGTCTGATTTGCTTTTTGCGCCTGTATTTTCAAATGCGTATTATATTCTTCCTGCATCCGCACAAATCCTGCCGGTTTATTCCATAATAATTCATTTTCATCCCCATACGTTTCCTGCACAAGCGGAGAAATATCGGTCGGAAGCCAAATCTCCCGTGGCAAAATAGCAGCGGTCTTCGCCAGCAGATATTCCCCATAAATTGCTTTCGCCCCTTCCTCCAGTGCATCCGTCTCCAGCACCAGGCATGCCGCATCCTCAACAGGGGATGGGCGCAGACGATCTCTGTGACGGTGCAGCCGTCCCAGCCGCTGCAGCAGCAAATCCATTGGACATAAATCTGTGATCATCACATCAAAATCAATATCTAATGATTGCTCAAGCACCTGCGTTCCAACAACAATCAGTCCATCCCGCTGAGCAGGGGTTGATTCCCTGCCCAGACGTGCCATCAGCTGCTTCTCTTTATGGATGCGGTCCGGCATGATGAATTGCGCATGATTCAGAATAACTTCATATTGCGATGCCGGAAATGCCCGCTTCAGTTGTTCCGAAAGCTGCTGCGCCCGTTTGACCGTATTCACAATGATCCCGGCGCAGCCCCCTTTCCCCAGGTGCTGCCGCAGGAAGGCAACAACGTCTCCCTCCCCGCCGCGCAGGATACGCACATTCGTTGACTGCTCTTCCATTTCGATTTTCCGGGTGTGCACGGTCTGCCCGTCTGTCCATGTGAGCAGCGGGTAATCGCGCGCTTTTTCCAACATTTCCCGTCCAGAGAAATCATCTTCGCCCAAATATGCACCAATCATTTCCGTGCGCCGCGCCCCGGGCAGCGTGGCTGAAAGCAGAATCACCGGCGTCTGATACGCGCCCAGCCAGTCCAGAACGCCTGTCATGTAGCGGGTCATATAAGCGTCATAAGCGTGCACCTCATCAACGACCACAACTTTGCCCGCCAGTCCCAGATGACGCAGCATCAGATGCTTCTGGTTCAAAGCAGCCATCAATAGCTGATCCACGGTGCCCACCACGAAATTGGCCAGCAGCCGCGTCTTGCGGCCCATAAAGAATGCATTTGTTGCAAGTCCTTCAGCACCATCTGTAACAAGCGGCTCACTTTTTTCCGCGAGTTCGGCAAACTTCTCATGAAGCAGCGCTTTCCCGTGGGCCAGTTCAATAGAAAGCGTGCCGCTGCCGCCCGCATCGTCGTCCTCCAACCAATTGCTTTCCTCCGACAGGAAATGTGCAATCCATCGCATCATTCGGTCGAACATCGCGTTGGCCGTAGCCTGTGAAGGCAGAAAAAAGGCCAGTCCGCTTTCTTCCCAGCGGTTTGCCAGAATTTCTCCTGCCATGAATGCAGCCTCCGTTTTGCCCATTCCCATAGGCGCTTCCAGAATGTATAATCCGGGATGCTCCGCCTCGCCTGCCGCCTGCACAATAGCCTGCTGGATTGCGTTGGAATGATCAAAGCCAAAGCGATCATAGCACAGATCCTGGTATTGCCAGGCATCGCCGGGCAGCCATCGCTCCGAGAAATCCATTTTTTTCAGGGCTCTGTCAATCCGCGCAGGATACATTTCATTTTCATTTTGCAAGTTGCTTTCATCCAGCAGCGGAAAAAACGCCGTATTGCTGGAAAGCCAATCCGCCGTCACTGTCAGGGCAATGAGCAGCATCTGGGCAGGAATGCTCATTTTCTCAGGCAATTCATCAACCGATGCGTAGCCCGCCTGAACCAGCGCTTCAGCCAGGCATTCCCGCCAGAGCGACTGCCAGAGCGGTCGATCTTCGGCCTTCCCATAAAGATTTCTTTCCGCCTTCATGATTGCGTCAAAATCCGGCTGATCCATAATGCTTCCATGATGCGCACCCACAATAGACACAACCCAGTCCCGCGCGCCCAATTCGTGCAGAATTCCCGCGCCAACGAGGGTGTGATGGCTCCAGGCGTGTTCCGTCGTTTCCGGTTTTGTTAGCGTCAACGGCGCCACTATTGTCTGAACTTGCGGAAGGCGCTCCATGATTTTAAATTGGAATGCATTCGACAGCTTGCCGATATCGTGCACCATGCTCAGAAAAACCAGTATTTTTCTTAGTTCATTTCGGCTGATGCCCATACTGCGAGCCGTGCTCCCTGCCAGCCATTCGTCTGCTAAAAAACGCACCACACCGGCCGTATCCTGCAGATGCATGGATAGAGGAAGAAAGCTATTGGGATTTTCCCGATCCGTTTTAGCAACCATGTTATGACAGCATGCGGTCGTTTTCATTGTCATTTCCTTTTTTATTCACAACTTTTTATATTCATTTATAATTCTGCATCATTCTCTAAAATCCTCCTGGCTTCAAAAAGTTTTTTTATGCTGAATTCTCTACCCCCGCTTTCCTGTGATGGAAAATTGCAGGGAAACTATCACATCGCCCAACTTTTTATCGGATCACCTCTGCTCCATTCGTGCCTATGCATGCAGAGAAGGATATTGGGCATTGCCATCTTAACATACGGCATTTACTGCTGTCAATGACGCCCAGACGCTTTTACCGGCTTACACAATCCCTGGCAGCCACATAAAAACGGCTGCCGAATCTGCTTCGACAGCCGTCATGGTTAAATAGGAGATTTTCAAGGATGCGCAGCGCGTTTATTTGAGCAGCGCAGCATCCGTCCGGCGATCCTTGAAATAATAGTCCCGATCCCGCTCATTGATCGCCCGCAGTACCCGGCAGGGATTCCCCACGGCCACCACATTGGCGGGAATATCCTTGGTGACCACGCTGCCCGCGCCAATCACCGTGTTATCCCCGATGGTCACGCCGGGCAGCACCACCACGCCAGCGCCCAGCCAGCAGTTTTCCCCCGATACGCCCCTTTCGGAGGGCCGGGTCTGGTTATCGTCAGTCGTAGAGCAGCTCCAGCGCGGCCTGCTGCCGGGCGGCAAGCTGCGGATCATGGGGCAGATACAGCTCCCCCGTGAGCATCTTTCCCTGCATGCTCATAGGCTTTTCTCCCGGTTTTACAGCAGACTGGCCGCGGCCTTGTCCACCAGAATGGTGGCATGGGGATGCAGCCGCAGGATGGACGCCTGCACATGGGGATTGATTTCGCCCTTCACGGTATCATGGATGGCTTGGGCCTTATCCGCGCCCATGGCGATCAGCACCACTTCCCGGGCCGCCATAATGCCGCCAATACCCAGGCTGATGGCCCGGCGGGGCACATCCTCTTCCTTTTCAAAGAAGCGGCGGTTGGCCTTGATGGTGCTTTCGGTGAGCTCCACGATCTGGGTGCCGTACACCAGATGATCGGCAGGCTCATTAAAGCCGATATGGCCATTGCGGCCGATGCCCAGCAGCTGCATATCGATGCCGCCCGCGGCACGGATGGCTTCGTCATAGCGGCGGGCCTCCGCCTGCAGATCGGCGGCGTTGCCGTTGGGTACGAAATGGGCCTTCATATTGATGCCGTGGAACAGCTCTTCCTGCATGAAGGTGTGATAGCTGCAGGGATGGTTTTCCGGAATGCCGCAGTATTCATCCAGATTATAGCTGGTGCACTGGGAAAAATCCAGAATCCCCGCCTGATGCCAGGCGATCAGCTGCTGATAGCAGCCGATGGGCGAAGACCCCGTAGCCAGGCCCAGCACGCTGTCGGGCTTGCGAATCACCTGGGCCGCGAAAAGCGTCGCCGCCGCCTTGCCAACCTGCTCCGCCGTATCATAAACATGAACCTGCATGTGTATAGCCTCCTCATGCGTTGTTTTGATAGATTTGCTTTTATTATAGCACATCATCCGTCAAAATCGCAAGCTTTTCTGCACAAAAACGCAGAAAATGGGCAGAAAAAGCGAAAGAATGGCGACAGGAAAGGAAAACGTTTTGGAACGAGGCGGCAGGCTGGGCCAGCGATAGGCCGGGCGCTGTTTTCATGCGTTCAAAACGCCGTCCGCGTTCAGCTCCCGATAGGTTTTTACAATGATGACCGCTGAAATAAGAAAGGTCAGCGCATCCGACACCGGCATGGAATAGAGCACGCCGTCCAGCCCAAAGAACAGCGGCAGCAGCAGGGCAAAGCCCACCCCAAATACCACCTCCCGGAGCATGGACAGCAGCGTGGACGAGAGCGCCTTGCCCACCGCCTGTAAAAAGATAAAGCAGGCCTTGTTGACGCAGGCCAGCACCATCATGCAAAGATAAACGCGGAACGCTTTGATGGCAAAATCGGTATAATAGACGCTCTCGTTGGCCGCGCCGAAAATGGCGATGAGCTGACGGGGAAAGCCCTCTGCCAGTATAAGCGCCGCCGCGCCCACCAGCGCCTCGGCAGTCAGCAGTTTGGTAAACAGCGCCCGGACGCGCGGCTTCTTCTCCGCGCCCATGTTGTAGCCCACAATGGGGATGCAGCCTGCCGCCATGCCCACCACGATGGAAATAACGATCTGGAAGAACTTCATCACGATGCCCACCACCGCCATGGGGATCTGCGCGTACTGCTCCTGCCCGAACACAGCATCCAGCGCGCCATACTTGCGAAGCATATTGTTGATGGCCGCCATCGCCGCCACCAAGCTGATCTGGGAAAGGAAGCTGGTAACGCCCAGCGTCAGTGTTCGGCCGCAGATGCGCTTTTGCAGGACATAATCGCCGGAGGCAGGCCGGATGATCTTCATGTGCAGCAGATACCACACGGCGAGGCCCGCGGTGGCCACCTGGCCGATCACCGTGGCCACCGCCGCGCCCATCATGCCCCACTTAAAGCAAAAGATGAAAATGGGGTCGAGGATGATGTTGATGACAGCGCCCGAGAGCGTGGAGATCATGGCGAACTTGGGATTGCCGTCTGCGCGGATGATGGGGTTCATGGCCTGTCCGAACATATAGAACGGGATGCCCAGCGTGATATAGAAAAAATATTCCTGCGAGTGGCGGAAGGTTTCTTCATTCACCGTGCCGCCGAACATGGCGATGATACCGTCTGCAAACAGCAGATATGCCGCCGTCAGCACAAAACTGCCGGCGATGCTCAGCACCACCGCGTTGCCCACGCTGCGCTTGGCCTTGTCCACTTCGTTTCTGCCCAGCGCCATGCTGACGAAGGCGCAGCAGCCGTCGCCCACCATGACGGCGATGGCCAGCGCCACCACCGTCAGCGGGAAAACCACAGTATTGGCCGCATTGCCATAGGAGCCCAGATAGCTGGCGTTGGCGATGAATATCTGATCGACGATGTTGTACAGCGCGCCCACCAGCAGCGAGATGACGCAGGGAACGGCGTATTGCCCCATGAGCTTGCCGATGCGTTCCGTGCCCAAAGCCGAATTTCCGATGTCCATTGAAAATCATCCTTTCTTTCTGAAAAAATAATACGCAAGTCCGCTCCATCTGGACTTACGCATTGCAGCTGCACGATTCCCGATAACGATGAAATTGTTTCGTTCCGGCCTTTATCACCTGATTTCATAAAAAAGCGCGGCGTTTCTGCAGCCGGATTTACGCAGAAACGCCACACGCCGTACGTTTATTATAGCAGATTTGGATGGAGATTTCAAATGCTTTTTGAATGATTTTCGTCTCGCTCGATCATACTTTGGGCAATCCCGGTACTGCGGGATAGCATAAAAAAATCGGCACCTGCTTTTGAGGCGGGTGTCGATTTCTGTTACCCTATAATGCGCTTGAATTTTTGGCGTAAGTGGCGTACGTTTGACGCAAATCCGCTTTTCACGCTCAAAAATCAAGCAATTTCAAGGCTTTGCGGCGTCTCTTAGTACATGCCGCCCATGCCGGGATTGGCAGCGGGAGCAGCGGGTTCGGGCGCGGGGATATCGGTGACCAGGGACTCGGTGGTGAGCACCATGGCAGCCACGGAGGCGGCGTTCTGCAGCGCGGAACGGGTCACCTTGGTGGGGTCGATAATGCCGCGTTCGATCATGTCCACATATTCGCCCTTCAGCGCGTCATAGCCATAACCGGCCTTGCGGCTGCGGCGGATATTTTCGATAATCACAGCGCCGTCAATGCCCGCGTTCAGCGCGATCTGGCGCATGGGCTCTTCCATGGCCCGCAGGATGATCTGCACGCCGGTCTTGGCGTCGCCGGCATTCTTGCTCACCAGCTGCTGCACCTTGCTCATGGCGTTGAGCAGCGCCACGCCGCCGCCGGGCACGATGCCTTCCTCCACGGCCGCACGGGTAGCCGCCAGGGCATCCTCAATGCGCATCTTGCGCTCCTTCATTTCCACTTCGGTGGCCGCGCCAACCTGAATCACAGCCACGCCGCCGGCCATCTTGGCCAGGCGCTCCTGGAGCTTTTCGCGGTCGTAATCGCTGGTGGTTTCAGCAATCTGCGCCTTGATCTGCGCCACGCGGTTGGCAATTTCTTCCTTGGCGCCGGCGCCGTCGATGATGGTGGTGTTTTCCTTGTCCACCTTCACCTGATGCGCGGAGCCCAGCATATCCATGGTGGTATCCTTCAGCTCCAGGCCCAGCTCCTCGCTGATCACCTGGCCGCCGGTGAGGATGGCGATATCCCGCAGCATTTCCTTGCGCCGATCGCCAAAGCCGGGGGCCTTCACGGCCACGCAGGTGAAGGTGCCGCGCAGCTTGTTCACAACCAGGGTGGCCAGCGCTTCGCCTTCCACATCCTCGGCGATGATGAGCAGCTTCTTGCCAGCCTGCACCACCTGCTCCAGCACGGGCAGGATCTCCTGGATGTTGCTGATCTTCTTATCGGTGATCAGGATCATGGGGTTATCCAGCTCCGCGATCATCTTATCGGTATCGGTGACCATATAGGCGGAGGCATAGCCGCGGTCAAACTGCATGCCTTCCACGGTGGTCAGCTCGGTCTTCATGGTCTTGGATTCTTCCACGGTGATCACGCCGTCCTTGCCCACCTTCTCCATGGCGTCGGAGATCAGGGTACCGATAGCTTCATCGCCGGCAGAAATGGAAGCAACCTGCGCAATGGCCTGCTTGCCGGAAATGGGGCGGGAGATTTCCTTCAGCCCTTCCACGGCGGCGGCGGTAGCGTCCTCAATGCCCCGTTTGAGCACCATGGGATTGGCGCCAGCGGCCAGGTTCTTCAGGCCTTCGCGCACAATGGCCTGCGCCAGCAGGGTGGCGGTGGTGGTGCCGTCGCCGGCCACGTCGTTGGTCTTGGTGGCCACTTCCTTAATCAGCTGCGCGCCCATATTTTCAAAGGGGTCTTCCAGCTCGATTTCCTTGGCGATGGTCACGCCGTCGTTGGTGATAAGGGGCGCGCCGTACTTCTTGTCCAGCACCACGTTGCGGCCCTTGGGGCCCATGGTAATCTTCACAGTATTGGCCAGCGCATTCAGGCCGGCTTCCAGGGCGCGGCGGGCGTCCTCGCCATATTTAATCTGCTTTGCCATAATCTTTTCCTCCTATAATAGCCGCACAGGCGGCGCTTGAAATTTTCCGAAAAAAGTTATTCCACCACGGCCAGAATATCGCTCTGACGGACGATGATCATTTCCTCGCCGTCCAGCTTCACTTCGGTGCCGGCGTACTTGGAATAGATCACCTTCTGGCCCACCTGCACCTGCATCTTCACTTCCTTGCCATCCACAACGCCACCGGGGCCCACAGCCAGCACCTGTGCCATCTGCGGCTTTTCCTTGGCAGCGCCGGCCAACACGATGCCGGACTTGGTGGTGGTTTCGGTTTCCACATTCTTGATCACAACGCGATCACCCAAAGGCTTTACGTTCATAATAATCCTCCTTACTGGTTCTGGGATTTATCTTGTTAGCACTCTTTATTATCGAGTGCTAAATCATCCTTGGATAGTATATTACAAAAGGCGAATTTCCACAACTGCCAATTCATTAAAATTTGATGAATTTTCCTTGTATTTCTGACTTATTTTCGATTTTCATATGCAAAACTAAAGATTTCTCTGTTTTTCTCCTATTTTTCCATGTTTTCTATTATTTTTATCATTCGCACTCCGGCCAGATCGTTTTTTTGCCGGCAAAATGAGGGAACATAGCGCGCATCCCGGCATTCCAGGCACCAAGGCAGAACCTGCCGCCAAGTCATCCGCAGGCGGCAGTTTGGCGGCCTCAAGGGCGGCGAAAACATTTTCACCTGCCGTGAATCTTGACAGATCGGCCGTCCCGCAGTATACTGACGGAGAATTGCATAGCAAGCTGTGAAGCAGATAATTCCTTTCGGGAAGCCCGGAAAGCGAGCCGGCGGCTGGTGGAAGGCCGGGGCGGGCGGGAAAGGAAGGCCGCTGCCGAGCTATCCGCCGCAAGGCGTCCGCAGGCCGACAGGCCGGGGCTGAAGGCGGGTCGGTATTCTGCCGTTATCAGATCGAGGTGGGCGCGCCGGAAAACCAGGCGCGTCAATCGAAGTGGTACCGCGAATCGAGGTGTGTCTGTTCGTCTTCGAGATGAATAAGACATACCATATTTTTTTCTTCGCACGTCTGCGGCCACAGCCGCATCCGCGCCACTGGGCGAACAAGCTTGGCGGCCCTTCGGCGTGGCCCTACCCCGCCTACGGACGGCTTCGCACGTCTGCGGCCACAGCCGCATCCGCGCCACTGGGCGAACAGGCTTGGCGGCCCTTCGGCGTGGCCCTGCCCCGCCTACGGACGGCTTCGCACGTCTGCGGCCACAGCCGCATCCGCGCCGCGATTGTCCCGCTGCGAACACAACCAGAAAAGGAGCTGACACATCCATGAAATCTCTCACTGCCAACGAGCTGCGCGCGCTGTTTCTGCGCTTCTTCCAGGAGAAGGACCACGCGGTGATCCCCTCCGCCTCCGTCATCCCCGAAAACGACCCCACCGTGCTGTTCACCACCGCGGGCATGCATCCCCTGGTGCCCTATCTGCTGGGCCAGAAGCATCCCGCCGGCACCCGGCTGACCGACGTGCAAAAGTGCATCCGCACCGGCGATATTGACGATGTGGGCGACATGAGCCATCTGACCTTCTTTGAAATGCTGGGCAACTGGAGCCTGGGCGATTACTTTAAGAAGGAAATGATCCCCTGGAGCTGGGAATTCCTCACCAGCGAAAAATGGCTGGGCATTGACAAGGACAAGCTGGCCTTCACCGTCTTTGAAGGCGACGACGATTGCCCCCGGGATGACGAAGCCGCCGATCTGTGGCGGTCCTGCGGCGTGAAGGACGATCATCTGTTCTTCCTGCCCAAGGAGCACAACTGGTGGGGCCCCGCCGGCGTCACCGGCCCCTGCGGCCCGGACACGGAAATGTTCATCATTGTGAAAAAGCCCTGCGGGCCCAACTGCTCTCCCGCCTGCCATTGCGGCGCGTATCTGGAAATCTGGAACGACGTGTTCATGCAGTATAACAAGCAGGCGGACGGCTCCTTCATCCCGCTGCAGCAGAAGAACGTGGACACCGGCATGGGCCTGGAGCGCACCATCTGCGTGCTCACCGGCAAAAAGAGCGTTTACGAAACCGACCTGTTCGAAAACATCCTGGGCAAGATTTCCGAGCTTTCCGGCAAGGAATATCATCCCGATGACGTAAACACCAAGGCGTTCCGCATCGTGGCCGACCATATGCGCACCGCCACCTTCATCCTGGGCGATCCCCGGGGCGTGAGCCCCTCCAACGTGGATCAGGGCTATATTCTCCGCCGCCTGATCCGCCGCGCCGTGCGCTATGGCATGGGCCTGGGCCTGCAGGCGGGCTTCACCTGCGAAATTGCCAAGGTGATCATCGATCAGTACAAGGACGTATATCCCGAGCTGACCGAAAACGCCGGCTTCGTGCTGGAGCAGCTGAAGCTGGAAGAAGACCGCTTTGCCCGCACCCTGCGCCAGGGCGAAAAGGAATTCGAGAAGATCTACAACAATATCAGCAATACCCGCGCCCTGCTGGACAGCATTCTGGACGCGGACAACAAGGCGGCCTTTGCCGCGGAGCTGGCACAGCAGAAAAAGCTTCGGCCCTCGCCGGATATGATGCCCATCATTGATGCTGCCAATGCCGGAGATGACGCGGCGGTGGAAGCGGCGGTAAAGGCGCGGCTGGAAACCCTGAACACCATGGATGGCCGCAGCGCGTTCAAGCTGTACGACACTTACGGCTTCCCCATCGAAATGACCATGGAGCTGGCCGCGGAAAAGGGGCTGATGGTAGACGAGGCGGATTTCAACGTCCGCTTCAAGCAGCATCAGGAAACCAGCCATGCCGGCGCGGAGCAGCGCTTCAAGGGCGGCCTGGCGGATCACAGCGCGCAGACCACCTGCCTGCATACCGCCACCCATCTGCTGCAGGCTGCGCTGCGGAAGGTGCTGGGCGACGAAGTGCATCAGAAGGGCTCCAACATCACCGCCGAGCGTCTGCGCTTTGACTTCACCTTCGGCCGGAAGATGACCGCCGAGGAGCTGCAGGAAGTGGAGCGGCTGGTGAACGAAGCGATCCAGGCCAAGGTGCCCGTGACCATGGAGGAAATGACCGTGGCCGAGGCCAAGGAGCAGGGTGCCATGGGCCTGTTCGAGAGCAAGTATGGCGAGAAGGTCAAGGTTTACACCATGGGCCCCTACTCCAAAGAAATCTGCGGCGGCCCCCATGCCGAGAATACCGGCGATCTGGTGTCCTTCAAGATCCAGAAGGAAGAATCCTCCTCTGCCGGCGTGCGCCGCATCAAGGCCACCATCGGCCGTCAGGCGTAAGAACGGAAGCGATTTATGGAGGAGGGAACCATTCTTTTGAAATCAAAGAACAGTTCCCCCTTTCCGCACCCTCAGTCAAAAGGCCGGTTATGGTAAGCCCCGATCGGCTTCTTAGCAGCAAAACGCCCCGGATGAAGGAAGAAACAAAAGCCGTTTTCTTCATCATCCGGGACTTTTTTGTTTCCGTCCTTTCCGCGCCTGCATAGGATGGTAACGGGAGCGGAAGCTCCCGCCATCAGCGGCGACGGCCGCCCGTTGGCTGCCGCCGACGGAGAGTGAATAGCGCGTGAAACGCGGCGACATATATTTTGCCGATCTGGATCCCGTGATCGGCTCCGAGCAGGGCGGCGTGCGCCCCGTGCTCATCATTCAGAACGATCTGGGCAATCGCTTCTCCCCCACGGTGATCGCCCTGCCCCTCACCTCGCGCATGGGCAAAGCCCCGCTGCGCACCCATGTGCCTTTGCAGCCGCCTCAGGGCGGCGTGCGCAGGCCGTCCATCATCCTGTGCGAGCAGGTGCGCACCCTGGAAAAATCCCGGCTTCGGCAGCATCTGGGCTGTCTGAGCGGCGAAAAGCTGGCGCTGGTGGAGCGCGCGCTGGCTCTGGCCGTGGGCGGGCTCACCAGCGAAAACGAATAATGCCAAAGGGGAATCGCTTTCATGCCAAAGCGATTCCCCCTTTGCAGCCCCAGCGGCTGAGCCATACGCATATGTGCAATCCTCCATGGGCCCCGGAATGGGAGAAAGGGATGAAAGGCCTCGCCTTTCTCAGCCCGGGTGCATTGCCGATAAAACGACGTCAGGTTTTCTTCCGCCCGGTTTTGGGACGGACATGGAGAGCTTCTCTCCGTGCATTCGCACGATTAAGCATCCCCCGGACGGATCAAATCCATCTCAGAGACCCCGCGTTCCGGGTTCAGCACCCGGATTTCCCCGGTTTGCGTAAAGCCCGCGCTGCGATAAAGCGCAATGGCTGTCTGATTATCGCACAGCGCCGTCACCCGCATGGGCCGCGTTTTGTCCAGCAGCGTTTCCATGCCCCAGGAAAGGGCCCAGCGTCCCAGCCCCCGATGCTGGCTCTCCGGCCGCACATAAAGGGACACCAGCTCGTTCGCTCCCGGATCGGCCACCAGAATCCCCGCCACCGCGCCTGCATCCAGCAGCACAGCCACGCTTTTTCCGCTGTCCAAATGTCCCCGAAGAATCATCTCCATGTGCAGGGGCGTATGATCCGCCAGAAAAGCGGGCGAGCACTGGGCCGCGTGGGACCCGCGCCAGCTTTCGCAATAAGCCGCCGCGGCCAGCGGCAGCAGCGTGTCCCGCAGCGCCCGCCGGCTCTTTTCCGGCAGCGGCTCGGGCAGGCCGGGCAGCGCGTCTCCCGATATCCCGCCGCAACTGAGCAGCGCGCAGCGCCGGGGCGAAAGCAGCGCTTCGGCCTGCGCCCGGGCGGCGCGCATGGCGGTGGGGATGGGCAGGGCGGCCATCTCATCCCGGGTCACCCAGCGTCCCGTTTTGGCTTCCGGCGCTTTCGCCTGGCAATGCCACAGCTGCATGTTCCAGATGCGATGGGTGAACACGTGCCGTGCCTCGCCCAGGGGCAGCAGATACTCCGCCTTCACCCCCAGCGCCCGCAGGCCCTTGAGCACCGCGGTTTTGCTGCCCGCATCCTCCATCAGGGGATACACCCACAGGTTGTTCAGCAGCGTTTCCCTACGCTGGGTCATCAGCGTTTTGCCCTGACAAGTGACGATCACCACCGCCATCGCCACCGCCTTGGGCGGCTTGGCTGCGCTTTTGACCGGCAGCAGCTCCGCATCCCCCTGAGCATAGGCGTCGCAAAAATCCCGCAGGGGGCAAAGATCGCAGTCCGGGGTGCCGGGAGTGCAGATCGTGGCCCCCAGATCCATCAGCGCCTGATTGAAATCCCCGCAGCGAACGGCGGGCATATCCGCCTGGCCATAGGCTGCCAGCGCCTGCTTCACGGACGGAATCCCCACATCCTGCCGCACCCCGTGCACCCGGGACAGCACCCGGGTCAGATTGCCGTCCATAGCCGGGGCGGGCAGATCAAAGGCAATGGAGCCCACCGCCGCCGCCGTGTAATCCCCCACGCCGGGCAGCGCCCGCAGGGCCGCCAGATTCCGGGGAAACTGGCCGCCATATTCCGAAACGATCGCCTTCGCCGCCCGATGCAGATTCCGGGCCCGGGAATAATAGCCCAGCCCCTCCCACAGCTTGAGCACCTCCTGCTCCTCCGCCGCGGCCAGCGCGCGCACATCAGGAAAACGGGCCATAAACCGCTGCCAATACGCGCTCACCGTTTCGGTGCGGGTCTGCTGCAGCATAATCTCGCTGACCCAGATGCCATAAGGATCCCGCCCGCCCCGGAAGGGCAGCACCCGTTTATGCACGTCATACCAGGCAAGCAGCGCTTCCGAAAGAAGCTGTGCCATTCGTCGTCACCTCTTTTGCCCGCTCCCGGCCCGTGGCCCGCGGAGCGCCTGCATTTGCTTTTATTGTAGCATAAGACCGGGGCGCAGGGAAAGCTTTTTTCTTGCGGGGCGGAATCTTTTTCCTTGCAAAATCGGGGCGATTGATTATACTATGTAATTAAACAAAACGGAACGGCGGAGGAAGCAGCATGACGCGGAGAACCCACGTAGCCATTGATATTGGCGCATCCAGCGGCCGGCATGTGCTGGGCTGGCTGGAAAACGGAAAAATCTGCCTCAGGGAAATGTATCGCTTTGAAAACGGGGCCGATCTGAAAAACGGCCACCTTTATTGGGATCACGCCCGGCTGGAGCGGGAGATTGTAAACGGGCTGCGGGCCTGCCATGAAGCAGGCGAATGCCCCGAAACCGTGGGCATTGACACCTGGGGGGTGGATTACGCCCTGCTGGACGCATCCGGCGCCCTCACCGGGGATACCGCCGCCTATCGGGACAGCCGCACCGCCGGCATCCCGGACACGCTGGACGACGATGCGCTCTATGCCGTCACGGGCATTCAGCGTCAGCCCTTCAACACCCTCTATCAGCTGCTGGCCGACAAGCGCGACCGCCCCGAAAGCCTGGAAAAGGCGGAGCGGCTGCTGTTCATGCCCGAGTATCTGGCCTATGTGCTGTCCGGGCGGATGGAAAACGAATACACCATCGCGTCCACTTCGGGCCTGCTGGATGCGCAGAAGCGGGATTGGGCCTGGGCGCTGATCGATTCCCTGGGCCTGCCCCGGCGGCTGTTCGGGCCCCTGCGGCAGCCCGGATTTTCGCTGGGCCGGGTGCGGCCGGAGATTGCGCGGAAGATCGGATTTGCGCCGGAGGTGATTCTGCCTCCCGCCCATGACACCGCCGCGGCCGTGCTGGGCGCGCCCCTGGAAGCGGGGGATGCGTTTTTGTCCAGCGGCACCTGGAGCCTGCTGGGGGCGGAGATTGACGCGCCTGTGCTCACGCGGGACGCCCGGCTCAAGGGGCTCACCAACGAGGGCGGCGTGGCAGGCACGTATCGGTTTCTGAAAAACATCATGGGGCTTTGGATTATTCAGAACATTCGCCGGGAGCTGCCGGGCAAGCCCTCCTTTGGGGATATGGCCGCCTGGGCGGAGGCAAGCGAAGCGTTCCCCGGGCGGATTGACGTGGACGCGCCGGAATTTCTGGCCCCGGAAAACATGACCGAGGCCATCCGGGCGTCTCTGATCGCCCACGGCCAGCCCCTGCCGCAGACCCCCGGCGAGCTGCTGGCCTGCGTGAATCATTCGCTGGCGGAAAGCTATGCGGCCACGCTGAAAAATCTGGAAGCGCTGATCGGGCGGCCCTTCAAGCGGCTATGCATCGTAGGCGGCGGCAGCCAGAATCAGTTTCTGAACCGGCTCACCGCTCAGGCCTGCGGCATTCCCGTCACGGCCGGACCCACCGAGGGCACGGCGCTGGGCAATCTGCTGTGCCAGATGCTGGGCAGCGGCGAAATTCCATCCATCCCCGATGCCCGCGCCCTGATTCTGGATTCTTTTGATATCCAGCGGGTGTGATAAAAAACGAATAATTGCGGGAGGATGCTTTTGTGTCAAAAGCGCCCTCCCGCACCCTCCCGAAAACCAGCTGGGATATAAACATTTTTCTCTAACGCCCAATGCGCCCCAGATTGAGAAGGAAACACCATTTTGTTCCATCCTCAATCTGGGGCGCATTGCTGATAAAGGAGGCATCCGTGCTTATCCCAAATGGCTTTTTTGGGGAGAGCGCAAGCGGGGCTTTCTTTTTTCCGAAAGAAAACCCTGTACGCAATATTCACCGTTTTTATTTCCCCATCATTTTGTTTTTGGGCACGCGAATCCGGGCTTCCAGCCAGCCGTCGCTTTCCTGAAGGGCATAGTCCGCCTGCAGGCCGCTTTCCTGCATCTGGGAGACCACGCTTTTGATGGCGTTAAGATACAGCCGCGGATCCCGCACCAGCGAGATTACCTTCCGCGCCGGCGGCGGCACAGGCAGCCTGCGCAGGGCTTTCTGCACCAATGCTTCGGTTTCCCGGACGGTGAGATGATTCCGGGCCGCCTGGGCTGCAATGCGCATCCGCCCGGCGGGATCGGGCAGAGGCAGCAGCGCCCGGGCGTGGCGTTCGCTGAGCCCTTCCTCCTCCAGCAATTGCCGCAGCCCCGGCTCCAGCTTCAGCAGCCGCAGCTTGTTGGCCACTCCCGACGGGCTTTTACCCAGCCGCCGGGCCAGCATTTCCTGGCTCATGCCCTGGGAAAGCAAATCGGCATAGGCCTCCGCCTCCTCAAAATAATGCAGATTTTCCCGCTGCAGATTCTCAATCAGCGCCAGCAGCGCCGTTTCCTGGCCATTGGCCGAAAGCACGAACGCATCGATATGCGTAAATCCCAGCAGCTGACAGGCCCGAAACCGCCGCTCGCCCATCACAATCTCATATCCCGCCTGCACCGGCCGCACGGAAATGGGCTGCAAAAGCCCGTGCTGGCGGATGGAAGCGGCCAGCTCCATCAGCCGCAGATCGTCAAATGCCTTCCGGGGCTGCTGGGGATTGGGATGAATTTCCGCCATCGGCAGCCAGCAAACCTGCCGGCCCCCGGATGGGCTCTGCTGCAAAACGCTCATGGGTATCCTCCTTCTGGAAACGGCCAAATGAACAGACCGGATGAATGAAACGAATCATCGGCTGATAAAAATCGAGCGCGGCCATGGAACGGGCGCGCCCTCCCCCTGACGCGCTCCGGCCCACGCGCCGCGCTCTTGCCCTTTCCTTTCTGCACGCAAAGAAAAACCTCCTGCCGGCTTTTCAGCAGGAGGAAAAGAACCGTACGCCAGTTTTCCCCAGCGTTCGCGGTTTGGCCTGTCAGGATTTGTCAGCTTTCAGGGGACGCTTGGCGGGCATGCCGTTTTTGCGCGGATAAAGGGGAAGGGTTTTTTCGGTTTTCTCCATCGGCGCGATCACATGGCCCGTTTCCTCGCCGCTTCCCTCCATATCCACCAGCGGCAGCAGCCGTCCGCCCAGCCTGGCCGCAGCCGCCGCGCCATCCGCCTGTTCCCCGGCCACCGCCGGGCCCTTCCAGCAAAGCGCCATGCCCCCTTCGCGCACAAAGGGCAGCAGATATTCCGCCAGCACCGGCAGCGCCGCCACGGCCCGGGCGACGGCCCGGTCATAGCCCTCCCGATGGCCCTCCGCCCGGCCCAGGTTCTCCGCCCGGTCGTTGATGATCGTCACATTTTCCAGCCCCAGCGCCTGGCAGACCGCCTGCAAAAACTGGCAGCGCTTGCCCTGCGCTTCCAGCAGCGTCACCTGCAGGGACGGCCGCGCAATGGCCAGCGGCAGCCCGGGAAAGCCTGCGCCGGTGCCCACGTCGATCAGCCGACCTTCCTCCGGGATCAGCCCGGAAGCCTTCAGCGGCAGCAGGGAATCCAGAAAATGCCGGGCCGCCATCCGATCCGCGGACACGCTGGTCAGATCCATCCGGGTGTTCCAATCCAGCAGCATATCATGATAGGTTTCCAGCCGGGAAAGGGCCGTTTCATCCAGTTCCAGTCCCGCCGCCGCCAGCGGCAAACGCAGCTCAGTCATCCGGGTTTCCTCCCATTGCGAGAATTTTCAGCATCACCTGCTCCAGCGCGCCCTGCTCCATAATCACGCCGCTTTTGGTGTCGTATTCCGCGTCCAGGCAAAGCCGGGCCATTTGGGAAAGCTGGGGCAGGGAATAGCGCTGGGCCAGCGACAGGGTTTTGCGCGCCGCGAAGGGCGGAATGCCCAGCTTCCCGGCAATCTCTCCGGGCTGAGCCCCGGCGACGGACAGGGCCTTGGCATATTTCAGCTGACGGCATTGCCGCCCCAGCAGCGCCAGCAGCATCAGCCGCTCCTCCCCGTCCCGCAAAAGGGCGCTGAGCATCTGCAGCGCCTTGGCCCCCTGACCGGAAAGCAGCGCGTCTGCCAGATCATAAACCTTGTATTCGGTGGACTTGACGCAGATCGCGTCCACGTCCGCCTCCGTCACATCGCTTCTCTCCCCGGTGTATCCGATGAGCTTGCCGATTTCATTGCTCAACAGCGTCAGATCCCGTCCGGCGGAAAACCAGAGCCGCTGGCAGGCGGCCAGGCTGATCTGCTTGCCTGCCCGGCTCAGGGTTTTGGCAATCCACTGGGTGAGCTCCCGGTCGTCCAGCGGATCAAAGGCAACCAGCGTTGCCTTTTTCTTGAGAAGCTGATACAGCCTCTTGCGCCCGTCGCATTTCCCGGAAACCACAAAGGCGATGCACACCGTATCCGGCAGCTGATCCAGGTATTCCGCCAGCCGCTTCACGGCGGTATCCTCGTCATAGTTTTTGGCCTTGCCGGGCAGCAGCATGGCGCTGTCCCGCACCTCGATAAACCGCCGGTCGCTGAGAAAGGGCAGGGTTTCCGCCGCAGCAATCAACGCATCCGGGGCGGGATCCACCAGCCGGGTATCGTTCATGGCGGAAAAATCTCCTCCCGCCACCTGGGCGCGCAGGGCCGCCAGCGCGCTTTTCTTGGTGAATTCTTCCTCGCCCTCCAGCACATAGCACCGGGCGATTTCCCCGCGCTTGAGGGCGGCAAAAAACTCGGAATGATTCATGACACGGCAGGGACGCGGCCGTTCTCCGGCGCTTCCCTCCTCCTTCTCGCAGATTGGGGATCATTCGTCCGCGGCGGGCAGAAAGGGACGAATCTGTGCCTCGCCGTCCCGGCAGATCAGGGTAATCGCGCCCCCCTCCCCCGTATTGTAAACCAAAACGCCCGCCTGCGCAAGCCGATCCAATACCTGCGGATGCGGATGGGTTTCGTTGTAGCCGTTGCCGGTGATCAGTGCGGCGCTGGGCGACACCGCAGCCAGAAACGCTTCGCCCGTGGCCTGGCGGCTGCCATGATGGGCCACCTTCAGAACGTCCGCATCCGCTGCGGCGTATTGCTCATAGCGGCCGTCCGCATCTCCGGTGGTCAGCAGCCGCACCCCATCCAGTTCGCACAGCAGCGTAAGGGAATACCGATTGGCCGAGCCGCCCGGCGGCACCGCCCCGGCATAGGGCCACAGGGCCGTGATGCGGCAGCGATTGGTTTCCAGCGTGTCCCCGGCGGCGAGAAAACGGATGGGCACGCCTTGCTTTCGCAGCGCCTGCAGCAGTTCCCTGCCTGCCGCGTCTGTTTCCACTTTTTCCGCGCCTTGGGGCAGGTACACCTCGCCAATGGGAATGCGCTCCTCCAGCAGCGTTTCCACCCCGCCGAAATGATCGCTGTGGAGATGGGTGAGAATCAGCGTATCTGCCTGTCGGCCGGTGGACAGCAGAAAATCCGCCAGATCACCGCCATTCTCGCCCGCGTCGATCAGGGTGGTATGGCGGCCGTCCAGAATCAGCGCGCAATCCGCCTGACCTGCGGCCCATTGGATATACTGCACGTCCCGGCAGATCGTGAAGGGCCAAACGGCCAGCGCCGCAGTCAGCAGCACGCCGATCAGCAGTCCCTTGCGCCGCCGCGGCATGGCCACGAACCGGGTGGCAATCCAGCCGCTCAGCGCCAGCGCCAGCATCACAAACCAGGGCGGCGTGGGCAGCCGCACCGCTGCGAAGGGCAAATCGCCAACGGCCTGTACCGCTTTTGTGAACCAGCCCGTTACGTATCCCAGCGGAAGAGAGAGCGCCCGGCCCGCCGCCGGCCAAATGATTCCCGCCAGCAGGGACAGGGCGTAGGCCGGCAGCAGCCCTTCCATCAGCAGGCAGGCCAGCGGACTGAGCAGCAGCCCGATCAGCGACAGCTGATGAAACGTAGTCACAGCGGGAAGCGCAATCCCTGCGGACGCGGCCAGCGACACGCTCAGCCCCTGCGCCCAGGCGGGATGCCGCAGCCGCCGGGCCATGCGCTCCAGCCCCGGCAGCAGCCCGATCATCCCCAGCACCGCCAGAAACGACAGCTGAAATCCCGCCGAAAACAGATCCAGCGGCCTGAACAGCAAAATCAGCACAAACGCCGCGGACAGGGCCGTCAGGGGATCTGAAGCCCGGCGCACCCTTTTGCGCAGCAGATTGCATTCCATCAGAATGGACGCCCGCACCACCGGCGCGGAAAAATCCAGCAGCGCGCAATAAAACAGCAAAAATCCGCCCAGCAGCAGGGCCTTGCCCCGCAGGCCCAGCCGGCCCCGGAAGGGCCACAGCAGCGCGTATCCCAGCAGCGCCACATGCAGCCCGGACACGGACAGGATGTGGGCCACCCCGGCGTTGGCAAAGCCCCGGCGCAAGTCCTCGGGCAATTCATCCCGCACGCCCAGCAGCAGGGCCTGCGGCAGGGCCGCGTTTTCGCCATACAGACTTTCCAGCAGCGCCGCGCCCCGGCTTCGCAGGCCATAGAAAAAGGAGCGCACGCCCCGGCCCGGATGATCAATCACCGCCAGCCCCTTGCAGCCGCTGACGCCGGCGGACGCCCCCTGCTGCAGAAGATACAGCCGGAAATTTCCGCCGTAGGGGTTCACCTGGCCCTGGGGCGCATACAGCTTCCCGGAAAAGCGCACCCGCTGGCCCTCCCGGGGCAGGAGCGTATCCGCATCGGGCACGAACGTCCAATACACCCGTCCCAGCACCGTTTCCCCGCTTTCGCCTTGCAGCCGCACCTGCTCCAGATAGCCGTAGGCCCGGCCGTTTTTCCGCAGCGCCACGTTCTGGGCAGCCACGCCCTCGATCTGGTCGTACGCGCCCAGGGGCGGCAGCGTGGGATGGGCCCTGATTCCGGCATAGCCCATTCCCGCAAACAGCGCGCAGCACAGCACGGCGGCCGTCCGCCGCCGTCCGGCCCGGGGCAGCAGCCACAGCAGCGTCAGCCCCAGCAAAAGGCCGATGGCCGCAGCTGGCGCCCAGCAGGGCAGAAAAACGCCCGCTCCAATTCCCAGCCCATAGCACAGGGCCAGCGCGGCCAGCGGCCGCTGATAATGGAACGGGCGCACGCTCATTTTTTTACAGAGAAATCACCATGCCGGGGGCCACGGCCTGAGCACCGGGGAAAATCTCCCGGGCCTGGGCTTCCAGGGTCTGCGGGGCATGGCGCAGGGGAAGATGGGTGAGATACAGGCGTTTTACGCCGGCGTTTTGGGCCAGACGGGCCGCCCCCGCCGCGCTCATATGGGGCAGGGTATCCCGCCATTCTTCGGTCAGAAAGGCGGCGTCCGCCAGCAGTGCATCCGCACCCCGGCAAAAATCCGAAAGGCCGGGGCAATCGTTGGTATCGCCGGTATAAACGAAGGTCTTTTCCCCCTCGGTGATCCGCAGCGCCCGGCAGGGCACAGGATGGCGCACGGGGAAAGACGTGATCGTCAGCGCGCCCAGGCCCATCTGCCGGGGGTAGGAAGCCACGTCAAAGGCGGCAGACAGAAGCGCCCGCTGGGGCGAAGCGTCCTCCGGCGGCACAAACAGCGGCAGCCGCTTTCCTGCCGCCTGCAATTGATATTGCAGCACCAGCGCGTCGCTCATATGGTCATAATGCAGATGGGATAAAAGCACCCCATCCAGCGCCGTGGGATCCATTTTTGCCGCCAGCTTGCCCAGCGCCCCTGCACCGCAGTCAATCAGCAGCTGATGGCCGCCCGATACCAGCAGATAACCGCTGGTGGCGCCATTTGCCCCGGGAAAAGGGCCATGGCAGCCCAGCACATGGATGTCCATCTTTCGTGTCTCCTTTATCTGCGGGTCAGCTGATTTCAAACCGCTTGCTCACCCGATCCCGCCAGGCGATGCCCAGGCCGATATCTTCATTGATGCGCACGCCCGCCGCGGCGAGCTTTTCCGTGGCCGTTTGCAGGGCCAGCTCAGGGGTATTGTTTTCCCCGCTCAGATGCCCCAGCAGCACCTGACGCACCCCGGTTTCATAGAGGGCCAGCAGGGCCTGGGCGCTGGCGTCATTGGACAGATGGCCGTGGCTGCCCAGAATCCGCTGCTTGAGATACAGAGAGTAATGAGGGTTCTGCATCAGCAGATCGGGGTCATGGTTGCTTTCCAGCAGCAGCACATCACATCCCGCCAGCGCCTTGAGCACCCGCTTTTGCATATGCCCCATATCCGTGGCGACGCCCACGCTGCGGCCGCCGTAAAACACCCGATAGCCCACCGGCTCCGCCGCGTCATGGGGAATGGGGATGGGCAGCAGCGCCAGATCGCCGATATAGAAATCCGAATCGCTTTCAAAATACCGCCGGTTCCGCGCCTCAATCTCCCCCACCTGCTTGTACATGGCGTTGAACGTGCGCTCATTGGCGTAAACTGGCAGATGATATTTCCGACTGAGAATACCCACGCCCTTGGTATGATCGCTATGCTCATGGGTGACGGCGATGGCCGAGAGGGTTTCGGGCAGCACGCCGATTTCCTTCAGCGCGTTTTCAATGGCCCGGCCGGGCATGCCGGCGTCGATTAAAATGCGGGTATCCCCCGCGCCGATAAACAGCGCGTTGCCGCTGGACCCGCTGAACAGCGGGCAAAACGTGAACTGCATGCTTTTGTATGCGCTCGGGCGCGCCTGCACAGGCGCTCCCGCTCCTTCCAACCCAATCCGCCGCATTCGCGGCATATTCTTATTATAAAGCGGAGCCGCGCTTATTGCAAGGGAAAACCATTCCAAGGAATGTGAAAATCATGCGGGAGGAGGTTCTTTGCGGCCAAAGAACCCCCTCCCGCACCCTCCCAAGAAAGCCATAAGGAATAAAAGCCAGGCTTTTCCTTATTGATCATGCCCTCCAGTTTGAAGCGGAAGCGTTTCTTCTTTCATTCGTGGGTGTTAATGGAGTCTCCCCCGGAGAGACGAATCGGACAAAGCCCTTTTTTCCCGTGCCGCCACAATTTTCCCCCGCTCAGGCAGGAAAACGGGGTTTCCCTGAGAAATAATACAAAAGGAATTATATTTGTATGGAGGCAGAAAATGACGCTTCGTCCGCCCCGCCGCATGCCGGATGACGAGCAGCGGCTGATCGTGCTTTACGCTTTGCAGCATCTGGCCCCCTGCACGGAATTGCAGCTGCTGCAATTTCTTTTTGAGCATGACCTGACCAATTACTTCGATATGATGTTCGCCCTGGGGGATTTATGCGCCCGGGGCCAGGCGGTGCGCACAAAAAAGCGCGCCGGATATATTTATGAGGTGACCGATGCGGGCCGGGAGGCACTTACGCTCTTTGGCGGACGGGTGCCCGGCAGCGTGAAAACGCTGCTGGCCGAGGACGGTCCCGCCTGGCGGCAGAAGTTCCAGGAGGAGGATCAGTATCTCAGCCAGATCCGGCAGCAGGAACGGGGCGAATATGAGCTGACCCTCACCGTCACCGAGCAGGACATGGACATGATGCGGGTGAGCTTTTCCCTGCCCAGTCGGGAGCTGGCCGTTCAGCTGGCCGAGCGCTGGCCCCGCCGGGGCGCGGAGGTGTATGAAACCATCATCCGCATGCTCATGGAGGACAAGCCGTGAGCGTATACGCGCTGATTCTCTGTGGCGGCAGCGGCACGCGGATGGGCGGCGCGGGCAACAAAACCCTGCTGCCCGTGGGGGGCATGCCGGCCATCGTGCGCAGTGTGCGGGCCTTTGAAGGGCTGACGGACGGCGCGGTGCTGGTGACCCGGGCCGGGGAGGAAGCGCTGTTTTCCGATACGCTGGCGGCCTATGGGCTGGCCGTGTCGGCTATCGTCCCCGGCGGCGCGGACCGGCAGGCCTCCGCCCTTTGCGGCCTGCGGGCGCTGCCTGCGGATGCGGACATCGTGCTTATCCATGATGGCGCGCGGCCCTTTGTGCGCCGGGAAACCATCGCCGCCGTGATCGACAGCGTGAAAGCTCATGGCAGCGGCGTGGCCGCCGTGGGCGCGCGGGACACCATCAAGCGGGCGGATTCAAACGGTCTGGTGATCGAAACCCCGGATCGGGCCACGCTCTATCAGGTGCAGACCCCCCAGGGCTTCCGGGTTTCGGAGCTGCTGGCGGCCCATGCCCGGGCCCAGGGCCGGTATACCGACGATGCGGCGCTGATGGAGGCCGCAGGCTTCCCGGTACATTTAACGCCCGGGAGCTACGACAATATCAAGCTCACCTCACCGGAGGATTTGACCATGGCGGAAGGAATGCTGCTGCCCCGGATTGGCCAGGGCTATGACGCGCACCGGCTGGTGGAAGGCCGGGCATTATGGCTGGGCGGCGTGCTGGTGCCCTATGAAAAGGGACTGCTGGGCCACAGCGATGCGGATGTGGCGCTTCACGCGCTGATGGACGCGCTGCTGGGCGCGGCGGCGCTGGGGGACATCGGCAAGCTGTTTCCAGACAGCGACGAAAAATACCGGGGCATTTCTTCGCTGCTGCTGCTTTCGGAAACCGGCAGGGCGCTGGCGGAGCGCGGCTTTTCCATCGGCAACTGCGATGTGACCATCGTGGCCCAGGCGCCCAGGCTGGCCCCTTTCATCCCGCAAATGCGCCAAACCATTGCGCAGACGCTGGGAATCCCGGCGGAGCGGGTATCCGTCAAGGCCACCACCACCGAACGCATGGGCTTTGAAGGCAGCGGCGAGGGCATCAGCGCCCAGGCCGCGGCCCTGATTTATCAGCGGGTATAAGGCAAAAAACACACAAACGCGGGGCTCCCGCAAAACAAGGAGGAGATTCCCATGATTCTGGACGGAAATATCTGGCTGGGCACATCCGGCGAAGGCGCGGTCTGCCTGCTGCCCGGCATGGCCAACCGCCACGGCCTGATCGCCGGGGCCACCGGCACGGGCAAAACCGTGACGCTGCAGGTGCTGGCCGAAGGCTTTTCCCAGCTGGGCGTGCCCGTGTTCATGGCCGATGTGAAGGGCGATCTGGCGGGGCTGTGCAAGCCCGGAGAGGGCAATGAGAGCATCGACGCCCGGCTGGAAAAATGCGGCGTGAGCCATTTTCCCTTCCGGGCCTGCCCGGTAACGTTCTGGGACGTGTACGGCGAAAAGGGCCATCCCGTGCGCACCACGGTGAGCGAAATGGGGCCGCTGCTGCTGAGCCGGATGCTGGGGCTGAATGAAACCCAAACCGGGGTGATGCATGTGGTTTTCCGCATTGCGGACGACGAGGGCATGCTGCTGCTGGATCTCAAGGACGTGAAGGCCATGCTGGCCTACGTGGGCGAAAATGCGGCAAAGTATACCCTGGATTACGGCAATGTGGCCAAGGCCACGGTGGGCGCCATTCAGCGCTCCATCGCCATTTTGGAAGACCAGGGGGGCAATTATTTCTTTGGCGAGCCCGCCCTGGATATTCGCGATTGGCTCTGCCAGGATGAAAACGGCAACGGCATGGTGAATATCCTCTCCGCCGAAAAGCTGTTCCGCAAGCCCGCCATGTATTCCACGTTCCTGCTGTGGCTGCTGGGCGAGCTGTATGAGCTGCTGCCCGAGCAGGGAGACAAGGCCCTGCCCCGGATGGTGTTCTTCTTTGACGAAGCCCATCTGCTCTTTGACGATTGCTCCAAGGCCCTGCTGGAAAAAATCGAGCAGGTAATCCGTCTGATCCGTTCCAAGGGCGTGGGCGTGTTTTTCATCACCCAGTCCCCCACCGACGTGCCCTCATCCGTGCTCTCCCAGCTTTCCGGCCGGGTGCAGCATGCCCTGCGGGCCTTCACGCCCCAGGAGCAGAAGGTGATCCGTGCCGTGGCCCAGACCTTCCGGGTGAACCCCGCCTTCGATACCGAAGAAATCCTCACCCAGCTGGCCACCGGCGAAGCGCTGCTCTCCTTCCTGCAGGAGGACGGCAGCCCCTCCGTGGTGCAGCGGGCCACGATTCTGCCGCCTCAATCCCAGATCGGCGCCGTGTCCGACGAGCTGCGGAAATCCTTCCTGGATTACGATCAGATCGGCAAAAAATATGACGACGCCTTCGACCGGGAAAGCGCCTATGAAATCCTCTCCCGCCAGTTCAATCAGGGCGGCGTGGCGGAAACCCAGGTGGTGCGGCCCATTCCCCAGGCGGCGGAGCAGCAGGCGGCCCCCGCGGCGGCCGAGCCCGTGTATCAGCCCGTGGCCTTCCGGGTTTATAACCCCGCCACCGGCCAATACGAGGAGCAGTCCATTCCCACCCTGCCTCAGCAGCCGGTATATCAGCAGCCTGCCTATCCTGCGGCCCAGCCGGTGCAGGAAGCGGCGCGGGAGAAGCCTCAGAAGGAACGCAAGGTAGCCAAAAAACGCAGCGAAATGACGATGGGCGAACAGCTGCTGGATTCCTTCACTAAATCCGCCACCACCTCCGCCGGCCGTCAGCTGGGCAGCAGCCTGACGCGTTCGCTTCTTGGCATGCTGGGCATCAACAACGGCCGCAGGCGGTAAAGCTCTTTGACCATTCATGCACCCCCTGGAAAGCGGCGAATGCGGCTTTCTCCGGGGAAGCGCGAAGGGGGATTCTTTGGCCGTCAGAGAATCTTCCCCTCGCATAGAAGGAGGCTCTTATCATGAAGCGCAGAATCGGGATTTTGACCAGCGGCGGGGATTGCCCCGGCCTGAACGCGGCGATCCGGGGCGTGGCCCGGGCGGCGTACGAAATGTTTGACGCGGAAATCGTGGGCATCATGGATGGCTATCGCGGCCTGATCGAAGGCGAATGGCAGGAAATGAAGCGCAGCCAGTTTTCCGGCATCCTCACCTTGGGGGGCACCATCCTGGGCACCAGCCGTCAGCCCTTCCGCAATATGCGGGTGATCGGGGAGGACAATGTGGACAAGGTCAAGGCCATGAAGGACAACTATCAGAAAATGAAGCTGGACTGCCTGGTGACCCTGGGGGGCAACGGCACCCATAAAACCGCCAACCTGCTCTCTCAGGAGGGGCTGAACGTGATCGGCCTGCCCAAGACCATCGACAACGACATTTACGGCACGGATTTCACCTTCGGCTTCCATACCGCCGTGGATATCGCCACCGACGTGATCGACCGAATCCACACCACCGCCGCTTCCCACGGCCGGTGCATGGTGATCGAGATCATGGGCAATAAGGCAGGCTGGCTCACGCTGTATTCCGGCCTGGCAGGCGGCGCGGACGTGGTGCTGCTGCCTGAAATCCCCTATGACATCAAGGATGTGGCCAAGGTGGTGGAAGCCCGGGCCAACAGCAAAAAGGCCTTCTCCATTCTGGCAGTGGCCGAAGGATCCATGGATAAAAAGGAAGCCAAAATGAAGCGCAAGGAGCGGGACGCGCTGCGCCAGGAAAACGGCTTTCACGGCATTGCCGAGCGCGTGGCCAAAGAGCTGAGCGAGCTGGTGGGCGTGGAAGCCCGGGCCGTGGTGCCGGGGCATATCCAGCGCGGCGGCTCCCCCTCCGCCTATGACCGGGTGCTGGCCACCCAGTTCGGCGTGCATGCCGCCCAGCTGATCGAAAAGGGCGAATACGGCGTGTCTGTGGCCCTGGCGGGCAACACCATCACCCATAACCCCCTGAACGAAATCGCGGGCGTGCCCAAGCTGGTGCCCCCGGATCATCAGATGGTGCAGGTAGCCCGGGATATGGGCATCTCCTTTGGCGACTGATTGAAGCGCGCCTTCATCGGCATTGATTTTTACAAAGGAGGCGAAGGGAATGTGGATTTGCCCCCGCTGCCATGCGGAAAACAGAGATAGCGCCGCAGCCTGCGAAAGCTGCGGCGCAGTTCGGGCGGCCGGTCGATTTGGCTCCGGCGCACCGGAACAGCAATCCGCCCGTGCGCCAAGAGCGCCCCGGGTGACCCCCGCGGCGGAGGCCGTCCCGCCCCGCCGCCGGGCCCCGGAAGGGTATCAGCCCCCGGAAACGCAGGTGCGGCCCCGTATGCAGAAGCGGCCGTTTTCCGGGCTGGGCCGGATGGTGGGCGGGCTGCTGCTGGCCCTGCTGCCCCTGCTGACGGCCCTGCTGGCCTGGCGGCAGCATGACGCGCTGGCCGCGGCCCTGCTGCCCCTTTTGCTGGATGAAGCCGCCGGAGACGGCGTGCGGATGGCGGTCTATATTGCCCTTGCCCTGACGGCGGCGCTGGTTGCTGCCCTGCCCGGGCTGTGGACGCTGCTGCTTTCGGGCAAGCCTCCCAAGCGGCCCAGGGAGTGAGCGCATGCAGGGAACGCTGATCGTCAACGCCTTCTGGGACAGCCCCTCCATGGCTGAAATGGCCCGGCAGCTTCAGGCCGCGGCGCATGATCTGGGCATGGCGCTGCAAGTGAAAACCAACGAGGATTTTCCCTGCCTGCTGCCCGGGCCCCGGCCGCTTTCTCCGGCGGACGCGGGAGATTTTGTGCTGTTCTGGGATAAGGACGTCCGCCTGGCCCACCTGCTGGAAATCCAGGGGGCGCGGGTGTTTAACGCCCCCCGGGCCATTGCCCTGTGCGATGATAAAACCCTCACGCATCTGGCCCTGTGCCAGGCGGGCCTTCCCATGCCAGACACCCTGCTTTGCCCCCAGACCTTCCCGGGCAACGGCTATCCGCGGATGGTTTTTCTGGATCAGGCGGAAACAGCGCTGGGGTATCCGATGGTAATCAAGGAGGGCTGCGGCTCCTTTGGGCAGCAGGTATATCTGGCAAAAAACGCCGAGGAAGCCCGGGCGCTGCTTCGTGCCAGAGCGGGCACGGCGCTGCTGCTCCAGCGGTTCGTCAGCGAAAGCGCGGGAAAGGATCTGCGGCTGTATATGGTGGGCGACAGGTGCGTGGGCGCCATGCGCCGCGTCAATGACGGCGATTTCCGGGCCAACATTCAGCACGGCGGCCACGGCGTGGCCTACACCCCCTCCGCCGATGAAATCGCCTTGGCGGCCCGGGCATGCCGGGCGCTGGGGCTCAGCTTCGCCGGGGTGGATCTGCTGGAAAGCCGGGATGGGCCGCTGCTGTGCGAGGTTAATTCCAACGCCCATTTCACTGCCCTTTCCGCTCTTACCGGCGCGCCCGTGGCCCGAGAGATTCTTGCGTCTATTCAGGAAAAAATCTGAGTTTTTTCCCAAAACCATAAGGAGAAAACACCCATGAAAGAAAACCGAAAGCTGCTGCAGGAAGTGATTTCGGATATTCGCCGGGATATGTCCGACGAGGAAGTGCTGAACCTGCTGGCAGACAGCAAAATATCTGAAAACACGGCAAAGGGAAAGTATACCCTGGGCCAGCGCGCAGCGGACGCTATCGCCCGTTTCGCAGGCAGCTGGGCATTTATTTTCTCCTTTACCGGCGTGCTGGTTTTGTGGATGGCAGGGAATGTGCTGCTGGCGTCCGGCGCGTTCGATCCGTATCCCTTCATTCTGCTGAATCTGGTGCTTTCCTGCGTGGCGGCCATTCAGGCCCCGCTGATTATGATGAGCCAGAACCGGCAGGAGGAAAAGGATCGCCGCCGGGCGGAAAACGATTACAAGGTGAACCTGAAAACGGAAATCATGATCGAGGATCTCTATGATAAAATGAACGCCCTGCTGGCCCGTCAGGCGGCGCTGGAAAAGCAGCTGGCGGCCATGAAATCCGAAAAAGACTCCGGAAAGGCCGGTTAACCGCCGGCGGATCGTCTGCTCCTCTTTGCCTTCGGCCGGCGCTGCCGGCATGCGTCTTTCAGCCCTGTTCCAGACATGGAGCAGGGCTTTTTGCTTTGGGGGCAGGATTTTTCTGTTCCTGTCGATCGGCTTTGCTTTACGAACGGGAAGAAGTATGGTATACTATGCTTGGATTATTATATAAGGAAGGGTATTATGGATATTTTATCCGTCATTGAAGCCAAAAAACTGGGCCGGGCGCTGACCCGGGAACAGATTGATTTCTTCGTGCAGGGCGCGGCAGACGGCACGCTGCCCGATTATCAGCTTTCCGCGCTGCTGATGGCCATCCGGCTCAACGGCATGGACGCCCGGGAAACGGCGGACCTGACCGACGCCATGGCCCGGTCCGGGGACATGCTGGATCCGGATGTGGGCGGCATCCCCGTGGATAAGCATTCCACCGGCGGCGTGGGCGACACCACCACCCTCATCCTCGCTCCGCTGGTGGCAGCCTGCGGCGGCAAGGTGCTGAAAATGAGCGGCCGGGGGCTGGGCCATACCGGCGGCACCATCGATAAGCTGGAAAGCATCCCGGGCATGCGGGTGGAGCTGCCCGAGGATGAATTTGTGGACATCGTGCGAAAGGTTGGCTGTGCGGTGGTGGGCCAAAGCAAGCGTCTGGCTCCTGCCGATAAACGGCTTTACGCCCTGCGGGATGTGACGGGCACGGTGGATTCCGTGCCGCTGATCGCGTCCAGCATTCTGTCCAAGAAGTTTGCTTCCGGGGCCCGGGCCATCGTGCTGGACGTGAAAACCGGCTCCGGCGCGTTGATGCCAACGCTGGACGCTTCCATCAATCTGGCGCAGGCCATGGTGGATATCGGCGCCCATGCAGGGCGGCATATCACGGCGGTGGTGTCCGGCATGGAAGAGCCGCTGGGCTCCCATGTGGGCAACGCGCTGGAAGTGAAGGAAGCCATTGATGTGCTCGCCGGGCGCACGGAAGGGCCGCTGCTGGATGTGGCGCTGTTTCTGGGCGCGCGGATGCTGCTGGGAGCGCAGCTGGCCGCCACCCATGAAGAAGCCGAAAAGCTGCTGCGGGCGGCGCTTTCTTCCGGCGCGGGGCTGCGCAAGCTCAAGGAAATGATTCAGGCCCAGGGCGGAGACGGCCGGGTGTGCGACGATACGGCCCTGCTGCCCCGGGCTCCCCTGATCGTGCCCGTGCGGGCGGAGGCGGACGGCTTCCTGGCCCATGTGAACGGCACGGCGCTGGGGCTGGCCGCCCAGCGCATGGGCGCGGGCCGGGCCCGGAAAGAGGATGTGATCGATCCGGCCGTGGGCTTCGTGATGGAAAAGCGGATCGGGGATTTCGTGAAGCAGGGCGACCCCATCGTTACCCTCCACGCGCACGACGCTTCCTCCGCCGCTCAGGCGGAAGCGGCCATCCGCGCGGCGCTGGGCTTCGAGCAGACGCCGGTTCCCAGGGCCCATCTGATTTATGCGCTGGTAACGCCCCAGGGCGTTTCCCGGATAGATGCGTAAACAAAACCAAGCAAAAGGAGATTAAAAGCATGAAAAAGCTGATGGCGATGGTGTTGGCCTGTTGCCTGCTGCTGGGAAGCGCCGCGCTGGCGGAAAGCCCTGCGGAGGAAAGCGTGAAGCTGACCTATGAAGAACTGCAAATGTATATGACCGCGCTGCGGGAGGACGCCCTGAAGGAAGGCAGCGTGAGCATTATTTCCAGCCAGGACGGCCCCACGATGGCGGTGACGGCGGTGGGCAATCTGACCATTGCCGATGAACAGCTGACGCAGACCACCGCCGTGGTGGGCGCGCAGCTGGCTGCCGGCGTGGCCTGCCCCCGGGGCGTGATGGTGGGCCATTCCCTTGCGGATGTGCTGGCGGCGTATCCCAATGATAACCCTGACCTGATGGGCACCTATTATGACGCGGCCCTGTTCGTTTCCGGCGAAAAGCCGGAGGCCAGCGTGGGCTGGGTGCTGCGGGATGGCCAGCGGGTGACGGAAGTGACCTACGCGGTGTTCCACTGGACCGGCGAGGACGTAATCCGCTGCGGCGTGACCTATTCGCTGGATCAGGGCGAGGTGACGGACATTGAAGTGTTCGGCATGGACAGCGCCGTTTCCGAAGAGGACGCACTGGCGGAAATCCAGAATGTGGCCCAGATGCAGGAAAACACCGGCTATTTCGCCTATCCCCAAAGCCAGGTGGGCACGGATCTGAGCATGTTCCAGCGGGAGGATCTGTCCTTCGCCGGGCTGGATCTGCTGGATCTGACTCCCGAAACGGCCATTGCGGTGCTGGGTGACGCGCCCGTGGACGAATGGACCCAGGATTCCAACGGCGAATGGATGCGCCTGCGGGAATGGGAAGGCGCCACCGCCCTGTTCGTTTACAGCGCGGACAAGCATTTCCTGCGGCTGGATACGCTGACGCTGGAAAACGACCAGCTGGAAGGCCCCCGCGGCGTGCGGGTGGGCGATTATATGGACAGCGTGATCCGCCGCTTCCGCCATAATGAAGGCAGCCGTCAGGCCAATGGCAATATCCTGCTCTATGGCGACGGCCAGACCGCGCCCTACGGCGTGGTATCCTACGGCGAAACCTCCGCCAGCATCACCTATACCCAGGCGGTGGAGGACAAGACCGTGATCTGGCAACTCACCTTCACCGACGGCGAGCTGGAAACCATGATCTTCATGCTGCGCTGAGCGCACATCGCTTTTGCCCGCGGCGGGGAGCAGGGAGCCCATCCCTGCCCCGGCCGTGGGCCTTTCCCCCTTTTTCCCTTGCCGATCATTGCCCAGGAGGCGGATGCCCATGCGGATTGACCTGACCTGTCCGGTTGAATTATGGCATTGCAAAATGCCCACCCCGGCCGAGCCGATGCTCACCATGCAGGTGTATAACCTGTCCGATAAAGAAGTCAGCAGCATTCAGGTATGCGTGCTTTGCTTTGACGCGGAGGGAGAGCAGTTTGCCCGGCGGGTGGAACGCATTCAGGGGCTTCAGGCGCCTTCCCGGCATGTGTTTGAAATGGCGATTGCGGTGGAAGAAGGGGCAGATGCGCAGGATCTGGAAGTGGTGATCGAAAAAACCTGGTTCGACGACGGCACCATCTGGCGGCGGGGCGCGGCCCCGGCCGTGGATTACACCCCCGCCCCCCTGCTGGAGGGCGAGCGGCTGCGGGTGATGCAGGAGCTGGCCGGGCGGGATGCGGCCTCCTATCCCAGCGATCAGGGAAACGTGTGGCTGTGCGTCTGCGGCCGGCCCAACGGCCCCAAGGAGGAAGAATGCCGCCGCTGCCACCGGGATAAGCATGAGATTTTCACCAAGCTCAATGAAGCGTCCATCGAAAAAATCATTCTGGCCCGGCAAAACGCGCTGGAGGAGGCCCAGCGCCGTCAGCGGGAGGAGGCCCGGCGCATCGCGCAGGAAAAGGAAGCCCGGCAGAAAAAGCGCCGCCGCCGCCGCAAGATCATCATCACCTCCGTGTCCTCGGTGGCGCTGGCCGGGGCGCTGGCATACGGGATATATTTCCATGCCATCCCCTATTACCACTATTACATGGCCAACCGCGCCCTGGAGGGTGGGCAATATGAATCCGCCAAGGAGCAATTTCTGGCGCTGAACGGATACCTGGACAGCGCAGCGCTTTCCCAGGAATGCGATTATCGCGCCGCCCTGGCCGCCCTGAACGGCGGCACCTTCACCTCCCTGCGCACCGCGCAGGCAGGCTTTGACGCGCTGGGGGATTACAAGGACAGCGCCGAAAAGGCCCAGGAGGCCCGGTATGTGACGGCGGAAAAGCTGCTGGCTGCCGGCTCCTATGAGGAAGCCATCCGCTATTATGAGCAGGTGCCCGCCTATGCGGATGCGCGGATGAAGCGCAAGCAGGCCGAATATGAATGGGCCAACGAGCTGATGAATGTGGACGAGGATTACGCCGCCGCCCGGGAAAAATATCTGGATCTGGGCGATTATCAATCCGCCCAGACAATGGCCCAGGAATGCCTGTATCAGCCTGCAGCCCAGGCGCTGGCCGCCGGCGATCCGCTGACCGCTATCGACCTCTATCGCCAGCTGGGCGCGTATCGCGACAGCGAAACCCAGCTCAAGGCGGCCTATTATGCCGCCGCAGAGCAATATTATAATCAGGGAGACTATGATACCGCCGCCAGCTATTTCCTGCTGGCCGAGGATTATGCCGACGCCTATCGCCGGGCCACGGGCTGCCTGTACGCCCCGGCGGTGGAGGCCATGGACGCGGGGGATTACGCCCAGGCCGCCGGCATGCTGGAAAAGATTCAGGGGTATCTGGATTCCAAGGCGCTGCTGGCCCAGTGCTATTATGAGCAGGGCAAGGCCCTGATGGACAGCGGCGATTACGAGGGGGCCAAGGAATTCTTCCTTTTGGCTCCGGATTTGCAGGCCGCTCAGGACGCGCTGAAGGAATGCACCTATCAGCCCGCCATGGATTACCTGCAGAACAACGATGAAGCCCATGCGCTGGCCCTGCTGGAAACCATCCCTGATTATAAGGACAGCGCCGATTATGTGAATCAGCTGCGCTACGACCAAGCCATCGCGTTCCTCAATGATAAGCAGTACGCCCAGGCCATTCCCCTGCTGGAGGAATTGGGCAATTACCGCAACAGCCAGGAGGAGCTGGCCAACGCCCGGTATTACGCCGCCGTTGCACTGGTGGATGCAGGAGAATACGAGGACGCGCTGCTGGCGCTGGGGCAGCTGGACGGCTATAAAGACAGCGAAGATTATATGAACAAGGCCCGGTATCTCATGGCTGCGGACATGATGGCAAAGGGCAGCTATGCCGAGGCCAAGGCCCTGCTGGAAGCCCTTGGCGATTACGCCGACGCGCCTTCGCTGGCAAACGAATGCGTGTATCAGATGGCGCTGGAAACCGCCAGCGAGGGCAAGCTCACCCAGGCGGCGGAGATGTTCCAGTCCATTTCCTCCTATCAGGACGCAGCCATCCGCCAGCAGGAATGCGCCTATCAGGCGGCGCTGAACGCCCGGGAGGAAAACGATCTGGCTGCCGCGGCCAAATATTTCGCCCTAGCGGGAGCCTATAAGGACGCCGCCGCCCAGGCCGAGGCCTGCTCCGAAAGCTATTATGCCAGCGCCTATGCCGCCGCTAAGCGCGCCCTGCAAACCCAGGATTACAAGGGCGTGGTGGACGCGCTGGCCGGGCTGGCCGGGACGGATTACCTGCCCGCCAAGTATGCCAGCATCCCGGACATGTATAAAGAAGCGTGCTATCAATATGCCAATTCTCTCTACGCAGCCCGTAAGGCTTTCGATGCGCTGGTGTATTATAAGCAGATTCCCGGCTACAAGGATGTGGATTCCAAGCGCCTGAGCAAGACCGTATACGAAATCATGGGCAAATGGGAAAGCACTAAGGGCGTGGCCATGGAGTTCCGCGAGGACGGCACCTGCACCATCGACGGCCGCACCGCCTATTATTACGCCACCACCTATGCCCTGGAAACCGGCGAAACCCCGGATGATCTGGCGTATACCTACAACATCGTGTCCAACAGCAAAAACAGCCTCACCCTGCGCCACGAAAAAACCAATACCCTCTATCGCCTGCAGCGGGTGGCCGAATAATGGAGAAGCTTTCACTGCGCTGGCGGCCCTATCAGGAGCCGCCGGGAGATAAGCATCTGGATGTGCTGGATGGCTTTCGGGCGATCTGCGTGCTGCTGGTGGGCTGGTATCATATCTGGCAGCAGGGCTGGCTCTCCCCCAGCTTTGAAATCGCAGGCCAGCGAATCAGTCTGGATTTCCTGCTGCGCTCCGGGTATCTGTGGGTAGATGGGCTGCTGCTGCTTTCCGGCTTTCTGCTTTATCTGCCCTATACCCAGAGCGGCAAGGCTCCCGCCATCCTGTCCTTTTACCGACGGCGGCTGGCGCGGATTTTGCCTTCCTATCTGCTGTGCATTCTGCCGCTGTTCGTGCTGGCGCTGATCCGGGGGCAATACCCCTCCACCGCCGATGCGCTGAAGGATCTGGCAGCGCATCTCACCTTCACCCACCCCTTTTTTCGCTTCAGCACCCAGCAAACGCCCCTCAACGGCGCCCTGTGGACGCTGGGGGTGGAGATGCAGTTTTATCTGCTGTTTCCGTTTCTGGCCCGCTTTTTCCGCAGGCATCCGGCCCTGTGCTGGACGCTGATGACCGGCGCGGCCTTTGGCTTCCGGGCCTGGGCTGGCGCCCAGCCGGATACCAGCCTGTATGTAAACCAGCTGCCCGCGTTTCTGGATGTGTATGCCAACGGCTTTCTGGCCGCGGCCATCTATGCGGCGCTGCGCAGAAGGCTGGGCGCTCAGGTCTGGGATCGAAAGATTCGCCTGCTGTTCACGGCAGGGCTGGTGCTCTGCATCTGCCAGATCGTGCAGCTGGCCAAGGGTCAGGCCGCGGAAAACGGCGTTGACAACATCCGTCTGGGGCAAATGGCGCGCCGGTTCCCGCTGTCGGCGGTGCTGGCACTGGGGATGATTTGCGCGGCATGCAGCCTGCCAGGCGTGCGCTTTGCCCTGGGCAACGGGCTGATGCGGTTTCTCTCCCAGATCTCCTTTCAGTTTTACATTTATCATCAGCTGCTGGCAGTCCGGCTCAAAAGCTGGGGGTTCCCGCCCAGCGCCGTGGAAAATCCCTGGATGGCCGGGGATTACGCCTGGCAAATGAAATACACCCTGTGCTGCTTCCTGCTGGCGCTGGTAGCGGCCACGCTGATCACGTATCTGTTTGAACGGCCCCTGGCCCGGCGGCTGAATCGCCGCAAATAGCGGGAAAGAATTTGCGAAGGCGGCAGGGTTTCGGCTCTGACCGGCGAACTATAACCTTTGGTTTTTGGCCCGGCCTGGCCGGGCAGCACCAGCGAAAGGAAGCGAAAACAATGAGCGAATGCACCCATGATTGCTCCTCCTGCAGCGCCAATTGCCCCAGCCGGGACAAGGAAAGCCTGCTGGCGGCGCCCCACGAGGGCACGAACATAAAGAAGGTCATTGCCGTCATGAGCGGCAAGGGCGGCGTGGGCAAATCCATGGTCACAGCGCTGCTGGCCGTGATGGCCCAGCGGGCGGGCTATAAGACCGCCATTCTGGACGCGGACGTGACCGGCCCGTCCATTCCCAAAGCCTTTGGCGTGACGGAAAAGGCCATGGGCACCGGCGAAGCCATTCTGCCTGTGGAAAGCAAGACGGGGATCAAGATGATGTCCGTGAATCTGCTGCTGGATAACGATACCACCCCCGTGGTCTGGCGTGGGCCGATCATTGCGGGCACGGTGAAGCAATTCTGGACGGACGTGCTCTGGGGCGATCTGGACGTGATGTTTATCGATATGCCTCCGGGAACCGGCGATGTGCCGCTGACGGTGTTCCAGAGCCTGCCCGTGGACGGCGCAGTGGTGGTCACCACGCCCCAGGCGCTGGTGGGCATGATCGTGGAAAAAGCGCTGAACATGGCGGATATGATGCATGTGCCGGTGCTGGGACTGGTGGAAAACATGAGCTACGCGGTGTGCCCCGATTGCGGCAAGCATGTGGAAGTGTTTGGCGAAAGCCATGCGGATGAAACCGCCAAGCGGTTCGGCACCCAGGTGCTGGCCCGCCTGCCCATTAATCTCAAGCTGGCCGCTGCCTGCGATGCGGGGCTGATTGAGCTCTTTGAAGGCGACTGGCTCAACGACGCCATCCGAAAGATTTTGGGCTAAGGAAATGTTTTTTGCGAGGGAACCATTCTTTGGAGGCCAAAGATGGTTCCCTCGCGCTTCCTTCACGAAAACCGTAAAAAATATCAAATCATATCTAATCAGCATTGCGCCCCGGAAGGGGGAAGAAATGGCGAATACTCCCTTCTTCATCGGGGACACATGATATACGCGCAAGTCTGTTGGCGGTTAGCCGCGCCGCCGCGAGGCTATACGGCGCCTTATCCGGGAAAGCCCGGACGCGTTCGCATTTGGGCATTGCATACAAAAAGACAGCCACGGCTTGGCCGCGGCTCAGACTGTCGAAAAAGCCCCTATACGTAAAGCAGGATGCAATGAAGGGCTGCAAGCCCTTCATTTTTCATCGTATCGACCGGCTTTGCCGGTCGGGCGGGGCGATTTTTCGGAGCAAAGCGCAGAAAAATCATTTCCGCAGCCTTGCCATGCAGGATGAACACTTTCATCCTGCATGGCGCGTGTCAAAAACGTCGTTTTTTTGACACGCTGAGCCACGGCTTGGCCGCGGCTGTTTTGTTTTATTCTGTCGTCCCCGTTTTTATGGCGTTTCAGATTTCATACTTTGTGGTGATTCGATCCAGCTTTTCCCCCATGGGGCGGGCAAAGATAAGAAGGAAGAACCCATTGGAGAGGGCGTAAAGCACGGTATGGGGCAGGGCGGTGGCCAGCGCCGCAGCGTAAGCGGCAGGCTGAAACCCGTTCCCGGCCCAGAGCACCGTCCACACATCCATGAGGAAGGAAAACGCCACGCCGGACAGCAGCCCGTAGCCGATCAGCAGCGCCCGGCTTTTTTTCAACGGCCGCTGAAGCGCCCCGGCGATCAGCCCGATCAGCCCCCAGGCAAACATCTGAAAAGGCGTCCAGGGCCCCTGACCGAAATAGAAATTGGAGATCACGGCCGCCAGCGCGCCGGTAAGAAATCCCGCCTCGCCGCCCAGATATAGGCCCGTGAGAATGGTCAGCGCCGCCACAGGCTTAAAAAACGGAATGAACCGCCCGGCCACCGCCAGCGCCGCCATCACCGCCACCACCACCATCCGCCGCGAGCCGGTTTTCTTCTGTTCAAACCCGGCCGCAAACAGCACAAACGCCGCCGCCGTGACCAGCAGAATCACCAGCGCATATTGTTCCCGCCGTGCCAGCGCCGCGCCCAGCAGCACCAGCGCCGGGATTACCCCATAGGGCAGCAGCACCCGCAGCCATTTCCGAGCCGCAGCGCTTGGAATCACGATCATTCCGCCGCCCCCTTTCCATACGCCGCCGCCAGCTCATCCGCCGTGATCGCCCCGGGGCAGCAATCCCGGGCCATGCGGTTAACGGCGGTGGTGTAAAAGCTGTTGCAGGAAAAGAACGCTCGGGGCGCATCCTCAGAAATCACCTGACCGCGGAAAAACAGCGCGCATCGATCCGCGCACAGCGCGGCAAACTCCACATCATGGGTGACGCACAGAATCGTGAGTCCCTGTTTCTTCAAATCCAGCAGCAGCCGGCCCAGCCGCGCCTTGGCAAATGCGTCCAGTCCCTTGGTGGGCTCATCCAGCAGCAAAAGCCGGGGATGGGCCGCCAGCGCCTTACAAAGCCCCAGCGCCTGCTGCTCCCCACCGGAGAGATCATAGGGATGCTTGCTTAGCAGCGGGCCAAAATCAAAGGGAAACGCTTTGGCGTCCGCCCCCGCGTCCTGCAGCTCCTGGGCCACGGAATTGCAAAGGAACAGCGTCTGCACATCCTGGGGCAGCAGCGCCAGGCAATCCCGATACAGGCTTTGTCCCGGATAGCTTTTCAGCTTTTTGCCAAACACGGCAATCTGCCCGGCATAGGGCCGCAGCAGCCCGGCGGCGCATAAAAGCGCCGTGGACTTGCCCGCGCCGTTGCCGCCCAGCAGGCAGGTAAGCTCCCCGGCGCGCACGGTAAAGCTCAGGTCACTGAGTGCATCCGGGGCAGAGCGCTCATAGCGAAAATAGACGCCCGAGAATCGCAGGGCTTCAGGCGCATCGGCCCGGACAGGCGCCGGCGGCAGCGGATGCGGGGCGGGGCCCAGCGCTTCCAGCAGCTGCCGCCCTTCCCGAACGGTAAGGGGAAAGGGCGCCGTCTCCGGGCGCAGGGCATGGGCCAGCCGTGCCGCTGCGGGCATGGCCAGCCCCAGCACAGGATGGGCGCAAAGCTGCCGGGCCGTCATCCGGGTTTCTCCAAAGGCCAGCATCCGTCCGCCTTCCAGCGCCAGCACGCGATTGGATACGGGAATTGCTTCCTCCAGCCGATGCTCGATAAGCAGGATGGTCAGCCCCAGCTCCCGGTTCAGCCGCTGCAGGGCGGATAAAAAACCGGTGGCGGCAATGGGGTCCAGCTGAGCCGTGGGCTCATCCAGCAGCAAAAGCCGGGGCTGCAGGGTCATCACCGCCGCCAGATTCAGCATCTGCTGCTGTCCCCCGGACAGGGCGGAGACCGGACGGTCAAACCAATCCTCCATGCCGAAAAACGCCGCCGTTTCCGCCACCCGGCGGCGGATGGCTTCCTGGGGCAGGCCCAGGTTCTCCAGCCCAAACGCCAGCTCATGCCAGACCTTGTCCGTCACGATCTGCTGCTGAGGCCGCTGAAACACAAAGCCGATATCCCCGGCGCTTTCCCGGTCGCTCAGAGCGGCAAGGGGCCGGCCGTCCAACCGGATTTCCCCGGTCAGCGCGCCCTTGGGGGTCAGCTCCCGCTTGAGGCAGCGCAGAAGGGTGGATTTTCCGCTGCCCGTGGCCCCGCAGATCACCGCAAAATCGCCCTTTTCCAGCGAAAAGGACACATCCCCCAGGGCGGGCGCGGCGCAGCGGGGATAGGTAAAGCTCAGATTCTGGACTTCAACCAGCGCCATTTCAGGCTTTCGCCTCCTTCCCAAAGGATAGGCAGCAGGGCCAGCGCGGCATACGCGCCATAGCTCAGGGCCCCCAGCAGACTGGGCGCGGGCATCCGCAGGGCGGGATAATAGGATACGTCTAGCGCGCCCAGGCACAGCCCCAGCACCGGCGGAAACAGCAGCACCGCCGTAAGCAGCAGGAACATGCCGTCTCGCCGGCCAAAGCGATAGCGGGCGAAGGCCGTGCGCCGGCCCACGCCGTAGCCCCGGGCGGCCATGCTGTCGGCAGTGGTAATGCCGTTTTCCAGTGCCCAGGTGACTAAAATAGAAAACACCCGGCTGTTCCCCCGGATGCGATCGGGCAGATTTTCTTCCTTATACAGCCCCACGCCCTGCTGGGCGCGGCGGATGGCCGCGGTCTGGCGGGAAAACAGCGGACCGCAGCGCAGCGCCATGGCACACAGCAGCGCCAGCTTGGGCGACGCCCGCCCCAGCAGATGCATCAGCTTGTCGCTGGTCATCATCCGGGAAAAGCTCCGCAGCCAGCAGCCCACCCCTGAAATCATCGCCCCGGCGGCCAGACCATAGCACAGCGCCTCCAGCGTGATGGGCTGGCCATTGAGAATCAGCAGCGGCGTGACCCCATTATGATACACCAGCGGATTGAGCATCGCCACGCAAAGCCCCAGCAGCAGAAAGCCGCCTGCCCCCCGAAGCCCTCCATAGCGGCAGGAAAGGGCCAGGCTGCCCAGCAGGCTCAGGCCCAGCAGCACTGGATTCATGCTTACCATCGCCACCGCCGCCACCCCGGCAAAATAGCCTGCCGCCGCCAGCGGATGCAGCCGCTCCATCGCGCCCATGGCCTGTCTCCCTCCAAAAGCATCATTTCACATCGTTTCCCAGCGCCCGGGTATACAGCCATTCGATCCGATCCCCATCCGCAAGGGCATACGCCCCGCAGCCCACATCCGGGGATACGCCGTTCACATGATACACCCAGCCGGACAAATCCCCGAAGTCAAACTCGTACAGATACTGAATCCCTGCCACGTACGCCATCTGGCCGGACAGGGCGGAAGCGCCCCGGCAGTCCAACTGCAGGCTGTATTGCTGCGCCGCCTGAACCAGCACATCGTACACCGTGTCCCCCGCCGCGATGGGAAACGCCGTGGGCGGAAGAATTTCCCCGGATGCGGGAATATAGGGCGATTCCTTCAAGCCTACGATGGTATCACAACGGATAGACAGCGTCACCTGCCCGATGGGCTCCTGCCGGGCGGTCGTCTGCCCGTAATAATCCTGAGGCCGCTGCACATCCAGCAGCCATACCCCGGCCGTCAGCACGGCGCAGATCGCCGCCACCAGCAGATAATTCTTATAGTGCCTCTTTTTGCCCACAAACAGTGCCAGACAAGCCAGCAGCCCGCAGGCGGCAATCCCCAGCGTCGCCACCCCGCGGCCGCTGAGCCGGCATGCAGCCGTCGTTTCCGGCGGGGATGCAGGCAGCGGATCCAATTGATAGAAGCCGCCCTGACCAGCTCGGAAGCGTTCCAGCGCCACCAGTGCGCACAGGGCCTGGGCCGTGGCCGTCTCATTGGTTTCCCCGCCGGAAACATGGCAATAGCTGCCGTCCGGCAGCTGAAAAGCCGCCAGCGCGTCCACCGGGGAAAGGCCGTTTTTCAAAAAGCGGGCGTCGGTTTGCGGATCGATTCCCAGCGCCGTCAGCGCGATGATCACCTGCGCGGCGCTTTCGGCGTTTTCCGCGCCGGAGCTCACGTATCCGCCGCTTTCCTGCTGGCATTGGGAAAGAAACGCCAGCGCCTGCTGAATAGGCTCCCGAACCTGCGCCTCCGGTTCCATCGCCAGCGCCTGCAAGGCCATGGCGGTCACATCCGCGTCTCCCCGGTCGCCCCGGATGGCAAAGCCCCCATCCGGCAACTGCAGGGCCAGCAGCGCGTTCCGCGCTTCCTCCCGGGTGCAGGCTTCGCTGGTCTGCCCGTTCTGCAAAAGATGCAGCCCGAAAATCCAGGTCATGATCCCCTGAGCGCCGATGGTTTCATGGCAGGCCTGCGCCACAAAGGGATGCGTTTCCCGGCCGCAGGCGATCAGCAGCAGCGCCACCCGCTGGCGGGAGGCCGCGGCGGGGATGGCGTTTGTTTCCGCAAACGCGGCCAGCGCGTCCGCGTAGGGGGCATAATTCAAATCAGGGCGATATTGCCGAAGCGCCAGCGCCAGCCAGTCCCCACCGGTGCCCGCCACCGCGGGCAGGGCTTCCTCCGCCCATGCCGGCAGGGAATCCACCCCTGCCCAGGCCATTTCATACGAAAGAACGCCGTCCGGCAGCGCAATCTCCCGGGCGGCGTTTTGCGCAAGGCCGGCCGGGCTGCACAGCATCAGCGCCAGGGCGCAAAGCGCCGCAGCCAGTTTCTGCAGGCAGCGGATCGGCCGGGTCTTGCTTTTTTTCATGCTTTGTTCTCCCGTCTTTCTCAGGCCGCGTCTTCCAGATCTTCCACGGCCAGAATCACGCAGCAGGGCGGCACCAGGGTCTGGCTGTCGCTGACGGCGCTCACCACATCCCCCGCCTGTACGGTGAGGGTGGCCTTGCCGTTTTCATCGGTGACCGCTTCGGTCTTTTCGCCGTTCACGGTGATTACCGCGCCGGCCACAGGATTGGTCACAGGCGCCCAGTTGGCGTCATAGCCCGCGGCGTACAGGGTCAGGGTCACTTCCCCGGCCAGGGCGTCGAATTCATCAAAGAAGGCGTAGGTGTCGGAGAAAGCAGCGGTATCGGTATACACGAACGCGTTCACGAAATCGCCGTCTTCCAGCGGATCGGCCAGGCCCATGGCCGCTTCGTTATTCACATAATAGCCATAGGAGCCGCCGTTTTCCACGCCCCAGAGCTTGGTGAGCATCAGGCCGTATTCGCCCATGGCATCGGCAAAGCCCACTTCCGCGCCGCCCTCGAAAGCGGCTTCATGGGCCAGATACAGCGCGTCCGCAATGGTCAGCGCGCCATCCTCATCCACATCCGTCAGTTCCACTTCAATCTGCGCGGCCACCAGTTCGCCATTGGCGATGGTGACATACACAACGGGGGCTTCCGCTTCTTCCGCCACAGCGGGAACCAGCGCCAGCAGCATCAGCGCGGCCAGCAGCACAGCCAGGGTCTTTTTCATGATAATCCCTCTTTCCAATAATATTTGATACGCGTTTTCACGCGGTATCGCGATGTTTACAGCCCGGGATGCTCCAAGCTGTCCCGTTTTTCCCGGGCCTGAATTTTCAGGGCGGTGCGCCGGCGCTTTTGGCGAATGCGCTTTTCCAGCCGTTTTTCGGCAAACCCATCGTCCCTTGGCGGCTTGATCCCCGCCGTCTCCAGCGCCCGGGGCCAGGGGCCTAAAAACGCCTTGATGGCCACCACCTGCTCAGGCGAAAAATCCGCCCGCCGGGGATAGCGCGCCTCTCCCGCATCCTCCAGCGCCCGGCCCTTTTCCTGCAAAAGGGCCAGCGCATCTTCCCGGGTGAGCTTATCGGCCATGGCCTTTTCCCCCGTTTCTCCAATCAAAAAGCGATTCATGAGCCCATGAATCGCATGCTGTTTCTTCCCCGCGCATGCCGAAATAAACCGCCATTGCGGAGATAAAAACGGCTGCGCTCCTCATGGTCCAGAAGCCTGCCGGGCAAACCCGGCGATCCGTATCGTTCCCTGGCGAGTATTCCGGCTGCGCAGCGGCGCGCTGCTCACGGTAATGGCTGTTGCGGCGGATTTGCACCGCCTTCCCTCTCATCCGGGCAGGCCCGGAGCCAAGAAGCTGGATTTGCAGTTTTGCAGGCGGCAGGAAGCCTGCGCCCGGTGGCAGTATAGCATGTTTTCCCCGGTTCGTCAATGCGGGCGCGTTTCCTGCAAAAAAAGCGGGAAAAAAGCCATTGCCGAGAAGGGAAAGATGTGCGATAATAGAGAGGTATTATTATTCCCGCATGTAAGGAAGAAAGGAACGGTGGCTTTCTTGAATCAGACCGTGGTGATTCTGGATTTCGGCGGCCAGTATACGCAGCTGATCGCCCGCCGCGTTCGGCAGGAAAACGTGTATTCCCACGTCCTCCCGTATTCGGCCTCCCTTGAAGAAATCAAGGCTCTGTCCCCCGTGGGCATCATCCTCAGCGGCGGGCCGGCCTGCGTGCTTCAGGCGGATGCGCCCCGGTGCGAGGAGGGCGTTTTTTCGCTGGGCGTGCCGGTGCTGGGCATCTGCTATGGTATGCAGCTGATGGGCCATGTGCTGGGCGGCCGGGTAGATCGGGCCGAAAAGCGCGAGTATGGCCTGGTGAACGTGCATATGAACCGGGCGGTTTCCTGGCTGTCCGAAATGGCGGAGGAAAACGCCTGCTGGATGAGCCATACCTATCAGGTGGTCTCCATGCCCGAAGGCTTTGTTTCCATCGCCCACAGCGAAAGCTGCCCCGTGGCGGCCATGCAGCATGAGGGCCGCCGGCTGTACGGCGTGCAGTTTCACCCCGAGGTGACCCATACCGAAAACGGCCAGGCCATGCTCCGCCGCTTCCTTTTCGATGTCTGCGGCTGCACCGGCGATTGGCGCATGGAAAGCTATGCCGAGCAGCAGATCGCCCTGATCCGCCAGGCCGTGGGCAACGGCAGCGTGCTGCTGGGCCTGTCCGGCGGCGTGGACAGCGCCGTGGCCGCCGCCCTGCTCTCCCGTGCCATCGGCGAGCAGCTCACCTGCGTGTTCGTGGATCACGGGTTCCTGCGCAAGGATGAGTTTAAGCAGGTCTGCGATGTGTTCACCAGCACGTTCAAGGTGCGCCTGGTGGCGGTGGATGCGCGGAAGCGGTTTATAGACGCGCTGCAGGGCGTATCCGATCCTGAGCAGAAGCGCAAGATCATCGGCCGGGAATTTGTGAACGTATTCAAGGATGAAGCCCAGAAGCTGGGCAAGCTGGATCATTTCGCTCAGGGCACCATTTATCCCGACGTGATCGAGAGCGGCGCCACCAAGGGCAGCAACGTGATCAAGAGCCATCACAACGTGGGCGGCCTGCCCAAGGAGCTGGGCTTCACCAGCCTGATCGAGCCGCTGCGCATGCTGTTTAAGGACGAAGTGCGCCGCCTGGGCCTGGCCCTGGGCCTGCCCGCGTCTCTGGTCTGGCGGCAGCCCTTCCCCGGCCCCGGCCTGGCCATCCGCGTTATGGGCGATTTGACGGAGGATAAGGTCTCCATCGTCCGGGAAAGCGATGCGATCCTGCGCGAAGAAATTGCCAGGGCCGGCCTGGCCAGCGAAATCAGCCAGTATTTCACCGTGCTCACCGGCGTGCGCTCCGTGGGCGTGATGGGCGACGAGCGCTCCTACGACTATTCCGTGGCCATCCGCGCCGTCACCACCGACGATTTCATGACTGCCGACTGGGCCCGCATCCCCTACGATACCCTCGCCCTGGTCAGCCGCCGTATCGTCAATGAGGTGCCCCATGTGAACCGCGTCCTCTTTGATATCACTACCAAGCCCCCGGCTTCCATTGAGTGGGAATAAATATTTAGTGTTTTCTGAATCCTGAAAAGCGTTGGTAATACAGCGTTTTTCAGGATTTTTCTTTTTTAGCGGCTACAAATTGGCTACATTTGCAGCGATTTTTGTAGCCAGAGGCTCACGGCATAATGCCGTCAAGCTGTCTGGCTACCTCCACCTGCTTGTTGGGGTACAGGTGACTGTACGTGTCCATCGTTGTCTGTACCTTTTCATGTCCGAGCCGCTCCGCGATCAGCAGCGGAGAGAAGCCCATCTCCACCAGCAGGCTGGCGTGGCTGTGTCGAATGTCATGCACCCGTATCCGCTTCACGCCCGAAGCCTTGCAGCCATACTCCATTTCGTGATACAGAAAGCTCTTGGTGTAGGGAAACAGCCGATCATCATTTTGCAGTCCGTAGCAATGGGACATATACTCCTGCAAACAGTTGCAAAGACCGTCGGGAATAGGGATAGTACGGATGCTTTTCGGTGTTTTCGGAGTGGTGATAATATCCTCTTTGCCG
>CAKTWP010000001.1 GCA_934630705.1 uncultured Clostridia bacterium | reverse complement strand
TCTTTGAAGAGCCGGACGGCGTATTCGGCGGCAACACCGAAAAGGCCGTGAAGTGGTTTCAGGAATACGCGCTGCTCAAGCAGACCGGCGTAGCCGACGACAGAACCATCGATTCGCTCTATGCCTGCTGGCTCCAGATTATGGAGGAAAACGGCTACACCGTGACCGACGACGAAATGGAGGCCCAGACCACAGGCGTCGTGCAGGGGGATAATCCGTATGGCGATGGCGACTACGGCGATTACCCGGCCTACTGCCATCGCTACACAACGGATGCGGGCGATGAGCGCATTGCCCTGTGCAGCTTCCACGCCCAACTGGCCGCAAATCAGACGCTGCCAGGACTGGAAAAATGGACGTACGAGCTCAACGATCTCTACAAGGCGTGGATCGACCTCTCTATGGAGAAGGATCGCGCCGCCGTGGCCTCCTCTCAGGCGTTCTTCATGCTCTGGCTGGAGCAGCAGCGGATTGCGCTGGAGCAGCAGGGAGTCGAGAATGTGGACGATCACATCGAGGCGCTGCTGCGCAATCAGTGCGTCGAGCTGTGCGAGAGAGTATTTGATGCGACCGTAGAATAAGCCTTGACTGCGAAACGAAAGGGGGATGCTTTATAAGTACCGCCAGTTATAACTGCCCCTGCTGCGGCGCGCCGCTCGCATTCAGCGGCGAAAGCGGAAGGCTGGAATGCATCGCCTGCGGCAACAATTACGAGCTGGAAGCGCTGGAGATGATGACTCCCGAGGAAAGCGGCGATGAGATCACCTTCGCCAGCGACGCCAAACGCTTCGACACGGGCGAGGCGGGCATGCGTGCCTATCGCTGCAAGAACTGCGGCGCAGAACTGATGGCGGATGAGACCGCCACTGCCACCGAATGTCCGTACTGCGGCAGCCCCACGATCCTGCCCGACCGCATCGAGGGCGGCGTGAAGCCGGAAAAGGTGATTCCCTTCGTCGTGACGAAGGCGCAGGCGCAGAAGCAGTTCGAGGACTACTTCAAAGGAAAAAAGCTGCTGCCCAACGTCTTTCTGAACAGTCGCAACCGCATTTCGGAGATGCGACGGCTGTACGTTCCTTACTGGCTGTTCAGCTGCGACGCGCGCGCCGACATGGTGTACGACGCGGAAAAGGTGCGCACAGAGCAAAAGGGCGAGTGGGAAATCACCCGCACAAAGCACTATCTTGTGCGCCGCAGAGGCGTCATGCGCTTTGAAAACATTCCGGTGGACGGCAGCGTCAAGATGGACGACAAGCTCACTGAATCGATCGAGCCCTACGATTTGAGCGCCGCGATTCCCTTTCAGAGCGCCGTATTGGCCGGAGCCATGGCGGATCATGCGGACGCGGACTGCGACGCGTGCGAAAAGCGCGCCGTGGAGCGTGTGGAGTGCAGCGTCGAACAGGCCATGCTCGACACCGTGAGGGACTATGACACGGTCAACGAGCGCAACAGGCGCATCACTGCGGAGCGCGGCAGCGCGACGCCCGCGCTGCTGCCCGTGTGGCTGATGACAACCGTAAAGGAAGGCAAAACCTATACCTTCGCCGTCAATGGCCAAACCGGCAAGCTAACGTGCGACGTGCCCGCCGACAAGAAGAAATCTCTGTTGTGGGGCGGCGGTGTGTTCGCTGGAACCCTTGGCGTCGCCGCGCTGTTTCTTGCGCTGATGGATGCGCTGGGCAGCGGTTCGCTGCTGATCTGCGCGGTGGCTGCGGCCATCATTGCGCTGGCGGTCGTCGGTGCGCTGAAGGGGCAGTTGAAGCAGGCGGCACAGCAGAGCGCGGCGGGCGGCTATATCCGGGAGGGGTCCTTCCGCTTGGATGTGAAGGCCGACCATTTTCTCTATGAAAGCACGACGAAGCGGAAGATTGAAAACAACACGCAGAAGAAATAACAAGAGGAATCGCTATGGGATTGATTGCGGCTGCATTGAACGCGGTGGGCGGCACGCTGGCCAGCCAGTGGAAAGAGTCTTTTAGGTGGATTCCCTGCCGGACAACGTGCTGGCGACGAAAGCGGAGAAACAGGTAAAAGCCCGTTTCGGCGGCAGCCGGCGTGAGGACAACAATGTCATTTCGGACGGCAGCGTTGTCGCCGTGGCCGACGGCCAGTGAATGATGATTGTGGATCAGGGAAATCCAGATGGGTGCGCAGCAGCAGGCGCAAGCTTCGCAGCAGAGCGCGCCGGTTCAGCCGGGCGCGAACGCATGGAAGTGTGCCTGCTGCGCGACGGCCACCGGCAAGTTCTGCCCCGAATTTTCAGACTGTCGACAAACCTTATGGGGAGGTGTCGGAGGGGCATCATGACCCTCCGTCTGGATTCGTATCGACCAGCTATGCCGGTCGTGCGGGTCGGTTTCGGCCAAAGCAGAAACCATTCCTTTCATTTTTCATGGCCGTCAGCTTTGCTGACAGTGAAAAATGGAAATTCGACAAAGTGGCTTTGCCACTTTGTCGACACGCTGGAGCCTGCGATGGTTTTCCGCAGGCTTTTTTGCTGCGCTTTTCGTCTGTTTGCCGACGCGAGCGCGCCGGTCGGGAGCTTCCCCTACATAAATCGAACGCTGCCAGGAGGGAGAAAACGGTCTGTCCTTTTGTTATTGAAACTGCGAAAGGCTGCACTGAACGATGCGGTTGACGAAACGAACCACTTCTTTGCGGCTGTATTGTTCATAGCCCTCCACAACCACATGCATCAGGCCGTTGGACAGATGGGTGTAGAGCATCTCCAGCTCCGCCTCCGTAATGTGATGCAGGCGCCGTTTCCAGTAGGCGATGCTTTCGCCCCGGGCAAGGCCGATCATCCGGCGCAGCACATTGGGGCAGACGTTTTGAAAGATCAGCACCTGGCAGGCCTCCTGCTGCTGCTCGATCATCGTATAGATGGCCTCGATCAGCGCGGTCACGTCAAAGGAATCCACCAGCTTCAGCGACTGCTGAAACGCCTCCAGCAGATCCTCCTCGATGCTCTCCAGCAGCGCAAAGCAGTCGCTGTAGTGGGCGTAAAACGTCGCCCTGTTCAGCGCCGCCCGCTCGCAGACCTCCTTGACGGTGATTTTGTTGATGGGCTTTTCCTTCAAAAAAGACAAAAGCGACTGCTTGAGCACGCCCTGGGTATAGCGGATTCTCGCGTCCGTCTTCCTCATCCCTATCATCTCTTCACAAAAAATTCACACTTATTGGCGACAATCGCGCCATATGTGTCGGTTTTCTTTCACGCGACGGAGCATTGACGGTTGTCCTGCACGCCTGTCTCCATTATACTGTAAGTGTGAAAGATAATCAACATTTGTCTTTCGTTTTTTGGAGGTGATAGGATGTTTGCGCAATATCTGATTACGGGAGCGACGGGATTCCTGGGGCGCGCCGTGCTTGCGCAGCTGCGGGACACGCAGGCGGAGATCCGGGCCCTGGTGATGGACGGCGATCCGCTGGCGCGGGAGCTTCCGCAGAACGTTCGCGTTGTAACGGGGGATGTGTGCGATGAAGCCGCGCTCGAGCGTTTTTTTGCGGGCGCGAACGAAAACGCCTGCGTCATTCACTGCGCGGGGCTTATCTCTGTCGCCACGCATCCGGGCGACAGGATTTACCGGGTCAATGTGGACGGCACGAAAAATATGCTGAAGCGCTGCCGGGAACACGGCGTTGGCAGGCTGGTCTACGTCAGCTCCGTCCATGCGATTCCGGAAAAGCCGAAGGGCACGGAAATTGCGGAGACGACAACCTTTTCTCCGGAGCTTGTGAAGGGCGATTACGCAAAGAGCAAGGCTATGGCCACGGCGCTGGTGCTGCAGGCGGCAAAGGAGGGGCTGAACGCCAGCGTGGTATTTCCCTCCGGCATTATTGGGCCGGGCGATCTGGGAAAGGGCAGCATCACGAATATGCTGCTTTCCTTTCTTGCCGGGAAGCTGCCGCTGGCGGTCAGGGGCGGATATGATTTCGTGGACGTGCGGGACGTGGCCGCAGGCGTGATCGCCTGCGCGGAGCGCGGTCTGCCCGGACACGGCTACATCCTCTCGGGCCATTACGCTTCCATTCGGGATATTCTGGAGCTGGTGAAAAAGACGCTGAATCTGCGGCGCAGCGTATCCTACCTGCCGATCGGCTTTGCAAAGCTGGTTGCGCCGATTTATGAAAAAATCAGCCTGCGCAGGCGGGAGCCCCTCTATTTCACGCCCTACGCCATTGCGGTTCTGGATTCCAACGGCATGTTCAGCCGCAGCGCTGCGGCGGCCGCCTTTGGCTATACGCCCAGGCCGCTGAGCAGCACGATCCGGGATACCGTGGTATGGCTGAAGGAGAAGATGGGCGGCAAATCACAGGCATAAAAAGATATGAAAGGTATGCATAGCTACGGGTGACTTGACCGGCCGCCCTTTCTTTTCGGAAGCGCTAAAAAACATCGAGCATTTGGCCGTTTACTGCGTCGGTGCATCTGCACAGAGCCATATAATTGCTCTGTAAACGGCGGTGCAAATGCACCCGCTATCAAACCTTGCTGGTGCATCGTTCCCTGTATCATAGTTTACCGGATTAGCCAAGAAAATCCCGAGAAGTCAAAGCTTCTTGGGATTTCTTTTTTCGTTTTGTGTTCTGCTATAGCGGAAAATGTGCCGCTATGGGGTACACGGTAGGGCATACACGGAACGTGAAGCCGGAAGAACATACATGAGAAAATCCGAAAAATAGAAGAACCGATAAGCGGCTGAAGAATTCAGAAGAGAAAAGGGCGGATACAAATGTGCTGCTGACGCTCTATACATCTGCGGACGGCGGCGCTACGTGGCAGGAGTTTTTCGGCACGCCCACCTACGCTGTGTCCGGCGAAAATAAATGGCATGTGGAATCCGATACCATCACCGAGGGTAGCGAAACCTGGCTGAAGGTGACCAATAATTACGTTATCAGAAGCCAACCGATGCGGTACGAAAAACATAATCATCTGTTTTGAAAAGTATATCTGACATTTCACATCTCCTTATATTTCAACGCAAAGTAAACCTTCATTGAAGATCGGCAGTTCTCTTTGAATTTTACCACCGAAGAATTGAGCCGCACCACCGAAGGCATCGCCGTCACAAATGGAGTTGACATACAAAGTGTTTTCGCAGCACCGTTTGGCTTGCTCCGCATATTCCATCTTGCCGCCGTTTTCCCATTCTTCCTTTGTCCAACACACATATACGGGCCAAAAAAGAAAATCTTCGCCAAGAGCAAATCGTTCGGGATAATCCCATAGATCGCCGCACAGACAGATGACACATTTCTTGCCTTTATAGTCAAAAACTTCAACCGTTGAACCCTCTCTATAATGTCCATCTGTCTTTGAATATTCTTTCCAACCTCTTGAAATACGACGATAGTTATGAATAATCGAGCCGTCAGCAATCAGAGCACACGAGGAATAGATTGTATTACCGTTAAACTCGTTATATCCAAACAAAACATCAATGCCAATTTCTTTCGTCAGCATTTTAATTTGCATAAACTCCGGTGAGGAAGTGGTCAATGCCATTTTCTTATCTTCCTCATACTGCCACGAAAGCGCATTAAATCCTTGCAGAAACGCTTCACCAAAGCAAACAAGGTCGGCACCACTCCCTTTTGCTTCCGTCATATAGTGCTCCATCCGCGACAGATTTTATTTGATATCTCGGTCAACAATTCGTGCTGAAGCAAGTGCGATTTTTATTCACCGTACCTCCGTTCACTCTGGTGTGTACACATTTTGCCATATAAATTGTAAAATGTTCAATTTGTTTTCCGAAAATTTCTATATTCAAAAGTAACTTTTTTATGAACAGCACCTTTGGGCTGCCTTAAAGATGGTGCATGTACCCTGCATCAAAACGCTTGATTGTGTTTTTTCTGTTCCGTGGAATCATTTGCGCCATCGAAAATACGCATGTGCTATAAGGAACAAGGTTCGTTACGACGTGATTCGATGTTTTATAGATTTTTATCACGAAGCCGATAAACTATTTCACCCATTTTACTATCCTTGCCACACAACGCAGAAAATAAGCGATTTTCACCCTTATAATCACAAAAACAGACGATACCCAGCCGAAGCTGTGCTTGTTTCCAATCCTGCTTGACGGTTGTCAATTTCGTAATTTCTTCAAATTACTGTCTTATCGGCACACGCCTAAGATCCCGCTTTTTTTATTGCGATCATTCAGCCCCGCAGCATGACCTTGGCCGAGAACACGCCGTCCTGATGGGTGAAGGCGCTCACGCCGCCGTTTTTTTCCGCGATGCGGCGAACGGATTGGACGCCGACGCCGCTGCCCTTTCGCTTGGCGGATTGAAACACGCCGCTCTTTTCCTGAATTTCTCCATCAAACGCGTTTTCCACCTGAATCAGCATCAGCCGCTGGGCGTGCATATAGGCCTGCACATCGATCCGCCGCCGCGCCGGAGCGGTTCGCAGGCTGGCTTCCAGCGCGTTTTCCAGCAGATTGGATAGCACCAGGCACATATCAATTTCATCCACGGGAAGCTGCGCGGGCAAATCAATCCGCGATTGAAAGGGAATGCCTTCCCGCCGGGCCAGCGCGCAGTAATAGCCGATCACGCTGTCGGCGGCCCGGTTTTCGCAGAAATTCATATCCAGATTGGGAATGCGGAGTGTCGCTTTAGCCAGGTATTCCTGGATTTTGCTCAGATCGCCTTCCTCTGCCAGCGCGGAAATCTGATTGAAATGGTGCCGCATGTCGTGGCGGGCCTGCCGGGCCTCCTCAATGGCGGATTTCAGGTTTTCATAGCGCGCCTGCTGCATGGACAGAAAATGGTTTTCCTGCTGGAGCCGGGCGTTTCGATTGAGACTATTGGCCATCAGCAGAAAAATGACATAGAACCAGCTGAGCAAAACCAGCAGGGCCAGGCTGATGATGATATACCCCTGCAGCACTCTTCCGGTGTACAGCGTTTCCCGGTGCTGGGGAATCATGAACAGATTCAGCGCGATGAAAATCAGCGGCAGCACCCAGAAAACATACCAGGTCTGCGCAAAATGGTCGTCCTCCACCATGCTGCGCACCGCGTGCCCGGCCGGATACCAGGCAATCGCCGTTGCCAGCCAGCACAGGGCATTTTCGCACAGCCCGGCATGCAGTCCGAGCCACAGCCCGTTTTCGGGCGCGTTCAGCTGAACGGCAAACGCCGCGTCCAGCGCTCGGGACACGCTGTTCAGGCAGGCAAACAGCGCGCAGACCGAAAGGGCCACCGTCCCGGATTTCCACAAAGAGATGCGCAGCGATGCGATGTAAACCGCGATAGCAAACACAGCCACCGCCGCCAGTACCGGCGCGGCGGGGAGCTGCAGCCGCCAGCAAAGCAGTCCCCCGCCGATGACCAGCGCAAGCAATGCGGGGAGCAGCCAGGCAAGCAGCCTTCGCGGCGGCTGCTTCAAATAGGATTTTACGGGAATATATGCCAGAAGCAGCCCGGGAAAAACAATTGCCAGCTCCAGCATGGGCTGCAGCATATCCGCCATGTTCAGCGCCTCCCCTGCAATAGATATTCCATAAATGCCTGGCGGGCGGCCTTCGTCAGCTCCCGGCTGATCAGCACCCGGCTGCCTTCATCCATCAAAAAGGCGGCGTCCTCAAAATCTGCGGCGTGGGCCAGATTGACGATCGTGCCCCGGCCGCAGACAAAGAATCGCCCGTCCTCCCGCAGGGGCGCGATAAAATCCTTGAAGGGCATGCGCGTAAGAAGCGGCTTGAGGGCCGGGGTGTGAATATGGATCATGTGGGCAAAATGCTCTGCATAAACGATATTGCCATAGCTCAGGCGGACGTCGCCGCCATTCACCTTGATTTCCATGTATTTATCCATCCGGGGGAGACGGGCAAGAATCTCGTCCGTCAGCTGATCAACGTCTTCCTGGGTGAATGGCTTGACCAGATAATGCATGGCGCGCACCTGGAAGCCCGCAAGGGCGTGATCGGTGGAGGTGGTGGTGAAGATCAGCAGGCAGGCAGCGTCAAACGCCCGCAGCGCCTTTGCCGTTTCAACGCCGTTTATCCCGGGCATGTAAATATCCAGAAGCGCCACGGCAAAGGGCGCGGCCTTTGCGGCGGCCAGAAAGGCTTCTCCGCTTTCATATTCGAAATAATCCGCCTGCACGCTGCACCGGGCCAGCGCCTTTTCCAGCCGCGCTTTCATCAGCGCCCGTTCCCCCGGCAAATCATCCACAATCGCAATCCGCATCTGCAGCGCCTCCTTTGCATAACCACCCAGCATCATTATACACCAAAATTCGCCGGACAGCTATAGCCATCCGTTCGGCAACAGGAATTCGTGCCATTTTCACCCGATTCGTGCCAAAGCGCTTGAAAAAGCCGCAGGGTTTTATATACTGAAGCCGATAGGTAAAAAAGACCGCTTCTGAAAGGAGGAACGCCGTGTATCGAATTGCAGTACTGGCAGGGCAGGACGAGGCCGGAAAAAACTATGCGGATCAGATTGTCCGGTTCGGCCAGAAAAAAGGACTGTTTCCGCAGATTGAATGCTATCTGAGCCAGGAGCAGTTTTTTGAAAACGTGCCTGAAACCATGCCGACCAACGCAGTGATCGCCCTGCCGGGCGTGGCAGGGCTGAACGCGGTGGAGCATCTCCGGTCCATTTGCCCCGGCTGCGGCATTATCTGGTGCAGCGATCTGGATTTTTCGCTTCAGGCGTTCCGGCTGCGGGTGGCCTATTTCATTCTGGAGCCCGTAGACGCCCAACGCTTTCAGGAGGGCCTGAACGTCTGGTTTGAAAACAAAGGTCTCCATGCGCCCCTATCCAAGCAAATCGATTCTTGAATCACCAAAGGAGGATTTTGAAAATGAAAAGGCTTTTCCGTATCGCCCTGGCCCTGACGCTGGCCTTGTGCCTGAGCACGTCTGCAGCCTGCGCCGCCGCGCTGCCTGTGAAGGCGCTTTCGCCCAAGCAGGTGGACGTGAACCCGTACATGGCCAAGAGCGACGCGAACATTCATCACGATGGCTATAACACCGACAGCACCGACGAAGTGCTGCCCGTGGGCATTTATCCCGAAATCAACGTTTCCTATGAAACCACCAACGCCAATGCGTCCCCGGCGATTTATTTCGACAGCTACGGCCACGCGGTGGTGCCGCTGCTGGGCGGCATTGCCATCCGCGATCTGAACGCGGAGGAGACGAAAACGCTGGGTTATTTCTCCCCCAAGCAGCATGACGGCGGCGGCTATATGATCCAAAGCTCTTACACCTTCCTGGACAACGAAAACCGCATCGTTTGCCCCACCAGCAACAACCATGTGCTGATGCTGCGGGCCACCGATGAAGCGGGCAACGTGCTGCCGGTGTTTGAAAAGGCGCTGGATATTGATATCAAGGCGGCAGCCGAAAAGGCGCTGGGCAAGGAGTTGGGGCAGAACCTGCTGTCTGTTGTGTTCGATTATGAAGGCAACCTCTGGTTTGCCACCGGCGGCTTCCGCATCTATCCCCAGCGGGCGCAGCAGGGTGTGCTGGGCTATATTGCCCGCAGCGCCATCGATGGGATTCTGGCCGGCGAAGAAGTGGATCTGGCCAGCGCGGTTTACGTCTATGATCTTCCCGCCGGCGAGGGCGCGGAAAACGGCATTGCCGCCTCTCGGGAGGGCGCGGTGATTCTCACCAACCAGAACTGCTATCTGCTGCGGGCGAATGCGGGCGTGGAGGTGGTTTGGAAAACGCCTTATGCCAGCGTGGGCGCGAAGGTCAGCGGCGAGGGCGATAAGACCACGGGCGGCGGCCTGGCCTGGGGCGGCGGCTGCTCTCCGTCTCTCACGCCGAACCTGGTGCTGTTTACGGATAATCAGGAAACCGTCAATCTGATCGCGCTGGATATGAAAAACGGTGAAGTGGTGGCCAGTCTGCCGGTGCTGGATACGCTCCCCGAAGGCTATCAGGTGGCCGTGGAAAACTCCGCTATTGTATATGACGACGGCGAAGGCACGGTGAGCACCATCGTGTGCAACTGGTTTGGCGCGGGCAATGCGGGCCTGGCCAATCCCGACAGCGATTCTTCCATCCAGAGCTATGCCAATATTTACGACATGAACTGGCTGACCCAGGGCAACAGCATGATCGCCCCCGGCGTTCAGCGGGTGGATACCATCAAGACCGAAACCGGCTACGAAATGAAGAGCATCTGGTGCCGCAATGATCTGAGCGACACATCCATCATGAAGCTCTCCACCGCCACCGGCTATATCTACGGCTATGTGCAGGATCTGAGCACCCGCATGTGGCAGTATATCATGCTGGATTGGGAAACCGGCGAAACCGTGTTCACCATGGATGTGGCCAACAAGTACGGCTACAACAACATGGCTATTGGCATGTATGCTGGCAACAGCGGCAACGCCCTTTATTGCCCCACCGGCTATCTGGAACTGCTGCGGCTGCAGGATCGGTTTGTGTATCTGCCTGAGATGCCCTATCGCAAGGTGGACCTGGATCAGACGGCGCGCAACGTGCTGTCCCAGGAGCAGTTTGCCCAGGACGGCGGCCAGGGTGCCGTTGCCAGCTGGCTGAACACCGTGTCGGTGCGCAATGTGCATCCCAACACCACGGTGGCCATTCGGATGAACAATCTGTCCGGCAACGCCGCGGAGCTTGCGCTCTATGCCTATGGCGCGGATGGGAAGCTTGCGCCGGTGGCCCCCGAGCTGTGGAAGATTGTCACCGAGGATGGCCAGACGGCGGAGCTGACCGACGGCACGCTCTACGAGGTGCGCGTGACTGTGCAGGATGGGGGCAGCTTTGACCTGAGCGAAGCGGAACGGGCAATCAAAATCGCTGTGGTGCTGGGCAAGTAACCCGGCATAATAAACGCAAATTCGGCCCGGCATGGAAAATGCCGGGCTCAGATTGTCAAAAAGGTGGCGAACACGCTTGCGGGATACAATGAAGGGCGGGCAGTCCCTCATTGTATCCCACTTTGCGTGTATGAACTTTTTTCATGAGCCTATCCCTGAAAGCCGTTATAATGGTTCTGCCGGTATCAGGGTTTCCAGACCGGAAGCAGCTGTTCGCCGGGAAGGAGCCGGGAGAGGGGGCCGGGGATTACATCGCCGGTACGGGAGGAACCAATGAGATCCGGGACAAAGTCCACGGGGGTGCCATCCGGGTTTTCATAGGGTTCCTCGGTGATCCGAGGCATGCCAAGGCGCGCAGTGGTGACGGGAGCAACCGGCTGCGGCGTTTCAGGAAGCGTCAGATGCAGATACCAGGTATCCCCCCGCCGGATGATTTCCTGCCGGGCCTGGGGAAGCCGAAGAAAACCGGCTTTATCCCGGAAGGGCAGCGCCGGGCCGGCATAGGCGTTGCCGCTGATGAATACCGGCTGGGGTACTTTATAAAACTTGGCTTCGTCGGTGTTGCCCTCGGCAGCCAGACGGGCGCGGTATTCCGCCGGCGTGGTGCAGCCGTCATAGCCTGCGCAGCCGCAATGCCATGAGGGGCAGGGCGATTCGGGACGGGGCAGGAACAGATTGTTCATCACCCGGTCATCGCCGCTGTAGGTGACGGCGCAGCCTGCCACGGCGGTGGCATGGGGGAAATGATAGGGTGTGGCCCGATCCAGCACAGGATAGCGCAGAAACGCACCGCCAAAGAGATTATGCACCAGCGCCGTGCCCTGAGCGGCATTGGTGAGGTTGTAGGGCGAGGAAAAAATGTTGTTGTCCACCAGACAGGGGCCATGGGAAACCTCAATCATCAGATCGTTGTAATTATGATGGAGCACATTGCGGGTGACGCGGGTCCCCTGCGCCTGCCAATCCAGCCAGACGCCCAGCTGCGCGTCATGGATATTGTTCCCTTCGATCACCGTATCCACTGCCGCATGCAGCTTAATGGCCGCAATTTCCCAGCCGAAAAAATCCCGCTTGGCGGCGATGCGGTAAATATGGTTATGCTCAATGCGGCTGAAGGCAGCGCCCATATGCCCCACCACGCCGTTCTGGCCGCAATCGTGGATCACGTTATGGCGGACGATATGCCCGCCCACGCAGCCCTTTTGCCAGCCGTTTCGCAGGGCCAGAAACACGGCTTCCATCTGGTATTGATAGCCGGGCTTGCGGCCAAAGCGGGAATAAAGGTTATGGCCGTCCGCGCCATCCCGGCCCAGGCTGATGGCAGAGCATTTGGCATCGTGGATGTGGTTGTTTTCGATGATCCAGCCCCGGCTCCAATGGGGGCCGATCATGCCGATCTGATCAGAGGTGGGCGGGGTGAAGGGGCAGGCAGCCTGGCAGATTTCAAAGCCCCGCAGGGTGATATAATTCACGCCCGTGCGGCGGGGATAGAAGCAGCAGGGCCGCACATTGATCTCCACGCAGGCGGCGTTGGGATCTGCTCCCTGAAAATTGGCCCAGAGGGTGGTGGTTTCCCCATCCACCCGGGCATACCACAGATACAGCGTGTCCTCCGAGGGCAGAACGAAATCCGGGTTATTGTTCTGATTCAGATCCCGCATGACGGGATGAAGCACTTCCTCCACCGACGCGGCTTCATAGAGGGCTTTGCCGTTGAGATACACTTCGCCGGTATGCACGGGCCGGTTGCCTCGGGCCTTCATCCATGCGGGGGTGGAGGCAAAGGTGTAAGGCGTGCGGCCGCTGGCATCCATATCCGGGCTGCCGTCGGGCCAGATGAGCCAATCCCCAGCGATGGGCTGCGCAAAGGGGTTTCCATCGGTAAACAGGGCGTTGGGAACCACCGCCTGCCAGACGTCGCCTTCAACCTGCGTCCAGCCTGTGACTTCCTCAGAGCCCTTGAGAATCACATGTTCACCCGGCGCGGCCTCGTAGGTAATGGGACAGATATCGCTGAGGCCGCCGTTTTGCGGATCAACCCATTCGCGATATACGCCTGCATGGACGCGCACCGTATCCCCGGCGCAGGCCAGGGCCGCCGCGCGGCCGATGGTGCGCAGCGGGGCGGATTCGTGGCCGGAGGCGCAGTCGCATCCGGCGGGGGAGACATGGTAAATCATGGTGTGTCCTCCTGCCATTGATTGATGTGCAGCTCCCGGGCCAGCGCGCCGGCCCAGTCGCCATGAAGGAAAACGGGAATCTGATCCAGCGGCGCGGGCACGGTTACCCTTTGGCCGCCGCGGAAGGCCTGCCCTGTCCAGACGCAGAGCCATTTGCAGCCTGCGGGGAGATAAACGCTGCGCGTTTGCGCACCGGGCGCATAAACCGGAGCGATCAGCAGTTCGCCGCCCAGCAGATATTCATCGCCTGTGGCCCAGCTTTCCGCATCCGATGGGAATGCGAGAAAAAGCGGCCGCATTACTGGCAGGCCGTCCGTATGCGCCCGGGAGAAAGCCCGGCGCAGGCAGGGCCGCAGATGCTCCCGGATGCGCAGAAACCGTCTGCACACCCGCAGCGCATCCGGGCCGAAGCTCCATACCTCGTTATCCGCGCCGGTTTGCAGATAGTCCCGGGCGGCTTCCTCGGGCGATATGGGCTCCCGATGACCGTGCAGCCGCATCACCGGGCAAAACGTGCCGAAGGCGAACCAGCGCAGCAGCAGCTCCCGGAAGGCGGCGCTTTGAATATTGCCGCCCCGGAAGCCGCCAATATCCATGGTCCACCAAGGGATGCCAGCCAGCCCCATGTGCAGCCCGGCGGTGATCTGATTGCGCAGGGCGGCGAAGGTGGACGGAATATCGCCGGACCAGACCAGCGCCCCATAGCGCTGGCTGCCCGCCCAGGCGCAGCGGATCAGGTTCATGGCCGGCTTGCCCTGCTGCGCATCCAGCGCCGCGAAGGCCTGGGCGTATGCCCGGGGATACAGGCAGCCCACCTGTACGGCAGGCCCGGCATGATAGCGGTACAGCGGCTGATCGTAAAAAGGCAGTTCAGGCTCAGCCTCGTCCAGCCAGTAAAAATCTACGCCGCAGGATTCGTAATTTTCCCGGATGCGCTTTTGTAGAAATGCCTGTGCCTCTGGGTTTGTCAGATCCAGATAGGTGCTGTTGCCGCCATAGGTATCCGTCAGGTCGCAGCCTGCATCCGTGCGCAGCAGCAATCCCTGGGCATACAGGGCGTGGTGATCCGCGCTGTCCCAGGCCACGTGGGGCCAGACGGATACGCTCAGACGGACGCCCATGGCGTGCAGCTGCCGGATCATAGCGGCAGGATCCGGGAAAGCAACGGGATCAAAGCGCCATTCGCCCAGCTTCGTCCAATGGAAAAAGTCGATGATGAGGACGCTGAGGGGCAGTCCCCGGCTGCGATACGCTTCCGCTACCGCCAGCACCTCTGCCTGCGTGCGATAGCGCAGCTTGGATTGCCAGAAGCCCAGGGCAAATTCCGGCATATCCGGCGCATGGCCGGTGGCATCGGCGTATTGGCGCAGGATGGCCGCCGGGGTCTCGCCCAGGGAGAGCCAGTAATCCATCCGCCGGGTGGCAATGGCCTCCCAGCGGGTTTCGTTGGTGGCAAAGACCGCCTGCCCCACCGCGGGCTGATTCCATAAGAAGCCATAGCCCGCGCTGGACAGCACGAAGGGCACGGTGCACTGGCTGTTTCGCTGCATCAGTTCCAGCGCCGCGCCTTTAAGATTCCAGGTGGGCTGCTGGTACTGGCCCATGCCGAAAAGCCGTTCCTCCTCCGGCGCGGTGAAGCGCACGGTCAGCTGCCAGTCGCTTCCGTGGGCTTGCCATTGCCGGGCCGGGCGGCGCAGGGGCAGCCGCTGGGTGCGGCTGGGATAGGCGGGATCCGGGGGCAGGCAGACGCAGGCGGCTTCTTCCAGCAGCAGCGTGCCATGCCGATAAAAGCCAAGCACCCCTTCCGCGGTTAAGCGGACGATGAGATCGCCGGTTTGCAGAAAAGCAGCCTGCTCCGTTTGCCAGGTGCGGCAGGGGGCGGGGGAAAGGTCCAGCAGGGCGTGAGGCCCATCGGGCATTTCCGCCTCCATCCAGGCGCGCACCCGCACGCTGCCCGGAAGCGATGCGTCCACCCGCACCGTTTCGCCATGAAAGGCGTACACAAGGGCGTTCTCCGTGATGGTGAGCATGGCGGATTATCCTTTCAGGGAGCCGATCATCACGCCCTTGACGAAATACTTCTGCGCCAGGGGATACACGCAGAGAATCGGCACGGTGCAGACGATGATGTTGGCGTATTTGGTGAGGGTTTTCGCCGCGTCCAGATCGTTGTTAATCAGGGATGCGCTGGTCTGGCCCGCGCCGGAAAAGGTCTGCTCGTTGGCGTCGATGAGGATTTCCCGCAGGATGGTCTGGATAGGATAGCCGGAGCGATCGGTCATATAGATCATGGGATCGAACCACATATTCCAGTAGCCCACGGCGGTGAACAGAATCAGCACGGCGGATACCGCCTTGGACAGGGGCAGCATCACCCGGAACAGGATGGTGAAATCCCCTGCGCCGTCGATGATGGCGGCTTCCCGCAGGCTGGCGGGCAGGGAAAGAAACTGGGTGCGCATGATGATGCAGTTCCACACGTTGATGGCCCCCGGCACCGTCAGCACCCAGATGGTGTTGATCATGCCCAGCCTGTTCACCAGCAGATAATAGGGGATCAGGCCGCCGGAGAAATACATGGTGATGGTCATATAGATCATCAGCGGGCGCTTGAGCTTTGCGTCCTTCAGGCTCAGGGGATAGGCCGCCAGGGTGGTGATCAGGTATTGCAGGCAGGTTCCCAGCGCCAGATATTTGAACGTATTCACAAATCCGGAGCGCAGATTGCGGTTTTGCAGCACCAGCCGATACGCGTCCAGCTGAAACCCTTCGGGCCAGAGCAGCAGGCTGTTTTTGCGCATTACGATATTGGGATCGCTCACCGAGCAGACCAGCACCTGATAAAAGGGATACAGGCAGATGAGGGTAAGCAGCGTAAGCAGGATAAGAATGATCCCATAGCCGATGCGCTCGCTCAGGGAACGGCGGATATGGGCCCTTTTCCTTGAGTGCTTGGATGCAATGGCAGACATGATGAATTCCCCTCCTTACCACAGGCTTTGCTCGGTGACGCGCTTGGAAATGCCGTTGGCAATCACCAGCAGCAGAAAATTGCACAGGGTCTGCACCAGCCCCACGGCGGTGGAATAGCTGTAATCCCCGCCGCGAATGCCCTTGCGGTATACATAGGTGCCGAACACATCGCCGGTTTCGTAGGTGAGCGGCGAATAGAGCAGCAGGATTTTATCCGTGCTCACGTTGAACAGGCCGCCCAGGGTGAGAATCAGCAGGGTAATCATGGTGGGCAGGATGCCGGGCAGGGTGATATACCACACCTGCTTGAGCTTGCCGCAGCCATCGATGCTGGCCGCTTCATAAAGCTCCATATCAATGCCGGCCAGCGCGGCCATATAAATGATGGAATTCCAGCCGATGGTCTGCCAGATGCCGGACCAGACGATGATGGACGGGAAATACGCCGGTACGCTCAGAAAGCTGACCGCCTTGGCCCCCCAAAGGGCGGATACGGCGTTGAGCAGCCCGTCATAGGCCAGAAACTGCCGCAGAATGCCACAGATTACCACGGTGGAAATGAAATAGGGCATATAGGTGATGGTCTGCACCGCTTTTTTGAACCGGGCGCAGCGCACCTCATTGAGCATCAGCGCCAGCAAAATGGGCGCGGGAAAACCCGCCAGCAGGGAATAGACGCTGATCTGCAGGGTGTTGCGCAGGAGGGTGGAAAACTGGCTGTTGGTGAGAAAATCGGTAAAGTTCTTCAGTCCCACCCAGGTGCTGCCGCTGATGCCCCGGGCCGGCTTGTAATTCTGAAAGGCGATCAGCAGGCCGTAAATGGGAATATAATGGAAAATGAACAGCAGCACCACTGCGGGCACGGCCATCAGATAGGCCGTTTTATATTTTTTCAGATCCTTGATCAGCGGCGAGGCCTTGGTCATGGCACGGACTCCTTTGCTTAAAATGAAACGGAAAGGGGCTGCCCAACGGATGCGACAGCCCCTTTTTTTGCGCGCATAAAGGTCGATCAGTCGTTGGCGTGATTCTTATCGTAGGTTTCCTGCATGCGTTCCAGGGATTCGGCAAAGCCCAGATCCAGCGCCTTTTGCTGGTATTCCGCAAACTGATCCAGGGATTCCACGCCGGTGATGAATTTCAGGGCCATGGCGTTGGCATAGGTGGCGGCTTCGGTGTAGGGGTCAAACATCTTGCCCCATTCGTCGCCCTCGAAGCTGACCCAGCCCAGGCTCATGGCGTTATCGCTGTGCTTGCTCCAGGTAATCATGGTTTCCAGGCTGGCAGGCACGCGGGCTTTCTGGGCTTCCGTGTCCATGCCTGCAGTGCCCAGATAAGCCATGGCGCGATGGGAAACCAGACCGGAATAGTTGGGCCCCCACTGGGTGCCGCCGTAAATCAGATAGATGTTGCGCAGGGTGGGTACATCATAGGCATCGTTGTGGAAATACCAATCGGTGAAATAGGGCTTGCCGTTTTCATCATAGGCATAACTTTCGCCCTCCACGCCGTAATTGGCGCGCATGAAAGCCTCCTTGCCGTACAGCCGGTCCAGCCACTGGGCGGCGATTTCCTTGTTCTTGCAGCTCTGGCTCAGCACGGTATAGGAATTGACCCGGGTATCCACGGACACGTTGTTGTAATGCAGGATCTGTTCTTCGTTCAGGCGGGTCATAGGCATGGCCACCAGATCAAAGGCCTGATCGCCCACGTAACGGGCTTCATAGGATTCAGGGGTGGCGTTGGCGTCCACCAGAATGCCCAGCCGATCCGAGAGCAGCAGGGAATCCCAGCCGGTGGTCACATCGCCCCGGTTCATGAAATCCGGATCGATATAGCCCGCTTCATACCATTTGTTCATCAGCGCAAAGTAATCCTTGGCATGGTCGTCCGCGAAACCGGCCACCATCACCTTGCCCTCGGCGTTCTTGGTATACCAGGCGGGGTAAATGTCAAACATGTTGCACAGCACGCCGCAGCCAGCCTGCATGGCGGTATCGGTCAGGTTCATGGGGATCACGTTTTCGCCCCGCTGCTTGAACGCCGCCAGCACGGCTTCCAGCTCGTCCACGGTTTCGGGCACGTCCAGCCCGGCTTCCTCCAGCCAATCCTTGCGGATCAGGCAGCCGCGGTTCACGAAAGCGTCGGCTTCAAAATCAATCATGGAAGCGCACCAGAGGGAGCCATCGCTGGAAAGGGCGTTTTTCAAATACGCGGGCTTATAGGTGACAGCGTAAAGATCCTTTTCCGCGCCCCATTCCCAATCGGCATAGTATTCGCCGTTTTCGCTGCGGATGGCGGCCTGATAGTTGGGCATGAGATCGGCGTAATCGTTCAGATTCACGAAGATGCCGTCGTCAATGCCGGCCTGAGGGCCATCGGGATGTTCGAACTGGAACATCAGATCATAATAATTGCCCGACGCCATCATCAGCGTGGCCTGGGTGGCCATCTGATCCTCAGAGGGATGGATGAATTCCACATGCACGCCGGTCTGCGCCTCCATCCACTGCCAGAAGGGATGCTCGCTCAGGTTGGAAAAGTATTGAGTCTGGGTGCTGCTCATGGGAATCCAGTAGGTGAGGGTGACGCCTTCGCTGCCCTCAATATACAGCGGAGACTTTTTTTCTTCCGCCAGCCCGGGGGCACAAAGCATCAGCAGCGCCAGCAGCGCGGCCAGGAACCGAAGGGGCTTGTTCATGGGGATACCTCCTTTATTTGGCGTTTGCCTTTGCCCTTATGATACATGCAAAATCCGCGCCGGCACAAGACACAGTTTGTGACAGGGCCGCCGCGGATGCATCAGAATGTGAATTTGTCAGGAATTTATGGTCTCGTTCAGCTTTCGCCATTCGGATGGGGACATATGATAACGTGCTTTGAAGGCGCGGGTGAAGGTGAGGCTGCTGGTATAGCCCACCCGCTGAGCCACCTCGGACAGGGTCAGCTCCGTGGAGAGAATGAGGTTGCAGGCGTTTTCAATGCGAATTTTATGGATGTATTGCAGCACGCCCATTCCCGCCTTTCGGGAAAAGAGCTTGCTGACGCTGTTGGGCGACATGCCGAACTGCTCCGCCAGCGCCGTGACGGACAATTGCGGATCGGCAAAATGGGCGCGGACATACTGCTTGATGGCCAGCAGCGTATCATCCCCGGAGCCGGGCTCCTCCGCAGCATCCGGCAGCGCCAGCTCCCGCAGCAGCCCTTCCATCAGCGCCGTCACCTGCCGGGGAGATTGGCAGAGCAGCACCTCGCGGATGGCGTTGCGGCGGAGCTCATTGGCTTCGCCTGTATCCGGATAGAGCAGGCTCAGGCAGCTGATCATCTGATACTTGAGCATTTCCAGATACATCCGCCCCGCTTCGGACCGGGATGCGTCCTCCTCCTTGGCAGTCAGCGCGGGAAGCAGACCGGCCGCTTCGTCATAGCGCCCCTGGCTGACCAGACGGTTAAAATGCTGCTGCCGGGCCAGATATTCCATATCCAGATGAAAGGCATTGGGATGGAAATCGCAATCCCGATAGCTGACCACCGGCGCATCGCTGCCCATGAGCAGGCAATCCAGCGCCATACGCGCTTCCCGATGAGCAATGCGCAGCTCATCCAGCTGGCAATGGCAGGCGCTGACCGCCGCCCGCAGCATAACGCCTTCTTCATCCAGCGCGGAAAGGAGCGCTTCGGCCAGCGGAACGGTTTCCTCCGCCGTCAGCATCCGGCTTTTGCTGCCCAGCAGCAGCGCCATGCCATCCCGTAGGGAAAGCAGTGCATGCGCGTCTGCCTGGGCCCCGAGGCTTTCCAGCGCGGCAAACAGCGCAGCCTGATCGGCAGGCTGAGGAGAAAACACCAGCATCACATAGTTTTGTCCCTGCCATTGGCGGCGCTGCCCCGCTGCCAGCGAATGAATGATGCGTTCCCAGCGCTGGGATTCATCCCATTCCTGCAGCTGATATTGGGCGCTGCTCTGGCTTTCCAGAATATCCTCCACCGCGTCCCGCAGCCCGGCCAGGCTGTTGTCCTGCACGTCGGCGCGGATGGCGTAATGCCGCCGGATATAATCGATCATCTGCGCAATGGGCACGCGGCTGAACCGGCAAGTAACCGCCGCAATGCCCGTGATGAGCACAAGGCTGATCGCAACGGTGGCGATATAAACGTTTCGGGTGGAGCGGGCGGTGTCATGAATGCTGCCGGCGGCCAGCGCCACCTGCAGGGTACAGCCGTTGTTGAGCGGATAGGCAAAGGTATGGCTGGCAGGCGATGCATCGCTGATGCAGAATTGCTCCAGCTGCGCACCCTGCGGATTAAGCAGGGTATACTGAGCTTCGGGCAGTGCCAGATCGCTCAACAGGGTTTGCAGCAGGCTGCGTTTGAGTAGCAATACCAGCTGCCGGTGGGGCGCACCGGTTTGTGCATCCTTGCCGCTGGACAGCAGATAGGCCATCTGGCCGCCATTTTCGCTGCCAACCAGGCTGCCCAGAGAAAAGATCGCATGGAGCCCATCCGCTTCGGCGGGAGAAAAGCCGCCGCCGGTATAGAACTGGGGCAGGTCATCCGCGGCCAGCACAGCGCTGGGTGTGACGGCATAGCCCACATCGGCGGCATACAGATAAGCGCTTTGCACGATCCGCGTGGAGGACAAAAGGGCTTTCATCAGCGCCGATGCGTCATGCAGTGCCAGCCGATCCTCCGCCGTCATGACGCTGGGGCTGGGCATGGCGATATATCGCAGCCGGGAGCGGATATTCAGCGCCGCGGTCTGCATGGCCTGCATTTCCTCATTGACGGTCTGCACAGCGCTTTGCAGGGTCTTATCCACCACGTCCATGCGCTGAGCCTGAAGCGCCTCGTCGGCGCAGCGGTAATACACGCCGCCCAGCAAAATCAAAACGGCCGCCGCCAGGTAAATCGCGCAGGCGATGATCAGGGAGGGCCGCTTGAAAATCCAGTGTTTTTCATTCATGAAATGCTCCGGGAATTGCAAAATTGCGTTTGATAAACGCCGATTCTTCCATCCTTTATTGTACACGCTCAGGCAGGCATTGGCGTGCGAAAAAGTATGATCATACAATTTCGCCGCCCTTTTTCTGATTCAGATACTGGGCCGGGGTGCAGCCTGTGTAGCGGCGAAAAGCATCGGTAAAATGCTTATCGGAGGAAAAGCCCAGCTCGGACGCCACACGGGGGACGGACGCGCCGCCTTCTATCATTCCCCGCGCTTCCTGCAGCTTATGGCGCAGGATATATTCCATGGGCGGCATGCCGGTTTGCTGGCGAAACTTCTGCTTGAACCGGGATTCGGACAGATAGGCGCAGGCGGCCAGCTCGCTCACAGCGGGAATGCGATCCCGCTCCTGATGGATTTTGTCCACCACCCGCTGAATTTCCGGGCTCAGCTCCCGGGCGGCGGAGGCGGCGCAGCGGCGGTAGCCGTCCAGCAGCAGCGCCAGATGCGCCCGGCGAACCGCGCTGTTCAGCATATCCGGGGCGGGCTTGCAGGCGTGAAACAGGCTGATGAATCGCCGCTGCTCCTGTGCGCTTATCCGGCATAGCCGCGGGGCGGATTGATGCAGAAAGCGGCTCAATGCCGCCCGTTCATCGACGGGCATGCCTAAAAAAACCGGGCATGTGTTGGGATCGGGAAAAATCAGGAAGGTCATGCTGGTGCGGTTCTGCACCTGCTCGGGCGCGCCATGGGTTTCGCCCGGATGCAGCAGGAGCATATCGCCGCCGTGCATCTCCAGCCATTCGCTTTCCACCCGGATGCGCTTGCTGCCGCTTTCCAACAGCAGCAGCTCAAACGCCCCTGCATGGGCCTCCATGGGCATGCCATCGCCGGCCTGCTGAATGCGCAGCCGGCCAATGGCGTCAATCTCCGGCAGGGGATTATGAAACTCCTGGGCGCTGAAGCTGCGCTTCATGGGCATCGCCTCCTGTTCACCAGAACCCGCAAGAACAGCTTCATGTTAGCACAGCATATCGGCACTGTCAATAAAGCGCATAACGGGATGAAGGGAACAAAACAGGCCTGCCGCTGAACGACACTTCAGAAGCAGGCCTGCTTTGGCTTTGATTTTTTGAATGTTTCGATGAATCAGGCGGCGCTTTCAGGCGCAAGGGAATGCTGCCCCCATTTGACGGTGGCATAAAACATGATGGAGAGGGCAGTGGCGATCACCCAGCCGATGGGCCAGGAAAGCCAGATCCCTGTGGCGGCCAGGCCCGTGCGGGAAAGCACCTCCGCCAGCGCCACGCGCAGCGTCAGATCCGTGAAGGTGGCGATCATGAACTGCTTCATCAGCCCGGCCCCCCGCAGAATTCCGTCCGCCACCAGCTTGGCCGCCACCACGAAATAGAACGGAGCAACAATGCGCAGGAAGGTCACGCCGGTATCCATGGCGGCGCCGGTGGGGCTGTCCAGAAAGATGTAAACCAGCCAGCGTCCGCCAAAGGCGTACAGCAGCGCCAGCGGCAGACAAAGCGCCCAGACCAGCTTCAACCCGGCCCGGAAGCCCGCCTTAATCCGATCATATTTCGCCGCGCCCAGGTTCTGGGCCGTGAAATTGGAAATACCGTTGCCAAGGGTGGTCAGCGAGGTGATAACCATGTTGTTCAGCTTAATGGCCGCGGAATAGCCCGCCATGATCGCCGGACCAAAGCCGTTAATCACGCTCTGAATCACGATATTGCCGATGGAAATGAAGCTCTGCTGCAAAATGCTGGGCACGGCGATCACGGCGAAGCGCCCCAGATGCTGCCAGGAAAAGACCTGGATTTTCCCCTCGGTTTCAATCTTGGAAAACCGGCGGAATACCACAATCAGCGCCAGCACGCAGCTTACGCCCTGACACAGGAACGTGGCCCATGCCACGCCGGCCACGCCCATCTGGAACGCCGTGACAAACAGAATATCCACAAAGATATTGGACAGGGAGGAGCAGGCCAGGAAGATGAACGGCGTTTTGGAATCACCCAGCGCGGAGAAAATGCCGGTGGCCACGTTATAGAAAAACACGAAGGGCAGGCCGAGAATGTAAATATCCAGATACAGCTTGGAATCCGCAAACACTTCCTCCGGCGTTTTCATCAGCCGCAGCAGCCCATCGCAGAAAGCCATTCCTGCCGCCATCAAAACGGCACAGAGAACCGCGCTGGAAATCAGCGCGGTATATACGGCGCTTTTCAGATCCTTATACCGCTTTGCGCCGAACAACTGCGCCGCCAGCACCGAGCAGCCGATATTGCATCCGAAGGCGAACGCGATAAAAATCAGCGTGATTTCGTAGCTGTTGCCCACCGCGGCCAGGGCGTTATCGCCAATGAATTTTCCGGCCACAAAGCTGTCGGCAATGTTATAGAGCTGCTGAAAAATGATGCTGCCAAACAGCGGCAGGCAGAAGCGGCAAAGCACGCTTTCCGGCTTCCCCACGGTCAAATCTCTGTTCATGGGTTCTTCCCCTCCGATTCTTTTGCCTTTGGATGCATGCGCAGCCGGCCGGGGCGAATTATGCCTGATCGGCCACGGCCTTGACGATCAGATCCGCCGTGCCCTCCATGCCATAGCGGCTGGAGGAAATCATCAGATCATAGCTGGCCGGCTCGCCCCAGGAGGTGTCGGCGTTGAAGTCAAAGAACTTCTTCCGCATCCGATCCACCTTTTCCGCCTTGTGAATGGCGTCTTTGACGCTCAGGCCATTGCGGGCGGCAATGCGCTTCGCCCGGTCGTCCAGATCGCCGTAAATGAACACGGAGAGCACATTGTATCCCGCGCTTCGCAAAACGGAAGCGGCGCAGCGCCCGATCATCACGCAGGGGGCCTTGGCGGCAAGATGGCGCATGGTCTGGCTTTCCGCATCGAAAACCTGCTGTTTTTCGGAATAGAACGCTTCGCTCAGGGCGGCATTATCGGCAAAGGGATTGCCGGAAAGCAGTTCGCCAAAGCCCAAGGGCTGCTCGTCCTCCGCCGCCACGGTTTCCGCGCTGATGCCCGCCTCCCTGGCGGTTTGCTGCACCAGCAGCTTATCATAGCAGACCACGCCCAACTGCTCTGCCACGCGCTGCCCAATTTCACGCCCGCCGCTGCCATACTGGCGGCTGATGCAAATGATCGTTCCTTTCATGAAATCGACCTCCTTTGAATCCATGCTTGAAGAGCCGGACAGGGGTTTGACATCCCGGCTTTCCTATACTATAATGCAATTGCTGTCATATATAAAATGCGAATTTTATATTGCTGCTATATAAATTTAGGATGGTAAACCGCATGAACATCAGCTATGATTATTATCGGATTTTTTATTACGTGGCCAAGTATGGCAACGTGACGCAGGCGGCGAAAATGCTGCTGAGCAATCAGCCTAACCTGACGCGGGTGATTAAGACGCTGGAAGGGGAGCTTGGCTGCCCGCTGTTCATCCGTAACAATCGGGGGATGAAGCTGACGCAGGAGGGCGAGCGGCTGTTTGCCCATGTCCGTATTGCGTTTGAAAGCATCGAAGCGGGGGAGGCGGAGCTGCTGGGCAGCCGGAATCTGGAGCATGGATCGGTGTATGTGGCGGCCAGCGAGGTGGCGCTTCATTGTGTGCTGCTGCCGGTGCTCAAGCAGTATCGGATGCGGTATCCGGGCATCGGGCTGAAAATCAGCAATCATCTCACGCCCCAGGCCATTGATGCGATCAAGAACGGCATTGCGGATCTGGCCCTTGTAACCACGCCCACCGTTCCCTCCCCCATGCTGGAGGAAACGCCGGTGATGCGGTTTCGGGAGGTGGCTGTTTGCAGCGGCGCGTTTTCGGAATTGCTGGAAGGGCCGGTGAGCTTTGCGGAGCTGCTGCGCTATCCGCTGATTTCGCTGGGGCCCCAGACCAGATCCTTTGCGCTCTATTCCCGCTTCTTTGCCGAGGCCGGCTTGCGCTATCAGCCGGAAACGGAAGCGGCCACGGCGGATCAGATTCTGCCGCTGGTGAAGGCGGATCTGGGCGTCGGCTTTATTCCCCGGGCGTTTCTGGCTGGCGCGGAGGGGGTATCGGTAATCGAAACGGAAGCGCCGCTGCCGGAGCGGGAAATTCGCATCGTCAAGCGCCGCGAACAGCCCCTCAGCCTGGCCGCCCGGGAAATGGAACGAATGATTCTGGCAAACAAATAAGGCGGCGCCGACCGGCAAAAAAGCAGAAATTGCAGCGAATTTCTTGACAAAAAAATCCGGGATGATTAAAATAGAAAATGGTAAAGGAATCCTTTACCCAGTTTTTTGGCATAAAGTTTCATGTGACTAACTTCAAAAACGGATCGCAGGGAGGAATGACTGTGAATGGCATTTGGTGGGCGGCGCTGGCCGCGGGGGCTGCCATGGCCCTGCCCAAACAGCCGGAGCACAACCTCATGAAGCTGCCTTCGTTCCGGGGCGTGGCGGAGGTTCGCTCCAGCCTGCCGGGACGGATGCGGCTGTATATGCCCGCCGTAATCCAGGCCCCCGAGCAGGCCGCGCAGATGGCGCAGCAGCTGGAGAGCACCGGGGTGATCCGCCAGGTGACGGCGGAAAAGCGCACGGGCAGTGTGCTGATTCTCTATGATGAATCCAAGGTACAGGCGCCCGTGGTGCTGGGCGCGGCGATGAAGCTGATGGGTCTGGACGTTAAGGCGCAATCCGCGCCTGCCAGCAAGGCTCGGGAAGGCGTGCAGCTGCTGGTGCGGGCCGTGAATCAGGGAATTATGGACGCTACCGGCGGTCTGCTGGATGCAAAAACGCTGGCGGCCGGGATCATGACCGTGGCTGCGTTGCGCAGCAAGGCACAGAAGGGCTGGGCCGCTCCTGGGGCGATGACGCTGCTGTGGTGGGCCTCCAAGCTGTTCGGGGCGCAGAGCAATGAATAAAATAGAAGAAGGCTTTTTGCGGCTGTGCCTCAAGCCGCGGGTGGAAAGCGATCTGCCGGGGCGGCTGCGCATCAGCTTCAGCAAATATCGCCTGCTGCCCAGGGAAGCGCTGCCATATCTGCATTATATCCGGGATGTGCTGGGGCTGCTGCCCGGCGTGACGGATGCAGAGGCCAATCCGCGCATTGGCACGGTGCTGATCCGCTATGACGCATCGGCTGTTTCGGCCCGGGACATTCTGCGCTGGATGGATACGGTGACGGACGAGGGCATTCGAATTGCCAAAGATGAGATCTGGCAAAACACCGGGGAAGAGGAGCTGACGGAGCTGATTCGCCAGCGTCTGCTCCAGCGGCTTGCCCAACAAAAAGAAGGGTAATCATGCTGAAAAAAGAGAATCATGATGATTTTATGAAGTGCCGGGTTATGCACAGCCTGCCGGGCCGGCTGCGGCTGGCGGCGGAGGGGCTGCAATATCTGAAGGATGAAGCGGCGGAAATTGCCGCGGAGCTGGCGCACATGCCCGGCGTTCGTCAGGCGCGGGTGACGGCATGCACCGGCGGGATTCTGCTGCTGTATGACCGGGAGCTGGTGGATTCTGGCGAGCTGGCCGAACAGGCCGATCTAGTGCTGGCTCGTCGGGCGATGGCGGCGCTGCGGGCACAGCATGCGGAAAACGGCGAAGAAGCTGCGGAAACGCCCATGACCACCAAGCGGCTGGCCAAGCGGTTGGCGGTGAACGCCGGGGCGCTGGTGCTGGGGAACACGCTGTTTACCGCCCCGCTGCTGGGCGGCGCGCTGGCGAATTTCACATCGTTGGAAGCCATCGCCAGCCTGGGGCTGTCCGCGCCCATGGCCAGGAGCGCTTGGGAAGGGCTGCGGCGGGAAGCGCGCCCCAATGCGGATTTCCTTACCGTCACCTCCATCGTGGCCAGCCTGCTGCTGGGCAACGCCCATTCGGCGCTGATGATTCTGGCGCTGTCGGACCTGGCGGAGCTGATGACCTCCTATACCATCGAGCGCACCCGGTCGTCCATTAAAAAGATGCTCTCCGCGGATGAGGGCGAGGCCTGGAAAGTGATGCCCGATGGCAAGCTGGTGCGCAAGCCCATCAATCAGATCAGCGCTGGCGACACGGTGGCCGTGCACACGGGGGAGAAGATTTCCGTGGACGGCAAGGTGGTTTATGGCGCGGCGGTGGTGGATCAGAGCCCCATTACCGGCGAATTTGTGCCCGTGGAAAAGCGGGAGGGCGATGAGGTGTTCGCCGGAACCGTGGTCAAGAGCGGAAACATCCATGTGCAGGCCGCCAAGGTGGGCGATCAGACGGTGATTTCTCGGATCGTGGGCATGGTGGAAGCCAGCGAATTGAAAAAGGCCCCCATCCAGCGATACGCGGACAAGTTTTCCAATTATCTGGTGCCGCTGAATTTCCTGCTGTGTCTGGCGGTCTGGCTGGTGACGAAGAACCCGCAAAAGGCGCTGAAGATGCTGGTGATCGATTATTCCTGCGGCATCAAGCTATCCACGGCCACGGCATTTTCCGCTGCGATTAACACGGCCGTAAAGCAGGGCGTGCTGATCAAGGGCGGCACATTTATCGAGCAGATGAGCAGCGCCAATACGGTGCTGCTGGACAAGACGGGCACCATCACCGAGGGCAAACCCCGGATTGTTTCCGTGGCGCTGCTCAAGGCGGGCATGACGCAAAAGGATGTGCTTTCCTATGCCATGGCGGCGGAGGAAACCAGTACCCATCCCCTGGCGGGAGCGATCATGCGCTATGGCCGCCAGATCGGCGCGGAGCCGCTCGCCCATGGCGATGTGGTGACGGAGGTGGCCCGGGGCAGCCGCACCCAGGCGGACGGCAAAACCGTGCGGGTGGGCAACCTGGAATACATGCGGGAAAACGGCGTTTCCGCCGCAGGCCCGCTGCCGGAGGATAACGGCGCGATTCCCAATTATGTGGGCGTGGACGGGGAGATTGTGGCAGCGTTGTACGCCATGGACAGCCCCCGGGAAAACGTGCGCCGGGCAATCAACAGCCTGCGCTATGACGGCGTGGGGGATATTGAGCTGCTGACAGGCGATATGGAATCCCAGGCGCGGACGGTGGCCGAACAGGTGGGCGCGGATGGATACCGGGCCCAGCTGCTGCCCGAGCAGAAGGCGGAAACGGTGCTGAAGCTGCAGGTGCAGGGCAACGGCGTGGTGATGGTGGGCGATGGGATTAACGATGCGCCCGCGCTGGCTTATGCCGATGTGGGCATCTCCATGGGCAGCAAATCCACAGACATTGCCATGGAAACCAGCGATGTGATTATCAACCGGGACGACCCTATGATGATTCCCGCGCTGCGCCGCCTGGCAAGGGCTACGATGCGCATCGTGCATCAGAATTTCGCGCTGGTGATCGCTATCAACTCGGTGGGGCTGATTCTGGGCGCGGCCAGTGGCATTTCGGTGATGATGAGCGCACTGCTGCATAATTCGTCCACCATTCTGGTGGTGGCCAATTCCCTGCGGCTGATGTTCATGAAACCCGGGGATGGGAGGGCGTAAATGCGAAACGAACAGGGAGCCGTGCATTTGGAAGTGCTGTCGGCCATACGGGGGCGAATGCGGCTGCAGCTGGAAAAGCCCGTTGCATCAGAAGCAGCCTTCCGGGCAATCCCCGGCGTGCGCGCCTGCCGGTATAACCCGCGCATCCGCACGCTGCTGTGTGAATATGATCCGGACGCGCTCAGCGAGGAGCAGCTGCTGGTTCGCCTGGGCGCGGCCTATGCCGGCCAGACGGACGCCAACCTGCTGCATATCCGGCGCTCGGAGGAGCAGGGTTTTTCCATGGCCCCTAGCGGGTATCTGGCGCTGCTGTGCATTGGGCTGGACGGGGCGCTGTCCATCGCGGGTTCACCGCTGACGGCAACCACCCGCTGGCTGTCCACCGGGGCCACGCTGGCCGCCGTGGTGGAGCACGGATATCAGGAGCTGCACGTGCGCGGCAGCTTCGATCCCGAGGTTATGTCCGTGGTATATCTCATTAATTCCGTTGGCAAGCCCGGCGCAGTACGCGCCAGCCTGCTGGCGTGGATTATCACCTTTGGCCGCCATCTGATTCCCCGTGCGCCGCGGGAGCAGCCCTATCTGATCCATCGCGGCAACGGACGTTTGACCCTCACGCCCATGGCGGGCGGCGAGAGCGAGCTGGCCTTTGCGGGCAGCATGTTTCGCCAGGGCATGGAAATGATGGCGAAGAAGGCGTAAACCCCTTTTACAGCAAAACGAAGGAGGATGAACGGTATGTTTGGCAATAATCCGTTGGTGAAGGGCATTCTGATTGGCGTGGGCGTGAGCGTGGTTGGCTTCTGCGCCTATAAGCATAATGAAGATAAGGTGGACAATTTCCTGCGCCGGCATGGCGTGAAGGTGAAGTCTCCTGCGGCTGGGTTTGAAACCATGTCCGTGGAAGATCTGATGCGCACCAAGGAAACCATCGAAGACCTGATTGCCAAAAAGGAAATGCAGGATCAGAGTGTGACGGTGGAAGCTGCGCCCGAGGAAGCCTGAAACAGATCAGGCATTGGCGAAAAGGCCGTCATAAAAGCAGTCTGAAATGTGGGGTTGAAACCCCTTCATTTCGGACTGCTGAAAAAGTCCAGGGCAATCCTGGAAGCTGAATGCAGGATGAAAGGATTCATCCTGCATGGCAAGGCTGCGGAAATGATTTTTCTGCGCTTTGCTCCGAAAAATCGCCCCGCCCGACCGGCAAAGCCGGTGGATACGATGAAAAATGAAGGGCTTGCAGCCCTTCATTGCATCCTGCTTTACGGATAGGAGCTTTTTCGACAGTCTGAAAGAAGGAGCGGAAGCTCCTTCTTTTTGCGTGCCCCCAAACGCTGCCGGGTTCTTTCTTTGGCCGGTTCAGCGGGATTGGCTGATGTCCATCATCCCGCTGCCCTGAACAGGCGTTTTTTGCCGGGAGACCGCCCGGCGCTTATTCAGTTCCGTAAGGAACAGGTCTTCATCCAGAGGCAGGGAAATCATCTGATCCGTCCAGGCGGAAAGATGCATGGCGTTGGACAGGGTGAGGCCGTTGATGCCCTCCGCGCCTTCCGCCACCAGCGGTTCGCCCCGGAGAATATGCGCGGCAAATGCGTTGAGCACGCCTGCTGTTTGGAGATTCAGCCCATCCGTTTCCACGGGCATGACCTCGCAGTCCGGCCGGCCAAAGCCGGCCTTATATTCCCGCATGAACTGGGGAATGGGCGTTTTCAGCTTTTCCAGCGTCAGGGCTTTCCCATCGCAGATCAGCGTGCCGCCATCCAGGGTGATTTCAAAGCGGTTATCGCCGGGGGTGTCGCCGGTGGAGGTGATGAAGGTGCCGGTGGCGCCGTTTTCAAACTCCATATAGGCGGTCACATCGTCCTCCACCTCAATGTCGTGCCATTTTCCATTATGCACAAAGGCCCGTACCCGCACCGGCATGCCACAGATCCATTGCAGCAGATCCAGATTGTGGGGGCACTGGTTCAGCAGCACGCCGCCGCCTTCGCCCGCCCAGGTGGCCCGCCAGGAGCCGGAATCATAATAGCTCTGGGAACGGAACCAGGACGTGATCAGCCAGTTCACCCGGCGAATCTGCCCCAGCGCCCCGGAGGCGACGATCTCCTTCATCTTGCGATAGACGCAGTTGGTGCGTTGGTTAAACATCATGGCAAAGGTGGCCGGGCAGATCTTGGCGTATTCGATCACCGGGCGAACCGCCTTGGTATACACCCCTGCGGGCTTTTCACACATCACATGGATGTTTCGCTTCAGCGCTTCCAGACACAGGCCGGGATGATCGTAATGGGGCACGGCCACCACCACCGCGTCCACCGCGCCGCTGTCCAGCAGCGCCTGGGCACTGTCAAAACGCTGAACGCCCGGCAGATTCTCCGCCGCCCATGCCAGCCGGGCAGGATCTGTATCCGCCACGGCGGTGATTTCTAGTTCCGTGGTTTCTCCGTTCAGAATGCGCTGGGCAATCTCTGTGCCCCGGTTGCCAATGCCGATGATGCCAAAACGAACCTTATCCATGCTTTTCCTCCTTCTTCTGATTGCCCTGCCCAAGCGCCTCTGCCAGAGCCGCATAGGCCAGCTTGGGTCGGCGATATTCATCCACCAGCCCCTTGTTATTCATGGTGCGGGGCCGATCCCGGAATTGATTGCCTTCCGGGGTGATGCGGCAATCGCAAAATTGCCACAGGAAAAAGCCCGCCACATGGGGATGCGCAAGCAGCGCGCGCACCTGCTCCAGCAGAATTTCCCGCTGCCGTTCTTCCGACCATTTGCTGCCCGCCGGATCCCGATATCCATAAAGCGCGCCCGCGCCGATTTCGCTGATGATCAGGGGCTTGCCTGCTCCGCCGCAGTCCTGCACCGCCTGCCACAGCGCATCCACCACGGAAGCCGTGGACGCGTCGGTATACCAGCCGGGGTAGATATTGTGGCAGATGATGTCCTCCAGATCATGGCACAGATCAGGCAGCGCGCCGGGCCGTGTATCCCCGGGAATATGCCATTGCGCGCCCCTGCGGCAGGAAGCGGACACCACCGGCCGGGACGCATCCAGCTCTCGCATCAGGGTAAACAGCGCCTGATAGCATGCCCGGCCAAAGGGCGTATCGCTGGCGCATTCGTTGAGCATGCCCCAGATCAGGATGGCGGGATGATTGGCATGCTGGGTAATCATTTCCGTTAAGGTCAGCCGGCTTTGAGGCATGAAGCCAGGCAAACGCATCCCCTGTTCATCCAGCCCCCGGGCGTGACCCTCTTCCCAAACCAGCAGGCCCATTTCATCGCATAGATCCAGAAACCGGGGATCATTGGGATAATGGCAGGTGCGGATGGCGTTCAGGCCCAGCGCCTTGATCAATTGCAGATCCCGGGCCATGGCCTCCACGGGAATGGCGCAGCCAAACCCCGCCATGTCCTCATGCCGATTCACTCCCCGCAGCTGAAGACGGCGGCCATTGAGCCGCAGCCCCTTCGCGTCCCAGACGGCTTCCCGCAGGCCGAAGCGCTCAATCAGGTCATCCGCCGCAGCGCCGTCCAGAAAAAGCACGGCGCGAAGCAGATGCAGCTTTGGCGCATCCGGATGCCAGAGCGCACCATGAAATTCCGGGATTGCACAGGAAAACGTTTCTACGGCATTGGCGGGCATCCGGGCGGTCAGGGAGGTTTGCGCATCCCCGGCCTGAAGCCGCAGGGAAATGTCCCGGGGACGGCAATCCAGATTTTCCAAAACAATCTGTATATCCAGCCGCCAGTTTTCTCCTTCGCGAACGGGCAGCACGCGCATCCGCTGGATATACACCGGGTCGATCCCCTCCATCCGGCAGGGACGGGTGATGCCGCCATAGGTCATATAATCGTTGGGGCGATGGAGGACGGACGCATCGGAAAAGCTGTTGTCCACCTGCAGGCGCAGGGTATGCGCGCCCGCCCCCGGACGGCAGCAGAAGGCAAACTGGCCGTAAGCGCCGTAATGGCTGCCCAGACAGACGTCATCCAGATAGACTGCGGCAGTATGGCTCACGCCTTCAAAGACCAGCCGCATAAAGCCGTCGTCGGGAACCGTGATGCTGCGGCTGTATTCCGCCTGCCCGCGATATCGCTCCAGCCCCGGCAGGTTTTCCCAGCAGCCGGGCACCCAGGCGTCCATCGTCCGCACCGGCGTCTGCACATGCCATAGCCCGCCCAAATCCCATTCCCGGCGCAGGGTATGAGTCTCAAATAAACGATGCATGCTTCTTCTCCTTGTGGGGATAAATGCGGCGAACGCCTCAGGCCCGGCCGAGAAACTGGCGCAGGGTGGCGTATGCCCGGCGGATTTCGGCAGGCCGGTCATCGCCGCCTTCCCGTTCGATGGTCAGGAATCCGCGATAGCGAACGTCCTCCAACGCCTGCAGATAGGCCGCCCAATCTACGCTGCCTTCGCCAATGGGCGTTTGGGTGCGGCTGCCAGCCTTGCGGTTTTCCGGATCGGGCACCATGTTATAGGCGATATCCACGCCCACAAACCGGTTCATCCGTCCGTCCTTCACATGGGTATGCACAATATCATGCCCCAGACGGCGCACCGCTTTGGCCGGATCCTCGCCGGTAATCATCACGAAGTTGGCCGGATCCAGGTTCACGCCAATGCCGGGGGAATGGATGTCATCCAGAAAGCTGCGCAGCACGCCGGAGGGCTCGGGCCCGGTTTCAATGGCATAGCATAGCCCCAGCTCCGCCGCGTGGGCGGCCACCCGGCTGCAGGCGTCCAGCATCATCTGATACCGGGGATGCGCGGGCTCCGGGGGGATAGCCCCGATGTGGCCCGTCACGATCCGCACGCCCAAAGCCCGGGCCATATCCAGAATGCGCAGCGTCTGCTCCACATGGGGCTCCACCATTTCCGGGGTTTTGAAGCCGCCCACATCCCCGCAGATCGCCGTGATTTCCAGGCCCAGATCCGCCACGAACCGGCGGAATTCCTGGGGGCGGATGGTGTCCGGCCCCAGGGGATCTTTGGCGGCAAACTGAACGCCCTCCGCGCCGATTTCCGCCGCCAGACGGATGGCCTCCCGGATTTCCAAATGAAAATTATCTACAAAAATGCCAATGGGCCACTGCATCATCGTGCTGTCCTCCTTTTACCGGATGTTCACCTGATTGCCCGTGCGGGCGGATTCATAGATTGCGTCGATAATCTGCATCATTTCCACGCCGTCCTGTGCGTTGGCCCGGCAGGGCGCGCCGTGAATGGCATCGATAAAGCCCCGAATCTCCGCGGCAGTGGCGTCGCCATGCGAAAAGCCCGTCTGGCCTACCGGCTGGGATTTCACATACATCCCCGCCTGAATGGAGCAATACTCCACCGCGCTGCCGATTTTCACCCCGCCTTTTTCCCCGAACAGCTGAATATCCCTGCCCGGATCGCATACATGCAAAACCGCGCTGGCTTCCGCATGCAGCACAAAGCCATTATCAAAGCGGATCATGGCGGCGGCCATGTCCTCCACATCGTGCTTGAAGGGGCTTGCGCCCGTTTCGATGGCCCAGTCCGGCGCATCGCCCAGCGCGCCGCAGGTATCCAGCCCGGAGAACGCGGCGGCATAAACGCTCACCGGCTTGGGGTTCCCCGCCAGATATTTGCACAGATCGATCATATGCACGCCAATGTCCATCATGGGGCCGCCGCCGGCATAGGCCTTGTCCTGAAACCAGCCGCCGGGGCTGCCGCTGCGCCGGAGAAAATAGGTTTTGCCATAGTAGATTTTGCCCAGCATCCCGGCCTGGGTCAGGCGTCGTACAGCGTCCGCATCGTGGCCAAAGCGGCGAACGAAGCCGATCTGCAGCAGCTTGCCCGTCTCCCGGGCCACATCCGCCATTTCCCGGGCCTCACGGGCATTGAGGGCCATGGGCTTTTCGCAAAGCACATGGGCCCCGCCCCGCAGCGCCGTAATGGTCACGGGCGCATGGGCGGAATTCCAGGTACACACGCTGACGCAGTCCGGCTTTTCCCGGGCCATCAGCTCGGCGCAGTGGGTATAAACGCTGGGAATATCATAATCCTGGGCGAAGCGCCGGGCCTTGTCCCCATCCAAATCGCAGCAGGCAATGACCTGACAATCCGGCATCTTTTTCCACGCCCGGATGTGGGCGTGACTGATGCCGCCGGTTCCGATAATCGCGACGCGCAGCTTTTCCATGCTTGCTTCCTCCTTTATGGGTGCGGATTGATGATCCGCTCTCCGTCAAAAACCATCAGGCCGAAGCCCCGGCCCGTTACGCCTCTCTGCAGCAACCATTGCTTATAGGCCCGCTGGAGGGACGTATCCTCCGGCAGCGCCGCATAGGGCGCGCCCCAGGCCCGGCCAAACACACGCCAGCCATCCGGGAAGCCCTCCTGCTCCTTTTGGCCGATCAGATCAAAATCGCTCATGAAACGCAGAACGCGGGAATCCTTCGGCAAAAACTGCGGATGTGCCGGATACATCAGCCATGAGCTGCATGAAACAATCAGCAGCCCCTGATACAGCCGGGGAGCAAAGAACTGATGCGCTCGGCGATAGGAATCCATCCGCACTGCATCGGTCAGGGCAGGGCCATGGGACGGAATATGGCAGCCCACCTTGAATGCGCCTGCAGGGATCACCCGGCCGTCGGGCAGGGGATAATCCTTTTCCAGCGTTTCCATATTGTATTGAAACCGGCCGACGCCAAACCGCTGCAGCCGGAACAGGCCCTGAAACCAGCCGGGCACGAACGTGCCATTGATTCCCCGAATCTCCCGGCATTCCAGCAGCTTGCTGCGAAAATCCGAAAGACCGTCCCAATAGACGTCCGCGGGGATCCCCCGGCGGTCATAAGCCGCTTTCAGCCCCGGGCAGGCGCTCAGCAGCGCCAGCAGGGCCAGCGTTTCCGGGGGCATGCCCAGCGCCTGCGCCCAGGGGGACAGCAGCGCATCCCGTTCCTCTGAGGCGGGCCATTCCTTTTCCGGCAGCAGCTGCTGCCAGCGGGATAATTCCGCCATGAACGCCGAATCGGCGCCGGCCCGCTCGGCCTGGCATTGCAGCTCCGTCACGGCGTCCGCCGGGAAGCCCAGCTGTTCGGCCAGCGAGCCGATGCTTTGAGCCATCGCATGCATGGATGCAGCTCATCCCTTTCGTATTTTATAGCAAGAACAGTATATCGAACTCCGCGGCGAAAGGCAATGATGAAAAGCATGCATCATGCAGGAGCGCCGGCTTCCTGTGCAAAAAAACGGTTTCCTGCATCCGTTGCGTTTGCTTTTGCGTTGCTATGCCGCTTTAACCGGCTTTTATTTTAATGGCTGGGACGACGTATGTCAATGCCTTTACCGGACTCAGTAATTTCCGATGCCGGCTGGACAGGAAAGCCCGGAAAAAAACGCGCCGCAATCCGCCCGGAAATTGCTGACCGTTGACAGCGGCAGGAATGGGGTATACCATAAAACCAACAAGCGGGACGCAAAAAGCCGCGACCCGCAAAGGAGGAGACGGCCGCGTGCGCACGGAAAGCATCACGGAAAGCATACTGCCCGGCAGCATGAAAAAAAGGAAGACCTACACACGGGTAGAAATCAAGGAAAACGCTCAGCTATGGCTGCTGATGCTGCCCACCATCGCCCTGATTCTGGTGTTCAGCTACATTCCCATGTATGGCATTCTGATTGCCTTTCAGAAGTATCTGCCCGGCAAGGACATTATCGGCCCCAACGCCGCTCGATGGGTGGGGCTGGCCAATTTCCGGAAGTTCGTTTCCAGCGTATACTTTCCCCGGATTCTGCGCAACACCGTGATCCTGAGCCTGTACAGCCTGGCCTTCGGCTTTCTGGCGCCGATCCTGTTTGCGCTGCTGCTGGACCAGATCAGGGCCCTGCGGTTCAAGAAGTTTCTGCAAACCGTGAGCTATATGCCGCATTTCATTTCCACGGTGGTGGTGGTAGGCATGGTGTGCTCCTTCATTTATACGGATGGGCTGATTACGCAATTCTTAACGATCTTTGGCCTGCCGGCCAAAAACTATCGCATGGATTCCGGCGCTTTCCGCATCATTTACACGGCCACCAAGGTCTGGCAGGGCTTTGGCTGGGGGAGCATCCTCTATGTGGCAACCATTTCCGGCATTTCTCCTCAACTGTATGAGGCGGCCAAGCTGGACGGGGCCAATCGCTGGCAGCAGGTGTGGCATATTACGCTCACCGGTCTGCGGCCCATTATCGCCATTAACCTGATTATGAGCATCGGCGGCATTCTCAGCTCGGACAGCTCCTTTATCCAGCTGCTCTATCAGCCTGCCACCTATGAGGTTTCCGATGTGCTGGGCACGTATATTTACCGCCTGGGCATTGAGGAAGGCCAGTATTCCCTCACCACCGCCGCAGGGCTGTTTATGTCCCTGATCGGCTTTGCGCTCACCTTCACCGCCAATAAGCTCAGCGATTGGCTGACGGGCTATGCCCTGTGGTAAACCGCAGAAAGGAACGATTGCTTATGACCGCTCTTGTAAAGCCGGGAAAGTCCCGCCGCAAAAATCGGATCCGGGAAGGCAGCGTTGCGGCTGACGTAATCATGTACGCCATTTCCGTCTTCGTGATTTTCATCACCCTCTATCCCATGTATTATATTCTCATTATTTCCCTCTCCGCGCCGGAGGTGGCCATCACGATGAAGGTGTATGTCCGTCCCATCGGCTTGAATCTGAACGCCTATCAGGTGCTGCTGAAAAACACGGAGTTCTGGCATGCCTATAAAAACACCCTGATTTATCTGGTTCCAAACACCGTTTTGCCTCTGGTTACCGCCACGCTGGTGGCCTATCCCCTGAGCTATAAAAAGCTCATGGGCCGGAAGGCGCTTACCTGGTTCCTGCTGGTGCCCATGTATTTTAGCGGCGGGTTAATCCCCTCCTTCCTGCTGGTGCAGAAGCTGGGCATGTACGGCTCGCCTCTGGCGCTGATTATTCCCGGCTGCTATTCCATCAGCAATATCATTCTTGTGCGCTCCTTCTTCCGCACCGTGCCCGACGAGCTGCGGGAGGCCGCCTGCATCGACGGAGCGAATATCTATCAGATTTTGCTCAACGTCTATCTGCCCAGCTCCGTGGCCATTTTCGCCGTGATTGCCATTCGGGAAATGGTGAGCTCCTGGAACAGCTGGTATTCCGCGTATATCTATCTGCCCAAGCGAACCTGGCAGCCCCTGCAGCTGTATTTGCGCCGGATGCTCACGCTGGAGGCCACGGTGGTCAGCGACGAGCTCAGTGAGGAAGCGGCCAGGGATTTGGAGGAGTTCAAGCTGGCCATGGCCCAGCTTAAATACGCCATGATTATCCTGTCCGTGCTGCCCATCCTGTGCGTGTATCCCTATTTTCAGCGCTTCTTTATCAAGGGAGTAATGCTTGGCTCTTTGAAGGAGTAAGCATCACAAAATAAAAAGGAGGTATCCCCATGAAACGAACCCTGGCAATCCTGCTGGCCTGCGTGCTGCTGGCCGCTCTCGCGCCCGCCATGGCCGAGGAAACGCTGACCACCATCCGCGTGGTTACCAACGACAACAGCAACAATTTCGGCGGAAACACCTACTACCTCAGCGATATTGTCAACGGCAAGCTGAAAAGCAATCGCTATGATTTGCTTGTGAAGAAGCTGGCTGAGCGAGGGCTGCAGATTGAATGGGATCTGGTGACCGACGATCAGTACGACACCTATCTGCGCACCTCCCTGGCCTCCGGCATGAATGCGGATATTTACTGTATCGAGCCGCTGGATGACGCAACCCGCGTTTCCATGGCGCAGGACGGCTACTTCCTGCCGCTTTCCGCCCTGTATCCCTACTCGGACGGCACCGTCCGAGAATACCTGGAGAATGGCGACGGCAAAAACCGGGTGGCCTATCAGGGGCTGGACGGCGAGCTGTACTGGTCGAACATCGGCGGCGCAAGCTCCGTGCGGGATGAAAACGGGGACATCGTCAGCGCCTCCTACGTTGTTGGGCTGATCCGTCTGGACTGGGCGGAAAAGCTGAACCGCCCCGTTCCGGCCACGCCTGACGAGCTGTTTGACTTTGTGCTGGCCTGCCGTGAGAACGATGTGAACGGCGATGGGGAAAAGAATGAAATGATCTTCATGGCTGCCGCGCCCTCGCCCACGGCCGCCTGGTACGGCATTGGCGACACCTGGTACTATGTGGATCCCGAGGCGGGGAAATTCACTGCCCCCTGGTACCATGAGGGCTGGAAAGACTATCTGAAGTTCGTTAAGCGCCTGTATGACGCGGGTGTTCTGGAAATGACCAGCGCTCAGGCCACCCTGGAAAATGAAAACAAGCTGATTGGCAAAACCCACTGGGTCAGCCGCAGCGTGACCTTCACGGTGGATCCCAGCCTGCCCACCCCCGTCTATACGCCCTACATGGTTGCTCCCTATGCGGACAAAAAGCCATACGCCCTCATCAATAGCGGTGTGGGCTTCAACAGCCGCGCTCTGGCCATCAACGCCAAGACTGATAAGGTTGAAGCGATTGCCAAGCTGCTGGACTTCACCTTCACGGAGGACTATATTCTGCTGGGCGAAGGCTACCATCCCGAGCTGGAAGGCATCACCTGGGTAACGGATCCTGAAACAGGCCTGGCCGTGAAGCCGCCGGTGATTGAAGGAAACTACGATAATGACGCTGCGCAGCATAACCGCAATTACGGCCTGTGGAACGAGAGCCTGCCCATGGGTACCGAGAAGAAAACCGTGAAGGACGTGGAAAGCGGTATCACTGACTGGAATCCCGTCAATCAGGCCTATTTGAAGGAGGTTCTGTGGAACTACGACAGCTTCATCTGCCGCGATCCCCTCAACAGGCTTTGCGCTATCGGCACGCCGGAGGAATCCGAGCTTGTGGCGGAATATAAGACTGACCTGGAAACCTATATGAACGAGCTGGCCACCAAGCTGGTTATGGGCGAGCGCTCCTTTGAGGATTGGGATATATATCTGAAGGAAATGCAGGCTCTTGGCCTGGATGAAATCCTGGCGGTGCTTCAGGCACGGTACGAACGCGCCCAAGAAATGCTGGCGAAGTAAGCCGGAATATGCTGCAATAGTTCCCTGAAACGAGATGTGGCGGGCGAGGGCGCGGTGCGTCCGCCCGCCTATCCGGAACAAAAAACAGACGTCGGAGTGGAGCGGCGCAGGCGCGCGGCCCCTCTCCGTGTCTGCGTTTCAAAGGATGAGAGAAATGAAAAACAAGCTCAGAAAGCGGCAATATTTTTATCGAATGTTTCTGGTGCTCTCCGTGCTGATATTTGCATTTCTCTTTGTGCTTACGGGCATTCTGGAGCTGCGCGCCCTGAAGGCTCAGAATGAAAAGCAGACGGCGGAGCTGCATAATCGCGCCATGAATTTTTCCGCCCGGCTGAATCAGGAGGTGGAGAAGTTTGCAAATCTGGCCGCGAAGCTGAACGAGGTGAGCTGGGTGCGCCATGTGATGAGCGATTCGCCCATTCTCAACACCGGGATTTCCGGCTTCCGGCGCACGGAAATCGCTGCCGAAATCGGCATTTACGCCAGCATTCTCAATCGGGCGGACAGCCTGCACGTGGTCTTTCCCAGACACGATCAGGCCATTGGCAAGCTGGGCTGGACCACCCTGGCCGACTGCCTTTCCGAAATCGGCATTCCCGGCGCGGAGCGGGAGAAGGTGCTTTTCCTGCTGCGGGATGAAAGCCGCAGCAGCGTTTTTTCCGTGCGTACGGGAGAGGGGGGCTTCCTTAATTCCGGGATGCTGCTGATCCAGCGCATTGACGCCACCACTGCGCCCCGGGCCAAGCTGCTGCTTTTTTTCAGTGAGCGCAGCCTGCTGAAATTCCTTAGCATGGATGAAGTGCAGATGCTGGAATCCGTCCGCTTTTATAGCTCCTCCGGGGAGGATATTTACCGGCTTCAGGGCGATGGGAAAAACCGGGGTGTGGGCTATACGTATCAGAGCGCTTTTCCCTCCATGGATTTGCGCTATGAAATCGTTCTGCGCGCCGAAAGCGCGCATCCGCTGCTGCCGCTGCTGATTCTGTTCAGCTTTCTGATCGGCTCCATGGCCTTGGCGGCAGGGAGCGGCTGGCTGCTGACCAAGCGGATGTATTCCCCTATCCAGCAGCTGATGACTCATGTGGGGGTGGACGCGGAAACGGTGGGCGATGAGAGTGAGGCAATGAGCCGGGTGTTCTCCCGGCTGATGGAGGATCGCCAAAGGAATGAGCAGCAGGTGCAGCAATATCTGCTGTTTGCCAGAATGCACTATCTCCAGCGGCTGCTTTGGGGCGAATATGATGAGGAACGGCTGGAGGCAAAGCTGCGGGAATACTGCATTCCCTTTACGCGGGAAATGAATTACGCGGTGCTGCTGCTGCATGTCGGGGAGAAAAGCGTGGCCCGGCGGGCAGATCTGGCAGCGCTGGTGCAGGGCACACTGGCGGAGATGGGCATGGTCTATGAATGGGTGGAGGCCCGGGAAAACGAATTCTTCGCCATTGTCTATCAGCAGGATGGGGAGACGCTGCGTCAAATGCTGGAGCAGCTGGAATGCCGCTGCCAGGAAATGGAGGCTTATGGGACGGGCTTTGACGTGCTGGCCAGCGCGGTGGCCTCAGGAATGGATGCGCTGCCCATTCTCTATCAGGGGCTCACGGAGCAGTATCAGCAAAAAAACAATCTGCTGGCGCATATCGAGCGGCGCAAGCAGTATTTCCTGCCCATTGGCTGGGAGGAAAACCTGGTGCACGATGTGCGGGCGGGAAACGAGCGGGGCATGGGGAAAACGCTGGTGCTGCTGGAAAGAGAAAATCTGCGGATGTATGGAGACACCGCTGCGCTGCGGCATCTGGCCGTGTATCTGCTCAGTGTGATTCACCGGCTGCTGGACGAAACCGGCATTGATTCTCCGGATGTGACCGCCGCCATTGGCCGGGCCATTGCCGCGTCTGCGGGGGCGGAAAGCTTCGCCGCCATCCGCCAGGCGTTTGAGCTGCTCTGCCAGGAGCGCAAGGCCCAGTATGATCGGCTGGTGCCCCAGCGGGCCGAGCAGGTGCGGGATTATGTGCAGGCGCATTTTTGCGAGTATTCCCTGACGCAGCAGGCCGTGGCGGAGCGGTTCGATATGACGGCGTCGTCCATGAGCAAGCTGTTCAAGAGCGCATATGGGGTGAATTTTGTGGATTATCTGCGCAATATCCGTGTGGATCGGGCCAAGGAGCTGATGGCTGGCGGCATGACCAATCTGGCCCAGATCGCCAAGGCCGTTGGCTATGAAAACGATCTGACCTTCAAACGCGCGTTCCAGAAATGCGAAACCCTCACGCCCCATGCCTATTTGCAGGAGCGGGCGCGAACGGCGCACAGGGGCGTTTTTCGCTGAACGTCCTCTGCTGCGGGGAGACGCTTCGGGAAAGCCGGGAGAGATGAACGGTTTACCATCTTAACATCAATGCTCCTCAGAGGGACAAGGAAACGGCGTATCGAGCCTTGTCCACGCTGGGGAGCATGATAATTTGCAGGGGAAACGCCCTTGGGCCAATGGCTTTTTGGCGGAACGCGGCAGGGGCCGTCAAAGCCTCCGCCTGGGGGACGGGCTATTGCGTTCGCCGGGCGCCTGCGTGGGTTGCGTCCGCCTTTTGGCAGGCCGCGCGCCAGCCGGGGAAGAAGATCAGCCCGGCCAGCACGCTTACGGCGGTCAGCGCGCTGCGATAGAACCGCAGCGTCAGCAGCTCCGGCGTGCGCAGCTCCACGATACGGGTGGCGGAAGCCTGATTCTGCCAGAAGGTTTTCAGAATTTCACTGATTTCCACCGGCACGGCGGGCACCCATTCGGGGAATACATACACCGGCTGCAGCATGAACTGCACCAGGAAATACATGGCTGCCAGCCAGACACCAAAGGCCGCCAGCAGCATCGCGCCATAGCCCAGCAGCCGGGGCAGCAGCTGCACCGCAAACTGGGATTCCAGCCGCCGGCGATAATCCCGGTAAAGGGATGCGGCCCAGCGCCGATACAGCGTCATCAGCCGAAGCATCACCGCAAAGCCCATCACCGCCGCCAGCAGCCGAGCGGGCAGCAGCGCCCGCTGGCGCTCCTTGGAAAGCAGATACAAATCGCCGCCTGCATGCCAGGCGTTCATATCGGTTTTGAACTGGCTGGCCGCGCCGGCCCCGGGCAGGGAGCGGGCGGAAACGGTAAGGGTCGTGGTCTGAAACTGGGCCTGATTCAGCGCAAGCAGCGGCACCCAGGCGGTGTATTCGTCATGGTCGCCGGGGGTGCGCCCGCCCCGCAGAATGCCGATCACCCGGTATTCCGTTTCCCCGATGGTCACGATCCGATCTACCGGATCGCCTGCCCGAAACAGGGCGATGGCCAGGGCTTCGGACAGGAGAATCACCTTGTCTCCATGGGCCAGCTCTTCTTCATAGAAGGTTCTGCCAAACCGGGCCAGCTGCCCGGGCAGCGCCGCCTGATTGCCATATACGCCCACCAGACGGGCCGAAGTATTCTGCGCGTTTTTGCCGCTGAGGGACACGGTTTCGTTCTGGGAGCTCAGCGCCCAGCAGGAGATGATGCCGCTCCAATCAGCGGCGGCGGCTTTCAGCTTGTCAATGAGCTTGGACAGCTCCGTGGGCGTGGGCTTTTCCGGGTCCTGAGCCGGCTCGGTGGGGGAGAGGATCAGGTATTGCATCCCGGTATCCACCTTCAGCACCTGCACACAGCAAAGCCCGATCACCACGGCGCACAGCGCCAGGGCAATGCCCCGTTTAATCCACATAATCCATCACCGCCTGGCCGTCGGTCAGCGCCCGGTCCTCCCGGTCGGCAATTTCGGTATACTGCAGGTCATCGGCCAGAGACACCATCTTGTCCGTCTTTTCCAGCACGGTGACGGCGGTTTTCTTCACTATCGTATCCCCGCTGCTGAGGATGCCGCCGCCATAGCTGCGGCTGATCGTATAGACGTAATAGCTGCCGTCGCTGTCCTGGCGCACGGCGGAGGCGGGGAGCAGGGTGGTGTTTTTTGCGGCCTTATAGGTCAGCGTCAGGGGAATGGCGGTTTCGGAGATCATGCGGCTCATGCCGCCGCCAGCCTTGAGCACGGCGGAGGAGAGCTTGATCAGGGCATATTTCTGGCCCGTAGGCATAATCTCAATGGACTGCAGCTCGGTGGTGGCGCCGCTTTCCAGGGTCACCTTGTTGCCGGCGGCGATGCTCTTGGTCACATTGGTCACATCCGCCCGCAGCACCGGCCCGGCCCCGGCGGCGCTGATGGTATAAGCGGCCTTGGAGCCGTCATAGCTTTCGCCCTGCTTCACGGCAATCTCAGTGATATAGCCGTCGTGGGGCGCTTTGATTTCCTGCAGGGAGGCATACAGCGCGTCCAGCTCCAGCAGCTGATCCTGCAAATCGCCGATCTCTCTGCGCATGTTATCCATCTTTTTGATATGGTCGAAGGTGGTGTCGTTCACCTGATCCTTACCGGTATTATAGATGGAGCGCAAGGTTTTTTCGCATTCATCCAGATATTTTTTCGCGTCCAGAGCCTTCTTGGCTGCGTCGGCCACAGCCTGGGGCGGATCCACCAGCCGGTCCCAGATGCTTTCCAGGCCGGGCAGCAGGAAGCCGTATTCCTTGGCCGTCCGATAGGCCTCATACCGGGCGGAATAATATTTGTCATAGGCGTCCATAAGCAGGTTATAGCGGTCGTTCTGGGTGGACGTGGAAGCGATGCGCACGTGGCTTGCCCGTTCCTCGGCCAGCTCCCGCACCTTTTTATCGTAGCTGGCTTTCAGCTCCTTGCGCTTGGTTTCGTATTCGGGGGCGTCGGCGGTGAAGATCACGTCCCCTTCCTTCACCTGATACCCTGCCCGCACTTTCACTTCGCCCACGGTCAGCCCCAGCTTTTTGGCGTCCTTGACGAACACGGCGGCGGTTTCCGGGAAATAGATGGAAGCGGAGAGGGAAATTTTTTCTTCCAGCTTGCCCTTGGTGGCGCTGATGCGCTGAACCTTGGGGGTGGTGATGGTCTGCACGGTGCGGGAAAAGAACATGCACAGCGCGATCACCACCGCCAGTACGACCAGCGCCTTGAGCGCTTTTTTCTTTCCATTCATGGTTCTTCTGCTCCCTTGCTTATTTCAGTTCGCTCAGCTGCACGCCCAGCAGGATATCCTCCTGGAAGTAACGATAAATCAGCAGCGCAGGCAGGATATACAGCGCGGCTCCGGCAAAGGCCACATCCGCGTTTTCCGTGGACAGCTGGTTAAACAGCACCGACAGGGGCTGCTTGTTTTGAGAAGCGGCCAGATAAATCAGCGGCTGCTCCACCATGTTCCAGCAATCCGCGAAGGACAGGGCCACCGCCGCCCCCAATATGGGCCGGCAGACCGGCAGCACAATATAGATAAAGCACCGGCCCGTGCCTGCGCCGTCGATCATGCCCGCTTCCAGCAATTCGTTGGGCAGGCCGATCATGAACTGGCGCAGCAGGAAAACATAAAAGGGCGAAAAGATCATGGGCAGAATCACAGCCCAGACCGTGTTCATCAGCCCCAGCGCGCGCATGGTGATCACAGAGGGCGCCATCGTCACCTGGAAGGGCAGCAGCATCAGCGCCAGCACGCAGAAAAACAGCAGATCCCGGCCGTGAAACCTAAACCGGCTCAGGGCGTAGGCCATGGCGGGAATCACCATCGCCTGGCCCAGCAGAATGACCCCGGTGTATTTCACCGAATTCACGAACAGGTTCAGATACTTGGGCTTTTCGATCAGCACGGTGTAATACTGGCGCAGGGAAAACTGGGCGGGGGAGAGCAGAATGTCCATCCATGCTCCGGCCTGATAATTGTTCCGGGTTTTCAGATAAGCTCCCATTTCCCTGGGCGGGAAGAAGGAATACAGGAAGGTGAGCACGATGGGCAGCAGGAGCAGCACAGCCGTGACGCACAAAACGGCGTACAGGGCGATTCGGCCCGGCCGAATCGGAGGACGATGGGCTTTCGTGGCTTTCCCCTCCTTTCGCAGCGCGTTTCTCATGGCTTCTTCACCCCTCATTGGACCGCACGGACTTGCTCATATACAGCACCCCGAACAGCGCCAGCACGATCACGGCGAAGGAATAGGCAGCGGCGGTCACATCCTGATAATCCAGCTTGGCGAACTTGTTGTTCATGAAATGCTGGAGGGTATACACCGCGTCCCGGGGATAGGCTCCGCCGATGAAGTATACTTCCTTGAAAATCTTAAAGGCGTTCACCCATGCCAGCACGAACACCAGAAAGGCCGTGGGCAGGATCAGCGGCAGGGTGATTTTCACTTCCTGCTGGAAGCGGCTGGCCCCTTCCAGCTGGGCAAATTCATACAGAGGCTCGGGCACGGCCTGCAGCGCCGCCGAGAAAATAACCACCGAGAAGCCCACGTTTTTCCAAATGTAGAGCAGCACCACCGGCACCCGCAGGGCTTCGCTTTCCAGCCAGAGCACCCGGTCAAACCCCAGCGCCGCCACGATGCGGTTAATCACGCCGCCATAATCAAACAGCAGCAGCCACACGATCAAAAGCGCCGAGGAGGGCATCAGATAGGGCATCAGCAGCAGATTTCGCCAGGGCGTGCTTTTCTCCTTCAGCGTGCGCAGCATGGCCGACAGGATAAAGGAAAACACAAAAATGGCCGGCGCGCAGATCAGCGACAGCTCCAGCGTGTTGCGCAGGCCCAGGCGAAACACCTGGTTTTGCCAGATGCGCCGGTAATTCTCCAGGCCCACAAAGCCGTTGCTGATGGTGCCGTCGGTGAGGCTGTAATAAATGCCGCCGGCAAAAGGCACCACATAGAACAGCATCAGCCCTGCCAGCCCCGGCAACAAAAACAGCCACAGGCTTTTCTTCCGATGAAACATACAAGCTCCTTTGCGGAAAACGGCGGCTCAGGCCGCGGGGAGGGGACGCCCGGGGCGCCCCCTCCCCGCCGCGAGCCCTGCCAGCCGTTATTCGTTCTGCATCAGCCGCAGCTTGGCGTCAAATTCCTGGATGAACTGTTCCAGGGGCAGCTGGCCGTCGAGGAACCGGGACAGCAGGTTGCTCAGGCTATCGTCGCTGCCGGAGGAATAAAACGCGTTGGGCTTTCTCACAAAGAAATAGGAATCATAGGCCCGGTATGCCGCGATGGATTCCGCAGTGGCGGAATACTTGCCTTCCCGTTCCCAGTCCTTGTAATAGCCCTCATAGTTTTCCAGCTGCTCCTGATAAGCGGCCTTGTCCTCTTCCTTGCAGGTTTCCAGCGCCTTCTTGATGCGGTCGATGTTATCCCGGTAGATTTTGAGGGTTTCTTCAAAATGGGGATTCTCAATGGGATCGTTTTTATCCGGGCACATCATGGCCAGCATGGAGGGCTCGATATTCTCCATATACAGCTCCAGATACCGTAACGCCGCGTCCAGATGCTTGCTCCGGGGATTGATGAACATCACCTCCACCTGCGCGGACAGGCACAGCGGCGTGTTTTCTGTGAGCGTCAGGAGCATGGGAGAATAGGTGTCGTAGTCTTCATCCTGCGAAAAACGCATATTATTGCGCACGCTCAGGTACTGATAGTTCTGGAACAGGCCGGACTTATTGAACAGCTCGTTGACACTGTCGTTGTCCTCCCAGTTCACCTGAATTTCATAATCGCTTACGTCCACAGCGGCGGCAGCCGTCATGATTTCCCGGAACTCGGGCGTATCCAGCTTCAGGGTCTGGCCGGTAGCCTGCATATAATCAATATACATGCTCAGGGCCTGATAAATCATCATGTTCCGCAGCTCTTCTTCTTCAAAGGGCTGATAATCGGTATATTCCTCGTAATAGCCCTTTTCCGCCCAGTCGTTAAGAAACTGGCAAAGCTCCACCAGGGTCTTGGGGCATTCCAGCTTCAGCTTCTTTTCCAGCGCGGAGGAGACGGACCAGGTGTTCACATAGAAATCCGTGGGCATGCCGTAGAGCTTTCCGTCCAGGGCGATTTCCTTGGAAAGGATGGGATAGAACTGAGCGGCCAGGGCAGAAAGCTTTTCGCTGCCGGACAGATCATAGCAATAGCCCTTTTCCATCAGCCGCTGGAAATCCATGTAGTTCAGGCTTACGCGGAAAATATCGATTTCGTTTTCGCCGCTGACCATGGCCTGGCCCAGCTCCTGGGCGGTGGAATAATAGGCCTTATCAAAGAAGGTGACGGGGATATCATCCATCTGGGCGATGGCGCGGTTATGGGCGTCGTCACTATAGCCGTTATAGATGGTAAGCGCGTCCTTGGACAGCTGCGCGGGATCTGCCAGACGCACATACACGCCGTTAGACCCGAGCACCATCACATGCGCCCCCACCCGGGCGATGGCGGAGCCCTGATAATCCTGATAATAGGAGCAGGGCACATAGGCGCTGAGCACGATTTCGCCGGTGGCGCAGTCCACCCGGTAAATCCTTTCGGGGCAGGCCAGATAGAGCCAGTTGTTTTCCGCGTCATAGGTCATGGCGTAAATGTCATAGTAGCTCATGTCCGCCAATTCAAACAGGGGCTCCAGCGTATCCGTTTCCGGATCGAATACGGAGAAGGGGATGGGCTTGTATTTGCCGCTGTCGATGTCGTACATGTTGTTGTCATCCACCACCATGCACAGCAGCTTGCCGTCCTGATACGGGGTGAACAGGCGCACGAAGGACACATCGTATCCCGTCTTTTCGCCGGTGGTCATGTCCAGCATGGCCAGCTGGGGCTTTCCGTCGCCGTTGTTGTAGTCCCGCAGGCGCACGAACAGCTCATTGCCCATCGCCGTCCAGCCCTGCAGATCCAGGGTGTAGGTATATTCCTGATCCTCGTAGGTTTCAGTATACTGGAAATCGGAAAGGTCCAGCGTCACGGCCTGGGCCACCACGGGCTTGCCGTTTTCCGCCGCCAGCTTCAGCAGCACGCCGGTTTGCGTGTTGAGGGCATAGAACGCGCCGTCCGCGAAGAAAAACGTGTGGGCGCGGAAAAACGGATCAGCCTCCGATTGCCGATATTCGATTTCCCCTTCCATTATCAGCGTGGGCTCTGCGTCGCCGACGCGGTAGGAGTAATAGCTGAACACGTAGTCGACGTCCCGCTTGACCAGGTAGAATGTGTCGCCCTCGGCGTGTACGGCTCTCACCCTGCAGTCATAGATGGATTTGTTGGTTAGAAACATCGCCGCGTCTCCCTGAGCGGCCAGCGCCGGCAGGGCGACCAGAGAGAGGCACAGGCACAGCGCCAGCAGCATTCCGATCTTCTTCATACATTTCTCCTTTCGTTCGTCAAGATAATCCAAACCCTTCCATAATATATAGACGATGAAAACCACGTTTTGTTTCCCTGATCTGGAAATTTTTTTCGTTTTGATGGTTTTCAGCCAGGGCACAATGTCAGTATAGCATACTTTTGCTTAAAGAAAGTGACGGAATTGTAAGAATCGCGGTTTTTTTCAAAAAAAGACGGCTTATGATGGGCCGCCCTTTTTTCGATGAACCAGCCGATACTGTCCGGGCGTAACGCCCACGCTTTTTTTGAACACCCGGGAAAAATACTGGGCATCGTTAAAGCCTATGTTCTGGGCGATGTCTCCCATGCTCAGGTTGGATTTTTCCAAATACTCCCGGGCGCGCTTCATCCGCAGATCCGTGATATACTGCACGATGGTCTTGTTGGTTTTCTTCTTGAACAGCGAAGATAGATAGCCCGGGGTCATGCCGTAATGATCGGCCAGGGCCTGAATGCTGATTTCTTCATTGTAATGCGCCTGAATATAGCGCACCAGGCTGTCCACCTTGTCCTCCGGCTCCATGGCCGTGGCCGGGCCCAGCCCCTGATCCGCCAGCTTCATCAGCGCGGCGATGATCTGATCCCGGGCAGCGTAGGCTTCAAAGCGGGATACCTGAATCAGCAGATGATTCACGGTGCCGCGGTCCAGCCGGGGGAAGGTATTGAGCATCAGGCTGATCACGCTCACCCATAGCCAGTTCAGATACGCCAGCTCCCCGCCTGCAAACAGATCCTCGGAAAATAATTCTTCCAGCCGCTGCCGGATTTTGCTGCGGGAGCCCCGCAGAATGTCCCGGCGCAGAATTTCCAGATCCAGATTGGGCAGCCCCTGGGGCCTGCTGTGAACCGCCGCTTCATAAAAGCACAGGGCGGATTGGCCCCGAAACCGGCGCTGCAGCAGGGCGGCGCTGGCTTCCTCCGCCATCAAAGAATGCAGCTGCGGGGCCGGCCTGCTGCAGCCCAGAAAGAGCATGTCTTCGATGCCCGCCTGCCGGCAGCGCCGCAGAAGCCCTTCAAAGAAGCTGCTGATTTCCGGGGAAAGGGCGGCAGGCTGAGCGGCAAAAAAGGGCAGATACAGCCGGTTTTGCTGCTGCGGACAGGCGAAAACCCAGCCGTTCCGGCCCTGCATTTCGTCCCGGCAGAGACGGGCCACCGACGAAGCGTTTCCGCCCTGCCCGCCGCCAAAGCCGGCGCGCTCGATTTGCAGAATGCCCAGAATCACGCTGTGCCGCCGATCCAGCAGCGCAGGGCAGCGGCTGGAAAGGGCAGGCAGGGCCCCGTCGGCGCCGCGCCCGCTTTGAGCAAAATAACGGCCCAGCTCGGCGGCTACGGCCTCGTCCTGCCGCTGCTCCGGGTCGCGCCCGGACAGCTGATGGAGCAGGTCTGCCAGCGTCTGCTGCAGCACGGCGTTGGAAACGGGCTTGCATAGATACGCCCGCACGCCCAGGGAAATGGCCTCCTGCGCATAGGCAAATTCCGAGAACCCGGACAGCACCACGAACAGCGTTTCCGGCTGCAGCTTTCTGGCTGCGGCAATGAACTGCAGTCCGCTTTGATCGGGCATGCAGATATCCGCCAGCACGGCATGAATGGGCATTTCCTGAAACAGCGCCAGCGCCGCCGCAGCGGAATCCGCTTCCAGCAGCTCAAATTCGGAAAGCCCCATCCGGCGAATCCGCGCCATCAACCCCTGCCGGATCAGCGCTTCATCATCCAGAATCAGCAGATGAAAGGCGCTCATGGCTCTGCCTCCTTTCGGGGCGCTGCGTCCCCCTGGGTAAGCCATGGAAGATGCAAGGTGAAGGTGGAGCCTTCGCCGGGCCGGCTTTCCACCAGAATGCCATAGCCGGCTCCGTAGGCCAGGCGAATCCGCCGCTGGATATTCAGAATGCCGATGCCAAGGCCGCTGTCCGTGGCCGGAGCGGCCTCCTCCCGCTGCAGCTCCCGGCGCAGATGGGTCAGCTGGGCTTCATCCATGCCCGCGCCGTCATCGGAAATGGAAATTGCCAGCCCTTCCCCGGCCCGGGATGCCACGACAGACAGCGTGCCCGGCTGGGCCTTTTGCCGAAGGCCGTGAAGAACGGCGTTTTCCGCGATGGGCTGCAGCATGAATTTGGGCACGTAGACGGTCTGTGGATCCACGGTGATTACAAAGCTTGCCTGAAACTGATAGCGCACCTGCTGGATGTAAATATAGTTTTCCAGCTGCTGCAGCTCGCAGGCAAGGGGTGCGAGGGTATCATAACGCTGGCTGAGGCTGTAGCGGAAAATGTCGCCCAGCTTGCCGCACAATTCGCTGACCTGGGGCGCCTGATGCATCTCCCCGATAGCGCCGATGGTTTCCAGCGTGTTATAGAGAAAATGCGGATTGATCTGCAATTGCAGATTGCGGTATTGAGCGTTATGCAGCGCCAGCTTCTGTTCATAGCTTTGCCGGTTCATCTGCGCCATCTGCCGGTTCATGGCGTTCATGCGGCGGATCATATGCTCAAAGCCCGTGTCCAGCAGGGTGATTTCATCCCGGCCGGGAATGGGCGGCTTGGGCCGCAGATCGCCCTCGGCGGCCTGGCTGAATTTGCGCAGCAGCAGTCCCAGCCGCTGAGAAAGGCGGCGGAAATAGCTGCGCACCACCAGAAAAATCACCGCCAGCAGCGCCAGCAGCAGCAGGCCGTAGCCGTAATACAGCGCCTTTTTCTGCTCCACCAGCGCATCATTGCGAAACAGATAAAACAGCGAAAGCCCGTAATCCGGGATGCTTTTTTTCAGCACCAGATAGGACGCGCCGTCCGGGGACTGCAGGAATTGCTCCGCTTCATCTCCGGGCCAGGCGGACACATCCAGTTGCAGCTCCCGCTCGGAGCAGTAGCGCACCTGCCCCTGGCCGTCCGTCAGCAGCAACTGATAGCTTTGCCCGCCCTCGCCGGTGCGATAGGCGGCGGGGGCAAAGAGCAGATCCAACCGCAGATCCAGCTTCAGCATCCCCAGAGACGTGGCCGTATAATCCCGCAGGCTCACGCTGGTAATGGGGGCCATCAGCGAAAGCAGCGGATGGCCGTTCCAGGTGCGGCTCATGAAAAATGCATCCCCTGCTGCGTAACCGTCTCTTTCCCAGCGCCGCTGAACCGCGTCGGTGAGCACGGTCACATGGGCGGCGTACATATTGGAAAAGCCCTGGGCGTACAGGATGCAGTTATGGATTTCCATATGACGCTCCACGGGAATGATGCGAAACAGCTCGGCGCTGATGGAGCGCCCCAGCAGAAAGGGATTCTCGGTTTTGTTCAGCAGTGCCTGAATAATGGCCGTGCTTTGGGCGGCTAACCGCAGGCCGGAACGATACTCCGCAATCTTCTTTTCAGCGTTGCGTACATGCTCCTCTGCCAGCCATTCATAGGACTGGGTCAATTCCCGCTCCGCCACTTGCTGCAGCCGCACGATCAGCGCCCCGCTGATGAGAAACAGCGGGATCATGCTGATTACCAGCGCAAAGGCTGTGAGCTGGATGGAAATGGACTGCATGGGACGAAGGCCGGGCGCAACGCGGGAAGCAGGGGCCATAGGGATCGTTCCTTTCTGCTGTGGGATGGAAAAACGGGCTTGGATAGCGTATTCCTATTATATAGGATACATCCGATTTTGTTAACCTTTTTGGAAAATAATCCACTGAATATTCCATTTTTGTCCCTTGCTGCGGGAGTGAAAAAAAGCATATAATACCCTTGCAAGCTGCAAGAACCGTTCTGCCATCGATCAAGCGTTTGCCCCAGGCGGGGCCAAAGGAGCTAAAAAGCCATGATGAAATCTGCCGCGCATCCGCGCCGGAGCGGAGCCCAAACCCATTCCCTGGGGCGGCGCATCCTTCGCTGTGCACCGCTGTATATGCTGCTGCTTCCGGCGATTGTGTATTTTATTCTGATTAAATACGTGCCCATTGCCGGAAACGTGCTGGCCTTCAAGAATTATTCCTATCGCAAGGGCATCTGGGGCAGCTCCTGGGTGGGTCTGAAATACTTCCGCACGTTTTTCACCAGCTATGACTGCTGGCGGCTGATCGGCAACACCTTCCGTATCGGCATGGTCAAATGCCTGCTGGAGTTTCCCTTTCCGGTGATTCTGGCGCTGCTGCTCAACGAAGTGCGCAGCCCGCGCTTTAAGCGCGTTACCCAGACCATTTCCTATCTGCCGCATTTTCTGTCCACGGTGGTAGTGGTGACGATGATGCAGCGGATTCTGGCCCCCAATACCGGCATGCTGAACCAGATCATCAGCGCGCTGGGCGGGGACGGCAGCACCTTCTTCCTGATGAAGGCCCGGTATTTCGATCAGATTCTGTTCCTGATGGACACCTGGATGTATATCGGCTGGGATTCCATCATTTATCTGGCGGCCATCAGCAATATCGATCAGCAGCTTTACGAAGCGGCGCAGATTGACGGCTGCAATCGCTTCAAATCCATCCTGCATGTGACCATCCCCGGCATTCTGGGCACGGTGTGCCTGCTGCTGATCATGAACGTGGGCGGCCTGCTTTCCTCCGGCGTTTCCCAGATGTGGCTGCTGCGCACGCCGGGCAACATGGCCGTGGCGGATACGCTGGATGTGTATGTGCTCAGAACCGGACTGCAAAACGGCCAGTTTGGCTATGCGTCCGCCATCGGCCTGATTCAGGGCGTGGTGGGCCTGGTGCTGGTGGTGGCCACCAACAGCATCAGCAAAAGGGTGGCCGACGTGGGGCTCTGGTGAGCCTGAAAACGGATGCCGGGCTCTCCGGAGCCTGCATATAAAAAGAATGGAGGTATGAACCATGAAGAAACGTTTCCGGTCCCTTGCCGCGCTGCTGCTTGCCCTGGCGCTGCTGCTGTCCGCCGTGCCGGTTCAGGCGGAGGAAAAGCCCGATACCTGGATCGCGGACCGCACCATCACCGTGCAGGCCTACATCGATGATATCGGCTATTCCATGCCCAAAGACTTCTCCGCCACGGCTGTTGGCAAGAAGATCAAGGAGCTCACCGGCATCACGCTGGACGTGCGCTACACCCCCGGCGATAACGACACCGCCGTGATGACCGCTCAGTTTGCCGCCGGCAATATCGCCGACGTGATTCTCAGCTATCTGAATAACTCCACTCGCCCCGAGTTTCCTGCTCTCTATAAGGCGGCACAGGAGGGGATGTTCGCCGATCTGACGGATCTGCTGCCCAACACCAAAGTGTTTTCCAAGTATCTGGATAAGGATTATCTGCCAGCAGATTCCTATAACAACATCACCTTCCGTAAGGATTTGGATGGAGCCTATATTCTGCATCTGCGCGTTGGCGCCGTGGATAATTCCACTGTTTACGATCCGTTAAAGGCCACGTCCTACGGCCTCTTTATCCGTTCGGATATTGCGGAGGCGCTGAACGTGGATGTGAGCAGTATCCGCACGTCTCAGCAGATGTATGACCTTTGTGTGGCCATCCGGGACGGTGGCTTCAAGGATGACAACGGCGATCCGGTTTATCCTGTCGGTCCCAAGTATTGGGGCGGCGGCGTGGGTCCGCTGGAGGGCGTGATTCCCGATCTGTATGCCGGCGTCTCGTCCAGCAAATATGTCCTGGATAAAGACGGCAAGGCGCATCACGATGTGGAAACCGATTTCATCTATGAGCGCATTGCCTTTGTACGCAAAATGCTGGCCGAGGGCTTGATCAATCCCGAATTCTTTACCATGGACGGTACCCGCGCCATGGAGGCCGCTGAAACCGGCAATTCTGCCATCATTGCAGGCGTGGACGCTTATCAGAGCATTATCTACACCAATGACCGTTGGCTGCCGTTGGGCCCGCTGGCAGATCGCTCCGGCTACAACGGTGATTACACCACCGGCAAGGGCGGCAACGGCGTGATGGCCATTTCTGCTGATGCGGAAAAACCTGAGGAAATTCTGGCGTTTTTTGACTTCCTGTCCACCTATGAGGGCCAGCTGCTGGGCGCTTATGGCGTGGAAGGCGTGTCCTATGAAATGGTGGATGGCAAGCCTGTGATTAAGGAAGAAGTGAAGGCTCATCTGGATGCGGGCGACACTGCCTGGCTGTCTGACAACATCGGCGCAAGCTTCGGTGTTCAGGGCTACTATTTCTTCTACTATGCCGTTACCGATCTCCAGCCGATGGCGTATTTTGGTGAGAATCGGCCTGGCTCTGGCAGCAGCACCACCTATTCCCGTGCGATTGAGCTGGCCACAAAATATCCCCGGGAAATCAAACGGGTTAAGGGCCTGACGGCGGAAAGCTTCCTGGCGCTGAAACAGTTTGCGGATCTGAAAATGCAGCTCTCCCTGCTGGATTACAACGAAATGTTCGTGCAGGCCTGCTTTGCGGAGACCGAAGAACAGGTCAGGAACATTGTGGAAACCTACCGTGCGCAGCTCAAGAGCGCCGGCATTGGCGAATTTGAAGCCTATCTGGAAAAGCTGCATCAGGAAGAGCCTGATTCGCTGTTCATCTATCAGGAGCAGTAAGTCCTTTTGTCTCGGGGTGCCCGGCCTGTCCGGGCATCCCGGGCGCTGCGATGCGGCGGAGATTCTCATGCAATCCATGCCGCGGCATGCCCCGCACGGCCAACGGCCGCCGGGAAGAAAAAATCCATGATGAAGCAGGGCGGATGAAGCAATGAAGAAAAACGGTATTTCCCTGTCCAGCGGGGATCGGGCGCTGGCGGTGATCACCTATACGCTGGTGACGCTGCTGTGCCTGGTGATTATCCTGCCGTGCCTGAACGTGCTGGCGCTTTCCCTGAACGACGGAAAGGATTCCGCCCGGGGCGGCGTATACTTCTGGCCCCGGGTGTGGACGCTGGAAAATTACCGGGAGGTATTCCGGGATGGCGCGATCATCCGCGCCTATCGGATTACCGTTCTGCGTACGGTGATTGGCACGCTCCTGTCGCTGGCCGCCACGGCCTTTGCCGCTTTCGCCCTGCAGCAGCAGGAACTGCCCGGACGCAAGACCATTCTGTTTCTCATCACGTTCACCATGCTGTTCAGCGGCGGCACGATTCCTACCTATATTCAGTATAAGGAGCTGGGCCTGCTGGATACCTTCTGGGTGCTGGTGATTCCCAGTCTGATCAGCGTGACCTATCTGATGATGATGCGCGCCTTTTTCGATGGCATTCCCTTTGCCATGCAGGAGGCGGCGAAGCTGGATGGCTGCGGCTATTTGGGCATTCTGTTCCGGGTGATTCTGCCGTTGAGCAAGCCGGTGCTGGCGGTGATCGGGCTGTATGTGGCGGTGAACCATTGGAACGACTGGTATGCCGGCGCGTTTTACATGACCACCGATAAGCTCTGGCCGGTGCAGACCGTGCTGCAGCAGATGCTGGCCCGGGCCATGGCTGCCAGCGAACGCATCGCCGTGGACGCGTCGGACGCCATTGCCCTCGCCCAGACCGGCGCTACCAGCGATTCGCTGAAAATGGCCGCCATTATCATCACCATCCTGCCCATTATCTGCGTCTATCCCTTCATTCAAAAATACTTCACCAAGGGCGCTCTGCTTGGCGCGGTGAAGGGATGAAGTTCTATATATAATGCGCCCCGGAAGGAAGAAGGAAACGAGCACACGAACCATCGTCTCCTTCTCCTGTCTGGGGCGCATTGCTAATAAAAATCAGTTTAAACTTTTATCCCAATTGGTTTTCGGGAGGGGCATGGGGAACCCGCTTTTGACGCAAAACCGGGCTCCCCATGCATATGTTCTCTCAATTATCGTTCCGGCATGAAGAATTTGTCCTTCACCTGGCGGGGAAGCAGCAGATATTCGCCGCTTTGCAGGGGCCGGGCCCGGGCGCCGTCCTCGAATTGCCAGTCCATGTCCAGCAGAATATCGCCGCGATAGCCTGCCGGGACGTCCAGCGTCAGGCGGATCAGCCCGTCCTCCCGCCGCCAGGCGGAGGCAATGCGCCCGTGCACGCCCTGATGATATCCCGCCGCATGGGTGAGCGCTTTGATGAAATGCGGCTGAATCCGCACTTCGCCGGGATCCACGCAGCCGGGATTTATCTGAATGCCCGCCAGCATTTCAATCATCCATGCGCTCACATCGCCCCACATATGGTGGTTTCGGGAGCCGGGCTGTTCCCCGTCGTCAAAGTCCTCCCACAGGCTGGTAGCCCCCCGCTTGATCCAGAAGCCGTAAGAGGGATTCCGGGGCGTGGCGATCATCCGATATGCCAGCTCCGCCTGGCCAAACTGGGCCAGCACCCGGAACAGCACCCGCCCGCCCAGAATGCCCACGTCCATCAGTTCATTGTTCTGCGCGATCATTTCCAGCAGCACCTGGAACGCCGCGGGCTTTTCCGCAGGGTCAAACAGATCATAGAAAATGGCCATGGCCTGGCTGGATTGGCAGCAGCCGTAGGCCGTCATGGTGCCCAGATCCAGCAGATATTTCCGAGCGGCAGCCCGGAATGCATCGTGGACAGCCCGGGCATACTGCCGCTCCGGCTCCATCCCTGCGGCGGCAAACATCCTTTCCGCCTTGCGGCTCATATCCAGGCATTCGACGGTGTCGGTAAAAACCAGCGGGGCCTTGGGCTGGTTGTGATGCGCGGCGTGCAGCCAGTCGCCCAGGCCAATACAGATCAGCCTGCGCTCATCCCGTTTGGTCATTGCATAATGGAGATACCGCATCATGGCCCCGGCGTTCTCCCGGATGATTTCCGTATCCCCCCGATAGCGCCAGATAAAGAAGGGCAGATTAAACAGCACGCAATCCCAGGCCGGGCCATTTCCCCAGTCAAAGCCATAGCCTGCCGTGGGCACAATGCCGGGCAGCGCGCCATCCTCCCGCTGGGCCTTGCGGATATTGTGCAGCCATTCCCGGAAGGAATTTTCCGGGTTCAGGTTCATCAGCATCTGTTCGGCGGACAGGGCCGCGTCGCCGGTCCAGCCGTTCTTTTCCCGATGCGGGCAATCCGTAGGGAAATAATAGAAATTGGCCAGATCGGATACGATGGCGGCCTGATAGATTTTGTTCAGGGCTTCGTCCGAGCAGTCAAACCCGCCCATGCGATGCAGATCGGAGTTCATCACCTGATAGGAAAGCAGTTCTTCTGTGGCCTGCTCCTCCGCCAGCCCCAGCGCCAGACAATAGCGGAAGCCGTGATAGGTGAAGGAGGGCAGGTAGATTTCCTCGTCTTCGCCCTTGCAGATGTAAATATCCCGATGATTCAGGACCTGGGGAAGGAAGAACATGCCCCGCAGATCCAGATTGCCCGCGTCATCCAGCGCTTCGCCAAACTGCATCACGATCTTTTGTCCCGCCTTGCCCCGCACCCTCAGCCGGCACAGCCCGGCGGCGTTTACCCCAAAATCATAAAGCCAGCCCTCCGTCTGCGCTTCCACCCCCTCAGCTTCCATGCTTTCCGGCATTTCCCATGGATGCGGCAGCTTGCCGATTTTGGCCCGGCGAATGGCAATGGGCCGGAGGGTTTGCGTGGTCACGATGGGCTCGGCCTGGCACAGGCGGCATTCGCCCCTGGGCGTTTCCGCATGCAGCGCAGGCTGCCAGCCGCTGTCGTCAAAGTCCGGCAGATTCCAGCCGGGAATTTCCCGCCGGGCGTCGTAAAATTCGCCGGCGCGCAGATCGTCAAAGTAAATGGGGGAGGGAGCACAGCGGAATTGTTCGTCCGCCTCGAAGCAGGTCTTTTCCCCGTTGTCCTCCTCGGCCTCATAGGCCAGCGCCAGCTTGGGCGCGGAACGAAACCGGGCCAGCTGGAAATCCCAGATAGCCCCGCCGGGGCAGTTAAGCATGCCGTTTCCCAGCATCACGGCAATCACGTTTTCCCCCGGCCGCAGATGGGGCAGCACATTGTAACGATCATAATACAGAATATGGTCAGGATTGGAGACGTAAGGGGCCAGCGCTCCCTTGGTGATCCGCACGCCATTGATAAACAGCTCATAGAAGCCCAGGCCGCAGATGGTCACGGTGGCGGCGGCGGGAAGCTGCGCAAGCGTAAAGCTCCGGCGCAGATAAGGGGCGGGCACAAAGCGGGTGAAGGTGGTATATTCCCGGGAAGCGCTGATGAATTTCAAGGAAAACATACGGCTTTCTCCTTTGTGTTTTTCAGAACGTATTCAATATATCACAGCTTCCGCCCGAGCACAAGGAGAAACTTTCTATGCACTTGGCCCCCGCCGGCACACGGCACGCATGCCAACGGGGGCTGCCTGAGCAGCATCCATTTCAGCGCTCCTGCGCCTTTTGCTTCCATTCCTTGAGCCTTCGGGGGAAAAGCTGGGCGCTCATGCCGCCGTCCACCAGGATTTCCGCGCCGGTAACATTTTTACTTTCATCGCTGCCCAGAAACCAGACGGCGTTGGCAATATCCTCAAAATCGGAAATATCGCCGATGGGGGTGAGCTGGCCGTTGACGATCTGGGCGTCGCCCATGGCCTGCCAGCGGGCGGTTTTGATGGTGCCGGGCAGCACGGCGTTGCAGCGAATGCCATAGGGCCCCAGCTCCACCGCCAGCGCCCGGCTCATGGCGTTGATGCCGCCCTTGGACGCGCAATAGGCCACCCGGCCAGGAATGGCGCGATCCGCCGTATTGGAGGAAATGAACACAATCGCGCCCCGGCCCTGCGTCCGCATGCGCAGCGCGGCCTGGCGGATAAGCATGAAATTCCAGACCAGATTGGTTTCAAACACCCGCTGAAATTCCGCTGCCGGAACAGTGAAGAAATCCTGCCCTTTCGCCGGATCCGCGCCAAAGCCCAAATCCGCGGAATTGAGCACAATGGTTTCCACAAAGCAGTCCTGCGCGTCAATATCCTGGAAAATCGCCTGAATCCGGGGCTCATCCTGAATATCCAGGGCATAGCCGCTGGCCGTTACGCCGTGGACGGCGGCCACCTCCCGGGCAGCCGCCTGGGCGCGCTCCTCGCTTCGGCTGGAAATGAACACGGCATACCCTGCCCGGGCAAACCGATGGGCGATGGCAAGCCCGGTGCCCACGGTGCCGCCGGTAACAAACAGCGCTTTTTTCATGGCGTTTCTTCACTCCAATCGCAGAATTTGCCCATGACCAGCGCCAGCGGCGTATCTCGCACCGGCAGATGATGCAGGTTATACAGCCCGTACCCCCGGCTCTCCACCATGCCCTCAGGCAGGGCGTAGACCGTTCCGTCGCACAGGTCAATCAGCGTAAAGTCCGCATGCTCCGTCATCAGCTGGCCCGACAGGGTGCCCAGAAAATCCGTGGTAAGCACATTTTCCGGCTTCCAGTAAACCAGCGCTTCGCCGCCCTCCCGGCGATACCAGCTCAGCGCCAGCTGATCCCGGCCCAGCTCCTGCTGGCCATAGGCCGCGAAAAACTGGGGAGTCACCCGCAGCGGCATCCTCGCAATCCGCTGGTATTCCCCGGCAAACACTGCGCTGATGGCCTGCAGGGCGAAATAGGAGGGCTTGGGGTGATACGCGCCGGTGGAGCGGCCCTGATCGTCAAATTCCGCGCTCAGTACGCCGAAATAGCCGTAATCCAGATAGCTGGCCGTGTCACCCACCTTTCCGTGCAGAGCTTCGATCATATCCATGCAGGAGAAATAGGAGGTGAATTCCACGTCTGTAGCCAGATCCATCAGGGTATGGCGGGCCAGCTGCTTCATCTGCGCCTTTTCCGTCCAGAGCAGCTCATGAAGCGCGCCATTGCCCCCGGCCCGGGATTGGGAGCCGGATTCCCCCTGAATGATCCCGATTCCCGGTCGATACCGGTCCGCGCAGGCATGGAGCGAACGCACCCGCTCGGGCACGCTGCGCTCATCGGCGGTGTATTCGTGGAAGGAAATCGCGTCAATCCACCGGGCCATATCCGTGGTGGCCAGGGCGCGATTGATGAAATCCAGAGAAGGGTCGCAGAGCACTCCGCCGATAATCCGGGCGCCGGGATAGACGCTGCGGATTACCCTGGCGGTATCCACGGTGAAATTTCCCAGCTCGGTAGCGTCCGCCCCGTGTTTCCAGCACCAGTCCGGCTCATTCCAGATTTCATAATGAGACACCCGATCCCGATACCGCTCCACCAGCGCCGCCACATAGCCGCGCCATGCGGCGCGCTGCTCCTGCGTGAAAATCGGCGGAACACCCACCGCACCGAAAATTTTTGCGGCGTTTTCGTCATAAAGCCCGTTGCCATAGCACAGGCAGATCCAGGGCCGCAGGCCCCGAACGATCAGCTGATCCACAATGCTGTCCAGCCACGCAAAGGAATACACGCCCTTTTCCCGTTCCGTGCGCTGCCAGCCGGATTGGATGCGCACCCATTTCACCCCCAGGGCGGCCACCTTGTCATAGGCCTTTTCGGGATCAAACACATCCCGATCCAGCTTTTCAAAGCCGATGCCCAGCCGGGAAGAACGCACCTGGGCGGCGTTTTTGGGCGTTACATGGCCGATTTTTTGTAACCGCTGCATTTTATTTCATCCTTTCCTGCCATCCGAATCCTCAGAAGTAAAACGCCGTCTGGGCGGGACGGATATCCGTCAGCGCGCCGGTATAATGGCGCAATGTATGGGGCTGATAGGGATGGGCCCGACAGGCTTCCTCATTGATCTCAACGCCCAGCCCGGGCCGATCCGGAATTTCCAGGCAACCGTTTTCGAAACGCAGGCTTTCATTCGCCACATCCCTGCGCCAGACCACATCGCTGTACATGATTTCCAGAATGGCGAAATTGGGACAGCAGGCCGCCAGCTGCAGCGTGGCCGCGTTGGCCACAGGACCGGAGGGATTATGGGGCGCGAAGGGGATATAACGGCATTCCGCCTCGGCGGCAATTTTTTTCAGCTCCATTACGCCGCCTGCGTGGGAAACGTCCGGCTGGATGTAATCCGCAGGCAGAAGATCAAAGAAGCGGCGGTAATCCCAGCGGGTGTAGAGCCGCTCCCCGGCGGACAGGGGTACGGGCGATTTATCCCGCACCTCCTTGAGCGCCTCCAGGCTGTCCGGGGGCACAGGCTCCTCGAACCACATGGGCTTGAAGGGCGCAAGCTCCCGGGCAATCTGGATGGCCGTGGGCACGTTGAAGCGGCCGTGGCCCTCAATCAGCAGATCCACGCCGGGCCCTACCGCCTCCCGCACGGCGGCCACGCAGCGCAGCGCCTGATCCAGCGCAGCGCTGGAAATGCTCAGATAGCTTTTGCCGAAGGGATCCCATTTCAGGGCGGTCACGCTCCGGGCGGCGGCGGCCCGGGCCTTCTGCGCGAATTCCCCGGGCTCCCTTGCGCCGGAAAACCAGCCGTTCGCATAAATGCGCACCCGGTCGTTTACCTTGCCGCCCAGCAGCTGATATACCGGCACGCCCAGGCTTTTGCCCAGAATATCCCACAGCGCCATTTCCACTGCGGACAGCGCGCTCATCAGCACCGGGCCGCCTCGCCAGTACGCGTCCCGGTATGCGTCATGCCAGATGCGTTCGATATTTCGCGGATCCTGTCCCGCCAGCGCGTCCTGCAGATGGGCCAGCGCCCCTAAAAAGGCCTGCTCCTTGTATTCCAGCGTGCCCTCGCCTACGCCCGAAACCCCTTCGTCCGTGCAGACCTTCACGAACACCCAGTTGGTGCGGAAGCAGTCCACCACAAAGGGCCTGATTTCCGTAATTTTCATGGGCTTATTCCTCCACCGGGTCGAATACCCGCACATAATCCACCAGGAACGTATCCCCGATTGCGGCCTGGGCCTGAGCGGTGGGCTGATGCGCCTTCATGCGATAGCCCATGGGCTCGGTGGAGATCAGGAGGAACTCCGGACGATGGGAAATGTACTGACCAATATGCCCGTCCTCCCGGCCGTCGATATAGAAGGTGTAGCCCGTTTTATCCCAGCGCATGCCGAAGCGGTGATATTCCGTCAGGCTCAGCCCCTCCGCGCCCCGGCCGGCAATGGCGCGCTTCATATCCAGCCCGTAGCCGCCGGTAAACGCGTTATGGGGCGCCACCTGGCCGGGATGAAAGGATTCCATGATATCCAGCTCCGCGCCGGTTTCCGCAGGGCTCAGGCTGGCTCCAATCACCGGAGACTGCACCCAGAACGCGCTCCACCAGCCCTCCTTTTGCTGGAGACGGCAGCGGCATTCAAAGTAGCCGTAGCGATGGGTGAATTTTTCCGGGTGCAGCTTGCCAATGTTCCATTGGAGATAATCCTCCCCGAACCGGGTTTCCTGCACGGGCGTATCCATGAAATTATAGCCTGTTTGCAGCTGGGAGCTGATGGCCCGGCCCTCTCCATCCGCCAGCAGGGTGAACACGGCGTGGGATTGACCGTCCAGCTGCACGCCCTGATCCGTCCAGCCGGGATAGGGCTTGCCCATCATGCTCAGCCGGTAATCCCATTTGTCTGTATCCAAAACCGTGCCGTCAAATTCATCCGCCCAGCACAGCCGCCATTTCTGCCCGTCCGGAACCAGGCTGCTTTCGTGATTTTCTACAGGATATGTCTGCATGTTCAGCGCCTCCTTATAATGCTTCTTCCTGGTAGATGGATAGAATCCGCTTCTGCGGGCAGGGGAAAGCCCGGGGATCCAGGCTGTCAAACATCCCGTAATGCAGGGGAACAGCCTGCTTTGCCTGTGCGCAGCAGGCCAGATTGGCAGCGTCGTACATGTTCATGTTATTGCCCACGCCGTTAATGGGCAGGAACAGCGCGTCCGCGCCCTTGGGCAGGGCGGCGCGGACGGATTGGTGATCCAGCGTGTCGCCGGTATGGACGACGGTTTTGCCCTCTGCCCGGATGACCACGCCGATGGCCGCGTCATCGCTGTGGGCGGCGGGAATGGCCTCGAAAGCCACGCCCTTTTCCGTCCAGCGGGCGCCGGCGTTAAAGGACACGTAATTGCTTTCGCCTCCAAACTGCCGGGCCAGCTGCCAGGCGTTGCGGGAAGAAAGCACGCAGATCCGGGATGCGGGAAGCAGCAGATGCCGTAGGGTTTCCGGGTCGGCATGATCCTGATGGCTGTGGGTGAGAATCAGCACATCAGGCTGCATGGCCAGATAGCGCCGGTCGATGGGCTGCCGCCGCCTGTTGCGGGGATTGCTCTGCGCCACGCTGTCGGACAGATAGGGATCGATCATGATGGATACGCCGCCGGTTTTCAGCAGCAGTCCTGCCTGGCCCAGAAAAGTGCATTGCATGCTTTTTTGCTCCTTTACGCGCCGTTTTCTTTGACGGATTATCGTCTGTATGCTATACTGATTTCGCAGGAGGCCTTTTCCGATTTACTTGCGGAATCTAAGGCCATTATAGCATTTTCTGATGCGGATTGCTGTTGTCAGTATCCGGTGTTTTATCGATTTTCTGCTTTTTGAAAGGAGACGGCCATGCAGCATGCAATGCCTTATGTGCTGGGGGCGGGGCGCTTTGACAGCCGCCGTTTTTTTCCCGGACAGACCCTGACCCGGCTGCGGACGGTGAAACAGTATGAATTGGAATGCTTTGTGGGCGACGGGGGCGTGACGTACATCAACGACGAGGCGCATCCCCTTCACGCGGGGGATCTGCTGCTGGCCGTTCCTGGGGACCGGCGCAGAAGCCGGCTGCATTTCGAAGCGGAATATGTGCATTTTTTCTGCGATGGGGAGGAATGGCCGGCCCTGCTGGGGCGATTGCCCAGGTTTATCCCCGCTGCCGGGGATGCCGCCGCGTCCCTGACGGCGCTTTCCCGAATCGGCCGGGATTTTGCCGCCTTCGATGGGCCGGGGGAGTTGTCCGCCGCAGCGCAGCTTTCGGCGCTTTTATGCGATTTATGGCGGGCCCATGGCCGTGCGGAGGGCGAGGGTGCCCAGGGGGAGGCGGAGGGCGCCATCATGAAGGCCATTGAATTTATGCGGGAGCATTATGCCCAGCCCATTCAGGCGGAGGATATGGCCCGGCATTGCAGCCTGAGCGTTTCCTATTTTTATCACCTGTTCGCCAAGGCCACCAACATGACGCCGGGAGATTATCTGCGCCGCCTGCGGCTGACCCAGGCCAAGGCGCTGCTGACGGCCTCGGAGCTGCCCCTTTCCAGGATTGCGGAGGAATGCGGCTTTGCCAATCAGAGCTATTTTTCCTACAGCTTTCGGATACAGTTTGGCCTTTCGCCCTCGGCGTTTCGGGAGCGGGGCGGCGCGGCAGGCGAAATGCCGGGTTGCCTGCCGGGAAAAAATCCGCTATAATAAATATGCATATACTTTATTCTGCGGCGTCAGGCCGCATTGCCAGGAGGAGAATCCATGCCCCAGCTGACCGATATTGAAATTGCGCAGGGCTGCCGGATGCAGCCTATACAGGAAATTGCCGCCCGGGCCCATGTGGGCGAAAAATATCTGGAGCAATACGGCAAATACAAGGCCAAGATCGATCCGGCGCTGCTGGGCGAAACGAACCGCCCGAACGGCAGGCTGATTCTGGTTACGGCCATCACCCCCACCCCCGCCGGTGAGGGTAAGACCACCACCACCATCGGTCTGGCGGACGGATTGCGCCAGATCGGCAAGGACGCGGTGGTGGCCCTGCGGGAGCCGTCGTTGGGGCCGGTTTTCGGTATTAAAGGCGGCGCGGCCGGCGGTGGATATGCCCAGGTGGTGCCTATGGAGGATATTAACCTGCATTTCACCGGGGATTTTCATGCCATCGGCGCGGCGAACAATTTGCTGGCCGCCATGCTGGATAACCACATTCAGCAGGGGAACCGCCTGGGCATTGACGTGCGGAAAATCACCTGGAAGCGCTGCGTGGATATGAACGACCGGCAGCTGCGCTTTATCGTGGACGGACTGGGGGGCAAGGCCAACGGCGTGCCCCGGGAGGATGGCTTCGATATTACCGTAGCCAGCGAAATCATGGCCGTGCTGTGCCTGGCGGATTCGCTGCCTGATCTCAAGGCGCGGCTGGCCCGGATGATCGTGGGCTATACGTATGATGACCGGCCCGTCACCTGCGCCGATCTGAAGGCCCAGGGGGCCATGGCTGCGCTTCTTCGGGATGCGATCAAGCCCAATCTGGTGCAGACGCTGGAGGGCACGCCCGCCTTTGTGCATGGCGGCCCCTTTGCCAATATCGCCCACGGCTGCAATTCCGTGATGGCCACCCGCATGGCCCTGAAAATGGGGGATTACGCCGTGACGGAAGCGGGCTTCGGCGCGGACCTGGGCGCGGAAAAATTTCTGGATATCAAGTGCCGCATAGCTGGCCTGCGGCCCGATGCGGTGGTAGTGGTGGCCACGGTGCGGGCGCTGAAAATGCACGGCGGCGTGGCGAAAAACGCGCTGGGCGCAGAAAATCTGGAAGCGCTGCGGGCAGGCATGCCCAATCTGCTGCGGCATGTGGGCAATATGAAGGAAGTGTATCATCTGCCCTGCGTGGTGGCGGTGAATCGGTTCCCCACGGATACGGACGCGGAGATTCAATGCGTGATGGATGCATGCCGGGCGCTGGGGGTGAACGCGGTGCTGTCCACGGTATGGGCCGAGGGCGGCAGGGGCGGCATGGCGCTGGCCCGGGAAGTGGTGCGCCTGTGCGAGGAAGAAACGGGCGATTTTGCGTTCGCTTATCCGCCGGAGGCTTCGCTGGAGGAGAAGATTCGCGCCGTGGTGCAGCGGGTCTATCATGGGGCGGATATTGCGCTGTTGCCCGCCGCGAAAAAGCAGTTGGATCAGCTTACGGCGCTGGGCTTTGGCGCGCTGCCTGTATGCATGGCCAAGACGCAGTATTCCTTCTCGGATGATCCGGCGAAGCTGGGTGCGCCGGAGGGCTTCACCGTGACGGTGAAGCAGGTAAAGGTTTCCGCCGGGGCGGGGTTCGTGGTGGTGCTCACAGGGGATGTTCTCACCATGCCGGGGCTGCCCCGGGTTCCTGCTGCGGAGGGCATCGACGTGGATGAAAACGGCCGGATCACCGGCCTGTTCTGATCGGAGGGGAGAGGGCATATGCGTTATGCGGTTGGAAGCTATACGGCCAAGGGCGGCCCGGGGGTGGCTGTGGTGGAAGCGGGCGAAAGGGAAGTCCGCCTGCTGGACGCATCCCGGGCAGTGGCGAAGCCCACCTGGGTGCTGCCCTCTGAAAAGCAGCCGGTGATTTTCTCCACCGGCGCGGACTGGGAAACGGGGGAGGGCCTGGCCGCCAGCTTTGCCTGGGAAAACGGGCGGCTGCGGCTGTTGTCCCGCCAGCTGTCCAGGGGCCTGTCCTGCTGCCATCTGTGCCTGGGGGAGCAGGAGCGCTTCCTTTATGCCGCCAATTATATGACCGGCACGGTGGCCGTGTTTCCGCTGATGCAGGGCATGATTCAGCCCATGATTCAGCTGGCGGCGCTGGAGGGCCCGCTGGGGCCCAATCCCAAACGGCAGGAGCGGCACCATGCCCATCAGTGCACCTTCCGCCCCGGCACGCAGGAGCTGTTCGTCTGCGATCTGGGAGGCGATCAGGTGGTTGTTTATGACGCGCAGGCGGACGGCACCCTGCGGCAGCGGGACGCCATTTCCTGCCCGCCCGGCACTGGCGCGCGGCATCTGGTCTTTGACGGACCGGATCGGTTTTATCTGGCGGGCGAGCTGGAAGGCTGGGCCATGACCTTTGAATATGCTGCGGGCAAGTGGGCGTGCCGCCAATGCCTGTCTACTCTCCCAGCGGGCTATCAGGGCCCGGAAAACAAGGCTGCCGCCATTCGCATGGATGACAGGCAGGTAGTGATTTCCAATCGTGGCCATGACAGCCTGGCCGTTTTCGATCGTCTGCCGGATCATACCCTGCGCTTTGCCTGCTGGCTGCCCACGCCCGGCGCTGTGCCCCGGGATTTCCGCATGACCCAGGGCCGCTTTCTGCTGGCGCAGGAGCAGGGCGGCGGAATCGCCTGGATGGCGCGAAATGGCGCGTATGGTCCGGCGCTGGATGTGCCTGAAACGGTATGCGTGTCGCCGCTGCCTGCATGGGGACAGGCATGAATGCACGGCCTGTACAGGTATAAATGAAGCAAAACCGCGCATGCTAACGCTCGAAAGGGGAAGAAGGCATGCACGGATTTTTATGCGCGGCGCTGGGATTGCTGCTGGCGCTGCTTCCCTGCTTTCAGGCGGCGGGGGAGCCTGTTTATCTGCGGGTGATCGCCCGGGACGACAGCCGCCTTGCACAGGCAGAAAAGCTGCGGGTGCGGGATGCGGTGCGCTGCGTTCCTCCCGCCGATGGAGCTGATGTGCCTGCGGCCCTGCCCCGGATTGCGCTGGCAGCCTGGCGGGCAGGAAACGCCCGGGTGACGCTGCGCTGCTGGCAGCCGCCGGGGGAGAGGGCGGGGCTGACGGTGTATGTGGAGCTGGGCCCGGCGACAGGACACAATTGGTGGGGCGTATTGTATCCGGAAGCGCTGAAGCTGTGCGCAATCGAGGAACCGTCGGCAAAGCCAATTGCGGATGAAACCGATGCGCCGGTCGTCTTTTCCTGGCCCGTTCTCCGCTGGCTGGCAGGGCTGCTTGGCTGGAAAGCGACGGGATTGTAACGGGAAAGGAATGCAGGGCTTTTTTCGGGAAAGCCATAAAACCAGCGCAAAACGACGTGTTATCGGCAATGCACCCCGGATGGATGAAGGAAGCGAAACGCCGTCCCTTTCCCCATCCGGGGTGCATTGCTGATTCCATCAGCGTGTCAAAAAACGATGTTTTTGACACGCTCCATGCAGGATGAAGGATTCATCCTGCATGGCAAGGCTGCGGAAATGATTTTTCTGCGCTTTGCTCCGAAAAATCGCCCCGCCCGACCGGCAAAGCCGGTCGATACGATGAAAAATGAAGGGCTTGCAGCCCTTCATTGCATCCTGCTTTACGTATAGGGACTTTTTCAACAGTCTGATTCCATGTACGTCTGCATTTATCCTAAAGGGTTTCCCGGGGCCAAAGTGTTTCCGTCCATCAACCCTTTGCGCGGTTGTTACTGCCCTGCCAGCAGGGTCTGGAGGGTGGTCAGATGGGTGAGCAGAAGGGTGCGGGCATCCAGGGTGGAGGTTGTGGCGGTCTGGGTGAGGGCTTCAAAGGCTTCCAGATCGCCATACAGGGCGGTAAAGGCTTCGTTGGGAGCCAGCCGGCCCGCTTCCCCGGACAGCGCGATGCTCATGCTGTTGAGCTGCTCGGTGTAATACACATATTGCCGCACCTTGGAAAGCCGGGCCGTGGTGGTGGAGGTGACCATCCCGGCCATGCGGTTCACTTCGTCGATGGCGTTGGACACGGCGCCGATCATCCGCTGCTGAAACTGCTCCTGGGCCCGGGTGCGATAGGCGCTGTTGCGATGGGCCGTGATGGCGAAAGCAACCGTGGAAATCAGCAGCGCCACGCAGATCAGGGCCAGCACCCGCCGCTGCATGCGCGTATCGGTCACGTTCATATGCAGCCGGTTATTATTGCGATACATCATAAAGCGTTCTTCTCCTTTAATCAATGGTCAAATGGTCTGCTCAATAATCGTCGGTTTCACAGCTTTGAAACGGCGGCAGGCATATACCACCATCCATTATACCACATCTTGCGCCCATTCGTAAAGCGTGCCGCCAAAGGGGGCTTGTAAATTCTGGGGCCGCACATGCTTTTACAAATTGTTCACGCATGGCGGGGGCGGATTATGCTATAATCAGAGGGCAAAAGGAAAGGAGCAGGGGCCATGATCGGGATGGAACAGGTGAGCAAGCGCTACGGCGCGCATCAGGCGCTGGAAAACGTGAGCTTTCAGGCGGCGAAGGGGCAGGTGCTGGGGCTGCTGGGGCAAAATGGCGCGGGAAAAACCACGGCCATGAATATCCTTACCGGCTGCCTGGCCCCCACCAGCGGCGTGGCGCGGATCGGCGGGTTCGACGTGCTCACGCATCCCCGGGAGGCCAAGCGGCTGCTGGGCTACCTGCCCGAACAGGCCCCGCTGTATGACGAAATGACCGTTCGCGCCTTTTTGCGCTTTGCCAGCCGGCTCAAGGAGGTGGCCCCCAAGGCCATCGAAGGCCATGTGGCGCTGGCGGCGGAGAAAACGGGGCTGACGGAGGTGCTGGACCGCAAGATCGGCAATCTGTCCAAGGGTTATCGTCAGCGGGTGGGCATGGCCCAGGCCCTGTGCGGCAGCCCCGAGGTGATTATTCTGGATGAGCCCACCTCCGGGCTGGATCCCCGGCAGAGCAGCGAAATGCGCGGCCTGATCCGGGCGTTGGCGGGGGAGCACACGGTGCTGCTGTCCTCCCATATTCTCAGCGAGGTGCAGGATGTGTGCGATCGGATTCTGATTCTGCATCATGGCAAAATCATCTGTGATAGCGCGCTGAGCGCCCTGCGCCGGGGCGAAAGGCGGCTGCGGGCGGTAATCGCCTGCGGCGAGGGCGCGCTGTTGCCGGCGCTGCGGACGCTGAAGTCCGTCAGCCGGGTGACGGTGGAGCGGGGCGGCGAGCCGGGCACCACCCAAGTGGTTTTAACCGCCCAGGGGGATACGGAGCGGGCGCTGTTTACCCTGCTTTCCGCCATGCAGACCCCGCTGCTGCGGCTCAGCCCGGTGGAGGACAGCCTGGAGGACATCTTCCTGCGGGCCACCGGCGAAGCGGGCTGAACGCTCAGCAAGGCCGGATAAGGCAAAAACATCGCCCGGATAAGGCCGGGATAAAGGAGCGCATTCATGGGTGCGGTTTATCGTAAGGAAATGCAAAGCTATTTTTACACGCCGGCGGCGTATGTGTTCATGGGCGTGTTTCTCATGCTGGCAAGCGTGTTTTTCGGGGTGGGCAATCTGGCGGCCCGTTCCTCCAATCTGCTGAGCTTTCTTTCTAATTTAAGCTATGTGTGGATGTTGCTGTCCCCGCTGCTGACCATGCGGCTCATCGCCGGGGAGCGGCGGCAGGGCACGGATCAGCTGCTGTATTCCTCTCCCTGCTCCATTGGCGCGGTGGTGCTGGGCAAGTATGCCGCGGCGTGCACGGTGCTATTGTGCACGGTGGGGGCCAGCGGGATATACGCGCTGATCGTGGCCATTTACGGCACCCTGTATCTGCCGGAAACGCTGGTGGGTTATCTGGGCTTTGTGCTGCAGGGCTGCGCGTTTCTGGCGCTGGATCTGTTTGTTTCCTGCTTTGCCCGCAGCCAGATGACGGCGGTGGTGCTGGGTGTGGGGGCCAATTTGCTGGTATGGTTTTCGGATGTGGTGGCTCAGGCGGTGACAGTGGATGCGGTGAGCAATGCGCTGTCCTTCATCAGTCTGTATCAGCGGTTTGCGCCCTTTGCCCAGGGGCAGCTGCGGGCGGCGAATGTGCTGTATGATCTGGTGTTTGTGGGCAGTATGCTGTTTTTAAGCGTGCGGGTGCTGGACGCCCGGCGGTGGAGCGAGGCGTGAGCGTATGAAACGATGGAAGGATGCCTGGCAAAGGCTGAAGAATAACCGCAAGCTTCGCTGCGGCGGGTTTTCGGCGGCGCTATGCGCGGGGGTGATTCTCCTGGCGCTGCTGCTGGTGGCCCTGGCGGACCGGCTGGAAAGCCGCTATGCCCTGGCAGGGGACTATTCCTTTAACGCCGCCACCACCCAGAGCGAGACCACTGCGGCGGTGCTGGACCAGTTGACCCGGGATGTGCATATTTACGCCGTCATTCCCCAGGAAGGGGAAAACACCACGCTGCTTTCCCTGCTGGAGCGGTACGCCGCTGCGTCGCCCCACGTGACGTATACCAGAGAAAGCATTGTGAAAAATCCGGTGCTGCTGACCCAGTTTACCGATGCGATTGGGGAAAATGAGGTATCCTCCGATTGCCTGATTGTTTCCTGCCGGGAGACCGGGCGTGCCCGGGTGCTTACCGAGGATGATTATTACGTCTATTCCTACGATACCGAATCGGGTTATTTCTCCCAGGCAGGCTTCACCTACGAAAAGAGCATCACCGAGGCTATCCTCTATGTGACCCAGGACGAGCTGCCCACCCTGCAGATTCTTACCGGTCACGGGGAGCTGACGGAAGCGGATACGGCCAATCTGGAGGATACGCTCATCAGCGCCAATTATCTGGTGCAGCGAGTGAACCTGCAAGCCGGGGACGAGCTGGATCCCGCCAGCCCGCTGATGCTTCTTTCCCCCAAATATGATCTGAGCGATCAGGAACTGGAGAAAATCTGGGCCTTTGCCAGGGCGGGGGGCGATTTCTTTATCGTCAGCCAGTATTCCGATCCGCTGGATCTGGACAATTATAACGCCCTGCTGCGGGCTTATGGCATTCAGGGGTATCCCGGGCTGGTGTTCGCCAAGGAAGAGGACACCGCCAGTTATTACGCGGATACGCCGGTGTGGCTGATGCCCTATCTGCAGGAAACGGATCAGACCGCTTCGCTGCTCTCGGCAGGCAAGGATATTTTGCTGCTGGCAGGCGCGCGGGCGTTTCAGCTGCCCGATGGGGAGGACGCGAACCTGACCGTCACGCCGGTGCTGCTGTCCGGCCAGGCGTATATCCGCAATTACCAGGACGGGGTGAGCCTGTCCGAGCAGCAGGAAACGGACTTGGAGGGCGTGTTCCCATTGGCGCTGTGGACGGATAAAATGTTTGAGGACGGCACCATGTCCCACGCCTTTGTGATCGGCAATATCACGGCCTTTCTGGATTACTGGACCATGAACAACACCGATTCCACGGCCTTCCTGCTGCAGATGGTGCGCTCCCTGCAGGGCAAAAGCCCCGTAAGCCTGGATATTATGCCCAAGAACGCACTGCGGGCCGGGCTGAGCCTGGGCAACATCACCCCTGCGGTGATCGCCATCGTGCTGCTGCCGCTGCTGATCGCCCTGGGCGCGGCGCTGGTGCTGCTGCCCCGGCGGAACCTGTGAGAAGGATTGAAACGGCATGGAAAAAGTACCGAAAAAAAAGGCCCGGCGGGGATTGAAAAAAGGAACGCTCCTGACGCTGGTGCTGATATTGGCGGCGGGCGTGGGCGCAGGCGTATGGGCGCTGAGCCGCCCCGCCGTCCTGCCGGATCCCGTGCGCGCGGAGGATCCCCTGCTGCTGGGGGGAAAAAATGCGGAAATTCAGGCCCTGGCCCTTACCACCCCGGCGGGGGAAAGCTATCCCTTGCTGCGGGGAGATGATGGATTTTATCTGCTGGGGCAGGAGAATGTCGCCCTGCGCAGCGACGTGGTGGAGGAAATGCTGGCCTTTGCCGCCGATCTGACTGCGGACAGCACGGTGGTGGATACCGCGAAAGAAACGGTAAATCTGGGGGATTTTGGCCTGGAGCCTGTGCGGGCGCGGGTGGTGGTCACCTATGCGGATGGGGAAAAGCAGGAGCTGCGCATCGGCAATCCCCTGTCGCAGGAGGATACGCTGACCTATTGCATGCGGGGCGGCGACAGCCATATTTACACCGTGCTGTCTGCCCGGATAGAGCCGTTTTTCCGGGATGCGGCCTATCTGCGGGATTTCGATCAGCCCCAGCTTCGGGGCGATTTGCTGGACTGCATTGAGATTTCCGGAACGCTGAACCTGTCCATGCATTACACCCAGACGGGCTGGCAGCTGGAGGCGCCTTTTGCCTATCCCGTGGCCCCGGCCCAGACGGATGCGCTGCTTGAAGCCATAGAGGGCATGGGCTTTGAAGCGTGCCTTGGCAGGGCGGCGGAGCTGGATCTTTCGGTTTACGGCCTGACAAAGCCAGCGCTTACCATCCGTTTGACCCAGGCACCCACCGTGGTCACCGGTCAGACCGAGGATGGAGAGGCCGTATCCGTGCCCATTCCCGAAACCCGGTATATCCTGCGCCTTGGGGATGAAACCGGGGAAAGCGGCGTATATGTGCTCTGGGACGGCATGGTTTACAAGGCCAGCAATTTCCTGCTGGGCTTTTGGAAGGAGCTTACGGTGGACGCGCTGCTGCTGCGCCAGCCGGTGAATTTTCTGGTGAATAATCTCAATCAGGTTGCCGTGGCCGCGGATGGGCAGGAAACGGTTTATGACGTGCGGATGGTGGAAGCGGTAACGGAAAACAACCAGATCGCCACCGATGAATACGGTGAAACGCTGTATGATGCGGCTGTGCGCAAAAATGGCGGCGATAGGGATATGGACGCTCAGGCGTTTCTTTCCTGGTATCAGCAGCTGGCGGGCATGGGCATGGCCGGCAAGCTGCCGGAAGGATACGCCCCTGCCGGGGAGCCGACGCTGACCCTGACCCTGAAAAACGACGAGCTGACAAGAACGCTGGCGTTTTATCCCTATGACGCGCTGCACAGTGCCCTGGTGGTGGACGGGGTGGGCGTGTTTTACACGGACAATGCCTTTGTGACGCTGGCGAAGGAAACGCCCTGAAGCAGGCCGGATGGAAGAAACAATAGCGATTCCATCCGGCTTTTCCATTTGTGTTAAGAAAATTTTAAGTTTTGGCAAATGACGGAAAAACCCGGACGGAGACGGCGGGAATGCTTGAATAATGCCGCGAATCATGCTATACTGATACGGCAGGCTTTCCCCAGGGAAGCCATAATGAAAAGGAGGAATACCCATGAAGAAAATCCTGGCTATGCTGCTGGCGATGGTCATGGCGCTCACCGCGCTGAGCGCGTTTGCCGAGGCCGTCAATCCCGATGACATCGCGGATACCATGACGAGCGCAGACGGCAAGTACGAAGTTGCGTTCATCACCGATATCGGCCAGCTCAAGGATGAATCCTTCAACCAGGGCACCTGGAATGGCGTGAAGGAATATGCCAGCGCCAATGGTCTCTCCTATAAGTATTATCAGCCCGCCAATGGCGATAACGCCACCGATGATGACCGCTACGACGCCATGAAGGCTGCCGTGGATGCGGGCGCGAAGGTTGTGGTCTGCGCCGGCTTCCTGCAGGAAGCGGCCCTGAGAAAGGCTGCCGCTGAATTCACCGACGTGAGCTTCGTGTTCATCGATGGTTATCCCATCGGCCTGGACAACGTGGCCCCCATCTCCTTCAAAGAAGAACAGTGCGGCTACTTCGCCGGCTATGCCGTGGTGAAGGAAGGCTACACCAAGCTGGGCTTCTCCGGCGGCGGCGGCGGCACCAATCCTGCCTGCTGCCGTTACGGCTACGGCTTCGCTCAGGGCGCCAATGCGGCCGCCAAGGAACTGGGCATCACCGTTGACCTGAAGTATTCCTGGCAGTATGGCGCGGCCTTCTCCGCTTCTGCCGAACTGCAGACCATGATCAGCGGCTGGTATGAAACCGGCACGGAAATCGTGTTCGCCTGCGGCGGCTCCATGTTCTCCTCCATCGCCGCTGCGGCTTCCGCCAATGACGCGGCTGTGGTGGGCGTGGATACCGACCAGTCCGGCAAGTCCGAGACGGTTGTGACCTCCGCCATGAAGGGCCTGGACGCGGCTACTGTGTGGGCCATCGCCAAGGTGTATGACGGCACGTTCGCCGAGCTGGGCAATACTGCCACCAGCCTGGGCGTGGCCGACAACGCGGTTGGCATCCCCACTGCCACCTGGTCCATGGAAAACTTCACTGTGGAAGAATACAACGAAGTGTACAACAAGGTGCTGGATGGCTCCCTGGTTGTGGACAACACGGTTCTGGAAGGCGAAGCCATTAAGGACGCCACGCTGGAAAACGTGAATCTGGATTACATCGGCTAATTGCAGCTGCATCCGGCCGCCGCGTGGAAACATGCGGCGGCTTTCTTGATGCAGGAAAACGGCAGGGACGGAAAATATGCAGGCAGCATCCGCTGCGGCAAGGAGAAACATCATGCGGGAATTTTTGGTGGGCACGGATTGGTGGACGGATTGCGACGATGCGGTGGCCCTGCGGCTGCTGGCCCGGGCGCATCAGGCGGGAGAAATCCGCATCCGGGGGATTGGGATCAACGCCTGCATGCCGGATTCGGCGGCTTCTCTGGCGGGCTTTCTGCGGCTGGAGGGGGTGACGGATATTCCGCTGGGGCTGGACCGCGCCGCTACGGATTTTGGCGGGCGGCCCCCTTATCAGCATCATCTGGCCCAGTATGCCCCGGATTGGCATAACGATCGGGCGGAGGACGCGATTGTGCTCTATCGGCGGCTGCTGGCGGCGGCGGAAACACCGCTGGAGATCATCGAGATCGGCTATCCCCAGGTGCTGGCCGGATTGCTGGGGAGCCCGGCGGACGCCCTGTCGCCCCTTGGCGGGCTGGAGCTGGTGAGACAAAAGGTGAAGAAATGCTGGGTGATGGCGGGCAAATGGGATGAGAACCCGGGCCGGGAAAACAATTTTGCCCGAAATGAACGCTCTCGCCGGGCCGGGGCGGCGCTGTGCCGGTTGTGCCCGGTTCCGATCACGTTTCTGGGCTGGGAGGCAGGCGCATCGGTGATTACGGGCAACAAGCTGGAACCCGGAGATGCGCTGGCGCAGGCGCTGCGGGATCATGGCTCGGGCAACGGCCGCTCCTCCTGGGATCCCATGCTGGCGCTGCTGGCCCTGACAGGAGATGAAACTGCGGCAGGGTATGATACCGTGCGGGGCAGGGCGTCGGTGGATCCGGAAACGGGCTGCAACCATTTCACACAGGCCCCGGATGGACCACATTGCTTTGTGGTGAAAAACCGGCCCGATGGGTTTTATCAGCGCGCCATCAATGAAAAAATCAAAACCATGAGAAAATGAACCGCCTGCTGGAAAAAATCGGGATGTTTTCTTGCATTTCATCGAAAAAACAGATATAATAAAACAGATATAAATAGAGCCTCTTGGCGCGGTTAAGGGGCATAAGGGAGCGCGGAAGCATGGCAAACGATCCCCAGTACGTCATTGAAATGCTGCATATCACCAAGGAGTTTCCCGGCATCAAGGCAAACGACGATATTACCCTGCAGCTGCGCAAGGGCGAAATCCATGCGCTGCTGGGCGAAAACGGCGCGGGCAAAAGCACGCTGATGAGCGTGCTCTTTGGCCTGTATCAACCCGAGCAGGGTGTGATCAAAAAAGACGGCAAGGAAGTAAAAATCAACGATCCCAACGACGCCACCGCCCTGCACATCGGCATGGTGCATCAGCATTTTAAGCTGATCGATGTGTTTACAGTGCTGGACAATATCATTCTGGGCGCAGAGGACACCCGTCTGGGCTTTCTGGAAAAGAAGGCGGCACGGAAAAAGGTGCAGGCGCTGTCGGAGCGGTATGGGCTGAAGGTGGATCTGGATGCGAAAATCGAGGATATCACCGTGGGCATGCAGCAGCGGGTGGAAATTCTCAAGATGCTCTATCGGGATAACGAAGTGCTGATTTTTGATGAGCCCACTGCCGTGCTCACTCCTCAGGAAATCGAGGAGCTGATGCAGATCATGCACGGCCTGGCCCGGGAGGGCAAGTCCATTCTCTTTATTTCCCATAAGCTTAACGAGATTATGGAGGTGGCCGACCGGGTGACGGTGCTGCGCAAGGGCCGGTATATTGGCACCGTGAATACCGCCGATACCTCCAAGGAGGAGCTTTCCCGGATGATGGTGGGCCGGCCGGTGCAGCTGGTGGTGCAGAAAGGCCCCGCCCATCCCACTGAGCCGGTGCTGGAGGTTTCTCATCTGCATGTGCCCTCCAGGCTGTATAAGCATGATGCGGTCAGCGATGTGAGCTTCACGGTGCGCAAGGGCGAAATCGTGTGCGTCGCGGGCATTGATGGCAACGGCCAGACCGAGCTGGTGTACGCCCTGACGGGGCTGGAAAAACCCTCCGCTGGGAAAATCACCCTCTGCGGTCAGGATATTACCCATGCCAGCGTGCGCGGCCGCAGCCAGGCGGGAATGAGCCATATTCCCGAGGATCGGCACAAGCACGGCCTGATTCTGGATTACACGTTGGAGCAGAATATGGTGCTTCAGCGGTATCAGGAGCCCCGGTTCCAAAACCACGGCTTCATCCGCTTTGATCAGGTGCGGCAGTATGCCGATCAGCTGATCGCTCAATACGATGTGCGCTCCGGCCAGGGGGCGGCCACGATGGTTCGGAGCATGTCCGGCGGCAATCAGCAAAAGGCCATTGTGGCCCGGGAGCTGGATCGGAATCTGCCGCTGGTGGTGGCCGTGCAGCCCACCCGGGGGTTGGACGTGGGCGCGATTGAGTATATTCACAGCCAGCTGGTGGCCCAGCGGGATGCGGACAAGGCGGTGCTGCTGGTATCGCTGGAGCTGGACGAGGTGATGAACCTGTCCGATCGGATCCTGGTGATGTATGAAGGGCGGATCGTTGGCGAATTTGATCCCAAGCAGGTTTCGGTGGAAGAACTGGGGCTTTACATGGCCGGCGCGAAGCGCCAGCAGAAGGAGGCGCGCGCATGAACGCAAAGGGCAAGGAATCCTTCCTGCGCAGGGCGGGCACCCGATCGGTGCTGTCCTCGCTGATTTCCATCGCTATCGGTCTGCTGGCCGGGGCGGCGGTGATTCTGGTGGTAGGGCTGGCCAATCCCGACCTGGGGCTGGCCAGCGCCTGGGATGGCATCCGTCTGGCGGTGCTGGGCCTGTTCAGCACGGGCCGGAACGCCACCGGCGCGCTGACCTTCGGCTTCAACCCCACCACCATCGGCAACATGCTCTTCCGGGCCACGCCGGTGATTATGACCGGCCTGTCTGTGGCCGTGGCGTTTAAGACGGGGCTGTTTAACATCGGCGCGCCGGGCCAGTATCTGGCGGGCACGGCGGCCAGCCTGTTTATTGCCCTGAGCATTCCCTCCTCTGCGGTGCCGGCCTGGCTGATCTGGATTCTGGCCTTCTTTGGCGGCATGCTGGCCGGGGCGATCTGGGGCGCGATTCCCGGGCTGCTCAAGGCGCTGCTGAACATCAATGAGGTAATCGCCAGCATCATGACCAACTGGATCGCCGCCAATCTGGTCACCTGGCTGTTTGACATCAGCAATCTGAAAAATGTGACGGAGAACACCAAATCCGGCTATATTTACAAGACCACCTTCAACGGCGTGGCTACGGCGAAAATGGGGCTGGATCAGCTGTTCCCCGGTTCCCAGGTCAACGGCGGCATTCTGGTGGCCATTGCGCTGGCGGTGATCGTGTATGTGATTCTTTCCCGCACCACCTTCGGCTATGAGCTTAAGGCCTGCGGAGCCAATCGGTTCGCCGCCCGGTATGCGGGCATCAAGGACAAGCGGAATATCGTGCTTTCCATGGCCATTGCCGGGGCGCTGGCCGGGGCGGGCGCGGCGCTGTATTATCTGTCGGGCAACACGGAATTTTTCTGGTCCACCTATCAGTCCCTGCCTGGGGTTGGGTTCAACGGCATCCCGGTGGCGCTGCTGGCGGCCAATCATCCCATCGGCGTGATTTTCACGGGGCTGTTCATGTCCGCGCTGGATCTGGCGGGCCTGCAGCTGACCAATCTGACGGCCTATAACGAATATATCACCGACGTGATCATCGCCGTGATCGTGTATCTGTCGGCGTTCTCGCTGGTGATCAGAATGTGGCTGGGCGGCAAGCGCCGCAAGCAGCCGGCCGCGGAGCCGGACAAGACGGAAACCGGGAAGGAGGCCAAAGGCGCATGAGCTTTCTGATTCGACAGACCCTGATTTACGCGGTTCCCCTGATGATCGTGGCGCTGGCCGGCGTGTTTGCCGAGCGCAGCGGCATCATCAATCTGGCGCTGGAGGGCATCATGATTTTCGGCGCGTTTGTGGGCGTGCTGTTCGTGCGCATGATGCAGCAGGCCCAGATATTCGATGCGGCCAAGGCAGCCGGCAACTGGATGGCCCTGCAGGGGTTTGCGCTGCTTGCCATGGCCGTGGCGGCGATCATGGGCGCGCTGTTTTCCCTGCTGCTGGCTTTCGCCGCCATTAACCTCAAGGCGGATCAGACCATCGGCGGCACGGCCCTGAACCTGCTGGCGCCGGCGCTGGTGCTGTTTTTCATCCGCATTCTGGCCAATCAGAATACCCTGCAGATGTTCAGCGGCGATTCGGCCAGCTGGTTCATGCTCAAGAAAACCATGCTGGGCTATTCCAAAACGGCCAAGCTGGGCTTCTTTGCCGAAACGTTTCTGAACAAGGTGTATCTGGTTACTTACGTGTGCATCATCATTTACATCATCCTGTCGGTGATCCTGTATAAAACCCGGTTCGGCCTGCGGCTGCGTTCCTGCGGTGAAAACCCCCAGGCGGCGGATTCGCTGGGCATCAGCGTGGTGAAAATGCGGTATGCGGGCGTGACCATCTCCGGCGCGCTGGCGGGGCTGGGCGGCTTTGTGTACGCCATGACCACCGCCAACTGCACCTCTAACGGCGATGTGGCCGGGTTTGGCTTTCTGGCGCTGGCCGTGATGATCTTTGGCAACTGGAAGCCCCTGAACATCGCCGGAGCAGCCATGCTGTTCGGGCTGTTCAAGTGCGTGGCCGCGTCCTATGCCAGCCTGGATATTAACGGCGATGGCCGGTATCTGCTCAAGGAACTGAACATCAATTCCAATTTCTATCGTCTGCTGCCCTATCTGATCACCCTGATCGTGCTGGCGTTCACGTCCAAGTCCTCCCGTGCGCCCAAGGCCGAGGGCATTCCCTACGATAAGGGCGCCAGGTGACGGCCATGCGAAAGGAAAACGTGGCCGCTCTGGCGCTGGCATTGGCGCTCAGTCTGCCTGCCGCTGCCGGGGCGGCCGATCCGCCCCTGTACCGGGTGCGGAATGCGGCGGGGCATACGCTTTACATGCTGGGCACCATGCATGTGGGCGCAGAGGGGGATGCGGCGCTGAATGAGGCGGTGGAAGCCGCCTGGCAATCCACCTCCGCGCTGGCGGCAGAGGTGGATCTGGCGGCCTTTTCTCAGGATCGTGCTCGGGCGGTTTCCTATTCCCGGGCGCTGCTTTATGCAGACGGCGATACGGCGGATCATCATCTGTCCCCGGAAACCTATGCGCTGGGCGTGGCGCAGCTGGGTCTGCCGGAGGCCACGCTGCGGCGCATGCGTCCGGCGGCCTGGCTGTCTCAGGCGCAAAGCCTGGCCTATGAGGCGCTGGGGCTGGAAAGCCAGTGGGGGATGGACGCGGTGCTCCTGAACCGGGCGCATCAGGAGGGCAGGCCCGTTTATGAGCTGGAAACGGTGGAAGCCCAGACGGCGCTGATGCAGACCATGCCGGACGCCGCTGCGGAGGCGCAGCTGCATGCGCTGCTGGCGGAAAAGGATGCGTCCCGGGCGGAGCTGCTGGCGCTGTACGCGGCCTGGGAAACGGGGGATGCGGAAACCATCGCGGCCCTTTCCCAGGCGGAAGCGGAGCGGATCCCTGCGGATGCGCAGGCGGATTACGAGGCCTACGCTCGTCGGCTGTATGACGAGCGAAACCAGGCGTTTGCGCAGGCGGCACTGGATTATCTGTCTGTCGGCGAATGTGTGCTCATGGCCGTTGGCGCGGCCCATCTGCCGGGGGAGGAAGGCGTGGTGCGGCTGCTGGAAAACGCAGGGTGCCAGGCCGAACGAATCAATCCATAAACAAACATATTTATGCGGAAGGAAGTTATGGGACGATGCTGCTGGATCGGTTATTGGATTTATTGGAAGAAAAGCATCTGATGGAGCATGAGGATCGGGCGTACACCCAGAATCTGCTGCTGGACGCGCTGCATCAGGACGCGCCCATGGCCGGGGAGCTGGACGGCGCGGATGTGGCCGCCTGCCTTTCTCAGCTGGCGGATTGGGCGGCCCTGCAGGGCGTGATTGCCGATACCAATGATGAAAAGGATCGGCTGGCGGCCCGGCTGGCCGGCGCCTTCACGCCCCATCCCGCTGTGATCCGGCAGGAGTTCGCCCGCCGTCTGGCGGTCAGTCCGCAGGCGGCCACAGGCTGGTTTTATCAGCTGTGCCGGGATATTGATTATATCCGGGTGAACCGTATTGCGCAGAACATCAGGTATGCCGCGCCGGCCCCCTGCGGCGAGCTGGAAATCACCATCAATCTCTCCAAGCCCGAAAAAGATCCCCGGGATATTGCCGCCGCCAAGAACGCGCCCCAGGCGGGATACCCCAAGTGCATGCTGTGCAAGGAAAACCCCGGCTACGCGGGACGAGCGGGCTTTCCGGCCCGGCAGAATCACCGCATTCTGCCCCTGACGCTGGCAGGCGAGGAATGGTATCTGCAGTATTCGCCCTATCTGTATTATGATGAGCACTGCATCGTGCTCTCGGGCAAGCATGAGCCCATGCATCTCACCCGCCAGAGCTTCCTGCGGCTGTTTGATTTTGTGGATCAGTTCCCGCACTATTTCCTGGGAGCCAATGCGGATCTGCCCATTGTGGGCGGCTCCATCCTGAGCCACGATCATTATCAGGGCGGCGGCTATGTGTTCCCCATGGATAAAGCCCGGGTGCTGGCGCCCATTGAAGGCACGGAAAACGGCGCCATCGTGAACTGGCCCATGACCTGCCTGCGCTTCACCTCCGCCAGCCGGGAAGAACTGACGGACATCGGCATGCGGGTGCTGGAGGCATGGCGCGGGTATTCCGATCCGGACTGCGATATTCTGGCGCACACGGATGCGCCCCATAACACCGTCACCCCTGTGGTGCGCAGAAATGGGGATCAGACCTACACCCTTCATCTGGTGCTGCGGAACAATCGCACCAGCCCGGAGCATCCCCTGGGCATCTTCCATCCCCACGCGCCGCTGCATCACATCAAAAAAGAGAATATCGGCCTGATCGAGGTGATGGGCCTGTTTATCCTGCCGGGACGGCTGAAGAAGGAGCTGGCGGAGCTGTCGCTGTATCTGCAGGGCAAGGGCGAAATCCCGGCGGGATCGGCGCATGAGCCCTGGATTCGGGAGATTGCCGCCCGGACGGGCACCAGCCTTTCCGCCGATGCGGCAGATCAGGTTCTGCGGGACGAAGTGGCCGCGGTGTGCTATCAGGTGCTGTGCGACGCGGGGGTATACAAGCTGGATGATCACGGCCAGGCCGGGCTGCGCAAGTTTCTCAAAACGGTGTTCTGATTTGCGCACGGAGGGCTGCATCGCGTCCTTCCGGGAAAGTGATAGGCGAGAGGAAATAGTATCGCTTCGATAAGAGAAGATTATCATGCAATCAACAATGCTCCCCAGAATGGAAAAGGAACGAAAAATCGTCCCCTTCCTGATTCTGGGGAGCATTGCTGATTTACAAAATGCAGCGTATATTTATGACAGGTTGTCCCGCAGCGCGTCGGCCTGCGCCGCTGTGACGGGATGCTCGCTATAGCGGGCCTGGTCATACAGATCCGCAAAGGCGGCGGCCGCCGTGTGGGGGAGAACCGGGTCCTGGGTAAGGGCTTCCCGGGCGGTAAGGGCCGGGCTGAGCCTGCGCTTCTTTGCAAACTCCTGATAGAGCCGCCGCACCCGTGCCCGGCCATCCAGCGCGCTCCAGGGCTGTTTTCGGGGCGAACGAGCAAAGGCCTTTTGCAGCCTGTCTCGCAGCGCTTTGGTCTTTTCATCCAGATTCAGGGTGCTCTCCTGCTCATCCACATAATCCACCGCCGCCGCATCCGCATACTGCTGGAGCTTTCCGGCCAGAAAACGGATCAGCTGCCGCAGCTTCTTGAACAGGAACCAGCATGCAAACACCGCCGCTGCAGCCAGCAGCACGTACGCCGCCACCAGAAACACCTTTTCCATCAATTTGGCAAAGGGGCTGGCTTCGGCCGTGCCAAGGCCCGCAAGCATATCCGACGCATCGCCGCCTGCGCTGCCGGAGGAAGCGCCGCCGGAATCCTGGGCAAACAGATTCATGAACCACATGATCGCCGCGCCAAGAGCATGCTTGATCCAGGTCCAGGCGGCGTTTAGTGCCGTGCCCACCGGGCCCCAGCAGCTGATCAGCAGCGCTATCAGAAACATGCCGCTGATCAGCAGCCGGTTTCGCCGGGCCATGGCGGGGGGCGCCTTCTGGCCGCCGTGCATACCCAGCCGCAGGCTCTGGCGGTTATGGGTGAGCAAAAAGAGGAACGCATACAGCCCAAAACAAATGGCCAGCGGCGTTTCCAGCCCACTCAGCTCCGCTTTTCCCGCCAGCGCCTGCCCGGCCAATTGCACCCCAAAACCGGCCAGCCATAAAACGGTGGGCCATTCCTCCCATGTCATCCGGGGATAGGCGGGAGGCAGCAGCACCAGCAGGATCGCGCCGGGAATCAGCACTGTCAGGGCCGGGAAGCCATGGGGCCAGAGCCAGAGCGCCCCCAGCGCGCCCAGCGGAATCAATCCCAGCAAATCGACGATCATCCGCATCCGGCCGGAGCATGCATAGCTGCCCACGCCCCACACAAAGGGGAGCAGCCACAACACATACCATTTTGCCGCCTCGCCCGGCAGAAAGAACCGGCCCAGCAACAGCGCCGCGGGCCCCAGCCCCAGTGTCAAGCCCAGCGCGGCCAGGGCCTTGAGCAGAAAGACCTGCGTTTTCTCCTTCACGCTTTCAGCCCCTCCTTTTCCATGCGATGCACCGTCACGGTGTTGCCCAGACGCCGCAGCTGCGAGAGCCGCTCTTCCATATCCGGGCTGGTATATGGGGTGAGCAGCAGAATGTCCGTATCCCGCAGAAAATACAGATCTTCCAGAAAGGAATTGAAATTGCGCACCCGCAGCACCCGCAGATGGGCGAAGGCGGCCAGCAGCTCTTCTTCTCTGGTGGCATGGCGTTCGGGCAGCAGCAGGGCGCAGCCGCCGTTTTCCTCCAGCGGCATATTGGCCGCAAAGCCCGCCGCCACGCCGCCCCGGAGCACATGCACGCATACCGTGGCCGCCAGCGAAATGGCCTGCTCGATCAGGGCCTGTTCATAGTCCATCAGGTCGCCCCACTGGTTTTCGCTCATCTGGCAGTTAATCACCGCCAGCAGCTTCGTATCCGCGGTGTAATCATGGGTTTTCACCTGCAGCGTGCCCATCCGCGCGGTGGCTGGCCAATGAATATCCCGGGGCTGATCCCCCCGCTGATAGGGCCGGATGCCGTTGATCAGAAACGGATCCGTCACCAGATGCCGCCGCACAATCAAATCTCCCTGCATCCGGGAAACGGGCAGGGGCAGATTGCCCTCACTGAGCAGCCGGGGAAAGACCACGATTTCCGCCTTGGTATACAATTGCAGGCTTTGAGCCCCCAGCCCCACCAGATCTCCGGCGGTCAGGGCTACGTTGCCCGCATCATATACCCCTCGATGGGTCAGGCGGACGATGTGCCGCCGGGTCACCTGCTGATAGGGACGCAGAAAAAAGATGCTTTTATGATAGCGTTCGCCGCTGACGGACAGGTTTTCCTGCCGCCCAAAATGCAGATACGGCGAAATACGGGATTCCGCCCGAAGCCAGGGAATGAACAGGGGCCGGTCATTGCGGATGACTTCCACCAGCTCCGCTTCTTCGCCCTCAAAGGCGGTTTTCTTGGAAAAGCGGCGGGTATATTTCATTCCCTTCAGCGATACCCGGGACAGAACCATATGCTGCGCCACCGCCATCAGCAGCAGCGCCAGCACCAGCGCCCAGCCGTTCATGCCTGGGCCTCAGTGGGCGCGGGCACCTTTTCCAGCAGCTCGCGGATGAATTTTTCCCCTTCTCCGCTGCGGCCATACAGCCCCCGCAGGATCACGCGGTGGCTCAGCACCGGCACGGCCAGCGCCTTCACGTCATCCGGCGTGGCAAAATCCCGGCCGTGGATAGCGGCATGGGCCTGGGCGGCCCGCAGCAGCGCCAGCATGCCCCGGGGCGAAACCCCCAGCTGCACCTGCTCGTCGCTGCGCGTGGCCTGGCAAAGGGCAGCGATATATTGCATCACCGGCTGGGAAACCTGGCATTGGCTGAACAGCGCCTGCGCGTCCCGAATCTCCCCCTGGGAGGCTACGGGGGAAAGCGCCTCCAGCGGGCTTTGACGGATGAACCGCTCCATCATCTGCAGCGCTTCATCGCCTTGGGGATAGCCCATGCTCAGCTTGACGAGGAACCGGTCCAGCTGCGCTTCGGGCAGCGGGAAGGTGCCCTGGGTTTCCACCGGGTTCTGGGTGGCAATTACCAGAAAGGGCATTTCCAGCTTCCGGGTTACGCCGCCTTCGGTTACCTGCCGCTCCTCCATGCATTCCAGCAGGGCGGACTGGGTGCGGGGCGTGGCGCGGTTGATTTCATCGGCCAGCAGAATATTGGTAAACACAGGGCCGGGATTAAACACAAACTGGCCGTCCCCGGGCTGATACACGCTCATGCCGGTAATATCCGCCGGCAGCAGATCGGGGGTGAACTGCACCCGGGAAAAGCCGCAGGCCAGAGATTTGGCCAGGCTGCGGGCCATCACCGTTTTGCCCGTGCCGGGCACATCCTCCAGCAGCACATGCCCCCCGGCGATAACCGCCGTGAGAATCAGATCCATTTGCTCCGTCTTGCCGATAATCACTTTGCCGATGTTTTCCTTTACGCGCCGGGCCAGCGCCGCAATATCCTGATACTGCATAAGATTTTCCTCCGAATAGCAATAAGATAGAAGAATTGTTTGATATTATACCATTTTCTTTCTTCCTGCGCAAGGAAAACCGCAGGCGGCATTGAAAAAAGCGGCGGGTTATTCTATAATAAGCAGGCAAGCGCCCGGCGAAAAAGCCGCCGGGCCATAGAGGAGGAACCCATCATGGACACATCCGCGCGGAAAATCGGCGAGGAAGAACAACGCATTTTTGACGGCAAGCTTTTTGCCCCCGGTCATCCCGATCTGCGGGCGATCAAGCTGCGTTCCCATAAGCTGAGCCTGGCTTACAGCCAGCTGCCCGAGGACGAAACGGCGCAGCGCAATGCTCTGCTGGTCCAGATTCTGGGCGGCCCCGTGCCGGAGGGCTGTTTCATTCAGGGCCCCGTGTTTTTCCATTATGGCGTGCATACCCGCATCGGCAAGCGTTTCTTTGGCAACTACAACCTGACTATTCAGGACGATGCCCTTGTGACCATCGGGGATGACAACAACTATGGCCCCAACGTGACCATCGTTACGCCCGTTCATCCGCTGCTGCCGGATGAACGCAAGCTGCTTCTCAACCAGCAGGGCCAGCCCGCCCGGCTGTGCTATGCCAAGCCGGTGCGCATTGGCAACAATGTGTGGCTGTCCGCCAATGTGACGGTGTGCAGCGGCGTGACCATCGGGGATAATTGCGTGATCGGCGCGGGCAGCGTGGTCACCCGGGATATTCCCGCCAATTCCTTTGCGGCGGGGGTGCCATGCCGGGTGATCCGTACCCTGAGCGAGCAGGACAGCATGCGCAATCATCCTGAAATTCTGCAGGATTGTGCCGTGCCGGAAAAGGAATAAGCCTCTTTCGGCAAAAAGCCTCGGATACGCCCTGAAAAAAAGGGCGTTTTCCGGCGGCTTTTTTTCATTTGCACCCGTTGCGGGCCGGGAAAACTATTGCATTTCCGGGACTGCTGTGGTATTATATAAGATAGTGTTTTGTGCGTGCATGAAGCACAATGGCGCCGCAAAGGCGGATAACGGAGGGTGTTCCTGATGGGTTACACGGTAGAAAAGATTTCTGGCAATCAAGTGAAAATCGCTTTTGAAATTGCTTCCGATAAATTTGACGAGGCAGTGCAGAAGGCCTATCTGAAGGTGCGCGGCAAGGTGAACGTGCCCGGCTTCCGCAAGGGCAAGGCGCCCCGCAAGCTGATTGAAAACATGTACGGCGAAGGCGTGTTCTACGACGACGCTTTCGATATCCTTTTCCCCGCGGAATATGAAGCCGCCGTGAAGGAAAACAATCTGCAGGTGGTGGATCGGCCAGAGGTGGACACGGTGGACCAGATCGGCGTTGGCAAGGATCTGAAGTTCGTGGTGAAGGTGTTTGTGAAGCCCGAGGTGGAGCTGGGCCAGTATAAGGGCCTGAAGGCCATCAAGTATATCCACAAGGTGACGGAAGAAGAAATCGACAACCGCATCCAGCGGGATGTGGAAAAGGCCACCACCATGGCCGACGTGACCGACCGGGCTGTGGAAAACGGCGATACGGTGAACCTGGATTATGCCGGCACTGTGGACGGCGTGGCCTTTGAAGGGGGCACCGCTCAGGGCCAGACCCTGGAAATCGGCTCCGGCCGCTTCATCCCCGGCTTTGAAGAGCAGATGATCGGCATGCAGCTGGGCGAAGAAAAGGATCTGCAGGTGAAGTTCCCCGAAGAATACCACGCCGAAAACCTCAAGGGCAAGGACGCGGTGTTCCATGTGAAGGTGAACGGCATCCAGACCAAGGTGAAGCCCGCGCTGGACGATGATTTCGCCGCCGACGTGAGCGAATTTGACACCTTTGACGCCTACAAGGCCAACATCGAAAAGCAACTGAACGAGCAGGCCCAGAAGAACGCCGATGTGCAGCTGGAAAATGAGCTGGTGCAGCAGGCGGTGGACGCGGCGGACTGCGATATTCCCGATGCCATGATCGAGGACGAAATCGATGTGATGCTCCGGGAAATGAAAATGCGCATGATGTATCAGGGCTTCAAGTTTGAAGATTACCTGAAGTACACCGGCCAGACCGAGGATCAGATCAAGGAAATGTATCGTCCCGAAGCCAAGAACCGGGTGAAGATGCAGCTGGTGCTGGAGGCCATGGTGAAGGCGGAAGGCATTGAGCCCACCGATGAGGACGTGGAAAAGGTCATCGCTGATGAAGCCCAGCGCATGGGCCGGGACGTGGAGGAATTCAAGAAGACCCTCAGCGATCGGCAGCAGCAGTATCTCCGCGAAAACGCCGCCATCCGCAAGGTGGTGGATCTGGTGGTGGCCAGCGCACAGGTGGAAGAAAAGGACGAAGCCGAAAAGATCAACGTGCAGGAAACCATTGACGCCGTGCAGCAGGCTGCCGACGTAGCTTCCAAGGACGAAGAATAATCCGCATAGCGCATGAACGGGAAGGGGCGAATTCATGCCCCTTCCTTTTCAAAAGAATGTGAAAAAAACAGACGATCGCGGAAAAGCCCGCGCATTCCATGGCCGGGCAGGCATAAAACCCGGCCGCAGCTCATATGATAGAGGATGGAATGGAAGGAGGACAGGCACATGTCTCTGATTCCTTATGTGGTGGAGCAAACCGCCGGCGGCGAACGCTCCTATGATATTTATTCCCGGCTTCTCAAAGACCGGGTGGTTTTTCTGGGCAGCGAGATCAACGATCAGGTGGCCAATGCCATTGTGGCACAGCTGCTGTTTCTGGAAACGGATAATCCGGACGCGGATATTTCGCTGTATATCAACAGCCCCGGCGGCTCTGTGACTGCGGGAATGGCCATCTATGATACCATGAACTATATCAAATGCCCGGTGCGCACGGTGTGCGTGGGCATGGCGGCCAGCATGGGCGCGTTTCTGCTCATGGCGGGGGAGAAGGGCAAGCGCCTGGCGCTGCCCAACAGCGAAGTGATGATCCATCAGCCCTCGGGCGGCGCGTCCGGCCAGGCCACGGATGTGACCATCCACGCAGAATGGCTGCTGCGCACCAAGAAAAAGATGAACGCACTGATGGCGCAGATGACCGGCCAGGATGTGGAAAAGCTGGCCCGGGATGTGGAGCGGGACTATTTCATGACCGCCCAGGAAGCGCTGGAATACGGCATCATCGATGAAATCTATCAGCCCCGGCAGAAGTAAGCGCTGGAATAAAACGAGGTTAAAACGAGGTAAACATGGCAAAGGATGATATGACCCCCCGGAAACACCGCTGCTCCTTCTGCGGCAAATCCCAGGATCAGGTGCGTCGCCTGATCGCCGGCCCGGGAGCGTATATCTGCAACGAATGCATCGCGCTGTGCCAGGAAATCGTGGCGGACGATATGGACGTGATGTCCTCCGCGCCGGAAATGCGGGATATTCCCCTGCCCTCTGAAATGAAGGCCGTGCTGGATGAATATGTGATCGGCCAGGAGCAGGCGAAAAAGACCCTGTGCGTGGCGGTGTATAACCATTATAAGCGCATTGCCGCTCCCCGGAAAAAGGACGACGTGGAGCTGCAAAAATCCAATATCCTGATGGTGGGCCCCACGGGCTGCGGCAAAACGTATCTGGCTCAGTCGCTGGCCCGGATCCTGAATGTGCCCTTTGCCATTGCCGACGCCACGGCGCTGACCGAGGCGGGCTATGTGGGCGAGGATGTGGAAAACATTCTGCTGCGGCTGATTCAGGCCGCAGGCAATGATATTCAGGCCGCCCAGCGGGGAATCATCTATATCGACGAAATCGATAAGATCGCCCGGAAGGGCGAAAACGTGTCCATCACCCGAGACGTCAGCGGCGAAGGCGTGCAGCAGGCGCTGCTGAAGATTTTGGAAGGCACGGTGGCCAATGTGCCGCCTCAGGGCGGGCGCAAGCATCCCCATCAGGAATGCCTGCAGATTGACACCACCAATATCCTGTTCATCTGCGGCGGCGCGTTCGACGGGCTCAGCCGTATGATCGAGCAGCGAATTGGCAAAAAGGCGCTGGGCTTTGGGGCCGATCCCAAGGGCGATAAGGAAAAGAACGTGGGCGATGTGCTGCGGCAGATGCGGCCGGAGGATCTGCTCAAGTTTGGCCTGATTCCTGAATTTGTGGGCCGTCTGCCTGTGACAGTGACGCTGGATGCGCTGGATGAAAACGCGCTGGTACGCATCCTCACCGAGCCGCGCAACGCGCTGGTGAAGCAGTATAAGAAGATGCTGGAGCTGGACGATGTGGATCTGGCGTTCGACGACGACGCGCTGCGCGCCATCGCGGCGCAGGCCATCGCCCGCAAAAGCGGCGCGCGCGGCCTGCGGGCCATCATCGAGGGTGCGCTGCTGGATACCATGTTCGATCTGCCCGGACGCAAGGATGTGGCTAAATGCCGCATCACCAAGGACGTGATCGATCATAACGCCAAGCCCCTGCTGGAGCTGCGCGAGCCGGAAGCCAAGCCGGTTCGCCGCCGTGCCCGGGCGGAGGCGGTACCCCTGCCGGAAGAACCCAGCGCCAGCTGAACCCCCGTCGGGCTGCCTTTCGTAAGCACAATTGCATAGAATGAAAGCCTCTCTGTGATTCCCATTGGGTGCACAGAGAGGCTTTTTTGAACGCTCATGCCAGAAGAAACATTCATCCAAGAAAGCATGAAAAGGCCCTGCTCCTTTTGAGGAGCAGGGCGGAGGAAGAAGGAAAATGCAATGAGGGAGCGTCAGGGCTGGATGGTGTCGGTGCGCCAGATGAAGCGAACCGCGCTGTCCATGTCATCGGCCAGACCGGAATAGTTTTCGTAGCTCTTGGCTGCGTCCAACACGCCCCGCGCCCGGACGAGCAGGGGCTCCACATCCTCATTCACCAGCTTGGCCACCTTGTCGATGCCCTGCGCATTGAACAGGGTCAGCCCCGCCTTGAGAGAGAATGCGCCTTCCTTGAGCTGCTGGATGCCGCTTTGCAGGGCGGGCATATTGTCGCTGAGCTGCTGAGCGCCTTCCGCGGCGGAAGCGGCACCCTGGGTGTAGGCCACCAGGCCGGTATGGAAGGTGTTATAGCTGTCCAGCTGCGCTTTCAGCGCGGTCAGGGGCGCGGCCTTTTCCTTTGCGGCCGCCAGCTGGGATTGCACCGCATCGCTCTGCACGTTCTGATCGATCAGCGTCTGAATCTGAGCTTCGGTGTTTTCATCAATGGCGGCCTTCACTTCATCGGAGGCCATCTGGGCTGCCAACTGCTGGGCTGCCAGCGTTTTTACCTGTTCGCTGGCCATCTGCTGATCAACTGCGGCGGCAATCTGCTGCTGCTGCGCTTCGGAGACGGCGCCCTTTTCCTTGGCCGCCTGATAGGCTTCGGGGGTCATGTTCAGGGTCTCCAGCACCTTGGCCAGCACGTTATCCCCCACGGCCGCGTCCACCTGCTGGCTCACCTGCGCCTGCACAGCTTCCGTGACCTTCTCCCGAATTACTGTTTCCTGAGCCCGCACAAGGGGCTCCACCTGCGCACGGGCCTGAGCGGTCAGCGCATCATCAGAGACGCTTTCCAGCAGCCCATCCAGCACGGCGGCATAATTCTCCATGGTCAGAGCAGGCACATCCACGCCGGCGGCGGCCAGCTGTTCATTGGCCATGGAAAGCAGGCGGGCAAACACCTGGGCGGAACCGCCCACCAGCGTATCATTATTGGCGACCAGGGTATTCAGCCCGTCGGAAAGCTGCGTCGCGCCATCCGCCAGAGAAGAAGCGCCGGTGCTCAGCTCGGTCAGGCCGGAAAGCATCTGGGTGCTGCCATCCAGCAGCTGCGTCATGCCGTCGGTCAGCTTGGTCACGTCCGCCTTCAGATCATCCGCGCTGTTGAGGCTGTCGCTGTCCAGCTTGGAAAACACATCGCTGGTGGCCATGGTGAGGGTCAGGGGCAGGGCAAAGTTTTCCGCATCCGCGGTGATTTCCACATATTCAGGCAGGGTCAGGGTATCCGTGCTCAGCTGCAGGCTTTCCTGCATGCCGGGCAGCGCCATGCCGACCACCACCGTCCGGTCGCCGTCATTGACCAGCTGGCCGTTAACCACGGAGACATTGGTGAACACATCGTTTTCCAGCAGCGCGGCGGTGAGCACGGCGAAGGGCACGTTCATGACCTCCTCCTGACCGTTTACGGAAACGGTGGCCTGCGCATTCACCTGATAATCAAAACGGATCCGCACGGAACCGCTTTTCCCGGCCAGATCGGCGGGGGCGATCTCCTGATTGTCCAGATAATAGGTGATTTTCAGGGAGAGGGGCAGTTCGGCGGTACCTACGCCCTGATAATACACATCCTTGCCCCCGGCCGTCCAAACGCCGTCCGTGAGCTGCGCGTCGCCCTTCACGTCCTGGGCGTCGGCCAGATTGGTTACGTCGCTGAGGGTTTCCAGCTTGTCGGGATTGGTCAGCCAGTCGCTGACGATGATTTTGTTCGCATCCCCGTTGGGCGCGGCGAGCACATATACGGTTTCATCCTTCTGGCTTTCGGCCAGCGCGGGCAGCATCACAGAGCACAGCATCACGGCGGAAACCAGCACGGCAATCAGCTTTTTCATAGGGCGTTTACTCCTTTACGTTCATATGCAGCGTGGTATGGCGCACCACGCAATCCAGCAGCATCAGCAGCGCAGGCAGGAAGAAGAGCACACAGACCACGCTTACCAGCGCGCCCCGGGCCATCAGCATGCACATGGAGCGGATGATGTCCATGTCCGAATACACAGCCACGCCGAAGGTGGCGGCGAACAGGCCCAGACCACTGACAATGATGGAAGGCACGGAGGCGGCCAGCGCCGAAGCAATGGCGTCCTTCTTGCTCTTGCCGTTTACCCGTTCTTCCTTATACCGGGTGGTCATCAGGATGGCGTAGTCCACCGTGGCGCCCAGCTGGATGGTGGAGATGCAGATGGGGGCGATGAAGGGCAGCGACTGGCCCAGATAGTGGGGCAGGCCCAGATTGATGAAAATGGCCAGCTCGATTACCGAAATCAGGATCACGGGCAAAGTGAGGCTCTTTTCTACCAGCAGAATAATCACGAAGATGGCAATGATGGATACCAGATTCACCACCTGGAAGTCATGACCGGTGGTTTTGATCATGTCCTTCATGCAGGGGGCTTCGCCGATGAGCATGCCGGAGGGATCATACTTTTTCAGAATCGCGTTCAGGCTGTCGATCTGAGTGCCCACCGCATCGCTGGCTACCTTGTATTCGGAATTGATGAGCATCAACTCCCAGCGATCGCTCTTGAGGATGCTGACGATGGATTCCGGCAGGATTTCCTCCGGCACCCGGCTGCCGATTACACTTTCAAGGCTCAGCAGGTATTTCACGCCGTCCACCTGCTCCATTTCCCGGATCATGCTGCGCACGTCCTTGGCGGGCAGGTGTGCGTCCACCAGCAGCATATGGGTGGAGGCGATATCGAAATCGTCCACCAGCTTGCTGTTGGCGATCACGTAGTCAATGTCCTGGGGCAGGCATTGGCCCATGTCGTAATACACTTCGTCGTTGGTCTTGCTATAGCCGTAATAGGAAGGGGCAATCAGCAGCGCGAAGATCACCAGGAACACCGGGAAGGCCTTCACCACATTCTTGGAGAAGCTGTCCGCCCGGCGGATCAGGGGCTTATGCCGGGTCTTTTGCAGGGGCTTATCCAGCAGCAGAATCAGCGACGGCAGCAACGTGACGCAGCCGATTACGCCCAGCAGCACGCCCTTGGCCATCACCAGGCCCAAATCGCGGCCCATGGTGAAGCTCATGAAGCACAGGGCGATGAAGCCGGCGATGGTGGTGATGGAGCTGCCCAGCACGGAAACGAAGGTTTCATGGATGGCGTTGGCCATGGCTTCGTTTTTATCCGCGACGCGCTCCCGCTGCTCATTGTAGCTGTGCCACAGGAAGATGGAATAGTCCATGGTAACAGCCAGCTGCAGCACGGCAGACAGCGCCTTGGTGATATACGAAATCTCGCCGAAGAAGTAATTGCTGCCCAGGTTCATCACAATGCAGATGCCGATGCTGACCAGGAACACGAAGGGCACCAGATAGCTGTCCAGCAGCAGCATCATGGCCAGGCAGGCGCAGGCCACCGCCAGGGCCACGTAAATGGGTTCTTCCCGCTCGCACAGGTCCTTCAGGTCCGTTACCAGCGCGGACATGCCGGACACGAAGCACTGCTTCCCTGCGAGGGAGCGAATCTCCCGGATGGCGTCCATGGTCACGTCTGCGGAGGTGGACGAATCGAAGAACACGGCCATCATGGTGGCGTTATCGGTGTTGAACTCCCGGTAAATGTTCTCCGGCAGAATCTCCATGGGGATGGACAGATCTGCCAGATCGTCGTACCAGATCACCGAGTCCACATGCTCCACCTGAGCGATCTTTTCCTTCAGCGCGGATACGTCCTTGGCAGGCATGTCCTCCAGAATGACCAGCGAAAACGCGCCCTTGTTGAATTCCGACAGCAGCTCGTTCTGGCCGATCACCGTGTCCATGTCCTCGGGCAGATAATCCAGCATGTCGTAATTGATGCGGGTATTTACCATGCCCAGCACGGACGGAACCAGCAGCACCAGCGCCAGAACAAGAATGAGCGCGCGGTGCTTCACCACCGCATTGGCTAAACGCATGATTGATCCTCCCTGCCTTTCTCCTATTCGTCCTTGTCAATCCAGTATTCCACGGTCTGCGCAATTTCGGGCTGCTGGCGCTTGATGATTTTGATGGCAAACAGCCCCATGCACAGATTCAGAATTCCTTCCACCAGCAGGCCCACGCCCAGCAGAATCATCATCACCTGCGCGCTTTTATCCGGCCAGACCAGCAGCGCAGCGCCCATCAGCCCCGCGCATACGCCCAGCCCCAGCATTGCCCACCAGGAGCGAAGGCCGAAGCGCCGGGCGTCCAGAGACGATTGGAGCTTGAAGAATCCGTCCGCCATGATCACGATGCCCAGCATCATGCACAGGAACGAAAGCGCGCTTTCCGGATTGGTCAGAATCACGATGCCCAGCACCACCAGCAGCGCGCCGAACGCCAGATCAAACTGGAAGGCCAGCCGATACAGATCCTTGGAGAAATAGCCCACCAGCTTCACCACGCCAAAGGCAATCAGCATAATGCCTGCGGCAATGCCCACGAAGCTGACCGAGATGCCGGGAAACGCAATCAGCACGATTCCCAGCACGCAAAACAGCGCGGACATGATGATGTAGCTGGTTTTGGCAGCCTGAATCGTTTTCACAGACCGCATGAAAAACCCTCCCTTGCCAAAGCAAAATTCAATGGATGCATCCCCCTCGATGCAGGAGAAAGTATAGCAAATGACGGCGGCAAAGAAAACGGGCAGCCAGGAGCCATTGTCCAAAATGCGGGCAGGGCGGGAAAATCGTCCAAAAATTGGGCACATCAAGAAAAATGCCCAAACATGGGCAAAAGAATTGCCAGCGGAACCATCTTTTTTATCCAAGGTGAGGTTTCGTTCCCCTAAGAAAGCAGGCTGACGCTGCACGGATCAGCAATGCGCCCCGGACGGGAGAAGAAACGCATGTCGTTTCTTTTTCCGGTCCGGGGCGCATCTTCCAATTCATGTAGGGTATTTTACGGCTCTTACGAAAAAACGGGGAAAACCGTTCTTTGAGCGCAAAGAACGGCTTTTCCCCGCAATATTTTATATTTATTCCTTGGGATTGCAGCGGGCAAGCATTTCCTCCACGCCGCCTTCCCGCAGCTGACACAGCCGCTTCAGCTTGGGCCGGATATCGTCCTTCAGGCCTTCATTCAGCCAGTCCGTGATCAGCCCGTAGCACCAGCAGCGATAGGAGCGGATCAGAATCGCCCGGTCAAAATCGCAGATGTTTCGGTCTGCCAGAAGCGCGTTGAAATAAGTTTCCACCACGTAGTTGCATAGCTGCATCAGATACCGCTCATACAGCTCCCGGTTGGAGGACTGATGAATATGCAGCGCCGCCCGGCGATGCTTCAAAATGTAATTCACCGCGATTTCCAGCGCGTCCTCCACCGAATCTACGTTTGCATGCGCTCGCATCATCAGATCGGTTTCTTCTTTAACAATGGCCTCGATCAGCGCGGGAATGTCTTCAAAATGATAATAGAACGTGTTGCGGTTAATCCCGCAGGCGTCCACAATGTCCTTCACCGTGATCTTGCTCAAGGGCCGTTCCTCCAGCAAATTGAGAAAAACGGTCATGATCGCTTTTCGAGTGAACGACGCCATCTTTTCCCCCTCCTGTGTGCGCTTGCCGCTTTTTACGGCGCGCTGAATGCTGCTGCCGCTTGGCCTGTTTCCTGCAGTTTACCATATAATATACCATTTCCCGGAGCAAAAGCAAGAGCGGATCCGGGAAGAAAACGAAATAAATGTGGCGTAAAAAAGGCTGGCGGCGGGAAGGATGATTGCCAAAAACGGCGCTTGCCCCTATAATCATATTCATACGGCAGGGTCAGCGCATTCCTACGCGTTCTGCTGATGCAGCTGACGAAACTGGCTTGGGGTCATGCCCTCCTCGCGCTTAAAGGCGCGGAGCATGGTCTGCTCGCTGGGAAAGCCCGTGGCTGTCTGAATGGCATGCAGAGGCATATGCGTTTCCCAGAGCAGCTCCTTTGCCCGGGCAATGCGGACGGCGTGGATGGCGTCCAGCACGCCCTTGCCCGTGGTTTGCTTGAACAGGCGGGACAAATAAGACGCGTTCATCTGAAAATGGTCGGCAATGGAGGAAACGCTCAGCTCCGGGTTCTGATAATGGGATTTAATGTAATCCATCACCTGATCCCGGGAGGGCGAGGGCGAGACGGAAGCGGCGGCGGGCTGCATCAGGCTGCACATGGCCTGCAGATACTGCTCCGCTTCGCCGATCATATCGCTGATGGTCGAGCATTCCATCAGCCGCTCCAGGGGCGATTCATCCTGCAGCTGCGCATGGGTTTCCGGCGCGGCGGATACAAGGGTATGCACCAGGCTGAACATACGGCATTTCAGCCAGGGCAGCGGCACGCCCTCGGGCGGGAAATACTTCTCCGTCATCCAATGGAAAATGCGCAGCGCTTCCTCCCGGCTGCCGGAGCGAATGGCGTCCTGCAGACGCATATGATCATAAAGGGTGATGCTGCTGTCTGCCCGGCCGTGAGAGGGAGGCAGCTCATCGGCGAAAAACAGGCCGCTTCCCCGGGTTGTGATAAGCATATCCAGCGCCTCCATGGCCTGCTGATGGGAGGCCTTCACGGCCTGGGGCGAGCGCACGATCTCGCTTACGGCCAGACAGAACGTGCCCGGGCAGACGGCGCTCATTTCGTCGAAGGCGGCCTGCAGCTGCGCCTTTACGGCGGCCCGTTCCTCCGCCACGGCCAGCCCGGCCACCAGCTGTCCGGTGGTGAAGCAGCGGCAGCGGACGCGCCGGCTCAGCACGGTTTCCAGCAGCTGGCTCATCTGCTTTCGGGATACGCCCTCCGGGCCCAGCAGCACAAGGGATACCAGCCCCTGGCCCTGGGGAGCCAGCTCATGCTCGATCAGCGTCTGCATCTGGGATTCGTCCGCTTCACCGTTAATTACGCGGCGGAATTCGCATTCCAGCAGATCGCCGCTGTGCCGCTGCAGGCTGGAGCTGAGTTGCTCCCGTTCGTTCATGATCTGCTGGATGGATTGCTCGATATGGCGGATTTCATTGGTGCGGCCCTTCCAGCCGCCCATCATGCTGGCAATGCGCCGCACCGGCTGATAAAACCGCGCGCTCATCCCCAGCGAAACAGCGACGCCCAGCACGATGCACAGGAGCAGCACGATCAAATAAAAGCGCAGCGCGCTGATGGCGCTGGCAAACAGCAGGTCCCTTTCCACAGCGGAGCGGAGGATGAACCGGGCGGCGTGATCCTGCGCCTGAAAATGAAACAGCTGCGCATCCGACTCGTTTTTCAGCAGCGCGGTATCGCCGATTGCATAAAGCGGATTGCCCAGGCTGTCGCACACCTCCAACGCGCCGTTAAATAGCGGCTGAGAGCTGAGCAGAGGCGCAAACAGATTTTTCTCATTCAGCTTGAGCACCACCGCGCACTGGCGGTTTTCTCCGCCCAGCAGCGGCAGCGCAGTGCCCATATAAACCGAGCCGTCCGCTCCAGCGTAGAGCATGCCGGTTTGCAGCGACGCAGTCCAGCGGATCCATTCCTCCATGGAGCCGAACGCATTGCAAAAATATAGCTTATAGCAGTTTTCCATTTCGCAGGAGCCGGTATTGGACAGCGCCAGGCCCATTTTTCCGAAAAGGTAGGTGACCTGCCTGCAAATGTCCTGCCAGCTGACGTTGTTGGCCAGGGTGCGATGGAGCGCCAGAATGTTCTCCCGGGTATGCACATCGGTAGCTTGGGCGGCGTTGACCAACGCCGAGGCATGAACGTCCAGCACGTATTCGTCCAGCAGCACCATGCAGCGGTCCAGCTGCACGGAGATGCTTTCGGTCATCACGTTCAGGGTATTCTGATAGGAATTACGCAGTTCCTCCTTCTGCGCGGAAAAGCGGCTGATGAAAACTGCTGATACAATGGAAATCACAATGCCCATCAGCAGCAGATAGCTCCAAAGAAAGGAAAGAAAAATCGAACGATTGAACCGCATTGAACTCACCCTGTACCCTCGTTTTCTGTACGTCTCCATTATAACGCGCGTGGCCGCATTTTTCCAGTCAAATTCGGATCAAATTGGACCAATCAAATATTGATAGTCAGATTTTGCATGATAAACGGTCAAAAAACGGACATTCCGGATAAAAACAGGGATTCTGCCTCTATCCAATTCGGGCGGTCTGTGCGTTAATAAACGCAGAGGACGGCGCAAGACGCCGCAAAAACGCATGGGAGGTATTTACATGAAGCTTCGGAAAATCCTGTCTCTTGCCCTGGTGCTCCTCCTCTTCAGCTCCTCCGCGCTGGCTGATCTGTCCAACGCCCTGGTGCCCAGCTACAAGGGTGAGGATACCGGTATTACCATCACGATCTGGTCCAAGATGGAATCCTCTACCACGCTGAAGTATCTGACCGATTACAGCGGCAACACCGCCTGGGCGGAATACGCTTCCCGGCTGGGCTATCATGTGGAATGGACGCATCCCTCCCTGGGCTCGGAAAAGTCCGAAATGACGCTGATGCTGGCCAGCGGCAAGATCCCGGATCTGGTCATGGGCGTGGACAAGTATTACGCCGGCGGCGCGGCGGCTGCGATTGCCGACGGCCTGTTTCTGGATCTGACCGACATGCTGGAGGAAAAGTGCCCGAATCTGTGGTCTTTGTTCGAGCTGAACCCGGATTTCAAGCGCGAGTCCTTCAACGATGACGGCATGTTCCTGGGCTTTAACGGCGTCACGGGCGACTGGCAAAACGGCAAGCTGACGCCCATTCAGGGCTATCCCTCCGAAGGCCCCGTAATCCGCCGGGATCTATTGGAGGCGGTGGGCATGCAGGCGCCGGAAACCATCCAGGAATGGCATGACGCCCTGACCGCCATCAAGGCGCTGGATAACGCTCCCGCGGTGCTGCTGGATTACCGCGATACGAACAACGTGTTCAAGGGCGCATACAATATCGGCCCCGATTTCTGCCTGAACGACGAGGGAAAGGTGGTTTACGGCCCGGCGACCGACGCGTATCTGGCCTATCTGACGGAGATGCACAAGTGGTATGCCGAGGGGCTGATCGACACGGAATATGCCACCCGGGACAAGGACGCCATGGACGCGCTGATCAACGCGGGGAGCGTGGCCGCCAGCTGCAACCGAAACACAGCTTTCCATAACACCCAGAAGGAGGTTTATGGCCAGATCTGGGACGCCACAAAGTATCCCTCTCAGGTGAAAGGCGAGGAAGCCAAATGGCGCACCTCCCGAAAGCTGAACACCGGCTATACCACCCTGATTAACGCCGCGCTGGCCAAGGATCCCGAAAAGCTGGACGCCTGCCTGCGCTTTATGGACTTCGGCTATTCCGAGGAAGGCGCGTATCTGCTCAACTGCGGTATCTATGGTGTGGATTACACCGGCGTGGATGCGAACGGCCGGGTGCAGTACATCAATAAGTATCTGGAAAACGGAAACGCCATGTATTCCGAACTGAAAAACGTGTTCCGGTCCAATCAGGGCTCCTATCTCAAGCCCGCGCCCACCCTGTTCAACCCCGCGTATTTTGTGGAGGGCACGGTGGAAATCATCCAGCTGCGCATCGGTAGCCAGGATAACGTGCTTCCTGCCACGACCATGACCGTGGACGAAACGACGGAAAACGCCGAGATCATGACGGATATCAAAACCTATGTCAGCGAAATGGAAGCGAAATTCATCATGAACATCGTGTCTCTGGATAACTATCAGGATTACCTGAACACGCTTGACTCCATGGGCATTGCCCGCGCCATTGAAATTCAGCAGGCTGCGCTGGATCGGTATAACGCACGCTGAGAGGAGCTTCCTGCAGGGGGGAGAAGGGCTGTCCCTTCTCCCTTTTCGCGCAGAAAAGGAGGAAAATACGGCCATGATGGCAAAAAACAAGCTGTGGCAGAATATCAGGCAATACAAGGTCGCCTATCTTATGACGCTGCCCGTGCTGGCGTTTTATATCATCTTTTGCTACAAACCCATGTATGGCGTACTGATCGCCTTTATGGATTATAAGCCTGCGCTGGGCATGGCGGGCAGCAAATGGGTGGGGATGAAGCATTTCATCTCGTTTTTTAAGGGCGCGTTTGTGAAGCGGCTGATTGGCAACACGCTGGCCATCAGCTTTCAAAATTTGCTCTGGGGCTTTCCCATGCCCATCGTATTGGCCTTGCTGCTGAACGAAATGCGCTGCAATGCGCTGAAAAAAGGGGTGCAGGTGATCACCTATATTCCGCATTTCATCTCCACAGTGGTCGTTTGCGGCCTGATTCAGCAGTTTTGCGCCAGCGACGGGCTTATCAATAACATCGTGGAGCTTTTTGGCGGAACCCGCAGCGCCCTTCTGGCCCGGCAGGAGCTGTTTGTGCCCATTTATGTGATCTCGGGCATCTGGAAGCAAATCGGCTGGAATTCCATCATCTATATAGCCGCCATTTCCGGCATTGACCCGCAGCTCTATGAGGCCGCCACCATCGATGGCGCGGGCAAGCTGCGCCAGGCCTGGCATATTACGCTTACGGGCATCCTGCCCACCATCACCGTGCTGTTCATCCTGCGGATGGGCTCGATTATGAATATCGGCCATGAAAAAATCCTGCTGCTGCAGAACAGCCTGAATATGCAGACCTCCGACGTGATTTCCACCTATGTGTACCGTCGCGGCCTGGAGGAGGGCAGCTTCAGCTTTTCAACGGCTGTGGGCCTGTTTAACTCTGTGATTAACACGGCGCTGGTGGTGTTTACCAACGCTGTGAGCAAGCGGCTGTCGGAAACCAGCCTGTGGTAAAGGAGGAAAACCGAAGATGATCGCAGCAAAGCCCGTCCGCAGCAACCGCATTCGTCGGAGCATGCCGGAAAGAATATTTGGCGTGTGCAACAACGTCCTTCTGGTCTGTCTGGCGTTTGTGTGCCTGTATCCGATGCTGTATGTGGTGTTCGCCTCGTTCTCCAACGCCACCGCCCTTTCCATGGCCCACGGCTTCCTTTGGCGGCCGGCCGGCTTTTCTCTGGGCGGATACAAGCTGGTGTTTGAAAATCCCAGCTTCCTGACCGGCTACTATAACACGTTCATTTACGTTTTCGGCGGCACGGCCATCAACCTGTTTCTTTCCTCGCTGGGGGCTTATGTGCTATCCCGCAAGCATCTCATCATCCGAAAGCCGCTGACCATCCTGATTATGATCACCATGTATTTCAGCGGCGGCATGGTGCCCAGCTTTCTGAACATGCGGGATCTGGGACTGCTGAATTCCCGCTGGGCCGTGCTGTTATGCGGCGCGATTTCCACCTACAACATGCTGATTCTCCGCACAGCCTTCGTGAGCATTCCCGCCTCGCTGGAGGAATGCGCCATGCTGGATGGCGCCGGGGATGTGACGATCCTGTTTCGGATTATCCTGCCCTTGAGTGTCGCGTCCTTTGCGGTGGTGGGCATGTATTATGCGGTGGATCACTGGAACAGCTGGTTTAGCGCCATGATTTATCTGGACGACCGACGGAAGTATCCGCTGCAGCTGATCCTGCGGGAAATCCTGATTACTGGCGATTTGCAGACCATGAGCAACGCGGAGGAGCTGATTGACGCCACCTCGGATTCCACGTATAATGCCTACAAGGTGGTCAAATACTGCTCCATCGTTGTGGCAACGGTGCCGATTCTGGTGATTTATCCCTTTGTGCAGCGGTATTTTGTAAAGGGCGTAATGGTTGGCTCTGTGAAAGGATGATGAGCTATGGAAAAAATAGGGGTTTCTCTGCATGTTGGCACGCTGCTCAACACACCGGAAACCGAGGCCCAGGCGGCGCTACAGAAGGAATATGGCGGCGCTGCGGCGCTGCTGGCGTATCTGCGGCGGGAGGGCGTGTGCAGCATTGAGGTGCGCAACGTGCGCGAGCATATGCCGGTGGCGCAGTCAGTCGCGGCTATCCGCGCGGTTCATGAGGCGGGGCTGGGGGCGTCTGTACATATTGCCTTTGAGGAGCGCGCCGGGAGGGAATACGCGGCCCGGGTGCGCACGATGATCGACGAGGCGCTGCGTGGGCAGGAGCGTGTGGTTTTTACCTTGCATCCCCTGAAAAACGACGGGGAAACCGCCGCGCGCTACGCCGATTGGGCCGCTGCGCTCCATGAATATGACGGCCGCTGCCGCCTGGCGCTGGAAAACATGCGGGTGCTGAAGCCTGACGCCGGGCATAACCGCATCGCGCGGGTGGCGCAAAATATCCGCTCCGCCCCGGAGGCGGCCCGGGGCGTGTGCTGGGACATGGGGCATTACGCTTACAATATCGTCACCCTGGGGCTGCCCGCGGAAACCTGCCCGGTGCGGGATATTCTCGGCCAGGTGATTCACACGCATATTCACAGCCTCCATCATCCGGAGCTGGATACCCATTTTCCCCTCCAGCGGACGAATGAGCCTGTGAAAAGCTATCTGGCCGCGCTACGCGCCGCCGGATACCAGGGCATTTACAACATTGAACTGGAGCCGGAGCGGTATATCCGCGTCATGTCTCCCCGGGCCGGGATGGAGCAGACTGTTTCCGTGCTGAAGGAGTGGCTGGAATGAATCTGGAGGCATGCTGCCGCGCCTATGAGGCGCGATTTGCGCAGGCATGGCCGCGTCTGATCCGGGAATGGCAGGCGGAGGGGGCGGATGCGTTCTGGCTCATCTCCCACGCCAGCTACCTTTTCCGCACTGCGAACGTGCGATGGGGCGTGGATCTGACGTTGCGTACCGGCGCGATGCTGGAGGAAATAGCGCCGCGGTGCGCCGCTGATCTGGCGCCGCTTTCCTTTGTGCTGACCACCCATTTCCATGGCGATCATTTTTCGCCCCGGCTTTGCGAGCAGCTGGCCGGAAACGATACGCGCTGGATCCTGCCGGATTTCATGCCGCCGGAGCTTCGGGAGAAGGCGCTGCAGGCGGGCGCTCGGACGCAGTTTGTCCGCGTGGGGGAAACCCTTTCGCTGGACGGCTGCCGTATCTGCGTTCTTTCAGGGCATCATTACGATGACGGCGGGGAACACGGCGTGCCTGCCTGCGCATATGCGGTGCAGACGCAGGAGCGGCTGCTGTTTTTTCCAGGCGACGTGCGGGATTATCGCGCCCGGCCGCAGCCGGATTGTGTTGGCGCGGACGCGCTGTTCGCCCATGTATGGCTGGGCCGCAGCCGTGCCGCGCTGCCGCTTTCGGAAACCTTCCTGGAGAACTACTGCGATTATCTGGCCAAAGCGCAGGCCAAAGATGTGTATTTCACCCATTTGAACGATTACAGCCGCAAGCCGGAGGAGGTGTGGACACAGCGCCACGCAATGGCGGCGGCCAGGGGATTGCGGGCCAGGCAGCCCGGCGTCCGTACGGCGATTCCGGTCATTGGCCGGGAGCAGCGGCTTTGAGCGGCCGGGAAAGGAGCAGGAACATGGAGCTTTGCGTTACGTCGGAGATCAGCAGCCGTGCCTTGGACGGCGAGGCCATTCCTTTTGCGGAGGGGGCGGCGCTGGCTGCCCGTGCGGGCTTTTCGCAGATGGATTACAGCTTCAGCGCCGCCGCGCTGCTGGCGGACGGCTGGGAACAGGCTGCGCTGGAGCGCCAGCGCCAGGCGCAGGATGCGGGGATCGCCCTGCGCTACGCCCATTTGCCCTTTGATTATCCCAGGGATCCCGGAAAATGGCCGGACTTTTTCGAGGCCAGCTGCCGGGCGATGGAGCTTGCCTGCCGTTTCGGCGTGGAATGCGCGGCCGTGCATCCCTGCACAGCCATGACGTCTGGGTATGATCCGGCCGCCGCGCGGGAGAAAGCGCTGGCGTTTCTTGCGCCCTACTGTGAATATGCGAAGCAGGGCGGCCTTGTGCTGGCGCTGGAGAATATGCGCGGAGCGGGGAAAAGCTCGCCGCTTGTGCGCTATGCCACGAAGGTGGACGAGGTGTGGGATCTGGCGGAAGCCCTGGATATTGGCGTTTGCTGGGATACCGGGCATGGGCATATTTCCGGTCAGGCGCAGGAGCCGTCGATTAAAAGGATCGCGCCGCGCCTGAAAATGCTGCATGTGAACGACAATTTCGCCGAGGACGATGTGCATCTGGCCCCGTTTCTGGGTACGGTGGATTGGCAGGGCGTAACGGCGGCATTGCGGGCGGTGGGCTTTACAGGGGCGATTAACCTGGAGGTGAACGCCAATAAGCGTCCGCGGGCACTGCGGGAGACGTATGCGGCCTATATGGCGCAGGCCGCCAGGCTGCTGCGGAAGCAGGCGGAGAAAAAAGCATGACGCCATAGCGTCCGGTCCCCCAGGCCGCGGCCCTGCAGGCTGATTCGCCAGCCTTGCTGAAAGGAGATTTGGACGGAAACGATATTTTCGCGGCGTTTTATGGAAGCAAGCCGCGCTATTTTCCTTCGCTGGAAGCTTATAATATAGAAAAAGGACATTGCTCCTGCAGCTGGAAGGGAGAGAAATAATGCTTGACAGATCGGGCGATTTTGCATAAAATTCTCATATCTGGCTTTTTATAAACAAGCCGAAGATGAAAGGATGGAAATTGACCCATGAAAAAGTTCTTTGCTCTGGTGCTGGCGCTGGTTCTGTGCCTGGGTGCTGCGGCCGCGGTGGCCGAAGAAGCGGAAATTCCTGCTGTGGAAGCGGAAGTTTCCTTTGAAGCGCAGGTTGTGGCGCTGGGCGAAACCGGCCTGGTGCTGCAGATTCCGGCGGATTGGCAGGTTCAGGAAGCGCCCGAAGGCGTGCTGCTGTATGCGCTCACCCCGGATGGCTCCGTGAGCATCACCGTGCAGACCGCGGCCATGGATTATGATACCCTGCTCCAGAGCCTGGCGGATGCCGGCTGCACCGACGACATGCTGGCCGAAGTGACCGTGAACGACATGTATTGCCTGCTGTACAATGCCAGCGATTTGGCCGCCGCCATGTATACCTTCCTGGACGATGAAACCGTGCTGGCCTTCGGCTTCAATTCCCTGACCAAGGAAGCCGGGGATGCGCTGGGCAACATCCCCGTGGAAATCTTCGGCAGCTTGGCGGCTGCTGAATAAGCCGGCGGTTCCATAAATGATATAAGGAAACGCTCCAGCCTGCGAGTGAAGTGGCCCGCAGCGCCGGAGCGTTTTTTCAGGTGCGGATTTTCTGGAAGAAAGCCCTCGCCATTCCTTCGCTTTTCGCGATTACGGATTCACGCGCAGCACCACGTTTTCTTCAAAGGCTTTGCGCCAGGAAAGGGTTTCCGGATCTGCGTCCGCATCGCTTTCGTCAAAGCGGAAATGAATCTCCTGGGGAATCGTCTGCAGGCCGGGCAGCATCATCTCCACGAACAGCGGCCCGGTTTCGCTGTTCAGCCCCCAGTTGGTCTCCTCCTCCATATTGTAAAAATTCAGCGGCTTCCCTTCTTCGTCCGTCAGGGAAACCATGCCATATCGCCGGGCAAGGGTCTGCGCCGCTGCCTGCGTTGGGTCGTTTGGCATGATCTCATAGGCAATCACGGTGGACAGGGGGGAGAGCACCGCCTGGGTGAAATGCACCCGGCAATCGGGCAGCAGGATATCCTCCCCTTCACAGACAATGCGTTTGCTTTCCGCTGCGTCCATATCGAGGGAAAAGGAGAGGGTAAAAGTCTGTGGCTCCGTCATCTGTCCGGAACGATCAGGCGGCTCGTTGAAGCTGGCCTGTTCTCCCCAGGCCTCCGGGCGAAAGTCCGCCAGCAGCGCCTGGCAGGCGTCGTCATCCAGTAAAAACTGGCCGGACGCATCCAGCAGGGTGTATCCCTGAGCCAGATAGAAAGAATAATGATCGGGCTGCAGGCTCTCGAATGCATCCAGCACCGTCAGGCCGGACTGAATGATAGCGTCCCGGCGCTCCTGGTAATCGGGAATCATGGACGGCGCATCGGCAAACGCCCGCTCATAATCATACCACAGCACCGGATCGCAGACCAGCACCTTGCCGTTTGCGGGACGGGAAATGCTGAAATCCACTTCGCAGGCGACGCTGCCGCTGTAATCCTGCGCCAGCGGCACGGACAGCATGCCGCCCGTTACCGGATTGCGGGAATACTTCCCCGTTTCATCCAAGGCGAACACATCGGGCAGCCATTGCTGGCTCAGGCTCTGGAAGCCGAAGAACACGTCGTCGCCGTTCAGGCGCACAGCCTTCAGATTCACCATGGCCAGCTGCGCGGGCTTCAGGTTTTGCGCGGAAAAGCTCAGCGCCAGCCGAACACCGTCATATATTGCGCCGGTCACGGTCAGCTGAATCTGCTCGAAGGTTTCCGAAGCGGCTATGGACTGGGCCATTTCCTCCAGGGCGGGGGTGGGGGATTGCCGGCCGATCAGATAATCCAGAATGCCCAGCTGGCTGACGGCATAGGCCGCGCCTGTAAGCGCCAGCAGCACAGCCATGGCCAGCGCGATGATGTTCAGGGGCCGCAGGACTTTTTTCGTGGTTTGCTTCATATTTGTTTTCTCCTCCAAGGCCCGCTCCAGCCGGGCGTGCACCAGAGGCGGCACGGCGGGAAGGGCGGTTTCCCAATGCCTGTCTTTCATATGCATTCTTCCTCCATCTGCTTGCGCAGGCGTTTCAGCCCCTCGTGGATGCGCCATTTCACGGTAGTGGGCGGCAGGCGCAGGGCACGGGCGATTTCACTGATGGGCAATCCGCCCAGATGCCGCAGCACCACGGGAGCCCGGTATTTCTCCGGCAGCGCGGCAAGGGCCAGCCGCAGCTCCGGATCGGGGCCGTCTCCGGCGGGCAGGGGAAGGGAATCGTCCAGAGACGTTTCCGGGCCGCGCCGCTGATAACCGCGCTGGATATCCCGGCAGGCGTTCACCAGAATCCGCATCAGCCAGGGCTGAAAGCGGCTTTCATCCCGCAGGGCGGGCAAATGCCGCCAGGCGGCGAACACTGCGCTTTGCATGGCGTCGGCACAGTCCGCGTCCGATCGCAGCATGGATCGTGCTACGGCATACATGCGTTTTTCCGCATCGCGAACGGCCGCGTTGAAAGACAGTTCATCCATAAGGCGTGGTCTGCTCCTTCATAATCATGATTACATTTCTATAGACGCGGAAAGAACGCCGATGGATAGGCGGAAAATAAAAAAGCAGGCGTATACGCGAAGAGCGAACTGCGCCTGTTGCCGCTGTATGGAGGGATTATTCCTGATGATAGGCCGCCAGCACCCGGCGGATAAAGCCCTGATGGGCATTGAGCGCGTCCAAGGCTTCCTGACGGCTCAGACCGCACTTTTCCATCACAATGGCGGTTTTTACGCTGCCGCCTGCATCCCGCAGCACCTTTTCCGCCCGCTCCCGGGGTGCGCCGGTGGCGCTCATGGTCAGGCGGATGGCCCGCTCCTGCAGCTTGGCATTGGTGGCCCGCACGTCCACCATCATGTTCCGATAGGCCTTGCCCCGCTGGATCATGGTGGCGGTGGAGAGCATATTCAGCACCATTTTGGTGGCGGTGCCGGCCTTGAGGCGCGTGGAGCCGGAGAGCACTTCGGGGCCCGTAGGCACTTCAATGGCGATATCCGCCAGTGCGGAAAAGGGGGCGTTCGAATTGCAGCTCAGGGCCACGCACAGCGCGCCCGCTTTTTTAGCATATTCCAGTGCGCCCACGCAATAGGGCGCATAGCCGCTGGCGCTGATGGCCACCAGCGTATCCTGCTCGCCAAACTGATGCTCCGCCAGATCCCGGCCGCCGTTTTCGGGGCAGTCCTCTGCGGATTCGGAGGAAAAGCGCAGCGCCCGGTCGCCTCCGGCAATCAGGCCCACCACCAGCCCGGAATCCACATTAAACGTGGGCGGGCATTCAGAGGCGTCCAGCACGCCAAGCCGGCCGCTGGTGCCCGCGCCGATGTAAAAGAGCCGGCCGCCCCGGGCCATGCGGGCCGTGATGCCGTCCACCGCCCTGGCAATCTGGGGCAGCGCCTGCTGCACGGCGGCGGCAATCTGCGCATCCTGCTGGTTCATCAGCGTGACAATTTCCAGGGAACTCAGGGTATCGATCCGATCCGTGGCGGCGTTCAGCTGTTCCGTAGACAGGCCGGATAGGGTTTCGGATAAATTGCTCATTTGATTTCTCCCTTACAGGCAGCGTCGTACTGGGCAATCAGAAATTCGCCTACCACCTTCAGATGCCGCCACAGCGAATTCTTCACTTCATCGGGCACGCCGGGCTGCAGCATCCGCCGCACCTCGAAGCTGAAGTCGTGGCGATAGCCCATGCGCGCCAGGGTCTGCATGATGGAAAACCAGTCCACCGTGCCCCGGAAGGGGGCGATATGGTCATCCCGCTGGCCGCTGTTATCATGCACATGCACCACCTTCAGCCGCTGGCCCAGCAGCTCCAGCGCGCCGGACTGATCGGCGTACATCAGATTGGCATGGCCGAAATCCCAGCAGGCGCCCACCAGACCGCTGCCCTGATCCAACGTATCGATCAGATCGCACAACTCCTCGGCATAGGCGCAATACCAGCGATGCCGGCCGCCGCCTTCAAAGTCCGCCATGTTTTCCAGGGTAAGGCCCACGCCATAGCGCTGGCAGACCGCCAGACGACGCTTGAAATAATCCAGGTTCTGCGCCTTGGACGAAACAAAGGGCAGCTTTGCCCCCAGCGCCGTGGCGGGATGGGCAACCGTCCAGGGCGCGCCCAGAATGCCGGCGGCCTGAATGGAGCGATCCACGATCTCCTCCGCGTCCGCGGGAACGGAGGCGGGCATGGTGCAGAAATTATAGAAAGGCACATGGGATTGCACAAACGTGATGCCCCGTTCCCTGGCGGCCTGGCCGATGGCGGCCACCCAATCTTCCCAGCCGTCCTGGCGCAGGGGAGAGCCGGGATTCTCCGCACCGCAGAAGATGGCATCCAGATTGGAAAAGCCCAGATCCCTGTATTGCTCCAGCGCTTCCACGCAGGCATCGAAGGACTGGGTATAGGGGGCAATGAAAAAATTGATGGTTGTGGACAGTCGCATAACGACCCCCTCCTGTTTGCGTTAAAATGGTGTGTAAAGAGTATATCACAAATGATTCCACATTTCAATTACAAAATGTAAAAAAGAAATAAAAAGAGAGAAAATGGTAGGAAAAGCATCATAAAATATAAAAAAGCATATTGACATCACAAAATATTTCAGTATAATCATACTTGAAATGAAACGAAGATTTCGAAATCAAGGCATGGTTGATTGAACGGAAAAGGCGGAGGCGATTTCATGGGTCAGACTGCACAAGGACTTCCTAAACCCCGGCGGAGCCGGGTCGGGGCGCGGCTGTGGCGTTCGCGGTATGTCTATTTGATGCTGCTGCCGGTGATGGCATATTTTATCATCTTTAAGTATTGGCCCATGTACTGGATCCGCATGGCTTTCTACGATTATAAGCTGCTCAAGGGCTTCGAGGGAAGCAAGCTGGTGTATTTCAAGCATTTCACCCGCTTTTTCAACAGCTCGGATTTCTGGGTGCTACTGCGCAACACGCTGGTGCTCAACGCCTATTCGCTGCTGATCGTGTTCCCCATCCCCATCCTGTTTGCCCTGCTGCTGAACGAAATTCGCAGCAACCATTTCAAAAAGCTGGTGCAGACGGTCAGTTATCTGCCCTACTTTATCTCCGTGATGATCGTGGTAAGCATGATTAACACGCTGCTGTCTCCCTCCCTGGGCATCGTGAACAAGATCATCAAGAGCGCCGGCAATGAAGCCATTTACTTCATGGGCAAGGAAAAGTATTTCCGCTCGATTTACATTATCTCCTCCATCTGGCAGGGCACGGGCTGGAGCGCCATCGTGTATCTGTGCGCGCTTACCAGCATCGACCCCTCCCTGTATGAGGCCGCTATCGTGGACGGCGCCAACCGCATGCAGCAGACCTGGCATATCACCCTGCCCGGCATCCGCTCCACCATCGTGATCATGTTCATCCTGCAGCTGGGCCGGATGATGAACGTGGGCTTTGAAAAGGTGTATCTGCTGCAGAACGATCTGAACCTGGGCGTGTCCGAAGTGATTTCTACTTATCTATATAAGAAGGGCATCGTCAACGCCAACTACAGCTATTCCACCGCCATCGGCCTGTTTAACTCGGTGATCAATTTCTCTCTGATTCTGATTTCCAATACCGTCAGCCGCAAGGTTGGCGAGGTCAGCCTGTGGTAAGAAGGAGGAAACAAGATGCAAGTGGTCGGCAAGCGCACTGTTTCCCAGAAGTGCTTCACGGTATTCAATACCCTGTTCATGATCATTTTCATGATCCTGATTCTCTATCCGGTGCTGAACATTCTGGCCATCTCCCTGAGCGAGGATACGGCCGTGCTCACAGGCTCGGTCACCTTCTATCCCATGGGCCTGGATCTGAGCGCCTATGAAAAGGCGTTCACCAACCGGCTGCTGCTGTCCTCGTATATGAACACGGTGCTGGTGTCTGTCAGCGGGTGCATTTTCACCCTGATCTTCACCTCCATGGCCGCGTATCCGCTGGCGTTCTGCGACTTCTATGGCAAGAAGGTTGTTTCCTTCATGATTATGTTCACCATGTGGTTCAGCGCCGGCATGATCCCCTCGTTCATGGTGGTGAAAACCCTGGGACTGGTGAACAATCTGGCCAGCCTGGTGATCGTATCGCTGATCTCGGCGTATAACACCATCATCCTGCGCAACTATTACGAATCCATTCCCGCATCGCTGGTAGAATCGGCGTATCTGGATGGGGCGAACGACTTTGGCGTGCTGGCCAAGATCATCACGCCCATGGCCAAGCCCGCTTTGGCCATCATCGCGCTGTGGAGCGTGGTGGGCCACTGGAACGATTTCTTCGCTCCCCTGATCTACATCAACGACACCAAGAAATATACCCTCCAGCTGGTGCTGCGGGATATCGTGCTGGAAGCCTCCGGCACGGAGCTTTACGGCATGTCCACCACCACGGTGGAAGGCTCCAGCCACAGCGCCATTTCCGAGCAGACCAAGAACGCCGTGGTGTTTCTGGCCATGGTGCCCATGCTGGTGATCTATCCCTTCCTGCAGAAATACTTCGTCAAGGGCATGATGATCGGCGCTGTGAAGGGCTAAATGACTGCGATCCATCCCTGCGGCGGAAGCCGTGGGCATAAGGATAAAAACTGAAGGAGGAAAAACTCATGAAAAAGACCCTGGCTATGCTGCTGGCGCTGGTAATGATCGCGGCGCTGCTGCCCCTGACCGGCGTGATGGCTGAAGAAGAAGCGAGCTTCACCGTGCTGGCCAAGACCTGGTCTCCCTACAACCCCGATGAAACCTCGATCTGGGACGAGCTGGCTGCCCGCACCGGCATCCGCATGAACTTCATCTGGGCCCCCAACAGCAACTATGACGAAAAGGTGAACACCGTGCTGGCCTCCGGCGATGTGCCCGATGCCATCTATGGCGCTTCCACCTCCCTGCTGCTCAACCAGGAAGCCATCATCCCCCTGGATGATCTGCTGGCTGAATACTGCCCCAACTATCTGGCCCTGCTGGACGACGCGGATTATGCTTATCTGCGCAACGCCTCCGACGGCAAGATGTACTTCATCTCCCACATCCTGGACTTCCCCCCCTCCTACTCCAACCTGGTGCGTGCGGATTGGGTGAAGGCTGCCGGCCTGGAAGAGCTGGAAACCTGGAGCGACTGGATGACCTACTGGACCTGGGTTCGCGATAACGACGCCAATGGCAACGGCGATAAGAACGACGAAATCCCGATCGTTGTGCCCAACACCACCGGCCTGCTGGAGCTGGGGACCTGGTTTGACATCAAGGTCAACAACAACTTCTTCGCCACCACCAACGATGGTCAGCTGGTTCCCCTCTATGAGCATGAGCACTTCAAGGATTACCTGGAAACCATGATCCAGCTCTACAACGAGGGCCTGCTGGACAAGGAATTTGCCACCCGTAACGACACCTTTAAGACCACCTTGGACTCCTCCATTGCCGGCACCACTTACTACTACTCTGAACGCGCTAACCTGACTACCGCCACCCTGCGCAGCAATGGCGATGCGGATGCCGCCTTCAAGTTTGTCAAGCCCGCCCGGTATTATGAAGGCACCAATGGTCTGGTGAAGGCCCGCACCAAGATGTATACCTACGGCCTGTGCATCACCACCGAAGCTGAAAAGCGCGGCAACGTGGAAAACATCCTGAAGCTGTTCAACTACATCTACTCTGACGAAGGCAGCGATCTGCTCAACTACGGCCTGGAAGGCAAGCATCATCACATGGTGGATGGCAAGTACGTCCTCAACGATGACATCCTGGCCGGCGGCTTCACCGCGGCCCGCGCTTCCGGCATCATCCCCTCCCTGATCTCCTACAACTTCCTGGGCGACGCCTACATGCAGATCCTCACCGGCGGCAAGAGCTACGATGAGCTGACCGAGCCCGTGAAGTACTTCTACGATGCGCTGTATAACAACGAGCCCTACTTCTACACCCTGGTGCCTCTGTTCGATACCGATGCGTACATCGAATACGGCGCTGAATACACCAGCAAGCTGAGCAGCATCTTCGCGCAGTGCGTGGTGGGCGAGCTGACTGTGGAAGACTTCTACAAGCAGTATGAGTCCATCAAGGCCAGCGGCTGGCAGGAAGTGATCGACGAACAGGTCGAGGCTTACAACCGCATCTTCTCCAAGTAATTCCAGAAATACAAACATCTGCGGCGGCGCTTTGGGCACTCCTGTCCGGAGCGCCGCCCTTTGAACACGGAGGAACTGCTCATGGGCAACACCTGCTGCGGCATTGACCGCATCCAAGAATTTGCATCCGTATTTTCCGGTAAGCGCCTGGGCCTGGTCACCGGCGGCTCCGGCATCGGCCGGGATTATCGCTCCAGCATCGAAATCCTACGGGAAAGCTATCAGCTGACCACCCTGTTCTCCCCGGAGCATGGAGTGCGGGGAGAGCTTCAGGGCGGTGTGCTGGTGGATACGCATATTGACGCTTACTCCGGCCTGCCGGCGTACAGTCTCTTTGCGGATTCCATCGACACCAATGTCAAGTCCGTCCGCGATGCGCTGTATATGCCCTCTCAGGAAGCGCTGGATCGAGTGGACGCCATTGTGTTTGACATTCAGGATGTGGGCTCCCGGTATTACACCTTCCCCTCCACGCTGTTTTATATCATGAAAGCCTGCGCCAAAGCGGGGAAGGAATGCATCGTGCTGGATCGGCCCAATCCCATTGGCGGCGCAGTGGAAGGCAATTGCCATCGGGAGGAAAACCTTTCCTTCATCGGCCTGACCCGGGTGCCCATCCGCCATGGCATGACCCTGGGCGAGCTGGCGCTGTTCTATAACGGCTTCTATGAGTTGGGATGCAATTTGCAGGTGGTGCCCGTTTCCGGCTGGGATCGCAGCATGTTCTTTGGGGAAACCGGGCTGCCCAAGGTGTGCCCCAGCCCCAATCTGCCCAACATGGATGCCATCACCCTCTATAACGGCACATGCCTGCTGGCGGGCACTAATGTGTCCGACGCCCGGGGAACCACCCGGCCCTTTGAATACATCGGCGCGCCGTTCATTGACCCCTTCAAAACCAAGGATGCCATGGACGCGCTGGAGCTGCCCGGGGTGCAGTTCAGCGTGGTGTATTTCATCCCCACGTTCTATAAGTACGAGCAGCAGGTTTGCGCCGGGGTGCAGATCCATGTGACGGATCAGAAGGCCGTGCGGCCGGTGGAGCTGGGCGTGAAGCTGATCCGTACCCTGCAAAAGCTCTATCCCACGGAGTTTAAGTTCCTCGAGCCCAAGAATGGCGGCCGGTATCACATCGACATCGCCAGCGGCACGGATGAGCTGCGCCTGGGCCTCAAGAGCGCCGAGGAGATTCTGGCGGGCTGGGAGGAAGAAGCACGGGCTTTCCTGCCCATCCGGGAAAAATACAGCCTGTATAAGTAACCGCAACCATCAACAAAAGAGAGCGGGGGAACCACGCCATGTCTTGCCTGACCAAAGTACGCTCGGCCATCGACGCGATGACAACCGGCGAAAAGAAGCTGGCGCAGCTGCTGCTGAGCGATCCGCAGCTGGTGCTGCGGTCCTCCGCCAAGGAAATCGGGGAAAGCTGCGGCGTTTCGCCTGCGTCCGTGGTGCGTTTTGCCCGGATGCTGGGGTTTGATTCCCTGCGGGATATGAAGGATGACCTGCATCTGGATGTGATGCAGCAGGCCCAGCAGGAGCAGCAGGTGCAGCTGAATTTCAGCGACAGCCTGGAAAACATGGCTTCCTGTCTGTCCGCCAAGATTGCTGCGGGGATGCAGGCGGCCCTGAACCTGCAGAATTTTGATGACATCCGCCGGGCTGTGGCGCTGATTGCCCAGGCGGATACGGTGTATCTCTATGGCGTAGGCGCATCCAGCCTGCCGGCATTGGATCTGCAGCAGAAGCTGGTGCGGGTGAACAAGCGCGCCATTTACCGGGACGACCATGATCTGGGCGTTCTGGACGCGCTGTATATGTCGGAAAAGGATCTGCTCATTGCTTTTTCCTATTCCGGGCGCACCCGGGAGGTGAACATGGCCGTTCGCCAGGCGTCGGAGCGAAATGTGCCCTGCATCGCGGTGACCAAGTTTGGCCGGTCGCCGCTGGCATCGCTGGCCACGTTCACGCTGCCGCTGCCCGAAAGCGAGCAGGATGTGCGATACGCCGCTGTGCAGTCCAAGTATTCGTCGTTTCTGCTGGTGGAGCTGCTGTTTGTGGGCTATATTCAGCATTCGGGTATGGATGTGCAGCAGCAGCTGGAAACCACCCGCGCCACCATCCGTCAGCTCAAGGAAAAAGCCGAATAACCCTGAAAGGCCTGAAGCGAAACGGAGGGAAAACGCCGGAAAAGCCGCCGTTTTCTTTCGCTGCCGGTTCGATCGGGGCTGCAGCCGGGGGAGGGAAACCGTTCCTTCCTCCTTTTTATATGGAAATAATCCAGATTTACAGGCAATTCCTTTGCACTTTTCGGGAAAATGTGCTACCATAAAAGCGATATAAATCCGTAAGGAGGGCTCCCTGTGCTGCGTGAATTTCTGAAGGATCATGACGTTTATTCCCTTTTGGCGCCCAAGAGCCGCCGCATCACCTATCCCACCTTTGCCGATCGCGCCGCCTGGCAGAAGCTGGGCCGGCAGGAGCAGGAGGAAATCCTGAAGCTGGGGGAATGGGCCGTTTCTCATCCCTATCCGAACCTTACTGCCGATCAGTATATGGCCTTTACCCGCGCGGGCAACCGGATCATTTTCCAGAATCCCTATTATGAGCGCCGCAGGATGCTCCATTATGCCGCCCTGGCGCTGTGCCTCACCGGCGATACGGAAAAGTATCTGGACACGGTGATCAACGGCCTGTGGCTGATCTGTGAGGAATCTTCCTGGTGCATCAGCGCCCATAACAACATGGGCATGCTGTTCCAGCGCCCGGCAGCCATGCGTCCCCTGCCGGATGTGGAAAGCCCGGTGATTGACCTGTTCGCCGCGCAGACCGCCGCGGGGGTGGCCTGGGTGATTTATCTGGTGGGGGAGGAGCTGGACAAGGTGACCCCCCTGCTGCGCCGCCGGGCCGCGCTGGAAATTGAAAAACGGATTTTTGTGCCGTTTATGACCCGGGACGATTTCTGGTGGATGGGCCTGATTCATAACCGGCCGCTGAACAACTGGACCACCTGGATCCTCTCCAACGTGATGGATGCGCTGGTGATCATGGAGCAGGACGATCATCGCTTGGCCAATGCCCTGGCCCGGGGTATGTGGATGCTGGATGGCTACATCAACTCCATGCCTGCGGACGGCGGCTGCGAAGAAGGCATCCATTATTGGAACGTGGCCGGCGCGGCCATGGAGGATTGCCTGGATGTGCTGTGGCAGGCCACGGAGGGCAAAATCGATTTTTACGGCGAGGAAAAAATCGCCCGGATTCTGGCGTATCCGCTGCATGTGCATGCGGCGGGCACCTGGTATCTGAATTTTGCCGATTGCGATGCGCAGCCGCTGATGAGCGGCGAGCGGCTGTATCATGCAGGGAAGATGACCCATAATCCCGCTTTGATGGCGCTGGGCGCGGAGGTGCTGCAGGTGCAGCCCACCATCGTGGTATTGGATACGCCCCAGCTGGGCCGGATGCTGAGCCGGCTGTTCCATCCCGTGGAAATGCCGGAAAACGCGTCCTCCCGGATTAACGGCCATCTGGAAAATTTGCAGGTGTATTCCTGGCCACGGGGCGATTTCTATGCGGCCATCAAGGGCGGCAATAACGGCGAGGGCCACGGGCACAACGACGTGGGCTCCGTCCTGCTCTATGCCGATGGCCTGCCCCAGGTGGTGGACATGGGCAACACGGTATACAGCGCCAAGTCCTTCGGCCCCGGCCGCAATGAGCTGATGCATGTGCGCTCCGGGTATCATAATGTGGCCATGATTAACGGCGTGGAGCAGGGCCATACGGCCGAGAATAAGGCGAACGTGCTGGAGGCCAATGATGACGGCGCGCGGATGGAGCTGAAGGACGCGTATCCCGACGCCGCAGGCCTGACGGGGTATGAACGGTCCCTTCGCATGGACGATAACGAAGTGACATTGCAGGATCATATCACTTTGAAAGCGCCCGGGGAAGTCGCCTGGGTGTTCATGACCCGGGAAAAGCCGGTGGTGGACGCGGGCTGCATCAATCTTGGCCACTGCGTGCTCCATTGCGATAAGGGGCTGACTGCCACTGTGGAAGAAATTCCTATCACAGATGAACGGATGGCCCGGAATTTCCCCGGCAGCCTGTTCCGGCTGATTCTTACCGGTAAGGGCCGGCAGGACTATCAGGAAACCTTCGTTTTCAAAAAATAATTTGTGGATCTCTTTCCCAGGTTTCCCCGGCGGGCATGCTCGCCCGTCGGGGAGGCTTGAGGAGGCAGGAACACAACAATAGCCGTTTCAGAGCCTTGCCCATTGGATAACGGCATCTTTTTTTGCAAACCTATTGACAAGCGTTTCCGTATTTGGTATACTAAAAAAGCGCTTCCAATGAGGCTGTCGGTCGCATACGCGGAGGGATGGCCGAGGGGTTGATGGCGCTGGTCTTGAAAACCAGTGATGCTGAAAGGCACCGGGGGTTCGAATCCCTCTCTCTCCGCCATTTTCCATGCGCATCATCCATGCATATGTGGTTTCTATTCATCTGGAGAAGTACCCAAGAGGCCGAAGGGGCTCCCCTGCTAAGGGAGTAGGGTGTGATAAACGCCGCCCGGGTTCAAATCCCGGCTTCTCCGCCACATCATCACCTAGTTTTTGATACAAACTGGGTGATGAATTTTTTTATACTTCAAAAGCTCAGAAACCTTGTAATCGCAGGACTTTTGAGCTTTTTGCTATTTCAGGGATGGGGTAATTTTCTCCCCTGACGATGAGGTTTTCTGCTCTTTTTTACGATCAGAACCTCAAAAACAAGATGTCCGTTTTACCCCATGACCGATACAGTTACACACAAGAACACAATAGAACACGAAAGCATCATTTGCTTTATTGACAATATCCTCCGTATATACTATAATTAATATAAAAGAGAGGAGGCTTTGATATGAAAAGCATGTACAAGCCCTTTATCATCGGCTAAGCCGCAGGAAGTTGAAGCATAAATGTTCAGATGGAACATCTGAGCTTATGTTAATGTTGCCTTTTTGAAGGCATTCAGCTTACTGCGGTATTTTTGTGCCCTTTTGAAGCTGATGAAATTCAAGGAGGAAACATTTATGTTGAAGGGTTTTTCTTTTTTTCTGAAACAAGGGTGGAAATACGACAAGAAATATATCATCTGGCTTTTTCTCCTGCAAATTGTTACCGCGATCACGCCGATTGCTTCTGCTTTACTTCCCAAGATGGTTATTGATGAACTGACAGGGCAGCAGCGATTTCAATATCTGATTCTGTATGTGCTTGTGTTTGCCGGATGGATTTGCATATCAAGCGGACTAACATCCTTTTTGTCGAAGGATCGCTTTACACATCGCTGTCGTGTAGATGCAGCCTTTGGATTCGAATTGCACGAAAGACTCGCGCTGGCGGATTATGGCAATCTGGAAAACCCGGATTTTCGTGATATGCAGGAAAAAGCCAAAAAGTTTTTGACTTGTGATTATCATGGCTTTGGTTACCTGTTGGATTGCGGTGCAAACATTCTCGGTCAGGTTATTACAATTGTTGGTTTGATTGCTATTCTCAGCACAATGGAATTCTGGTTTATCCTGCTGTTTGCCGGATTGGCAGTTGCTGCCTCTCTGATTGAAAGTAAGGCTGTGAAAAAAGCCATGTCATTGTCTATGGAAGTTGTGAAACACAGCCGCCGCTGGACCTACTATGCCGAATTGTTTGAGCAAGCGCAATACGGCAAAGAAATCCGCATGAATGGTATGACGCAATGGCTGCTGAGTCGGGAGAAGCAGGTGGTTGTAAAAGCCAACGCGAATATTACACAACAGAATAATTGCTATATTGCTTCCGGTGTGAAACGTGCGGGCTTGACCTTCCTCCAGCAAAGCGCTTCATACGGCGTACTGATTTGGAAAGTGCTTTCGGGAAGCTTGGGTATCGGCTCTTTCACGATGTGCATCAGCGCTGTAACCTCTTTCTCGGAATCTATGCGCAGCATAATGGATCGTCTGACAGAGATTCGTGCTTATGATTTCTATTATGCTCAACTGGATGAATACCTCCACATTCCACAACTGCTGCGTGCAGGAGAAAAAAGAGCGATCCATCGCAAAGAGCATCGTATTGAATTCTGCGATGTGGGTTTTCGCTATCCCGGCGCAGAAAACTGGGCACTACGGCACATTGATATGGTCATTGAGCCCGGTCAACGCCTTGCACTTGTTGGTGAAAATGGTTCAGGAAAAACGACACTGATTAAATTGCTGTGCCGTCTGTATGCACCCACTGAAGGTATTATTTTGATGGACGGTGTCGACATTCAGAAATACGATTACGATCAATACCTGGCTCAGTTCGCTGCCGTTTTTCAGGATTTTCAGCTATTTGATTGTTCGATCCGTGATAATATCCTTCTTGGAAAAACAATGACGGATGATAAACTGGATGAAATCATCGAACAGGTGGGATTGCGCTCAAAGGTAACAACCTTACCTCAAGGAAAAGATACAACTGTTGGACGAAGATTTGATGAGGAAGGATTTGAGCCTTCCGGCGGCGAGGCACAGAAAATCGTACTTGCACGTGCTCTTGCCAAAAACGCCCCTACGATCGTTTTGGACGAACCGACAGCAGCCATGGATCCAAAAGCGGAATATAAACTATATCGTGGTTTTGATTCTCTCATCGGTGAAAAAACAGCTGTGTATATCTCTCACAGGTTGTCAGTTTGCAGGTTCTGTGACCAAATTGCTGTACTGCAGCATGGGAACTTAATTGAGTACGGAACCCATGATAAGCTGTTGGCAAAGCAGGCACAATATGCAGAATTGTTTGAGATGCAAGCACAGTACTATACAGAATAAGAACACTTTACCCCGGGGTAAAAACTCTACCCCCTATTTACCCCGGGGGTAGAATAGCGTAAGAGTTCCGTGCGATTGTATCAATTACTGTCAAGGTTGCCAACTAAGTCCTCATGTTTTGACACAAAGCAAGAGGACTTCTTTTTGCATTTATAGACTGATAAACCGTCAGAATATGGGCTATATGGTCCCGTCAAGATTTGATAATGTACAATAAGTTGCGCAAATTGGAAACCGCATAAAAGAAGACATAGTTTGCGGTCTCCTTTCGAATGTTTGTGTGGTAACTTCATTCTACCAGAGCCTGCAACTTATTGTACATTATCTACCGAGGCATTTTGAAAAACAAAGCCCACGCATATACCCTGTTCACCTGCACCAATCTGTACATGCTGGCGCAGTCAGGTTTCTGCGCGGGCGCTTAATGCGCACAAAATGGCGCTTCTGCGCCAATTGAGGCCGAGTGGGCGTGCCGCTTTGCACTTTTTTCTCTGTTTGGCTTCATTTTTCCGCTTTTTGGGGCTTTGTTCAGCGGTTGCCTAGCGTTTTTGGCCCAAAGTCCGGTGCCCATAAAGCACGCCGGACTTTTCTTCAGCTGCAGGCAGCGGATAGCTTACACATCATACAGCCTTTTGATGGAATACAGGAAATACAGCATGCAGGCAGAGTACCAGGCAGAAGAAACGGATGGTTCGCCGGTCATTGGATGAAGTTCCTGGCCGAACTGAATGGTATTGCTGCGGCTCCATGCGATAACCCACTTGGCCATGAGCTCTTCCATTTCCTTGCTGCGGCCATAGTGCTCCATCCAACGCAATGAGCGCAGCACGGTCAAGCCCTGACTGTAGAAGTTCCATGAGTTTCCGGGCAGATTCTGTACCCACTGCGGATCGGAAATGGATACGCCGGGGAACGGATAGGGCGTCCAGAACTCCTTTGGGTTGTGTAAATAGCGTTCAAAGATCTGATTACCCAAGTCCTGATCCAATACATGTTCTGTAAAGATGTTTGTAACGGAAACTGATTTGATTTTGCGCTGCCTTCCGTGCTTGTCCACATCATAGAAGAACTGATCTTCTTCGTTATAGCAGTATTCAAACAGTTTTTTCTTTACATCCTCTGCCTTGGTGCGCCATTGGGCGGCTTCCTGAGGCAAATTCAGCTTTTCAGCCATTTCGGCTAGTGCTATACGATTGCCGTAGAAGATCGCGTTCATGTCGGGAGCCAGAATGGGGAGCAAAGTGTCATCCTTGGGGACGATATTGCCATCTGGGCAGAATTCGCCAGGATAAGAAAGATCATTTACGCGGCAGCTGTTGTCATGACCGGTGTCGTAACCGCAGAACATTTCAATCAGGCCGGTTTTGCGGGTCATGTGGGTTTTGCACAGCCATTCATCCCACGATTTGCAGGCGCGGTAGCAATCCTGCAGCAGACTTGTATCCTGCGGATTCAGACGGACGGCTTCCAGACAAAGGGAACCAAAAGAAACACCTTCCTGCGTCCAGCCGTAACCCACTCCGTTTTTCCATACATAGCAGGGAAACTGACCGTCCGGTTTTTGCCAATTCAGAAACAGACGAACCTGATTGCGGGAGATTTCGTGCTGGCTGGGTTCGTAAGCGCCCCATACAATGGAATCAAACGTGTGTTCCATCCAGACGCCGGGATAGGTATCGGAAATGAAAAAGATTTTGCCGTCTGAGCCATTCCAGTCGCGAAGATGATACTGATAAATGCAATCCAGAATGCTCTCTTTCTGTTCGAGAAGCAATGCCTTGTCAGGAGTACTCATCAAGTTGTCCCTTCCTTTCGGCATGAATCATATGAGGGAAAAGATGCTTATTCGGCTTCCAGAATCAGCACCCAGTCACAGCCTCTGCCTTCTGTTGGCGGGATAAAGGTCTGCAAAGAACCGGTTGCAGAAGTGTGCAGATGGGTAGTTACACCGTAAGCACAGTTAAACCAGCTTTGTTTGAGCGGACAGCCTTTTGCCCAGGTGCAATCAGCACCAAAGCGTTTTCCGTACGGAGAATATACAAGCATCCGCTTATAATCGCTGGAAATACGCGCCAACACACGTTCGCCGCCGACAGCAGGTGCATCAAACAGCCTGTCGCTGGCATCTTCCAGATGGGTAAAATCGTTTTCTTCCATCAGTTTGCGCAGATAGCCCACCTGCCGCGCACCTGGATGATGAATGGCCTCATACCATGGAATGTTTGCACCAAGCACACTCTTTCGGCTGGAATCGTACATCTGCCAGATATTGTTGTTACCATAGGCATGTCCGCAAGCGCCGCTGAATACCGCAAAATAGGCTGCCTGACGGGTGTCAAAATCATCAAAGCAATCGGCAGGATTGGCACCCTGATTGTAAAAGCCTACAATGATGCGTTCGTAGCGAGGCTCGCCATCCAGAACGGGTTTGACGGGCTGCAGGCTCCAGTCACGGCGAATAAAGGCACCGTTGAAATGGTCACGTGCCGCATGAGAAGACTGGCACATATTAAAATCCAGCCATTCTTCGTTATGCAGGAACTCAGAGCTGTCGGCGGGCCCGATGGGGTGGAAAGTCATCAGATGACGGCCTTTATCGCCTTCACGGATCCCTTTGGCCAACGCGCGGATGGTGGCGTAATCGCTCTCTGCCTGCGGAATGCGGTCGCCGCCCAGCACCCAGATGATGTTTCGGTCATGATAACGCTTTCCAAGGAACCGGCCGTAATCAGCAGCATTTTCAGGCATCAGGATGCGGTTGGGGTTTTCTTCCTGCCAGTAGCAGCCCCAGCAGGGCAGTAATGCGAAGAACAGGCCCAACTTTTCAGCTTCGTCCAGCACCGCATCCACATGACGGAAATAGGCTTCTACAGGTTTGCCGTTTTTAAAGGGCAGATCGCCGTTGGCATTTGGCTCGGTTAAACCGTTCAGCTCGCTTATAAGCACGGTCTGAATGGCTGTAAAGCCTTTCGAGGCACGGTCGGCCAGAAAGATTTTGGTTTCTTCCAGATTCAGCCTGTGGATCATTTCCCATGCGGTATCAGCCAGATAGAAGAAGGGTTTTCCATCATCATGGTACAAAAAATGTCCGTTTGCGATCAGTTTTTGGAACATGCTGTTTTCTCCTTTCAAGCTTTGATGCGAATAAATGCCACCGCAGCCGGAGGCAGTTTGTCCAGCACTCCTTCACCACTGGTGATGTGCAGCTGATCGCCGAGGGGAATCAGCAGTTCATATTCACCCTTCATGGGGAGGATGGACTTTTCGTTATCAGCAGAGGGGTTATAGACAGAATGATAGCGCCAGCCGTCATGCTTCGTTTCCACACTGCATTCATCCGCCGTGTCACAAAGCGTTCCATTGGCATGGAGTGCCATGCGCTTCAGAATTTGTCCGTCCGGCGCCAAACGCACCATATCGGGATAGACGCGGATAGCGCCTTCGTTGACAGGTGCAAAATAGGATGCACAGTCGATATTCAGCCGTTCAGCATTTCGCAGAACCATGATGGTCACGCCAGCTGCATACAAGGCCGATACTGCACTACCCCAAGCCCCCCATCGAAGATTCCATTCATCAAAGCACATTCGCTTATGGCCGATACAGCTGCTGGCGTGCTCCAGACGGGGCAGCGTGGTTTCGTTGGCGGCACGAAGCGCAAGAACCAGATCCGCTTCCGGATGTGTATCAAGCAGATAATAATGGTGCGAACACAGATCAATCTGCCTGGCAGCCTTTACGAAGGCCGTATCCCAATCAGGAAAATTGCCGGTGGAAACGACCGTTCGGATGGAGGGATCCACCTTGCGCATGGCTTCCACAAACTGATCATTCACTGTGCAGGCGTGGATAGCATCGCTCAGGGCACTTGTGCTCAGGTAGGCCAGCTCATTGCCGATATACCATGTTTTCACGTTGTAGGGTTCCGGATAGCCACGCGCAGCTCGCAGTGCACCATAAGGGGTGGATGAATCGCCGTTGCAATACTCCACCAGATCAGCGGCATCCTGCGGATCATTATCAGAGAGGCGAACTGTAAAGGCCATTTCAGCACCCACATAGCGGCAGATTGCAGCGTAGTCATCGATGTTCAGCTCGTGCGTATCCTGCCCGAAGCTACTGCTGAAAAGGAGATGGTTTCCTCCGTCGGTGATGACAGGGCGATCCTCTATCGGAAGCAAGCCATCCTTCCATATATAGCGCTCTGCAAAACAGCCGCCTGGCACGCGCAAAAAACCGGGGCGAAGTGCTTTGAGTGCATCCAGCACATCACGCCGGCAGCCGTGGAAAGCATCTGCCGGGCGCATGGAAACATAGCGAAGATTGTCAGAACTGACCGCTTCAAAACGAATGTTCTGCAGCGTAAAACGACTGGTGAACTGCGCATGAGAACTCTGGCAGGAAAACAATTCTGTGCCAAATTCGGTCATCAGGCGAATATGCACTATTTCGCCGCCGATTGCCGTCAAGTCATAGGTCTGGCCGGCAGTTACCTGCAGCCTTTCCGTGTACTGTCCCCAGCCTTCCATCCCGTCAAAGGAGACGGGATAGAAAGCCTGAGTACCGGCATGGAATTTGCCATTCTGGAGCATTTCGGCATACAGTCCGCCGTAGCCAACGTGCCTGGTACATTCCAGGTTATACCCAAACAGTTTGGGAGATACGATCATTGCCAATCATCCTTTCGCATCAAGATCTATCCAGGATTTGTAAGCAAATGGCCCAAACTTGGCTTCGCCATCGCCCACAGCATACAGACCGGCACGCAGGCTTGCGAAACCACCGTATGCAGCAGCACACATCGGTTCCACGTTCTGCACATAGTTGAGCTTGTGATAGGGCTGGCCATCTTCCGCAATGTAGAAAGCCAGATAATTGCGGTCGTTGCGCATTTTGATCTTGATCTTTTCTGCCTTGACGTCAAAACGCTTCAAAACGCCACCAAGACGATACAGAAGCAACTGATCGTCCTTCCAGCCCAGTGCGCTGAAATGGGGTCCGTCATAGAAAAGAATGACGCCTGCTTCGCATCCTTCTTCGGGCTTGTACAGGGTAGTTTCTACGCTGTAGCAATGGTCGCCTGGAAGTATCGCAATGGGGTGACTGTTGCCCGGATTGGGAGCCTTGCATGCCTTCATCGTCAGAATGCCGTCCTTGGCGGAAAGCCTGCCGAAGTCGCGTGCGTTGTACATCAGCCAGAGGGGATTCAGACCATTTTCAAAGGAATCGCTTAGAGAATCCTTGCGGGGGAGCGCTTCACCGGCAGGCTTTTTGCGCAGTGTTTCGGCGCTGGAGCCGCCTTCGATCATCGGCCAGCCATCCTCGGTAAAAACCACAGGCTCCAGAAGCACTTTGCGGCCCTGGTTCATATAGCCCTTTTCGTAGGCGTGATAGAGGATCCACCACTTGCCGTTTACATCATCCACCATGCAACCGTGACCCTTGGCACACCATTTTTCATCGCGGCTCCAGGTATGGACCATGGGATTGTAAGGAGAATACTCCCATGGTCCATCGATGGGATTCTTGGCTCGGGCACACATTACGGCATGCGCGGTGGCAGGGCCGCCAGTACCGCCGTCAGCATAGATGAGGTAATACCAATCGCCGCGTTTGAGTACCTTGGGCGCTTCAGGATAAGCGCCTTCAATATCCCAGTCATCTGGCAGTTCCTGAGCAGGACATACGCATTTCAACTCACCGACCAGTTTGGTGCCGTCATCCGTCAGCGGCGCTGCATAATTGGAAGACAGGAACAAATAGCGGGTTCCGTTGTACACGCAGTGGCCAGGGTCGATATGACCAACTTTCAGGTCGATGGGATCACACCAGCCATGATCCATGTGATCACTGACAGAAACAAAATTCGTTCCATCCGCTGCGAAGTACAGATAGTATTTGCCTTCATGCATGATCAACTCCGGTGCCCAAACATTACCATCGTACTTCGGGAATGGATAGCAAAGGAACGTCCAGTTAACCAGATCCTTGGAAGTATAGATGCCAAGAGACGGATAGTGCATCCCCGTTGAACCGCAATAATAGAAGGTGACCCCGTCGCGGATGACCGTAGGATCCGGGATATCCTGATTGATCACAGGATTCTGATAAAAACCATTGCCAAGATCGGAATTCCATACGCTCTCCTGATACATCCTTTTGCCTCCTTATGCTTCTTCAGTAATGACTCCGCCTACGCCAGTCGGATAAATAGCGATTACACGGCCGTCAGCATCGGTGCGGATGCGTGCGTCGCCGTACACGGTCTGAATGGGCTGATCATCTACAGAAAGGATCGCCTTGTTATTTTCATTGACGATGGTGTAGCGGCGCCGGTTGACGATGGTGTGGTAGCGGCTGAATGTAGCGCCCGGCGCCTTGGTGCAGCCCCACAGGAAGGTGCCGTCCTCGCAGCAGGTAACGCCATAAAGCCTTGACACAAAGTCGATCAGTACGATCATGGCCGGTGCATAATCATGGGTTGTGTTGAATTCGCCGGAGAACGGATTCATTTGCTGCTGGAATTCTTCGGTGCGCATAAAGGCTTCCAACCACTTCTCCATCAGCACGCGCTGGTGGGCCATCTTGCCGTAATATTCCATCCACAGCGGTACGCGCATGACAGCATGCGCCTGTGCAGCGCCACCCCAGTTGTTGTCTGAGAAAGACCACACAAAACGGGGATCATCCACGGCGAGGGAGGCAAGGGGATACGGCGTCCAGAATTCCTTGGGATTGTTGATATGGCGCTCGAAGAGCTTTTCAAACAGCTCCTGATCCGGAATATGCTCCTGCAGAACGCGGGTGAGCGCATCAGACTTGCACCAGTTGAAAGTGCCGTCATCCTTACGGTCGTAGAACATGCAGTCATCTTCGTTGAAGGTGTATTTCATAATGGCAGCTTTCAATTCTTCTGCCTTTTCGCGCCACATGGCTGCTTCCTGAGGCAGACCGAGCATTTCGGCCATTTCCACCATGGCGATACGTCCGCCATACTTGGTGGCGGAAAGATCGGGTGCTAAGAAGTAGGGGCAGTCCGGATACTTTTTGCTGTCGTAATCCGGGAAGTGATCGGGCTGACCGTCGTGACGGGTGCTGTTATCGTGACCGGTATCCCAGTGACAGGCCACTTCCACCAGACCGGTGCCCTTTTTGTTGCGGTACTTGGTCAGCCAGTCGTCATATTTCACGCTGGCTTCATAGGCGGGCAGCAGCAGTTCCTTCAGGCCAAGCTGTTTGACGGCCATTAAAGCCGTGCGGGCAAAAGGAACAACAGTCTGGATATGACCGGTTTTTACATCAAAAGAACTGATGCTGGGAGGCAGAAACCCCTCTTCATCCTGATTGGCGATAAACACCATATGCATGTTCATGGCCATCTGAGGCTCATAAGCACCGTAAATAATACCCATGAGCGGGCTGCCTTCCAGCCACACTCCATCGTACATGCCGCCTTCGTTGATAATGGGCTTTGGATAATTGTAGATGACGCGGTAGTTTTTTTTGATGCTGGCCAGCGCTTTTTCATAAATACGAGTCAATGATTTGGAATTGGTAATGAACCCGGTGATCATTGCTTTTCCTCCCTATATTCAGATGGTTTGATTCCCATAATGGAACGGAATACGGAGTTAAAATAACGTGATGAATTGTAACCGACGGCAACCGCAACGTCTTGAATTTTCATATTGGTGGTTTCCAGCAGTCGAACGGCTTCTTTAATCCGCACCTCCTTGATTTTTTCGATGGTGTTCATACCGGTTTCTCTTTTATAAATGCGGCTCAGATAGGGGCTGCTCAGACATACGTGACGCGCCAGATCGGCAAGCGAGATATCCTCCGCATAGTGTGCCCTGATATATTCATCCGTTTTGCGAACGGCATATTTTACTTCTTCGCAGGTTTGCAGCATGCGTTTCTGAACAAGACCGTTGGCAAATTCAAGAGCGGTGCTGATCATGTTTTCGTTATTCTGCGCGCTTTCCAGCTGTTGAGCGAACTGCGCCATCTGGTGATAACCGTATCCCCAGTCATCCCAAAGGCGTTTCAGCTGCACCCGTTCAAACTGATGGAATAAAAATTCAGAAAACTGGATATTTACGCTTTGCGCAAGCATGGCTCCTTCACGGAGTTTTTGCCGCAGCTTTTCTTCATTGCTTTGCTGCAGCAGGATGACCAGTTCATCGCCCAGCTGCATTAAATTGGCGGTTTCAAGTGCGCGATGATCCAACTGACAGATATATTCACCATTTCCGGCCGGGGCGCTTTCGAGTTTTTCTTGCATCATCGTTAAGAGGACTGAAAGAGAATCCCAGCCCGTCAGGTCGGCTGCAAGCGCAAGGCTGAACGGACGATTACTGATCTGGATCACCTTGTTCAGAAACAATTCCAGTTCCTGCTTGATATCCGCCTGCAAAAAGGCTTTTTCCATGGGCTGAACCAAAAACAGAATCGATCTGCGGTTCAACTGCAGGAGCATGATCGCATAAAAGTCTTCAAACCAGCTTTGAAAAAAATGGGCGGCACGAACAAGCACGTTCTTTTCTTCTGTGTAGCTGCGGCTTTCGTCATTAAGGCACAGAAGAATCGGCATTACTTTTTGGCGCACATTCAGCGGCATATGAAAACGCTTAGCTTCCTGTTCGATAGAGGCATTGTCAATAGAACCGTTTAGAATCAAGCGAAGGAAATCGTTTTTGCCATGCCCTGGCAGAAAATCAGGATTCAGAAGCTCGTCCATATGCAGCAGTTCCTGATCCAGAGCCTGGCTTTCCTCATGAATCATGGAAAGAATAAAGTCGTTTCCTTCAGCTTTGAGGAGTAAACGGGTTTTGTGCTGCTGTGCAGCGGCGTAAGCGTAATCGAACCGGTCATAAGCGGTCAGAAAAATAATGTGGCAATGGGGATAAATGGTTTTAAGCTTTTCGTGCAGCTCCAACCCGTTCATGACCGGCATTTCGATATCCAGTACAGCGATATCAATGCGCGTATGCGAAGCAAGCGCTAACGCCTGTTTGGATGAGTAAGCTTTCAAGCATTCGTACTCTCCAGCGCATTCATGGGTGATATATTCGTACAGGCTGTTTGCCTGCATTGTTTCATCATCAACAATCAACAGGTTATACATGGAGATTCCGCCTCGTTTCATGAATAGAAGAAACCGCCTTGTGTTTCCAGCGCACAAACATTTCCACACGCAGGCCGCCCAATGGAGAACAGGAAAGGCGAAGACCGGCATTTTCGCCCCAGCGCAGGATCAGTCTCTTATGCAGATTGAACAGACCGGTGCCGGTATCCGGCATTTCATCACTCAGTAGCAGCTGGTTCAGCTCCTGAATTTTCTCCTCCGTCATAGCGGTGCCATTGTCATCCACAAAAACGGAATAACCGTCCGGATGGATGAGATAGGAAAGGGCGATCACACCGTCTTCCAAACGGGTAGGCAAAGCATATTTGCAGGCGTTTTCAGCAATGGTTTGAATGGAGAAATGCATTGCCGGGGCGTCGCACAGTTCCTCTGGCAGAGGAGAAATCCGAAGCTCCAGCCGATCCTCAAAACGAATGCCCTGAATGCTCAGATAGTCGCAGGCATAGGTGTTTTCCTGATACAGCTGCACAACTTCACCGCTGTTTTTGGCCGTGTATCGGTAGAAGGAAGTTAGCTTTTGGGTCAGCTCCTCAATGCTATCATAGTCTTCCATCTGTGCCATTGCGTGAATGCAGCGAAAGCTGTTGTACAGAAAATGGGGGTTAACCTGTGCCAGCAGCTGGCGCATTTTGGTTTCCTGTGCAAGCAGACGGGAGTGATAGTTTTCGTTGATCAGCTGCTTCATCTGTGCCGTCATATCGTTAAAGCGCTGATAGATCTCTTCGAATTCATTGCGGCCGCACGAAACGATGGCTGCATCCAGCTTGCCGTGCTGCACCTGCGCAAATGCGTCGGAAAGCCGTCGCAGTGGGTTGTTGATCATGCGGACGATCATCTGAATAAAAAACAGGATCAGGATGATTGTGATTGCAATGGCAATGGCCATTGCTTTGCGCTGCTGGTACAGCTTGCCAAAAACGACCGCTTCAGGAGTGAGAGAAAGAACTTTTAGCCCGAAAAAGCCAATGTCAACCTCTGAAACCAAATAGTCGCCATTCTTTATTCGAATTTGCTGCACGCCATCCACCTGAATGTTCAGGCTGATAAATGAATCAAAAAGCGTTTCATCGCCGCACCAGGTAATAAGCTGCGAGGACGGAACGGAATCATCACGGTATAAGAACACATGATCATATCCATTGGTATGACGCAGGAGAATATCGTTTTTCAGTTTCTGGCAATCCATTTCGGTCACCAGATAATAATGGTAATTGTGTCCTGCTAGCCACGGGTAGGCGCAGGCAAGTGCAAGGGTGTTTTTTTCAGCGCGGATGGTAAAAAAATGGTCGATATGCTCAGTATAGTACTGGCTTTCTTCCATCAACGGAATGGATGTGCCATTAGAAAGAAATGAACGGTTTAAAGAGGGAATATGCAACCGTATTTCACTTACGATAGGCATAGAAAGTTTCATGAAAGCCAAACGATCCAGTACTTCCCGCACGTTCTGATAGTGCTGATAGTCGCTGACATGATCATAAGCGCCGATCATGTACATGATTTTGTCATCTACATTCATGGCGGAATGTGAATAAAAAACATTGCGCATGTTTTCATCCACAGCGGAGGAAATCAGCTGGTTGTTTTGGTTGATGGATTTTAGTATTGTACTTCTAATGGAATGATAGTTGGATATGGAAATGAATGCAGAAAACACAGTCAGAGGAAAAACAACGATCAGGAACAGTGCCATCAGCTTGATTGACAATTTACCAAGATGTACTCGTCCGTCCATTCTTTTTTCCCCCCCGTTTTAGTAGATCAGCCCTTCACACTGCCAAGCGTAAGGCCAGTCACAAAATACTTTTGCAGGAAAGGATAGATAATCAGCACGGGCAGCGTAGAAATAACGATCTGCGCGGCATTCAGCGTACGGTTGTTGATTTTTGAAAGTTGCTCCATTTCCTTCATGGACATATTCTGAATATTTTCCGTTTTGGTCATATTCAAAAGCTGCTGCAGGTAGGTCTGCAGGGGCATTTTTTCCAGACGATTGAGGAAAATAGCGCCGTAGAACCATTCGTTCCACTGATTCACCACGCAAAACAGTGTAAGGGTGGCGATGGAGGGCAAAGAACAGGGCACGAAAATGCTGATCAGCGTGCGGAAATAGCCTGCACCGTCTATGATGGATGCTTCCTCCAACTCATACGGAACGTTTTTGAAGAAGTTGACCATCAGAATCACATTGTAGACCGGAACTGCAAAGGGCAGAATCAGCGACCAGAACGAGTTGAGCAGGCCCAACCCCTTTACCACCAGATAGAATGGAATCAGGCCGCCGCTAAAGAGCATGGTGAACACGACAATGGAAACATATCCCTGACGGAAGGTAAGCTTTTCGTGGCTGAGCGGGTAGGCAAGCATGATGGTAAGAATCATGTTCAGCGGAACACCGAACAGTACGCGCTTGGTACTGGTCCAGAAGGTACCCAGAAACTCGCGTTTTTTCATAATGGTGTTAAAAGCGGCGAACGTTGGCTCTTTAGGCCAGAGAGAAACCGTGCCAGTGGCCGCAATGTTGGCCGAGGAAAATGCCAGAGCAACTACATTGATCAGCGGCAGCAAGCAGATCAGTGTGATCGCAATCATGAGAATTGTGTTGAATACACGGAATATCCTTTCTCCTCTACTGGTTTTGATCATGATAGTCTCTCCTTAAATGATTTTATAGCCGGTTGTCCAGTCGGCAATCTTGTAAGAGGCAACGATCAGCGTAGTCGAAATGGCACTCTTGAACAGGCCGACGGCGGTGGAGGCTGAGAACTGGAAATCTTCCAGACCCAGGCGGTAAACAAACGTATCAATGATATCGCCCGTAGAATAAACTGCGATGGAATACATGTTATATACCTGGTCGAAACCGGCATTGAGCACATTGCCCATGGAAAGGGTAGCCATCAGCACGATGGTGGGAGCGATCGCGGGCAAGGTTACATACAGTGTTTGCTGCCAGCGGCTGGCGCCGTCAATCACGGCAGCTTCATAGAAAGTGGGGTCGATGGCAGTCAGAGCGGCAATATAAACCACAGCGCCAAACCCCAGTTCTTTCCATACATCCGTCAGAATGATCGTCCATGGGAAGACCTGTGGATCACCCAGAAAGAAAATCGGTTCAATACCGAGCAATTTCAAAAATTGATTCACAAAACCAGAGGAGGGGGAGAGAATATCCACAAAGATACCGCCCAGAATAACCCAGCTCAGAAAGTGGGGCAGATAGGTAATGGTCTGCACCATTTTTTTGAAGGTGCGGTTGCGCACTTCGTTCAGCAGCAGTGCAAAGGTAACGGTACAAACCAGTGTGAGAATGATTTTAGCGCACGCAATGAAAAAGGTGTTTTGGATAACGTTTAAAAAGGTAGGAAGACGGAATACATAACGGAATTGCTGGAAACCAACCCACTTGGATCCCAGAATGCCTTTGGCAGGAGAGTATTTTTGGAAGGCAATCACAATGCCGCCCATGGGCAAATAGGAAAAAACAAACAGGAACAGCAACGGCGGAATCATCATCAAATGCAGCGCTTTTTCCTGCTTCAAACGCTGCCAGACGTTTTTTTTCTTGGTTGTCGGCATGGATTCTCCTCCTCGGCGGTTGATCAGTAAACCAGAAGCGGGGTGCATGCGTCTCCGCACGCACCCTCGCTTGGTGAACTCAGGAACTTTTGCTTGCATAAAAGTCGGGCTCAACTACGGGAGACGGATGGAATCTGATCTGTCCTGAACAGTTCCCCCGAAAATGGTTCTTACTTGGTGGTGGCGTACCACTCGTTCAGCTCGTCCACGATATCCTGGCCGCCCAGAGCATACCAGTCTTCCACGAACTTGTCGAAGTATTCCACGGGCTCAGCTCCGGTAATGATCTTCACGATCGTTTCGTTGAGCATCTGATCCAGCGTAGACATGTACATGGTCTGAGACTCGGTGTTGGGGCCGTAGGCCAGATTGCTCACAGTGCCCTTGCGGTCAGCGAGACGCATACGGATCTGCATGGAGCTGTGATCCAACAGACTGTGGTTCCAGTAGTGGTCATAAGCGGCGTTGTTGTAGTTGCCGGTCTTGAAGTTGGTAATGTTCTCCCAGATCTGGGCGCTTTCACCGGTCAGTTTAGCGGGATCGAGGGTGCCGGCGTTCACGGCAGCGATGTTGGTGACGCGGGGATTGACGTAGGGCCAGGGAGTGATGAAGGGCCAATCCTGAGGCTTCACATCCAGGTCAACGGTGTACAGACGATAGTCTTCCTGGGTGAGGTCGGGAGCGAAGCACTTCTCGAACCAGGTGTTGAGCAGGGTGAAGATGGCTTCAGGATGCTCGGTGTTCTTGTTTACAACGTAGAAGGTGTTGGGAGCGGAGTTGTCAGAACCCAGCAGCACAGGCTGATCGTCGATGCTGACGGGATCGATGCACCACCAGCGGTCGGTGACCTTCTCGGGGTCAGCCATGAACGCCTTGGTCATAGCGCCGCCGAAGTTCCACCAACGCCCCTGGGATACGCCGGCCTTCTGATTGATGATATCTTCGGCAATCTGGTCGGCATCCTTAACGATGAATTCCTTGTCGATAGCGCCGACAGCGTACAGCTTGGCCAGATCAGCCAGAGCGGCCTTCATGGGCTCAGCCTGCACGCTTCCGTAGATCAGCTTGCCGTTTTCATCTTCATACCAGATGTTGGGATAAGCATGATAGTGGTTGAAGAAACCTTCGATGCTGTGAGAGGAACCCCAAAGATCTTTGTGGAATACAAAACCGAAGGTATCATCCTTGCCGTTGCCGTCGGGATCCTGAGTGGCAAAGGCAATCATTGTGTCAACCAATTCCTGCTGAGTGGTGGGAACGGGCAGACCCAGATTTTCCAGCCAGTCGTGACGGATGAAAGTGAAGCGGGCAGAGGTGGTGGGGTCTTCGTCTAGAGCGGGGATCGCCATCAGACGGCCATCAATGGTAGCAGCGCGGTATTCCACATCGTACTCATCCATGTACTGGTGGCTCAGTTCGGACAGCTCGGACTGGAACAGATCGGTCAGATCGTAGCACAAGTCGGCTTCCAGAGCCAGATAGAAGTTCTTCTTGTCGCTAACCCAGATGTCGGGCAGATCGCCGGAGGCGATGGCCAGAGCCAGCTTCTGGTAGTACTGGTCGCTGGTGGAGGTCAGGGTGTACTCAACCTTAACGCCGGCTGCTTCATAAGCCTGCGTCCAGGTATTGTTGTTCAGGTCTTCGCCCTCACGGTACACAGTGTTGGGGTTAATGGATTTGCCAAGGGTTACAGTGACGACTTCCTTCTCCTCGGCGATCGCGGCGATCATGCCGGAAGACATACCAAGGATAAGGATCAATGCCAGAATACCACTGAGGATCTTTTTCATTCTTTTCCCTCCTGTTCTTTTTTCGAGCGAACAAATCCTTTAATTTTATTATACACCTCAGACAAGAAATGAAAATAGAAGATTTTTGCGATAAGGTGCAAAATTTTGCGCTGATGGGTTTGACTCCTCAAACAGAATAGCACAGCACATTCCAGAAATAGGAATTCAGCCGCACGCAGGCGCAGCCGTTTTTCCTGACTCTCCTGCACGCTGCAGGGAATGCAGGAAAGCGGCTGCTCAAGCGTGTTACCCACATCCAGACTGCCGTCCATCACAATGCGCTCTATCAGTCTGACTTTCCGGCAAAGTCCAGCGCGTAGAATGCAAAGGCAATGGGTTCGTCCGAACGGTTCACGGCAAATACGTCCACTTCCTGCGTGCCCTCGTGATAGATAGCCACATGATCAATAGCAGGCACAAAACCATATTCACCGGTATCGTAGCGTGGACCTTCCAACCGGGTATGAAAGGCTCTTTACCATTCTGAATTCGGAGATCGCTCATGCAAGTTCCATAGGGAAAAATGGCATATTCCGCCAAACGTTGTGCTTCCTTAACAGTGCCGGTACCCAGATTGATGGTCATCAGCGGTTCGGCCCCTGTTTTACGGATCCATTTCACATATTCATGCAGACCAACATGATTGGGATTGATGGATTTCCAAGCCAGTTCCAGCCGCGCGTGGCGTTTTTCGCGCGGACCGAACCCATCCAGTCATATCCGGAGGTTTAGTTGCCGCCCGGAAAACGAATGATGGAAAGATTCAGCTTCCGGGTCCTTTCAAGCACATCCTGACGGAATCCGCTCTCATCCGCCGCGGGATGTGTGGGCTCATAGATGCCGTTACCAATACAGCTGCCCTGCTGCTCAATAAACGAACCGAACATACGGTCTTCCACTTTAGCAATTTGATAGTTTCTGTCAGCGTTCATAATGCACTTCATAAAGCCGATCCTGAACGTATTGAAGATCAGGCGCTTGGCGTCATAGGAGTAGCCGGTGACAACCGCGCCAATGGGCAGATTCCCGGCCTTTGTTAAACCGATTCCGATCATCAGGATGCACAGGGGGATGGCCTGCTGGAGCAACGCATGGGTCATCTCTCCGAAAACGGAAGCGGTCAGGGTCGGGATCAGAACACTGGATAAATCCACCAGAAATTGTGCGATGGTGACAACCCTCATGGAAGACAGACAGTCCTTCCGGATCTGCTTCCTATTATCAGTTGCTTTCATTCAATTGCCCTCCTTCCATAACCCAGTGTATCGGGCAGTCCATCCGGCTGTCGTGGGATACCATCAGCAAAGCGCCCTTCCAATCCTGAATCAGGCGAAGCAGGGTATCAACGCTGTCCGGATCCAGATGATTGGTTGGCTCATCCAACAGAAGCAGCTCCGATGGGCAAGCAAACGCCAGGGACAGATAAAACTTTTTTCTTTGTCCTTCCGAGCATTCGCTTGGCCTTTGATCCATGCAGTCGGCAATTCCAAATGCATCCACCAAGCGCTCAAAACACGCAGAATCAATCCGTCCGGCGGCCGCCATTTCATCTGCAAACGCCCGCATCGAGAGCGTAACGTCAGGCTCATCCTGCAAACAAAACGCAATCTGCTCCCCGTCAAAACAAACAGCGCCTGTGTCAGGGGGCTCAATCCCCAGCAGAATTTTGAGCAGCGTGGTTTTTCCGGCGCCATGGATTATACCGATAAAGGCATTCGTTTGTTCTCCAACGGTGTAAAAAGCTTTGAAGCAGGATGTGCGGGCTTTGCGATGGAAGCTCAGCTGTTGTCTGTCCGCCATCCCGGCAATCGGCACAGCCGGCCTCTGGCGGCCGCTTCCCAGCGGTTGGGCATTGGCAGCTTTTGTCGGTTTGTTATTATGAAAAGCTTCACCGCAAAGCGCCGCCTGCCCGAACCGTGGCGAATTCAGAGGGATGCGCGCTTTTTGAGACGGGAAAGCAGAACTGCGAAATTTTTTTGCAGCCCTTGACAAGCAATGAAACTCGTGATACCATCTTTGTGGTTAAACATATTTAACCGTTTTCATTAGATTATGGTTAGCTGTATCTAACCGATGCGGCAACCGGAAAGAGAGATGTTCAATGACTACCATCCCCATTGTGTTTTCCACCATCACCGGCAACGCCTTCCGCCTGGCGGAAGCGGCGGCCCAGGCTATTCCCGATCACGTCGGGCCGTATAATATTCGTTATGTCAACCGGGAAATGATTGACAAATTCGACGTCTTCGTGCTGTCCTACTGGTGCAACCATGCCACGGCGGACGACGACACCATCGCGCTCCTTGAGCACATGGAAGGCAAGAAAATTATCATTATCGGCACGCTGGGCGCAGCGCGCGAATCCGCCCATGCGCAGAAGGTCTGCGAAAATGTGGAAAATCTGGTTCGTGCGCATAACACGCTGGTGGGGCATTACCTGTGCCGCGGCAGCATCGATCTGGCCCGCACGGCGCGCCGGCTGCGCATTCCCGAAGGCGAAAAGGGCCATCTCAGCCCGGAGCGCTTCGAGAAGCAGAAGGAATCGCTGGGGCATCCCAACGCAGAAGAGCTGGCGCAGTGCCAGGCGGAAGTGAAGGAGTTTCTGAAGGCGCTATGAGCAAGACGATTCGCCGCCTGCGTGTGCCGCTCATCGTCCTTTTCGGGGCAATGAGCGTGCTGTCCGCGCTGATTTGCGTGGGTGTCGGCACGGTGCGCTTCACGCTTCCGGAAATTTTCCGCGCGCTGTTTACGGATGACGGCTCCACCGCCCGGCTGCTGATCTGGCATCTGCGCTTTCCGCGCGTGCTGTGCGGCGGGCTGGTGGGCGTATGCCTGTCGCTGTCGGGCTGCATTTTGCAGGGCGTGATGCGCAATACCATGGCTTCGCCCTCCACCATTGGCGTAACCGGCGGCGCAAGCTTTGTGGGGTATCTGACGCTGGTAGCGTTCCCGCAGCTGTCGTCGCTGCTGCCGGTGGGTTCCATCCTCGGCGCGTTTGTGACCACGATGCTGATCTATGCCCTGGCGTATCAAAAGGGCGTCAGCCCGGTGAAGATGATTCTGTCCGGCATGGCGGTATCGGCGCTTTTCGGCGCGTTCAACGATATGATTAAGACGTTCTTCGCCGATTCGCTGGGCAATGCGTCTGGCTTTCTGGTGGGCGGGCTGAACGGCTCGAGTTGGTCGCACTTCCGGATGATTCTGCCTTACGCGCTGGTAGGCATTGCGCTGTGCTTTCTGCTGCCCTCCAAGATGAACATTCTGATGCTGGGGGATGAAACCGCCAATTCGCTGGGGCTGAGGACGGAAGCGTTCCGCTTCTTTCTGATTGCGGTGTCCTCGCTTTTGTCGGGCGCGGCGATTGCCGTGGCGGGGCTGATCAGCTTCGTGGGTCTGGTGGTGCCCCATATTGCGCGCCTGATCGTCGGATCGGATTACAAGTATCTGTTCCCGGCGTCGGCGTTTCTGGGCTTCACGCTGGTTGTGGTGTGCGACACCATTGGGCGCGTTATCATGCCGCCGGGGGAGATTCCCGTCAGTATCATCCTGTCCTTCATCGGCGCGCCGTTTTTCCTCTATCTGCTGCGCACTCGCGAATCGGGAGGTGGCGACTGATGTATTTCGGCTTTCGGAACATGACCATCGGTTTTCGCGGCAAAGCCGTGCTGGAAAATGTGACGCTGGAAATTCCCCGGGGAAAGATCGTTACCATCATCGGGCAAAACGGATGCGGAAAGTCCAGCCTGCTCAAAACCGTTTCCAAGGCGGTTGTGCCGCGCAGGGGGGAAGTGATCTATCAGGATCGCCCGCTGAAGGCGTATCCGCCCAGGCAGGCGGCGCAGCATATTGGGTATCTGGCGCAGGTGCATGTGTCGCCGCCGGATATTGACGTGCGGACGCTGGTGTCCTATGGGCGCTATCCCTATTTGAAGCTGGGGCGTCATCTGACCGCAGAGGATGGACGCATCATCGATGAAACCCTTCGATTGACCGGGCTGACCGCGCTCCAGCATCGAACGCTTCGAACCCTTTCCGGCGGCGAACGCCAGCGCGCATGGATTGCCATGACCGTCTGCCAGCAGCCGGAAATCCTCATCCTGGATGAACCCACCACCTATCTGGACATCAGCTATCAGATGGAGGTGCTGGAGCTGGTTCGCCGCCTGAACCGCGAAATGGGCATGACCATCGTGATGGTACTGCATGATCTGAACATGGCGGCGCGCTATTCCGATATGCTCTATGCCATTCGCGGCGGGCGCATCTATGCCAGCGGCACACCGGAAGAGGTCATCTGCGGCGAAACGCTGCAGGCGGTGTTCAAGATCGAGGCGGATATTACCCGTGATGCGGCCCACTGCTGCCCATACTTTATTCCCATGCAGATTCTTCCCGATTCTGTGGGCGAAAGCCTTACAGATATACAAAATGCATCATAACAAAGGAGGCATTTCCCTATGAAGAAGCTTATGTCCCTGCTCCTTGCGCTGGCGCTCCTGTGCGCGGCAGCCCTTCCTGTGATGGCAGAGGAAACCGACCGCGCCGCAGCGCTCCGCGCGTCCTTCCTGGCGAAGGCGGATGAAGTGATCGTGAATGCCAACAGCGTTGTTTTCCCGGACGCGGCCTCCGAGACGCCCCTGGAAATTGCCAAGAGCCCGTCCAAGGTCGCCGTGCTGTACGGCAGCTTCGTCACCCTGTGGTATGAGGCAGGCGGCACGGCCGCTGGCGTGATTGGCGGCAGCTCCTCCGTGGAGCTTTATAACCTTTATATCGGCCGTGATGTGACGCAGGACGAAGGCGTGACGGTGCTGGCCGAATCTTCCGCGGGCAAGAACTGGAGCACGGAAAGCATCATCGCGTTCCAGCCGGACCTGATTATCTGCGCCACCGCCATGAGCGGCTATAAGACCATTTCCGCGCCTGCGGAAGCGGCGGGCATTCCCGTCGTCGCGATGGATTACAACGATTTTTCGGATTATCTGAAGTGGTTCAAGGTTTTCTGCAATCTCAATGGCCAGCCGGCACTGTGGGACACTGTGGCCATGCCCGCGCTGGACAAGGTGGTGGACATTCTCTGCCGCATCCCGGACGATCAGGAGAACCCGCCGAAGGTGTTCGCCATGTTCTCCGCAACGAAGGATAATATCACCGCCAACACCTCCAACACCGTGCTGGGCGGCATGATCAGCGAGATGCAGGCCATCAATATTTCCGATGCGGACAACGCTTCCGGCGCGGATCGGATCGAAATCAACATGGAATCCGTTTTTGCGGCGGATCCCGATCTGATTGTGGTGCAGTGCCACGCCAGCAAAGAGGATGATTCGGCCCAGCTGGAGCGCGTTTATGGCCAGAATCCCGTGTGGCAGTCCCTGCGCGCGGTGAAGGAAGGAAAGGTTTATTTCCTGGAGCCCCATCTGTTCCATTACAAGCCCAACAGCCGCTTTGTGGAAGCATATCAGCAGCTGGCGCAGATCCTCTACCCGGACATTGATTTTGCGAATTGATGCACCGCTGCCGGTCCGAGCACTCCCGACCGGCGCTTTTTGAAAGGAACCGTTTCCATGAGCAAGAAAATTCTGATTTCTGTTTCCTATGGCGCATCCGAGGAGGCCCTGGCCGCCGATATTGGCTGTATTGAACAGGCCATGCAGGCAGCATTCCCGGATTGGGAGCTGCGCCGTGCGTTCACATCCGGCCGTGTCCGGGCGCTGGCGGCCCGGCAGGGCCGTCCTATGCCCGATCCCGCGGAGGCGGTCGCCCGGGCAAAAGCGGACGGCGCGGCGCAGATCGCAGTGGCGGCGCTGCTCGTTTCTCCCGGCGGTGAATTTGAAAGCGTGGAAGCTGCCGCCCAGGGCCTGCCTGTCGCCACGCCTTTGCTTACCGATGACGGCGACCTGGATACCCTTGCCGCCTATTACGGGAAAATGCAGCAATCGCTGGGTATGCCTTTGCTCATTATGGGCCACGGCCATCCCACGAATGGGAATCCGGCATATCTGCGGCTTGCAGCGCGGCTCCCCGGGGGCGTGTATCTGGGCTGCCTGGCCGGCGAACCCGGCCTTGCGCAGGTGATGCCGGCGCTGCTGAAGCAGCCGGAGCGTATCCTGACTGTAACGCCGCTGCTTATGTCCGTGGGTGGACATACGCTCAGCGACATGGCGGGCGACCAGCCGGACAGCTGGCGTTCACAGCTGACAAGCGCGGGCTTTGAGGTGCATTGCCAGCTGACGGGCATCGGGCGCTCGGAGGTGGCGCAGCAGATTTTTGCGCAGAAGCTGCAGGCCCTTCTCGGCTGATTTTTAATCGATGGATTACACGCCCTAAAAGGCTGCCGACAGCCTGCAGGGCGGACTGATTGCTTTGAAAAAGCAGAGCTGGCCGGCAGTCTGTTGTTCTGCGGCGGGCTTACCGCCCCCGGCGAAGCAGCCGGCAATCAGGCGGCATTGGAAAAGGCCGATCAATTCAAGGCACTGGCATAGGGCTGCGCGCCGGTACGATGCATTTTCAGCCAGCTTCCGGGAAACCGGGACTGGCTTTTTGCATGCCCGCCTGGGCGGTGGATGGCACGAATGGTGCTTTTTTGGCACGAATGGCGGTTTTACCTTCCCCAGGAACATGATATAATAAATCGATAGTCCCATTGCGGTATGGCAGGCCTGCCATCCGCATAAACGCATGGAGATGCACAACGGGAAGGGGAGAGACAAACTGTGAAAAAGATGCTTGCATGCCTTCTGGCGGCGATGCTGCTGCCTGGCCTGGCAGCCGGCGCACGGGCGGAAAACGCCGGCCTGGGCCTGACCACCGACGTGAAGCCCGCCACGGAATTTACCGCCCGGATCAACGCCGCGGTATATGACGAACTGGATTTTGACGACAGGCAGGAGGCGGAATTTGCCCAGCGCAATCTGATTGACGCGCCCGAAAAGCTGGAGCTGGTGGACGAAAACGGCGCGGTGATCTGGAGCCAGGCGGCATATGCGTTCCTCGATGATTATGAGAAGGCCCCCGATTCGGCCAATCCCAGCCTTTGGGAAAACACGAAGAATAACCATGCCTACGGCCTGTTCGAGGTGTGCGAGGGAATTTATCAGGTGCGCGGCTATGATATGTCCAACCTGACCGTCATCAAGGGCGATACGGGCTGGATTGTGTTTGATCCGCTGATGAGCGTGGAATGCAGCCAGGCGGCCATGGCGCTGATTGAGAAGAATCTGGGCGCGTTCCCGGTGAAGGCGGTCATCATTTCCCATTCTCATGTCGATCATTTCGGCGGCATTCTGGGCGTAATGGCAGAGGAAGAGAGGGCCGATGAAAAGCTGCCCCTTGAAGAACAACTGGCCAGCGGTAAAATTCCTGTGATCACCCCCGCAGGCTTTGCCGAGCATGCGGTGAAGGAGAATATCTATGCGGGCAAGGGCATGGGCCGCCGAACCAATTATCAGTACGGCATCCTGCTCACGCCCGGCGTTACCGGCAAGCTGGCGCAGGGCATCGGTATCGGCCAGTCTGCCGGCACGGTTTCCTATCTGGCGCCTACCTGTGAAATTCAGGAAACCGGCGAAACGCTGACGATCGATGGCGTGACGCTGGAATTCCAGATCACGCCCGGCACCGAAGCCCCCGCCGAAATGAACACCTGGCTTCCCCAGCATAAGGCACTGTGGGTGGCGGAAAACTGCACGGCCACCCTGCATAACCTCTATACCCTCCGGGGCGCGGAGGTGCGCGATGGCGCAGCCTGGGCGTCCTATATCACCGAGGCTATCTCCCGCTATGGCAAGGATGTGGAGGTGTCCTTCCAGTCCCATAACTGGCCCCATTGGGGCAACGGGGTGGTGAACGATTATCTGGTGAACAACGCCGCCGTTTACAAGTTTATCAACGATCAGACCCTGACCTATATCAACCAGGGCTATACCTCCGACGAAATCTCCAACATGATTCGTTTGCCCGATGCGCTGAACCGGGTATGGTACACCCGGCAGTATTACGGCACCGTGGCCCACAACGCCAAGGCTGTTTATCAGAAGTTCATGGGCTGGTATGACAGCAATCCGGTAAACCTCAATCCCCTCACGCCCACCGACAGCGCGAAGAAATGGGTGGAATACCTGGGGGATATTGACGCGGTGCTGCGCATGGCCAAAGCGGACTTTGACAGGGGCGAATACCAGTGGGTGGCCGAGGTGACGAACACCATCGTCTTTGCCGATCCCACCAATACGGATGCGCGGCTGCTGTGCGCCGATGCGCTGGAGCAGCTGGGCTATCAGGCCGAATCCGGCCCCTGGCGCAATGAATATCTTACCGCCGCGCTGGAGCTGCGCTTTGGCAATGGCCTTTATACCGCCACCACCAAGAGCACCGGCGGCATGCTCAAGGCGCTCACCGCGCCCATGCTCTTTGATTACATGGCCATCGTGATGGATAAGCAGGCTATGGCGGATTACGATTTCACCATGAACGTGACCCTTTCCGACGTGGGCGAGCAGCATATGCTGCGGGTGAAAAACGGCGTGGTGCTGGTGTATGAAAACGCCCAGGCGGAGGCGGCGGATGTGTCCATCACCGGCCCCAAATACGCGCTGTTTGGTATCCTGAATAATAATCCGCAGATGATTGAAAAGGCGTTCAAGGTGGAGGGCAAGGCGGAGCTGCTGACGCTGATGATGGAAAACATGAATCAGTTCCCCTTGAGCGGCACCAATCCCTTCAATATTATTGAGCCCTGATCTCCCGCGGCGGCAATCGCTGCGGCGCCCGCCTGATCCGTCCGGATCGGCGGGCTTTTTGTGCGGCTGGGGAAAACGTCCCCCGGCGATTGACAAAAAACACCGCTCCGCCGTATAATGCATACAGAGCCTTGCAGATAAGGAGATTGAGCGCATGACGAGCCATTCCGCCAAGGAAACCCAGGCCCTGGGCAGCCGCCTGGCCGGGCATTTGCAGCCGGGAGATGTGGTGCTGCTGGAGGGGGATTTGGGCGCAGGCAAAAGCGAGTTCGCCCGGGGCGTGGCCCGGGGGCTGGGTATTGACGGTCCGGTGCCAAGTCCGTCGTTTACCATCCTTAACGCTTATGACGAGGGCAGGATCCCCCTGTATCATTTCGACTGGTATCGGATCGAGGATCCGCAGGAGATTTATGAAATGGGCATGGATGAGCAGTTGGGCGGCGATGGCGTTGCGCTGATTGAATGGAGCCGGAAAGCGGCTGCATGCCTGCCGCAGCGGGTGCTGGAGGTGTGCATTCGGGCAACGGGCGAGAATGAGCGGGAGCTTCTGTTTGCGCCCCGGGGCGGCTTTGTGTTTGAGGAGGATTGGCTGAAATGAATCTGCTTTGCATTGACACGTCGGGCCCGGTAGCCGGGGTGGCGCTGATGGAGGATGGGGTGATCCGCTATGAAGCCATGGCGGTGAACGCGTTTACCCATTCCCAGTCCATGCTGCCGATGGTGGAGGAAGCATATACCCGCACGGGGCTGACCGTGCGCAACACGGATTATTTTGCCGCTGTGGTAGGTCCCGGCTCCTTTACCGGGGTGCGCATCGGGGTGAGCACCGTCAAGGGCATGGCTCATGCGGCAGGCAAGCCCTGCCTGGGCGTGGATGCGCTGGAAAGCATGGCCTACGGCGTGCAGTTCTTCCCCGGGGTGATCTGTCCGCTTCAGGACGCACGGGCGGGCCAGGTGTATGGCGCGGCGTTTCAGGGCGGCTCCATGGAACGGCTGCTGGCGGATGAGCCCATCAAGCTGGAAGCGTTTCTGGACGAGGCGGCGGCCTTGGGGCAGCCCATGCTGTTTCTGGGGGACGGCATGCCGGTGCATCGGGAAAAGATTGCAGCGCTGCTGGGGGAAAAGGCCCAGTTTGCCCCGGCTCATCTGAGCTTTCTGCGCCCGGCTGCGGCGGCTGCGCTGGCATGGGAAAAGCGGGAAACCGCGGGAAGCTATCTGGAATTGCAGCCCCTGTATCTCCGTGCGCCTCAGGCGGAACGACAGAAGAACCTGCGGGAGCTGGGCCATGAGTGAGACCATGATTCGCCGGATGACCCTTGCGGATGTGGATGGGGTTCACGCCATTGAGGAAGCCACGTTTCCCCGCCCCTGGACGCGGGAGGATTTTGTGAAGGAAATGACCCAGAACGCCTGCGCGCGGTATCTGGTGGCGGAGCAGGCGGGAGAGATCGTGGGCTTTGCCGGGGCGTGGATCGTGCTGGACGAGGCGCACATTACCAATATCGCCGTGGCCAGGGCCCGGCGCGGCCAGGGCGTGGGCAAGGCGCTCACCCGGGGACTGCTGCAATATGCGGCCAATCTGGGGGTGGTGTACGCCACGCTGGAGGTGCGCCGGAGCAACGGGGTAGCGCAGGGGCTGTATAAGGGCCTGGGGTTTGTGTACGTGGGCCTGCGCAAGCGCTATTATGAGGATAACGGCGAGGACGCGTTTATTTTCTGCTGCGATCATATGCCCGCTGCCGATCCGGATTTTGAGGAAGAAGAAACCGTTCGCGATTAAAAGGCCGGCAATTCAAAGGCGAAAAGCGGGAAAAGAGCGCCTTTCAGGCGGGATTTTCGACGTAAAATTTCCAAAAAGCCTTGCCAAATAGGCGGCCAATGTGGTATAATCAATTTTGTGTGATACGGGCGGTCCGCTGGGAGGCATGGCCTTCCATGAACGTCTATGAGGGAAGGAGGAACTATTCCAATGAGCGAAATTATCCGTTCGATCGAACAGGCGCAGCTCCGTACCGATCTGCCCGCTTTCAACGTTGGCGACACGCTTCGCGTGTTCGTGAAGGTTGTGGAAGGCAGCCGCGAACGTCTTCAGGCGTTCGAGGGTACTGTGATTGCCAAGCGCAACGGCTCCAGCCGTGAAACCTTCACGGTTCGCCGCGTTTCTTACGGCATTGGCGTGGAGCGTACGTTCCCGCTGCATTCCCCCCGGGTGGATCACATCGAAGTGATCCGTCGCGGCAAGGTGCGGCGCGCGAAGCTGTATTATCTGCGCGATCTGCAGGGCAAGGCTGCCAAGATCAAGGAAGCCGGCCGCCGCTGAGAACAGCAAAAGAAAACCCATTTGGCCTGATACGGGCTGGATGGGTTTTTGTTATGCTCTAAATGGCAGAAAAAGCAGTCTTTGAGAATGCATCTTTGCACCATAAAAAATGCAGTTTGAACAGAGAAAATTCAAAGAGAGCTCCCCAAAACGCACCTTTTTCGTGATAAAAAAGCAAAAAGCAGGAAAAACCACGCAGCAGGGGCGATTTTTGCTTGACAGCCCCCGAAAATAAGCGTATAATTGCAAAAACCTTACGCGAATCAGGGGGGAAAACAAGGATGAAACGGAAGCTGACCTGGGGGGAAACCTTATCCATCACCAGCATGCTCTTTGGTATGTTCTTCGGGGCAGGCAATCTGATTTTTCCGGCCAAGATGGGCCAGATGGCGGGCTGGAATCTGTGGCCGGCGTTTATCGGCATGTTTATTACGGGCGTGGGCCTGCCGCTGCTGGGCGTGGCCGCGCTGGGCATCAGCCGCAGCAACGGCCTGCAGGCGCTGAGCTCCAAGGTGGGCAAGGGCTACGGCTACTTCTTCACCTGCGCGCTATATCTCACCATCGGTCCCTTCTTCGCCATTCCCCGCTGCGCCACGGTGCCTTTTTCCATCGGCATCGCGCCGCTGGTGGGGGGCGAAACCGGCCTGACGCTGGTTATCTATTCTGTGATCTTCTTTGCCCTGGTGCTGGTTTTCTCCCTGTTCCCGGGCAGGATTATGACCTGGATCGGCCGTATTCTGAATCCCGTATTTCTGGTGCTGCTGGGCGTGCTGACCATTACGGCGCTGGTGAATCCCGTCGGATCAATTAACAATATTGAGCCTGCGGGCGGTTATGCCAGCCAGCCGTTTTTTAAGGGCTTTCTGGAAGGCTATAACACCATGGACGCGCTTGCCAGCCTGGCCTTTGGCATTGTGGTGGTAAACGTGATCCGGGGCCGGGGCGTGGAAGAACCCGGTGCGGTGGCGGGCAACACGGTGCGCGCCGGCGTGTTCAGCTGCCTGATGATGGGCGCGATTTATCTGGCCATCACAGTGGCCTGCGGCCAGCTTCAGGCGCTGTTCACAGTGAGCGAGAATGGGGAGAAGGCGAAGAACGTTCTCGAATGGCTGCTGGGCAGCAGCGAGGCGGCGGAAAAAATGCTTTCCCCTGAAATGCAGGGAAGCTTGCAGCAGTTCCTCTCTGACCGCAACGGCGGCGAGGTGCTGGCAATGCTGGCCCATCATTATTTCGGCTCCGAGGGTGCACTGATTCTGGCTGGCGTGATTACCTTCGCCTGCATGAAAACGGCCATCGGCCTGATCACCAGCTGCTCGGAGACCTTCTGCACCATGATGCCCAAGGGCCCCAGCTATCGGGTGTGGGCGGTGATTTTCTGCGTGGTGTCGCTGCTGATTGCCAATCTGGGCCTGAGCACCATCATCGATTATTCTGTTCCCGTGCTGATGTTCCTCTATCCGCTGGCCATCACGCTGATTCTGCTGGCGCTGCTGGGCCGGTTCTTCGACCACAGCAGGAAGGTGTACGCCTGGGTGACGGGCTGCACGCTGGCGGCGGCGGTGCTGGATCTGGTGAACGCGCTGCCTGCGGCCACGGTGAACCTCCTGCATCTGGACGGGGTGATTGCCTTTGCCAAGAGCTATGTGCCCTTGTTTAAGCTGGGATTGGGCTGGGTGTGCCCGGCGCTGCTGGGGCTGGGGATCGGCCTGATCTGCTATTTCAGCGGCAGGAAGGACGCGCCTCAAAAGACGGCTCAGGCGTAAGCAATGACGTAATCCCAAAACAGATGAATTCCCCAGAATAACGAATAAAAAGCAGCATCCCGGATTTGGGATGCTGCTTTTCATTGGGAAGCAGAGCAAGCGCATCAATCAATCCACAGAAGGGGCATGCGCAGGAGGCCTGATTCCCAGCGCTGCAGCCACTTCCGCCACCTTGTCGGGCAGCGGCTTTTCGCTGTCCACCTGAATTACGGGGCAGGAAAGGGACTGCGCCCAGGCGGCCATATCCGCATCCGTCCGGCTTTCTGCCAGACGGAAAAAGGCTTCCTCCTGGGCATATAAATCCCCGCCGGGCAGCATGCGATCCCCGAATTTTTCGAAGGAACGCGCCCGCACCCGCCGCATCCGCAGCGCCTTAGGGGCCTGAACCCAGACCGCGTGGGTGAAAGCGGCGGCGATATCCGGCCGGTAATCCCCCTTGACGGAGGCGAAAACGAAATTCGGATGCACGGCGATCTCCTGAGCCAGTGCAGCCTCCGCCTCTGCCCGGGAGCGCGGCGCGGCATAATAGCCGGAGGCATAGCCGCCGGGAAACACCAGATCCTCTTTATCGATAAAATGAAGATGCAGTGCGGATGCCAAAGCCCGGCCCAGGGTGCTTTTCCCTGCGCCGTTCAGCCCGCACACGATGATGCCGATGGCCATGGCTTCTCCTTTCGGGATTCAGAAGTTGCGGGTCATGTCGTAGCGGGCGTAAAACTCCTTGCGGTAATCCAGGAAGCGATCCTCCATAATGGCCTGACGGATTTCTTCCATCATGCGGATGAGGAAGCGGAGATTATGGATGGAAGCCAGGCGCGCGCCGGTGATTTCGTCGGCCTTGATGAGATGGCGGATGTAGGCCCGGGAGAAATTCCGGCAGGCGTAGCAATCGCAGTCCTCCTCCAGCGGGCGGAAATCCCGGGCATAGGTGGCATTGCGGATCACCAGCCGGCCGTTGCGGGTAAAGACGGTGCCGTTTCGGGCGATGCGGGTGGCCAGCACGCAATCGAACATATCCACGCCCCGAAGCACCCCCTCCAGGAAGCAATCCGGCGTGCCTACGCCCATAAGATACCGGGGCTTATATTTGGGCATATACGGCTCGATTTTTTCCAGCATCTCATACATTACGGGCTTGGGCTCACCCACGCTCAGGCCGCCGATGCCATAGCCGGGGAAATCCATATCTGCCAGCCGCTTGGCGCTTTCGATGCGCAGATCTTCATAAAATGCGCCCTGCACGATGCCAAACAGCGCCTGATCCTCCCGGGTATGATGCTTCTTGCAGCGCTCAGCCCAGCGATGGGTGCGGTGCATGGCCTCCTCCGCGGTCTGATGATCGCAGGGATAGGGGGAGCACACGTCAAAGCACATGGCAATGTCTGCGCCCAAGGCCTGCTGAATGTCCATGGAGACCTCGGGGCTGATAAAGCGCTTACTGCCGTCCAGATGGCTGCGGAAAGCCGCGCCTTCTTCGGTGATCTTACGCAGGCCCGCCAGGGAAAACACCTGGAAGCCGCCGCTGTCGGTCAGGATGGGATGGGGCCAATTCATGAAGGAATGCAGCCCGCCCGCTTCCTGCACAATGTCCTCGCCGGGGCGGAGATGGAGATGATAGGTGTTGGACAGAATGATTTTCGCGCCCAGCTCCTCCATTTCCCGCGGGGTCATGGCCTTCACGGTCGCCTGCGTGCCCACGGGCATGTAAATGGGCGTGGGGATATCGCCGTGGGGGGTATGCACCACGCCCAGCCGCGCCCCGGACTGCTTACAGGTTTTAATCAGTTCAAAGGTAACAGGATTGCTCATGAATATCCTCGCTTTTCTTATTCCTGGGCCACGGCGGGCTTGATCTGGGGCCAAACGGTTTCCAGCCCACGCAGCTCCCGCTCAAACAGCAGCCAGGGCTTGGTCTCGGGCGTGGGCGCGATAAAGAGCATATGCTCCCTGGACACGGGATGCTCGAAGGACAGCCGGAATCCCCACAGGGCGATCTGCTGGCCGCGCTTGCCGTGGCCATAGCGGTTATCGCCCCAGAGGGGATAGCCGTGGGACTGCATCTGCACCCGGATCTGATGGGCACGGCCGGTTTCCAGCTGGATAGCCACCAGGCTCAGCCCATCCCGGCGGGCAATGGTACGGCCATGCAAAATGGCTTCCTTGCCCTGCATTTTCAGATAGGAAGGCAGCACGGCCACCCGGTTGTGCTCCTCGTCCTTCACCAGATAATCCACATACGTGAACTGATCCGGCGCATCGCCTTCCACAATGCATACATACTGCCGGTTCAGCTCATGCACCCGCACCTGCTCAGACAGCCGGGACGCAGCCTTGCTGGTTCGGGCAAAGCACAAAAGGCCGCCCACCGGCCGGTCCATCCGATGCACCAGACCGATATACGCCTCCCCGGGCTTATTGCAGGCTTCCTTCACATAGGCCTTCACCTGATCCAGCAGGCTTTCATCGCCGGTGGCGTCGGACTGGGTGAGCAGGTTCGGCGGCTTAATGGCCACGATCACGTGGTTGTCTTCATAAAGAATAGTGGGCTTGTCCATGATAGCTCCCCCTCGTCATTTGTTCATCCAGCGCCCTGTGGCCCCGCAGGGCAGCACGCCCCCGGAGCGCACCGGCAGGCACAGCTCCTGAGAATCAATCGTGCCGCCAAACCGGACGGACACGGTCTTTTCCAGAATATTTTGCAGCACGGCGGGCTGGAAGCCCGTGGTATAGCTGTTAATAAAGAAGAAAATGGGTGCATCGCTGAGCACCTGCGCGCAGGTATCCACCAGGCCGTACAGCTCGTTTTCCAGCTTCCAGACCTCGCCCGTAGGCCCCCGGCCATAGCTGGGCGGATCCATCACGATGCCATCATACCGGCTGCCCCGGCGAATCTCCCGGCGGACAAACGCCAGCGCGTCCTCCACGATGAAGCGGAAATTGCCCTCCGGCAGGCCGGACAGCGCCCGGTTTTCCTTGGCCCAGAGCACCATGCCCTTGGCCGCGTCCACATGGGTCACATGCGCGCCCGCTGCCGCGCAGGCCAGCGATGCGCCGCCGGTATAGGCAAACAGGTTCAGCACCCGCGCGCCGGGCCGCTTTTTCAGCAGGGCGGCCATGGCGTCCCAGTTGGCGGCCTGTTCGGGAAACAGGCCCGTATGCTTGAACCCGGTGGGCCGCACATAAAAGCGCAGATCGCCGTAGGAAACCTCCCAGCGTTCAGGCAGCCGCTCTTTGAAATCCCATGCGCCGCCCCCTCGTTCGCTGCGGGTATAATGGGCCTGCGCCCGGCTCCAGAGCTTTTCCTGCGCCCGCGGCCAGATCACCTGGGGATCGGGCCGGGCCAGCAGGTAATCCCCCCACCGCTCCAGTTTTTCTCCCGCGCCGGTATCCAGCACTTCGAAATCCTTCCATCCGTTGGCAATAAACATCGCTTGCATTCCTTTCGGCAGTATAAAGCCAATTTACATTATAGCATGCCCTGCGCCTGCTTTCAAGGAAAAAAGACAAAAAATACGGGGATGCGATGGGGGAAAAGCCAAAACGGATGCATCCGCAAAGTGCCCCGGAGGAGAAGCACGGCGACAGGCCGTTTCTTCATCCATCCGGGGCACAGCATTAATAGAAACAGAATGGTTTTTTCCAGTCATACGGCCGAGGGCTCAGGCTTCCGCCAGATCGCCGGGCTCCAGCTGCACCAAGATCACGTTTTCCCCGATTTTGCAGATGCGCTGCCAGGGAATGACGATGCCGCATTTTTCGCCCTTAATCATGTGGATCGCCTTAAATTCGCCGGGCACCACAATGGCCTCCACGGTGCCGGAGCACGGGTCAAATTCAATGTCCATCACCTTGCCCAGCTTCCGTCCGTCCGCGGTGTTGACCACATCCTTGGCGCGCAAATCCGATAAGCTCATGCTGCATCCCCCCTATAAGAGGAAGATATGCAGCGACAGCGCGTCAGTTGCCCACGGATTCAATGCCCCGGAGAATTTCCGGCTCCCGAATGTCCCGGGAGGAGGTGAACACCTTGCGGGTCAGCAGCGCGCCGCAGCGATAATACAGGCAAACGAAGGGACAATCCTGGGCGAACTGATCCTGAATCTGATGGAGCAGGCCTTCATAGGTGGGCTGATCCATGGTCTTGCGCAGCTGCTTAAACAGCCCGTCCATGGCCGAGGATTTATAGCCGCCGAAATTGCCGGTATTGTTGCTCATGAGCAGGAAGCCGGGATCGGGCACGGTGTCCATCTGGAAGGCCACCAGCGCCAGATCAAAGTTTCGGGCGGAGAGACGGGCCTTGGCTGTGGAATAGCTGACAGACTCCACGTTCCGATCCTTATCCCCGGCCTTGATGCCCACCGCCCAGAGCATATCCGAAATCATGGTGGCGGCCTGCACCCGCACGGAATTGTCCGGCTCCTCATAGGTGAGCAGCCGCAGCTTCAGGTTTTTCTTTTCGCCATCCTTGATAATGTCCAGCATTCCGTCCCCGTCCGAATCGCTCCAGCCGGCTTCGGCCAGCAGGGCCTTCGCCTTTTCGGGGTTGTATTCGTAGGCTTCATCATGATCCTGATACATCCAGGTGCCGTAGGGGAAGGGCGTATCGGTGCGCTCGGCGGTGCCGGCGTAAATGGCATTGGCAATGGCGTCCGCATCAATGGCATAGCGGATGGCCCGGCGCACCCGCTCGTCATCCAGGGGGAAGGAGGCCGTGGCCTCGTTCATCAGCAACAGCTCCAGCTGCCGGGTGCGATAGGAGATGTTCAGGTTGGTCAGGCCCGTGCGATACTGCCCGGCTGCGGAGGAACGGGTGATGGCTGCGTCCACGCGGTTAAACTCATAATCCTCGATCAGCTGCCGGTTGGTGGCCTGGAACAGCACAGAGATGTTTTTCACCTCCGGCACGCCATTCCACCAATCCGAATTGGCGGAGAGATACAGATAATTTGTGGGCACAAACTGCTCGGCCTTGAACGGCCCCGTGCCAACGGGATTATCCGCCTGCACCTGGCTTTGGGGCAGCACCGGGAAGGTGAGGGCGTAATAGATGCCGTAGTACGGCCGGGATACCTTGATAATCAGGGATTTTGCGTCATTGGCCGTGGCGGAGGAAATCAGATATTTCAGCTGGGCGTATTGGCCCTTGCCCTCCTCGGCCAGACGCAGGATTTCATTGATGGTGGCCACCACGTCGTAGGCAGTGCAGAGGGTGCCGTCGTGGAAGTAAATATCATCCCGCAGCTCCACCGTCCAGACCTTGCCGGTGCTGTCCGCATCGCAGTTCAGGGCCAGGCATTTCTGGGGCATATAATTATCGTCCAGGGAATACAGGCCCTCATAGATCAGCGCGGTGAGAGACTGGAACTCCCGCTCCTGGGCGATCAGGGGATTGAGCTTGGTGGTTTTCACCGAAATCATCCCCAGCGTGAGGCTGTCGTCCATGGTGGTGGCCAGAGCGGCAGGGCAGCAGAGCATCAGGGCCAGCGCCAGGGCCAGCGCCTTTTTAATCATGCTGCGGGTAATAATGCTGTTGATAGATCGCATAGGCGTTCAGCACCTTTCCGGCGTAATATCGGGTGTCGTTCATGGGAATTTCGTTCAGCGTCAGGGTTTTTCCATTGGCGGAATACTTTTCCACCCATCCGCGCACGTTGCCTTGACCGGCGTGATAGGCGCAGGCAACGAGAATGGGATCGCCGTCAAACAGGCCGCTAAGATACCCTAAATACCAGCAGCCCATTTTAATGGAGGTTTCCGGGTCAAAGAGATTGTAATCCGTTGCCTTGACCTTGCGGGCCAGCCATTCGCCGGTATCAGGCATGATCTGCATCAGGCCCTTGGCGTTCACGCGGCTGATTGCGCCGGGATCATAATCGCTTTCCCGCTTGATAATGGCGGCCACATACGCGGGATCCACGCCGTTGGCATAGGCGTAATACTCGATCAGCTCCCGGTAATCCGTCTGATGGCGGCGCACTTCGTTGGCATAGGCCTGGGCCTGGGCTTCCCGCTGGGCGATCAGCGCTTCCATGCTGCGCCTGGCCAGCACATCGGCCACTGCGGCGATGGCGATGCAAAGCAGCAAAGCAAGCAGCACGATCAGCTGCGCCGTTGTCAGCGGCTTCTTTTTCTGAGGACGGCGCTTTACGGCCCGCCGGTTGCGCGCCGGCGCATGAGCCGCAGGGGCTGGGGGCATGGCCCCGGGGGAGGGAAAACTGTTCAAGGCGTTTCTCCTTTGGCTTGCGAAAATTTGGCCAGGCGATCCTGCCATAATGATAGAACGATTTGGACGCTGGATTCCCTGCTTCCATCGGTGCGAATGATTTGATCCGCCCGGCGGGCCTTTTCCCGGGGCGGCATCTGGGCGCGCACCCGGGAAAGCGCTTCTTTCCCGGTGAGCCCATCCCGGGCGCGAAGCCGCCGCAGCTGTTCCCGCTGGGGCACATAGGCGCACCAGACCTCATTGCACCAGCGATCGATCCCGCATTCGTATAAAAGCGGCACATCCAGAAACACAATGCCCTCCCGGCTGTCAATCTCCCGGCGCATTTGGGCGAGCACCAGCGGATGAATGATGCCGTTCAGGGCCGCCCGGGCGGACGCATCGGCAAACACCAATTGCCCCAGCGCCCGGCGATTGAGCGCATTGCCATCAAACACTGCATCTCCGAATGCGCTGCGGATGGCGGGCAGGGCCGGGCCACCGGGAGCGGTGGTCGCCCGGGATAAGGCGTCCGCATCAATCACCTGAGCGCCGGCGGCGCGCAGGGCGGAGGAGAGATTGCTTTTCCCGCAGGCAATGCCCCCCGTGAGCCCGATCACATAAGCGCTCATTTGGTTTCATACCAGCTTTCGCCGGTTTTTACTTCTGCTACCAGCGGCACCGACAGGGCGGCCACTTCTTCCATGCAGCGCTTGAGCAGCGCGCTGACCTGAGCTTCTTCCTCCCGGGGCGCTTCGATCATCAGCTCGTCGTGCACCTGCAGAATCAATCGGGCCTTCAGCCCCTGCTCCTTCAGCGCGCCATGCACCCGCACCATGGCCAGCTTGATAATATCCGCCGCCGTGCCCTGCACCGGGGTATTCATGGCGGCGCGTTCGCCAAAGTTTCGGGTATTGGCGTTGGCGGCCTTGAGCTCGGGCAGCTGCCGCCGCCTGCCCATCATGGTTACGGCGTAGCCCTGATCATAGCCCTGCCGCACGGCCTGGTCCATATAGGCCTTGATGGCGGGATAGCGGGCGAAATACCGGGCGATGAAGGCGGCGGCTTCCTTCTGGGAAATGCCGATGTTCCGGGCCAGGCCGAAATCGCTGATGCCGTACACCAGCCCGAAATTCACCGCCTTGGCGCTGGAACGCATTTCGGCCGTCACCTGCTCCATGGGCACGCCGTAAACCTCTGCGGCGGTACGGGTATGAATATCCTGGGCTTTTTGGAACGCGTCGGTCATGGCCGCGTCCCGGGACAGATGGGCCAGCACCCGCAGCTCGATCTGGGAATAATCCGCATCTGCCAGCACGCAGCCCGGACCGGCCACAAAGGCCTTGCGAATCTCCCGGCCCAGCTCCGTGCGCACGGGGATATTCTGCAGATTGGGTTCGCTGGAGGAAATGCGGCCGGTGGCCGTGCCGGTCTGATCAAAGAAGGTATGCACCCGGCCGGATGCGTCCATTTTGCGCAGCAGCGCATCGATATAGGTGCTGTTCAGCTTCACGATCTGCCGGTACTTAAGAATGGGCGCGATGCAGGGATGCGCGTTCAGCAGGCTTTCCAGCGTGTCCGCGTCGGTGGAATAGCCCCGTTGGGTTTTCTTGCCGGCCTTAAGCCCCAGCGTTTCAAAGAGCACCTTGCCCAGCTGCTGGGGGCTGTTCAGATTAAACCCGTGAACGCCGGAAAGCTGATACACCTGCTCCTTGAGCGCTTCGGTTTCTTCCGTAAATGCCGCGCCCAGCGTCCGCAGCACCCCGGCATCCACCTGAAACCCGCTTTGCTCCATATCAAAGAGCACATACAAAAGCGGCATTTCCACATCCTGCATCAGCTGCAGCATGCCTTCTTCTTCCAAGGCCCTGCGCTGGCGCTGGGCCAGCTGCAGCACACCGGATGCGTCCTCCCGGGCAAAGCCGGAAAGCGCGTAGGATTTCTCCTGGGGATTATGCAGATAGGCCCCCAGCATGGTATCCCAGGCAAAATGGGGCAGCGGCAGATGATACCCGGCAAGCAGATGCAAAAGCCGCTTGCCGTCATGCACATACAGGGGCCGATCCAGCGCCGGCCGCAGCGCATCCCAGGCTTCCTCGGGCAGCAGCCCGGCGGACAGCATGTCCTGCTGCAGGGCGATTTCCGCGCCCTGCCCCGGCGTGGCCAGGGTCAGGCGGGTGGGGGTTACATGCAGGGCCGTAGGCTGCCCTGCTGTCTTTCCCAGGAACGCGGCAATGGCTTCCCGGGTAGCAAGCGTTTCCAGCACGATCTCCTGCTCGGGCGCTGCCTCGGGAGCGGGCGCGGCGTCTCCCGCCAGCTTTTCCAGCCGACCGGCAATGCCATTCAGCTGATATTTCCGCAGCGCCGCCAATCCATCCTGCATATGGGACGCGTCAAACGCGTCCAGATCGAAGGCAATGGGCGCGGTGGGGCGAATGGTGGCCAGATCCTTGGAGAAGCGGGCCAACTCCGCATTGTCCCGGATTTTTTCGCCCAGCTTGCCCTTGATGTCCCCGGCGTGGGCCAGCACGTTCTCCAGCGTGGCGTATTCATTCAGCAGCTTCAGCGCCGTTTTTTCGCCTACCCCCGGGATGCCGGGGATATTGTCGCTGGCATCGCCCATCAGGCCTTTCCAGTCCGTCACCTGTTCGGGGGTAACACCGAAAAACGCCTTCACGCCGGCTGCGTCAAAGAGGGTGCTTTCGGTGATGCCCTTGCGGGTGAACAGCACCCGGGTGCCATCGCCAATAAGCTGCAAAGCGTCCCGGTCGCCGGTGAGAATCACGCAATCCAGCCCGTTTTCCCGGCATTTGCGGGAAAGGGTGCCCAGAATGTCGTCCGCCTCATAGCCCTCCACGGACAGAACGCCCAGATGCATCTGCGAGAGAATTTCCCGGATGATGCCGAACTGGGGCCGCAGCTCCTCCGGGGTGGCCCGGCGGCCCGCCTTGTAATCCGCATAAGCGGTATGGCGGAAGGTGGGCGCATGCTCGTCAAAGGCCACGGCAATATACCGCGGCGAAAGCTCCTGCATCGCCTTGAGCAGCATGGATAAAAAGCCATGCACGGCATTGGTGTAAACGCCGCCCGCATCCATCAGCGGCAGCGCATGAAAAGCCCGATGCATCAGGCTGTTGCCATCTACGGCCAGCAGGGTTTCCCGCATGAAATCACCTCATCTGTCAGTATACCACAGAATCCGTTTTTTTCAAAGGAAACATCCGCGGAAACTGTAAACTTCTCATGAACGAAATCCCTTTCCGCAGCGCCGCGCTGTTTTCTTTTCGTTCAGGGCTGGACAAAGGCGCGGGAGCATGGTACAATCAGGCGTGGTGAATTTTTATGCATCACCGCTGAAAGGAGCCGCTTATGCAGGATTTTACCTTCCGCTATGGGGACGGCACAGTGACCGCCTCCCTGGATGAGACCCATATTTTAGGCGTATTGACGGGCAACGAATGCCCGCCCGTTTCGGATATTCCCTCCGCCCTTTCCCAGGCGCTGGATCATCCCATTGACAGCGTTCCCATGCATGCTTATGCACATCCCGGAGAAAAGATCGCCCTGATTATCAGCGACATGTCCCGGTTCTGGATGCGGCAGGATAAAGTGATCCCGCCGCTGCTGAATTATCTGCAGAGCCGTTGCGGGGTGGATTTGCAGGATGTGACCATCATCGTGGCCAATGGCACCCACGAAGGCGGCGACGAGCAGGAGTTGCGCAAGCTGGTGACCGACGCGGTGTTTGACCGGGTGCGGGTGGTGAACCACGATTGCCTGGCCAAGGATCTGGCCTATATGGGCACCACGCCCCATGGCACGCCGGTCTTTGTGAATCCCATTGCGGCGGCGGCGGATCGGGTGATCTGCCTGGGCGCATGCGTGCATCATGTGATGGCCGGGTATGGCGGCGGGCGCAAGAGCATTCTGCCCGGCATCAGCGGCATGGAGACCATCTGTCATAACCACGCCTTCTCGCTGGATCCCAAGTGCCTGCGCAGCAATCCCCGGATTGGCAACGGCGTGCTTCAGGATAATCCCCTCCATGAGGACATGACCGAGGCCGCCGGGCTGATGAAAAGCCTGTTTATGATCAATCTGGTGCTGAACGCCGATATGCAGCTGGCACAGATTTACGCCGGGCATTATCTCCATTCCTGGGAGGAAGCCTGCCGGGCAGTGGACCGGATTTATCGGGTGCCCGTCCGGGAAAAAGCGGACGCGATTATCGCCTCCTGCGGCGGTTTTCCCAAGGATATGTCCCTCTATCAGGGCACCAAGACCATCGATAACGTGGAGTCCGGCCTGAAGGAGGGCGGCACGCTGATCCTCATCATCGAGGCCCGGGATGGCGGCGGTCCCGCGGAATACTTCGATTGGATCGGCCCGCTGCAGGACGGCACAATGGAGCAGCGTCTGCGCAGCCATTTTACCGTGCCGGGCTACATTTTCCTGCTTAACTGCGAGCAGGCCCGGCGCTATCGCATCCTGATGCTCACGTCCATTCCCCCGGAGGTGGTGGCCCCCATGGGCATCCGGGCGTACAGCGATATGAACGCCCTGCTGCGGGATGCGGCGCTTTCGAAAAAGTCTCTGTATGTGATTCCCAACGGGGCCACGGTGGTGCCCTATGTGGAGGAGGAATGAGCCATGGCAATGTCGCAATATGTGGCCAAACGGTTTCAGCAGAGCCATGCCAGCCTGTCGCTGGATACGGACGCACTGGGACGATATAACGATGTGATTGACCTGAGCATTGGCGATACGGATTATGTGACCGACCGGCGGATTATCGACGCGGCATATCGCGACGCCTGCGCCGGCCATACCCATTACGGCGATCCCAAGGGCGATCCGGAGCTGATTGACGCCATCTGCGCGGCCTGGCAGGAGGATTTCGGCCAGACGATCACGCCCAAAGAGGTGCTGGTGACCACGTCCAGCTGCATGGGCATGGCCCAGGTGATGCTGGGGCTGCTCAACCCCGGGGATGAAGTGATCGTGTTCGGGCCGTATTTCTCCATTTATAAGCAGCAGATTGAGCTGGCGGGGGGCAAGGCGGTGGAGATCGTCACCCGGGAAGGGGACGGCTATCTGCCCAAGGAAGCAGACATTCGCGCCGCCGTCACCGAGCGCACCCGCGCCTTTATCGTGAACAGCCCCTGCAATCCCACCGGCGCGTCCTTTGATCGTCCGGCCCTGGAAATGCTGGCCCGGCTGGCCCGGGAATATGATCTGCTGGCCATCGCGGATGAAATCTATACCCGCTATCTTTACGACGGCGCGTTTGTCCCCATGCGCACCATCCCCGGCATGGCGGACCGCACAGTGACCCTGAACAGCTTCTCCAAGAATTTCATGATGACTGGCTGGCGGGTGGGATGCATCATCGCCCATCCCGATTTGATTCAGGCGTTTCATTATGTGAATGGCGGGCTTACCTACTCCGCGCCCTCCGTGTCTCAGCGGGCGGCCATCGAGGCGCTGAAGCTGCGCAGGGATATTCAGGAGCAATACATCTCCCAGTATAAAGCCCGCGTATATTATGCAGCGGATTGCATAGAACAGATGCCGTATCTGACGCTTCTGCGCCCCCGGGGCACCTTCTATCTGTTCCCCGGCATTGGCAAAACCGGCCTGACTGATTTTGCTTTCTGCCAGCAGCTGCTGGAGAAAGCGCATATCATGGCCACACCCGGCGGAGCCTTTGGCCAGGCGGGACAGGGCCATTTCCGCATCGCCTGCACCGTATCCATGGAAAAGCTCCGGGAGGCCATGGAAAGAATGGCTGCGCTGGCAGAATCCTTCCCGGATACGGCTGCTGAATAAACAATGAAAAAATATTCAAAAAAAGGGTTGACATTCTCAATAGATTATGTATAATAATACACGTAAACCGAATTCAACCAACGAACTATTTAAAATGGAGGAGAAAACAATGAAGCTGTTTCAGAAAATGATCGCGTTGGTAATGGCCCTGTGCCTGGTGTGCGCTGCGGGTATGGCGCTGGCGGAAGATACGCTGGTGGATAAGATCAAGGCCAAGGGTGTGCTGGTGGTCGGCACGGAAGCCACCTATCCTCCCTATGAATACATTGATGACGACGGCAACTTCGCCGGCTGCGATATCTGGCTGGCCGAGCAGATCGCCGCAGCCCTGGGCGTGAAGCTGGAAATGCAGGATATGGCCTTTGACGGCATCATCCCCGCCGTGCAGAGCGGCATGGTGGATATGGGTCTGGCCGCCTTCACCATCACCGAGGAACGGGCGCAGGTGATCGATTTCACCAACCAGTATGAAAAGAGCGCGCAGCTGCTGATCGTTAAGGCCGGCAATGCGGATACCTATTCCACCAAGGAAGCCCTGGCGGGCCAGAAGGTGGGCGCGCAGCTGGGCACCATCCAGAGCGAGCTGGTTGTGAAGGCGCTGCCGGATTCCGAGCTGTTTGAGCTGGCCAAGTATCCGGATCTGGCGCTGGAAACCAAGAATGGCAACATCGCGGGCTTCGTGGTGGACTACGCCGTGGGCATGTCCCTGGTGGAGCAGAGCGAGGGCGCGCTGGAAGTGGCCAATTTCGCTTTCAGCGATGAAGAAGCGTCCTTCGGCAAGGCCGGCATTGTGGCCAAGGGCAATGACGCCTTCATGGAAATCGTAAACCAGGTGATTGATCAGGCGGTGGCCGACGGCTCCTATCAGGCCGCTTATGACGCGGCTGTGGCCGCCACCGGCGCTACCGGCGACTGAGAACCGCATGCATAAAACCGATGCCGGGAAGCCCCGCAGGTGGGCTTTCCGGCCTTCGGCATGTTATATCCGATCTGTGGGAGGAAGCACATGTTTTTTGAGAATGTCTGGCAAACCCTGACCAAATACAGCGGCATGTTTCTTACCGGTGTCCAGAACACGCTGATTATCGCCTTCTTTTCCGTTTTCTTCGGCGTGATTCTGGGCACGCTGATGGCCATGGCCCGGCTGAGCAAAATTCAGCCCCTCAAATGGTTTGCCACCGCGTATATCGAGTTTGTCCGCGGCACGCCGCTGCTGGTGCAGCTGATGTTCATTTTTTACGGCTTGCCCATGATCGGCGTCACGTTCCCGGATGTGCCCTTCATCCCTAATTTTCAGCGCTTTGCCGCAGGCATCGTGGCCATGAGCATGAACAGCTGCGCCTACGTGGCGGAGGTGATCCGCTCGGGCATTCAGGCGGTGGACGTGGGCCAGATGGAGGCAGCCCGCAGCCTGGGTTTCAAAAAAAGCCAGGCCATGACGCTGGTAATCCTGCCCCAGGCCATCCGCAATATTCTGCCGGCGCTGGGCAATGAATTTGTTACCGTGATTAAGGAATCCTCCATCACATCCGTGATCGCCATCGCCGATCTGATGTATCAGACCGACCGGGTGAAATCGAAGAATTACATGGTGCTGGAATGCCTGTTTATCGCCGCCGCGCTGTATTTCGTGATGACGTTTATCGGCGGCCGGCTGATCGCCCTGATGGAGAGGAGGATGTCCCGTGGCCGGAAAAAGTAATGCGCCCATGATTGAGGTGAGAAACCTTACCAAGAGCTTTGGCAGGCTGAAGGTGCTGGACAATATCAGCACCACCTTTTGCAGCAACGAAGTGGTGAGCATCATCGGCCCTTCCGGCGGCGGCAAGAGCACCTTCCTGCGCTGCCTGAACCTGCTGGAGGTGCCCACTGCCGGGCAGATTTTCTTTGATGGTGTGGACATCTGCGATAAAAAAACGGATATTAACGTGCATCGCCAGAAGATGGGCATGGTGTTCCAGCAGTTCAACCTGTTTGACAACATGAACATCATGCGCAACATGACCGCCGCGCCTGTCAAAATCAAGAAAATGCCCAGGGCAGAAGCGGAAGCCAAGGCCGAAATGCTTGCCAAGCGCGTGGGACTGGGCGACAAGCTGCTGGCCTATCCCAGTCAGCTTTCCGGCGGCCAGAAGCAGCGCATCGCCATCGTACGGGCGCTGATGATGAACCCCGAGGTGATGCTCTTTGATGAGCCCACCTCCGCCCTGGACCCGGAAATGATCGGCGAGGTGCTGGACGTGATGAAGCGGCTGGCCGAGGATGGGATGACCATGATCGTGGTGACCCACGAAATGCGTTTCGCCCGGGAGGTCAGCACCCGTACCCTGTTCCTGGACAGCGGCCATATCGAAGAAGATAAGCCCTCCAAGGAGCTGTTCGAGCATCCCCAGAGCCCCCGGCTGATCAGCTTCCTGGAAAAGGTGCTGTGATGCAGGCGGGAAACGGGCGAGAAGGCTTTTCGTTTGGAAGAAAGACCTGCTGCGCTCTCCTGAGGAATGCCTGGCTGGGATAAAACCGGATCGTTATTTATGATAATGCGCCCCGGATGGGAGCGGGAAACGTTTGATCGTCTCCTTCTCTCATCGGGGCGCTTTTTGGCAAATATAAAACAAGTTTTTTTATGGCCTTCTTGGAAGGAAGGGGAGGCAGAAAAGCGTTCTCTGGCTTCAAAAAAGGGCTTGCCGCCTTAAATTTTCTTACGCCATGGCGGCAAAGAAGATACGCTCTCCCTCCCGGCGCAGCTGGGCCACGGTTTCGTGCATCCAGGATACGGAAACAGGGCGGGTGATCATCCGCGCCACGCTGCCTGTGACGCTCGTCTGCTCCGCCGGGAAACAACCCGCCAGTGCGGCGGACATCCGGGCGTAATAGGGATGGACGGCGGTTTCATTGTCCGCTTCGCCCCGGCGGCAGTCCGCAGGCAGTATCTGATGAACGCCTGCCTGAAGGGCGCATAAATCCCGCAGTACGCCGGATGCCGTGGGCTTCCCGCCTGCGCCTTGCCCGATCAGAACCATGGGTCCCGCGCATGCGCCCACGTATCGGGCCAGATTGTAATTGTCCATCACCGCGCATTCCGGCGCGCTTTGGGGCAGCAGCGCCGGCTCCACATAGGCATGCAGCGCCCCATCCGCCGCTTGCTCGCCGCTGGCCAGCAGCCGGCAGCAAAGGCCCAGATGGCGGATGTGGGCGGCGTCCGCGGCGGTGAAATCCGTAATGCCCTCCCAGTGCAGGCCCTTTTCTGGCAAAACACCATAAGCCACCGCGCAGGCCAGCATAATCTTGCGCAGGCTGTCCAGGCCGGATACATCGGCAGTGGGATCAGCTTCGGCGTAGCCCAGCTGCTGTGCTTCCGAAAGGGCCTGCGCATAATCCAGCTGCTTGCGCTGCATGGAATCCAGCATGAAATTGGTGGTGCCGTTAAGAATGCCGCCAATGGCCGTCACCCGGTCGCTCCGGGCCGCCAGAGCGAGATTCTGCAAAAAGGGCACGCCGCCGCCGCAGGCTGCGCTGAACAGAAAGCCCACGCCCTTTTCCCGGGCCAGCGCCGCCAGCTCCGGCCCATGGGCGGCTACCAGCGCCTTGTTGGCCGTGACCACATGCTTCCCGGCGTTCAGGGCGGCCGTCACATAGGCATACGCCGGCTCCACGCCTACCAGCGCTTCCGCCACGGCGGCCACATCCGGCTGCGCCAGCAGCTGCGCCATGTCGGACAGCTTGAAGGGGGCTTCCTCCTTGCCTCTGCGCACCAGCACCGGCCCGGGCGTAAGCCCCGGCGCATCCGCCAGCATCTCATAAACGCTCCGGCCAACCGTTCCAAATCCCAATACTGCAACTTGCATGCAACTGCCTCCGAGAAAAAATGTCCGCAAAATAAAAACACTTGTATTTTTGCAAGAGACAGTGTATCATAGAAGCAGGAGAATCTCAAGGGATTTTCCCGAAAGACAGCAAAAAAACAGAAAGCGAGAAGAATCATGCTGGATAACTATCTGATCATCCACAAAAGCATTCTGCCGGAGTATTATGAAAAAGTGCTGCTGGCCAAGCGGCTGCTGGAGGAAGGCAAGGCAAGGGAGGTAAGCCAGGCGGCGCGGATGGCGGGCATTTCCCGGAGCACCTATTATAAATACCGGGATTATATTCTGGAACCATCCCAGCTTTCCGGCGGGTGCAAGGCAGTGCTGTCGGTGCTGCTGGCCCATGAGCCGGGGGTGCTCAGCGCGCTGCTGAGCTGCATTTCCGCTGTGGGCGGCAGCGTGCTCACCATCACCCAGAGCCTGCCCATTCACGGCAAGGCCAGCGTGACCATCACGCTGGACATCAGCGGCATGCAGGGCTCCATCACCAAGCTGCTGGAGGCGCTCAGCCAGGTGGACGGCGCGGAAAATCCGCAGCTGATCGCCATCGAGTAAGGGGGGCGCGAACATGCTGTATCAAAGCACACGCGGCCCGGAAACGGCAACGCCTTTGCAGGCCGTGCTCAAGGGCATGGCGGGGGATGGCGGGCTGTTTGTGGATCCCGATCTTCTCAGCTGTAAATTCGATTGGCTCAGCTGCCTGAAAAAAGCGCCCCTTCCCCGGGCGGCGATGATTCTTTCCGCCCTGCTGCCGGACTTCGAGGATATGCCGGGGCTGGTGGAACGGGCGTATGCAGGCAAGTTTGAAACGCCGGATATTACGCCGCTGGTGGACGTGGGGAACATGCACGTGCTGGAATTGTTCCGCGGGCCCACTGCGGCGTTCAAGGATGTGGCCCTGTCCATGCTGCCCCAGCTGATCACCGCTGCGCGGACGCAGACGGGCATGCGCCAGAAAATCATGATTCTCACCGCCACCTCCGGGGATACCGGCAAGGCGGCGCTGCATGGCTTTGCGGATGTGTCGGGCACGGGCATCATCGTGTTCTATCCCTCCGAAGGGGTATCGCCCATCCAGAAAATTCAGATGATTACCCAGCCGGGAGAGAATGTGCGGGTCTGCGGGGTCAAGGGCAATTTTGACGATTGCCAGCGCGGGGTGAAGCGGGCGTTCGCGGCGCTGAATCAGGCAGGCATTCCGGCGCAAAACGGCGCGGCGCTGTCCTCGGCCAATTCCATCAATATTGGCCGTCTGGCCCCCCAGGTGACCTATTATTTCTCCGCCTATGGGGATTTGCTGGCCCGGGGCCAAATCCGCTTGGGAGACCCAGTGGACTTCGTGGTGCCCACCGGCAATTTCGGCGATATTCTGGCGGGCTTCTTTGCCCGGTGCATGGGCCTGCCGGTCGGGCGGCTGGTCTGCGCATCTAACGCCAATAACGTGCTCACGGATTTCCTGCGCACCGGCGTATATGACCAGCGCCGCCCCTTCCATCGCACCAGCTCGCCTTCCATGGACATTCTGGTGTCCTCCAATCTGGAACGGCTGCTTTATTATGCCGCAGATGGGGATGCCAGGCGGGTATCGGACTGGATGGGGCAGCTTTCGGAAAACGGCTATTACCGCGTGGATCGGGAAACGCTGGGACGGATTCAGGCGGTATTCTCCGCCGGATGCTGCGATGAGGCCCAGACAGCGCAGACCATCCGCCGGGTGTGGGCGGAACGGCATTATCTGTGCGATCCCCACACGGCAGTGGCATTCGCGGTGGCGGAGCGATATATGGCCGAGGAAAAGCCCGGCCGGCCGGTCGTGGTGCTGTCCACGGCGTCGCCGTATAAATTCCCCGGCGCGGTGCTCCCTGCCCTGGGCGGCGATCCGGACGGGGACGCTTTTGCGCAAATGGCGGCGCTGCAGGCGCTCACCGGCGTGCCCATTCCCCAAAGCCTGCAAGGCTTGCAGACGCTGCCGGTGCGGCATTTTGACTGTATTGCGCCCCAGCAGCTGACCGCCTATGTGGCGTCTCATCTGGCGGGAAAGGGGGAATAAGCCATGCGCGTGCGCGTCCCTGCCACCTCGGCCAACCTGGGGCCGGGGTTTGATTGCCTGGGCGTGGCCTGGCAAAGCTACAACGAAATCGATTTCCAGCCCGGCGGATCGGGGCTTTCCATTGCGGGCTGTCCGGCAGCTTATTGCAATGAACAGAACCTGGCCTATCAGGGCTATCGTGCGGCGTTGACGGCCGCAGGATGGCGGGAGATCCCCCCGATTGCGATTCGCTTTGGGCGGACAGATATCCCCGTGTCCCGGGGAATGGGCTCATCCGCGGCGCTGATTGCCGGGGGAATCATCGCAGCCAACGCCCTGCATGGGCTGAAGCTTTCCGAGAAAACGCAGGTGCAGCTTGCCGCCGCGCTGGAGGGACACCCGGATAACGTGGCCCCGGCGCTGCTGGGCGGGCTGGTGGTATCGGCCATGGAAGCGGGAAACGTGCATTTTGCCCGGTGCCCCCTGTCGCCGGTCTGGCAGTTTCTGGCCCTGATTCCGGATACGGAGCTGGAAACGCAGAAGGCCCGGGCTGTGCTGCCCGCTGCCGTGCCACGGAGCGATGCGGTGTTTAATATCGGCCATGCCGCCCTGCTGCTGCGGGCGCTGGAAACCGGGGATGGCGCGCTGCTGCGCTTTGCGCTGGATGATCGACTGCATCAGCCCTATCGCCTTTCGCTGATTCCCGGCGCGGAAGCGGCCCGGAAAATCGCTTTGGATGCAGGCGCGGATGGCCTGTGCATTTCCGGGGCAGGCTCCACATTGCTGGTTATTGCCCGGGAGGCGGAGAGGCTGAACCGGATTGCCCGGGAAATCGCCGAAGAATTCCCGCGCTGGGAGGCCAGAAAACTGCAAATCGCCCAGCATGGCGCAGAGATTTTGCCGGAGCAAAGGGAAAAATGAAACATGCGCCCCAGAAGGAGAAAAACGCATTTTCTCATCTGGGGCGCATTGTTGATTTAGATAAAACTGCTTTTTATCCCAGCCGGTTTTCGGGAGGGCGCGGGAGGGGGCTTTTGACGCAAAAGCCTTCTCCCGCATTATTTTTCTTCACGTCATTTTCCCTCCCGGAGCAGGCGCTCCACGTGCTGGCGGGCGTAATTGGCACCGGCAGCGGAGTCTGCTTCGGAAATAGGGCGGTCGCCCATCAGCTGAAGGAACTGGCTCACCTTCAGCCCCAGCGCTTCCTGCATTTCCGCATCGCTGCCCTTGGGGGACACCAGATAATAGCAAAGCAGCGAATCCTTTTGCCCGATGCGATGGGCGCGGTCCTCCGCCTGAGAATGCACCGCGGGGGACCAGTCCAGCTCCCCGAATACCACGCAGGAAGCCCGCTGCAGGTTCAGCCCGCTGGCCGCCCGCAGGGAAATACAGCACAGGTTGGTTTTCCCGGCCATGAATCGCTCCACTGCCGCTTCCTTCCGCGCTGCCGTTTCCCGGCCAGTGATGAATCCGGGATGCTCTGCCCTGAGCTCCTTTTGATAGACGTCCATCACCGCGTGGTGATGCGCAAACAGCAGCACCCGCTCGCCCGCTCCCAGCAGCGCCCGGACGAATTGACACACGTAGGGCGCTTTGGCCAGGCCCGTGGCCTGCCGGGCTTCCTGGGAAATCTGATCCTCCAGCAGCGCCCGCTGCGAGGGCGTCATCCCCTGATCCTGCCGCCAGCGATACAGCTTTTCCCAGATGGGGGCCATCAGCTGCTGATAGAGCCCGTCGTCCGCGTCAATCTGCTGCACCAGCCGTCGCTTGTCCGGCAGCTCGGGCAGCACCTCCTGCTTGGTGCGCCGCAGCATCAGCCCTTCCCGGCGCAGATGATCCCCCAGCAGCTGGGGCTTGAGCACAATGCCGCTGCCATATCCGGCGCACCATTCCCGGGAAAAGGACTCCCAGTCGCCCAGAAAATGGTAATCCAGAATGTTGACCACATTCCAGATCTCGCCGCCGTAATTGTAAATGGGCGTGCCAGACAGCCCAATCACCCGCTCGCAGCTTTCGGAGAGCAGGCTGGCCGCGCTGTATTTTTCCGTGCCCGCCCGGCGCAGCTCCTGTACCTCATCGAAAATCACAGTGTGGAACTGCAGCTTGGGCAGGGCCTCCTTCCAGCCCCGCAGCAGCAGATAATGAAGAATGTATACATCCGCTTCCGGCAGCGGATAGGGCTTGAGCCCCTTCACGATATGCACCCGGGGGGCCTGCCCGTTTACGCGCAGGAAACGCAGGGTTTCTGCCTGCCAATTGCGCACCAGATGGGGCGGCGGCACGATCAGCAGCGGAAAGCGCCCCTCGCTGGCCACGCAGGCCAGGGCCTGCACCGTTTTTCCCAGGCCCATTTCATCCGCCAGCAGCGCCCGGCGGGTAAGCAGCAGCCAGGCAAGCCCCTGGCGCTGGAAGGGCATCAGCTCGCCCTGAAATACTGCGGGGGAGGGCTGGGATGCAGGCAGCGCCCGGCGGGCGGCCTGACGATCCTGATAGTACGCCCGGGCGGCAGAGAGCGTCTGCTCCCATCGCGCCTGATCCCGAGGGGATACTTCCAGCGGATAGCGCAGCATCAGCCAGTTCACATCCCCCACAATTCGCCGATGGGCCGTGAACCGGGCTTCGCCCCGTTTTCCCCCATCGCTGCCGGGAAAGAGCCGCTTGGCCAGCTCCGTCACGCAGGGCTCGCCCTTGATGACCCAGCATTTCCGCCGGGCGTTATAGGAGAGCGTGCCATACGTTTCCTGCGCGGGCGGAACGGGCTGCAAAAAGGCAGGCACTTCTTCGCTGGCCAGTGCATGGAGGATTTCATCCTCCAGCATGGGCGGATGGGGTGGGATGGGAGCGGGGAGCACTTCTTCCTCGGGGACAACATCCGAGGGCGCTTCCTGCGCGGCGATGGGGGAGAGGGAGGAGATTTCCTCCGGGTCGGGAGACGCTTCCGTTTCCGGGCCCTCGCCCTTGCCCTCCGCCGCCACGCCCCAGAGCTTTTGCAGGCTCAGATTATGAATAGCCACCCCCGCCAGAAAATGGGGCAGAGCCACCGCTTTTTCGGATACCAGAATCAGCGCCGTCACTTTCCCGGATTCCGCATATCGCCGCAGCTGCTTTTCCACCTGGCTTTTTACCGGCCGGCCCCGCTTGATCTCAATGCCGATGCGGCCGCAGAGAAAGTCAATGCGGCAGCGGGGGGCCAGCGGCGCTTCATGGGCAAAGGGAAGCTGGGCTTCCTCCAATGCGGCCGCCACCAGCCCGTGAAGATCATATTCATCCGTGGGCCGGGGCGCACGCAGGGCGGAAAGAGCCTGCAATACGGTTTCTGCGGTCATGGCTGCCTCCTGGAATCATGGGAATTCTCCCTTCCATTATAGCCGCCGCGCCCTGCTGCTGCAAGAGCTGAAGCGAAAAAGCCCGGCGGGCCCAGGCCCTTGTTTTTTCCGGGCCCTTACGTTATAATAGAAGGGAAAAAATGTGAAGGAGGAATGGGAGCCCTTGCTGAGTATCCTTTCCCAATTGCAAAGCAATCCCGTATCCACGCTGATTGCGCTTTTATACCGGGTGCCCGCGGTGCTCATCGCGCTGACGCTCCATGAGCTGGCTCACGGCTATGTGGCCCTGCGCTGCGGGGATCCGACCGCGCAGATGATGGGACGGCTGTCTTTTAATCCCCTGCGGCATCTGGATCCTGTGGGCACGGCGTTTATGCTGCTGTTTGGCTTCGGCTGGGCCCGGCCGGTGCCGGTGAATCCCCGGAATTTCAAGCATTTCCGGCGGGATGATCTGCTGGTGTCCATCGCGGGGATCGTGATGAATTTCTGCCTGTTTTTCCTGACCACTTTGCTGATGGTGGGGCTGAACCAGCTGATTTATTCGCCTGCGATTTGGAGCCTCGGCCCATTGACCACGCAAAAGGACTTTCTCAGCTTTCGGGGCTGGAATTTCTCCGCAGTGTTTATGGGAGAAAATCGGCTGTTTGTGCGGGTGATCGGCGATATGGGGTATTACACCGATGATTATGCCAAGCTGATCCGCACGCCATGGCTGCTGTATGTGCAGCGGTTTTTCATGAATTTCTCCATGATTAATCTGGGGCTGGCGCTGTTTAATCTGCTGCCCATCCCGCCGCTGGACGGCTACCACGTGGTGAACGACATTTTCATCCGCGGCAGGCTGCATATTCCCCAGCGGATCATGAATATCTGCATGATCGTGCTGCTGGTGGTGTGCTTCGCCACGGATGTGATTTCCAATATTGTGGGCCAGGCCATTTATGCGGTGCAGGACGGGGTGCTGGACGCGATACTCTTTGTGTTTGGGATGGCATGACGATATGGCATTGACACTGCATTTAAGCCAGTTTGACGGGCCGCTTGACATGCTGCTGTTTCTGGTGGGCAAGGCCAAGATCGACATCCGAAGCATCTTCGTCTCTCAGGTGACGGATCAGTATATCCAATCGGTGCAAAACGCGCCGGATCTGGATATGGATGACGCCAGCGCCTTTATCGATATGGCGGCCACGCTGCTGGAAATTAAAAGCCGGGCCCTGCTGCCCAAGCCCAAGCAGGAGGACGAGGAAGACCCGGAGCTGGCTTTGATTCGCCAGCTGGAGGAATACCAGCGGTTTAAGCAAATCGCTCAGGATATGCAGGGCTTTGAGAAGGCGGCGGCGCAGATGTATCCGAAGCTGCCGGAAGAATATCCGCTGCCGCCCCCTACGCTGGAATTAACGGGGCTGACCCTGGACGGCCTGCTGGCCGCCTTTGCCCGGGTGATGGCCCGGGCGCCCCAGGACGAGGAGGAGCCCATTGCCGTGGCCCGGCGGATCGTGCGGGATGAATACACCATCCCCCGCTGCACGGCGCATATTTTGAAGCAGCTGAAAAGGGGGCCCGTCCGGTTCGACGCGCTGTTCAGCCCCGCTCCTTCCCGGGATGAAGTGGTCACGCTGTTTCTGGCGCTGCTGGAGCTGCTGCGGCTGGGACGGGCCGGGGTGGTGCAGGATGGCGTGTTTGGCGAGATTCTGCTGGAGCCCCGGGAAAGCGATGGCAGCACGGAAGGAGAAATCGAAATCGATGGATACGCCTGAGCTGGCGCATGTGATCGAGGCCATTCTGTTTGTGGCCGGAGAGCCGGTGGACGTGAACGAATTGCAGCGGGCGCTGGAAGTGACCGCGCTGGAAACCCAGCAGGCTATCGACGCGCTGGAAAGCGATTATGCCTATCATCGCCGGGGCATCTGCCTCAAGCGGTTCGGCAGTCATATCCAGCTGTCCACCCGGGCGGAATACGCCCCCTATGTGGAGCGGCTGTTGCAGCCCATCCAGAAGCAGTCCCTGTCCCAATCCGCCATGGAAACGCTGGCGGTGGTGGCCTATCGCCAGCCGGTAACAAAGCTGGAAATCGAGGCCGTGCGTGGGGTGAAATGCGATTATTCGGTGCAGTCGCTGGTGAATAAGGGGCTGATCGAGGAGGTGGGCCGCAAGGACGCCCTGGGCCGCCCCATTCTGTATGGCACCACGGATACCTTTCTGGCCCACTTCGGCCTGTCCTCCCTTGCCGAGCTGCCCAAGCCTCCGGAGGAAGCGCAGGCGGAGGAAGCCGATCCGCTGGTGCCCTGAAACAAACCTGAAAACGCTGCGAAAGGAGCGAGTATTGCTATGAATATGAAAAAGAAAGCCATTCTGATCGTGTTGGACAGCGTGGGCGCGGGCGCGCTGCCCGATGCCGCCGCCTTTGGCGATGAAGGGGCCAACACCCTGGGCCATATCGCGGAGCGGATGCCGCTGAACATTCCCCATATGCAGGCCATGGGCCTGGGCGGTCTGCCGGGTCTGGGCATTCCTTTTGTGGAAAACGGCCGGGGCGCTTATGGCCGGGCTGCGGAAAAATCCATGGGAAAGGATACCACCACCGGCCACTGGGAAATGAGCGGCGTGATTCTGCCCAAGCCTTTCCCCACCTATCCCCACGGCTTCCCGGCGGACGTGATTGCCGCCTTTGAAAACGCCATCGGCACGAAAACGCTGGGCAATAAGCCCGCCTCCGGCACGGCTATCCTGGATGAGCTGGGCGAGGAGCACATGAAAACGGGCTATCCTATCGTGTATACCTCCGCCGACAGCGTGTTTCAGATTGCCGCCCATGAGGAAATCATTCCCCGGGAGCGGCTGTACGAAATGTGCCGCATTGCAAGAAAGCAACTGGTGGGGGATCATGCGGTGGGCCGGGTGATCGCCAGGCCGTTCGTGGGAAGCGGAAAAGGGCATTTCACCCGCACGGCCGGCCGGCGGGATTTCTCCCTGGAGCCGGTGGGAACGACCATGCTGGATGTGCTCAAGGCGGCGGGCAAGGATGTGCTGGGCGTGGGCAAGATTGAGGATATTTTCGCCCTGCGCGGGCTGACGGGCAGCAACCATGCCGCCGGAAATCCCGCCTGCATTGACGCCACGCTGGACTATATGAAGCAGGATTTTGATGGGCTGCTGTTTGTGAATCTGGTGGATTTCGACATGGTGTACGGCCATCGCCGGGATGTGGCGGGCTATGGCAAGGCGCTGGAATACTTCGATCAGCGGCTGCCGGAGATTCAGGCGCTGATGGGCGAAAATGATCTGCTGATCATCACCGCCGATCACGGCTGCGATCCCTCCTTCCATGGCACCGATCATACCCGGGAATACGTGCCCATTCTCTGCTGGCAAAAGGGCATGACCCGGCTGCATCCCCTGGGCACCCGGGCGACCTATGCGGATATTGCCGCCACTGTCTGCGATTATTTCGGGCTGACGGAGCGGTTCGGGGCCGCGTCCTATCTGAAAGAACTGGAGGAATGAGCCATGGATGCGATGGAACGGATTGAACGGGCGGCAAACGCCGTTACGGCGGCCATTGGCACGGCGGAGATTGCTGTGATTCTGGGCAGCGGGCTGGGAGATTTCGGCAATGCGCTGGAAAACGCCCGGGAAATTGCCTATCAGGATATTCCCGGCTTCCCCCGGGCCACGGTGGCCGGGCATGCGGGCAAGCTGATCTGCGGCACGCTGGCGGGCAAGCGGGTGATGATGATGAGCGGCCGTTTCCACAGCTATGAGGGGCATCCCATGGAGGATGTGACGCTGCCCATCCGGGTGATGGCGAAGATCGGCGTGAAGCAGCTGATTGTCACCAATGCGGCTGGCGGCGTGAACACCGGCTTTTCCGCAGGCGTGCTGATGCTGATTACCGATTATATCAATCTGTCCGGGCAGAATCCGCTGCGGGGGCCCAATCTGAACGCCTTTGGCCCGCGGTTCCCGGATATGAGCAATGCTTATGATAAACAGCTGCGGGCGCTGGCGCTGGACGCGGCGAAGGAGCTGAGAATTGATCTGCGGCAGGGTGTGTATTGCTGGATGAATGGGCCGTGCTATGAAACCCCGGCGGAGATTCGTATGGTGCGCACCCTGGGCGCAGATGCGGTGGGCATGTCTACCGTGCCCGAGACGATCGTGGCGGTGCACAGCGGACTGCAGGTGCTGGGCGTGAGCTGCATCACCAATATGGCTGCCGGTGTGCTGGATCAGCCCATTAACCATCAGGAAGTGATGGAAACAGGCCGCCGGGTACGGGGCGAGTTTGCTGCGCTGCTCACGCGGGTTATTGAGAAGATGTAAGAGAAAAATGCGCCCCGGGTGCGAGAAAAACGAAAAAAGCTTTCGTTTTTCCCCCTTCTGGGGCGCATTGCTGATAAAAAGACGATTCGTTTTTATCCCTGCCGGCTTTCTTTGGGAGAACGCGAGAGGGTCTTTCTTTCTTTTGAAAGAAAGGCCCTCTCGCATATTAATAGGCTTTTTAGACTTTTTTACGGCACCAGCGCCAGCGTTTCCTGAATGATGGCGGCCCAGGCGTCGTAGTCCCGGGAACCGATGTAAACCTGCCCCACCAGCGTGCCGGTTTCATCCACGAAGAAGGTGGTAGGCACGCTGTTTACGCTGGCCAGAAACTTCATGTACATGTCCGCATTGGGCAGCAGCTGGGGATAGTCCGCTCCTGCGCCGCCCAGCAGCTCCTTGGCATAGGCAACCAGCATAGGCGCGGGGGCAAAGCTGTTGTCCACGCAGTCGCTGGGAATGCCCACCACCTGTACGCCCTGGGATTCCATATCCCGGCTCAGCCGCGCCAGCTCGGGCAATTCCGAAATGCAGGGGCTGCAATAGGTGGCCCAGATGTTCACCATCGTCAGCCTGTGCCCGGCCAGCAGCGCGCCGTCTATCCGATTGCCGTCCAGATCCACCGTGTCCAGATTGGCCAGCAGCTGCGCCTGCTGGGCCTGCTCCTGGGCGGAGGAGACCAGCGACCCGGGCCAATCGGACACGCTGCCAAATAGCCAGATGTTGGTGAATCCCAGCTCCGCAATGATTTCCTCGCCCGCCCGGCAGTCGTCCATAGACGCGCCGTACAGCACAATTTCCGCGTCCATGTAGGAAAAGCCCTTGTCCAGAATCTGCTGCAGCTCCTGCCGCAGGGCGGGCAGCGGGAAGGAAACCGCGCCGGGCAAGTGCCCCTGATCGAAATCGGCTTCGGCACGCAGATCAAACAGATTCAGATACGGATTGGCATGCATCCGCGCTTCCAGCGCCGCAGCATCCAGCCGCTGCTCCTGGGCCAGCGCAGAAGGCGCCAGCAGACAAAGCGCCAGCAAAAGAATCAGCATTTTTTTCATGGGAGACGTCCTCCTGAATGCATTTGTGGGTTTTGCGCCGGGAAAAGGCCCGGCACATCTATCAAACGAAGCGCAGCCCATTCTTTATCCCGGGGCTGCAGACCCGGGCTTTTCCCGGGCCACAGAAGTATTATACCACAGACAGGTCACAATTTTTTTACAACTTTATTACGCCTTTGCTCTTGGCATTCCCTTCGAAAAATGGTAAGATAGCTTTGTGTCATTCTATCGATGCAAAAGGAGCCTGCTATGTTAAAAAAACTGCTTCCGCTGCTGCTTGCGGCCCTGCTGCTGCCGCTGATGGCCCTGGCCGATTCCCTGAGCTTCACGGCCGCGCCTGAAACGCTGCGCCCCGGGAAAACCGAGCGCATCAGCTTCTCCGCGCCGCAAAGCGGCAAAGCCAGCATTTATCTGATGACCCAGAGCGGCAAAAAGGCGGCTCTGGTGCGGGAAGGGATGAACGCGCTGGAAGGCGTGAATCACCTGACCTGGGACGGGCTGGATCTGTCCGGCGAGCCTGTGGCCGCGGGCACTTATCTGCTGACCCTGCAGCTCAACGGCGAAACCTGCCAGCAGGAAATCCGGATCGGCGCGGAAAGCCCGCAGATTCTGTCCGTGCAGGCAGATATTGATTACGATCTGCCTTGGGGATGGCGCTTCACGGTGAATGTGAACATGGCCGGTACGCTGACCCTGCGGGCCGATCTGGGCAACGGCCAGTGGGCCACCGGGCTGGAAACCAGGGTGTCCGCCGGGGAAAATGCTTTCTCCTGGGACGGTATGGCGGATGGACAGCTGCCGCAGATCGGCGAATTTGCCGTGCAGCTGACGCTGACGGATCGCTCCGGCTTTGCCGGCACCACCCAGCAGATTTTCCTGCTTCAATCCGGCAATGGCGAAAACGAGGGCGCGCCTGCGCCTACGCCCGCCCCGGCGGCGCAAAGCGCGGATATTCAGAGCGCCGAGTCTCCCGCGGCGATGCAGACCGGGGCGCCTGCAGCCAATCATGAGGTGATTCCCAGCGCCGTGACCACCCGGGCGGATGAATTTAATTATTGGACGCTGCCCATGGGCATGGACGCTGCCACGGAGGCGGAGATCTGGGAAGTGCTGATGCAGCCCATGACAGTGATCGACGGGAACCAGCGGGAGGTGTACCGGCTGCGCAAAACCCCCGATAAGAGCACCAAACGGGATAACGTGGTGGGGGAAATCACGTATGCCTCCCAGGGCGTGCATATTCTGGAAACGCTGGATAACGGCTGGACGCTGGTGGAGGCTTACAACTCCTCCTATGGCCCGGATTGCACCTCCCGCCCCGGCTACGGCGTGACCGACGACCGGATTCAGGGCTATGTGCAGACCTCCCTGCTCAAGACCATCCAGCCCAAGACCGATTACGGCCTGGTGATCGACAAGCTGGAGCAGAAAATGTATATCTTCTCTGAGGGGAAATGTATTGGCGAATTGCTGGTGTCCACGGGGCTGAACAATGCCAAGCAGTCCTGGAATGAAACCCCCTCGGGCGAATTTGTGATGATCAGCCGCATGGGCGGCTTCCCGGCGGGGAATCTCTGGTGCGATTACGGCATGCGCATCAACGGCGGCTGCGCCATCCATGAGGTGCCCTATATCGGCAATGCCGATACCCCTGCCAGCCAGCGGGATTATTCCGGCCAGGTGAAGCTGCTGGGCAGCAAGGCCAGCCACGGCTGCATCCGCGTGCAGAAGGCTGCCAATGAGCAGGGGCAGAACATCAAATGGCTCTGGAACAACATCAAGGTGAACACCAAGGTAATCATCTGGGATGACACGGGCCGGCTGATTCACTATCCTTCCGATGACACCAAAATCTATTATAACCCCAATAACGGGAAGAATTATCACGAGGATCAGTATTGCGACAAGGTGAAGGACCGGTATCTGCCCCTGACGGAGATCACCTATGGGGAGCTGAACACCACCTATTCCTATCTGACACCCTGCAGCGGCTGTGCCCAGATCAAAACCAAGGCGGAGATCGATGCGCTGAACGCGGCCAACGGATTCTGAATCCTGCGCCCGAGCGTATATGCGCTCGGGCAATTTTGTTAAGGCGAGGGAGTAATAAGCATGCTGCAAGCGATTCTGGTAGGGCTGCTTTGCATCGCCATTGGCGCAGTGTCTTTTTTCAAGCCGGGATGGGTCTGGAAGATTTCTGAGGGATGGAAAACCTATGGCGGGGACGGCCCGACAGATCTGTATCGGAGCATCACCCGGGTGGGCGGCGTCGCATTCATGGCGTTTGGCGTGTTCGCCATCGTATTGTCCTTTTTTTTGAAATGAACAAGTAAATGCGGGAGGGCCGTTCTTTCGGAGAAAAAGGAACAGTGCAATTTGGCATTATCACAAAAGGAGCGCATTGATGCGCTCCTTTCAATGTGCCGAAAAATTGCTTTTTTGGCATGCAGGATGAATCCCTTCATCCTGCATGGAGCGTGTCAAAAACATCGTTTTCTGACACGCTGATAACAATAACAATCGTTGTTTTCTTTTGGTTTAATCCGCCTGACCCACGAAGTCCTTACGCATGGGGGTGAAGATATCCAGCAGGGTTCCCTCTTCCAGGCAGAGGGTGCCATGGGGAATATTGGCGGGGAAGGCGATGGTGTCCCCGGGGCCGACTTCCACGTCCTTGCCGTCAATGGTGAAGCGGAATTTCCCGGCGCGCACATAGGTGCTCTGCAGATGGGGATGGGTGTGCACTGTGCCCACGCCGCCCTTTTCAAAGTTTACTTCCACGATCATCAGCTGCTCGTTATACGCCAGCACCCGCCGGCTTACGCCCCCGCCCAGCTCCTGCAGGGCCACATCCTTGTGAAACACAACCTTCGCTTCCATGTCTGATCCATCCTTTCATAAATACAAGCTCTATGGCAAGGGCCGGGCGCAAGCGCCGGCCTTATTGCGCGTCGCCGGGCGGCGTGGTTTGCTGCCGCAGCCGTTCCCGCAGCTGAGTAGGGGATAAGTCGAAATGGCGCTTGAACGCCTTATAGAACGAGTTGGCGGAGGCGTAGCCGCAATGCTGGGGAATCTGGCCCACAGGCATGCTGGTGCGGGTGAGCAGGGAAGAGGCCAATTGCATCCGCTGCTCCTCCACGTATTCCAGAAAGCTGCCGCCTGTGGCCTTGAGCAGGATCCGGCGCAGGTTGCTTTCGGAAATGTTGAATTCATCCGTCACCATTCGGATGCACAGCCCCGAATCCGCCAGGTGCTTATCAATGAAGCGGATGATCTTGCGCTCGAAGCTCTCCTCGCTGGATTGGCGATGGAGACTGATCTGGCTGCACAGGTTCAGGCAGCACTGGCGCAGGGAGCCGAAGATTTCATCCACGGTCAGCGTTGACAAATACCGGGGCGGCTCCAGTGAAACGGCCATCTCTCCGGATACTTCTTCGGCCACCCGCATCAGCGCATGGCGATACAGGAAAAACAGCTGCTGCACCGCCGTTTCATCCACCAGCTGCATTTTTTTGAGCGCTTCCACATCCGCGTCCATCAGCGCCAGGGCCACCTCCACATCGCCCCGCAGCAGCAGCTCATAGAACCGGGCAGTGGACTGGCGCACGGCCTCGGTCTCCCTACTGCCGGCGCTTTGGGCATAGATGATGCTTTCTCCGCTGTCGCCCACAATGTGGATCAGCTGGCGCAGCTGGTCAAACACCGCCGGCAGCCGATCCAGCCCTTCAAAGGGCAGGCTGATGGCGAATTTTACGTCCAGCTCCGTATGGTTGCGCAATTGTTGGGCAACGGGGATCACCATCCGTTCGCAGTCGTTGACGGGAGTGTCTTCGCCGCAGGGCCAGATGATCACCAGCTGGGCCAGGTTGGTGCGATGGAGCATCACGCCGGCGGGCAGATGCGCCTGCAGGATTTCGCTCAGCTGCATCCGGGCAGCGGAAAGGGCCTCCAGATCGTATTTTCCCGTATGCATCAGCTTCACCAGAATCATCTGGCACCGGGCGGGAAAATCCGGGAAGCAGCGCTTGGCCTGCTGCAGCCGTTCATCATGATACATGCCATGGAGCAGCAAATCAAACATGCTCTCCTGCAATTGCTGAAACTGCTGGGCCAGTGCCTTGCGGGAATCAGCCATTTCGCTGCCCATCTGATTGATGAAGGAGTGAATATAGGCAAAGGAGCTGTCGGCGTTGTTATCCAGCGTAACGCCAAAGGCGTGGCTGGTTTCTTCCGCCGCATTGATTACGCGCATCATGGGCTGGGCATTGCGCCAGGAATAAAACAGCGTCAGCCCGATGCCAATGAGCACATACACCAGCGAACCGATGAGAATCACCTGACGGAAGTGGCGCAGCTCTTCAGAAAAGACCGAGGTATCGATTTCCAGCGTGGCCTGCAGGCCATATAGATCGCTCTTGGCTTCGATGGACAGGGTGCGGCGGGGCGTCTGATCCGGCAAATGCTGAATCAGCAGCCGCTGGCTGCTGTCCTGCAGCGTCAGCGAACAGGCGGAAAGATATTGGGGCAGCACCATCAGATCGACCAGATCCTTCGCATCATAAAACGCGTAGAAAAAGGTCTTCCTGGCGATGGAATTCAAGGGCAGCGGCAGGCTGAAAACCACCACATCCCGGACGCCCGCCGTGGTGGACACGGTCATGCTCACATGGGAATAGGTGTTTCCCAGCAATGCCAGGCGCTGAATCCAGGAAAAAATATCCTTGGAATGAAAGTCATTGAGAAAAGAGCCATAAGCGTCATTGGCATATAAAAAGAAGCGATTGGACAGAATCATGGATCCGTTTCGGAAATACAGACCGGAGTCCGAAATCAACGGCAATACGGATGTGACGCTTTTATAAAAGGAAGTGCCCTGCAAAATGCGATAGCCGTCGCTGGCGGAAATAGGCGCGCTGAGCTGGGCCAGCAGGAAAATCTGCTGGTCGCTGTACAGGTTGGCGGCGGCAACGGATGCGGCATGCATGGCGTCCTCGATGGTTTCCAGGCCGGAGGAGAGCACCGCGCCTGTGGTTTTCATGGTGCGCTGCTCCACCTCGTTCAGCGACAGCTGATAAATGGGCACCAGCATCAGCAGCATGCACACAAAGAAGGAGGCATAGACTACAAAGAATCGCCGGTACACCTTCTTTTTGGAGGTCATGCTGCTATCGCCCGCCTTTGAAGCCGCGCCGGTTTTCAGCCTTATGGGGGAAAACGCGCATGCAGCTTCATCATAATTTGATGCTTTATTTATAACATAGTTGCCGGAATTTTTCAACTGAAAATAGCTGACAGAAGGAAGAAATGAAGGTAAACATGATTTTTCCTGCCGAAAAGAACGGTTTTCCAACGATCAAGACGTTTTTTTCCACTTGCTGGCCCATGGTTTTATGCCATAATGGATTTAGAATGTATGGCATGAATTTGGCCGTATTATGCAAGCTGAAAGGAGAATGACCCATGAAAAACTGCATCCGTTTCCTCTCTGTGCTGATGGCGCTGCTGCTGGCCTGTGCTGCCGGATCGGCAGAGCTTTCCGCTCCCGGCGTGCTGCCCCTCTCGAATGAAACCATTCATTTCACCGTGGGCGTGGCAAAATCCTCCGTGGTGGAGGACTGGAACACCAATGCCATGACCCTCAAGCTTCAGAAGGATCTCAATGTGGAGCTGGAATTTGTGGAATATCCTTCTGATTCCAAGGAACTGATTCAAAAGGTGGAGCTGCAGATCATGGCCGGCGGCGATGAACTGCCCGACATCATTATGCATGGCCTGGGCGGCCTGGCGAACCTGGTTAAATACGGCCAGATGGGCATGATTCTGCCCACGACGGAGTATTACCGCAATCTAAGCTACTTCGTGGATGAAACGCTGGCTACGGAAAACATTGCCAAGGAAGATCTGCTGCGATTCGTCACCTGCTATGACGGGGAAATCTACGGGATGTTTGAATATAATCCGTCCCTGAACAACTGCTATTCTGCATCCCGGCTGATGGTATATGAGCCCTGGCTGAAGGCGTTGAACATGGAAAAGCCTCAGACCACCGATGAATTTGCTGAAATGCTGCGGCGATTCAAGACGGAGGACCCCAACGGAAACGGCATCAACGATGAGATTCCCATGATGGGCTATGCCAGCACCGTGAAATCCAATTTTATGCGCGCGCTGATGAACCCATTCATCGTCACCCAGGAGCATTACTGGTTTATGAACGAGGGCCAGATCGACTTTGCCGCCACCCAGGAGGGCTGGAAGGAAGGGATCAAATGGATCCGCTCTCTGATGACCGAAGGGCTCATATCGCCCCTGAGCCTGACGCAGGACGCCAAGCAGCTCACCGCCGTGATGACGGAGGAACCCGAGAAGGTGGGCGTGGTGGCCCGCATTTCCGCCACGAACCTGGGCGCTTCGGATATCCGCCGTTCCCAGTACGTCTGTCTGGATCCCCTGGAAGGCCCCAGCGGTCAGCGCCGCGCCATTTATGATCCCCGGGTGCCCAGCATCCGCATGGTCATCACCAAGAACTGCAAAAACCCCGAAGCGGCGTTCCGCCTGGGAGATTACATGTGCTCTGAGGAAATGAGCGTATGGAACCGGTACGGCGAAAAGGGCGTGGACTGGGTGGAGCCTGCCGCAGGCACACCGGGCGTGTATGAAGCGCTGGGTTATCCGGCCGCCATCACGGTGATTTCGCCCTGGGGCGTGCTGCAGAACCAGTGGTGGGCGGCGGTGGGGCCCCAGATTCTGCTGAACAAGTATAACTCCGGCCAGGCCGTGGAAAACGTGGAATACAACGGCGCGGTGGCCATTGGCCGTTCCATGGACAAGGCCGTGGAATACGGCGTGACCAGCATCAACGGCCTGGTGTATAACGAGCAGGAGCAGGAGGTGGTCACGGAGCTGCAATCCACCATTGAAGACTATGTGCTTCAGACCTTCTCCGAATTCATCACCGGTGTGCGGGATGTGGACGCGGAATGGGACAATTACGTAAAAGAGTTTGACAAAATGGGGCTGGCGGATTACATGGCGACGGTGAACAGCTGCTACGCCAGAATGTACGGAACGGCCCCATAAGCGCCGGACGGGAGACGGTGCAGACGCGCCGTCTTTCACCTGCCTGCTGGAAAATGTGCACATTCATGTAATAACTGGCACCAAATTTATCACAAAAAGAAATTATCATGAACCTTTGACGGATTATTACACTTGAAAATGCAGGATTCATCCTTTACAATCAATTCATCGCGCGGAAGGAATGAGACCGTTTCGTGCAAAAATAAGAAGGAGGAACCCTCTATGAAGCTGTTTGCCCGTATTCTGGCTGCGGCGCTGGCGCTGTGCATGATTGGCAGCGTGGCCATGGCCGAGCTGACCCCCGGCAAGATCCCGCTCACCGATGGCGAGCCCATCACCTTCACCATCGGCGTGGGCCAGAATTCCATGGTGGAAGACTGGTACACCAACGCCCAGACCAAGAAGCTGGAAAAAGACCTGAACGTGAAGCTGGAGTTCAAAGAATATCCTTCTGATTCCAAGGAATTCATCCAGAAGGTGGAGCTGGAAATCATGGCCGGCGGCGATGAGCTGCCTGACATCATCATGAGCAACCTGGGCGGCCTGGCCAACCTGGTCAAGTATGGCCAGATGGGCATGATCGTTCCCACCACCGAATACTACAAGACCCATGCGTATTACACCGCCCAGACCCTGGCTGTGGAAAACATGACCATCGAGGAAATGCTTCCCTACGTCACCTGCTATGACGGCGAAGTGTACGGCGTGTTCTACTATGCCGCGTCTGTGAATAACACCTATTCCCGGTCCCGGCTGATGGTGTACGAGCCCTGGCTGCAGGCGCTGAACATGGAAAAGCCTCAGACCACCGCTGAATTTGCCGAAATGCTGCGGCGCTTCAAGAACGAAGATCCCAACGGCAACGGCGTGGCCGATGAAATCCCCATGATGGGCTATGCCGGCACCCTGGACACCAACTTCATGCAGGGCCTGATGAACGCGTTCATCACCACCCAGGACAACTACTTCTATCATAATGACGGCAAGATCGACTTCGCCGCCAACAAGGACGCCTGGAAAGAGGGCGTGAAGTGGATCAAGTCCCTGATGGACGAAGGCCTGATCTCCCCCCTGACCCTGACCCAGGATCAGAAGCAGCTCACCGCCGTGATGAACGAAGAACCTGAAAAGGTGGGCGTGATCGCCCGTATCTCTGCCACCAACCTGGGCGCTACCGATACCCGTCGTTCTCAGTACATCTGCCTGGATCCCCTGGAAGGCCCCGAAGGCGAACGGCATGCCATCAAGTATGCCCGCATTCCCGGCATTGGCATGGTTATCACCAAGAACTGCAAGAACCCCGAAGCCGCGTTCATGCTGGGCGACTATATGTGCGAAGAAACCATGAGCGTGTGGAACCGCTACGGCGAAAAGGGCGTGGACTGGGATGTGCCCTCTGAAGGCGCTGTGGGCGTGTATGAATCCGCCGGCTTCCCCGCCGCCATCAAGGTGATTTCCACCTGGGGCGTGCTGCAGAACCAGTGGTGGGCGCAGGTTGGCCCCTATGTGCTGCTGGATAAGTACGCTTCCGGCCAGGCTGTGGAAAATGTGGAATACAACGGCGCTGTGGCCATCGGCCGTTCCATGGAAAAGGCGCTGGAATATGCGACCCCCGCTATCACCGGTCTGGTGTATAACGAAGAAGAACAGGAAGTCGTCACCGAATATCAGTCCACTATCAATGAATATGTGAAGCAGTCCTTCGCGGAATTCATCACCGGCGTGAAGGATATCGACGCGGAGTGGGACAACTACGTCAACGAGTTCTCCAAGATGGGGCTGGAGCCCTACATGGAGGCCGTGAATACCTGCTACGCCCGGATGTACGGCGAGTAATTTCCGTTCCCCCTGAAAAGCGGCGGACGGCGGGCTGAAGATGTCTGCCGTCCCCGCAGCCCCGGCTTCGGCTTGCTCCGGTACGGCCCCCGAAGCCGGGGCGCCTGTTTTCGGCAATCCCCTTTTGATTCTTTCCAGGAAAGGATGACCCGCGCATGCTCACCAAGTTTAAGAAAAAGTATGGGCCGTATTGGCAATTGTATGTTTTTCTGATTCTTCCCGTGGCATATATTCTGATTTTCCAGTATTGGCCCATGTTCGGGCTGCAGATTGCCTTTAAAAAGTTCTCCATCACCAAGGGTATCTGGGACAGCCCATGGGTGGGCCTGAAGAACTTCACCAAGTTCTTTAACGCCTATCAGTTCAGCAACGTGATGCGCAATACCCTCACGCTGTCTTTCTACGCCATTCTGGCGGCCTTCCCGTTCCCCATTATCTTCGCGCTGGTGCTCAATACCATTGAAAATGCCCGCCTGAAAAAGACCGTGCAGACCATCACCTATATGCCGCATTTCATTTCCACGGTGGTGCTGGTGGGCATGCTGATGCAGATTTTTCACCCCATGGTTGGCGTTTATGGCCATTTCATGAAGGCCCTGACCGGCGAAATGCCCGCCGACCTGTTCGCCAATCCCAACGCGTTCCCGCATCTGTATGTGTGGAGCGGCGTTTGGCAGGGGTTTGGCTATAACTCCATTATCTATATTGCCGCCCTGACCAACGTGTCCGCCGAGCTGCATGAGGCGGCGGAGGTGGACGGAGCCAGCCGGTTCCAGCGGGTGCTGCATATCGATTTCCCCGCCCTGCTGCCCACCATCACCATCATGCTCATCCTGCGCACCGGTTCCATCATGAGCATCGGCTTTGAAAAGACTTACCTGATGCAGAACAGCCTGAACCTGAGCCGCAGCGAAATCATTTCCACCTTTGTATATAAGAAAGGTCTGGGCGCGGGCGTGGCAAACGATTATTCCTATTCCACGGCCATTGGCATGTTCAATTCCGTGGTGAACCTGGTGCTGATCACCTGCGTGAACTGGGTGTCTCGCCGGGTGAGCGAAAACAGCCTGTGGTAAGAAAGGAGGAGAAAAGCATGAAAGCTCAAGCCGCCGCTGCCCCTGCGCACAAGCCCGTGCAGGTAAAGCGCTCCAAGGACGACCAGATCTTCTTTCTGGTCAGCCATATCATTGTGATCCTCCTGACCCTGATTGTGCTCTATCCGCTGATTTACATCATATCTTCCTCCTTCTCCTCGGCCAACGCCGTGTCCACCGGTCAGGTGGTGTTGCTGCCGGTGGAGCCCAGCGTGATGGGCTATCAGAAGGTGTTTGAGAACGCCAAGGTGTGGACCGGCTATAAGAACACCCTGATTTATACCGTGCTGGGCACGCTGCTCAACGTGTTCATGACGCTGATCTGCGCCTATCCGCTGGCCCGGAAAAGTCTGCCCAACAAAGGCTTTTTTACCTTCCTGTTCACCTTCACCATGCTGTTCTCTGGCGGCATGATCCCCAGCTATCTGGTGATGCGCGATCTGCACATCCTCAATTCCATCTGGGTGATGATTCTGCCCGGCGCTATCGGCATTTCCCAGATGATCGTGACCCGTACCTTTATCCGCAGCACCATCCCGGATGAGCTGCTGGAAGCGGCGCAGATCGACGGCTGCAACGATTTCCGGTTCTTTGCCCAGTTCGTGCTGCCCCTGTCCAAGGCGGTTATCGCCGTGATCGCCATGCAGTACGCCATTGGCCACTGGAATTCTTACTTCAATGCGTTCATCTATCTGTCCGACAGCAAGAAGTATCCGCTGCAGATTTTCCTGCGGGAGATTCTGGTGATGAACCAGATCGACACCTCCGACATCGCGGACCCCGAGCTGGCCATCGCCATGCAGGGCATGGCCGACCTGCTCAAGTACGCCCTGATCGTGGTGGCCACCGCGCCCATCCTGTGCGTCTATCCCTTCATCCAGAAGTACTTCGTCAAGGGCGTGATGATGGGCTCCCTCAAGGGCTAAGGCATCAGAGGATATTTGGGGGGAGGGGCTTTGCATCAAAAGCCCCTCCGCTTTTTTCCATGAAAGCTATAAGAAGAATATTGCATTGAAATATGCCCCAGATTGGAGAAAACGGCAGACCGTTTTCTTTCAAACTGGGGCATATTGTTCATTGCACAGTATCTTTTTTTAATTGTTTTTCAGGCAAAAATGTGGAATCCGCTTTTAAGACCCAAAGCGGATTCCTCCTATGTTTTCTTCAGATATGGCAGGCGAAGGCCACCCAGTCGCCCTTGTGCTGGATTTCATCGATCTGATAGCCGGCGGCCAGCAGCGCGTCGTTCACGTCCCCTTCCGCCTCGGCAATAATCCCGGAGCAGACGAACCGCCCGCCGGGCAGCAGATGGGCCTTGAGCGGGGCGGCCAGCATGCAGATCACCGGGGCCAGAATATTGGCCACCGCGAATTGAAACCGCTGGCTCAGCCCCTGAAGCAGATCGCCCTCCCGCACGTCGATGGCGCCGGTCAGGCCATTATGTGCCACGTTCTCCCTGGCCACCCGCACAGCATCCGGGTCAATATCCACAGCCACGATTCCCTTGGCACCCAGCCGCGCCGCCGCAATGGCCAGAATGCCGCTGCCTGTGCCCACATCCAGCAGCGCGCCGCCCTGATAGTATTTTTCAATCAGCCCCACGCACATGGCGGTGGTCTCGTGGGTGCCGGTGCCAAAGGCCATGCCCGGGTCGATTTCGATCATCAGATCACCTTCCTGCATATCCCAGGATTCCCAGGTGGGCTTCACCACCATGTGCTCCCCCAGCCGGAAGGGCTTATAATACTGCTTCCAGTTCTCCGCCCAGTCTTCTTCCTTTACGCCCTGCAGGGACAAAGCCAGCGTGCCCAGCCCTTCGTTCTGGGTCTTGAGCAGAGACAACTGTTCCTGGAGGGAACCCATGATCCGGTTCAGCGCATCCTCATCAAACCAGGCCTTCACCTGTACATCCTCGGGCATGGCGTCAATCACGGATTGATCCATCAGCTCCCAGTTGGCGGTGGGCTTATTGGGATCAGGCAGATCAGCCCGGTCCAGAATCTGGGTGCCCGCCGCGCCCAGGCGCATCAGCAGATCGGAAATGATTTCCGAACCGGCGGTGGTGGTGGAGATGGTCGCTTCAATGTATTCCTGCATGTGCTTATGCCTCCGTATCTCTGATCAGTGCCATTTCAATGGCGTCATGATACCGGCCCTCCCGGTAGATTTCATCCCGCAGAACGCCCTCCTGCCGAAACCCGCATTTTTCGTAGCAGCGGATGGCGCCCGCATTAAAGGCAAACACCGTGGCCTTGATTTTGTGCAGATTCAGTTCCTCAAAGCCGAAGCGGCAAAGGGTCGTTACCGCGTCCGCGCCGAAGCCCCTGCCCTGGCTGTCCCGGGAAAGCATGATGGCGATTTCGCCCTTGCGGTTTTTCCAGTTCACTTTGATGAACCCGCATTGGCCGATGAACCGCTGGTCCGCCAGGGTTTCGATGGCAAACTGGTATTCCCCGGCGGTATAGCTTGTCTGGTTGCCAAGAGCCCGGGCCTGATCGTCCACCGTGGAGGGATACAGAATCCCGCCCGACGCGCTGCGCATCACCTGATAATCATTGCTGATGGCCAGCGACGGCAGCAGATCGCTGTTGTCAAAGGCTCTGAGGCGCACCAGCTTTCCTTCATACATGGGCGCTTGTTCCTCCTTTATTTCGCATACCCTGCCATCATAATGCCCCGGCGGGAAGATGTCAATGCCGGGGCGGGAAAATCCTCTGCGGGCGCTGCAGATTTGCCCGATTTTCTTCATTATAGCATGCATATCCTGCCAAATCAAGGCCGTGCCCCCGCTTTGCCCAGCGCGGCGGTTCCATGCCGATTTTTCTTGCTATTTTCTGGGGAAACAGGTATAATAACAAAAGCGCCTGAAGGAGGCGTTAATGGTGGTATGTATGGAAAAAAACGCCGCCACGAAAGCAGTCTAATATTGAAGGAGATGGGGAGCAATGGAAAACGAAGAAGCGCGCACAAATTTTATCTGGGACGCCATTGACCAGGATCTGGAGGAAGGACGTTACCAGCAGGTGCACACCCGTTTTCCCCCGGAACCCAATGGCTATATGCACATCGGCCACTGCAAGGCCCTGATTATGGACTTTCTCACGGCGGAAAAGTATGGCGGCCTGTGCAACCTGCGCTTTGACGACACCAACCCGGCCAAGGAAGACATGGAATATGTGAAGGCCATCCAGAAGGACATTCAGTGGCTGGGCTTCAATTGGACGGGCGGCGTTTTCTATGCCAGCGATTACTACGACAAGTGCTATGAAATTGCCGAGGACTGGATTCGCCGGGGCCTGGCCTATGTGGACGAGCTGACCCCCGACGAAATGCGGGAATACCGCGGCACGCTGACCGCGCCGGGCAAAAACAGCCCCTGGCGGGACCGGCCCGTGGAAGAAAACCTGGATCTGTTCCGCCGGATGCGGGCGGGCGAGTTCCCTGAAAAGACCAAGACCCTCCGGGCCAAGATCGATATGGCGTCCCCGAACATGAACATGCGGGATCCGGCCATGTATCGTATTCTGTACAAGGAGCATTGGCGCACGGGCAATAAATGGTGCATTTATCCCATGTATGACTTTGCCCATCCCATTGGCGACGCGCTGGAAGGCATCAGCCATTCTCTGTGCTCTCTGGAATATGAGGATCACCGGCCGCTGTACAACTGGGTGGTGGAGCATTCTCAGGCCATGCTGCCTGCCACGCCCCGGCAGATCGAATTTTCCCGGCTGAATCTGAACCGCACCGTCATGAGCAAGCGTTATCTGCGCCAGCTGGTGGAGGGGCATTTTGTGGCGGGCTGGGATGATCCCCGGATGCCCACCCTGTGCGCCATGCGCCGCCGGGGATACACCGGCGCGGCCATCCGCAGCTTTATTGATCAGGTGGGCATTGCCAAAGCGGATTCGGTGGTGGATATGGCCATGCTGGAAGCCTGCGTGCGGGATGACCTGGGCGAGAAAGCGCCCCGGGCCATGGCAGTGCTGCATCCGCTCAAGTGCGTGCTCACTAACGTACCTGAGGCTTGGGCCGACACTCTGACCATGGAGAACCATCCCGATCATCCGGAAATGGGCGAGCGTCAGGTGACCATCAGCCGGGAAATCTGGATTGAACAGGAAGATTTCATGGAAGAACCGCCCAAGAAATTCTTCCGCCTCAAGCCCGACGGCGAAGTGCGGCTTAAGGGCGCGTACATCATCAAGTGCGAACAGGTGGTGCATGCCGCGGACGGCTCGGTGGATCATGTGGAATGCACGGTGGATCTGGATTCCCGTTCCGGCTCTGAGGGCGCGAACCGCAAGGTCAAAGGCACTATTCACTGGGTGAACGCCCGTGATTGCGCGGCATTCGAGGGCCGGCTCTATGACCAGCTGATGACCGAGGAATGGGATACTGCGTCCCCGGAGGAGAAGAAGGAGAACCTTTCCCGTTTCCTGTCCCCGGATTCGCTGGTGATTGCCAACGGCTATTGCGAGCACATGCTGGTGGATGCAAAGGAAGGCGACACCTTCCAGTTCCTCCGCAACGGCTACTTCTGCAAGGATCCTGACAGCACACCGGAGCATCCTGTTTATAACCGTACCGTGTCCCTCAAGAGCAGCTTTCAGGTGACAAAGTAAGCGAAAGGTTACACCGGGGGACTTGGGGGTATTTACCTCCAAGCAGCTAAACGAGGGCCTCCGGCGGGCAGGGGAATAATTCCCCTGCACCCCCATTCCGCGATATTTGTTGACTGGTTGTCTGAAGTGCTTCCGCGTGAAGTATTGGGTTACGCTGGGTTACGGCCATGTTCCCCGCGGCAGGAAGCGGTTTTCGGGCGATCGTTCTGGGGGAAAACACGTTTTCCCCCAGACACGACACCCCGAAAGCCCCCGGTCAACAGGTTGACCGGGGCCTGAGCAAACGCTCAGGCGCTGCCGCGGGACGATGCAACACATCCGTTCCTGTTGTTTCACACAGAAAATAGTCGATTTCTTAAGTCTAAGCCCCATTGTGAACCGGGTCCAGGGAGGAACTCCCTGGTGGGGGCGTGGGGCGCATAGCCCCACATCATATCCCTCCCGCATCACACAGAAAACAGCTGATTTCTTAAATCCAGTAAAGTTGTGAACCGGGTCCAGGGAGTTCCTCCCTGGTGGGGGCATGGGGCGCATAGCCCCACATCGTTCCCCTTTGTCTCATAAAAGAAGGAGGAGAGATTCATGGAAGTACGCACTCGCTTTGCGCCGTCGCCCACGGGCTTTATGCACATGGGCGGTGTACGCACGGCGCTGTATAACTACCTGTTTGCCAAGAAGAACGGCGGAAAATTCATCCTGCGCATTGAGGATACGGATCAGGAGCGCTACGTGGAAGGCGCTACCGAGGTGATCTATCAGACGCTGCGGGAATGCGGCATGAACTGGGATGAAGGCCCGGATATTGGCGGCGATTATGGCCCCTATGTGCAGAGCGAGCGCAAGGCCCTGTATCTGCCTTATGCGCAGCAGCTGGTGGAAAAGGGCGCGGCGTATTACTGCTTCTGCACCAAGGAAGAACTGGAGCAGCGCCGGGAGGCCGCCGAGGCCCGGGGCGAGGTGTTCAAGTACGACAAGCACTGCCTGAAGCTGAGCAAGGAAGAAGTGCAGGCCAAGCTGGATGCGGGCGTGCCCTACGTGATCCGCTTGAATTGCCCCACCACGGGCGAATCCACCTATGACGACGTGGTATTCGGCCATATTTCCTTCCCCAATGATACGCTGGATGATATGGTGCTGATCAAGGCGGACGGCATGCCCACCTATAACTTTGCCAATGTGATCGATGACCACCTCATGGGCATCACCCACGTAATGCGCGGAATGGAATACCTGTCCTCCACGCCCAAATATAACCTGCTGTATAACGCATTCGGCTGGGAAATTCCCCAGTATGTGCATCTGACCACCGTGATGCGCGACGCCCAGCATAAGCTGAGCAAGCGCGATGGCGATGCCTATTACAGCGACTTTATCGCCAAGGGCTATCTCAAGGAAGCGCTGATTAACTATCTGGCGCTGGTGGGCTGGAATCCCGGCACCGATCAGGAATTCTTCACCATGGATGAGCTGGTGCAGGCCTTTGACATCCATCGGCTGAATAATTCTCCCGGCATTTTTGATATCAATAAGCTGAACTGGATGAACGGCCAGTATATCGCCAAGCTGGATCCTGCGGAATATCTGCGCATGGCCACGCCCTGGTTTGATAAGGTGCTGGCAGGGAAGGGCATGGATTATGCCCGGCTGGCGCAGCTGATGCAGAGCCGCACCGAGGTGTTTAACCAGATTCCCGATATGGTAAAATTCCTGGCGGAAATGCCGGAATACGATTTGGCGCTGTATACCCATAAAAAAATGAAGTGCGATCCGGCGGTGGCCAAGGAAAACCTGACGCTGGCGCTGCCCGTGCTGGAAGGCATAAACGACTGGACGGAGCAGAATATCCACGATACCGTGATGGCCGCCATCGCGGAAGCAGGGAAGAAAAACGGCGCGGTGCTCTGGCCCCTGCGCATTGCCATCTCCGGCCAGGAATCTACCCCCGGCGGCGCGTTTGAAATTGCCTATCTGCTGGGCAAGGATGAAACCCTGCGCCGGGTGCATGCCGCGCTGGAGAAGCTGGGCTGACCCTTGCGCCCGGCCGCGAAATTTGCTATAATAAAAACATCCTGTAAGGAGGTATCGTGCAATGAAATCCATCCCGATTAAGCTGAGCTACGCTGAGGAAGTAAAGACCTTTGTGAACACCGTGAATCGCTATCCCTACGAAGTGGATCTGCGCGCCGGCCGCCATGTGGTGGACGCCAAGTCCATTCTGGGCATCTTCTCGCTGGATCTGAGCAAGCCCATCACCCTGGACGTGTATAACGACGACTGCGATGATCTGGTGGCGGATATTCAGCAGTTCACCATCTGAGCAACAGCCTGCTACCTGCCGGCCTGATGATTCAGGCCGGCGGCGGCATTCCCGTGTGCCCGCATGCGCCCCGGCTTGGGAAAGAAACGATGACGCGTTTCCTTCTTCAAGCCGGGGCGCATTGCTGTATAGAAGAAACGCGCTGTCCGTATGGCTCGCTTGGGAGGGCGCGGAGAACCCTCCCGTATGATGCCGGGCTTTAGAAGCTTGGGTGCTGTTTCGCCCTTGTCGCGCATACAATACCCCGGGGTGAAAAGCATGAATCTTTTTTCATTTGCGCCGCCCGAGGCCCGAAACGATACGCCGCGGGTGGTTTTATCCGGTCAGGAGGAAGCGCTGATCGAACAGCACCGGGGGTTATTTTCCTATGAAAGCCGCTGCGTGCGGGTGCGGGTAAAGGAAGGCGTGCTGGCGGTCACCGGGGAAAATCTGCTGATTTCCCATTTCGGGGCGCAGGATCTGGTGATTCGGGGAAAAATCGCCGGCGTGACCCTGGAGGAGCTATGAGCAGACTGCTTCGAGTGCGCTTTTCGATGGAAGGACTGGGCGCGGAGAAGCTGCTCAACGCCGCCCGAAAGCAGGGCGTTTCTTTACGTGCCCGGCGAACGGCGGGCCGGGGGATGTCGCTGGAATGCGCCGCCCGGGATTATGAAGTGCTGGCAGGGCTGGCGAAGGAGCGGGGCTTTGCCGTGGGCCCGGCCCAAGGCGTGGGATTGCTGCGCTGGCTGCATATGCTGAACCGCCGGCGCGGTCTGGCGGCAGGAGCGTTGATCGCCGCAGCGCTGATGGGATACAGCCTGGGCTTTGTCTGGCAGGTGCGGATTGAGGATGCAGGGGCATATCTGGGGGAGGTGCGGCTGTTTCTGGCAGAGCAGGGCGTTCGCCCCGGCGTGCGCCGCAGCACCATCGACCTGGCATCTCTTCGGGAAAAGCTGGAATGGCGGCTGCCCCAGGTGAAATGGGTGCAGGCCGGCTGGGCGGGCACGGCGCTGGTGGTGCGGATCGTGGAAGGCGTGGCACCACCCGGGATTGAAACGGCAGGCGCGCCCGGGGATGTGGTGGCAGACCGGGATGGTATTCTCTGGCGGCTTACCACCTTTGCGGGCACGCCCATGTGCCGGGAAGGCGAGCTGGTGAAGGCCGGGCAGGTATTGATCCGCGGGACGGAGCAGGGGCCGGATGGCAGGGAGCGGCCGGTGAAAGCCCGGGGCGTGGCGCTGGCCCGGGTCTGGGTGCAGACGCGGATGCAGACTTCGCTGGGCGAAACCCAATCCGTGCCCACCGGGCGCACGTATGGGCGGCTGGTGCTGAAAACGCCGTGGCTGGCGCTGGCGTTGGGGCCCGAACCGGATTACCTGACCTGGGATGTGGACGTTCAGGAGACGGCCGTGGGCGGGGCATGGACTCCGCTGTGGCTGCGGCGGGAGACGTATTGGGAGGCGGCGCTGGAAAAAGTGGTGCGCCCGGCGCAGGAAACGGCGCAGGAGGCGGAAAAAGTGGCGCTGCTGGCTCTGGATCGGGCGACGATCGGTCAGGAGGTTATTGACAAATGGACAGATTATAGTATGATAGATAGGGATATTATAATGGTAACGGCTACGGCGGAAATCCGCTGCGATATTGGCCGATACCAGAAACATCCCTGAAGGAGATGCTGGGCAAAATTGCTGTTGACGCTTGACAACATGGAGTCCTATCTGTCGCTTTTCGGCATGAACGATCGGAATATGGCCGCTCTGGAGCAGGAGCTGGACGTGGCGATTTCCCTGCGGGGGCAGGAGCTGCAGGTTCAGGGCGACGGGGAAAACGCGGCGCTGGCGGAGCAGGTGATCGGCAAGCTGATCCAGATGCTGCGCCGGGGCGAAATGATCGACGCATCCCGGATTCGTTATGCGGTGGCCCTGGCCCGGGAAGGGCGGCTGGAGCAGATTGAGGAGATTTTAGGCGATGTGGTGGCCATCACCCATCGGGGCCGCCGGATTCAATGCAAAACCCTGGGCCAGCGGGAATATGTGGCCGCGGTGCGGGAGCATGAGCTGACGCTGGCCGTGGGCCCTGCCGGTACGGGCAAAACCTATCTGGCCATGGCGCTGGCGGTGGTAGCCATGCGAAACAAAGAGGTGGAGCGCATCGTGCTCACCCGTCCCGCCGTGGAAGCGGGGGAGAAGCTGGGCTTTCTGCCCGGGGATATGACCCAGAAGGTGGACCCCTATCTGCGGCCGCTGTATGACGCGCTGTATGAAATCATGGGCGTGGAGAGCTATCAGCGGATGGTGGAGCGGGGCACGCTGGAGGTGGCGCCGCTGGCGTTCATGCGCGGGCGTACGCTGAGCGATGCGTTCATTATTCTGGATGAGGCGCAGAATACCACGCCCGAGCAGATGAAAATGTTTCTCACCCGGCTGGGGGCGGGCTCCCGCTGTATCGTCACGGGGGACGCATCCCAGATCGATTTGCCCAAGGGCAAGCGCAGCGGCCTGCTGGAGGCCATGGAAGTGCTGCGGGATGTGGATGGCGTGAGCATTATCGAGCTGACGGCCAAGGATGTGGTGCGCCATGAGCTGGTGCAGAAGATCGTGCGGGCTTACGAAGCCTATGAGGCGAAAGAGGGAAAGCAGGCATGACCAACCAAAACAAGAACAAAAAAGCCACCCGGATGGAACGGCTGCGGGCGTTTCTCAAATCCGCCCGGGCCCTGCGGCTGCTTATCGGCGTGCTGGGTGCGGCGCTGCTGGTGGGAATGTTTGAGGCGGCCATTGTGCCGGTGCGCTATGAGCTGAAAATCGGCATGGTGCCCACCACCACCATCGCGGCCACCAAGGACGTGGTGGATGAAATCAGCACCGAGGAAAAGCGCAAGCAGGCGGCTGCCGCCGTCATGCCCACCTATCGCTATCAGGACGGCGTGACGGAGGAAGTGATGGCCAGCTTTGACCAGATCTTCGCCCAGCTGCGGCTGGTTCGCCAATACGCGGACACGCTGCCGGATCAGTCCGCCACCCGCGCCTATTCCAAGGACGAACTGGAATACGCCCGGGATATTCTCACGCTGATTTCCCTGCGGGATTACCAGATCACCTCCTTGATGCATAGCACCCAGCAGGAGCTGGAGGACGCGTATACGCTTTTGTATACCGCCCTGCAGAGCACCATGCAGGGCCATGTGACCGAGGGACAGGAAAGCACGGCGGCAAACAGCATCCGCCAGATCGTGAATTACCGCATGAGCCTGTCCCTGAGCCAGAATATCGCTCCGGCCGTGCTCAGCGCCTGCATTAAGGCCAATATGGTAATCGACCAGGAAGCCACCGATGCCGCCCGGGAGGAAGCCCGGCAGGCGGTGGAGCCGGTGGTATACAAGCAGGGGCAAAACATTGTGGTGCGGGGTGAAGGCCGCATCACGGCCAAGCAGCTGGCCATGCTGTCCGCTCTGGGGCTGCTCAGCGACGGGCAGGTGGATATGTCCATGTATCTGGGCGCGGCGCTGCTGATGGCGGGCATTGCGGTGCTTTTGCTGCTGACGCTGCGGGACCCTGATTACCAGATTCTGAACAGCACCCCCCGGCTGATCCTGCTGCTGATTATCATGGTGCTCACCCTGGGGCTGAGCATGCTGGCGCGGCTGGTCAATGCGTATCTGGCGCCCATGCTGCTGTGCGCCCTGCTGGTAACGGCGCTGCTGGGGCCCAAGCCTGGGCTGATCTGCAATGCGGCGATGACACTGATGGTCTCCGCGCTGGCGGCGGGGGGCAGCGATGTGTATACGGAAAAAATGGTGGTGCTGCTGACCACGGGGCTGATTTCCGGCACCGTGGCGGCGTTGGCCCTGGGCAAGCAGGGCACCCGGCTGCGGCTGCTGCTGGCGGGCTCGCTGGCTGCAGCGGTGAATTTCCTGGTGGTGCTGGCGCTGGGTCTGATGACCGATAATCAGCAAACCGAAAGCCTGACTACCGGCCTGTGGATGGCGGGCAGCGCCATGGTGTCCACCCTTTTGTGCTTCGGCATGCAGCCGCTGCTGGAAACGATCTTTAATCTCCCCTCACCGGTAAAGCTGATGGAGCTGTCCAACCCCAATCAGCCGCTGCTGCGCAGGCTGCTGCTGGAAGCGCCGGGCACCTATCACCATTCCATCATGGTGGCAAACCTGTCCGAGGCCGCGGCGGACGCCATTGGCGCCAGCCCGCTGCTGGCCCGGGTGGGCGGATATTATCATGACGTGGGCAAGCTCAAGCGCCCGCTGTATTTCAAGGAAAACCAGCCCCCGGATGACAACGTCCACGATCGCACCGATCCCCGGGTGTCCGCTGAGATTCTCACGGCCCATCCCCGGGATGGCGTGGCCCTGGCCAAGGCGTATCGGCTGCCCCAGGCGGTGATCAATATCATTGCGGAGCATCATGGGGATACGCCGGTGCTGTATTTCTATCATAAGGCGCTGCAGCAGGCGGGAGGTCAGCCGGTGGATATCAATGCCTTCCGTTACGATGGCCATCCCCCGCGGAGCAAGGAAAGCGCCATTGTGATGCTGTGCGACACCATTGAGGCTGCCATGCGCACCCTCAAATCGCCCACGCCCGAGCGGATTGAGGAGTTTATCGTGAAGCTGGTGCGGGGCAAGCTGGAGGACGGCCAGCTCAGCGATTGTCCGCTGACGCTGCAGGACATCGACAAAATCTGCGCCGCGGTGACCACCGTGCTGGTGGGCGTATATCACGAGCGCATTGAATACCCGGACCTGGAGAAAACCAAGCCCCGGATTCTGCATCAGCCCGATCTGAGCAAGGAAGAAAAGCCGGCCGAGCAGGAACAGGAAAACGCGTCCCAGCAGGACGCGGTGGATCCTGTGATTCCGGAGCCGGAAAACATTCCCCTGCCGGTAGTGACTCCGGAAATGGAGGAAACCGGCCCGGCTGTCACGCCTGAAGCGCCCCCGGAGCTGGAAGAAGTGGAGCCTCCGCCTGCGGAAGAACCGGTACCGGTGGAAACGCTGCTGCGGGCAGAAGCGGAAACAGAAGCCCGGCAGCAGACGGGCGCGCAGCCTGAGGAAGAAGCCGGGAGCGCGGCCAGGACAGCCGCCCCGGAGGAGGCGCAGAAATGACCATTCGGCTGGACATGGATTGGGATTTGCCCGAGCTGCCCGGCGCACAGGCGGCGCTGGAACGGGCGGCGCTGGAATGCATGCGGGCGGAAGGGTTGAACGAGGACGCATACGCCCAGATTCGGGTGACGGACGACAAAACCATCCGCCAGATCAACCGGGAATATCGGGGAATTGACCGAGCTACGGACGTGCTCTCTTTCCCATCCACTTCCTGCAAGCCGGCCAAAACGCTGGGCCATTGCCCGGAAAAGCTGCGCCGGGAAATGGATGAAACCGGCGCCTGTTTCCTGGGCGATGTGATTCTTTCTCTACCTCGGGCCCGGGAGCAGGCGGAGGAATACGGCCATAGCCTGAAGCGGGAAATGACCTATTTGATCGTGCATGCCCTGTTTCATCTGATGGGGTATGATCATATGCAGGAGGATGACAAAAAGAGGATGCGAACCATGGAAGAAAAGGCCCTGGAGCGAGCGGGCGTATCCCGGGTGACGGATGACGAACTGGTGGAGATGGCGGTTCATGCCATGCAGTTTTCCTATTCCCCCTATTCCCATTTCAAGGTGGGGGCGGCGCTGCTGAGCCGGGATGGCCGGGTGTTCACGGGCTGCAACATTGAAAACGCCTCTTATGGGGCCACCAATTGCGCCGAGCGCACGGCACTGTTTAAGGCGGTGAGCGAGGGCGTGCAGGAGTTTACGGCGCTGGCCGTGGCCGCCGAAAAGGCCATGCCCTGGCCCTGCGGCATCTGCCGTCAGGCGCTCACCGAGTTTGCGCCGGAGCTGCGCATCATCGTTTCCTGCGGCGATCAGCGGGAGGAGGCTACTCTGCCGGAAATTCTGGCTCATGGCTTTGGGCCCAAGAGCGGCACCCGCGAATTTTTAGGGAAGGAATAAGATTTTCATGACCAAAGAGAACGGATTCCATTCGGGGTTTGCCACCATTGTGGGCCGCCCCAACGTGGGCAAATCCACCCTGCTGAACACACTTGTTGGCGAAAAGGTGGCCATCGTGTCCAATCGCCCTCAGACCACCCGCAACCGGGTGATGGGCGTGATGGGCGGCGATAACTGCCAGATCGTGTTTGTGGATACCCCCGGCATCCATCATCCTCGCACCAAGCTGGGCGAATTCATGGTGCAGTCCATTGAGGAGGCCATGGAGGGGATCGATGCGCTGCTGGTGCTGGTGGATGTGACTGCCATCGGCCCCCATGATCGATCCATTGTGGCCCAGATGAGCCAGAAAAAGGTGTATAAGCTGCTGGTGCTCAATAAGATTGATCTGGTGGAGCCCAAGGCGCTGCTGGGAATCATTGATTCGTTTAAGGATGCGGGCTATGACGGCATTATGCCCATCAGCGCCCGCACCGGCGACGGCGTGGATGGGCTCAAGGCAGAATTGGCCGCGCATCTGCCCGTGGGCCCCAAATATTTCCCCGATGATATGCTCACCGATCAGCCCGAGCGGGATATTTGCGCCGAGCTGATCCGGGAAAAGGCCCTGCGAAATCTGCGGGACGAAGTGCCCCACGGCATCGGCGTGGAAATGATGGCCATGAAAAAGGAAAACGATCACTTTATGGAAATCGACGCCACCATCTATTGCGAGCGGGATTCCCATAAGGGCATCATCATTGGCAAAAAAGGCGCGATGCTCCAAAAAATCGGCGCGGAGGCCCGGGCGGATATTGAGAATCTGCTGGGGATGCATGTGAACCTGCAGCTGTGGGTGAAGGTGCGTCCCGGCTGGCGGGATTCCGCGGAGGACCTGAAAACCCTGGGATATACGCAAAACCGATAACGAGAGGAAGATCAGCCCATGATTCTGGATAAAATAGAAAACTGCACCACCTATGCCGGCCTGAGTGAGCATTTCAGGAAGGCCTTTGACTATCTGGCCACTGGCGCTTATAAGCAGCTGCCTGTGGGCCGGCATCCCATTGATGGGGACAACGTATATATTTCCGTGCAGAAGAATGCGCTCAAGCCCTGGGAACAGGGCGCATGGGAAGGCCATCGGAACTATGCGGATATTCAGATTGTGATCGACGGTCAGGAGATCATGGGTGTGCGCAGCCTGGGGGATACCCCGGTATCTCAGCCCTATGACACGGCCCGGGACGTGCTGTTCTGTCAGGCTGATGCGGAGGGCATCGCTCTGCCCATGGAATCCGGCGATTTCTGCGTGCTCTTTCCCCAGGATCTGCACCGGCCCAATATCCGGCGGGAAAACGGCCTAACGGAATCTCTGCGGGCTGTGGTAAAGGTGAAGCTGTAAAGCAGAATCAAACAAAAACGCTTCATGGCCGTAATGGGCGATGAAGCGTTTTTTTCATGGACATGGTTTTCAGCAGGCAATCACAGCTTGACCCGATAGGGATGCTCCTTGGGAATCTTCACCAGCGGATGGGCCTGCAGATAATTCAGAATCAGCTCGCTGATTTCCGTCTGGATTTCCCTGACACGGCGACAGCGCAGATAGCAATCGAAGTCTCCCGCGCCGGTGGCCCGATAATTGCACATGCACAGGGTGAACACGTCCGTGTCGGCCACGGGCTGACCGTTTCGGGTCAGCTCCGTCACCCGCTGCCCAGCCGGGCGGGACAGATCGAACACGTAAGAAATCCCGCTGAAATAGTCGTAATTGTAGTGAGCTTCTTTGGGCCGAAGGAAGGATTCGGCAATGGTCACCCGGCCATCTGCCGTTTTATCGAAATACCGGGCGCACTGCTCCAGCGCTTCGCGGAGAATGGCCCCCGTGCATTCCAGCACCACCAGCGTATTGGAATATACATAGCTGGCCACCACGTCCCGCACGGTGACGGCGCTGTCAAAGCCACGAATCTCATTGGCCAGCGCAGCGCAGGATACATCCGCGCCGCTGGCCCAAAGCTGCACTGTGTTGAAAAAGTCCGCGATGGCGGAGCCATGAAGCGCCATTTCCAGCTTGCTTTCCGGCCAGATGGGCTGGCTGAGATGACCTGTGGGCGTATCCAGCCATTGGTTCACCTCGGCCCACAGCCTTTGCTGCCCGTCCGTCAGCACCGCGTGATCGGGCACGGGGCAGAGCACGGATTCAAATCGTCCGGCTTCATCCATTGTCACTTTCACATACGCCGTGGCATTGCAGGGCGTTTGCGCCAGATGCACCCCATGCCATTGCTTTCCGGCCATGGCGATATGCTGATGCCCGGTAAGCAGCAGCTGAAGGGGCAGCTCCTCGCACAGGCGGCAGGCGATATTTTCATCCGTCTCGCTGAGCAGACGGCCGGAATCCAGATCCCGCTCAATGCCGCCATGATAAATGCCCACCCACACATCCGCATTCAGCCCCTGCATGGCGGCTTTGGCGGCGGCCAGCGGCTCGGAAACGGTGAGATCGATCAGGTTTTCGGGTTTCTCCCAGCGGTTTACCCAGTTGGTCACGATGCCCACCAGCCCCACCCGCAGCCCGTTTTCCAGCGTGTGCACCGTGGCGCCGGCAAGGGGAAGCCGGTTTTGCCCATCCGTCACGTTGGCGCACAGGCATTTCGCGTTCAGGCGGTGAAGGTAATCAGCCAGGTAATCCGGGCCATAATTGAAATCATGGTTGCCCAGGGTTACATAGTCATAGCCCCGGTCGTTCATCGCATCCGCCACAGGGGGCCGGACGCCCTTCACATGGCAGTAATAGGTCAGGGGAGAGCCCTGCACCGTGTCGCCGCCGTCGATAATCAGGGTGTTCCCGTCCTTGGGAAACTGCATGTCCAGCAGGCCCATGGGCCGGGGCGCAGTGGTGGCAAAATTGCTGGGGTAGAGATAACCGTGGGTATCGGAGGTGAAATAAATGGTCAGCCTGTTCATGGTCAGCCCCTCGTCAGCCGCTGACGCACCTTGGTGGAGAACAGCTCAATGAGCAGCATCAGCACCACCATGCCGCACAGATACGCGCCCACCATGCTCCACCGGCTGGAATTGATGCACTGAATCAGCGCCGCACCAATGCCGCCTGCGCCCACGATACCCAGCGTGGTGGCATCCTTCACGTTGATGTCGAAGCGGTAGATCACGGTGGAAATGAAATTGGGGATGATCTGGGGCAGGATGCCATAGCGGATTTTCTGGAAGGCGGTGCAGCCCGAAGCGTCCAAGCTTTCCAGAATGCGCACATCGATATCCTCGATCGCGGTGATATACATTTTGCTGATCATGCCGATGGAGCAGACGGACTGGGTGACCACGCCGCAGAAGGCGTTGGGCCCTGTCACGCGAATCCATACCAGCGCCCAGACCAGGCTGGGGATGGTTCGGATCAGCAGGATCACGGCGTTAAAGAGAATGGCCACGCCCTTGGGCACGATTTTCTGGCAGGCCAGGAAGCTGAAGGGGATGGCCAGAATGCCGCCAATCAGCGTGCCCAGCACGGCGATGGCCACCGTCTGCAGCAGCTGATAGGGCACGCCGTCGGTGGTCAGGTTAAAGAGCAGATTGGTGTCGGGATGAATCAGGCCAAAGCCCACGCCCTTGGCCACTTCCATGCCCTTGGTGGCCAGGCCTTTGTATTCCACGGCCGTGCCGCTCCATCCCAGCAGCGCTGCCACAATCAGCAGAATCATCGTATACAGCCACCAGAGCCGGGGCCGATTTTCATAGGCCTCCTGAATGGTCAGGGGCTGGGCGGCCAGTTGCTTTGTTGCGTTCTTTTTCATGGGCTTATCCTCCTCAGCTCAGCTTCCGGCGCAGGAACTGGCTGGTGTTTTCAATCAGGAATACCACCACGAACAGCGCCAGCAGCACCATGCCCAGCCCGTGATAATCCCGCCAGCCGATGCGCTCATTAATCAGCAGGCCCAGGCCGCCCGCGCCCACATAGCCCAGAATGGCCGCCGCGCGGATGTTCATTTCCAGGCTGTAAAGGCAATAGGACAGATACGTGGGCAGAATCTGGGGGAAACAGGCCGTCCAGAAGCATTGGAATTTATCGCCCCCGGCGGACTCCATGGCCTCAAACGCGCCCATATCGATGGTTTCGATGGCTTCATACATCATCTTGGAAACCACGCCGAAGGTGAACACCGTGATGGCCACGGTGCCGGCGAAGGTGCCCAGGCCGAAGATCAGTGCGGCAAACTTGGCGATCACCAGCGTGGGCAGGGTGCGCACGATATTGAGCACAAACCGCAGCACCGCCACTACCGGGCCGGAGCGGTTGATATTCGTGGAGGCCACCACCGCGAAGGGCAGCGCCAGCGTAGCGCCCAGCACGGAACCCAGAATGGACATTTTAATGGTGTCCAGCAGCGGCTGCACCACCTTGGGAAAATAGCTCCACTGAGGCTGGAAAATCTGCGCCAGAATGACGGTGAACTGATTGATCCGGCGCACCAGAATGCCAAAGTCAAAGCCCGTCAGATATGCCGAGGCCAGCACCACGGCCGCCACGGCAAGGGTGATCAGCGGTGTGCGGGAGCGGGGACGGAGAATGGTCTTGCCGTTGGGCAGGGTGATTTTTTCCGGCTTGAAGATCCGGTCAAACAGCGGCTGGCGATAAACCGTCGCAGCACTCTTTTTCATGCGCGCGCCCCCCTTTACTGTCCGGCCTGGGGCACGGTGGCGCCGTTATAAATCTGATCCAGCACGTCCTGCGTCACGGCGCTGGTGGGGCCGTCATAGACGATCTCGCCCGCCCGGATGCCGATCACCCGCGTGGCATATTTCAGGGCCAGATCCACATGGTGGATGTTGATGAGCACGGTGATGTTCATTTCCTGATTGATGCGCTGGAAATCGCTCATCACCTGATGGGCCGTCACCGGGTCCAGCGCGGCCACGGGCTCGTCGGCCAGGATGATGGTGGGGGACTGGTTCAGCGTGCGGGCCAGGGCCACGCGCTGCTGCTGGCCGCCGGAAAGCTGATCGCACCGGGTGTAGGCCTTATCCAGGATGCCCACCTTGTCCAGCGCTTCCAGCGCCTTCATTTTCTGCTCCTTGGTAAACAGCCCGAGCAGCACCCGGAAAAAGCCCATATCCGGCACCATGGAGGTGAGCACGTTTTTGATGGCCGTGGAACGGGTGACCAGATTAAAGGATTGGAAAATCATGCCGATCTTGCGGCGGAAGCGGCGCATGGCCTTGCCCCGCAGGGTCATCACGTCCACCCCGTCCACCATCAGCTGGCCCTCGGTGATGTCGATCATGCGGTTAATGGTGCGGATCAGCGTGGATTTGCCCGCACCGGACAGGCCAATGATGGCCACGAATTCTCCCTGATCGATGGTCAGGTCCACGTCCTTGAGGCCCTTGACGCCATTGGGATAGGTTTTGCTCACATGCTTGAACTCGATCAAAGTATCGACCCCTTCCGCGGCAGCGCCGTGTTGCTTTTTTTCCGGTTTCAGTTAATGATAGCATCCCCGCGCCTAAAGCGCAAGGGAAAACCGCAGAAAAAGGAAGAAAAAAGGCGGCTGTTCACGAAATTGTAAAGAAAATGCGCTTTTTCTCAAGAAACCGAAAAAATGTACGCCTTTTGCAGAAAATTGCTTGCCAAATCGGCCTGCGTGGGGTATACTGAGAGCTGGTGGCGGGCCCCATTGACTCGCAAAGGGAATATAACAAAAGGAGAATGGATTCATGAAGAAGCTCGTTGCGTTCATCCTGGTTTCCATCCTGGCGCTTGGCTGCGTCTCCGCGATGGCGGATACCGTCAAAATGGATAAGCTGACCTTCCAGTTCGTTCCCTCCAAGGATGCCGACGTCATCATCACCGGCACCAAGAACCTGCCCGAGCTGGTGAAAGCCGAAATGCTCAAGCAGGGCTATGACATTGGCGAAGTCGAAATCACCGTTGGCACCGACTACAACGCCGTTGGCGAAGCCATGGCTGCCGGCGCGATCGATGTGGGCTGGCTGCCCGGCGGCACCTATGCCATCTACAGCCAGAACAAGGAAGTGGACGTGATCCTCACCGCCACCCGCGCTGGCCTGAGCAACGATTCCACCGACCCCAAGACCTGGAACGGCGATGCGAACAAGACCCTGCCCACCGATCAGCAGGTGACCTTCTATCGCTCCCTGATCTACGCTACCCCCTCTGAATACGGCAAGCAGCTGGCTGCGAAAGTGAACGCCGGCGAAAAGCTGACCTGGGATGAGCTCAGCGCCGCTACCTGGGCCGTGGCCAGCACTTCTTCCTCCGCCGGTTACATCTATCCCACCATGTGGCTGATGGATAACTATGACGGCAAGAAGGTTTCCGATCTGCCCAATGTGATCCAGCTGGGCTATGGCGATGCGTTCGCTCAGGCTGCCGCCGAGCAGGTGGACATCATCTGCTGCTACGCCGATGGCCGCCGCGACTATGAAGCCGCCTGGAACCTGGCTGTGGGCTCCGCTGATCCCACCGGCAAGGCTGGCATGGGCCGCACCGATTCCATCTGGAACGAAATGAACGTGATCGGCGTGACCGAGGGCATCTACAATGATACCGTCGCCGTCACCACCGCCAAGGCTGACATCTACAACCCCGAGTTCATTTCCGCCCTGCAGACCTCTCTGATCAACATCATCAACACTGAAGAAGGCAAGGCCATCTTCTCTGTGTACAGCCACACCGGTTACGCCATCGCGCAGGATTCCGATTATGACGGTGCCCGCGCTGCTCTGAGCCTGGTGCAGTAATCGCTGCGGAAGCAAGCAATTGAACCTATGAAAAAGAGACTCCTTCGGGAGTCTCTTTTTTGTCGTTTTGATATTGGTAAAAAAGACCGACAGTTTGAAAGGAAACTGTCGGAGAAGGGAAGTTGCAACTGCAACGCTTTTCAGCGAACGAAAAGCAGCGTGCGTCCGCCATTTTTCAAAACAGCTAAACCCTGCCTTCCGGCACGGGGTTACAGCTTTGTGATAACCGGCTTGCCATCCGCGTCCAGCAATGCTGTCAGCCCGGTTCCATAGGAATTGCAAACCACCAGATAGGTTACGCCCGTTTCTCTGTCAACCAGAAGCGAGCATTCCGCTCCAAAGAGCGCATTGCCTTCTTCCATGATTTTGACAAAGCGTTCTTCCTTTTTTCTTTCATGAAGAATCATGCCTCCATCCATTTTACGAGCGCCTGCAGACGCTTCACCATAACCGGAATGCGGCTTGAAAACAGCGCCCCGAAATCATCGCTCAGCGGCGTTTATTTCAGCCGGCCCTGCCGCACATCCTCCCGCATGGTCAGGAAGGTCTGGCGGATGCGCTCTGTCAGGGCATGAACCACCTCGGCGTCGTAGCCCTGATTGCTCAGATCGGAGATGTCCATCGGATCACCCACGTATACGTCCGTGGTGTGGAACAGCTTGAGCTTGCCATCAATATACACCGGCAGCAGCGGCACCCCGGCCCGCAGCGCCAGCACGGCCACGCCCGTTTCCACCTCGGCCATCAGCTCGGGCTGATGCCGGGTGCCTTCCGGGAAAATGCCCAGCACGCGGCCCTCTTTGAGCGCCTTGGTGCATTTGCGCATGGCGGCCAGATCGGTATGATGCCGGTTCACGGGGATCATATGCATTTTTTCCATGATCCAGCTGGCAAGCTTCCCCTTGCTCAGCTCCTTTTTCCCCATGAAGCGGATTTCGTATTTCTTGCAGGGATAGGCCAGTGCGAAGGGATCCAGCAGGCTTTTGTGATTGGACATCACGATGTAAGGCGCATCCATATCAAAGGGTTCCAGGTGATGATAGCGCACCGGGAAGAACAGCCGGAGGATCAGCCAGGCCAGCCCCCGGGCGATGGTATACAGGGCTGTTCGTTCTTTCCGGGGCGCAGCCGCGGCGGGCTGCGGATCACGCGTGCTCATTTTTTTGCCTCCACATGGGATAGAATTGCCTGAACGGTTTCGTCAAAGCTGAGATCGGAAGCGTCCACCAGAATCGCGTCCGCCGCCTGGCGCAGGGGCGTGAGCGCCCGGGTGGTGTCCTGCAGATCCCGGGCATTGACCTCGGAAAGAATCTGCTCAAAGGGCGTTTCATCGCCCTTTTCCCGCAGCTGGACCATGCGCCGCCGGGCGCGAACCTCGGGGCTGGCGGTGAGGAAAATTTTCACGGTGGCGTCAGGCAGCACCACGGTGCCAATATCCCGGCCGTCCAGGAGCATGCTCTGGCCCTGTGCCATTTCCTGCTGCCGCCGCACCAGCATGGCGCGCACCGGCGCATACCGGCTCACTGCGGACGCGGCGCTGCCGGCTTCCTGGGTGCGGATCAGGGCGGACACATCCCGGCCGTTCAGCAGCGTCTGCTGTGCGCCGTTTTCATAGCGCACATCCACATGCACCTTGTCCTCAAGGCATGCTTTGCAGACCGCTTCTTCGTCCCGGGGGTTCATGCCGTTTTCCAGGGCATACAGCCCAACGGCGCGATACATGGCCCCTGTGTCCAGATGCAGAATCCCCAGCTTTGCAGCCACGGCGTCGGAAATGGTGGATTTGCCGGCGCCTACCGGTCCGTCAATGGCAATGGTCAATGGCATAGGCGTTGCCTCGCTTTCGTGAATGGTCAAAACAAATTCATCTTATTGTATGCCCAAAGCGGCAATCCGTCAAGGCATGTTTTCCCATGGAAAAGCGGGGAAGGCCATAAGGCCCTCCGCCGCTGTGCTGATTCGGAATTAAAGAATGTATCGCCGCATGTCCATTTCCTTGGCAGCCTTCACATGGTCGCGGACATAATCGGCGGTGATGGTCAGGTACACGTCGGGCATGTTTTCGCCCCCGGCGTTAAAGGACACATCCTCCAGCAGCTCCTCAAACACCGCATGGAGCCGCCGTGCGCCGATATCCTCGCCGCTTTCGTTGGCCAGCATGGCGATGCGGGCAATCTCGCTGAGCGCGTCGTCCTCAAAGGTCAGATGCACCTTGTCCACTTCCAGCAGCGCCGCGTATTGCCGGGTGGCGGCGTTGTCGGTCTTGGTGAGGATACTCACGAAGTCCTCCTGGGTGAGGCTCTTGAGGGTCACATGCACGGGGAAACGGCCCTGCAGCTCGGGAATCAGATCGCTGACCTTGGCCACATGGAACGCGCCCGCGCCGATAAACAGCATGAAATCCGTGCGCACGGGGCCGTACTTGGTGTTCACGGTGGAACCCTCTACAATGGGCAGGATATCCCGCTGCACGCCCTCCCGGCTCACATCCGGGCCGCTGCCGGAGCCGCCCCGGCCGGCGATTTTGTCAATTTCGTCCAGGAACACAATGCCGCTCTGCTCGCACCGGCGTACCGCTTCTTCCTTCACCGCGTCCTCGTCGATGAGCTTCTGCGCTTCTTCCTCTGTCAGAATTTTCCGCGCTTCCTTCACCTTTACATGGCGCAGCTTGGTTTGCTTGGGCATCATGCCGCCCATCATATCCCCGATGTTGATGGATGCGCCGCCCACTTCCAGCTGCGGCGCGCTTTCCTCCACCTCAATCTCCAGCTCGTGGTCCTCCAGCTCGCCCCGGCGCAGCTGCTCCCGCAGCGCGTCCTTTTTGCGGCTGATTTCCACCTTTTCATCCTCGGAGGGCTCGGGCTCGTTCTTGGTGCGGCCCAGCAGATAATCCAGCGGATTATTGGCGGCGGGCTTCTTGGCGGGATGCAGCAGCAGATTGATCAGCCGATCCTCGGCCAACACCTGCGCCCGGGTTTTCACCCGGGCTTCATGCTCATCCTTTACCATCCGCACCGCGTTTTCCGCCAGATCCCGGATGATGGATTCCACATCCCGGCCCACATAGCCCACTTCCGTGAACTTCGTGGCTTCCACCTTGATAAACGGCGCATCCACCAGCTTGGCCAGCCGGCGGGCGATTTCCGTTTTGCCCACGCCCGTGGGCCCGATCATGAGAATATTCTTGGGATAGATTTCCTCGCGCATGCTTTCCGGCAGCTGAGCGCGGCGATAGCGGTTGCGCAGGGCGATGGCCACGGCGCGCTTGGCTTCATCCTGGCCGATGATGTAGCGGTCCAGCTCCCGAACCACTTCCCGGGGCGTTAATTCCTTCATAGCGCTCACACCTCCTCCACGATAATATTGTCGTTGGTATACACGCAGATGGAGGCGGCGATATGCAGCGCCTTTTCCGCGATTTCTTTCGCGCTCAGATCCGTATTCTGGATCAGGGCGCGGGCGGCGGCCAGGGCGTAATTCCCGCCGGAGCCGATGGCGCACACGCCGTCGTCCGGATCGATCACTTCGCCCGTGCCGGACACGATCAGCATGTTTTCCTTGTCCGCCACGATCACCATGGCGTCCAGCTGGCGCGCGCCGCTGCCGGTGCGCCATTCCTGGGCCAGCATCACGGCGGCCCGCTCCAGATTGCCGCCGCACTGGGTGAGCTTTTCTTCGAAGCGTTCGCAAAGGCTGAACGCGTCGGCCACGGTGCCGGCAAAGCCGGTGACCACCTGCCCGTTGAAAATCCGGCGCACCTTGTGGGCCGTGCCCTTAAAAATGGTATGCTCGCCCATGGTCACCTGGCCGTCCCCGGCGATGGCGATCTGCCCATCCCGGCGCACGCCGCAGATGGTGGTTCCTTTCATGCTCATAGCAAAAAATCCTCCCATGTATTCAGCAAAAATGATAGCAGATGAAGCTAAGCAAAAAGAGCGGAAAATGTGGCGCAAGCATGGCAGCTATCCGCCGATTTCTGCCCGGATGGCGTCCACCTTTTCCAGCGCCCGCTGGGCGATTTTTTCATATCGCTGCTGCTTGTTGCGGATGCGGTCGGAAATTCCATCCATGATCCCGAAAGTGACGTTCATGGGCTGGAACGCCCGGTTCTGGGCGGCCACGTAATGGCCCAGCGCGCCGATGGCGGTCTGGCGGGTGAAATCCGGCAGGGGCCTGCCCTGCTGCTGCAGCGCGGCGCAGATGCCCGCCAGCATGCCGCTGGCCGCGGACTCCACATAGCCTTCCACCCCCGTCATCTGTCCGGCGAAGAACAGGCCGGGCCGGGACAGCATCTGATAATGGCAGTCCAGCAGGCCTGGGCTGTTCAGGAAGGTGTTTCGATGCATCACGCCGTAGCGGGCGTATTCCGCGTTTTCCAGCCCGGGAATCATGCCGAACACCCGCTTTTGCTCCGGGAATTTCAGCCGGGTCTGAAAGCCGACCAGGTTATACAGCGTGCCCGCCGCATCGTCCTGCCGCAGCTGCACTACGGCGAAGGGATCCTTCCCCGTCCGGGGATCGGGCAGGCCAACGGGCTTGAGCGGGCCAAAGGCCAGGACCATGTGGCCCCGCCGGGCCATGGATTCCACCGGCATGCACCCCTCGAATACCTTCGTTTCCTCAAACCCATGCACCGGCGCGGTTTCGGCGGCGGTGAGCGCCAGCACGAAGGCGTCGTATTCCTCCCGGGTCATGGGACAATTCAGATAATCGTCCCCCCGGCCATAGCGGGAAGCACGATAAACCCTGCTCATGTCCAGCGATTCGGCGGTGACGATGGGCGCGGCCGCGTCGTAAAAATTCAGAGTGGACACTTCGGGCATGGCGGCGATGGCGTCCGCCAGTGCATCGGAGGTGAGGGGGCCGGTGGCGATAATGGCGGGGGAAACGGGGATTTCCGTCACCTCCCGGGATTCAAAGGTCACCAGCGGATGCTGCTTGAGGGTTTCGGTAATAAAGCCGGAGAACGTATCCCGATCTACGGCCAGCGCGCCGCCCGCGGGCACCCGCGCCCGATCCGCCGCCGCCATTACCAGCGAATCCAGATGGCGCATTTCTTCCTTGAGCAGGCCCACGGCGTTTTGCAGCCGATCCGATCGCAGAGAATTGGAACAGACCAGCTCCGCAAACAGGGGCGAATGATGGGCCGGGCTCATGGCCTGGGGCTTTTGCTCGATCAGCGTGACGGGAATGCCCCGCCGGACCAGCTGCCAGGCGGCTTCGCAGCCCGCCAGGCCCGCGCCGATAACGGTTACGCTCATTCGTCTTCCTCCGTGGTCTGCGCCGGGGTGACCTCCACCCGGTGGCGGCAGGTTTCATTGCTGCACAGATGCCATTCCTCGCCCTTGCGGGAGCGCTTGAGGGTCATATAGCTGCCGCATTTTTCGCACCGCTCGTTCACCGGCATCTCCCAGGATACGAAATCGCATTCGGGATAGTTTTCGCAGCCATAGAATTTGCGGTTTTTCCGGCTGGTTTTTTCCAGCAGCCGCCCGCCGCACTTGGGGCATTTTGCTTCGATATAGTTCAGGATGGGCTTGGTGTTCCGGCATTCGGGAAACCGGGGGCAGGCCAGGAACTTGCCGAACCGTCCCATGCGATACACCATCTGCGCGCCGCATTTATCGCAGATCACATCGCTGGGTTCGTCCTTGATTTCCACCTTTTCGATGGCGTTTTCGGCGCTTTCCAGCATGGTTTCAAAGGGCGGATAAAACTCCTGCAGCACAGTGTGCCAATCCATATCCCCTTCTTCCACCTCGTCCAGCTGATCCTCCAGCTCGGCGGTAAATTCGGTATCCACGATGGGACCGAAATACTGGGTCATCATGGCATTAATCATCTTGCCCAGCTCCGTGGGATACAGACGCTTGTTTTCCCGCATCACATAGCCCCGGGCAATAATGGTGGTGATGGTGGGGGCGTAGGTGGAAGGCCGGCCGATGCCCTTTTCTTCCAGCATCCGCACCAGCGAGGCTTCGGTATAGCGGGTGGGGGGCTGGGTGAAATGCTGCTGGCTTTCCACGGATTCAATGATGACCGGCGCACCCTCCTCAAATTGGGGCAGGGTGGATTCGGCGCTTTCCTGCACCTCGTCCGTGCTTTCCTCATACACGCTGGTAAACCCGGCGAATCGCTTGTGCTCCCCATAGAACCGCATGCCCACGCCGTCCCCGCTTACATCCATGCTCAACGTGTCATACAGGGCGGGCTTCATCTGGCTGGCCAGGAAGCGTGAATAGATCAGCCGGTAAAGCTGGAATTGTTCCTTGGTCAGGGATGCTTTGATGGAATCGGGGGTCCGGGTCACATCAGTGGGACGGATGGCCTCATGCGCGTCCTGGGCATTGCGGCGGCCCTTAAACTCATTGGGGGTTTCGGGCAGATATTCCGCGCCGAACCGCTCCGGGATGTATGCCCGCACGGCCTGCAGCGCTTCCTCGGATACGCGGACACTGTCGGTACGGATATAGGTGACGATACCCTGGGTGCCGTCGCCTTCCAGATCCACGCCTTCATAGAGCTGCTGCACCACCTGCATGGTTTTCTGGGTGGTAAAATTCAGCTTGCGGCCCGCTTCCTGCTGGAGGCTGGAGGTGGTGAAGGGCGGGGCGGGCAGCTTGTGCCGCTCCCCATGCTTGATACCATACACAGCGAAATTGGCGTTTTCCACCCGTGCCTGAGCGGCCTTGGCTTCATCCTTGTTATGCAGCTCCGCCTTTTTGCCATCCAGCGTGGACAGCCGCAGGGTAAAGGTGGTTTTCCGGCCCCGGGCCGTGGGCAGCAGCGCATTGGCGGACACATCCCAGTATTCCTCCGGGATAAAGTCCTCAATGTCCTGCTCCCGATCCACCACCAGCCTTGTGGCCACGGATTGCACGCGCCCGGCAGACAGTCCCTTTTTCACCTTTGCCCACAGCAGCGGGCTGATCTTATAACCGATCAGCCGATCCAGCGCCCGGCGGGCCTGCTGCGCGTCCACTTTGTCCAGATCAATGGGCCGGGGATTCTTCAGCGCGTTTTCCACGGCCTTCTGAGTGATCTCATGAAACTCGATCCGGCAGGGAGAGCTCACGTCCATATCCAGGGTCTGGGCCAGATGCCAGGAGATGGCTTCCCCTTCCCGGTCAGGGTCGGTTGCCAGATAAATTTTGGAAGCGTTTTTGGCTTCCTTGCGGATCTTGGCCAGGATCTTGCCCCGGCCGTGGATGGTGATGTATTTGATAGCGAAATTGTTGTCCACATCCACGCCCAGCTGAGATTTGGGCATATCCCGCACATGGCCCTGAGAGGCCTCCACCTTGTAACCCCTTCCCAGGAATTTGGCGATGGTGCGGGCCTTGGCGGGAGATTCCACGATAATCAGTTTCGATGAAGCAGCCACGGTTCATTCCTCCGTTTATGTGATTCAAATGGATCAATACAAAGCGTCAGCGCAGCCTGGCATAGGCCCGGCCGGCCCGGCGCTCGATTTGGCCGTTTAATTCCAGCAGCGTCAGCTGGGTGCCCAGTTCGCTGGCGGACAGACCGGTCTGGGCGATCAATTCCTCCAGCGTTTTTTCCTCCATGGAAAGCGCCCGGAGGATAGGATTCTGTTCCGATGTGTCGTCCCCGTCCAAGAGCGTTTGCTGCCGGGGTGCGGGCGCGGCCCGCTGCCAGCCCATGGCGGCGATGATGTCCTCCCCGCAGGTACAGATTCCCGCGCCCTCCTTGAGCAGCTTCAAAGGCAGCTCACTGCCCGGCGCGTCCACATTCCCCGGAAGCGCGAACACCTCCCGGCCCTGATTCAGGGCGTAATGCACGGTGGAATGGGTGCCGCTTTTTTCCCGGGCCTCGATGAGCAGCAGGGCGTGAGAGAAGCCGGAAATAATCCGATTGCGCACGGGAAAATGATAGGGAAGGGGCGGGGCGGCGGGATGCAGCTCGCTGACAACGGCCCCGCCGTCGGCGAGAATCTGCTGAAACAGCGCCTTGTTTTCCGGGGGATAGCACTGGGCGATGCCGCAGCCCAGCACCGCCACCGTAGGCCCGCCGCCGCCAAGCGCGCCCTGATGGGCCGCCGCGTCAATGCCCCGGGCCAGGCCGCTGACTACGCAGACGCCGGCTCCGCCAAGCTCCTTGGCAATGCGCCCGGCCTGGGCCTGACCATAGCGGGTGCAACTGCGGGATCCCACGATGGCCACGGCGGGCGTATCGTTCGGGGGCAGCTTGCCCCGCAGAAACAGCACGTCCGGGGGATCGTCAATGGCCGCCAGCAGGGCGGGATAATCCGCATCCCCGTAAAATACCGCCCGGGCGCCGCACTGGGAAAGCAGCGTCAGCACATCGCTGCATCGGTGCATCCGCCGGTCGGCCAGCTCCGCGAACAGCTGCGGCCCCAGCGCATCATACAGCACGGGGGTAAACTGCTCCCAGACCGCCAGCGCCCCGCCCAGCTTCTTTTTCAGGGCGGACAGCTTGTTCCAGCCGTTCATGGGCGCGGATTGCAGCCAGATGCGGGCCAATTGCTCTTTGGAATAATCCATGCTCAGCCTCCGAAATACTTGCTGTCCAGCGCGCGATACTGAATGGCCTCGGCAATATGGGCAGGACTGATTTCATCCGCGCCCGCCAGATCGGCGATGGTGCGGCCAACTTTGATCATCCGCGTGTATCCCCGCATGCTCATTCCCATTTTCTCCACGGCCATTTCCAGCAGCTTCCGGGCCTGCCCGGACAGGGGGCACAGCTCCCGCAGCGCTGCGCCGTCCATCTCCGCATTGCAATGGAGATGATAGGGAGCCAGGCGGCTCAACTGTCGGTTTCGGGCGGCTTGCACTCGGGCGCGCACCACAGCGGAGCTTTCCGATGGCGCGGAATCATTGATTTCTTCCACGGATACCGCATCCACCTCAATCTGCAGATCAATCCGATCCAGCAGCGGGCCGGAAATGCGGCCGAGATATTTGCGGATGGCGGGCTCGCCGCAATGGCAGGCCCGGGTTCTGCTGCCGTAATACCCGCAGGGGCAGGGATTCATGCCCGCCACCAGCATGCAGCGGGACAGGTATCGCGCCCGTGCCCGCACCCGCGCCACGGATGCAAAGCCGTCTTCCAGTGGCTGGCGGAGCGCTTCCAATACGTTGGGGGCGTATTCGGGCAATTCATCCAGAAACAGAACGCCGTTGTGCGCCAGAGAGATTTCTCCCGGCCTTGCATCTGCGCCGCCGCCGATCATGGCCGGGGCGGAAACCGCATGATGAGGCGCGCGGAAGGGACGCTCCGTCATCAGCCCCTGACCGGGCTTGAGCAGCCCTGCCACGGAATGAATGCGGGTGGCTTCGCAGGCTTCTTCAAAGGTCATCTGGGGCAAAATGCCGGGCAGACATCGGGCCAGCATGGTTTTGCCGCTGCCGGGCACGCCGATCATCAGCAGGTTATGCCCGCCCGCCGCAGCAATTTCCAGCGCTCGCCGCGCGCCCTGCTGTCCCCGCACCAGGGATAAATCCAGCGCCGGCGTGCTTGCCCAAAGGCTCTGAGCGTAATCCGTCTGAATCTGGGCGGGCAGGGGCAGCTTGCCGCTTAAATGAAGCACCACGTCCCCCAGCGTTCGGGCGGGATAGATTTTCATCCCGGACAGAGACTGCACCTCCGGCCCGTTTTCGTAGGGCAGCACCACGCTGTCCACGCCCTGCTGGCATGCGGCGATGACCATGGACAGCGCCCCACGCACCGGCGTCAGCGATCCATCCAGGGATAATTCGCCCAGCAGCAGCACCCGATCCAGCGCCGGCAGCGCAGCCTGACGGCTGGCGGCCAGAATGGAGATGGCAATGGGCAGGTCAAAGGCCGCGCCTTCCTTGCGCAGATCGGCAGGGGAGAGGTTTACGGTGATTCGTCCGCCGGGCATGGCAAAGCCGCTGTTGCGCAGCGCGCCGGTCACCCGATCCCGGCTTTCCCGGACAGCGGCGTCCGGCAGGCCCACCATGGAAAAATTAAACGCGCCGCCGGATACATCGGTTTCCACCCATACGGGCTGTCCTTCCACCCCTTGCAGCGCGAAGCACAGCGTTCTGGCCAGCATGGCATTTCCTCCGCTTCTGTGGTCGTTGGGGAAGGGCCTGCCTGAGCAGGCCCATTCATCAAATCAATACCAGAGCCAGCCCCTGAACCAGTTCATGGCGTCCAGCCATTTCTGGGATACCATCACGCCGCTGGCATAGGGGAAGAAGGCCACAAACAGCACCGCCGCCGCAATCAGCAGTCCGATCAGCAGCCAGCGGGCCAGCTTTTCATGGCGCTGCGCCAGCGTATCCAGGCAAAGGACCGTGGCCAGAATGATGAAAGGCACGCTGGGGAAGTAATGGTAAATATATGTGCCACGGGGCACCAGCGTCCAGGGTAGGAACTGGGCCAGGAAACAGATCAGCACCAGTGTGTAGCGGGGATCATCCTTTTCTGCGTAAAGGGACAGCTGACGATCGGCCGTCACGTGGCGTTTCGCCCAAAGCACGCAAACGCCCAGCAGGCCCAGCAGGCCCGTCCACCATACGGCGGGATTGCCCATGGCCATGATGGTGGACTGCATTCCCGCAGGCTCATAGCTGCTGGAAGCGTACCACATGGGCTTGCCAATCACCGGCCATTGATACCAGGGGGAATAGAAGGAATGATCCATGCCCAGGCCGGGCGTGGCGTGGTAGCCCAGCATGCCGCCCATTTGCCCGGTGGTGAAATAGTTGCCCACAGCCGCTTCAATCACCTTTTTCACCGTTACGCCGCCGTTATAGGCAAAGTACGGGATGTAGGAGCAATAGTAAATCACCAGAGGAATGGCGATAAAGAAAATGAAGCAGCTGGCCACGGTGAGCACCAGAGAATGCGCTCCGTTTGCCGCGGCGGCCTGATGGGCCGAGCGCTTCTTTTCCGGCACGTCCCGGGCAGCAGCGATTTCCCGTATCCGCCGGAACAGGCCATAGAAGAAGATCACCGCCAGCCCCACGCCGGCATAGCAGCCCGTCCATTTGCTGGCCACCGCCAGGCCCATGAACAGCCCGGACAGGCCCAGGGGCACCATGGTTTTGCCCAGCTTCATGGAGAAGAAATCCAGCAGGAACCAGCGCAGCATGAAGTAAACCGCCCAGATGATGAACAGCACCACGAAGGAATCAATGGTGGCGATGCGGGTTTGGGTAAAGTGCATCAGATCCAGCGCCATCAGCATCATCGCGCCAAAGCCGCCCCATTTTTTGCGGATCAGCAGCTTGGCCATCAGATACATCCCCGGCAGCATCAGCACGCCAGCCAGCGCCCCGGCGAAACGCCAGCCAAAGGGCGTCATGCCAAAGATAGCAACGGCAAAGCTCATCAGCACCTTGCCCAGCGGGGGATGGGTGGTTTCATAGGTGGGCAGGCCGTGGAGATGTTCATAGGCAGTGCGGGCATGATAGATTTCGTCAAAGTAGGTGGAATTGAACCATCCGGGCTCGCCCTCCAGGGCATCCTGCTCGTCGATAAGGGCGGCGGCGGTTTCGTTGCCTTCGCTGTCGCTTACCAGCGTCACGGGAATCACTTCGCCCGTCTGCGCATCCCGGAACAGGGTTTCAAACAGGGTGGTGCTCACATAATTGGCTGTGATGCGCACATAGCGCCCCGTCAGCACCGCCGGATTGCTGCCGCCCACCACATCAGACAGATACTTCCATTTGAAGCATTCCCCGATCTTCATGGATGCGCCGTAGGTTTCCGGCCAGGTTTCCAGATCGGAACCCACATCCACGGAGAAATTGCTGTCGTACTGATGGATGCCGCCGAAATACAGCATCTTGAACGTCCGCTCCTGCCCCAGATCCAGCACCACCTGCTCCTGATCCGAGGAGGATACCCAGGCCTTCTGCGGGGCCTTGGCGGAGCCCAGATTGGTAAATGCCAGCACGGCGTACAGCCCCGTGCAAAGGAGCATCACAGCCCAATCCCGCCCGGTCATCTTCCGAAGCGGGGCGTTTTCAGGCAGGGGCGCGGCGCGGTGAATCCCCGTTTCCGTTGCTTTTCCGGCCACCGCCGGGGCCATCGCTTCCGCGCCGCAGCGCATCGCGCTCAGATATACCGCCGCGCCGCTGAGCAGCAGATTGCCGGCTGCGGACAGGTATTCCAGGAAGGCCATGTCGCTGTCAATGCCGCAGGCGGGAGCGTTCAAATGCCCGGAGGAGCCGCCGATGCGAATGTTCCGGTCCAGCACGCAGCCCACGTTCAGCAGCCCTGTGATCGTCACGCCCAGCGCCAGCCACAAAATCCGCTTATCCCGGATCAGATAATATGCCATCAGCAGCAGCGCCACCGCCGGGAACAGATACCGCTCGTGCATCATGGAAGCGGTGGAAAACAGCATCAGCAGCATGGCCGCGCCCAGCAGGGGCAGCCGGTTTTGCTCCCGGCCCAGGAAATACAGCGCCGCGAACAGCAAAACGGTGTACACGATCATGCACGTACCCAGCGCGGCATAGGTAAGCGCGCTCAGCGCCAACAGAATTATCAGGGAAAGCAGCAGCGCTGCCGCGAGCCCACCCAGCACGGCGCAGGAAATCGTGGGCAGGGGATGTTTATCCATTCGCCGGCGATACCAGGCCAGCAAAAGCGGCGCGGCGCTGATCAGCCAGGCGCACAGCGCGCCATACCAGGGCGCGGCGTTTTCCGCACCCACCCAGTTCTGCCCCAGCAGGAAAAACAGATTGCAGCCATTTACCGTGGCATAATTGTAAGAATTCATGGTGCCCTGATACAGCGCCGCCAGCCAGCTCAGCGACCGGCCCCAGGCAAAGGGCAGCACAATTGCAAGCGCCGTCAGCAGGGAAATGCCCAGCCCCAGCCCCACATCCCGGAGCATGGCCTTTCGCGCAGCCGGGTCTTTCCAGCTGGCGAGGATGTGGGCAATCAGCGCCGCCAGCCCCAGTGGGCCAAACATCAGCGCCTGGGGCTTGATCAGCATGGCCGCCACGAAAACGGGCAGCGCTGCTTTCCATTGCCTGCGCAGGAAAAGCAGCACCGTCAGAACCAGCAGCAGCGTCATCAGGCTGTCGATCTGGCCCCAGGCCGCGCCGGAAACAATGGCCAGCGGGTTCAGGGCATACAGCAGCGCCAGCGCCAGCCCTTCCTTTTCGCCCGCCATTTTCCGCGCTTCCCGGAACAGCAGCACGCACAGCGCCAGATCCGCGATGATGGAAGGCCATTTCACCATCATCGTCGTCACGCCGCCCAAAAGCTGACCGATGCCGCCGATGAGCCAGAGAATCCACAGGTATCCCGGCGGGTAATCGCAAAAGCTCACCGCATCATAGAACTTTGTGGGCCCCACCTGCGCTATCTGCGCGGCCCAGGCACGGAAGCAGCCAATATCCACGTCATAGCCGGGCACCTGCGCGGCCACGATAGCCCGCACGCCCAGCCCAAGGAGCACAATGCCCGCCAGCATTGTCAGCGCGGGAAGCGCCTTTTTGCCGCGCTTGGAAAGGGTCTTTTTTTCGTCTGCATTTTGCCGCAGCCAACGAAGCAGCAGCGCGAATACCGCCCCATAGCCGATGCAGCCCAGCGCCAGCCATTTGCTCCCGGTCTTAGACGCGGTTTCATCCGCAGCGGGGGCGAGCTTGGGCACATACCAGATGGTTTCCGTTTCGCCTTCCGGCACGCTGTCCACCCGGCAGAGGGTGATGTTGTCAAACCAGGCTTCGCCCGTGGCCTCGCCGCTGTATCCGCCCAGCCGGACGAACACCGTCACGCTGCGCTGGCTTTCGCCGGTGCGGCCATAGAGGGTCACTTCCCGCCATTCGCCGTCCGTCTGATACACCGAGGCGGAGAACACGTAAATCCCCTCGACAGACAGATTGGCCCCCAGGCCGCCCTCCGCGTCCGCGCGAATCCAGCCCCGCAGACAGTACAGCGTGTTGGGGGAGACGGACACGGTCTGCGCGAACCGGGCGTCATTGCCATATTCGTTTTGGATGTGCGCGCCGTTGCCCTCCATGCCATTCCCAATGTCAAAGGCGGTGTAGCCCTGATAGGCGTAAGCATCCGTGTACCAATGGAGGGGCAAGCCCTCGTTGTCCAGGGCCTCAAAGTCGCCGTTTTGAATCAGATTATCATAGGTGCCGACGGACGCATGATTGCCGTGCAGCAGGAAAAAAACTGCCGCAGCCAGCACCAGCGCCGCCGCACCCAGGATATACCATTTCTTTTTCTTCATAGCAGCTCCTTGCGCCCGGGAATCCGGGCCCTTAAAATGCGTTTTTCAGATGGTGGACGCCCGCCGCCGTGATTTCCACAATATCGTAGCGCACCTGCTGGGCAGGATGTGCGGCCAGATACTGGGCCGCGGCCAGCCGCACCCGCCGGCGTTTATCTGCTGTCACGGCCGCCACGCCATCGCCCAGCCGTCCATCCGGCCGGGCCTTTACCTCAATGAAGCATAGGGTATCCCCGTCCTGGGCGATCAGATCGATTTCCCCGTGGGGCGCGCGATACCGGGCCCGGAGAATCCGCATGCCCTGCCGCTTCAAATAACGCGCCGCCTGCCATTCGCCCAGCAGCCCTTCCGAAAAAATACTCATAGGAAATGCCCGATAAAGCTGCGCCGATGGGCCGGGCAGGGGCCCAATGCCCGCAGAGCGGCAATATGCTGAGAGGTGCCATAGCCCTTGTGCTGGGCAAAGCCGTAGCCGGGATATTCCGCATCCAGCGCCAGCATTTGCCGGTCACGGGTCACCTTGGCGATAATGCTGGCCGCGGCGATGGAATAGCTCAGCGCGTCGCCGTGAATCATGCCTCTTTCCTCTCCGGGCAGGCCCAGGCCATGCACCGCGTCAATCAGAAAAAGCGACGCAGGCGCGCCCATGGCCGCCCGGCGCATGGCATTTTTCGTGGCCTCCAGAATATTGATCGCGTCGATCTCTTCCGGGCTGGCCTGGCCCACGCCCACAAACAGGGCGGTATCCATGATTTCCTGATAGACCTGCTCCCGCCGCATGGGGGAGAGCTTTTTGCTGTCGTCCACCCAGGGCAGCAGCGGCGCGCTGGGCATCACCACGCAGGCTGCCACCACGTTTCCCGCCAGCGGCCCGCGGCCAGCCTCATCCATGCCCGCAAAGGCCACGCCCTCCTGCCAGAGGGGGCCGTCCGTCTGCAGCAGTGCTGCCAGCCTTTCTTCACGCTTCCGGGTCATCCTGCGCCTCCTGGGATGGCTTCAGGGCGGCGGGAGCTTCCAGCGAAATGCGGCCCAGCTTGCCGCCCCGGAATTCATCCAGCACCACCTTGCAGGCCCGTTCCGTATCCAGCACGCCGCCCTTCATCAGAAAGCCCCGGCCCCGGCATACCGCGTCCAGCAGCTCCGGCCCGCGCAGGGACAGATCCTGAATCTTGAACCGCTCCTGCACCGCCTGGGGGGCCACAGCGATCATATCCGTCAGCAGCTGGATGGCCAGCTGCGCCGTATCCAGCACCTCATCGCGGATGGCGGCAATGTAAGCCAGCCGCCGGGCCGCCAGCGGATCATCCAGCCGGGGCCAGAGCAGGCCGGGCGTGTCCATCAGCTCCAGATAGGGGGACACCTTCACCCACTGGTTGGCCCGGGTCACCCCCGGCATATCGCCCACCTTGGCAATAGCCCCGCCGTGCAGCCGGTTAATCAGCGTGGATTTGCCCACGTTGGGCACCCCCACGATCATGGCCCGCACCGTTTTGCGGATGCCCCGCTGGGCCGCCCGCTCCACGGCCTCCCTGGCCGCCCGGTCTATCAGGCTCAGGGCCTGCCTGGCCTGACGGTTCATATCCAGCGCTGCGCAGGTCATCCCCTGCGCGCGGAAAACGGCAAGCCATTTCTCTGTCACCTTGGGATCGGCCAGATCCGCCTTGCCCAGCAGCAGAATGCGCTGCTTGCGGTCGGTCATGCGTTTCAGATCCGGATTCCGACTGGACCGGGGCAGCCGCGCATCGCATAATTCGATCACCACGTCCACCCGGCTGAGCTGCTCCTGCAGCAATCGTTTTGCCCGGGCCATATGGCCGGGATACCAGTTAATCTCCATCAAAATGCCCTTTCCAGAAAATGTTACATTCGCCTGCGTTTGCGTTCTCTTTAAGTAATAACACTTTTTTTCGAAAAAGGCAATAGCCAAATCAGGTTGTTTCCATTCATTTTACATTCTATTCCCGAATAAAAAGAAATTCCGAAGGCATATCTTAGAAACAGCATGCGCAAAATATGCTCAAGACACTATGAAGCAAAAGGGAGCGATGAAACATGGCAGTACAGGCGATTATCATGGCCGGGGGCGAAGGGGTTCGTCTGCGGCCGCTGACGATGCATTTGCCCAAGCCGCTGGTGCCGCTGCTGGGAGAGCCGGCCATGGGCTATGCGCTGAAGCTGCTGCGGGCCCACGGCATTCAGGATGTGGGGGCCACGCTGTGCTATCAGCCGCGCAAGATCCGCGCAGCCTTTGGCAAGGGCGAAAAATATGGCGTGAAGCTGCGCTATTATGAAGAAACCACGCCCCTTGGCACGGCGGGCAGCGTCCGCATGGCCCGGGATTGGCTGAAGGGCACCTTTCTGGTGCTTTCCGGCGATGGGGTGACGGATTGCGATCTTACCCGCGCGCTGTCCTTCCATCGGGAGAAAAAGGCTCTGGCCACGCTGGTGCTCAAGCGGGTCAGTGTGCCGCTGCCGTATGGCGTGGTGCTCACCGGCGCGGACAGCCGCATCACCCGCTTTATTGAAAAGCCTACCTGGAGCCGGGTGTTCAGCGATCTGGTGAACACTGGCATTTACATTCTGGAGCCTGAAATCTTCGATTATATTGCTGCTACCGGCATGCCGGATTTTGGCAAGAACGTATTTCCGCTGCTGCTGGAAAAGGAACTGCCGCTGTTTGGATTTGAAACCACGGGCTATTGGTGCGATATCGGGGATCAGCGGGCGTATCTGGACGCCCAGCGGGCCATGCTGGCAGGGGAAGTGAATCTGCCCCATCCCGCCGGCGTTCATCCGCTGGCCCGGGTGGATGCATCGGCCCGGATTGAAGGCAATTGCCTGATTGGTAAAGGCGCGGTAATTGGCCCCGGCGCGGTGGTGTGCGGTGGAGTGATTGGGGAAAAGTGCGTGGTCGGCGCGGGAGCGCGTGTGGAAAACGCCTGCCTGTGGGAGCGAGCAGTGGCCCAGGAGAAGGCGGAGCTCTCTGGCTGCGTGCTGTGCGATGGGGCCGTGGCCCGGCAGGGCGCACAGGTTTCGGATGGCTGTGCGCTGGGGCAGGGAGCGATTGTGGGCGCGCATGCCATGCTGCGGCCGGGGGTCAAGGTATGGCCGCATTTGAAGGTGGCTCCCGGTGCGGTGGCGGCGGCGACACTGTCCTCCGGCGATCTGACCGGCCCCCAGTGGACCGCCCGGGGCGCGGACTGCGATACGCCGGAAACCATCTGCGGCCTGTGCGCGGCATATGCCAAGGTGACGGGGGCGCGGCAGGTGCTGGTGGCCCATGGAGGCGCGTCTGCATTGGTATCATTGGCCTCGGGGGCGCTGGCCGCCGCCGGGGTGCGGGTTTTGCAGGCGGGAGAGATGACCGGTCCCATGCTGCAGGCGTTGGTGCCTGCCCTGCGGATGGATGGGGGCGTGTATGCCGTGGGACAGACGCTGCGTTTCCTGTCCGCCCAGGGCGCTGCGCTCACCTCTCGCCAGACTGCGGCCATGGATGCAGCGGTGCTGCGTCAGGAAAATCCCCCCGCATTTGCCCGGGCTGGGGGCGTGATCCGGCTGACCGGAGCGGAGGAAATCTATCTGGCCCAGGTGGTGCCGCCGGATGGAACGCGGCCGCTCTGGTCGCCCATTGTGGTATGCAGCGATTATCCACTGCTGCGGCGGCTGGCGTTATCCGGGCTGGAGCGGATGAACGCCCGGGACATCCGAAGCGCCGATGCGTCCACGCGGGAGCTGCGTCCCGATGAAGTGGGGTTCCTCTTGTCTGCTGACGGGGAGGAAATCGGAATATTCATGCAGGGCTGCGTGCCCACCCATGAGCAGAAAACACTGCTGCTTTTGTCCATTTGCCTGAAGCGGACGGGCAAGCTCTATGATCTGCCGGGCGTTCCGCGGGCGGCGGAAGCGTTGGCGCCCCTTTCTCCGGCGGATGAAAGTGAATCCTGTCAGGCCCAGCGGCTGCTGATGCAGGACGGGCTGGCGGCGATGTTTGCCTTTTGCCAGGCGCTCAAGGATGGGCCGCTGACCACGCTGCTGGCGAATCTGCCCGAGACGCACATGCAGTTTCGGGATTTTCCCTGCCTCACCCGCGATAAGGGACGCATTCTGCATACCCTTTGCGATCAGCTGACCCTGCCGCACACGTTAGGGGAAGGCGTGCGGATTCGGCACGATCAGGGCTATGCCACCATCGTGCCTGATGCACACCGAGGGATGGTGCACGTTACCAGCGAGTCCCGGGACAGCGAGTTTGCTCAGGAGCTGTGCGACTTTTATCTTGCCCGCATCCGCGCCATTGCCGGGGAGGGGAAAACGGGAAAATAATGGCGGGAGGGGAATCCTTTCCCGGGTAAAGAACACTCCTCTCGCCTCCTAAGAAAGCCGATAGGAGTTGTTGCAGAAATGTCCGGCTTCCGCACAAGACCTTTCCTTAGGAGCCGGTGTGCGGCGGCGGAAGTCCGCCAGGCGGCATAGAACAGTGGCACGAACCAGCGAAGCGCAGGACGTGCGGAGATTGGTGAGCTTCTGGAGGCGACGCGTAGCGGCGGCGGAAGTACGCCAGGTTACTGAGAACAGTGGCACGGACCAGCGAAGCGCAGGACGTGCGGAGATTGGTGAGCTTCTGGAGGCGACGCGTAGCGGCGGCGGAAGTCCGCCAAGCTGCATAGAACAGTGGCACGGACCAGCGAAGCGCAGGACGTGCGGAGATTGGTGAGCTTCTGGAGGCGACGCGCAGCGGCGGCGGAAGTCCGCCAAGCTGCATAGAACAGTGGCACGAACCAGCGAAGCGCAGGACGTGCGGAGATTTTTGCTTGACAACCGCCTCCACAACGCATATAATAAACTCTGCAAGGATGATCCTGGGGTGTTCGCCAACTCCCTGTTTTTACCCACATTTCATTAAACGGAGTCCGCGTCGCGCGGCCAGATGTCATGCCCCCATGCTTCGGCATGCCAGGGGACGGCAGAAATCCGCCGCAGGACACCGGCCTGCTTAACATAGCGGGTGAAAAAATAGGGGGTAGCGGCACTTTGGGACATTGAACGCATGAAACGGGTCCGCAGAAGCGGGCCCGTTTTTGCGTGTATCGGGATTCATAGCTGTCTTCGATCATACACCGTATTACAATGCAACGGGTGCACCGCGATGCAGCCGTGATTGTTCGGCGGCCAGTGCCACAAGGTGGCTTTCCACGGAACGATCGATGGTAGTAATGGAATTGGATGTCTTTTCACCGCTGAGCAGGCGGAGAAAATCTTGAGTCATCCGTGCATCTCCACCTTCATGGCCGGAAAAATCATCCGTAAGCTGGTTCACATCGATTTCAATAGCTTCTCTCATGAAAGGACGAACTGAAATTCTTTTTTCACTGACATTACCAACGATTTCACCCATTGTGCCCATGATTCGCAATTCGCGTCCGCCATCTGCTGTGAAGGCGCACATGGTGAAATTAACGGTCGCTCCGCCTTCCAGCAGGAGATTGACCACCTGATGATCCACTACATTATTGTCGCAGTGGTAAACGCATCTTCCATAGGGACCTGTTTTTAAACTTTGCAGGATATTTTCCACCGTCGGTTCATTTTGCAGCACATTGACGGGCCAGCCGTAATCCCCCTGTTTCATTCTGTCTAAATAAAAGTGAACTGCATTGTACGGGCATGTATCTGCTGCAGGACAGGCATCGGTACAACGTAGCGGTGCGCCAGAAGGCGCATTTTCCTTCTTGAAAAGGGTAAGGGTTCCGTAGGAAGAAACGCTTTCGCAGTGCTTTCCTGTCAGCCAGAGCAGAATATCCATATCATGGCAGCACTTTTGCAGAATCATTGGCGTGCTTTCCTCTGAGTTGCGCCAATTTCCTCGAACAAAGGAATGCGCTTGATGCCAATAGCATACCCGCTCAATGGCCTGAATGGACACCACATCGCCAATGATCTTTTGCGCCAGCAATTCTTTCAGCTTTTGATAGAAAACGGTATAGCGAAGCACATGGCAGACAACCACCTGTCGCTTATTTTTATTTGCGAGCCATTCGATATCTTTGCATTCTTGCCAGGTGGGGGAAATCGGCTTTTCCAGCAGAATATGATAGCCTTTGTTGAGCGCTGCCATCGTCTGGGCATAATGTGCTCTGTCCCAAGTGCAGATGAATAGAGCGTCCGCCAGTTTAGGCTGGGCCAGCATGGCCTCGGCGCTTGGATAGCACTGTTCATCTGTGAGCCTGAAGCGCTTTTTCATCATATCGAGCTGTTCGGGCCGAATGTCTGCCGCCGCGACAATCTGCATCCATTCCGGGAATCGCTCCTGACATGCAGCATAAGTGTTCATGCCTCTTGCACCACAGCCTGCGATTGCAATTGTGATTCTTTTCATTTTATTCCATTCCTCCCTGATCCAGCAGAATTACACCCTGCATCTGTCGTAAGTGCTTGCCGCTTTGATACCATGCGAATAACCCTTTTTGCAGCTGCGTATGCCGCGCGCGTTGGGACCAATCGCGGCACTCTTTTCCGAATACACGTTCCAAAACCTGATTGTCTCGTGTGGTATATGGAACCCTGAAAAACAACTGCTGAAACTGGGCAATATTACTCTTAGGAATAATCTGTGCTAACCCAGGTGCCATGAGCCAGGAACCACATGTGAATGCTTTAGCATCCGTTGCGCCACAATATTTTCGAAAAAAAGCTGGGGCGGCATGCAACGAGGAAGCAATCTCGTTTGGGCTTAGCGGCGGGCCTTCAGGAATGTGCACATCCAGCACGGGATCGCCCGGGCGAAGCACTTGCGTCAGACCGTTTCTTTCCATTTTCCATGCATGAATGTTGATGCTTCCTAACGAATCGACGCGGTATCCCAGAATGTTTTTTCCATCATCTGAGAAGGAAACGGGCATTCCATCTGGGTTGAGTTCCCCCTGGGAATCCACCCTTAAGTCTTCTTGCAGAAAAACAAACAGTTCTTTTTCATCAGCGGCACGGTAAAAATATGCGGGAACCCGGCTTTTCGCGTAGATATATTCCAGCCTGCCAAGCCGGAAAAGTCGCATGCGCATGTGATTGCTCAACCATGGAAATTCCAGCATGCCCTGATAGCCGAAGTGCGTCTCGCAGTTGTTCATCCATAACGGAATGTCTGACAGCGTGTCCACAAGCACTTGCCGGGGAATGTCTCTGAGCCTATATGCTTCCGCTAACGATTGTGTCGCAGAAAGAAGGAGCAGCGCAGGATACAATCCTCGCTCTGTCGGAGAAAGCTGATAAGCGGGATGCGTATTATCTGACAGCGGATCACGCGGCTCAGAACAATCATCTTGCATTCGCAGAGAAAGGCCATCCTTATGAAAACGTCCACTGAGCGCAGCGTCCCCATCCACTGCTTTTGCTGTTTGCTCCAACAGCAATTTTTGTTTTGGGGAAAAAGAGATATATTGATAGGAAATGTCAAGCGATTCAAGCGCGCTGACCGTACTGTTCATTCCGGGTATTCCTCCTTTTTGCTTTTTTGTTCATTATATCACATCCTCATATCGTTTCAAACTATACAGTTCTTTCCTTTTTGGATGGAACCAGATTGATAATGGCCAATATTCCCTTTCTTAGTATACAAAATTATCGCATGCAAAAAATGCTAACTTGAAAAAATGTATTTCTGATGATAGAATTCGACCGAAGAGACAATTGAGGACGATTTCAATTGTCTAAAACAGAATACAAGGAGGATGCATGAACATGAAAAAAACGGTTGCCCTAATTCTCGCTCTCACACTGCTCCTATCCGTCTGCACGACTGCGCTGGCGGAGTATAGCGGCGAAGGACCCATTGCAGATGAAATCAAGGAAATCTCTATCCTAGGTGCCAATACCACCAACACTGGTATGACGGCCGAGGGCCTGCCCTTCTATGAAAATCTGTACAAAGCTGCAGGGGTGAAACCAAAACTGGAACTGCTGGAATACATCACTTATGCGGATGCGGTGAAACCACGTCTTGCCGCAGGCATCGGTCTGGCGGACATCGTACGTCTGCCCGATAACGATGCAGATATGTCCTATATCAAGGCCGGCCTGTTTATTGACCTGACGGATTTGATTGACAAGTATGGCTTCAATTTAAAGCCCGCGCTGGAACAATATGGGGCAACGCTGGATGATCTGCGCACGCCGGATGGGAAGATTTACTATATGCCCACCCTTTCCAATGCGAATCTGCTGGGGCATTGCTTGCAGATCAATACTCAGTGGCTGGCCAAGCTGGGGCTGGACGAGCCCACAACCGTGGACGAACTGTATACCGTCCTCAAGGCGTTTAAAGAAAATGACTGCAATGGAAATGGCGACATGGACGATGAAATCCCGCTGACAGTGAAACGTGCCGATTATCTCAAGCTGATTGGCGCTTTCTGGGGCCTGGATCTGATGACCGGTTATCATCTGGATAATGAAGGCAAGGTGCAGTCTTCTTTTGCAACGGAAAGCTATCGCGCCTATCTGACCTACATGAACAAGCTGTATAAGGAAGGCCTGCTTGATCCAGAATTTGCTTCTAATTCTACGGATATCCTGACCAACTATCTCGCGCAGGATCGCATGGGGGCGATGTATGGATATATCACGGATGGGTATACCCTGGCGGGTAGCAACCCGCATTATAGCGAAACTACGCCTGTGGTTGTTGCCGTAAAGCCGCTGTCCAGTGAATTCGTGAACGAAGGCTTCTATTGGAATAATGATCCCATTGGCTCTCTGTATGGCATTAGCCGCGATTGCAAGGACCCGGAGAGCGCATTCAAGTTTCTGGATTTCTGCTTTCGCAGCCGTGAGGAGTGGATTGTGGAGGACAGCGATATTGCCCTGTCCTGCTATCATTTGCCCGTTGCGCTTATTCCGGAAACGGAATATTCCATCATCCCAGTCTGGATGGCGGAACGTGATCGGCAGATCGTCTCTTGCCGCCGTGCGCCCCTGATGCTGCGCTATTATACGGATGAGGACATTGATGTGATCGAAACCTATACCAGCGATATTCAGACCTATACCAACGAAAACTATCTGAAGTTTATCACTGGCGACCGTGATCTGAGCGAGTTTGACCAGTATGTTGCCACGTTGGAAAGCATGGGGATGAATGAAGTGATTGCTGTTTATCAGCGTCACTTTGAATAAGTATTGATTCCGCTGGGTGCCGCAGCCGAAGCGGCATCCAGCTTTTCCACTGTTCAATTAACCATTAAAGGAAGGTTTTTTATGCACACTGCATCGCCAAGACAGGGAAGCTTTCGAAAGAGAATCTATCGCGATCGGCATTTGATACTCATGTCAATTCCTGCTGTCGCCTTTTACCTGATCTTCTCCTATATCCCGATGACCGGTATTGTTATCGCATTTAAAAATTTTCAGCCAGGCCTTGGCCTATATACCGGTGAATGGGTGGGCATGAAATGGTTTAATCGCTTCTTTTCATCGGTGTATTTCGAGCGGCTGCTCCGCAACACCTTTTTGCTGTCTTTTTATAGTTTGCTTTTTGGGTTTCCCGTCCCCATTCTGTTTGCATTGTGTATTTCCGAAGTGCGCAACATTCGGGTAAAACGCGCCATTCAGACCATCAGCTATCTGCCGTATTTTTTTTCTACGGTCATCGTAGTGGGCATGGTGCGCAATTTTCTTTCGCTCAATGACGGTATCGTCAATGACATCATTGAGATGCTTGGCGGTGAGCGCATCAATTTTTTTATGCGTGCAGATTGGTTCCGCACTATCTATGTCTGTACTTCCATCTGGCAGCATTTCGGCTTTTCGTCCATCATCTATATTGCAGCTATCATCGGCATCAGCCCTGAGCTTTATGAATCTGCCAGCTTGGATGGCATCAATAAATTCCAAGAGGTACGGTACATCACGCTGCCCATGATCAAACCCACCGTGCTGATTTTGTTCTTGCTTGAAATTGGAAATCTGATGAGTGTCGGATATGAACGGGTTTATCTGATGTATAACCCATCCACCTATGAAACTGCGGATGTTATTTCCACTTATGTATATCGCCAGGGAATTGAAATGACCAAGTATAGTTTCTCTGCTGCAATCGGACTGTTCAATTCTGTAATGAACTTCGCATTTGTCTTTACTGCTAATTGTATTACCAAGAAAATGACGAATTCTTCGCTTTGGTGAGGTGATATTCTTATGACGGCTATCAAACTCCGCCTAAAAAAGCCTGGTATCAACACATTGTTTTTTCTGATCGTCTATCTCCTCTTGGCGATTGCAACGACCATTACGCTGTACCCATTCATTTACACGGTTAGCGTTTCCTTCAGCAGTACAGATGCGGTGAATGCGCATGCGGTATGGCTGTTGCCCGTGGAGCCTACCCTGGATGGCTATAAAACGGTTCTGAGCAATCACGCCCTGTATACGGCGTTTGGCAACAGTGCCTTTTATACGATAGTCGGCACGGTGTTGAATCTGATTTTCACTTGCCTTGCGGCTTATCCACTTTCACGCAGGCACTTTGTTTTCCGCAAACAACTTAATTTTTTCTTGGCGTTGACCATGTACTTTAGCGGCGGGCTCATTCCGTCCTATATTCTGCTGACCAGGCTGGGCTTTTACAATTCTAGGTGGGTAATGGTCATCCCCTGCTTGCTGTCTGCCTATAACGTCATGGTGCTGCGTTCAGCGTTTGGGGAGCTGTCTAACGAATTAATTGAAAGCGCAGAAATTGACGGTGCAAACGACTGGATTATTTTGCTTAAAATTGGTGTTCCGCTGGTTAAGCCTACGCTGGCTGTGCTGGCTTTATACTACGCAGTGGCCCATTGGAACGATTTTTTTACCGCGCAAATCTATTTGGGAAAAACCGAGCTTCAGCCGCTGCAGCTGCTTTTGCGCCGCGTGTTGCTGGAGGCCAGTGCCGAAATGCTGAATAACGTTGATGCAAAAACGCTTAATCTGGCAGCGGCAACCATCCAAGTACGCTATGTGACCATTGTGGTGGCGACCGTACCGATTCTGGCGCTTTATCCATTTTTGCAGAAATACTTCGTCAAGGGTATTATGCTGGGGGCTGTGAAAGGCTGAAGAACCTCTTTATTTTTCTGCAAGCGGCCTTGCTCTTTTTTTAAAATAATAATCTATTGCATGATGTCACTTGGAATGATAGACTGATGCTGGGCGTGGATATTCGTGCCGGCCAGCGTATGTCAATGAGGACGTGGCCATAAAGAGGTGATCTGTACGAACGTCTTCCATAAAGGAAATCTGGTTTGGAGAACCTTTCTGATATACGCTCTGTGCATCTTGCTTCCAACGGCTGTTTTGCTGGAGACTCTCTATTTTTCACGTGTACATCGGCAGGAAAGTGATTATACTGCCGCTTATACGGATAAGGCGATGCATGTGACCAAGATGTTGGAGGAGCAGTTTTCTGTTATCAAGGCAACCTCTACGGATTTTTATCTTTCAAGCTGGTACAAGAAATTTATCAGTAAATCAGATGTTTTCCAGTCCGAATTTGATATCGTAAAAAAGCTGAACATCGTGCAGGATATTTCCTGTCGTGTCACGCTGCTGCCGCTGGTTGACGATATTCTGATTATCAATGCTGAGACGCGCTGCGTCATCTGCAAGTACGGTTGGTTTGCCAATGCGGACAAATATAGCGATTCCTACACGCCTTTGAATCTTTCCGCATTGAAAGAAAATCTAAAAAGTCAGGATTTATTTATGCCTGTTAAGCCGATGTCTGATGCTTATCAGGTGGTCTCTTATCCGGATTTCAACCCGGGAAGCAGCTGTCGAATCGCTATCTTGATGAAGAATGACACCCTTGTTGACTATCTGAAAAGCCTCGAATTTAATACATTTACTGACTTCCGTATTTACTGAGAAAAGGAACCTGATAATACCGTAACGCTTCCTGGATCGCTCATTGCAGCTACTTCTATTATCAGTCCAAGCTTGTTTATTCACTTCCAATATCCGACCTTTCGCCAAACCTATGGCGTGGAGATGACCCTTTATGCTGTTTCCCTGTTCTTTCTTTCAGTGGTCGTGAGCCTTCTTCTCTCTGGCATTTTCTGTTTTCTGTTCTCCCATCCGCTGCAAAAGCTGGTGAATAACCTTCATCTGTCTGACCGAACGACGCACAGAGATGCGTATCGAAACATTTCGGAACATATTGAATCCATGCATTATCAAAACAATCTGATGGAAGAAGAGAACAGCCGTCTTCGCTCCGAAACAATCGGCATGATGGGCACCATGCGTGCCGATTTAATGCTGCATGCCATGAAGGGCGAACCGATTCAGCCCGACTTTGGCTACTTCGACCAGCTTTTTCCCATGCTGGTCAACCGCACCCCCTACTACTTGGTGATTTTGTCAAAGCCAAGTTTATTGCTGGAAGAAAGGACGCAGAACCATTATTTGTATTTGAACATCTTTGATGGCTATTGCGGGTATTTGATTTGGACCGAATTACCGGAACATGCGCGAAGCAGTCTGATGGAACTTCTTCGAGAAGAAACGATGATCGGTTGCTCTCAGGAGTACTGCGGATTTGAAAATTTATCAGCATGTTATCGAGATGCCTTGGAACAGGCTTCATATTGGAAAACGCCGGTCAGGTTAACGGATGCTATCGCACTGCTGGATCATATACGTCAAGGAGAATGCAACGCATGCTTGGATATTTTGGAAAAGTATAAGCAACAGATCAGCAGCGCTGTTGCCTGCAAGTGGATTTTTGAACTTCTACAAACCTACTTTTTTACGGATACAGCTTGCAGCTACGTCTGCAGCTGGGAGAGCATCGAAGAAATGCTCCGCGCCTGTTGCGACAATACGGCAGAAAACACGAATAAGCAGAGTTCTGGGTCCGTCATTGTTACTGTTATGTCCAACATGATCCGCGATCACTGCGAAATCCCAGATTTGTCTCTGAAGTATTTTTCAAATCAGTTTGATATCAGCATCAGCTCTCTGTCTAAGCTGTTCAGCCAGATAAGAGGCGAAAACTTTAGCACTGCGCTTCAGAACGCACGCATTAGCCGAGCAAAGGATATGCTGCTGCAGGCTTCAGACATGAGCATTTCTGATATTGGAACTGCCTGCGGTTATGAAAACTACTTGTCGTTTAAACGGGCATTTACACGCTGTGAGGGCATTTCTCCAAGAGAGTATCGTGATATTCACAGGCATTGAAACGATGCCTTCATGCTGAAATATGCATATACGAAAAAACACACCCCAAAAGAGCCACGGGCCGTAAGGCCGCAGGCTCCTTTTGCAAGGGACAGCTTGCCGCCCTAAACGGTTTGCTTGAAAAAACAAAAAAGCCCTCAGAGGGAGAACCCTCTTAGGGCTGAAAGACCATTATTCTTCCGCCGTCATGAAGCGGTACTGGGCCTCGCACAGGCCGCGATAATGGCCGCCGGGGATCTTGATCAGTTCATCGTGGTTGCCGCGCTCAGCAATATGGCCATCCCGCACCACCATGATGCAGTCCGCATTGCGGATGGTGGACAGCCGGTGGGCGATCACAAAGGAGGTGCGGCCCTTGAGCAGCACGTCCAGCGCTTTCTGGATCAGCATTTCGGTGTGGGTATCGATGGAAGAAGTGGCTTCATCCAGAATCAGAATCTTGGGATCGTTAAGCAGCGCACGGGCGAAGGAAATCAGCTGCTTCTGGCCCTGGGACAGGGAAGAACCCCGCTCGTTGACCTCGGTCATATACCCCTTGGGCATGCGCATGATGAAGCTATGGGCGCTGACGGTCTTGGCCGCCTGAATTACTTCCTCATCCGTGGCGTCCAGCCGGCCATAGCGGATGTTGTCCATGATGGTGCCTGAGAAGATGAAGCTGTCCTGCATCATCACGCTCATCTGCTTGCGCATGGATTGAAGCTCCACATCCCGCACATCGTGGCCATCAATGAGCACCCGGCCGCCGGTCACATCGTAGAACCGGCTGATCAGGTTGACCACCGTGGATTTGCCAGCGCCCGTTGGGCCCACCAGGGCGATGGTCTGGCCCGCAGGAATATCAAAGGATACATCCTGCAGCACCATTTTTTCGTTGTCATAGGTGAAGGACACATGATCGAAGGTGACGCGGCCCTGAATGGGGGGGATGGGCTTGGCCCCTTCCTTATCCTGAATGTCCGATTCGGTGTCCATGATTTCAAAGATGCGCTCCATGGAAGCCATGGCGGACAGCAGGTTGTTATAGAAGTTGGACAGGGTGTTCAGCGGCTCCCAGAACCGGCCCAGATACCACAGCAGCAGCAGCAGATCCGCCAGCATCAGCCCATCGCTTTGCATGAATCGCACGCCGAAAATGTAAACCAGCACCGTGCCGATATTGCCGGTCATGTCCAGCGCGGGCCAGAACACGTTGTTAATGGTGACGGCCTTCATCCAGGAGCGGCGGATATCGTTATTCACGTTACGGAAGGTGTCGGCGTTTTCATCCTCGCGTACGAATGCCTCCGTAACGCGCATGCCGGTAAGGGATTCATGGAGATAGCCGTTCATGGTGGAGGTTTTCACCCGAACCCGCTGCCAGCGCAGCCGCATCACCCGCTTGAGCTTAAAGAGAATCACCAGCAGCAGCGGGATGATGCACAGGCCGATCAGCGTCAGCTTCCAATTGACCACGAACATGATCACCAGCAGCAGCACCATCGTCATGCATTCGATCAGCACGTTCACAATACCGCTGGTAAACAGATCGTTCAGGGCGTTTACATCGTTGATGACCCGCACCAGCAGCTTGCCGGCGGAGCGGGTATCAAAAAAGGAGAAGGACATATGCTGGATGTGGGAAAACAGATCCTCCCGCAGCTTGGCCAGGGCCTTACGGCCGGCGGTATCCATCCAGCGAATGCGCTGGCGGGTGCACAGCGCGCCCAGAATGGCCACTGCCACCATGCCGCACAGCAGCCAGGGCAGATACGTGACCGTCTGCTCCTGCAATTCGCCGATGGCGCGGCTCATGAGAAACGGGCTGGCCAGGGAGCAGACCATGGCGATCACCATCAGGATCAGCGAACCGATCACGTGTTTTTTATAGGGCTTCATATAGCCCAGCAGCCTCACGAACTGTTTTTTATTAAACGGTTTTTCCAGGGCTTCATCATCCAGCTGACGAATTACGCGTGCCATAATGCGATCCCTCCCTTCTTAGACCTTCACGGCGGAGGACATCTGGTCCATCACCATCTGATAATAGATACCGCCTTTTTCCATCAGTTCCTTATGGGTGCCCCGCTCGGCAATGGCGCCGTCATCCAGCACCAGAATCTGATCCGCATTCTTCACCGAGGAGATGCGGTGGGCGATGACGAAGGTGGTGCGGTTCTTGAGCACCTCCTTGAGCTGCTGCTGGATTTCATATTCGGTTTCCATGTCCACGGCGGAGGTGGAATCATCCAGCACCAGAATGGCCGGGTCGATCAGCACAGCCCGTGCAATGGCCACCCGCTGCTTCTGGCCGCCGGACAGGCCCAGGCCCCGTTCGCCCACCACCGTTTCATACCCGGCGGGCATGTGATCAATGAATTCCTTGGCCTGCGCCACCTGGGCGCTGCGCTCCACCCGCTCCATGCTCGCATCCGGATTGCCAAAGCGGATATTGTCCGCGATGGTATCGGAGAACAGGAAGGTTTCCTGCATCACATAGCCGATCTTTCGGCGGAGGGGCTTGAGGGAATGTTCCTTCACATCGATGCCGTCGATCTTGATGCTGCCGCTCTGAATATCATAGAACCGCCCCAGCAGAGACACCAGCGTGGATTTGCCTGCGCCCGTGGCGCCCATCACGGCGATGGTCTGGCCGGGCTTGGCGTCCAGGCAGATGTCCTTGAGCACGGGATGATCCCCGTAGCTGAAATTCACATGGTCGAACACCACATGGCCTTCGAATTTGCCGGGGGTTTTGGCGTTTTCCGGCTCACGGATGGCCGCGCCGAAGTCTACATAATAGAACAGCTTTTCAGCGGAGGTGACGGACTGGGCCAGCATGTTGATGATGTTGGACAGCTGCCGCATGGGGTTCACCAGCATCCAGATATAGCCGGTCACGCCCACCATGGTGCCGATATCCATATCCCCACGCATGGTCAGGAACGCGCCGCCCAGCAGCGCGATGGGGGTGCACAGCGCGCCCAGGAAATCCATGAACGGCACGAAGTTGGACCAGATCCAGCTGGCCTTCAGGTTCAGGTCCAGCAGCTGGCGGTTTTCCTTCTGAAACATTTCTTCCTCATGGGCTTCCTGCGCAAAGGCTTTCACCACGTGCATACCCGCCAGGTTTTCCTGGGTGCGGGTGTTCAGCGCGGCGTTCTGTTCCCGCACGGCGCGGAAAACAGGCCGGATCTTCTTGTTGAAAATCCAGGCCATCACGGCGATCAGCGGGGTCATGATCAGGATCATCAGCGTGATCTGCCAGCTCATGGTCATCATGAAAATCAGCGCGCCGGCGAAATTCAGCCCGTTGTCAAACACCGTCACGATCCCGCCTGCCAGCAGGTTCCGGATGCCGTCCAGATCGCCGGTCATGCGGCTCATGATCTCGCCCACCCGGTGCTTGTCGTAGAATTGATAGGGCAGCTCCTCCAGGTGGGCATAGAGCCCCGTGCGCAAATCCCAGATGGCGTCCTGCGAAATGCGTTCAAAAATGGTGGCGCGGCCAAAATTACTAAAACCGCGTACAAGCGCCAATCCAAGAATGGCGCCGCACAGCGGCAGCAGCAATTCAATATGTCGGTCTGTGATTACATCATTGACCACCGCGGCGGTCACATAGGGGGCAATCAGCCGTGACAGGATGACGATCAGCTGAAGCGTCAATCCGATGACGACCTTACGTCGGTAGGGGCGAATTAGCCCGGCGATTCGTTTCATCGTTTCCATCGCTGTTTCCTCCAAGGCATAAGTTCCCCCATATTATAACAGACCAGCCCAAACAGTCAATCGGTAAAATCAAATTTGTATCAAAAAAAGCCATAAGGATTTGTTATGCATTCTATCGAAAAAGAAAATGGGAAAGCGCAGGCAGGCGCTTTCCCATGAAAGAAGTTACTTGATTTCCGTCAGGGCATATTCCTGGGTGCCCAGGCCATAGGCCTCCAGCTTCTGCAGCTGGATAAAGGGGTTTTTGCCGTGAAGCCGCTGGAACAGATGTCCTTCGCTGCCCAGCTCCATGCCCTGGGGTACGCCCACAGGAATCAGGTTTTCCATCTTGATGGCGTCCAGGCTGGCCCGCTCGATGGCCACGATGTCGTCGCTGGCCATAATGCCAATATCCGGCACCAGCGACGGCGTGGTCAGCCCCCAGCAGTCGCACAGGGCGGTGATGGCAATCAGCATGTTGATGTAGTATACATTTCCCGGCGCGAAGGTGTCCACCACCGTTTTGGTGCACAGGGCCATGCCCTCCTGGAAGTCGGAATAGTCGTGGCTGTCCAGGGTGATGGCTTGCGTGGGGCAGACCTTGGCGCAATGCTGGCACATGGTGCAGTGGTGATAATTCACCTGATACTGCCTGTTTTCGTCAAAAGAGTTGGCGTAGTGATTGCATGCGCCAATGCACTTGTTGCAGTGGACGCATTTGCTTTCGTCCCATTTCAGGCCGCCCTCCAGCGCGTGGATTTCGTGACGGGTGCGATCGGTAACGCAGCCCATAGCGATGTTTTTGCATGCGCCGCCAAAGCCGCAGGCCCCGTGGCCCTTCACATGGGAAAAGTCGATCATGAAATCTGCATCGTGGATCAGGCCGGCCACGTCCACATGCCGGAAGGTTTTGTAATCCACCTCCCGGGTGTAATAGTATTTGCCGAAATACCCGCAGTCGTCCAGCACCGGGCAGCCCAGATTATCGGCAGTGTAGCCCCGGCGTTCGGGATGACGGCGATAGACGTAATGGTCGGTGATAAAGCATTCGCCGCCGTTTTCCTGAATGAAGCTCACCAGCGAGCGGACGAACACCGGCGGGATGGTGGAATAGGTGATGCCGTCGCCCACGTGCATCTTGATGGCAACCCTCTTGCCCTTCACCTTTTCAGCCAGGCCGCTTTTTTTCAGCAGCCGTTCAAACTTGGCAGGCAGGGTCTGGCCCGCTTCATAGCGGGAATATGCCATGGGCGCAAACAAAACATTGGCAGGCATACGCTTCATCCTCTCTTTCGCATTAGCAGTGGTTCAAGCTTATTATACGATTTTGCGGAAGTTTGTCTATGCTTATTTTGAAATGACTCGGGAGCAGCAGCGCATATACACGGGAAACGATGCTTTCCTGCAAGCCATCCTCCCGGATGCTTTTCAGGAGGCGCATGGGGAAGTCGTTACTGCTTTTCCGCCGTTTTCAGCGTGATCAGATGAATCTGGGGCCGTGCACCCAGACGCACGGGCAGCCAGGACGTGCCCACGCCGTTGCTGACCAGAATATCCACTCCGTTTTCATGATACCACCCGGAGAGGAACCGATCCCCATAATCGCTGGAGGATTTGACCGCGTGCCCGAACAGCGCCACCTGCCCGCCGTGGGTGTGGCCGCATAACGCCAGCTGATAAAAGGGCCCGCCGGGCAGCGTGTACGTCTGGGGCAGAATGTCCGGCGAATGGGGCAGGAAAATGCAAAAGTCCGCTTCCGCGCACCGCTCGGCCACCTTGTCCAGATACGGATGCCCGTTGTATACGTCATCCGTGGCCCCCAGCGCCAGGGTCGCGCCGTCTCGCCGCAGCCGAAGTGCATCATTCACCAGCGGCGTCACGCCGTCTGCCGCCATGGCGTCCATCAGCTTGCGTAGATTGCTTTCCGGGGGCGTTCGATCATGATTGCCCATCACGGCCGCCACCAGCGATTTCGCCTTGAAGCCGGGATGCAGCCGGAAAAAGGCGATGGCCCCGTCCGAATCCTCGCCGTAGTCCCCGCCCAGCACGATTACGTCCGGCTCCAGCGCGTTCACCCGCGCCACCAGCGCCCGCACCCGGCTTTCCTTGAAGTATGGGCCGAAGTGGATGTCTGACAGATACACAATCCGCAGTCCCGAAAACGCTGCGGGCAGGGCGGCGGAAACGTATTCCGTTTCTACCAGATCCAGCTGCGCCGCCAGATACAGCGGATACAGCAGCATACACGAAACCGGCAGCATGGCCAGCAAACGGCCCAGAAACCGGGATTTTTTGGGCTTTCGATAGGTTTCAGCCGTGTACTTCATGGGCGCTCCTTTCAGCTTTCCATTGATGAAGCCATTGTAGCATAATTTATTTCCCGGTGCAATTGAGGATTTTGTCAGAATATGATAAAATACAGGGGACGGACGCGGCATATCGGAAAAGCCGATGTGCATGGGAAAAGAAAGGGATTTCGTCTCTTACATTCATTTCCAAAAATGAACGCGCTTTTTCAACGGTTTGAATGGATTCTTTCTAAAATATAAAGGAGTGCTTGATCGGTGAAAAAATGCTGCCTGCTGCTCTGCCTTCTGCTGCTTTGCCCGTTAACCGCCCAGGCCCAGTCCATCTCCCTTTCGCCGGGAGAGTACTCGGTGGATTATTCCTTTTACAGCGCCGAGGATTTTGCACTGCTCACCTATGAAACCAACCGGGAAAGCGGCACGATGGTGATCCAGGGGCAGGCAGGCCAGTTTTCCGGCCAGGTGGCGCTGCCGCTGAGCGGCGGAGGCGGAAGGGTGAAGCTGACGGCCCACACGCTGAAAAAGGCGCTGATTGCTCAAGGGGAGACAACGCTGCCTCAGGCGGCGGATTATGAGGTCCTCAGCGGCGTGGCCACGGCCACGGTGAACGCCCTGAATCTGACCGAATCGGGCGATCGGATTGGGTATGCCTTCTATGCGCCCGGCGCGCAGTATCTGCTGCTGAATTATCGCAGCCGCCAGCAAAGCGGCACGCTGCCGGTGTATCCAGTGGATGAACAGGGCCGCTTTTCCGGGGAGCTTTCTCTGCCGCTGACTTACGCCCGGGGGATGGTGACGGTATCGGTGCTGTCCATCAGCGGGAAAACGCTGGCGGAGGGGCAGATTCGCAAGGGCTATGCCCCGCCGGAAGCGCCGGCACAACAGCCGGGGCGGCTCACGGGTGTGACGGTCTGCATTGATCCGGGGCATCAGGAAAACGGGCGTTTGGTGACCGAGCCCCTGGGCCCGGGCCTGAGCGGCTCCACCGCCGGCACCGCGGGCATGGCGCAAGGCGTGGAAACGCTGCGCAAGGAAGCCATCGTTGCGCTGGAAATCGGCATGGCTCTGCGGGATGAACTGCTGCGTCAGGGGGCGAGCGTGGTGATGACCCGGGAGACGCAGGATGTGTTTCACACCAATCAGGAGCGCTGCCAGATCGCTGCGGAGGGCGGCGCGGATATCATGCTGCGGCTGCACTGCGATTTGCGGGAAGGGGATGCGGCGAAGCGTGGCATATCCGTTTATGGCCCGCTGAACGCTGCTTATGCCAAGGCCGTGGCCAAGCCCAGCGCCTATCGTCATATGGGCCAATTGTTGCTGGACGCGATGAAATCGTCCGTGGGCTATGCGCTGGAGGAACGCACAGGCCGGGTGACGCTGAACGACCAGTTCGTGGGCAATAATTGGGCGAAAATGCCCTGCTTTCTGGTGGAAATGGGGTTTATGTCCAATCCCCAGGAGGATCTGCTGCTGTCCACGCCCGCTTATCAGCAGCTGCTGGCGGAGGGCATGGCCCAGGGCGTTTATGACATCGCGCTGTATCGCGGCTGGGTTGGACAATGAAGGGAAAACAGAAAATGCGTATGTTCCGGGGGAAAACCATTTTTTTGTGGCCAAAGAATGGTTTTCCCCCGCACCCCCTTTCCAAGAAAGCCATAGGGGATGAAAGTGTTTTATTAAATGGACAATGCACCCGGCTTGTAAAGGCAATAATGGAATATTACCTCGTCAAACTGGGGCGCATCAAATCCACATGGCTCTATTCTAATCAATTTTCGGGAGACTGCGGGAGGGGCTTTTGACGCAAAAGCATCTTCCTGCTTTTTCAGCGCATTCCCTTACGGTTCTTTTTCCGTCAGCTCAAAGGGGACGCTTTGACAGGCATAGGTTTCCCCGGCAATGGTGGTGCGTACGCGCACGGTGTATTGCCCGGGATCAGCCAGGGCGCCGTCGGATTTCCGTCCGTCCCAGTAAAAGGCGCTGGCCATAGGGGAGAGCTGCTGGGGCCGGGCGGGGGTGGCATAGCAGATGTAGCGCACCAGCTGGCCCAGCTCGTTATGGATGCTTACGGTCAGGCCGCAGGGCTTGTCATATTGCGCCAGAATGCATAGCTCCTGTCCGCTGGCCGGGGCAAAGACCGGATCCGTCACCACTCCCAGCTGCACCGGCCCTTCCGCTGGTGCAATGCATAAAAGCCGCGCCCCCTGCAGGGTGGGCGATCCGTCCTCCATGGTAATGAACTGAATCATCGCGTAGCCAAACGCATCCTGATCGCCGGTATCCAGCCGCAGGGTGCGCTCCTTCCGCCCGGGCAGCACGGTACCATCCGTCTGCTCCCCATCCTGAAAATGCTGGGCAGCGGAAAATTGCCACGCACCGTTTTGATGATACACTACCTGATAATACAGTTCCACCTGCCGCTGCACCGTGAACGCAAAGGTCACACTGCTTTGCCCGGCGGACAGCAGCGTGTCCGCAAAGGTGATGTCTGTGACGGCCTTGGTGGGCACATCCTGAGCAGCGGGGTCATATTGATAAAGCACAAACGCGCTGTCGTTCTGGGGATAGACCTGGGGGGTAGAGGCGGCGTAATTGTCGTAAATGTACTGATAGGCCTCGGACAGGGTGATGCGCCCGTCGTGGTTCATATCCGCAGCGAAATCGCCCTGTCCGCCCAGCGCATCGCAAAGCACGGTGGCAAAATAGCTGGCCCCGCTGGCCACGGCGTCCCGGTCGGCCCCCTGCCAATACCAGCTGGCTTCGCTGCCTCCGGCGCTGCAGAGCACTTTATAATCCAAATCGCAAAACAGCACCCGGTCCGCTCCGCCGGATAGGCCCTTGCCGATGAATGCGCCGGAATTGCACCCATCCAGAATGACCACCTTTTGCCCTGGAATCTGATCCAGAATTTCCTGAAGTGTCAGGGCGTTCAGGCATTCCTCCCGGGTTCCATCGCTGAGAATCAGGGAAGCGGCGGTATTGCTGGAGCCCTCGTCAAAGACCCCGTGAGTGCTGATATACAGCAGAGAAATATCCGATTCTTTTGCGTCTCTCAGCGTACCCTGCACCACATCCTGAAATTGCTCTACCGATCCGATGGCGCTGGCAGAGGTGCGGATCAGGGCGTATCCTCGGGTATCCGCCATGAGGGTTTCGGCCAGGCGACGAATATTGTTCTCCGCGGCGGGATAGGTGTTTTCCTGTTCAACGAAATAATCACAGCCGATCAGCAGCGCCCGCAGGGTGGGCTCCGGCGTTTCGGAGGCATGCCCCAGCGCCAGCGGCAGCGCGCATAACAGCATCGCCAGCAGACATTGGACCAGTCTGCGCATGGGCATCCCTCCTTTCTGCAAAAAATTATACTACATTGCCGCGCAAAAATCTACATTTCTTCCTGCATCGCCTGCCTTGAAATTTCGGCCAGATTTGGCAGCGGACAGCGGTTCATCAAACAGAAAAGCCGGAATGCGTGCTTCTGGGATTGTTTTGCTTATATAATTTATCCCCCAATAATGCAATAAAAAAAGCGCGAGAGATTGCTCTCTCGCGCTTTTGATAATGCGATTAGCGCTGCAGGATGGTTTCTTCGGTATCCTTATCGAAGAAGTGCAGCCGGGAAGTATCCAGAGCCACCTTGATGTCATCGTGGGCACGGGTAACGGTGCGGGGATCAACACGGGCGATAACGCTCTCTTCCTTGCCGGAAGTGGTGAAGTACAGGTAGGTTTCGGAGCCCATGAGCTCGGTCACTTCCACGTGCACATTCATCACGGAATCGGGATGAGCGGCCACGAAAGCGGGTGCGTCGTCGATATTCTCGGGACGGATACCCATGGTGACTTCCTTGCCGATGTAGCTCTCGTCCACCAGCTTGGCAACCTTTTCCTGGGGCACAACGATCTTATTGTCGCCAAACACGGCCACAACCTTGCCGTTTTCCTTGTCCAGCTTCACATCGAAGAAGTTCATCTGGGGGCTGCCGATGAAGCCGGCCACGAACTTGTTGTGGGGATAGTCGTAGTTGTTCTGGGGGGTGTCCACCTGCTGGATGAAGCCGTCCTTCATGATGACGATACGAGAACCCATGGTCATGGCCTCGGTCTGGTCATGGGTAACGTAGATGAAGGTGGTCTGCAGGCGCTGATGCAGCTTGGTGATTTCGGTACGCATGGCAACGCGCAGCTTGGCGTCCAGGTTGGACAGCGGTTCGTCCATCAGGAAGACCTTGGGCTCACGCACGATGGCACGGCCCAGAGCAACGCGCTGACGCTGGCCGCCGGACAGCGCCTTGGGCTTACGGTTGAGCAGATAGCCGATATCCAGAATGCGGGCGGCTTCTTCCACGCGGCGCTTGATTTCATCCTTGGGGGTCTTGCGCAGCTTCAGGCCGAACGCCATGTTGTCATACACGGTCATGTGGGGATACAGCGCGTAGTTCTGGAACACCATGGCGATGTCGCGATCCTTGGGGGCCACATCGTTGACCAGCTTGTCGCCGATATACAGTTCGCCGTCGGAGATTTCTTCCAGACCGGCAACCATGCGCAGGGTGGTGGACTTACCGCAGCCGGAAGGACCGACCAGAACGATAAATTCCTTATCTTCGATATCCAGGGTGAAATCGCTCACGGCGGTGACGCCGCCGGCATAGACCTTATAGATGTGCTGCAGAGATACGCTAGACATGAATAAATCCTCCTTCAAAATCAGATCGGGGATGAAGAAAGCGGGGCTGCAATCAAATCCCCTTTTGCTTTCTTGATGGTTCTATTATACCGTTTCCGGGCTGAAAAGGCCATCCTCAAAGTTTCACAAATATTCAGGGGTTTGTTTATGCACAAGTTGTATCCCCTGGCTTTTTTGCGGCCGAATCATTCAGGAGGGCTTGACAGCCGCAGCCGGCCGCAGGATAATATGCACAAAAGGGGGCGCATGAAGCAATGACGGATGTAACGCAGCTCAGGGCCATGCTGGCGGGAAAGAAACGGGTGGTTTTCTTTGGCGGCGCGGGGGTTTCGACAGAGTCTGGCATCCCGGATTTCCGGGGAACGGACGGGCTGTATCACCAGCAATGGGCCTATCCGCCCGAAACCATTCTCAGCCATGATTTTTTCTGGGAAAAGACCGCGGAGTTTTATCGGTTTTACCGACAGAAAATGCTCTTCCCCAATGCCAGACCCAACGCCGCCCACCGGGCGCTGGCCAAGATGGAGGCGGAGGGCGTCCTTTCCGCCGTGATTACCCAGAATATCGACGGGCTGCATCAGGCGGCGGGAAGCCGGCGCGTGATCGAGCTGCATGGGTCTGTCCATCGGAATTTCTGCACCCGCTGCAAGAAGTTCTTTTCTATGGAAGAAATCCTGCACAGCGAGGGCGTTCCCCATTGCCCCTGCGGGGGGATTATCAAGCCCGACGTGGTGCTGTATGGCGAGCCGCTGGACCCTCAGATAACCCAGGCGGCGCAGGAGGCCATCGACCGGGCAGATCTGCTGCTGATCGGCGGCACGTCTCTGTCCGTGTATCCGGCGGCGTGGTATGTGGCGGATTATCCCGGCCCCATCGTGATGCTCAATCGCACACCCACGGCCATGGATCGCCGGGCCAGCCTGCTTCTTACCGCGCCCATCGGGGAAACGTTGGGAGAACTCATGGGCACTTTATAAGGCTTCTATATTAAGGAAGCATCTCGAAGGAAAAACATGCCCTGAAACCGCCTGGGCTCGAAGCCGTTTTTCACCGCATCGGCCCAGATGCGCCATGGGACGGTTCTTCCGGCTGGGCCTCACTCCTTCGCCCAGGCGATGGCGCCCTTTACGGCCCGGTTCCAGCCCTGCAGCATTTCTTCCCGCTGGGAAAGGGGCATCTGGGGCGTGAAGGTATCGGCCACGTGCCAGCCCTCCGCCGTTTCGTCCAAATCCCGATAAATGCCCACGGCCAGTCCGGCCAGCAGCGCCGCGCCCAGCGCGGTGGTTTCCAGCACGGCAGGCCGCACCACCGGCACCCGCAGCAGATCGCTCTGGAACTGCATCAGAAACTGATTGGCGCTGGCCCCGCCGTCCACCCGCAGGGCCGCGCTTTCCTTGCCGCAGTCCTTGGTCATGGCGGCAAACAGATCCCGGGATTGATAGGCAATGGATTCCAGCGCCGCCCGGACGATGTGCGCCCGGCCTGTGCCCCGGGTCATGCCCACCAGCGTGCCCCGAGCATACATGTTCCAGTAAGGCGCGCCCAGCCCTGCAAAGGCGGGCACCAGATACACCCCGCCGGTGCTCTGCACGGACAGGGCCACGCTTTCGCTTTCTGCCGCCGTGGTAATCAGCTTCATTTCGTCCCGCAGCCATTGGATGGTGGCCCCTGCCATGAACACGCTGCCCTCAAAGGCGTAGGTTGGTTTGCCGTTCAGCCGCCAGGCCAGGGTGGTAATCAGCCCGGCATTGGACAGCTTGAACTTCTGGCCCGCGTTCATCAGCATGAAGCAGCCGGTGCCATAGGTGTTTTTCACCATGCCTTCCTCAAAGCAGGCCTGGCCAAACAGCGCTGCATGCTGATCCCCTGCCAGCGCGGCCACGGGCACCCGCGCGCCGATAATGTCTCCCCGCAGTACGCCGATCACTTCCGCCGTGTCCACCACCCGGGGCAGCATGGCCCGGGGAATATCCAGCATGGCCAGCAGCTCGTCGTCCCAATCCTGGGTATGCAGGTTAAAGAGCATGGTGCGGCCTGCATTGGTGGCGTCCGTCACATGGGGATGGCCTTCCACCAGGTTATAAGCCAGGAAGGAATCCACCGTGCCAAAGCACAGCTCGCCCTTTTCCGCCCGGGCATGCAGGCTCAACTGATCCAGAATCCATTTGAGCTTGGTGCCGGAAAAATACGCGTCCGGCACCAGCCCGGTCTTTTCCCGGATCATGGGGCCATAGCCCTTCTGCACCAGCTGCTCCACCATATCCGCCGTGCGGCGGCATTGCCACACGATGGCGTTATGGACGCACCGGCCCCCTTCCCGCTCCCACACCAGGGTGGTTTCCCGCTGGTTGGTGATGCCGATGGCGGCGATTTCCTGAGCGGGAATGCCCGCCTTGCGCACCGCGGCGCGCAGAGCCTCAATTTGGGAGGAAAGAATATCTCCGGGATCATGCTCCACCCAGCCGGGCCGGGGATAATGCTGAGGAAATTCCCGGGCCGCCGAGGCCACCATGTGGCCCTCCAGCGTAAACACCACGGCCCGGGACGAGGTGGTTCCCTGATCCAGAGCCACCAGATACCGCTTGTTCATCATGGCGGTTTGCCTCCGTTATTTGCAGATTTTCTGTTTCCAGTGTATCAGCTTTGGAATAGAAATGCAAGCCCTTTCGCGGATTCGCTCTTGACAGCGGGGGCGGCATTCATTATAATACAGGCATGGCTGAGACGGGAACAAGTAGCCCTGCGGGCAGCGCCCAAAGAGAGCCTCCGGCTGGTGGAAGGAGGCGGCGGCCCCGGCGGCGAATACCTCCCTGAGCCCGATACCCAACGGCGGCATGGGCCGCTTAGGTAGGCTATCGCCGGTGCGCCGGATACAGCGCCAAGAGGGCAGGCGGCCATGCTGTCTGCCGAACGGAAGTGGTACCGCGATCATCCGCCTTCCCTGCGCGTCAGGGCAGGCGGTTTTTCATTTCATTCAAAAAGGGGGATGCCTGATGCATATCGATCAGCTGGCCTTTGCCAGCCGCTTTGACGGCATTTCCGGCAGCGCCATTCGCGAAATTTTCAAGCTGCTGGCCGTGCCGGGGATGATTTCCTTTGCCGGGGGTAATCCGGCTGCCGCGGCCCTGCCGGATCAGCAGGCGGCGGAGCTGGCCCGGGAGCTTCTGCTGGAAAAGGGAAAGGTGCTTTTGCAGTACGGCGCCACGGAGGGCTATGCGCCGCTGAAGGAAAGCCTGGCTCCCTATCTGCAGGAGCGGTTTTCCTTCTCCTGCGCGCCGGACGAGATTCTGCCCGTCACCGGTTCCACCCAGGCCATGGATCTGCTTTGCAAGGCGCTGATCAATCCGGGGGACAAGGTGGTGGTGGAGGATCCCACGTTCCTGGGAAACATGCAGTGCATCAAGCTCTATCAGGCGGAGCTTTTGCCCGTGCCCAGCGATGAAGCGGGCGTGCGGGTGGATCTGCTGGAGGAAGTATTCCGCACCCAGCATCCCAAGCTGTTTTACGTGATTCCCACCTTCCAGAACCCCACCGGGCGGACGCTGTCGCTGGCCCGGCGCAGGAAGATTGCGCAGCTGGCGGCGCAGTATGGCGTGGTGGTGGCGGAGGATGATCCGTATCGGGATCTGCGTTACAGCGGAGAGCCGCTGCCGTCCATCAAGTCCTTCGATGAGGAAGGCTGGGTGGCGTTCATGGGCAGCTTTTCCAAGGTGATCGCGCCGGGACTGCGGGTTGGGTATCTGGCGGCCCACAAGGCGCTGCTGCGCAAGTGCGTGATCGGGAAGCAGTCCAGCGATGTGCACACGGCGCTGCTGAATCAGGCCATTGTGGATGCGTACCTTCGCCGCGGCTTGTTGGCGCCTCATGTGGCGGAGATTTGTGAGAGCTACAAGCAGCAGCTGGATGGGATGCTGGGCTGTCTGGCGGAATGCCCCGGTGTGGCGCATTACACGCGGCCGGAAGGCGGGCTGTTCATTTTTGCCGAGCTGAATCCCGGCATGGATGCGGCAAAGCTGCTGCTCAAGGCGGTGGACAAGGGCGTGGCTTACGTACCGGGCACGCACTTCTACGCTTTCGGCGGCCATGAAAACACCCTGCGGCTCAACTTCTCCATGCCGACGCTGGAACAGATTCATCAGGGCATGGCCAAGCTGGCGCAGGTTTTCGCCGAGGGTTGAGGGGAACGGAGTTCCGGGGGCTATGCGTCCCCGGACCCCGCATCAGGGAGTGCCTCTCTGGACCCGGTACACAATGAGGCTTGGAGTTGAGAAATCAGCTGTTTTCTGTGTGGTACTGGAGGGGAGACGATGTGGGGCGCTGCCCCACACCCCGCCAAGGGCGTTGCCCTTGGATTCCGGTACACAATGTAACTTGGACCTAAGAAAACAACGTTTTTCTGTGTGAAGCAATGGAAACGGGGGCCGAATACGTAATCCAACGCAGCCCAACGCCTCACGCGGGAATACTTCGAATAGCCCGTCAACGAACGTCGCGAATCGGGGGTGCAGGGGAATCCTTCCCCTGCCCGCCGGAGGCCTCCATCGGACGCGCAAGATACGAAACACCTACCATCAATCATATAAAAAGGAGAAAACAACGATGCAGAACGTACTGGACACCCTGCGGGAGCGCGGATTCCTGGCGCAGATCACCTATGAGGACGAGCTGTATAAGCAGCTGGAAAAGGAACCCACCACCTTCTACGTGGGCTTTGACCCCACGGCCACTTCCCTGCATTTCGGCCATTTCATTCCGATCATTGCCATGGCGCATATGCAGCGGGCGGGGCATATCCCGATTGCGCTGGTGGGCGGCGGAACGGCCATGATCGGCGATCCCAGCGGCAAAACGGACATGCGCAAAATGATGACCGTGGAGACCATCGACCATAACGTCTCCTGCATCAAAAAGCAGATGGAGCGGTTCATCGAATTTGGCGAAGGCAAGGCCCACATCGTCAACAATGCGGATTGGCTGCGCGGCCTGGGCTATATGGATTTCATCCGCGACATTGGCTCGCTGTTCTCGGTGAACCGGATGCTGGCGGCGGAATGCTATAAGCAGCGGCTGGAGCGGGGCCTTACCTTCCTGGAATTTAACTATATGCTCATGCAGAGCTACGACTTCCTGCAGCTGTTCAAGCATTATGGCTGCCGGCTGCAGATGGGCGGCGACGACCAATGGAGCAATATGCTCTCCGGCGCGGATCTGATCCGCCGTAAGGAGCATGAGGCTGCCTTCGCCTGCACCTTTAAGCTGCTGATGAACCATGAGGGCAAGAAAATGGGCAAGACGGAGAAGGGCGCCCTGTGGCTGGATCCCACCCTTTGCTCGCCCTACGAATTCTATCAGTACTGGCGAAATGTTGCCGATCAGGATGTGGAAAAGTGCCTGCGGCTGCTGACCTTCCTGCCCATGGACGAGGTGCGCCGGCTTTCCGCACTGGAAGGCAGCGAAATCAATGAAGCCAAGAAAGCGCTGGCCTTTGAATGCACCAAGCTGGTGCATGGCGAGGAAGAAGCCCAGAAGGCCCAGCTGGCGGCGGCGGCGCTGTTTGCCGGCGGCGCGGCGGCGGATGTGCCCACCTTCGCCTGGACCACGGCCCAGATGGCCGAGGATAACCGCCTGACCACGCTGCTCAACCTGTGCGGCCTGTGCCAGAGCAAGGGCGACGCCCGCAAGCAGGTGCAGCAGGGCGCAGTGGTGATGAACGATCAGAAGGTGACGGATATCGACACTGTGGTCACCGCCGATATGATCCCCACCGATGGACTGCTGCTGCGCAAGGGCAAGAAGAATTTCTGCCGCGTGGTGCTCAAGTAATCCATGCCGGGCGATTATAAAACCCTGCGCCGGGAGGCCAGCGATGCGTTTATTGTGAACAAGAGCCGGTTTATCGGCTATGCCGCGCCCTGCGAAACGGAGGACGCGGCCCTGGCCTTCCTGCGCCGCATCCGGGATAAGCATAAGGACGCATCCCATAACTGCTACGCCTACATCATCGGCCAGAACGCCGGCATCATGCGCTATAGCGATGATGGCGAGCCTGGCGGCACGGCGGGCATGCCCATCATTGAGGTGATGAAGGCCCGGGGGGTGGTGAACTGCTGCGTGGTGGTCACGCGGTATTTTGGCGGCGTGCTTCTGGGCGCGGGCGGACTGGTGCGGGCGTATAGCCATGGCTGCGCCATTGCGCTGAGCGCCGCGCAGGTGGTGATGATGGAGGAAAGCCGGCGGGTGCTGATCGATGTGCCTTACCCTTTGTGGGATAAGGTAAATCACGCCCTCAAGGCGCTGCCGCAAATCACGGAGGATACGTCCTTCGGCGCATCGGTGGAGGCCACGGTGCTGATCCGGGAAAAGGATTTGGGCACAGTGCTGACCACGCTTACCGCTTTGACTGACGCGAAGATCGACCTCCTGCCCCTGGATGCGCTGCACTATCCCTGGCCTGTGCCGGAAACAGATGAATAAGATAACAAGAGCGCCGTTCTTTGCAGCGAAGAACGGCGTCTTTTTTGATTCGGCGCAGCGTCCGAAACGGCAATGCGCCCCGGATGGAAGGAGAAAACGAAACGCCGTTTCTCTGCCCATCAGGGGCGCGTTGCAGGTTACAGGGAAAATGCTCTTATCCCAGCTGGTTTTCGGGAGGGGTATGGGGAACCCGCTTTTGGCACACAAGCAGGTTCCCCATAAATCCTCGCAGGGTCTCATAAAATTCTCCTCAGTCCTCCGCGTCGAAAATGGTTTTCTTTTCCACGTATTGGCCGAACCGTTCCTTCCAATCATGATGCAGCCGGCTGTCATCCCAGGTGGGCAGGGCGGCTTTGTCCATGTGCACGATGATCATCAGATCAAAGCGATTGGGCCGGTCAATGCAGCAGGGGATCACATCCGCCCCCGTCACGCCGGGAATCTCCGAAGCGGCGGCATACAGCGAACGCACCCGGGTAATCAGCGCCGGCTTATCCTCCACCTCCGGGGTGAACTTCACAATGATATAATGCTTCATGGCCGCGTCTCCTTTGCTGCTTCATTCAGCGCCAGTATACCACATGAGCGGCCTTTGCGCAACGGTTAATCCCCGGATTGCCAGAACAGCGACAGCGCGCCCGCGCTTTCCGGCTCTTCATGGGCTTTGCCAAAGAGCAGGCCGGTGATGTCCTCCCAAAGGGTGCGTCCGGAGGAAGGGGCCTTGGCCTGGGCGATCTGCACGGCCTGCTTGCCTTCCAGAAGCACACCGTTGTTGAGCAGCTCGGAATTGATGGGAATGATCCGATAGGTGTATACCACGCCCACCTTGGCCTTTTTGTCCGTGTAATACAGGGTTTCACCGGCGCTGCCGTAAAGCTCATTGAGGATGATGCATTCGCCTACCGCATCCCGCTGAATGCGATAGAGTCCCGCGTCCGAGGCGGTGATCACCAGCACCGGGTTGCCCGCGTTGTTGTGGGTGACATAAAAGGCCGAAGGCGATCGGGGTGCGGACCAGACGTTGGATTCCTTGGTGGGACGATTGGAAGATAGAAACACCTCCGAATAGCTGTAAGCCTTGGGGGTGAGGGAGGAAGCCAGCATGGGCTCGCCCGCCCATTCAATGGCTTTGGCGTCAATCTTCAGCCAGACCACCCCATCCGCCTGCGCAAACTGAGGCTTTTCCTTCACGTCCCGATAGGCGGCCTTGAAAAATTTGGCGGCCAGAGCGGCGGTGTAATCCCCGCCGGAAACCCAGCTCTGGAATTTGTGGGTGCTGTCCGGATTGTCAAAGCCCATCCAGAAGGCGGTGGACAGATCGCTGTTATAGGCGGCCATCCAAATGTCCCGGTTGCCGCCGCCGGTCATGTTCACCGTGCCCGTCTTGCCCGCTACGGGCACGCCCGCCCTTGTCAGCTTGGCTCCCGTGCCTGCGGAGGTGACGGATTGGAGCAGGCTGGTCATCAGATAAGCCGTCTGGGCGGAGAGAACCTGCTTGCCGCTACGCTCCCGCTGGAAAAGTACCTGGCCGTTTTTATCCTCAATGCGCTCGATGAAATAGGGCGCGTAAAATACGCCGCCATTGGCAAAGGGCGCGTAGGCCGCCGCCAGCTGCACGGGGGATACGCCGTAGGTCATGGAACCCAGCGCCAGAGACAGATTCCAGTCCCGGTCGTCCAGCGGAATGCCCACCTTGGTCAGATAATCCCGGGCTGCCGCCACGCCGATCTTGCTCATCAGCGATACCGCCGCCACGTTCAGGCTGTTTTTCACCGCCGTGCGCACGGTCACATTGCCATAATACAGATTGCCGCTGTTGCGCGGGGAATAATTGCCGAATTTCTGGGGCGTGTCGTTCAGCACACTGGCGGTCATATAGCCATAGGATTGGATGGCCGGGGCGTATACTGCCAGCGGCTTGAGGGCCGAGCCCGGCTGGCGGCGAAGCTGGGTGGCCCGGTTGAGCCCCCGCTGTACGGTGTATTCCCGGCCGCCCACAATGGCCCGCACCGCGCCGGTGTGCACGTCCACACTGGCCATGGCCCCCTGCGCCTGCTCCCCGTCGGCAGCATCGGCAGGAAAATTGGAGGCGGATTGAAACTGGGTGTCGATCAGGTCCTGCTGGGCGGTATCCAGCGCCGTATAAATATGATAGCCGCCGCCAAGCAGCGCCTCTGCCTGAAGCGAAAGCAGGGCTTCGGCCTCGTCCAGCACCGCGTCCGTATACCAGCCATACGCCGCGGCCGTCGCCTGAGCCGCTACGGGCGTCACATCCTGTGCCAGAGCCTGCTGATAGGCTTCTTCGCTGAGCAGGCCGTTTTCCTGCATGGTACGCAGGATGTATTGCTGGCGCTGGCGGTTGGCTTCGGGATGAAGATGGGGCGCGTAAGCGGCGGGCGCTTTGATAATGGCCGCCAGACATGCGCCCTGCGCCGCAGTCAGCTGGGATGCAGACACATCGAAATACGCCTGGGCCGCCGCCTCAATGCCATACGCGCCCCGTCCAAAGTAAATGTAATTCAGATACATTTCCAGAATCTCATCCTTGGTGCATTGCCGCTCCAATTGGATGGCCAGGTAGATTTCCTCAAATTTTCGGGCCAGGGTTTTCTCTGTGGTCAGATGGCTCAGCTTCACCAGCTGCTGGGTAATCGTGCTGGCTCCCTGGCCGTATTCGCCGCTGCGCAGATTGGAAACCACGGCCCCGGCAATGCGGATGGGATCAAAGCCCCGATGCTGATAAAACCGCAAATCCTCCGCCGCCAGAAAAGCGCTTTGCACGTCCCGGGGTACCTGTGACAGCGGGATGCTCACCCGGTTCTCGCTGCTTTGGATGCGGGAAACGAACGCGCCGGTGTGATCGTAAATCGCGCCGCTCTGGGGCACGTTGACAATTCTGTTCAGGTCAATGCGCTGCCAGGAGCCCACATCGAACAGGAAATAAAAGGCTGCCGCGCCGGACGCAATCAGCGCTGCCAGCACGATAAGCAGTGTTCGGCCTGTATGGCGTTTCTTTGTGCCGTCCAGCGCCCGAAGCTCCCGCAGCGCTTCCTTTTCCTCTGCCCGGCTCATGCCTGCCGTCGCCCGGCCCCATTTTCCTTTGCGCATGCCTGCCGCCTCCTTTTGCTGGTTCTATGCCATTGTTCCCAGCCAAGCCTTTCCGCCAAACAGCCAGATAAAGGAAAAACGGATGAAATTGCCATGGACAGCGCCGCCCCGCGGCCTGTATACTGGCTGCGTGAAGGCTGAATAGCAGGTTTGTATTGTCCGGGGAGGTGGCGCTGATGAAGATTAAAAATTGGAAAGGGCTGCTGGTGTTTGCCATGCTGGGCGCACTGCTGCTTGGCTGCGCGCTGCAGGGGGGCGGGGAGACGATTCGGAGGCTGAGCTATCCGGAATTCTGGCAGCTGGCCCAGCAGGGCGAAATCGCTTCCGTCACCCTGAGCGACAGCGCGGACTGGCAGGTGATTCTGCGATCCGGCGAAGCGGCATCCACGCCCAATCCCCGCTCGGACAGCGCCAAGGAACGGCTGCTTTCCCTGGGGATCGACGCGCGGGAAACAGCGGCATCTCCGCTGCCGGGGCTGGCGCTGGCGGCCATCGCGGTGCTGGCGGTCATGGCGACAGCCAAAAAGCGCGGCAGCGGCGCGGCAGGGCTGGCCAGGTATGCGGCAGTGCAGGCGGAATCCGCCGTTCCGGAAACCACCTTTTCCGATGTGGCCGCCGCGCCGGAAACCCTGCGGAGCATGCAGGATCTGGTGGCCTTCCTGCAATCGCCGGGTCAATTTGCGCGGATGGGCGCCCGTCCGCCCAAGGGCGTGCTGCTCTATGGGCCGCCCGGCACCGGCAAAACCCTGCTGGCCAGGGCGCTGGCTGGGGAGGCGCGGGCACCGTTTTTCGCCATGAGCGGCGCGGACTTTGTGCAGGTGTATGTGGGCGTGGGCGCATCCCGGGTGCGGGAGCTGTTTCGCAGGGCGCGAAAGGCGGGCGGCGGCGTGATTTTTATTGACGAGATCGATGCGATCGGCAAAAAGCGGGATAACGGCAACGACGAGCGGGAGCAGACCCTCAACGCCCTGCTCACCGAAATGAGCGGCTTTTCCGGCGGCGACGGCATCATCGTGCTGGCGGCCACCAATCGGCTGGATACATTGGATCCCGCGCTGCTGCGGGAAGGCCGGTTTGACCGGCGGATTGAGGTGGGGCTGCCCGATTGGGAGCAGCGGCTGCAGATTCTGCAGGTGCATGCCCGGAAAAAGCCCATGAGCCCGGAAACGGATCTTTGCGATCTGGCCCGGCAGACGGCGCTGTTTTCCGGTGCGCAGCTGGAAACCATGCTTAACGAAGCAGCCATCCGCGCCGCCCGGCGGGGCAGCGCCCTGATCGAGCCCAGCGATCTGGAGCAGGCGTTTCTGGCCGTTACCGTGGGGGAGGATAGCCCCCGGAAGCTGACGGATCAGGAAAAGCGCATCACGGCCTATCATGAAGCGGGCCATGCGCTGATGACGCATTTGCTTTTGCCAGATGCCCGGCTGACCCGGGTGACCATCCTGCCTTCCAGCCGGGGCGCGGCGGGCTATTCCATGAGCGTCCAGCCTGACCGGGCGCTTCATTCCCGGTGTGAGCTGACGGCCATGCTCTGCACGGCGTTGGGCGGCAGATGCGCCGAGGAACTGGTTTTCGGCCCGGACGAGGTGACCACTGGCGCGGCGAATGATCTGCAAAAGGCCCGGGAGATTGCCGCGCGGATGGCGGAGGACTGGGCCATGGGCGAAACAGGCGATATCGAAGCGGATAAAAAGCAGTTGCTCACCCAGGCACGGGAACAGACGCTTGCCCGCCTGCAGGCGGAGCGGAGCAAACTGGATGCGCTGGCCAACGCGCTGCTGAAGCGGGAAACCCTTCGGGAGGAGGAGCTGCAGGAGATTCTTAGCGGGAAATGATGCAAAATCCATGGAGGAGGTTCCGCCAATGCGTCCCCGAACAGGGAGGAAAACCGTTGAAGCGTTTTCGCCCTGAGCCGGGGCGCAGCGCCCTAAAACAATCAATCATTTTTTCTTCAATTTGTGCCCGCCCTGCCACGCTGAGGCCATAAATTAGGGGTGTTCAAATCGGATGAAATCCTGTATAATATAGGCAGTTATCGCAAAGGAGGTCTCCGAGAATTTGTTGAAACGGTTCATTTGTCTGGCGCTGAGCTGCGCGATTTGCCTGTGCGGCTGCGCTCTGGCCGAGGATGCCCCTGCCCTGGCCCCCTATACATTGGCAGGCTTCGATGATACCCAATACCGGGACTGGAAAACCAACGCCTTCTTCCAGCGCATGGAGGAAGCCACCGGCGTGCAGTTTAATTATCAGCAGTATACCACCGCCGCCGACTGGGAAAAGGCCAAGCAGGCGTATCAGGCGGGGGAAAATCTGCCGGATGTGCTGTTCAAGGCCAATCTGTCCTCCGCCGAATGCATTGCCATGCATGACGCCGGGGTGCTCATTGATCTCAAACCCTATCTGGAAGAAAACTGCCCCAACCTCTGGGCGATTCTGCAGGAAAACCCGGAATATCTTTCCGCGATTACCCTGCCCGACGGCAGTATCGTCGCCCTGCCGTATATCACCACCACGCCGGTGCAGAACTATATGTGGATCAATTCTGTCTGGCTCAAGAACCTGAACCTGAAAACGCCCACCACCGCGCAGGAGCTGGTGGACGTGCTTACTGCGTTCCAGACCCGGGATCCCAACAAAAACGGCAAGAAGGATGAAATCCCCTTCGGCTTTCTGGGCTCCTTTGATCTGAAATTCCTGGCCCACGCCTTTGGGCTGGTGGCCAATGATTACAATGTGTTCGTGGATGATGGCACGGTGAAATTCATGCCGCTGGAGGAGAATTATCGCCTGTTTGTCACCTGGTGCCGCGATCTCTATCAGGCCGGGCTGCTGGATAACAGCGGTTTTGAAACCAGCAGCGCCATGCGCCAGGTGACCGACAGCAACGCCGTGGCCACCTATGGCGTGATTCTCGCCCCCATGGCCGCGGATGTGTTCCGGGTGAACTGGGCGACGGATTACACCATCCTCTCCCCGCTGATCTATGAGGGCAAGCAGGTATACCGGGACTTTGCAGGCAATGTGCTCCGGGGCACCTTCGCCGTCACCAGCGCCTGCAAGGAGCCGGAAAAGATGCTGCAATGGGTGGATTTCCTGTATTCCGATGAAGGCGCTGTTCTGGCCTCTGCCGGCAAGGAAAACGTGGATTACGTGGTGGATGGGGACGGCACCTGGCGGCTTACCGAAAGCGCCAAGAACGATTCGTTTTTCACCGTATCCAATCTGCTCGATGGCGGCGGCACCGCGCCGGGCAAGCTGGCCGATGCGTTCCAGCGCCGCTATGGCGGCAGTTCCACCCTGCTGGAAACCGTGGAAAAGCAGGATGCGGTGAATGCGCTGACGGTGCAGCCCTTCCCGTATTACAGTCTCACCCAGGAACAGGTGGATTACATCACACCCCTGCAAAACCAGATCGGCTATTATGTGGATATGCAGCTGGCCCAGTGGGTGCTGGGTGAAAAAGAAATTTCTGATGAGAGCTTCCGGGAATTTGAGACTACGCTGGATGAAATGGGCTTGAACGATTTCCTGGCCTTCTGGCAGGGAGTCCTCAACGCGCAATGAGGAGGATATTTTGATGGATAGCTATGCCCAGATGCTGGCGCAGCTGCGCCGTGCCCCTGCCACTGAACGCTTTGCCCGTCTTTATGGCCATCGGGAGGGCGAGCTGGCCCGCCAGCTTACCCGCTATTCCCGGCTGGTGAAGGCCCATGAGGATCTGTTCCATGCCAATCAGGCCCCGCTGTATCTGGTCAGCGCCCCGGGACGCACCGAAATCGCCGGCAATCACACGGATCACAACAATGGCCGGGTGCTGGCCGCGGCGGTGAATCTGGACTGCGTGGCCTGTGTGTCTCCCCGGACGGATGACAAGGTGTTCGTGCAAAGCCAGGGCTTCCCGGCCATTGAGCTGACCCTTGCCGATCTGGCTCCCCGGAAGGACGAAGAAGGCACCTCTGCGGCGCTGGTTCGCGGCGTGGCGGCGGGCATGGCGGAGCGCGGCTTCAAAATTGGCGGCTTTGACGCGGCAATCACCTCGGATGTGCTCAGCGGCAGCGGCCTTTCCTCCTCGGCGGCTTATGAAGTGCTGATATGCGCCATCTTTGACGCCCTGTATAACGGCTTTACGGTGAACAGCACCCTGCGGGCGCAGATTGCCCAGTACGCCGAAAACGTGTATTTCGGGAAGCCCTCCGGCCTGATGGATCAGATGGCGTCCAGCACCGGCGGCCTGGTTACCATTGATTTCAAGGGCGAGCCGCAGGTGACCCCCCTGTCCTTTGGCTTTAACGAGGCGGGGTATTCGCTGGTGGTGGTCAATACCGGCTCCAGCCATGATAACCTGACGGCGGAATACGCATCCATCCGGGAAGAAATGCAGGCCGTGGCGCAGGCGCTGGGCGAAAAGGTGCTCCGTCAGGTGCGGCCCGAGCAGGTGTGGCAGCAGATCAATCCCCTGCGGGAGAAGCTGGGCGAGCGGGCTGTGCTGCGGGCGTTCCATTTCTTTGAAGAAAATGAGCGGGTGAAGCAGCAGGTGCATGCCATCCGCATGAATGATCTGGGCGCGATGTTTGAAAGCGTGAAGGCATCCGGGGAAAGCAGCTGGATGCTGCTGCAGAATGTGTATCCCGGCGGCAGTGTGCATCAGTCGCTGGCGCTGGCGCTGGCTATGGCTGCCAGCATGCTCAAGGACAAGGGCGCGTGGCGCGTCCATGGCGGCGGCTTTGCCGGCACCACGCTGAACTTCGTGCCCAACGAGATGGTGGATGCGTTCGTGCAGCGGATGGAAAAAGTGTTTGGGACGCATTCCTGCTTTGTGCTGGACGTGCGGCCCGAGGGCGCGGCCATTGTGTTTGGACCGGAAGACAAGGCGTGAGAGAAGTAGAAGAATGCGGGGAAAAACCATTCTTCTTGGCCAAGAACGGTGTTCCCCCCTCTCTTTCCAAGACCCCCGGAGGAATAGAAGAAAGCTTTCGTTCAATCAGCAATGCACCCCAGATTGGAGAGACGAATGATCATCTTTCAATCCGGGGTGCGTTTTATTAAAGAGATAATCTTTTCGCAGGAGAATCCGTTCTTTGCAGCCACGAAGCGTTTTTCTCCATGCCCTCTTTCCAGGAAACCCGTAAGGATAGAAAGCAGGTTTCACGAGATAGCAATGCGCCCCAGAATGGAAAGAAAATGATTGCGCATTTTCTCACCAATCCGAGGCGCATTGCTGATGAGATATGGTTTGACTTTTATTCCTGCCGCTCTTCGAATGAGCGCGGGAGGGGGCTTTTTACGCAAAGTCTGTCTCCGATATTTTTACTTTTTTCGCGCTTGGCAATGCCCGTTGCAGCAGGCCTTTTCTCCGCAGCAGCTGCAATCGCCCCGGCGTATGCGACGAAGATGACGAATCAGAATCCAGGCGGCGTAAGCAATCACCGCGGCGCCCAGCAGAATGCTCCAATCCATGCGCTCACCTCAGAAAATGAATAACGAGCCCACCTGATATACCGCCAGCGCCGTTACCCAGGCCAGCGCCGTCTGCGCGGCCACACTGGCAAGGGCCACATGCTTGCCCTCCATTTCCCGGCGCATGGCGGCATAAGCGGCCACGCAGGGCATATACAGTAGCACAAACGTGAGGAAGGAAACGGCGGACAGGGTGGACGGGAAGATTCCGTGCAGGGCGGCAAGCATGGCGTCGCTGGTGGGATCCACCCCGGACAGCACCGATAACGTGGATACCACGCTTTCCTTGGCGATCACGCCGGTGAGCACCGCCGTGGCCGGGGCCACAGAGCCAAAGCCCAGGGGCCGGAAGAGCGGGGCCAGGAAGCTGCCGATCACGCCCATCATGCTTTCTTCTAGATTCACAGCCTGGGTGAGGGAGAACGTGTAGCTTTGCAGGAACCAGACCACCACCGTGGCGGCCAGAATGATGGTGAACGCCCGCTGAAGAAAGTCTTTGGCCTTATCCCACAGGGTGCGCCAGACGTTGCCCGGCGTGGGCAGGCGATAAGAGGGCAGCTCCATGATGAAGGGCGCCGCGTCCCCGTGAAATACGGTTTTCTTCAGCACCAGTGCGCTGAGCACCGCCATCAGCATCCCGCCCAGATACAGGCAGCACATCACCAGCACGCCCTGCTCCGGGAAAAAAGCCCGGGTGAACAGCGCGTAAATGGGCACCTTCGCGCCGCAGCTCATAAACGGCGTGAGCATGATGGTGAACCGGCGGTCCCGCTGGCTTTGCATGCTCCGTGCGCCCATCACAGCAGGCACTGTGCAGCCAAAGCCCATGACCATGGGAATGAAGCTTCGGCCATTCAGCCCCAGCTTGCGCATGGGCTTGTCAATCAGAAATGCCGCCCGGGCCATGTATCCGCTGTCCTCCAGAATGGACAGCAGCAGGAACAGAATCACAATCGTGGGCAGAAAGCCCAGCACGCTGCCTACCCCGGCCAGCACGCCGTTCACCAGCAGATCATGCACCCAGGGGGCCGTGCGGGCCTGGGCCAGGCCCTGATCGATCAGCGCGACGCCCTGATTGATCAATGCTGCAAAGCCGTCGGCAATGGCAGAGCCGATGGGGCCGAAGGTGATGAAGAACACCAGCAGCATCATCAGAATCAGAATGGGAAATGCCAGCGCCCGGTGCATGACGATTTTGTCAATCCGGGCGCTTTTGCTTTCCGGCGCTTCCTTGGATTTCACCACGCAGGCCCGCATGATCCCATCCAGGAAGGTGTATCGCGCATCGGCCATGATGGCAGCACGCTCCATGCCCTCCTGCTTTTCCAACCGGGCAATGATCTCGCCGATAATGTGCAGCGTGTTTTCATCCAGCGCCAGCAGCTTTTCCATCCGCTCGTCCCCTTCCAGCAGCTTGGTGCCGGCGTAGCGGGGGGAGAGCCCCTTGGCCCGTGCGTTTTCTTCGATCAGATGAATAATGGCGTGGAGCGCTTCGTGGGTTTCGCCCTGACAGATGTCCAGCTTCCGGGGCAGCAGCTTCTTTTCCGCCGCCAGCATGGCCTGGCGCACCAGCTCATCCATGCCTTCCCCTTTCCGGGCACAGATGGGCACCACCGCCACACCCAGCGCCTGGCTGAGCTTGTCCACGTAAATGGTGTCCCCGTTTTTGTTCACTTCATCCATCATGTTCAGGGCCACCACCATGGGCGTTTCCAGCTCCGCCAGCTGCAGCGTGAGATACAGGTTTCGCTCCAGATTGGTAGCGTCCACGATGTTGATCACCGCATCGGGCTTTTGCAGCGTGATAAAATCCCGGGAGACCACTTCTTCCATTGTATAGGGGCTCAGGGAATAAATGCCGGGCAGGTCCACGATCTGCACATCGGTATTCTCCGCCGCGTTTTCCCGGCGGCGGAAAAGGGGCGGGCCGAAATGGGTGCTGTCGCCATGGTGATGATGGATCAGTGTGCCCGTCTTTTGTTCTACCGTCACCCCCGGCCAATTGCCCACATGCTGATTGGAGCCGGTGAGCCGGTTGAAAAGCGTGGTTTTTCCGCTGTTCTGGTTGCCCGCCAGGGCAAATACGTAATGCTGCATGCTCATTCCTCCTGCAGGATGATCTGGGCGGCGTCCGCCTTGCGCAGCGTCAGGGAATAGCCCCGCAGCTGAATTTCCATGGGATCGCCCATGGGGGCTAATTTTCCTACCTTTACGGCTGTCCGAGGGGTGAGCCCCATATCCAGAATATGCCGGTGCAGCGCCCCTTCGCCGCCCACCTGCGCCACAATGCCGCTCTCTCCGGGCAGCAGATCCGCCAACGTTTTGCTCACGAGTTAGCTCCTCCTAACTTTTATGCGCGCCAAGCATACCATATTCGCCGCCCGCTGTCAAGAACGGGATCGGTTTTGCAGGAAACCTGAATGGAAATGTAAATTCATGGGGGAACAGGCACGGAAACCTTCGGAAAGGATTGAAAAATCATGTAGTTTATGTTACAATATAGTGACGATTTTCCGCATACTGAAAGGAGGCAATTGCCTTGCGTAAATTTCTGCTTGCCGTGGCGGGGCTGACGCTGCTGATGCTGCTGTGCGTTTCTCCCGCCTGGGCCCAGACCTATTCCTTCTCGGATATCAATGCGTCGGTGGACGTGAGCAGCAGCGCCTTTGACGTGGTACTCACCCCGTATAACCTCAGCGCCAATGCCGATTGGCTCAATGCGCAGGGCCAGGATCTGGACGCGCTGCAGAACACCTTTGAAAACGAAGGGATTCTGCTCAAGGCCGTGGATCTGGAAAATGGCCGCACGCTGGTGATTACGGCGCTGAAGGATCTGGACGCACAGACCTACTTTGACCTGAACAACCAGGATGAGGATATGCGCAAGGAGTATCGCGTATCCCACACCAACGGCTCGGCATACAGCGTGCTGGGGTATGCCTATTCCAGCGCCGCCTGGCGCAATTACGGCAAGGACGCCATGCGCTTCCTGGTCACCCAGTATACCCTGCGGGAGGGCGGCCAGCTGGTGTGCTCCGGTTATCAGCGGCGCACCATCCGCAACGGCTATACCATCACCTTGGATATGCAGGTGACGGGCCGCAACGCCAAGGAAGCGGACAACACCGTGCTGGAAGGCATCATGAAAACCTTCAGGTTCACCAAAGTGCTGCCCATGCCCGAGCTGCCCGTGAAGCTGGCGTTGACCAGCGCACCGCCTACCGAAACCTCCGACGGTGTCTTTACCATCAAGGGCACCACCGAGCGCAAGGCCACCGTGACGGCCACGGTCTTCTCTCTGGGTTCCACCGGCAGCCAGACCTATACGGACATAGCCAACGGCTCCGGCGTGTTTTCCATGAAGGTGACCCTGCCCTCACAGGGTATCTATTCCGTCACCCTGACTGCTCATGCAGAGGGCGCTCTGGACGCTACCCGCGCCTATTCCGTCACCTTCCAACAGGGCATTCTTCCTGTGAGCCTGACCACCTATCCCGGCGATGTGCTGGGGGATGAAACCGTCATTTCCGGTTCTACCATTTCCGGGGCCACCACCAAGGTGTCCATGACCGGGCCCAGGGATTACGCCAAGACCTACACCAGCCAGGAATTTAACATCAAGCTGGATACCAGCGCCGAGGGCACCTACACCATCGTGCTCAGCGTCACGAAAAAGGGATTGCAGGAGCGGCTGTTCACCTATACCGCCACCCGGTCGTATAACGACGTGGAACGGGTGGAAAAGATGAAGTCCTCCGCCAAGAAAATTGACTACCAGAATCTGGCCAAAACCACCAATAAGGGCAAGGCCGTGAAGCTCACCGGCTATATCACCGGCACGGAATCCCGGGGCGGCGAATGGGTGACCACCTTTGCGCTGAGCAAATCCGGTGAGACCTATAAGCAGATCGTTTACGCCATCTCCAGCGAGGAGCCGCCCTTTACCGTGGGGACTCAGGCTGTGCTCTATGGCACGGCCTCCGAGGCCTACAGCGTGCTGGTGGAAGGCGGAACCATCCAGAACTTCCCGCGGGTGGAAGTGGCCTTCTATGAGCAGGTAAACTGACGGGCCTGTAAAACGAAAAACAATTGAAGCCGCCCGAGCGTATCCGTTCGGACGGCTTTTATATGCGTTTATAGAGCATTTCTCCCTAAAGAAAAAGGCTCTTGACTCTGCCATTGTGACAGGCATTATGATAGCCTTGAGCTCAAGCAGAATCAGCAACAGGAGGGTACCGCCATGCTGAAAATCGGAGAATTTTCAAAGCTGTCCAGAGTCAGCGTTCGTATGCTTCGCCATTATGACGAGATGGGGCTGCTTAAGCCTGCGCAAATCGACCGCTTCACCGATTACCGATATTATCGGGAGGATCAGCTCCCCATCGTTTGCCGGATTACGGCCCTGAAGGATATGGGCTTTTCGCTGGCCGACATCGTGAAAATCCTGGAAGAATATAACGATCGGGAGCAGATGGAGCGATACTTTGCCATCCGGCAGCAGGAGCTGGAAGCGTTGCTGCGCGATACGATGCATAAGCTGACGCTTTTGGACACAGCCCGAAAGCGGCTGAGAAAGGAAGAAAACATGAGCTACAATGTGACCATTAAAACCATTCCCCAGCGCTACGCCGCCACCGTGCACATGACCATTCCCCGCTATGACTGCGAGGGGATGATCTGGAGCGTCATGATGCAGGAAACCGCCGGCATGCGTCTGACCGAAGCCGATCCCTGCCTTTGCGCCGTCACGTTCCTGGACGGGGAATACAAGGAAACGGATGTGGAGATGCTGGCGTGGAAAACGGTCAAGGGCGCCTATCCGGATACGGAGCATGTGAAGTTCCGCACCCTGCCGGAGGTGACGGTGGCCAGCTGCACCTTCAAAGGCAGCTATGCGCAGATTTCCGATGTGTACGCCACCATCGGCGCATGGCTGCAGGAAAACGGCTATGAGTCCGACGGCCCGATGTTCAACATTTACCATGTGAGCCCCCATGAAACCCAGAATCCCGAAGAATTTGTGACGGAGGCCTGCTATCCGGTGAAGAAAAAGTAAATGCCGGGCCACGTCCGCCGGCAGGGGTCGGGGAAGGAGACGGCAGACCGTTTCCGCCCCGGCCCGGCGGATTAATACACGATGGCGTCCCCGGCCGTGAAGCCGCCCAGGGAGTTTTCCCTGACCTGGATGCATACAAACGTGACGCCGGTATGGGCCGCAGCGGAGAACTGACGCTTTGCGGCGGGCGCAACTTTCAGCCAATCCCCGGCCGTAAGCGAAATCTCCTCGCCGTCAATGACGGCCTTTCCTTCGCCAGCCAGAATGCCATAGATTTCCTCATTGTTCTTATGTGTATGAACGAACGGCACGCCTGCGCCTGCCGGAAGCTGGTTGATGCTCACCTCCGCGCCGGTCAGCGCCAGCTGATCGTGCAGCTCCACGCGCCCTTCGTTTCCAACATTGATTTTCGTGTAGTTTGTCATGATAAAGACCTCCAAATGTTTTTCGCAAGGTTGCCTTACTTGTCCTTAGTTTACAGGGCCATGGCGGCAAAAACAAGTACGCACTTTTTTGTTACTGTACATGCAAAACTGAATGTGCTATACTGGACCTGGAGGTGTGCTGCCGATGAAAACGAAGGAAGAACTTCCGATGTGCCCGGTTGCAACGGCTGTGGCGCTGATCGGTGGGAAATGGAAGCTGTTGATTCTGCGCAATCTGAAAATGCGGCCATGGCGATTCAACGAATTGCAACGGGATCTGGACGGCATATCGCAAAAGGTGCTGACCGACAGCCTGCGCCAAATGATGGATGATGGCCTTGCATACCGCCGTGATTATCGCGAAATGCCCCCACGGGTGGAATATGGGCTTACGGACCTGGGCAGGGAAATGCTGCCGATTATTGACGCCCTTGCGGATTTCGGCAGCTATTATCAATCCCTCACGCCATCCTCGAAGGAAACATGACGGAAAACAAATGGAGTAATAAAAAACGGGAGGAGGCTTTGACAGCAAAGGCCATTTCCCGCATTTATCCGAAAGGCATTGAAATAAACACCGATGCAAACATGCGCCCCAGATGGAAAAACGCGCTTTTGCCGTTTCTTCTCCATCTGGGGCGCATTGTCTGTGGGGCAATACTGCTGATGCAATAAAAAACTTTAATCTCTTTCGGTTTTCTTGGAAGGAGTACGGGGGAACCGTTCTTCAGCCTCCAAGGAACGGTTCCCCCGCCATATGCTCTTTTCTGTTCTCAGTACGTCATGCAAACCACCACGCCGCCCACGTTGTCCGTGGACACCGTGTATTCCGCGGCAGACAGCGTCACGTTCACCTGCACATCCGCCGCCGTGGTGCCGCCGGCCATCCGGGTGATCTCATACTTGAGCACCCCGTCCTCATACACCGCAATGTGGGGATGCTTCATCAGGTACTCGATGTATTCTTCCATGCACATGTCCAGCGCATGCATCACCGCCGCATGGCCCTTGCCCACATAGCGATAAATGCTCAGCTTGCTGCTCACGCCGGTCTTGTAGGATTTGTCCGTCACCGTGCTATTGGGATAGCCCTGCACCGGGAAGCGGAATACATAGCCGTATTGCCAGCTGTTGGCTACCAGCCAATCGGACTGCTCCGTATCGGCAAATTTTTTGTCCATCAGCTCCCGGTCCGTCTTGCTGTAACGATCCATCCGCAGCGAGAAGCCGGACTGATATTCGCTGGTGCCGGGATAATTCACGTTTGCCGCCGTGCGCACTTTTTCAATCAGCGCTTCGCCGGAGTATTTGTCGGAATATTTGGCAGCCGCTTCATTATAGAAGGCGGACTGTTCTTCCATGGTGCGATAGCCCTGATTGACCACATAGCCCTCCAGGCCTTCCTCCTTGGCTGCCGCCAGCATTTCGCCCAGCGCCGAAATGGCCGCAGGGAACAGCCGCACGCTGGAGCCGGACACGGGGATCGTTTTATCCACCGCGTAAACCGCCAGCAGCTCATCCTCGGAAAAATCGCTGGGCAGGGAATGCCACTGGTTCAGCAGCATCAGGCCGCCCATGGTCAGCTCATGGCGGGATACGTTCACCGCATAGGTATTGGTCAGGGGATAATCCGTCAGATCCACCACATCCCAGCCTTCGGCCTTGGGCTGCGGCCACTGGATGCTTTCGCCCTGCTGAGCCTTGGCCTGTTCCTCCGCCTTGGCCTGCTGATACTGGGCTTCCAGCTTGGCATTTTCATCCGCCACCCGCTGGGCATTTTCCGCCTGCTGGGCCAGGATGGATTTATCCATCAGCACCACGCCCGCCACGCAGACCACCAGCACCACAAACAGCACCATCAGAATGCGGCCCAGCTTCTTATAAGCATCCCCGCTGCGCTTTTTTGCCATTGCATTTCACCTTCCATAACGCGCCATCGCGCCTTGATTTTCTGCTTTTACCATTCGGGAATAGAAACATTTCTCCTGCTTATTTATATCAGAAATATTACGAAATGTCAACTGAATCTGACATAAGTGCCTGTAAATTCTGCGTTTGGCCAGGTGAGGACGGGCAGGAAGGCGAGAACACATGAAAAAACGCGCGGTTTTACGGAAAATCATCCCGCTTCGCCTTGACGAAAGAGAGGAAACCGTGTATACTGTTTTTTGAACTGAATACCTTATCCAGAGCGGCTGAGGGACTGGCCCGATGAAGCCCGGCAACCGGCGGCGTGCAAGCGCCGCAAGGTGCTAATTCCAGCAGCGCGAAAGCGCTGGCAGATAAGGAGCAATCGAAAGCATCGCTTTTTGAGGGTCGCCTGTCTGTGCGCAGGCGGCTTTTTTATTGCCAGGAAAGGTGTTCGGCCAATTTCCAGATGCCGGAAAAAGCATCGCCCCCGAACATGCGGGGCATGAAAGGAGCAAAAATGCGTACACTGTTTACCTCCGAATCCGTGACCGAAGGCCATCCCGACAAAATGTGCGACCAGATTTCCGATGCCATTCTGGACGCGCTGCTGGAACAGGATCCGTATTCCCGCGTTGCCTGCGAAACCTGCGCCACCACGGGGCTGGTGATGGTGATGGGCGAAGTGACCACCAAGGGCTATGCGCCGGTGGCGGATATCGTGCGCAGGGTGGTTAACGAAATCGGCTACGACCGGGCCAAGAAGGGCTTTGACGGCGCTTCCTGCGCGGTGCTGACCGCGCTGCACGATCAGTCTCCGGACATTGCCCAGGGGGTGGACGCGGCCCTGGAAACCCGGGCTGCGGATGAGCATGAAACCGGCGCGGGAGATCAGGGCATGATGTTTGGCTTTGCCTGCGACGAAACCCCTGAAATGATGCCCATGCCCATTGCCCTGGCTCATCGGCTGACCCGGCGGATGGCCAAGGTGCGCAAGGACGGCACCTACCCCTGGATGCGGCCTGACGGCAAGGCGCAGGTGACCGTGGCGTATGAGGATGGCCAGCCTGTGGCGGTGGATGCAGTGGTGATTTCCACCCAGCACGATGAGCATGTGTCCCATGAGGAGATTGAAAAGGCCATGATTGAGGGCGTGATTCGTCCGGAGATTCCGGCGCATCTGCTGCATGAAGGCACCAAGTTTTTCATCAATCCCACGGGGCGGTTCGTGGTGGGCGGCCCGGCAGGGGACAGCGGGCTGACCGGCCGGAAGATCATCGTGGACACCTACGGCGGCTATGCGCCTCATGGTGGCGGCGCGTTCTCGGGCAAGGATCCCACCAAGGTGGATCGCAGCGCGGCCTATGCCGCCCGGCACGCGGCCAAAAATGTGGTGGCCGCAGGGCTGGCCCGGCAGTGCGAAATTGCGCTGGCCTATGCCATCGGCGTCGCCAAGCCCGTGTCGTTCCAGGTGAACACCCGGGGAACCGGCGTGATCCCGGATGCGGAGATTGCCAAGCTGGTGGAGAAGGTGTTTGATATGCGGCCCGACGCCATCATCAAGCGCCTGGATCTGCGCCGGCCTATTTATCGCCAGACCGCCGCGTATGGCCATTTCGGCCGTACTGATCTGGATCTGCCCTGGGAACGGCTGGATCAGGTGGAAACCCTGAAAAAGGAAGCCGGGCTCTGAGCGCCAGGATGCGGTGAACCGCGCCCTTTCCAGGAAAGCCACAGGAACAGATAGCGCTTTTTAATCACGATGCGCCCCAGGCTGAGGAAGAAACAAAGAACGTTTCCTTTCTCAGCTTGGGGCGCAGTTCTTCAAATGATTGCGCGTTTTGAACTTCCGTGAAAAAAGGAACCATCCCTGAGCGCTCAGCGAACGGTTTTCTCGCAAATATTATATCCCACACAAAAAGTTAAAAAAATATTACGAAAGTAGGTGCAATTGTTTCCGAAGTGTGTTATAATCGTTATGCTTGAGGGAGAGATGAGTTTTTTATGCCCTGGGCAAAGGGGAGGGAATGCCGTGCTGACCAAGACGCAGGCGCTGGGGCGCTATACCCTGGCGCTGGAAAAAGACAGGCGATTAACTGCGTCCATGCGGGCGTGCGCCGCCTGGGCCACCTTGGAGGAGCATGATAAGATTCTGGATATGGCTTGCGGCCGCGGCGCGCTGCTGGCGCACCTGAGCGGCAAATATAAGCTGACGCTTTGCGGCATGTGCGATTCGCCGGAGCAGGCTCGGATTGCCCGGGAAAGCCTGGGGGACGCGGATGTGATCCCCGCCCGGCTGGAGGACATCCCCTGGCGGGACGATACCTTCGATGCGGCGCTGCTGCCTGTGCCCCTGCGGGGGGAGGAGGCCCGGCGTTGTCTGGCGGAAACGATGCGGGTGCTGCATACGGGCGGCCAACTGGTGATGGCCGTGCCTTTGTTTCGCATGCGTCAGGAGGGCGAGCTGACCCGTCATGAGACCATGCGTCTGATGCAGGAGGCCGGTTTTCGGGATGTGTCGTTCCGGGCGGCGGGGCTGTGCGGCGTGATCGTGGGCTGGAAGCGGCGCGCATTTCCCGATGAACAGGAATAACGCCGTTTTACCGGCAATGCAAAGGAGAAATGCGATATGGCGACGCCCCTGAAGATTGTGCTGTCAGGCATCGGCGGATATGGCGGCACGTATGTGCACCGGCTGCTGGATCAGCCCCAGCCGGATGCGTTTGCGCTGGTGGGTGTGGTGGACCCCTATGCGTCCGCCAGCCCGCGCTATGGTGATCTTGTGGCGGCGGGGATTCCGGTTTATCCGTCCCTGGACGCTTTTTTTGCGGAGCATTCGGCGGATCTGGCCTGCCTTTGCTGCCCCATTCAGTTTCATAAGGAGCAGACCCTCTGCTGCCTGCGCCACGGGGCGCACGTGCTGTGCGAAAAGCCGGTATGCCCGGTGATCGATGATGTGCGGGAAATGATCGCGGCCCGGGATGCGGCGGGCAAGGCTGTGTCCATTGGATACCAATGGTCCCACAGCGCAGCCATTCAGGCGCTGAAGCGGGATGTGCTGGCCGGGAAATACGGCAAAGCCCTGCGGATGAAAACCATCGTGCTCTGGCCCCGGAACCATGGGTATTTCCATCGGGGCATTGGCTGGGCAGCTCATAAAAAGGATAAAAACGGCAGTTGGATTCTGGACAGCGTGGCAGCCAACGCCACGGCCCATTATCTGCACAACATGCTGTATGTAGCCGGGCCGGCCATTGATCGGAGCGCCCGGGTGGCCCATATTCAGGCGGAAACCTATCGGGCCAACGACATCGAAATGTACGATACCTGCGCGCTGCGGCTGCGCACGGACGCGGGCACCGAAATGCTGTATCTGGTATCTCATGCCGTGAAGCTGGAGGAAACGCGCAATCCGGAGTTTGTGTATGAATTTGAGCGGGGCACGGTGTTCACGGAGCGGACGGCGGAGAACAAGCTGCTTATCCGCGGACGGCTAAGCGACGGCACCATGATTGAATATGGTTGCCCGGATGAGAACAACAATTGGAAGATCGACTGGGCCATGGCCGTGGCCCGAGGGGAGGAGCCGGTGCTCTGCGGGCTGGAAGCAGCCAGCGAGCATACCCGCTGCATCAACCGGATCGAGGAGCTGATCCCCGAAAGCCCCCGGCTGCAAAACGTGAAAACCATCGAGACCCAGGATGCGGCGGGTCAGACCATGGTTTGGACCTATGCCGAAGGCCTGGCGACAGTGCTGAACCGCTGCTACGGGGAGGGGCTGCTGCCCTGCGAAACGGGCGCGATGGGATTCGCCCCCGCCCGGGAAGGCGATATGACGCACTACGACCATTTTTCGGGCGTGTAAGCTGCAATCAGAGAAAGCATGATGAAAAGTGTCTCTTTTTTGAAAGAGGCATTTTTTTATGCTTTTTCGATGCCGCGGCAAAACGGATAATGCCCTCCTGCGCCGGCGGGCATGCCTGGAGCAAGCACGCATTTTGAAAAACAGAATAAAAAGAAACCCCGCCTTGCGGCGGGGTCTTCATGGTGTTTTTTACCGGCGCTGCATCGCGGCGAAGCACTCGCTGCAATAGACAGGGCGATCCTCCCGGGGCTGGAAGGGAACCTGCGTGGGCGCGCCGCAATTGGCGCACACGGCGTCGTGCATTTCCCGCGGGCCGTTGTTGTTCCGCGCGGCCTTGTGCGCCTGACGGCACTCACGGCAGCGGGTGGGCTCATTCTGGAAGCCCTTCTCGGCGTAGAATTCCTGTTCACCGGCCGTGAAAACGAATTCTTTGCCACAATCACGGCACACCAGCGTCTTGTCCTGATACATGATCTTTGCTCCCCCTGATTAAGTATACTGGTTAGCTTCGGCTGACCTGGTCTTTGCCCCCACACTCGCCGGCCGGGACCTTGCTCTGCGCATCAGCGCCCTCACGCCGTCCTCTCGCGCGGGAACCCGCGCGGCCGGGCTTACCTCTAGACCGCACCATGCTCACCGGCGCTTTGACCGGCTTACGTGGACCGCTTTGCCTGCGACTGGCATCGGCTTTCAACCACAGACCCGATTTTGCCAACCGCCGTCATTATAGACTTTTTTTGCGTTCAATGCAAGCGGTTTCGATCATTTTTCAGGAATTTTTTGAAAAAAATATATGGAAAAATCCCTGCGGCGGCCCGGAAGCGGTCCGGACTTGCGAAAAGCGGCCGGGAATGCTATAATCATAATAGCAGAAGAATAAAAGAACAAAATGCAGGCGGGGGATACGAAGCGATGAAAGCCAGGGGACATCGAAAAAATGTGCGGCTGATGTGGTATGCGTCCTTTCTGGCGGTGGTGCTGGTGCCCCTGAGCGTGATGCTGGCGGTTTATAATTTCTCCCTGCGGGCCATTGATCAGCAAACCCGGGAAACCAACAGCGCGTATTTGCAGCTGATGGTGCAGGCCATGGAATCCGCCGTAACAGATATGGACCGCATGGCGGATATGCTGACGCTGAATGAGGAATTTCGCTCCCTGCGCTATTTGAGCAGCGATGTGACCACCAAGGAACGATATCAGCTCTATGATTGCAGCCGGCGGCTGCTGCGGGAGGCCGTGCCCAGCCTGTCCTCCCTGCGCAGCGCGGTTTATCTGAAAAAGGGCGACTGGATGCTGACCACTGCGTCCTATCAGACCGCCGAACGGGCCTATTACGGCTTTTTCTACGGCATGCAATGGGATTATGAAACATATTTGAAGCTGATCACCTCGCCCCACGACGATGATTATTATCCTGTGGTCTATGGGGCCACACCGGGGATTCTCTGCATCCGTTCCCTGCCCAAGGCCAATGACAGCTTTGATGTGAACGTGATTTCGATCATTTCCCAGCAGGCGATTCTGGATGCGCTGGAGAAAGCGAAATGGAACAAGGAGGGCGCGGTCTGCATTCTGGACAAGGAAAACCAGGTGCTTCTTTCCAGCAATGAAAGCCTGATTCCCCCGGAGTTGCTGGCCCGGCTCCAAGACGGGGAGACCCAGGTGCGCCATGGGGGTGAAACCTATCTGTGCCTCAGCCGCACAAGCTCTGACAGCGGGCTGCGGTATCTCTATGTGGCGTCTTATAAAACGATTTATCGTGAGGCTGTCTGGCTGCGGAATTTGTGCGGCGTGGCGATGGCGGTCAGCGTGATTGGCGCTGCGGCGATGATCGTGGTGATGGTGCGGCGCAATTATTCGCCGGTGCAGCGGATTCTCACCCGCCTGGAGCCGGAGCGGGGCGATGCAAGCGAAAACGAATATGACCGGATTCTCAATTCCATCGAGCGGGGCCAAAATGAGCAGATTAGCCTGAAAACCCAGCTGGAGGAGAAGCGCCATCTGCTGGGCCGGGAACTGCTGGAGCGGTATCTCACCGGCCATCTGAGCCAAAATGCCCGCACCTATCGGATGCTGGAAAGCCACGGCATTTCCCTGAACCGGGCCAGATGGGCGGTGGCCTGTCTGGGGGCGGCGGAGTTTTATAACGAAAGCAATGAAAACATTGCCCAGAACGCCACGGATTTCCTTTGCGGCATGCTGGAAAAACGCATGCCGGGGGTGACGGTTTATCAGACCGCTGAGGGGCTGACCCGGGTGCTGGTGCTGGGCTTTGAGGCGGGGCAGGAGGAGCTGCTGCGCAGGGCACTGGATGAAGCCCGGCAGGAGATGCTGGATTCCTTCCGGATGCAGGTGACGGTGGCGCTTTCCTGCGCGGATGGCGATCCGGGGCGGCTCCATGAGCTGTATCAGCAGGCGGACGCGGCGCTGGATTATGCCCAGACCCGGGAAGATGGCGCGCTGATCTGCTATCCCGATCAGCCGGAAAGCCAGCCGGACTGCTTCCCCATGGAGCAGGAGCTGCTGCTGCTTCAGGCTGTGCGGGAAGGGCGCATGGATCGGGCGGAGGCGATTCTGGATGAGGCCATGGCCCGATATGCCGAGCAGCTCAGCGTGGCCGCGTCCCAGTGCCTGCGGTTTAAGCTGATTGCCACCTGCATGCGCATTTTCACCTTTGCCGATACCCTGACCACTCGGGATCAATGGCAGGGAGAGAGCGCCGTGCGCCAGCTGACGGCTACCCAGGATATGGCCGCATTGGATCGCACCATCCGGGAGCTTCTGAAACGGATCTGTGCGCTGGTGGCTTCCCGCCGAACCCAGGGCAGGGAAAACCTGTCCGGCCAGGTCTGCCAGCTGGTGGCGGAGCATTGGCAGGAGAGCGAGCTGTCGGTGGCCTGGATTGCGCAAAAGCTGGAAATGCATCCCAGCTATGTGAGCCGCCTGTTCAAGGAGGAGCGGGGCGTGGGCCTGCTGGAATACATCAATCGTTTCCGGGTGGATAAAGCCTGCGGGCTGCTGGCGGCGGGCGGAACCATCGGTCAGGTGGCGCTCCAATGCGGCTTTGCCAGCGATGCGTCGTTTATCCGGGTGTTTAAGCAGTATAAGGGCGTCACGCCCGGCCGTTTCCGGGAGGAAAACGCATAAATTGCGCATCCGATCACAAATTGTATATCCCCAAACCGCAGAAAATGGCTATGGTTTTTGGAAATTTCCCATAGCAGTTTCTCTGCGGTTTTGTTACAATACGGCCATCAGGAGGGCAACGACCCTCATCAAAATCAAAGGAGGAATTCCCCTATGAAACGGATCGTCTCTGTGCTGCTGGCCCTGAGCCTGCTGCTGAGCCTGGGCCTGACCAACGCCCTGGCCGCCGAGGAAAAGGTGACGTTGACCTATTGGGCGCCCATCACCGACGCTACGGTCATCTCCAGCTGGGATGACAATCTGAGCTGGCAGCTGGTGCAGGAAGCCACCGGTATCGACGTGGTTTTCCAATCCCCGCCCACGGGCCAGGAAACCGAGCAGTTTAACCTGCTGATCGCCTCCCGGGAGCTGCCCGACATCATCGAATACAATTGGAGCGCCTATGCCGGCGGCGTACAGAAGGCCTTTGACGACGGCGTGATCATTCCCCTGAATGATTACATCGATCAGTATGCCCCCAACTACAAGGCGCTGTTTGAAAACAATCCTGAAATGTCCAAGCAGGTGCGCACGGACGACGGCCAGATTCCCGTGTTCGCCGCCTTCTCCATTTCGGATTACAATTGCATGTCCGGCTTCATGATCCGTCAGGACTGGCTGGAGGAGTTGGGCCTGAATACCCCTGTCACCTTTGCCCAGTGGGAGGAAACCCTGCTGCAGCTGATGGAAAAGAAGGATCTGGTGTGCGGCATGGCCGTGAGCCTGGAGAACTTCTTCCAGTTTGCCAGCGGCGTGTGGGGCATTGACAATGATTACTACATCGACAACGGCGTTGTGAAATACGGCCCGGCTACCGATGCGTATCTGGATGCGCTGACCGCCATGAAGCGCTGGTATGACGAAGGCATTCTGGACGCGGACGCCGCTGCCATGGATACAAAGACCATGGAAAGCTTCATGATTAACGACGAGGCCGCAGCCTGCGCGGGCTATGCCGGCGGCAATATGGGCAATATCTACACAGCCCGGGAAGTGGCCCAGAAGCCCATCAATCTGGTGGGCGTGACCTATCCCGTGGCCGAGGAAGGCCAGAAGAACCTGTTTGCCAACATTAGCTGGGAATACCGGGGTTCGGGCTCCGCGGCCATCACCACCAGCTGCAAAAACATTGAAGCCGCCTGCAGGCTGCTGGATTACTTCTACAGCGACGAGGGCCGGATCGTGAAGAGCTTTGGCGTGGAAGGCCAGACCTTTGAGTATGTGGACGGCCAGCCGATGTACACCGATCTGATCCGCCATAATCCCGACGGCCTGAGCATGAGCCAGGCGATGGTGAAGTATCTGCGGGCCAACGCTCCCTGGGTGGGCTATATTGAAACCGGCTATCACGAGGGCTATTTTGCCCGGGATGTGCAGAAGCAGGCCGCCAAGAACTGGAACGCCTATGCGCAGGATTCCAAGGCCACGAAGCTGCCCATGCTGAGCCTCACCACCGAGGAAGCCGCCGAAATGGCCACCATGAAATCCCTGATTAACGATTATTACAAGGAAATGTTCGTGAAGTTCGTGATGGGGCAGGAGCCTCTGGAGAATTTCGAAAGCTATCGGGCGCAGCTGGAAAATCTGGGCCTGAGCCGTACCCTGGAAATCTATCAGGCGGCTTACGAACGCTATCAGTCCCGCTGAATCATCGCGGGCGCCATGCGGGGGAATCGCCTTAAAAAAGCGGTTCCCCCGCATCTTAAAAAAAGCAAAGGAGCAACGCCCATGCTTGCAAAGCCGCGCATGCCGGTTAACCAGCGCGTCAGCCGGGAGCTGAAGCGCAATTATATGCTTTATCTTATGGCCATTCCCGTGACGCTGTATTTCCTGCTGTTTCATTATGGCCCCATGTACGGGGTGATGATGGCATTCAAGGATTATCGGGTAGGCCAGGGCCTGTGGGCCAGCCCGTGGGTGGGCGCGAAGCATTTCCAGAATTTTTTTAACAGCCCTTACTTCTTCCGCACCCTGCGCAATACCCTGCTGATCTCCTGCTATTCCATCCTTTTCGGCTTTCCCGCGCCCATTTTGCTGGCGCTGCTGCTCAACGAGGTAAAGCGCGCCCGCTTTAAGCGCACCGTACAGACCATCACGTATCTGCCGCATTTCGTATCCACGGTGGTCATGTGCGGCATTATCATCGATTTCTTTGGCCGCAGCGGCGTGGTCACCCAGCTGCTGCATAAGCTGCTGGGCATGCGGGCCAGCAATCTGCTGCTTAAGCCCGAGCTGTTTCGCACCATCTATGTGTCCACCGATATCTGGCAGGGCATTGGATGGGGCTCCATTGTGTACATTTCCGCGCTGTCCGCCATTGACGCGGAGCAGTACGAGGCGGCCGTGCTGGACGGGGCCAACCGGTTCCAGCAGGCGCTGCATATTACCCTTCCCGGCATTATGCCCACGATTATCACCATGCTGCTCATACGGGTGGGCAAGGTGATGAGCGTGGGATATGAAAAAATCATTCTGCTGTATAACCCCAATACCTATGAAACGGCGGATGTGATTTCCTCCTTTGTGTATCGCTATGGCCTGGGCGGCGCGCAGGATTACAGCTATTCCGCCGCGGTGGGGCTGTTCAGCTCGGTGGTGAACCTGATTATTCTGGTGGGGGCCAACACCCTGAGCCGGAAAATCAGCGAAACCAGCCTGTTTTAAGGAAAGGAGGAAATCAGCATGGTCACCAAACGAACCCGGGGCGATCTGATTTTCGATTGCTTCAATTATCTGCTGCTTACCGCGCTGACCCTGATTACCCTCTATCCCTTCGTGCATGTGGTGGCAGGGTCCATTTCCGGGCCGGGCACGCTGATCGGCCATAAGGGCGCGCTGCTCTGGCCTAAGGGCACGCCCACCCTCAAGGCCTTTGCGCTGGTATTTCGCAATCCCAATATCATTACCGGCTATAAGAACACGCTGATCGTGCTGCTCGTCGCCACAACGCTGAACATCGTGATGACCTCGCTGGGGGCGTATGTACTGTCCCGGCCGCAGTTTGCCATCCGCAAGGTGATGATGTTTCTGATTGTGTTCACCATGTATTTCAGCGGCGGTATGATTCCCCGGTATCTGTTTCTGAAGAATTATCTGGGCATGGGCGATCATCTGGGCTCGCTGATTATCCCCGGGGCCATTTCCGCCTATAACCTGATTATCATGCGCACGGCCTTCGCCAGCGTGCCTGCCAGCCTGGAGGAATCCGCCCGCATCGATGGGGCCAATGATTTCACCATCCTGTTTCGCATCATCCTGCCCCTTTCCATGGCTACAGTGGCGGTGATGATTCTGTTCTATGGTGTGGGGCATTGGAATGCCTGGTTTGACGCGATGATCTTCCTGCGTACCCGGGAAAAATATCCCCTGCAGCTGATTCTGCGGGAGATTCTGGTGAATAACTCCACCGAGAGCATGACCATGGGCGCTGCCGCGGATGACGTGGAGCAGCTCAGCGACAACCTGAAATACGCCACCATCGTGGTGGCCACCCTGCCCATCCTCTGCGTCTATCCCCTGATTCAGAAGCATTTCGTCAAGGGCGTGATGATTGGCGCGGTGAAGGGCTGAGGAAAGGAGAAACCCATGCGAACGGAATACGACACGATTTTTCTGGGCTGCAGCTGCTATGCCCTGGGCTGTGCTGCCCAGCGCCCGGCGGACAGCCTGATTCTGGAGGCGGGCGAGGGCCTGGGGGGCGAATTTACGGACGCCCTGCGCTGCGGCCCCATTGCCCGCCCTGCCGGCCCGGCGGAGCCCTTTTATCAGGAATTGCTGGATCGCGGTATCATGACGGCGGAAAGCGCCGCTTCCGGCCGCCTGACGCTGCCGGCGGTGAATCTGGTGCTCAATCGCATGGCGCTGGAGCGGGGACTGCATATCCTGTTCCACGCCCGGATCATCGCTATTCGCAAGGAAGAAACCGCCGTGGCTGTGGAGATGGTGTGCAATGCGCGGATATACACCCTGCGCTGCCGCCGGGTGATCGACACCCGATACACGGACGCGGCCCGCATCCGCGCGCTGGATGCAAACGCCCGATTTGGCCTGTGCGCCCAGCTGGACGCGCCTGCGTTGCCGCAGGATACCATGAACGGCCTGCGGATTCAGCCAATGTTTTTGCCCGGGGACGCTTACGCCTGTCTGCCTGTGCCCAAGCCCGATCCCCATGACCGGGAAACGCTGCTGCGGGCCTTTGAAGGCCGGGAGGATTGCTGGCTGGATGCGAAGCTGATCCGGGTGGCCCATGCCTGGGCGGCGGAAAGCCGGCCCATCCGGGAAAAGACGGTATGGGGCTGGTTTATCCCCGCCAGCGGGTTTGCAAATCCGGTGCAGGCCTATGCGCTTGGGCTGGCAGAACAGGAGGCGATGGCATGACGGGCATTTATCGGATGCCGGAGGGCAAGCGGGCCTGGGCGGCCCCGCTGCCGGAAACTGCGCCCAGGTATGACGCGATCGTGGTGGGCGGCGGCACGGCAGGCGCCATCAGCGCGTTGGTGCTGGCGGAAAGAGGCTGCAAAACGCTGATCGTGGAGCGGCTGAACTGCCTGGGCGGCACCAGCACCGCCGGGCAGATCGACGGCTATTATTTCGGCAATCGGGGTGGGCTGTATGAGCAGCTGGACGCGCAGGCCAAGGCCTATGAACCGCTGGGCTATCCTCAGAGCAATCCCAACAGCTTTAACGCCGAGCTGAAAAAACGGGTGCTGGAAAACCGGTTCTGGCAGGCAGGGGGGCAGATTGCCTACGAAGCGGATATAACCGGCGTGCTGATGGCGGAAAACCGGGTGATGGGCGTAGAATATGCCCAGGACGATGGGCTTCATGCGGCGTATGCGCAGGTGGTGGTGGATGCCAGCGCCGAGGGATACGTCTGCCTGCTGGCCGGAGCGGATTATACCCTGGGCCGGGCGCTGGATCAGAAGGTGCAGCCTTTTGGCAATGTACGCATGGATTATCACGGGGAACGCAGGGTCAACGGCCATGATTACACCGACTGCGGCTATGTCAATCCGCTGGATCCGGAGCAATACAGCCAGGCGGTGCTCAGCGCGGCGAAATTCTCCTGCTATCTGCGGGAGGATTTTCGGCAGGCTCCCCGGTTTATTGGCATGACCCAGCTGGTAGGCATGCGGGAAGGGCCGCTGGTGGAAGGCGAAGCGCGGGTGCGGCTGCAGGACGTGGCAGATGGAAAGAATCCCCGGGCTCAGACCCTGTTTACCGCTTATTCCAATGCCGATAACCATGGCAAGGATATGGCCTTTGAAAACCGGCCACAGCAGGATTGGATGATCGGCTGCAGCCTGTGGGGGCTGAACTTCACGGTAAACGTGCCGCTGGGCGCGGTGATCCCCAGGGGGATCGAAGGGCTGCTGATGGCCGGACGGATGATCAGCGTGGATCATGATCTGGCCTCCTGCATCCGTATGGAACGGGACATCCAGAAATGCGGCGAAGCAGTGGGGCTGCTGGCGGCGGAAGCGGTTGCGCGGCATGCAGATCCCCGGCAGGTGCCCTATGACGCGCTGGAAAAAGCGCTGCTGCGCAGCGGCTGCCTGCTGCCCCAGAATGATTTCGGCTTTATTGACAGCCGCAAAGCGCCGGGGGAGGGACGGGTACGCTTCCCGGAAACGCTGGATGAAATCCAGGCAGGCCTGGCCAGCGATGCGCCGGGCATGGCCCAATGGCAGGCCCGGAAGCAGGAGGACAAAGTGCCCCTTTATGCCTGGCTGAGCGAGGGCGGAAATCTGGCCGTGCATACGGCCATGGCGTTGGCGCTGGCAGACGATGCGGCGGGAGCACCTCTGCTGCTGGACTGCGTGAAGCGCCGGGATTCGTTCATTCCCCATACCAGCCGGAAATACAATATGATTCGGGGCGCGGCCGCGCTGTATCTGCTGGGCAGACTGGCCTGGAAGGATGCGCTTTCGGAAACGCTTGCGGTCATCCGGGGCTGGAACGTCATTGTGCCGGCTCATTTTACCCCGGACGAATTTCTGTTCGATGCGGAAGAATACCGCTTCCAGTATCTGAGCCAGGCCATCATGGCTGCGTTGGAAATTGCGCAGCGCTGGCCCGAAACCCGGGCTGCGGTGGATCAGGCTATTGATGAGACGGTGATGCCGCAGGATTTCAGCATTCATAGCACCCTCAAGGGCAAGATGCAGCTGAAATATGAAATGGCGCCCATGATTCGCCATGCGGTGGCCTGCATGCGGGAAAAAAGACAATAAGAAGCGCGGAAAAGCTTCAGAAAACATTTTTCCCGACGATGAAAAGTGCGCCCCGGCTGAGGGAAGAAAACGGAAGACCGTTTCGCCTTCAAGCCGGGGCGCATTGTGGATGCAGAAGGATTCAGCTTTTATCTCATGAACTTTTCTGAAAAAGACGGTGATTACACATTGAACCGGAACAGGGTCACATCGCCGTCCTGCATTACGTAATCCTTGCCTTCGGAGCGAATCAGGCCCTTTTCCCGGCAGGCATTCATGGAGCCCAGCTCCCGGAGCGTTTCAAAGGGCACGATCTCGGCGCGGATGAAGCCCCGCTCGAAATCGGTATGAATTTTGCCGGCGGCCTGGGGCGCTTTGGTGCCCCGGGTGATGGTCCAGGCCCGGCATTCGTCCTCCCCGGCGGTAAGGAAGGAAATCAGGCCCAGCAGATGATAGCATTTCTGGATCAGCCGATCCAGGCCGCTCTGCCCGATGCCCATTTCTTCCAGAAACTCCGCTTTTTCGTCGGGATCCATCTGGGCGATTTCTTCCTCGATCTGCGCGGAAATCACCAGCACCTCCGCGTCCTCCCCGGCGGCCACCTGCTTCACCTGGCGCACGAAATCGATGCTGTCTTCAGCCTGCCCCACATCGCCCTCGGCAATGTTGGCGGCATAAATCACGGGCTTGGTGGTCAGCAAAAACCAGCCCTTCACGATCCCCCGTTCGTCATCGGTGAGGGGGCAGGTGCGGGCAGGCTTGCCCTGTTCCAGATGCTGGAGCACCTTCAGAGCCAGATCGGCCTCTTCCGCATATTTCTTTTCGCCGGTTTTGACCAGCTTGCGGGCCTTTTCCTCCCGCTTCTGCACGGTCTCCATATCGGCGAAAATCAGCTCCAGATTGATGGTTTCAATATCCCGGGCGGGGTCCACGCTGCCGTCCACATGGATGATGTTTTCATCCTCAAAGCAGCGCACCACATGCACGATGGCTTCGCATTCCCGGATGTGGGAAAGAAACTTGTTGCCCAGGCCTTCGCCCTTGCTGGCGCCCTTGACCAGCCCGGCAATGTCCACAAATTCCACCGTGGCAGGCGTGACCTTCTTGGGATGATACATATTTTCCAGCACCTGCAGCCGCGTGTCCGGCACGGCCACAATGCCCGCGTTGGGCTCGATGGTGCAGAAGGGATAATTGGCCGCCTGGGCGCCCGCGCCCGTGATGGCGTTAAACAGCGTGCTCTTTCCTACGTTGGGCAGCCCAACGACGCCTAACTTCATGGCTTATGTTCCCCTTTTCGATTCATTTTCCTTTTGCTGTATTCAGCCTTTCTATTATACGGCAACCGACCTTTGATTGCAACCCATGGGACGGACAACGCCGAAAAAATGCCGAAGGAAACAAAAAGCTGCGCAAAATGGTCCATAAACTTGTTAAAATTGCGTGACAAAATCGACAGAAAATGTTATACTTGTAAACAGGAAAAGCTCAAACGCTTTGGGAGAGGGATGGACGGGAGATGCACAAAGGAAAAATCGGGCTGCTTGCCGCGGCGCTGTTGCTGGCGCTGGGGCTTTGCTCGGGCGCACTGGGGGAGATTACCAGCGAACCGATGCGGATCGTCCCCACGGAGCGGGTCAACCTGAATCTGGAATTCACCCGCGGCGTGGTGCGCCATGCGAAATACGATGTGACGACCGGCGTGTATACCATCACGGTGGATGACGCTGCAACGGACTGGCGCACGGCGCTGATCAACAGCGAAGCGGGCCTGATGATGCCGGCGGTATTCTTCGGGTTTACGCCGCCTGCAAATGCCGCTTTCTTTGTGCAGGTAAACGGCGGCTTTTCGCCGGAAACGCTGGCGATACAGCTGAACGAAATGGAGCGGTATGAGGAGGAATACCAGCCGGTTGAGCCGGGCATGACGGTTCAAAACGGCGAAATCCTGGGCGAGTTTCTGGCAGATCGGAATGTATTCGTCATTGGGGACAGCATGATCAATGACAGAACGGATCCGGAGAATACGGAGCCGTACATGATCGCCGTGCGCTGGTATGACGCGGATCGCAACTATCTGTTTTCCGAACAGCTTTTTCCGGAGCTGATTCGCACCCGGCCCAACACCACCGTTTCCGTAAAGAGCTTTCTGGTGCCAAACGGCAGTCTCCAGGCGAACACCACGGGCCTGCCGGGGCTTGACATGAAGCGGGGCTCTCAGAGCGAAGTGATTTACACGGTGAAAAACGACGAGCAGCTGATGGCCGCCGCCGCACAGCGCCGGGATTATTCCGTGTATACCGGAGTGACTGCGCCGGTGGGAGCGGTTTCCTGCGGCCTGCTGGATCCGGGCGAGCCGGATGAGAACGAGAGCATGTGCGCTGTAACGAACGGCAGGGTGGAGCTGGCGCTTGAATTTGCGTTTGCCGAAGACGAAATGGGCATGCGCATGACCCTGATGGAGCAAAACGATCGGCCCTATGTGCTGCGCTGGAAGGATGCCCGGGGCAACATGATTCTGGATCAGCTGCTGTTTTTGCGGCTGACCACGCCCAATAACAAGCCCGCCGCGTGCTACGTGGCCCAATGGCAGCCCGTGCCCAGGGAGCGGCTGGCGCTGAATCAGAACGCGCTGGGCAGCGCCGCCGGCTACGATTATGATGAAGCCTGGGGCTGGATTCAGTATCACTTTGACGAGGAAAAGCTGGATGCGTCCCAGCTGGCGTCCTCCCGGATTCAGCTGCAGGTGAAAGCCCCGGCGGGGGCCCGGTATTGCCGGATCAATGGCGGCGGCGGCTCCAATTTCACGGGGGAGGATCCGTCGCTTAAACACATGATCGATACCGCCATGAAGCGGGATTATCCCTGGAACCAGTTTGCCGTGGATCAGACCGGCCTGCTGGAAGTGAAGGATGCCGAGCTGTATCGGGCCATTCCTGTGGAGGATCTGGTGACGGTTTATCTGCCCAACGTGGAAACCCGGGAAAACTTCGGCGGTATTTATGAGCTGTATTGGTATGCGGAGGACAGCCGGGACGCAGAGCCCATCCTGATGGAATACATCAACGAAACCGGCGATGCCATGGGCTATACCATGGAGGGCGCACCGGTGGAAAATGAGGATGAAATTGAGTTTGTGAACCCGGATGAGTTTGTCTATGTGTCCCTGGGCGATTGGCGGCTGGTGATCGAAAAGTATCCGCAGCGCGGGAACCATGCGGTGCATTACATGCTTCATCTGGAGGACTGGGATGGAAACTACGTCGAGCCCGGAGAAGAGATGGTGCTTTACATGGGCTATCCCGAAGGATGCAGCTATGGGGATGGCAACCGGTATTTTATCCGCCATTATCATCAGGAAACGGTGGATGGGAATTACGACGCATATGAGGATGTGGAACTGACGACCACGGCGGCGGGCATTCGCTTTACCACGGCCAGCTTCAGCCCCTTCGTGCTGGGCTGGACGGCGGGAGAAAAGCCCGAAGAAACGCCTGTGCCTACGCCCGCGCCCACCCTGGCGCCGACAGAAGACATTCCCCAGACCGGCGACGCCACGCCTGTTGCGCTGCTGGCGGCAATCGCGCTGCTGGGTATGGCCCTGCTGCTGACAGAGCTTCGTCGGGGACGGAAGCACTCCGACTAATTGACCTGAACAGGAAGCAAGCCCGAGGCGATCTGCCCCGGGCTTGTTTTTATGCGTTCACCAACGTCTCGCCCAAAAGCAAATGAAAAGGCCGCCGGATAACCGGCGGCCCATTTTGCCTTGCCTTGAGACGATTAAGCCTGTTCGGGAGCACCCACGGGGCAGGTGTCAGCGCAAGCGCCGCAATCGATGCACTTGTCCGCGTCGATTTCGTACTTGCCGTCGCCTTCAGAGATCGCTTCCACGGGGCAGCCCTCTGCGCAAGCGCCGCAAGCGATGCACGCATCAGTAATCTTGTATGCCATAATAAAGCACCTCCATCATAATAATCCGCTTTCGCGTCTCCAATATGATACCATTTCACGCCGAAAAAAGCAAGAGCGGAGCGCGGATTTACAGGATTTTTATCATTCGGTTATCTGCTTGTAAACCGCCCGTTCCCCCCCGATATAGGGGAGACGAGAATAGGCCGCCACAACATGGGCGTGGCCCACCTGATTGATCTCCCCCCGGAAGGGCACCGCCACCGGCCGCAGATGCATGCCGATCAGCGTGTCGCCGATATCCAGCCCGGCATCGGCCTGCACGGCCATCACCAGCCAGGGATCCTCCATCAGCTTCCATGCCGCCGCGGGCACACTGCCGCCCGCCTTGGGCTGGGGAATGGCACAGACCTGCCGATACCCGTGCTTTTCTGCCGCCGACCGGGGAATCACCAGCGCTCGATTCAGATGCTCACAGCACTGAAAAATGGGCGTGAGCTGCTGGGCCTGGCAGAAATTCAGCACCGCCTGGGCCACCCATTCGCCGATCTGGGGCACGCTGGCTTTGCCGATGCGGCCGCCTGCGATTTCGCTGGTGGAGCAGCCTACCACCATCTGCGCGCCGGGCTGCAGCTTGCCCGCCACCTTCAGATCCAGCAGCGCCTTGGTCACCTGCGCCATAATCATTTCCTGATCCGTCATAAAAAAACCTCCTTGCTATGGGAAAAATTCTGTTACTGCCGCCGCAGGGCGTACATGCCGATGGCCGTGGCCACCGCCAGATTCAGCGAATCAATCTCCTGGCTGTGGGGAATGCGCACGGGCTGGCCCAAATGCGCAAATTCCGCCGGCAGCCCCGCGCCCTCATTGCCCATAATCAGGCAGCAGGGGCGCTGCACCCGGGCGGCGGCGCTGTCCAGCGGCGTGGAGCCGTCCAGCATAAAGGGATAAGGGAAATGGGTGGGGAAAGCGGCGCGATACGCATCAAAAGAATCATATTCCCGCACCCGCAGGGAAAACAGCGCGCCCATGCTGGCCCGCACCACCTTGGGATCATACACATCCGTGGCCGGCCGGATGATGGCGATGTCCCGATAGCCAAAGCCCAGCGCGGCCCGGAGGATGGTGCCCAGGTTGCCCGCGTCGGAGATGTGGTGGAGCACCACATGATCGCCCTCCGCGGACAGCTCCGCCGGACGCTTTTCGAACACCGCGGCGGCAAAGCAGTTTTCCTTCCCGGAGATGCGGGACAGGGCCTTATCCGCTTCTTCAATGCGGATATGATTGGCCTGAGCCAGCGCGGTGAGCTTGCGCAGGCCCTCGCTATCCTCCGCACGGGTGGAGAGCAGCAGTCGCCGCACCAGCTCCGGCCGCTTGCCCAGCGCCTCCAGCGACGGGAACATCCCGGGGGCGTAGGAATAATCCAGCTCCCGCCGATAGGCTTCCAATGCAGGCATGATTCCCGCCTCCTTACTTCATGAGCCTTTTGATGATGCGCAGCTTTTTCTGGCTGAAGGGCGCATAGCGCACCGGCAGATCCAGCCAGTTTGCCTTGCTGACGACGGATTTTTCGTGGGTGAACGTATCGAAGGAGTATTTGCCGTGATAGCCGCCCATGCCGCTGTTGCCCACGCCGCCAAAGGGCAGCCGATCGCTGGCCAGATGGATGATGGTGTCGTTTACACAGCCGCCGCCAAAGGGCACCTTATCCAGAATCAGCTCCTGGGCGGCATGCCGCCGGGAAAACAGATACAGCGCCAGCGGCTTTTCCCGGGCGTTGATCAGCGGCACCACTTCTTCAATCCGTCTGAACGAAATCACCGGCAGCACCGGCCCGAAAATTTCCTGCTGCATAATGGGCGCATCCCAGCGCACATCGGTAAGCAGGGTGGGGGCGATCCGTTGGCCATCGCCCTGACCGCCGCAATAAATCTTTTCCTGGGACAGCAGCTCCATCACCCGCCGATAGTGCTTTTCATTCACCATCCGGGGCCATTGGGGACTGGAAAGCGCATCGCCGTAAAAGGTCTGCCAGCATTTCTTGATTTCCGCCAGCAACCGATCCTTCACTTTTTCCTGCACCAGCAGATAATCCGGGGCTACGCAGGTTTGCCCCGCGTTCAGCGCCTTGCCAAAGGCGATGCGGCGGGCGGCCACGGGGATGTCGGCGGAATCGTCCACAATGCAGGGGCTTTTGCCGCCCAATTCCAGAGATACGGGGGTGAGATACCGCGCCGCTTTTTCCAGCACGATCCGGCCCACATTCACTCCGCCAGTAAAGAAGATGTAATCAAACCGCTGATCCAGCAGCGTCTGGTTTTCTTCCCGGCCGCCCAGAATCACCGCCGCCCGCTCCACCGGAAAGCATTCCGCAATCAGATCAAAGATCACGCCGCTGGTGGCGGGGGAATAATTACTGGGCTTGAGGATGCAGTGGTTACCCGCAGCCAGCGCGCCGATAAAGGGGGCCAGCGTCAGCTGAAAGGGATAATTCCAGGGGGCCATGATCAGCACCACGCCGTAGGGCTCCTTGAAAATGAAGCTGCGGCTGGGAAACTGCGCCAGCGGCGTTTTCACCCGCTTGGGAGCGGCCCATTGATGCAGATGCTTTACGGCATAGCTCAGCTCGCTGAGCACCATGCCGATCTCGGTCATATACGCCTCCCCGGGGCTCTTGCCCAGATCCTGCTCCAGCGCCTGATAAATTTCCTGCTCCCGGCGCAGAATGCCTTCCCGCAGCAATTCCAGCGCCTCCACCCGTTCTTCCACCGAGTAGGGATGATTCAGCATGAACGCCTGGCGCTGCAGGGCAACCAGTTCAGGAATGGTCATGAATCAAATCCTCCAGCAATGCTTTGGCCATCTGCTTGCCGCGGGGGCCCACTTCGCCCACCGGCCCTACGCAGGAGGGACAGCCCTGCGGGCACGGGCAATCGCTTACCAGCGTCAGCGCGTGGGACAGCAGAATATCCCGCATACGGAAAGCCTTTTCAGCCAGCCCCACGCCGCCGGGGCAGTTGTCATAGAGAATCAGGGTGGGCTTTCCGGTAAAGGGGCATTTTACCTGATAGCTCACCGCAATATCCCGGGGAGAGCACATCAGATACAGCGGCGAAAGAATCCGCAGCAGGTTGGCAATGCCCAGCATGCCGCTTTGCAGATCGTCCTTTTCATATTTCCGGGCGATGCTGTCGGGCACGGTTCGCCACATGGCAGTGGTGTGCATATCCGTTTCGGGCAGGCGCACCGGACCAAATCCCAGGTTTTCGCCGGTGTCAAACCGCATTTTTTTGAAAATCTTGACCAGCGCCGTCACCTTTACCTCGCCCAGCGCCGCGTCCTGCTCTTCTTTTTCCACGTCCAACAGGCTCAGGCTCACGTTCAGATCTGCGTCGGTATAATAATCCACATTGACCTTGCGGATGAAGGCCTTGCAGCCGTCAAAGTCCAGCTTTTCCACCTGATAGGTCTGGCCCTCATGCATGTAAATGGCGTTTTCATGCAGCAGCATGGGCACCGTGAACCGATCCATTTCGCCCACCATCCGGGGATGGGCGGGATCGGAAATATCCATGATGAGGAAGTTTTCGGTCATGGCGGTGCGCAGGCTCATTTCGCTGGCGGGGAAATCCTCTGCCATCCAATGATACGTGTCGCCTACATGGCGCAGGATGCTGCTTTCCGCCAGAAAATCCAGCATTTCCTCGCCCCCGGCGGCGTTGCCAAGGGTTTCGCCGTCCTTAAAGGGCAGCTCATAGGCGGCGCATTTGAAATGGCTCAGCAGGATATACAGGTTATCCGGGTTCAACAGGGCGTTTTCGGCAGGCTGGGTGAAAAAATAATCCGGATGGGTGACGATGAACTGATCCAGCGCGCCGGAGGAGGCCACCAGAATGGTCAGCGATACGCCATGCCGCCGCCCCGCCCGGCCGGATTGCTGCCAGGTGCTGGCGATCGTGCCGGGATAGCCGCAGAGCACGCAGGCTTCCAGCGCGCCGATGTCAATGCCCAGCTCCAATGCGTTGGTGGATACCACGGCCTGAATCTCTCCGGCCCGCAGCCCTCGCTCAATCTCCCGGCGCTCGGCGGGCAGATAGCCCCCCCGATAGCCCCGCACCCGGCCGGAGTTGCCGACAGGATCGGCCACCAGCTCCTTGAGCTGCCGGGTGAGCACCTCCACCTGCAGTCGGCTCTTGGCGAATACGATGGACTGCACCCCGTTATTCACCAGCAGCGATGCGATTTTTCGGGTTTCCGGCATCACGCCCTTGCGGATGCCCAACTGCGCGTTCACTACCGGCGGATTATAGAAAATATAATGCTTTTCCCCGGCAGGCGCGCCGTTATTATCAATCAGCGTCACCGGCCGGCCGATCAGCGTTTCGGCCAGCTCCTTGGGGTTTTGGATGGTGGCGCTGCAAAGAATAAACTGGGGATGGCTGCCGTAAAATTCGCACAGGCGCAGCAGCCGGCGGATCACGTTGGCCAGATTGCTGCCGAACACGCCGCGATAGGTATGGATTTCGTCAATGACAATGAACTTGAGATTTTCAAACAGCTTCACCCATTTGGTGTGATGGGGGAGGATGCCGCTGTGGAGCATGTCCGGGTTGGTCACCACCACATGACCTGCCTGGCGCACAGCCCGGCGGGCGGCCGCAGGGGTATCGCCATCGTAGGTAAAGGTTTTAATATCGGCCTGCAGCTGCTCAATCAGCTCATACAGCTCGCTGACCTGATCGGCGGAGAGGGCCTTGGTAGGAAACAGATACAGGGCCCGGGCGTCCGGATTTTTCAGGATCTCCGCCAGCACGGGCAGATTATAGCACAGGGTTTTGCCCGATGCCGTGGGCGTGACCACCACATAATCCCGTCCGGCTCGGGCCTCCTGAAAGCAGGCGGCCTGATGGGTGTAAAGCTGCTGCACCCCATGCCGCGCCAGCGCAGCGGGCAGCCGGGGATCAATTTCTTCGGGCCAGGGGGCATACTGTGCCGCCCGGGGCGCAACGGTGCGCCATGCGGTCACATTTTCCATAAAGCCCTGGCTGGCCCGGAGCTTTTCCAACAGCTGCGGCAAATTCACGGCGCATCCCTCCTCACATTCCCCTTTATTATACCTTTTCTTGCCTCCCTTGGCAAGACGGGCGGACTGAAAGAATCCGGGGGCTGGGAAGCACGAAGCAAAAAGGATTTCGGAGAAACCTATAAAACCATTTGGGTTGGAAAAAAGCGCCCAGACGAAGGGGAAGTTTTTCCCCCATCTGGGACGCATTGTGATTAAGATCCGTTTTCGCTTTTATCCCTAAGGTTTTCCTGGAAGAGGGGCAGAGAAAACGATTCCGTGGCTCTCAAAGAATAGTTCTCCCTGCTTTTACATGCTATTTCATTTCAGCGCTTCCTGTAAAACGGCCAGATTGGCACGCATCACGTCCTGATAGGCGGTCATTGCGCCGTCGCCGGTGACCAGCGGATCCAGGGCATAGACCGGCGCGCCGGTCTCCTGGCTGACCGCCTGCACCGCCGCGCTTTCATACTGCGGCTCGGTGAACAGCGGCGGACAGCCCGCGGCCTTTACCGCGTCCACCACCTCCGCCAGCATCCGCGGCGACAGCGGCTCATCCGGCTCCAACGCCACCACTGCGGCCACTTCCAGCCCATAGGCCTTCGCGAAATAGGGAAACGCTTCATGGAACGTGACGATCTTCTTGTGCGGCAGCGCTGCAATGGCAGCGCTCAGCTCCTGATCCAATGCGTCCAGCTCCGCCCGATATGCCGCCGCGTTGGCATGGATTTTCTCCGCGCTTTCCGGCAGCAGTGCGCTCAGCGCTTCCTCCATGTTGCCCACCATTTCCATGGCGTTTCGGGGGGCCAGCCAGATGTGGGCATTGTATTCGCCGTGGTCGTGGCCGTGATCGTGGTCATGCCCGGCCTCCGCACAATCCTCCTCCAGCAGCGCCACGCCCTGGGAACAATCTACGATCTCCAGCGTCGGCAGCTGCTCCTGCAGCCCGGGCAGAAACGATTCCATCCCAGCGCCGTTGATCAAAAGCGCTTTTGCCCCGGACAGGGTGCGCATGTCGCTGGTGAGCAGCTGATAATCATGCAGGCAGCCTGTGGACGGCGCGGTCATGCAGGAAAGCGTCACGCCGTCCACATCCCGCAGCACGTTCTGCGCCAGAATGTATACCGGATAAAAGGAGGCCACGATCTTTGTGTCCTCCGCCTGAGCCGCGCAGCCGCAGCAAAGCAGCAGCGACAGAAGCAGGATGCTTGCGATGATTCGTTTCATGGGAATCCTTTCTGATGACGGCATGGGATGAAAATCTGTTTGCAAATAGCTTGCCCGTTATTTCCATCCTTAGTCTGGTTGTCTGACGGAGAAGCGAGCCTTTTTTGCATTTCGCCCCATCCCGCCTTGATTTTTTTTGGAAGTATACGAGAGGGGGATTTCTTTTCCGAAATCCCCCTCTTGCCAAAAACGGTTCTTACCTGATGGCCTTGGTGTCGATTTCTTCCTGGAGCATGGCGATGGCTTCGTCCAGCTTCATGGTGCCGATTACCTCGCCCTTGCGGGTGCGGATATTGACGGTGCCGTCCTCCACTTCCTTGTCGCCCAGCACGAAGAAATACGGAATCTTCATCATCACGGCCTCGCGCACCTTGAAGCCGATCTTTTCGTTGCGCAGGTCGATTTCCGTGCGGATGCCCTTCTTTTCCAGCGTGGCCTGCACGGCCTTGGCGGCTTCGTCTGCCCGATCCGTGATGGTGAGCACCTTTACCTGCACAGGGGAGAGCCACAGGGGATACGCGCCGGCGAAATGCTCGGTGAGGATGCCGATAAAGCGCTCGATGGAGCCCAGCAGCACCCGGTGAATCATTACGGGCCGATGCTTCTCCCCATCCGCGCCCACATAGGTCAGATCAAAGCGCTCGGGCAGGTTCATATCCAGCTGGATGGTGCCGCACTGCCAGGTCCGGCCCAGGCAATCTTCCAGATGGAAGTCGATCTTGGGGCCGTAGAAGGCGCCGTCGCCCTCGTTAATGGTGTATTCCACACCCAGCTCGTCCAGCGCGCCCTGCAGGCCATTGGTGGCCTGCTCCCACATTTCGTCCGTGCCGATGGAGTTTTCCGGCCGGGTGGACAATTCCACCTTGTAGGGGAAGCCGAAGGTCTTGTACACGCCGTCAATCAGCTTGTACACGCCCTTGATTTCATCCTTGATCTGCTCAGGAGTCATGAAAATATGCGCATCATCCTGGGTGAAGCAGCGCACGCGCATCAGCCCGTGAAGCGCGCCGGACAGCTCATGCCGGTGCACCAGCCCCAGCTCGCCGCTGCGGATGGGCAGATCGCGATAGCTCCAGGGTTTGCGCTGATACACCAGAATGCCGCCGGGGCAGTTCATGGGCTTGATGGCATAGTCCTGGCCGTCGATCTTGGTGGTGTACATATTTTCCTTATAATGATCCCAATGGCCGGAGCGCTCCCACAGGGCGCGGTTGAGCATAATGGGGGTTTTGATTTCCTCATAGCCCGCTTCCCGGTGAATCTGCCGCCAGTAATCCTCCAGCAGATTGCGCAGGATCATTCCCTTGGGATAGAAGAAGGGGAAGCCGGGGCCCTCGTCCCGGATGTCAAACAGATCCAACTCCCGGCCCAGCTTGCGGTGATCTCGCTTCTTGGCTTCTTCGATGCGCTGCAGATAGGCATCCAGATCTTCTTTGGCGGTAAACGCCGTGCCGTAAATGCGCTGGAGCATCTTGTTCTTTTCATTGCCCCGCCAATAGGCGCCGGCGATGGAGGTGAGCTTGAAGGCCTTGATCTTGCCGGTGGAAGGAAGATGGGGACCGGCGCACAGATCGGTGAAATCGCCCTGCTTATAGAAGGAAATCACCGCGTCCTCGGGCAGATCATTAATCAGCTCCACCTTGTAGGGCTCGCCCTTTTCTTCCATGAATTTGAGCGCTTCCTCCCGGGGCAGCTCAAACCGTTCCAGCCGCTCGTTCTTCTGGATGATGTGCTTCATTTCTTTTTCCAGTGCGGTGAGAAATTCGGGGGTGAAGGGCTCGTCCACGTCAAAATCATAATAGAAGCCGTTATCAATGGCCGGGCCGATGGCCAGCTTGGCTTCGGGCTTGAGATGCTTCACTGCCTGAGCCAGCACATGAGAAGCCGTATGACGCAGCACGCGCTTGGCGTCGTCATCCTCAAAGGTGAGAATTTCCAGGGTGCAGTCATGGTCGATGGGATGCACCAGCTCCGTCAGCTCTCCGTCCACCCGGGCGGCGATGGCCTGCTTTTTCAGTTCCTGGCTAAGCTTGCCGGCGATGTCCAGCGCGTTCATGCCGTTTTCAAATTCATGCTGGCTGCCGTCTTTCAGGGTAATCTTCATGGCGTTTTTTCCTCCTGTTTTCTCGGGACCGGGCCGTTTTTTTCAATGAAAAACGCCCGTCCCATTCATAAACAATGAAGGGACGAGCGCGAAATGCTTTTCTTCGCCCGCGGTTCCACCCTTGTTGTCTGCCGCAAGGCAGACCCCTTGATGCCGCGCGATAACGGGCGCGAAACGCCGTCGGTCGGGAGGCGGTACCTTCCGCCGCTGCCTGTGCGCTTTCACCAGCCGCGCATCTCTCTGAAGGCAGGATTGCGGAAAACATGTCCTCCGTCATTCCGAGGATGGTTGAATTATACCGCGAAGATCGCGCCTGTGTCAACCCTCCTGCGCGTTTTTCCGCGAAAAAACTGCGTGGCGGGCGAACAAAAAAACCTTGACAAGCAAACGATCGTTTACTATAATATTGTGTGAACAATCGTTTATTTCAGGAGGCACTATGAACGACACCAAGGAACAGATTCTGCTTGCCGCGCTGGAGCTGTTTGCCCGGGAGGGATACGAGGGCACGTCCATCAGCATGATCGCGGATGCACTGGGGCTGAGCAAAGGGGCCCTGTATCGCCATTATGAAGGAAAGCAGGCCATTTTGCAGGCCATTTTGCGGCGCATGGAGGAAGGGGATGCGTCGCAGGCCCAGGCACATGCACTGCCCCAGGCGGCGCAGCCCCAGGCTCCGGCAGACTATGCCCGCGCCCGATTGGAGGACGTGCTTTCGTTTACCCGGGCCATGTTTGCTTACTGGACGCAGCAGCCTTTTCCCTGCGCCTTTCGCCGGATGCTGACGCTGGAGCAGTTCCGCAGCCCGGACATGGGAAGGCTATATCAGCAATATCTGGGCAGCGGGCCCGTGGGCTATCTGCGGGATCTGTTTGCTAGCATGCGCCCGGGCATCCCGGATGAGCGTGCGCAAAGCCTGGCCGTGGCCCTGTTTGCGCCGCTGCACCTGCTTTTTGCGCTGACGGACGGCGGCATGCCCTCCTGTCGGGCGGAAGCGCTGCTGGCGCGGCAGCTGACGGCTTTTCGTCAAGTATATGAACAGGAGGAAATCTATGCAATATCCCAAGAGCGAAGCCTATAACACCCTTGCGCTGCAAAGCAAAATCATGGGGCCCAATCCCATTAAATTGACCGAAGAGCTGCTTTTACGCCATCGGATTCCTGCCGGAGCCCGGGTCTGCGATCTGGGCAGCGGTCAGGGCCTCACCAGCGCCTTTCTGTGCCGGGAATACGGCTTTCAGGTATACGCCGCAGATTTGTGGAGCGATCCGGCGGAGAATCGCCGCTTCTTTGATTCCCTGCATCTGCCGGCGGATCGGATTATCCCCGTGAAGGCCGACGCGACCAATCTGCCCTTTGAAAAGGATTTCTTTGACGCGGTGGTTTCCGTGGATTCCTATAACTATTTCGGCCGGGATCCGGATTATCTGGATGCCAAGCTGCTGCCCTTTGTGAAGGAAGGCGGCTATATTTACATCGCCATCCCCGGCATGAAGCGGGACTGCCATGATGCGCTGCCCGCCTGCCTGCTGCTTTCCTGGACGCCCGAGCAGATGGAATACATGCACGACACGGCGTATTGGAAGAAGATCGTGGGCGCATGCCAGGGCGCGGAGGTGCTGGACGTATCCGAAATGGAAAGCAACGCGGAGGTCTGGCGCGACTGGCTGACACAGGAAAACGAATATGCCGTGGGCGATCGCAAGGCCATGGAAGCGGGCGGGGGAGCCTATCTCAATTTCATCCGCATCGTGCTGCGAAAAAAAGGAAGAGCGTAAATTACAGCAGAAAAAAAGAATCTCTAAGAAGGAAAACGAGGAATGATGGCGTATCCCTAAAAGATGCGCCATTTTGCGTGTTCTGCCTTTCGGCAGCGCGGGCGCGGATAGACGAAGGGGGAACAGAACCGATGCTGATGGCGGACATGCTGCGGGAAAAAGCGGGCGAGGAAGAATTTGCGCTGGGCAAAGCGCTGTTTCATCGCGCCCTGGTGCGGGAAGCCCGCAGAACCAAGGAGGAAGCGGCCTATATTGTATCCGAGGAGGATACCACCCATGTGGTGCGCGTTTCCGCCAGCGGCGTCCGCTGCGATTGCGGGGGGAGAATGTGCCGCCATGGGGTGGCCGCGGCGCTGGCCGCCATTGAAAGCGGCGTGATGCAGGAAATGGAAAAGCGCCGGGCTCAGATGGCGGTGCCCGCGCTGTTTGAGGCAGTGTCCAGCGCGCTGCCGGAAGCGGATGGCATCCAGCTTTGCCCCGCCCTGTTTCTCACCCGGGAAGGGCTGCGCATCGGCCTGAAAATCGGGGAGGACCGGCTGTATGTGGTGCGGCATATCCCGCATTTTCTCCAATGCCGGGAGGACGGCACTCCCATGCCCTTTGGCAAGGGGTTTGAATACCGGCCCCAGTGGATGCGCTTTGACGAGAAGCAGACCAAGCTGCTGGACATCCTGGCCGAATACTGCGAAAATCCCGCCGCCCGGGCGTTGACCGGCGCGGATGCGCGGGTGATGCTTTTGTCGCCGCGCATGGCGGCACGGGTGCTGGAAGCGCTGGAGGATTTGCCCTTTACCCTGCAGATCAACGGCGAAACCTGCACTCTGCAGGGCATTGAAAGCCGCGCCCTGCCCCTGAATTTTCATTTGACGGGCACGCCCATCCGCCTGGCCATTACCGCCGAAATTCCGGATCATTTAATGCCCCTGACGAAGGATTTTCGCTTCGTGCTGGCGGACGGGGAGTGCGTGATCACGCCGCCGGAGCAGCGGCGGCTGCTGGGTACGCTTCTGCATTTTGCCACAGGCCGGGAGGCGAGCTTCGCCTTTTCCGCGCAGGATACCCCCAAGGTGATGGGCGAGCTGCTGCCCTTTTTGCTGCGGCTGGGTACCGTTACCATCGATCCCACGCTGGAAAACTGCTTCACCCATCTGCCCCTGTCCGTGAAGGTCTATCTGGATAAAGATGGGCCGGATGTGACTGCTCAGGTGGCCTTCCGCTATGGGGATATTGAGATTGATCCCTTCGTGCCCGAATCCCAGCCCACCGGCGCGCTGCTGCTGCGGGATGCGGCAGGGGAGCGGGCTGTGCTGGATGAGCTGGCGCAGGCGGGCTTCCATGTGCGCCGGGGCAAGGTGTATCTGAGCGGGGCGGAACGCATCTATGATTTTGTCATGGGCGGGGCCGCCCGGCTGACGGAAATGGCCGAGGTGTTTTTCAGCAAGGATTTCAAGCGCATGACCCCGCGCAAGCCCCTGTTCAAGGGCGCGATGCGGCTGCGCAACGGCCAATTGGTGCTGGAAATGAGCGATGGGGATACCCCCATCGACGAATTGCTGCCGCTGCTGGAGGCATTGCGGCGGCGGCGACGGTATTTCCGGTTCAAGGACGGCACGTTCCTGGATCTGACCGAGGTCGAGGAATGGCAGCCTTTGGCGGAAGCCGTGGCCGAAGCGGAGGAAAGCACCGGGCATCCGGAGCTGGCCTCCTGCTGGGCGGCGTATCTGGCGGCGCTGATCCGGGAAAATGGGCTGGACGTGGCGCTGGACGAGGGCGCCACCCAGGCCGCTTCCCTGTCCTTCACCGCGCCACCGCCCTCCATCAAAACCCTGCGGCCCTATCAGCAGCGGGGCTATGAATGGCTGCTTTCCCTGCATGCCCTGGGAATGGGCGGCATTCTGGCGGATGATATGGGGCTGGGCAAAACGGTGCAGACCCTGTCCGCCCTGCTGTCGGCGGTGGAACATGAAACGCCCCGGATGCCGTCCCTGATTGTGGCGCCCACATCGCTGACCTATAACTGGCTCAACGAATGCGCCAAGTTCACGCCGCAGCTGACGGTTCTGATGCTGTCGGGCAGTCAGGCGGTGCGGGCCGAGCAGATTGCTTCCATTCAGGGGCCAAACGCCCCCGATCTGGTGATCACCAGCTATCCGCTGATTCGCCGGGACATTGGCCTGATGGCGGAGATCCCCTTCCGGTTCGTGGTGCTGGACGAGGCCCAGCAGATCAAAAATGTGCAGTCCGTGGGCGCGCATGCGGTAAAGCAGCTTACGGCCCAGACCCGGATTGCCCTCACCGGCACGCCCATGGAAAACCATGCGGGGGAATTGTGGTCGCTGTTTGATTTTGTGCTGCCGGGGTATCTGCCGCGGTACACCGATTTCCTGCGCCGCTGGGGCGAGGGGCAGAATGCGGATGACCTGCGCCGCCGGATCAGGCCGTTCCTGATGCGCCGGCTCAAGGGCGATGTGCTGGGCGAGCTGCCCGAAAAGCTGGAATCCGTGCTCATGGCGGAGCTGCCGCCGGAGCAGCGGCGGGTATACGATGCGGCGCTGCTGCAAAAACGGGAGCGGGTGGACGAAATTCTGCGGGAGCGGGGGCTCACCCGGGGCCGGGCGGAGGTGCTTTCCGCCATCACCGAGCTGCGGCAGATCTGCTGCCATCCCGCCCTGTGCCTGCAGGATTACACCGGGATATCGGGCAAATTGGAGCTGCTGATGGATGTGCTGCCGCCTGCTCTTTCGGCGGGAAGGCGGGCGCTGGTGTTTTCCCAGTTTACGTCCATGCTTCATATTATTGAAAAGCGGCTGCAGGAGGAGAATATTCCCTATCTGTATCTGGATGGGGAAACCCCAGCGTCTCAGCGGGTGGACCTGACCAACCGGTTCAACGCCGGGGAAACCAATGTGTTCCTGATTTCCCTGAAGGCCGGCGGCACGGGATTAAACCTGACCGGGGCCGACCTGGTGATCCATTACGATCCCTGGTGGAACCCCACTGCCGAGGAGCAGGCCACGGGCCGGGCGCACCGCATCGGGCAGACCAAGAAGGTGGAGGTGCTGCGGCTGGTGGTGCATAATTCCATTGAGGAGCAGGTGCTGCAGATGAGCGACCGCAAGCGCCGGCTCTTTGACAAGCTGATTACCCCCGGCGAGGAAATGCCCACCCGGCTCACTGAAAAAGATATTCTGGCGCTGTTTGACGGCGGGCTCAAAGCATGATACAATAAAAGCAATAAAAGGCAATCCTGGCCCAAGGGCCTTTGAATGCGGAAAGCGGGGGAAAAGGATGCAGCTGTCCCAGCCCATGGATCGAAAGCGGCGAATGGTGATTTTTATCGCCCTGGGAGTGGTGGCGGTGCTGATTGTGCTGGTGGCGCTGGGGGTGTTCCGGTCCGGCCGGCAGGTGGGTGCGGTGCAGCTGCGCTGCGTGTCCACTCAGGATGTGACCCCCTTTGGGGAAAACCTGCTGTATTACGACGGCATGACCCTCTTTTGCCTGAACGCCCGGGGACACGAAAAATGGAGCTATACCCTGGGGGAAAACGCCAGCTTTTCCTGCAGCGATTCCGTGGTTTCCGCCTGGACGGGCACCCAACTGCATATCATCAATCAGAACGGCTATTCCACCTACAACGAAAACCTGGCCGATGTGATCCAGTTCGCCCGGGTGGGCAAAAAATATGTGGCCGTGGTGCTGGGCAACGATTCCAGCCCCTCCCTGATTATCAAGGATATGCAGGGCACCACCGTGGACAGCGAAACCACCGCCTATCAGGATATGATTATTCTGGATCTGGGCTTCTTTGATAACGGCGAATATTTCTGGACCACGTCTCTGGACATCTATGGCACGGTGCCTAACACCATCATGCACACCTTCCGGGTGAACATGAGCAATTCCGGGGAGATTTCGCTGGGCGAAGCGCTGACCTACGCTATTGTGTACGCGGGAAGCAAGCTCAACGTGATCAGCACCCAGCAGCTTCGGCTGTATGATTACCGGGGCACCCAGGATACCAGCGGCGCGGTGCTGGTTTACGGCTGGCAGCTGGCGGATTCTCAGGTCAGCGGCAGCAACGCCATGCTGCTGTTTGCGCTGGCGCAAAGCGGCGGCGCGGAAGGAATCAATCAGCTGCGGCTGCTGTCCGGCAAGACGGATAAGCGGTTCACCCTGCCCTCCTCCTGCGTGGGCGCGGCGTTGTATAACAAGCGGGTGTACGCCTTCTCCAGCGACACGATTTACCGGGCCGATGTGAGCGCCCAGCGCTTCACGGCCATCAGCCTGCCCGGCGCGCTGGCCAGCCGTCAGGTGACTGGCTATCTGGGCATGCTTTCCGGCGGCGTGGCCCTGCTTTCCTGCGACAGCGACGTGTACGCCGTCACCCTGCCCTGATGGCCCCGCCCAAGCCCGTGGGGCTTTATCTGCACATTCCCTTCTGCGCCCGGAAATGCGCGTACTGCGATTTTGCGTCCTTTGCCGGGCAGGAGGAAGAGATGCCCGCCTACGTGGATCGCCTGACGGCGGAAATGGCGGAAAAAAGCCGGCAGGCGGATTATGAGATTCAGACGCTGTATATCGGCGGGGGCACGCCCTCGCTGCTGCCGCCGCCGCTGATGGCCAGGGTGCTGGAGCAGGCGCATCGATGCTTTGCTTTCGCGCCGGGGGCGGAATGCTCCTGCGAATGCAATCCCGGCACACTGACGCGGGATTTCCTTTCCGTGCTGCGATCAGGCGGCGTCAACCGCATTTCCATGGGCGCGCAGGCATCCCAGCCGGCGCTGCTGGGGCTGCTGGGCCGGATTCACAGCTGGGATCAGGTGGTTTCCTCCATGGCCCTGTGCCGGGAAATGGGGTTTGAAAACCTGAATCTGGATCTGATGCTGGGCCTGCCCGGGCAGACGGAAGCCATGGTGCGGGAAACGCTGGAAAAGGCGCTGGCCCTTTCGCCCACCCATCTTTCCTGCTATGGGCTGATTCTGGAGGAGGGCACCCGGATGAAGGCCCAGGTGGATGCGGGGATATGGACGCTGCCTGACGAGGACACGGAACGGCGGCAATACGAATGCTGCCGGGAACTGCTGCTTTCCCACGGATTCCGGCAGTATGAGATCAGCAATTTTGCCCTGCCGGGACGGGAATGCCGCCACAACGTGGATTGCTGGAAGCGGAAGGAATACCTGGGACTGGGCAGCGCCGCCTGTGGGTTTATCGGCGCCGTGCGGTACCAGAATCCCCCCGCGCTGGCGGATTATCTGGCGGGCATGCCTGCCGAAGAAACGGTGATTTCCCCGGCGGACGCGCGGTTTGAATCCATGATGCTGGGATTGCGGATGCTGGACGGCGTGTCGGAAACGGAATTTCAGGCCATGCATGGCATGTCCATTGCGCAGGCTTTTGGCCCGCAGCTGCAAAAGCCCCTGCGGGAAGGGTTGATCGCCTGGAAAAACGGCGCCGTTCGGCTCACCCGCAGCGGCATGGATATGCAAAACCGGGTGCTGGTGGAATTATTATAAAAGATTGGAACAATTCCGGGAGGAACTTCGTCTAATATACTGTAAACAGCATGCTTGGGAGGGAGAGCAAATGAAAAAGAATCTGCTTCGATCCATTCTGGCCGCAGCCTGCGCCCTGTGCCTGGGGCTGTGCAGCCCAGCGGCGGCGTCGTCCGTGCCCATCGGGCAGGGCGCGGTCTATATGGGCACCGCCACCTTTGACTACGCCGTGGTTTCCGGCACCAGCACTCTGAACCTGCGCGCCGGCCCCGGCAGCGATTATGCCTGGCTGGGCAGCGCCAAAGAGGGCGACTGGGTGGGCCTGATCAACGAGGTAGGCAACTGGTATTACGTCTGCCTGCCGGATTCCGGGCTCTTTGGTTACATGAGCAAGAATTTCCTGTCCCGCTCCGACAGCGCCGAGGGGTATACCACCGGCGTGGTGAGCAACCCCAAGACCACCCAGTTTCTGAATCTGCGCCAGTATCCCAGCTATGCCGCCCCGGTGCTGGGGATCTATTATAACGGCGCGGCGTTCCGGCTGCTGTCCGCGGCGGACGGCTGGTATCAGGTGGAGATCGGCGGGCAGGTGGGCTATTTCCGGCAGGAATATGTGCGCCTGAGCGGCAGCGCCGGCACGGTATCCGCTTATGTCTCCACCGCCAATGGCGGCAAGCTGAACCTGCGCAATGCCCCCTCCTATAAAAACTCGTCCATCATCGCCCAGTTTGTCAACGGTTCCGCCGTTACCGTGCTGCATCGGGGCAACACGTTCTGGAAGGTTACCATCGGCGGCGTGACCGGCTATGCCGATTCCAGCTTCCTGCGCACGGGCACCGCCCCGTCGCCTACCCCTTCTCAGCGGCCGGAGACCAAGGGCTACGCCATTGTGAGCAATCCCAAGGCCACCCAGTATCTGAACCTGCGGGCGCAGCCCTCGCTGTCAGCCAAGGTGGTGGCGCAGTATAAGAACGGCATTCGTCTGGAAGTGGTGGCCCAGGGCGAAACCTGGTGCCAGGTCTATGGCAGCGCCAGCGGCAATACGGGCTATATCATGACCCAGTATCTCAGGCTCTACGGCCTGCCCTCCACCCCCACCAAGACCATCCAGAACGGCGCCACCTATGTGAATCTGCGCTCCGCGCCCAGCAAGCAAAGCGGCACCATTTATCAGCGGCTGTATTCCGGCGCTGTCGTCACCGTGCTGACCCCCGGCGACGAATGGACCCAGGTGCGCTACAATGGCATCACCGGCTATGTGATGACCGCATTCCTGAAATAAGTCGCTGCGCAAAAGCGCTTTTTGCCGGCCTGAACGGCCGCATGCGGGCGTGCGCTTCATTTTGAGGCGCATTCCCGCTTATTTTTTGCCCGTTTCCCGCTGGACAAACGGGCGCAACCCCGTTATAATAAAAGCGCACGGAAGAAATCCATTGCAAAGGATGAGAATGCCATGAAATGCCAGTTCTGCAATTGCGCCGACAGCCGGGTGGTGGATTCCCGCCCAACCGACGACGGCAATTCCATCCGCCGCCGCCGGGAATGCATTAACTGCGGCCGACGGTTCACTACGTATGAAAAAATCGAAGTTCAGCAGCTGCTGGTGATTAAGAAGGATAATTCCCGGGAGCTGTTTGACGCGCAGAAGGTGCGCAGCGGGATTATTGCCGCCTGCCATAAGCGGCCCGTTTCCGCCGCAGAAATTGAAAAAATCGTCAATTCCATCGAGCAGCTGGCATATAACAGCCTGCAGGAGGAAATCACCACTCGCCAGATCGGGGAGATGGTGATGGAAGCGCTCAAGAACCTGGACGAGGTGGCCTATATCCGCTTTGCCTCCGTGTATCGCTCCTTCACCGATATCCCCACCTTCATGCAGGAGCTGAAAACCCTTATCAGCGATCACGACGAGCGGCGGGAATAACCGCCGCCAGCGGCACCAAGGAAGTGCTTTGCCTGCGCCTTGGGCCTTTTTTTTCGTAGATTTTTCTTCTGGTTTTCCATTCTCGCCCATTTTGGCTATTGGCCGGGCTTGACGGATGGGATATAATGAATCGTTGTGTGTATGCTTATCCGCGCCTGCGGGCGCTTAATTCATGACGGAGGGATGAACCAGATGCCGACCACCCAGTTCGACAAAGAATCCATTAAGCAATCCATTATCGGCAAGCTGCAGCGCTATAACGGCCGCACCCTGGCCGAAGCCACCGAGCAGCAGATTTACTATGCCCTGGCCTCCACCGTGCGGGATCAGATCATGCAGAAATGGATGGCCTGGCGGGAAAAGGAAAAGCATTCCCAGGATAAGCGGCTCTATTACCTGTCCGTGGAATTCCTGACCGGCCGCAGCCTGCACTGCAATATGCTGAACCTGTGCAGCATGGCGGTTTACAAAGAAGCCCTGGATGAGCTGGGGCTGAACTGGCGGGACATCGTGCGCGAGGAGCCCGAACCCGGCCTGGGCAACGGCGGGCTGGGCCGTCTGGCCGCTTGCTTTATGGACAGCCTGGCCTCTCTTTCCCTGCCTGCCATGGGCTGCACCATCCGCTATGAGTACGGCCTGTTCCGCCAGCGGATTATCGGCGGCCAGCAGGTGGAGGTGCCGGACAACTGGCTGGAAAACGGCAACGTCTGGGAAGTGCCTGCCATGGAGGATCAATGCGAGGTGCATTTCGGCGGCTGGATTGAAACCCAGGAAAAGGACGGCCGGATGACCTTCGTCCATCATGATTACCACACCGTGGAAGCCGTGCCCTATGATATGCCCGTGGCTGGCTATGACTGCGATACCGTGAACACCCTGCGCATGTGGCGCGCCCGGTCGCCCAAAGCGCTGGATTTTGCCTCCTTCAGCAACGGCGATTATTCCAAGGCCATGCAGGAGCAGGAGCTGGCGACGGTGATCAGCAAGGTGCTCTATCCCGAGGACAACCATTACGAGGGCAAGGAGCTGCGGCTCAAGCAGCATTATTTCTTCACCAGCGCCACCCTCCAGTACGCCCTCAAGGATTTCAAGCGCCGCTTTGGCAATAATTTCGCTCTGCTGCCCGATAAAATGACCATTCACATCAACGACACCCATCCTGGCCTGGCGATTCCCGAGCTGATGCGTCTGCTGATGGATGAGGAAGGGCTGGGCTGGGATGAAGCCTCCGGCATCGTGCAGCGCACCGTGGCCTATACCAACCATACCGTCATGAGCGAAGCGCTGGAGCGTTGGCCCGAATCCATGATGCGGTCGCTGCTGCCCCGAATCTATATGATTCTGCAGGAGATTAACCGTCGGGTTTGCGCCCGGCTTGCGGATCATTATCAGAACGGCGCTGATCCCCGCATCGCCAAAATGGCCATCACCGCCTATGACATGGTGCAAATGGCAAACCTGTGTGTGGCCATGAGCTATTCGGTGAACGGTGTGAGCCAGCTTCACGGCGAAATCCTCAAGACCGACACCTTCAAGGATTATTACGAGTTCACGCCCGAAAAATTCAGCGCCATCACCAACGGCATCACCCATCGCCGCTGGCTGATGGTGAGCAATCCCGGGCTGCGGGATCTGATCTGCGACACCATCGGCACCCAGTGGATTCGCGAGCCCGAATGTCTGCGGGAGCTGCTGCCGTATCGGGATGATCCCGCCTTCCGGGAGGCGTTTGCCAAGATCAAGCGGGAAAACAAGGTGAATTTTTCCAATGTGCTCATGCAGCGCCAGAAAATGAGCGTGGATCCGGACTTTATGTTCGATGTACAGGCCAAGCGGCTGCATGAATACAAACGTCAGCTGCTCAACGCCCTGCACATCATGGTGCTTTACAATCGGATTATGGATGATCCGAATTTCACCATGACGCCCCGGGTCTTTGTGTTCGGCGCGAAGGCCAGCCCGGGCTATTACATGGCCAAGCAGATCATCCGCATGATTATTGCCATCAGCAAGATGATCGATGCGTCCCCCCGGGCGAAGAAGTTCCTGCGGGTGGTGTTTCTGGAGAACTATGACGTATCCGGCGCGGAGGCGCTGATGCCTGCGGCGGATCTGTCCGAGCAGCTGTCCACGGCCGGCAAGGAAGCCAGCGGCACGGGCAACATGAAGTTCATGATGAACGGCGCGGTCACCATCGGCACCATGGACGGGGCCAACGTGGAGATTTTCCAGCAGGTGGGCGCGGACAATATTTACATTTTCGGCATGCGGGCAGACACCGTCAGCGCCCTGTATCAGGAGGGCAGCTATTCGCCCATGCACATTTACGAGAACAATGCCGAGCTGCGCCGGGCGCTGACCCAGATCATCGACGGCTCCCTGTTCCCGGATAATCCCGCCGCGCTGCAGGACATTTATCACAATCTGCTGTTCAGCGATCCGTATTTTGTGCTCAAGGATTTCGGCTCCTATTCCATGGCCCAGCGCCGGGCGGACGCCGATTATCAGAATCAGGAGAAATGGCTGCGCATGGCCATCACCAATACCGCCTGCTCCGGCATTTTCTCCTCGGATCGTACCATTCGCGAGTACAACGACAAGATCTGGCATCTGAAGTGACAGGGGAAAACGGGAGTATTTGCGAGGGAATCATTCGTCGTGGCCAAAGAACGGTTCCTCCAGAAAAGTCGTAGGGATATTTTATATTCACCAATAATGCGCCCCAGATTGAGAGAGGAACGCAAACGCGTTTCCTTCCCAATCTGGGGCGTATTACTGATGATATGTCAGCACAGAAGGTCAGGCCTTGACGGCAATTTCCTGTCCGACGGGAAGCGGGTATTCCTTGCCCTGCCAGCGGAGTACGCCGCCGGGACAGGTAGCAGTGACGCGCAGGGATTCCCCGTCCAGCGCCACGCGCACCTCGCCGTCCGGCAGGGGCACAACGCCCTGGAAAGCAGGCAGCCCGCCCAGGCAGGGCGCAACCTCAAAGGCCGCGTATCGCGGCGCAGTGGAGCGCACGCCCAGGTAATACCGGCCCAGCAGATAGATCGGTCCTGCGCCCCAGGCATGGCACAGGGAGCATCCGAACGCATGGCCATACATGGCATAATGCTCTGCGCCCTGCGCCTGGGGATTGAACTGTTCCCAAATGGACGTGGCTCCCAGATCCACCATGCCGCCCCAGTATGCCCGTACTGCCGCCGTCACTTCCTCCTGACAGTCCAGCTTGCACAGCGCGTCCATTTCATAGAATTTGAAATAGGGCGTAGTCAGGGCCGTGATGGCGTCGTTATGCAGCACATGCCGGAGGATGCTCTGCTGCTGGGCTGGGGTGGCCAGATCAAAGAGCACGGCGAAAATATTGGCGTGGCGGGTCACATGGCGCTTGCCCGAGGCATAGGAATCGATGAACGCGCCCTGGGTTTCGTCCCAGAAGAACTGATTCATCCGCGCCGTCAGGGCGTCCGCCTTTTCCAGGCAGGGGCTGCCATCGCCGCCGCACAGGGTTTCGCAGAAGGCAATGGCCTGCAGCGCGCGGATATAGAGCATCTGCTCGGCGCAGATCGCGCCGGTCTTATCCATTTCGCTCCAATCCACAAACACCCATACACCCTCGCCGCCGATGATAAATCCGTTTTCATCCCGGTCTTTTTCCACAAACGCCAGCAGCGAACGCATCTTGGGCAGCAGCGCCTTCACCAGCGCCTGATCGCCATAGGTCTGGTAATGGTCATAAACGCTGATGAGCCAGTACAGGCTGTAATCCAGAATCGTGTTGATATGCTCATGGAGCTCGTTTTTCCCCCGCAGAGCCAGCATGGTGCGCCGGGAAATGGCCTCATTCAGATACAGATAGCGGTTGATCATATAGCTCTGATACGCATCTCCAGACCAGACCCATCGATCGCGCTTGATGCCGTCCAGATAGAATTCCCGGCTGTTGAGATGGAACGTATAGGCGCTGAGCTGCCAGATGCGATTCATTTTTTCATCCGGGCAGGAAAAGCTGCCCCGGTCGGGCAAATTCAGGTATTCGTATTGGGCGCTGATTTGCGCCGCGCCCTGCACCTGCAGATAGCGAAACGCCCGGGCAGGCAGCGCATACTGGGCCTGCCCCTGCATCGTTTCAAACAGCAGCGCGTTTTCCCTGTCCATGGCTTCCGCGCGGGATTCACCATACACCACCGTTACGGTCTGCGCGGGATCAGCCTGTACCGTTACGGGGCCGAAGGTTTCCCGGCCAAAGTCATACAGCGTGCCACCGGGAACAGGCTGGACGGAAACGGGGGAGAGGGGCGCATAGGAGAAGGGGAAGGTTTCGGGGGTAATGTCCGGGGATGTATAAGCCGGATCGGTGCCGGCGGGGGCGTAATCCGCCTGAAAATAGGGCGAAGCCAGCCAATCCGCGCCGGAGGTGCATACATCGCTTTCCACCAGCACGCTGGGGAGCCCCGTCACATTGACCACGCGGATGTGGACAGGATATTTGCCTGCCGGGAGCGCCAGCCGCACGCCGGTGGGATGCTGCCCTCCCTGATATTCCACATACCCTTTTCCGCAGACATGGGCAATAAGATAGCCGCCCTGGGGCGCATCCACCTCCGTGCGGAAGGATACGGTTTTTTCGGGAGAATCGGTATGCCACATGGCCGGGTATGCATGGCCGAATTCCTGCCGCCGGGCATGGAGCAGCAGGCTGTGATAAATTTCGTAATCGCCAAAGTTCCAAATCCATTGCGCGGGCATGAAAGCGCCTCCTTGATGGCTTTATTCCAGGAAAAACATCCGTTCCAGCTTGGGCTGAACGCCGGTATCCGGATCCAGGGGCATGGTCATCACATCCTCCATATACTGGTTCCATTTATCCACGATGGGGCTTTCGGCCTGCACGCTGGCGGCATAATCCAGCCCCTTTTCGCATTCATAATAGCCGAACAGCTCGTCGCCCACGTTCCAGATGGTGTAATTCCGGATGCCTGCCGCCTTCAGCAGCGCCACCATTTCCGGCCAGATTGCATCATGCCGGCGCTTGTATTCTTCCTTCATGCCCGGCTTGAGCATGGCCTTCCATGCGTATCGATCCATAGGAACACCTCCAAAAATTTCATGAAGGGAAAAGGCTTTACGGTTTTCCTTGGAGAGAACGGGAGGGGGCTCTTTGGAAGCAAAGAACCTCCTCCCGCATGTTCTCCCTGTTTTTAATTGTCCAGGAATTCCTCCCGCAGCTGCACGCCGAACTCTCTGGCGATGGCGCGGAGATTGTCGTCCTCAATGGTCTGGCGGATGCCCTGGCCGCAGGACATGGCCAGCACATAGATTTCCGCAGCCTTTTCAATGGTGTGCATCAGGCCGAAGGTGGTGTCAAAGTCCGGGCCGGAGGCAAACAGCCCGTGATGCGCCCAGACGGCTGCGTCAAACTCCTTCATTTTTTCGCAGGTGGCCAGCGCAATATCCGCCCCGCCGGGTACCATCCAGGGCACCACGCCAACGCCGCCGGGGAACACCACCGGGCACTCCGTGGCGCTTTGCCACAGCGCACGGGTGAACGCCTTGTCCGTCAGAGGCAGCACATAGGTCATGGCGATGATGTGGGCCGGATGCGCATGGTAAATCACCCGGCAGGCCCCGTTCGTGGCCGCCGCGCGCACGGAATGATTCATGAAATGAGACGGGAATTCGCTGGTGGGCCGCCCGCCGTTGACCAGCCCCCACACGATCCGATAGCTGTCGCCGGCTTCATTGATTTCCACCACGCACAGGCTGTCCGCCGGGTCGATGGCCACATTGCGGAAGTATTTCCCGCTGCCGGTGGAAATAAAATATTCGCCCGCAAGATTCCTGCCCGTCACCCCCATGGCCACCCAGGGCCGGGGCGTTTCGTCAAAGAAGGGGCGCATCTGGGATACTTCCTCGGCGGTGAGCCGATAGGTCAGATTGCCGCCGTTGCGTTCATGCCAGCCCTGCAGCCAGCCATCCTCGCACATGCGCATGTAGCGCTGCATAATGGAAAGATCAGTCATGTTCATGTTCGTCACACCCTCTTTAGCAATACTTCTTTTTCGTAGGCCAGCACATCGTCCAGCCATTCCTCGTCATCCTCCACATGCTCCCGGGCGCAAAACTCCTCCCAGACCGCGCCCATGGGCAGCACCTTCAGCGCCTCCTGCAGGGCCATCAGCTCAGTGAACCGCTGCTGATCCTGCAGCGCCTTGAGCTGCGCATGGGGCATAAGCAGGGTGTTGAGCAGCGCCTTTTGCATGTTCCGCGTGCCGATTACCCAGGCGGCCACCCGGTTGATGGACGCATCGAAATAATCCAGGCCGATAAGCACCCGCTCCGTGGCGTCGCAGCGCACGATTTCTTCGGCAATGGCCTTGATTTCGTCTTCCAGACGAACCACATGATCGCTGTCCCAGCGCATGGGCCGGGTCACATGCAGCGGCACCTTGTCAAAGAAGCAGAGCATGGAGGGGATTTTATCGCTCACCATTTCCGTGGGATGATAATGGCCATTATCCAGCAGATTGTAAACGCCGGGATGCCGGGCGGCATAGGAAATATAAAACTCGCTGCTGCCCACCGTGTAGGCTTCCAGCCCGATGCCGAACACCTTGCTTTCCACTGCATCCACCACGCCGGGAAGCGGCTCTGCGAAAATTTCATCCAGACTCTTTTCCAGCCGCTTCCGGGGAGACAGCCGGTCCGCCGGCACATCCTTCAGTCCGTCGGGAATCCATACGTTGCACAGGCAATGCGTGCCCAGTTCTCTGGCGAAATACGCCGCGATCCGCCGGCAGGCAATGCCATGGCGCACCCAGAAGGCGCGCACCGCTTCATCCGGGGAGGACAGGGTGAGTCCGCCCTTGACCATGGGATGGGAGAAGAAGGTGGGGTTAAAATCAATGCCCAGATGATTCTTTTTCGCAAAATCCACCCAGGGCTTGAAATGCCGGGGCTCCAGCGCATCCCGGTCCGCCCTTTCGCCGGGGGCGAAAATGGCATAGCTGGCATGGAGATTAATCCGCTTTATGCCGCCGATCATGGAAATGGCCTTTTCAAAATCGGCCATCAGCTCTTCCGGCGTGCGGGCCTTGCCGGGATAATTGCCGGTGGTCTGAATGCCGCCGGAAAGGGATTCATCGCTGTCAAAGCCATGCACGTCATCGCCTTGCCAGCAATGAATGCTGATGGGGATGGTTTTAAGGCGGGCCAGGGCCGCCTCGGTATCAACGCCCAGCTGGGCATAACGCTTTTTCGCCAGTTCATAGGCTGTCGTCATTTTCCTTGCCTCCTTATCAATGGGATATGGGGCGCATATCCTCTGCTGATGCTATTGTACCGCGGTTTGCCGGCAAACGAAAAGGACGCAGCTTGCCTTTATCTGCGTCCTGAATTAACCTGAACAGATTGCCGATACGCCGAAGGAGAACAGCCGAATTCCTTTTCAAAGAGACGATAAAAATGGCTGGAATTGGAATAGCCCACCGCCCCGCAAACGTCCAGCACCGTCAGACTGGTGTTTTCCAGCAGATCCCGAGCTTTTTTCAGCCGCCGGGCCTGCAGCAGCTCCGTGCAGGTTTTGCCGGTGGCTTCCCGCATCAGCTTGCTCACATAGGCGGCGGACACGCCGTGGGCCGCGGCGAAATCGGCAAAGGACAATGTCTGGTAATTCTGATGAATTTCCTGCAGCAGGGAAACCGCCAGCGCGTTGCCCCGATGCAGGGAAGACAGGGCCATATGGCGGGCGTTTTGCATCAGATGCAGAAACAGCAGCGTCATTTCCGTTTTGTGGATCAGCTGGCTGCCGGCGGGATGCGCCAGAAGGGACAGCAGCATGCTCTCCATCACGCTCTGAATTTCAGGCACCTGAGCGACCTGGAAATACAGATACGGCACTTCCTTTTCCCCGGCACGCAGCGCATCCATGAGGAAGCGGCCCAGCGTGCTGCCCGAGCCAACCATTTCCAGCGCGAAATCAAAGAATGCAGGCAGCACGATCAGGTTTACCCCCACATCGTTTTTCCCGCAGCAGGCGATGGCATGGGCGGTATGGCAGTTCATCATCAGGATTTCCCCGGCCCGGAGCAGGATGGTTTCCCCGTCCTCCATGGTGTGCTCTGCCTGTCCCTGAAGCATATACATGATTTCCACGTAATCATGCCGGTGCATGGGGAAGGAGACGAAGCGGGTATGGGGCCGCAGGGAAATGGCCTGGCCCGGCGGAATCATTTTCTGGCTTTGAATCAGAAAGGAGGGGCCGGAGGAATAGGCGTCTCGGTTCAGGGCGGCCCCCTGAAGCAGGGCCTGCTCCTCCGCCGTGAGGGCGGACAGATGGGCCAGCAGCTGGGAATTCATGGGCAGCCCTCCTTGTATGGATTGATAAAAAGATTGTAGAGCGGGGAAACGGCTTTGTCAAGCGGGCAAAAACGTGGTATATTCCATAGAGAGCTTACAGAACGGAGGCAACGCCATGGTGCTTTACGATACGGTGCTCCCCGGCCGGTTTATCGCCCGGCCCAACCGGTTTATCGCCCGGGTGGAAACGGCGGCGGGGGAGGAAATCTGCCATGTGAAAAACACGGGACGCTGCCGGGAGCTGTTAGTCCCCGGAGCGGACGTGGTGCTGGCGGTATCGGATAACCCGGCCCGGAAAACCAAGTGTGATCTGGTGGCGGTTTATAAGGGCGGGCGGCTGATCAATATGGACAGCCAGGCTCCCAACCATGTGGCGGCGGAGGGGCTGCCCCGCCTGATTCCGGGGCTGACACTGCTGCGGCCCGAGACCCGGTTCGGGGACTCCCGGCTGGATTTTTACTGGGAAGCGGGGGAAAAGCGGGGCTTTGTGGAGGTGAAGGGCGTGACGCTGGAGGAAGACGGCATCGTGCTGTTTCCGGACGCGCCCACCCAGCGGGGAACGAAGCATCTGCGGGAACTGGAAAAAAGCATGGCGGCGGGATACGGTGCGGCGGTGCTTCTGGTGGTGCAGATGGGCGGTGTATCCTATTTTACGCCCAATCGGAAGACCGATCCCGCATTTGCGGATGCGCTTGCCCATGCCCGGGCGGCAGGCGTGGAAATCTGGTGCTATGACTGTCTTGTTACGCCCCGGGAAATGGCCCTTCATCAGCCGGTGGAGATTCGGCTGGCATAAAAAAACGGGAGAGACGCCGTGCGGCGCTGCTCCCGTTGCTTATGATGGATGGGCAGATCAGAGATGCCCTTCTGCCGCACCGGAAACGTCCTCGCGGTTTTCGGGAATCCATGCGTCGTCGAAATGGATGAGCACGCCGGTTTCGGCCAGCGCCTTCTGCAGCGGAGCAATGGGCAGCTGGGGAAGGGGCACGTTTGCGTCCAGGGCCTGCGCGGCGGCAATGCCCGCGGCCTGGCCGGTGAGCACCGCCGGGGGAATCACCCGCAGCGCATCCCAGGCCCAGCCCTCCGCCGCGGCGCTGCGGCCGCAGGTGATCAGGTTGTCATAGCCGGTGCGCACCAGCGTGCCAAAGGGCACCTCATAAAGCCGATCCCGATATTCGAAATCGCCAATCGCGCCCACGGAGGTTTCCTGATGCCGATAAAGGTCGGCCATGGAAAGGGTGTAGTCCCCGTCGATATGGCGGGTGGTTCGCAGCTGGGCCATGCCCGGAAGCATGAAAATATCCCGTTCGTTCCGGGGCTGATCCTTGATTTTGTCAAAGAGCAGCAGCTGATTCTTTTGCAGAAAATCGTTCACCATTTCCGTGGACGCGCCCACGAACTTGGGCATATCCTGAGGATGGCCCTTCCCATGCAGAGAGGAGGGACCGCCCATATAGGTGCAATAAGCCTTTTCGATGCTTCCGGCTTCCACGGCCATGCGGCATTGCTTCAGGTTTGTGCCCATGGCGATCATGGTGAAGTAGTTGCCGCCGTCCACCACCGGCACCCCGGCGCGCTTGAGCACATCGCAGTCCCCGGTAGCGTCCACCACCATGCCGGCTTCATAATATTGCCGGCCGGATTTGCCATCGATAATCAGCCCCCGGCAATGACCGTCCTCCATCACGGGCATGGAAACCAGCGCGTCGTAAAGCACATCCACGCCTTCATCCCGAAGCAGCCGCATCAGCGCCAGCCCGAAAATACCAACGGAGAAGCGGGTGATATACCGGGCATTGGTGGGCGTTTCCGGTTCGCCGTTTTTCCATTCCGGCGGCAGGCTGTCATAGCCATAGCGGATGGACAGTCGCAGCAGCTCCTCAGCCATGCCGCGGATCACCTGCTTGCCCCGGCCGTTGCACAGGGGCACCCAGAAATTGATGAGCCCCAGCGTGGCCAGGCCGCCCAGGGTGGTGCTTTTTTCCAGAATCAGCGCCTTCTTGTGCATCCGCGCAGCAGACAGCGCTGCCGCCACGCCCGCCATGCCGCCGCCGGCCACGATCACATCATAGCTCCCGGCTACAGGAATGGATTCCTGCCAGGAAATGGTTTGCGCCATGGGTCATGCCTCCTTGGTATTTTCCGTTTTTTTGTATCATAGCATGCCCCGGCGGCAAATGCAAGCCGCTCCTTTATCTTTTTTCTTTGGGCACCACCCTGCCCTCGCCCTTCCAGATCTGCTCCGGTTCCACATATCCCCGCACGCTGCACAGGGGATACACCTGCACGCCCCTGCCCAGCACCGTGCCGGGATTGAGCACCCCGTGACAGCCGATTTCGCCAAAATCGCCCACCATGGCGCCCAGCTTTCTGCGCCCGGTAGGGATGGGACCTTCCGGCCCGTGGACGACCGCAGGGGTCTGATCTCCCTTCACGTTGGAGGTGACGGCCCCGGCTCCCAGATGCGCCCGGAAGCCTAAAATGGAATCGCCCACATAATTGAAATGCGGCGCCTGCGCCCGGTCAAAGAGAATGCAGTTTTTCAGCTCCGTGGAGTTGCCGATCACCGTATGTTCCCCGGCCAGCACGCTGCCTCGGATGAACGCACAGGGACGTATCTCCGTGCCCGGGCCAATGATGCAGGGCCCGTCAATAACCGCTGATGGATGCACGCTGGCCCGGCGGGCAATCCATACGTCCGGGGCCGGATGGGCATATTCCGCTTCCGGCAGGGACGGCCCCAGCGCAAGCAGAAAGTCCCTGAGCCCATCCAGCGCCTCCCAGGGATAGCGAAAACGCGCCAGCAGCGGCGCAGCCAGGGTGTGGTTCAGATCGAATAATTCAGGCGCAGTCAGCATGGCGGCCCATCTCCTTTCGTTTCTTTCATGATTTCTCCAGCACCCGGACGATTTCCTCCACGCACTGGCGGCATAACCCTTCATCCGCGCTTTCTGCCATCACCCGGATCACCGGCTCTGTGCCGCTTTTGCGCAGGAGCACCCGGCCGCCCGCACCCATCCGTTTCCGGGCCGCCTGCAGCGCTGCCTGCACATCGGTCCGCGCCAGCGCCGCGTCCTTGTCCGCCACGGTCACGTTCCGCAATATCTGCGGATAGAGGGTGATGGGCTCGGCCAGCTTGGAAAGAGGCTGCTTTTGATCCAGCATGGCCTGCATCAGCTTGATGGCGGTGAGGATGCCATCGCCTGTGGTGGCGTACTTGGCGAAGATGATGTGGCCGCTTTCCTCGCCGCCCAGCAGATGCCCGCCGGCGCGCATGGCTTCATACACGAACCGGTCACCCACCTGGGTCTGCATCCAGTCGATGCCCGCTTTTTCCAGCGCTTTGCCAAGGCCCATATTGCTCATCACGGTGGATACCACCGTATTGGTGGTCAGCTTGCCTTTTTGCTTCATGTATGCGCCGTAGATATAGAGCATCATGTCCCCGGTGATCAATCGGCCCTGGGCATCCACAGCCAGGCAGCGATCCCCGTCCCCGTCAAAGGCGAAGCCCACATCCAGCCCCTTTTCCTGCACAAAGGCCTGCAGGGCCTGGGGATGGGTGGAGCCGCAATGGAGATTGATGTTCACGCCGTTGGGCTGATTGCTGAGCACGTAGGTGTCCGCGCCCAGCGCGTCAAACACGGCCTTGGCGATCATCCAGGTGCTGCCGTTGGCGCAGTCCAGCCCCACCTTCACCCCCCGGAAGGAGTGGGTGGCCAGTGAAATCAGATAGCCGATGTAGCGGTTGCGCCCGGCAGCGTGGTCCACCGTCCGGCCGATCTGCCCGCCGACGGCATAAGAAAATGCGGGGGTCTGGCCGTCCAGATACGCCTCGATCTGATCCGTCACGGCGTCGGGCATTTTTTCGCCCTGACCGCTGAGGAGCTTGATGCCGTTATCAGAAAAGGGGTTATGGCTGGCGGAAATCATCACGCCGCAGTCGAACCCCTCGATTCGCGTTACGTAGGCCACCGACGGCGTGGTGGTCACATGGAGCAGATACACGTCCGCCCCGGACGCGGCAGCGCCTGCCGCCAGGGCGTATTCAAACATGTAGCTGCTCAGGCGGGTATCCTTGCCCAGCACGATTCGGGCCTTGCGGCCCCGGCCGTAATAATGGCCGATAAATCGGCCGATTTTGAAGGCATGCTCCACCGTGAGGGTTTTGTTGGCTTCCCCTCGGAAGCCGTCGGTGCCGAAATATTTGCCCATGCCAGCGTTGCGCGGCCCGGGCCGCGCGCCCCTTTCCTGCTTTGTTTCCTTTAAGAGTATGCCCCGGTACAGGCAATTACCCGGCTAATTGGGAAAAATTTTTACATTTCCATTGCCGACACCCCATTGACGAACCACCACGGACATGCTATAATCGATACTACTTAAACTTGGAAGGAGTGTGGTCGCCTCGTGGAGGGCGATTATGGCGGTTGTAGCGTCATAACAGATGTTCACCGATGTGAATATTTAACATAGGCATGCCATGTCCAAGGGACGATGGTATGCTTTTTTGTGTTCTGAATTGGAAATGGAGGAAGTTTTTTCATGGATAACGGAATGATCATGCAGCTGCTTCTGATGGTGTTGCTGCTATGCATGTCGGCCTTTTTCTCGGCCACGGAAACGGCCTTTTCTTCGCTGAACAAAACCCGGCTCAAAAGCCTGGCGGATCAGGGCAACAAGCGGGCGGGGCAGGCCCTGGCTCTGGCCGATCAATATGACAACCTGCTGTCCACCATCCTGGTGGGCAACAACATTGTGAATATCGCGCTGGCGTCTATCGGCACGGTTCTGTTTGTGAACCTGATTGGCTCGGCGGGCGTGACGGTGTCCACGGCAGTGATGACCGTGGCGGTGCTGATCTTCGGCGAGGTGACGCCCAAGAGCCTGGCCAAGGAAGCGCCGGAAACCTTCGCCATGCGAGTAGCCCCGGTGGTGAAGCTGCTTACCATGGTACTCCGGCCTGTGAACTGGCTGTTTGCGCAATGGAAGAAGCTGCTGTCCAAGCTGTTCAAGGTCAAGGACGACCGGCGGCTGACCCAGGATGAGCTGATTACGCTGGTGGAAGAAGTGGAGCATGACGGCGGCATGAATGCCGAGGAGAGCGAGCTGCTTCGCAGCGCCATTGAATTTCACGATCTGGACGTGGCGGACATCCTTACCCCCCGGGTGCGGGTGGAGGGCGTGGCGGCGGACGCCACGGCGCAGGAAGTGGCCGAGGAATTTGAAAAGAGCGGCTATTCCCGTCTGCCCGTTTATGAGGAAACGCTGGACAAAATCGTGGGCGTGATTCACCAGAAGGATTTTTACCGCAAGCTGCGGGAGGATAAGGGCAACTGGCAGGAGATCATCAAGGCAGCCGTGTATGTGCCCGAGACCGTGAAGATCAGCGATCTGATGCGTCTGCTGCAAAAGACCAAGTCTCAGATGGCCATTGTGGCCGATGAATACGGCGGAACCGTGGGCATCGTGACCATGGAGGACATTCTGGAGGAGCTGGTGGGCGAAATCTGGGATGAACACGATGAGATCGAAGTGGAGCTGCAGCAGGGCAAGAATGGGGAATGGCGCATTCTGGGCAGCGCGCCGCTGGAAGAACTGGAAGAACGTTTTGGCATCGGCGAGGATGCGGACGCCAGTACGGTGGGCGGCTTTGTGATGCAGCTGGCCGAGCGGATTCCCAAGCCCGGGGATGTGATTCCCTGCGGCGATTGGCAGTTTGAGGTGCTCAAGGCGGATGAACGGCATGTGGAGGAAGTGCTCCTCCGGCCCGCTCCGGCCGCCCCTGCCGCGGCTGAAAGCGCTCCCGCGCCAAAGGCCGCCGCTGCGGGAAAATAACGATGGAAGATCAATGAATCAATGCGGGGGAGCTGTTCTTTGTGTCCAGAGAATGGTTCCCCCGCTTCCTTTCCAGGAAAGCAGCTGGGCCAATCGTGGGTTTCGTCCCATGAACATGTGCCCTGGAACGGGAAAAAACAAACGATGCGTCCCACGGTTGAAGAAAAAGATACAAACAATGCGCCCCAGATCACGGAAAGAAATGACCCTTCATTTCTCTCCCGTCTGGGGCGCATTACTGATGTAAAACAAATGTCCTCATCATTTTGGGAGCGGGGGAATCGGGAGCAGTTTTGACCTTCAAAACAGGCTCCTGATGAAGATACATGGCGCTATTGTCTTATTGTGCGTTTTCGTCAAAGCCCAATGTTTCGCCCACGATGTACAGCGGGCGGTTTCGGGTTTCATCGTAGATACGGGCGATATATTCGCCGGTCACGCCCATGCCGGCCAGAATCATGCCGGCCAGCAGCACCATCAGCGCCGCCAGCCACCACAGCCCGCCGCTCACGCCGCAGCACAGCAGAATCAGCAGCGCCAGCAATCCCAGCCCGCTCAACCCCAGGCAGCCGACGCCCAACGCGGTGATAAGCTTGAGAGGCTTATAGGAGAAGGAAAAAATTCCGTCCGCCGCCAGCTTCAGCATTTTTTTGAGGGTGTAATGGGTTTCCCCGGCGAAGCGCTTATCCCGATCATACAGCAGCGCTTCCTGACGGAAGCCCGCCCAGGCAAACATCCCCCGCAGGAACCGGGCGTGCTCGGGCATGCCCCGAACCACATCCGCCACCTGCCGGTCCACCAGCCGGAAATCACCTACGTCCCGCTGGGTGGTGCCATCGGTGAGCCAATGGAGCAGCTTGTAATATACGCTGGCGGTGAATTTTTTGAGGAAGGTTTCGCCGTCCCGCTGCCGCCGCTGGGCGTATACCACCTGCGCTCCCGCCTGCCATTTTTTCGCCATTTCGGGGATCACCTCCGGAGGGTCCTGCAGATCCGCGTCGATGATCACGATCGCGTCCCCGGAGGCATAATCCAGCCCGGCGGATACGGCCATCTGATGCCCGGCATTCTTGGCAAGCATAACGGCTTTGGCGTGGGCGTCCGCGGCGGTTAAAGCCCGCAGGATGTCGGCGGTCCGATCCCGGGAGCCGTCGTTCACATAGATGATTTCATAGTCTCCGTCCATGGCGGAAAGCACCTGTGTGAGCCGCTTATGGGACTCCTGCAGCACGGCCTCTTCATTATAGCAGGGCACGATAACGGAATAAAACGGATGCATGAAATTCCTCCAATCTGGATGTGCCGGTCTGTGTTCTACCATTTTAACGGGATTGCCGCCCGTTTTCTTCCATTATTTTCGCATGCTGGCAGATACGTTACAGCATCTTAATCAGCATATTTTTCTGTCCATCCATTTCCAGACGCAGCAGATTGTCCTTAGCCATTTGCTTGAGCACATCCGAGAAGCGCTTGAAGCCGATGGCGCGTTCGGTAAAATCCGGATATGCAGCCTGAATATCCGCCTTGAGGATGGAAGGATTGATGCGCTCGAAGCCGTCGTCCTTATAGTGCTGGAGCTGCTCGGTGAAAGCGGTACGCCAGTTCTCGGGGGTTAATTGCTTCTTGCAGGCGGCGTCCGGCGCGTCCGCGTTCAGGGATACCAGCACGTTGTAGTTATCGTTTTTCACGCGAATGGAGCCAAACTTGGCCGCAAGCTTGTTGAGCAGCTTGCCAAAGGAGGCGCAGCCGAAGGCCTTTTCGTTAAAGTCCGGCCGCAGGCGCAGCAGCACGCCCTTGAGCTCGCTGGCATACATTTCGTCCTCATCGGTCTGCTCCGATAGAATGCCTTCCAGCAGCTTGTTCAGCCCGGCGTCATCCAGCGGCTCATCCTTGCTCTGCTTCTGACGGCTGCGCTTATCCCGGCTGACGGAGGATACGGACTCCAGAAACTGAAACTCGTTGCAGGCGTTAATGAAGATGGAGCTGGCCACCTCGCTGCGGCTGATGCCCAGCACGAACTTGCCCATGGATTTGAGCCGGCCCACCAGGGGCGTATAGTCGCTGTCGCCGGACACGATGCAGAACGAATCGATCAGCGGGTTGGTATACGCCACTTCCAGCGCGTCGATTACCAGCAGAATATCGGCGTTATTCTTCTGGGAAATGCCATAGCGCAGGGAGGGCACCACCGTGAACGTGTTGGACAGGAGCACCTCTTTCAGGTCGCTGAATCGATCGGTATAGCCATACACCTTACCCAGCAGAATATCGCCGCGAATTTTCACCTTTTCCAATATATTGTTCAGCGTGGCCACCTTGGCCCCACAGTTTTCCAAATCAACAAACAATGCAAAACGCGATGTGCTCAAAAATGTTCTTCCTTTCGATCATGTGACATTCAGAATGAGGCGGGAGCTGCGTTCATCCCGCTCTGTCTGCTGCTTTTTTCAGATTTATTCAGGCTTTTGCCCGGGGAACGCCTTGCTTTCCCCATTCCTGCTGCCTTCGCTTTCGCCGTCCCCCTCCGGATGCGCCCAGGCATAAACAGCCTGCGCGGCAGGGCGGGTCATGCCGGGGGCCTGAAGAAGCGTGTCCGCGTCCGCGTCTCGGATGGCCTTAACGGTTTTGAAATATTGCAGCAAAGCCCGCCGCCGGGCCGGGCCCACGCCGGGAATATCCTCCAGGGCGCTATGGACGCTCTGCTTGCCCCGCAGCCCCCGGTGATAGGTGATGGCGAAGCGGTGGGCTTCATCGCGGATGCGCTGAATCAAATGCAGCGCCGGGGTATGATGATCCAGCAGGATGGGCTCCTCCTGACCGGGCAGATAGATTTCTTCCAGCCGCTTGGCCAGGCCGAACATGGCCGTGTCCGCCCCGGCGCTCAGCATGGCCTCCCGGGCGAAAGCAAGCTGCTCCGGGCCGCCATCGATGAGCACCAGATCGGGCATGGGCCATTTTTCCCTGGGGTCCTCGCTCATGGCCCGGCGGAAGCGTCGCAGCAGCACTTCGTTCATGGAGGCGAAATCGTTGGCCCCCTCCACCGTTTTGATCCGATACCGCCGGTATTCCTTGGGCGCGGGTTCCCCATCGATAAACACCACCATGGACGCTACGGACAGCACGCCCTGGGTGTTGCTGATATCATAGCCTTCAATGCGATGGGGCGTTTGCGACATACCCAGGGCTTGCCCCAGCGCTTCGCAGGCGCCGATGGTGCGCTCCTGCTGAATCTGCTTTTTTGCGTTGCGTTTTTCCAGCGCGTCCCGGGCGTTCTTCTCCGCCAGCAGCGTCAGCGCCCGTTTATCGCCTCGCTGGGGGATGGTCAGCGTGCAGGCGCTGCCCCGCTTCTGGCGCAGCCAGGCCTCCAGATCTCCGGCAATCTCCTCCGGCAGCGCCGGGCAGAGCACTTCCCGGGCGGGCTTGCGCTCATCATAATACTGCACGATGAAATCGAACAGCACCTCGCCCTTCTCCTCCCGGCCTTCTCCGGGCAGTGGGAAATGATCCCCGCCCACCATCTTGCCGCCCCGGATATACAGCACCTGGGCTATGGCGTCCAGATCATCCTGAAACAGGGCAAACACATCCTGCTCCGCCCCACTGGTCTGAATCGCCTGCTGGCGCTGCATCAATCCTTCAATATCCCGAATCTGATCCCGGAGCATGGCGGCGCGCTCAAACTGCATGGCCGCAGAGGCTGCCGTCATTTCCTGCCGGAGCCCGGATGTGACCTCCTGAATCTTGCCCCCCAGGAACGCCATCACCCGGTTCACCGCCGCGCGATATTCCGCCTCTGTGCATTTCCCGGCGCAGGGGCCCAGACACCGCCCGATCTCGTAATTCACACAGGGGCGCTTGGGCGTTTTCAGGGGCAGCGCCAGCTTACAGGTGCGCAGGGGAAACAGCTTGCGCAGGGTGTCCAGCACATCCTTCACCGCCGTGGCGCCGATATAGGGGCCGAAGTATTTGGCCCCGTCCTGCACCTGCCGCCGCGCCAGCTCCGCCTTGGGAAAGGGTTGGCGCAGATCAATGCGGATATAAGGATAATGCTTGTCATCCTTGAGCAGGATGTTGTAATAGGGCTTATGAAGCTTGATGAGATTGCATTCCAGAATCAGCGCTTCCAGGTTGGTGCGGCAGAGCATAATATCGAAATCGTCGATATGCGAAACCATGGCCGTCACCTTGGGGGTATGGTCACGGCCATGAAAATAGCTCCGCACGCGGTTTTTCAGATTAACGGCTTTGCCTACGTAAATGATCTTCCCCTGCTCCTTCATCAGATAACAGCCGGGGGAGTCCGGCAGCAGGCTCAGCTTTCGGGACAGCTGCTCGTTCATGGGAAGCAGCCGTCAGTCCTCGTCTTCTTCGAAGGTGGATTCCACCACGTCGATGAGCTGTTCCATCAGATCCTCATCCACGGGCACAAACTCTTCCATTTCTTCGCCGTCCTCATCGGGCAGGGGCTGCACCTTCATGACGTACCGGGACACTTCTTCTCCTTCGGGCACGCTGCAGCTGTCGCTGAGCAGCACGTATTCATCGCCGTTATAGAAGAAGTAACGCTCCACACACAGCTGCAGCTTTTCGCCGTCGTCGCCTTCCAATTCGATGATGTCCAGTTCCTCCTGATTGGCCATCGAAAATCGCTCCTTTCCTGCGGCCCTATGGGCTCGTATCCTATTATAGCCCATTTTTTGCAAAAGCACAAGCACGGCGGGGAATTTACAGCACACGCGTCAGCAGCAGGCACAGGCTGCCCGCAATCAGGGCGTGCAGGATGCGCGCCAGCAAAAGCCGGGGCAGAGCCAGCCCGCTCCCATGCCAGAAAGCAAAGTTTTGCAGCAGAATGGACAGCCCGCCCATGGAGCAGGCGGCGCACAGCAGCGGCAGTAGCTCTGCGGGGGCCAGGGCGATCAGCGCTTTGGAGCCGGCGGTCACTTCCAGCAGACATTGGAGCGCCGCCATCCAGCCCGGCGGCAAAAAAGGCATGGCGCAGACGGCCATCCGCGCCGCCACGGCCCCCAGCATCATGCATACGCCGATCATGCCCAGCGCCGCCGCCGTATCCCGAAAGACCCCGGAAACGGACGCCTGCCCTTTTTGGGGCGGCGGGAACAGCCGCCGCTCGGATAAGGGAAAGCAGCGCCCTGCCAGAAATGCACCGGCTATATGGCAGCACAGCAGCATCCATCCCGCCCGGGTGTTTCCCAGCCATCCGCTCAGGGTGCTCAGAAAAAACATGGGGCTCATGGTGCCGGTGAGGGCGGCGTAATGCAGCGCATCCCGGGGGGACAGCGCCATTTCCTGCATCAGCCGTGCGCCGCCCGGAGATCCGCCCAGCCAGGCAAGCGCCACCCGCGATGGCATCCCGCCCTCCAGATAGGGTGAAAGCAGCAGCACGCAGGCCATGAACGGCCCCAGACTGGGCACAACAGCCTGCGCCCAGGCACCCAGCGCGTTCCGGGCCGCCGCTGCCGCGTCCACGGGAAACACGATCATGGCTCCGATCAGCGCCCCCAGCGCCGATGCGGGCAGAACTCTGCACGTCATCTTTCCGCCTCCTCGGGCCTAAGCTATGGGACGGATGGATATCATATGCGTTCCCATATGGAAATCTTGGAAAGAATCATTGCTTTTTGGAGGAAGATTTGATAAAATAAAGCAGGATATACGCGGATGCGCGGCGTATTCCCGGATTTGGAGAGGCTTTCGCTTTCCCGCTGCCGGGAGGGCCTGCGTCTCCCCATAACAATTCAATCATGACGGAAAAGGCGGTGTATCTCCCATGAAGGTTGTATGCTTTGGCGAAATCATGCTGCGTCTGAATCCTGAAGGATATCTGCGGTTCCCGCAGGCTACCAAATTCGAAGCCACCTATGGCGGCGGCGAAGCCAACGTGGCCGTTTCTCTGGCCAATTACGGCGATCCGGCCGCGTTTGTGACGGCTGTGCCTGCCCATGAAATCGGCCAGAACGCCGTGAACGCCCTGCGGCAGTATGGCGTGGATACGTCCATGATCCTGCGTCAGGGCCCGCGTCTTGGCATTTACTATTGCGAAAAGGGCGCTTCTCAGCGGGGCAGCAAGGTGGTCTATGACCGGGCCGGTTCCTCCGTGGCCGTTTCCAAGCGGGAAGATTACGATTGGGAAAAGATTCTGGATGGCGCCACCTGGTTCCATTTCACCGGCATCACTCCCGCGCTGGGCGGCGAGCTGCCTGAAATCTGCCTGGATGCGCTGAAGGTCTGCAAGACCAAGGGCATTACCGTTTCCTGCGATCTGAACTATCGCGGCAAGCTCTGGACCCGGGAAAAGGCCGGCGAAGTGATGGGCAAGCTCATGCCCTACGTGAACGTGTGCATCGCCAATGAAGAAGACGCCAAGGACGTGTTTGGCATTGCCGCGGAAAACACCGATATTAACTCCGGCAAGCTGGACAAGGAAGGCTATGTATCCGTGGCCCGGCAGCTCACCGATCGGTTTGGCTTCGATTATGTGGCCATCACTCTGCGCGGCTCCATCTCCGCTTCCGACAACAACTGGAGCGGCATGCTCTATCATAACGGCGAGGCGTTCTTTGCCAAGAACTATCTGATTCATATTGTGGACCGCGTTGGCGGCGGCGACAGCTTCGGCGGCGGCCTGATCCATGCCATGAATAAGTGGGCCGGCGACTGCCAGGCGATTATTGAATACGCCGTGGCCGCCTCCTGCCTCAAGCAGACCATCGAATACGACTTCAATATGGCCTCCGAGAAGGAAGTGCTGGCGCTGGCGGGCGGCAATGCCTCCGGCCGTGTGCAGCGCTGAAGAAGGGCGAGGGCGTAAGCTGGAAGGGCCATAAAACGCCTAAGGAATAACGCCTGCTCTCCTCCTTAACAACAACCATGCGCCCCGGATGAGGAAGGATGAAACCGTATCGTTCGTTTTCTTCACCTCTTCATCCGGGGCGCGATGGCTAAATGAAGTTCATTTTTGCTCGCTTCGCGGGAAAATCAAAAGAGACTCTTTGGTTACAAAGAGCCTCTTTTGTTTAACAAGCCTGCGATTTTATTCCGCCGTGCCAGGCTTGGCGCAGATGGTGTCCAGCGTGGCGGCGGGCGCGTTGGGATCCAGAGAGAACGTCAGATCAGCAATCCCCACAAGCTGCGCGTTGCCGGCCAGGTCCTGATACACATATACCAGCGCATAGGAGGGCACCGCATCGGGCACCACCATGGTGACCTTGCACAGCAGGCAATAGTTCATCCCGGAAACCATCTGGCTGGCCAGATAGGCCACAGGCTCGATGGTGCTGCCCACGAAGCCGTCCAGGGCCTTATCCAGCGCGGCGCGCACTTCATCAGGAATCTCGGTGGGGTTTTCGGCGTTCACCTGCCAGCCGCCAAGAAGCGGTTCCTCGGCCAGGGCGGATATGGCGGCAGTGCAGATCAGGGCCAGTGCCAAAACCAGAGCCATCAGTTTCTTCATCATTTTTTCTTCCCCTTTTCTGATTTTTTTCGCATTTCCTGCGTTCATTATAACAGACGAAGGAAAGAAAGAAAAGGTTCCAGGGGTGGAAAATTTTTTTCTTTTCCCCTGTTTTTTCTCGCATGCATTCTTTCTCCCTTCCGCATCCTATCGGGGACAGAAAAAGGGGGGATTGAAATGAGCTGGTTTCTCTTGCTCATTCAGCTGGCGGTGACGGTGATCACAGGGGCATTTTTCCTGACTCAGCTGCGCAATCAGAAGCAGTCTCCGTCGCCTGGCCGCCGGGAGAGCACCAAGGAACTGGAAAATCTGAAACGGATGCGGGGCATTGCCCTGTCCGAGCCGCTGGCGGAGCATGTGCGGCCCCAGCGGTTTGAGGAGATCATCGGGCAGGAGGAGGGCGTCAGGTCCCTCAGGGCTATTCTCTGCGGCAGGAATCCGCAGCATGTGATTATTTACGGCCCGCCCGGCGTGGGCAAAACCTGCGCGGCGCGGCTGGCGCTGGAGGCAGCCAAGGAAAGCGAGGGCACGCCTTTTAAGCCCAATGCGCCGTTTATTGAAATGGACGCCACCTGCGTGCGCTTTGACGAACGGGCCATTGCCGATCCGTTGATTGGCAGTGTGCATGATCCCATTTATCAGGGCGCGGGGCCGCTGGGCATTCAGGGGGTGCCCCAGCCCAAGCCCGGGGCCGTGAGCCGGGCTCACGGCGGCGTGCTGTTTCTGGATGAGATCGGGGAATTGCATCCCATTCAGATGAACAAGCTGCTTAAGGTTCTGGAAGATCGAACGGTGCATTTTGAGTCCGCCTATTACAACCCGGATGATCCGGGCATTCCCCGCTACATCCACGAGATTTTCAAGTCCGGCATGCCGGCGGATTTTCGGCTGGTGGGGGCCACTACCCGGAGCCCGGAGGAATTGTCCCCGGCGCTGCGTTCTCGATGCATGGAAATTTTCTTTCGGGCGCTGACTCCGGATGAGGTGGCGCAGATTGCCTTTGAGGCGGCCAGGCGGGCGGGCTTTGCCATGAGCCGGGAGACGGCGAAGCTGGCCGGACGGTTTGCCGCCTGCGGCCGGGATGCGGTGAACATGGTGCAGATGGCATCCGGCGTGGCGCAGCTGGACGGACGAAAAGCCATTGAACGGGCGGACATGGAATGGGTGATCGAATCCGGGCATTATCCCGAGCGGCCGGAGCAGGCGGCGGCCCAGGAAAACCGGGTGGGGGCCATTCACGGGCTGGCAGTGCAGGGGGCGCATCAGGGCGCGGTGATGGAAATCGAGGCCGTGGCAGGGCCGGGCAGCGGGCGCGTGCGGGTGACGGGCATTGTAGAGGAGGAAGAACTTGGCGGCAGCGGCCACACCATGCGCCGCAAGTCCACAGCCCATGCGTCTGCCGAGAACGTGATGACGCTTTTGCGACGTTTGGGATACGCGGATGAGCGCACGGATCTGCACATTAATTTTCCGGGCGGCGCCCCGGTGGACGGGCCGTCGGCAGGGGTGGCCATGACGGTGGTGGCAGTGAGCGCGCTGACGAACCGTCCGGTAGATGGGGCCTGCGCCGTGACCGGGGAGATCAGCGTACAGGGGCTGGTGCGGCCTGTGGGCGGCGTGGCGGCCAAGGTGGATGCGGCACGGCAGGCCGGGCTGACGCGGGTGCTGGTGCCCCGGGAGAACTATCTGGAGCGGTTTGATCAGGCAGGCATTCAGGTGGTGCCCATCGACACCATCGGGCAGGCCATTGATCTGCTGCTCTTGCCGGCAGGATTACAGGAGCGCGGCGAGCCTACCACGCTGCCTCAGCTGCCGCTTACCGCTGCACGGGGATAAATGGGAGCGCGAAGGCTTTTGGCTCCAAGCGGCTAAATCGGAGGCTGGCCGTTGGCAGGGAGAGTCTTGGGGGCTCTTTGCCCCCAAACCCCGAAGCAGGGGAATGATTCCCCTGCACCCCCGATTCGCGATATTTGTTGACTGGTTGTCTGAAGTGTTTCCGCGGGATGCTGCAACCTATCCGTTCCTGTTGTTCCACACAGAAACCCGTTGATTTCCTGAATCTAAGCAAAGTTGTGTACCGGGATCCAAGGGCAAAGCCCTTGGCGGGGCGTGGGGCAGCGCCCCACATCGTTCCCTCCCGTTTCACACAGAAAACCGTTGATCTCCTGAATCCAAGCAAAGTTGTGCGCCGGGATCCAAGGGCAAAGCCCTTGGCAGGGCGTGGGGCAGCGCCCCACATCGTTCCCTCCCGCCCTGCATCGTCCCCCCCTCCATCCCTCGTCTTGCAATTCTGCGCGGTTTCTATTATAATAGAAAGCTGACAAAGGCGGGAGCGTCTTTGCCGGAGAAGAAAGATCAGTCAGGAGAAAAGGATGCCAAGAAAGAAAGTAAAGCAGACGCTGCGTTTGCCGTTAATTCCGCTGCGGGGGCTGATGGTGTTCCCGCATATGGTATTGCATTTTGACGTGGGCCGGGCAAAGTCCACCGCCGCGCTGGAAAAGGCGATGGTGGAGGATCAGAAAGTGTTTTTGGTGGCCCAGCGGGATGGCAATGTGGAAGACCCGGGGCTGGAGGATCTGTGCCGGGTGGGCACGGTGGCGCTGGTAAAACAGGTGCTGAACCTGCCGGGCGACGCGATCCGCGTGCTGGTGGAAGGCGAGAGCCGGGCAATGATCCAGAGCGTCATTCAGGAAGAACCCTGCTGGATTGCGGATGTGACGGTGCCGTCCCAGGAGCTGCCCGATTCGCCCGAGGTGCAGGCGCTGGTGCGCACCACCCATGAGCTGTTTGATGAGTACGCCCGCGCGTCCATGCGCGTGTCCGGCGAAACGCTCAGCTCTGTGGGCGATGTGGATCGCCCGGATCAGCTGGCGGATATTATCGCCGCCAACGTGCTCACCCGGGTGGAGGACCGCCAGGCCATTCTGGAAGAAATCGACGTGGAAAAACGCCTGGAAACCCTGTGCGTGATTCTGGTTCGGGAAACGGAACTGGTGGGAATCGAAAAACAGGTGCAGAACCGGCTGAAAAAGCAGATTGATAAAAATCAGAAGGATTATTACCTGCGCGAGCAGATCAAGGCCATTCAGGAGGAACTGGGCGATAAGGACGCTACCGATGTGGAGGACCTGCGCAAGCGCCTGGATGAAACACCGCTGAACGACGAGGCCCGGGAAAAGGCCGAGCGGGAGCTGGACAGATTGTCCCGCATGGCGCCGGGCACGCCGGAAATCGGCATCAGCCGGACATATGTGGAATGGATTCTGGATCTGCCCTGGGGCAAAACCACCCCCGATAACCTGGATCTGCGCCGGGCACGCCGCATTCTGGATGAGGATCACTACGCCATGGAAAAGGTGAAGGAGCGGGTGATCGAATATCTGGCAGTGCGCCGGATGAAGGAAATGAACACCCAGGACGGCAGCATGCGCGGGCCGATCCTGTGCTTTGTGGGCCCGCCCGGCGTGGGCAAAACCAGCATCGTGAAGGGCATTGCCCGGGCAGTGGGGCGCAAGTTTGTGCAGATGAGCCTGGGCGGCGTGCGGGATGAGGCGGAAATCCGCGGCCATCGGCGCACGTATGTGGGCGCGATTCCCGGCCGGATTATCGCCGGAATGAAACAGGCGGGCACCATGAACCCGGTGTTCCTGTTTGATGAGATCGATAAAATGAGCCATGATTTCCGGGGCGACCCGGCTTCGGCCATGCTGGAAGTGCTGGACGGAGAGCAGAATATGGCCTTCCGGGATCATTATCTGGAGCTGCCCTTTGACCTGTCCAAAGTGATGTTTATCACCACGGCCAATACCATGGACACCATCCCCGGCCCCCTGCTGGACCGGATGGAGATCATCGAGGTGCCCAGCTATACGGAAGAAGAAAAGCTGCAGATTGCCAAGAAGCATCTGCTGCCCAAGCAGATCAAGGAGCATGGGCTGCCGCCCAAGTCCGTTCGGATTTCGGACGCGGCTATGAAGCACCTGATCGAGGGCTATACCCGGGAGGCCGGCGTGCGCACCCTGAGCCGCACCATTGCGCGGGTGGTGCGCAAGGCGGCGGTGGAAATGCTGGATGAGGAGAAAGAGCAGGTCTCGGTGAATCCGGCAGGCGTGGAAAAATATCTGGGTGCGCCCCGTTTTTTGCGGGATCTGCCGGAAAAAGCGCCCCAGGTGGGCGTGGTGAACGGCTTGGCGTATACCGCTGTGGGCGGCGAAACGCTGGCGGTGGAATGCTCCGTGATGCCCGGCAGCGGCCAGGTGCAGCTTACCGGCCAGCTGGGCGATGTGATGAAGGAATCCGCCCAGGCAGCCCGGTCCTGGGTGCGAGCCCACGCGGCGGAATACGGCATCGACCCGGAATTCTATAAGACCCAGGATATTCACATCCACGTGCCCGAAGGCGCAGTGCCCAAGGACGGCCCCTCTGCCGGCGTGACCATGGCCACAGCGCTGGTATCCGCCCTGAGCGGGCGCAAGGTGCGCCAGGATGTGGCCATGACCGGGGAAATCACCCTGCGGGGCCGGGTGCTGCCCATTGGCGGCGTGAAGGAAAAGCTGCTGGCGGCATACCGGGCCGGGCTGAAGGTGATTCTGCTGCCCAAGGAAAACCAGAAGGATCTGGAGGATGTGCCCGCCCATGTGCTCAGCCAGTTCCAGATTCATCTGACTGAAAAGATTGAAGACGTGCTGAAGGTGGCCCTGGCGTAAGCGCCGGGCCGCCGGGCACGCTACGAAAGCGAGCAACGAAATGGAAATCAAGTCCGCCGAGTTTATCACCAGCATGTCCGCCTACGCGCCACCTTCTCCCGCGCTGCCGCAAATCGCCGTGGCGGGAAAGAGCAATGTGGGCAAATCCTCTCTGATCAACTGTCTTTGCCGCCGCAAGGCGCTGGCCCGCACCAGCGCTACCCCGGGGAAAACCCGGCTGATTAATGTGTTTCTGATTAACGGCGCGTTTCATCTGGTGGATTTGCCCGGCTATGGCTTTGCCAAGGTGGATAAGCAGGAAAAGATCCGCTGGGGCGAAATGATGGAGAAGTATTTCCGGGAGACGGCGCAGCTTCGCCTGACGCTGCATCTGGTGGATATTCGCCATGAGCCTACCCAGGATGATTTGCAGATGAACACGTTCCTGCGGGGAATGAATCTTCCCTTTTTGGTGGTGGCCACCAAGGCGGACAAGATTTCCCGGGGCGCGCGAATGAAATATCTTGCGCCCATCTGCCGCCAGCTCCAGGTGCAGCCCTGGCAGGTGATCTGCGTTTCCTCCGAAACCGGGGATGGCCGTGAGCAGCTGCTGGCGGCGCTGGAACAGGCGCTGACAGAGACGAATAAGGCCGAACCCAATGATGAAGCATAAATAGCATTTGAGAAAAGCCTCCTGAAAATGGAGGCTTTTGCTTTGCACTTCCGGCCCGGGGCATACATAGGATGCAGTAAGTCCCATTGGAAAGCGAGGAATGCGTTATGAATGCCATGCAGGATTCCAGACGGGCGGCGCTGAACATCGAGGAAGCGGCGCTGTTGCCCGCGATGCCCAGAAAGCGGATGGCAGGCAGCGCGGCGCTGCAATCCGCGCTGCGCGCCGCCCAGGCAATGGACGGAAAAACTACCAGCAATGCCGTGGCGGTGAATGCGCCCGTTTCGGCCCCGCCATCGGACGCTGCGGCTACATCGCCTGTCGTGCCCCCGGCGTCCCGGGCCGCCCTCCATCATGTGCTGCAGCGAAGAACTGCCGGGCAGGCCCGCTCAAACAACAGAAATAAATGACGCAGGAGAGCCCCTGGCAGGCAACCGGGCATGAACAATGCGCCCAAGATGGATTTTTCCAATCTGGGGCGCATTGTTTGATAGGAAAAGAATCGTTATTCTCCCGATGGTATTCTTCGAAAAAGCGCAGGGGAGAACCGTCTGCGATATGCAGGCTATGGCTTTCCCTTGCAATATTTTGGAGCAATCAGCGCACAAACAGCTGGGTCACGTACACAAAGCCGTTGCTGTCCTGGCAGACGCCGATGCCGACCTTCGTCCACTGGCTGCCCAGAATATTCGTCCGATGACCTGTGCTGCTCATGAACGCGGCCTGGGCCTTATCCACCGTGGCGTGATGGGCGATGTTTTCGCCTACGCCGTTGAAGCTGTATCCAAAGGATGTGAGCATGGCGGCGGTATTGCCATAGGTGGGGGAGGTGTGGGAGAAATAATGGGTGTCCCGCATGTCGCAGGATTTGATGCGGGCGATGCGGCTCAGTTCACTGTCCAGCGTCAGGGCGGGCAGGCCATTGGCCGCACGGTCCTGATTCAGCAAATTCAGTGCTTTTTGCTCTTGCGCTGTGGAAGAATCTGTTGTATAATCAGCCGTGCTTGTGGGCCGGGGGCTCGCGGTGGCCGTGGGCCGGGGCGTGGGCGCTTTGGTGGGCGCAGGCGTCTGAGGTCTGGCGGTTGCGGCGGGCGTAGGCACGGCGGTCCGCGCAGGCGTGGCCGTGGGACGGGCGGTCGCCGTCACGCTCTGGCAATAGCCGCAGCTGAGGCAATCCCGGCCGGCGGTGCATTGATTGCAGCCGAAAGAACAGGTGCGCTGGCAGGCTGGCGTTTGCCGATAGGGCCAGCCATGGAAACCAAACTGAGACGTGGGCGTGCCGTCCGCTAGGGCGATGCAGGCAAACAGGGAAAGGAACAAAACCAGGGCCAGGCAAGTATATCGCTTCATGATGGTTCTCCTTTGTTTCAAAATATTACGATCGCAATAAAATCGTAATATTATATCAAAAATATGTCAACGGAATTGACAGGCCGTTTCCAAGGAAATCCTTGGATGGCCGCGCAGGAGGGAAAGCATATGGGTCTGATTAAATGCCCGCGGTGCGAGCTGAATTATATTCAGGAAGGCGAAGGGTACTGCAAGGTCTGCAAGCGGGAAATGAAGGGCGAAAGCCGGCCGGACGAAATCGAGCTGTGCACGGTGTGCAACGAAGCGCCGGCGCTGCCAGGCAAGGATGTGTGCCTGTTCTGCCTCAAGGAAATGAACGCCAACAATAATATGGACGATGATAACGACGGCGAAGGCCGGGTGGACGAAGCGTCCCTGGGCATTGATCCGGTGAGCAGCATGGACGAAATCATCCCCGAAATCGACGAGGATATTCCCGCCCGGGAATACGACGAGATCGAAAGCGATCTGTCTCTGGACGAAATGGGCGAGGACGAGGAAGAAGAAGCGGACGAGAACGAAAAAGAGGATCAGGACGAATAACGTGGAAATCTACGCCATTGGAGATCTGCATCTGCCCGGTGGGGATGACAAGCCCATGAACGTGTTCGGCGCGCATTGGGAGGGCCATTTCCAGAAAATCAGCCAGGACTGGCAGCAGCGGGTGAAGCCGGAGGATCTGGTGCTGATCCCGGGAGACATCAGCTGGGCTATGCAGATCGAGGACGCCCTGCCGGATCTGCAGGCCATCGGCGAATTGCCGGGGCGCAAGGTGATTCTGCGGGGAAACCACGATTATTGGTGGTGCGGCATCGGGCATCTGCGGGAGCTGCTGCCCAGCGGCATGTATGCCCTGCAAAACGATGCGCTGGCCATTGACGATGTGGTGCTCTGCGGCACCCGGGGCTGGACCTATGGCAGCGAAACGGCAGAGGATAAGAAAATTTACGCCCGGGAGGTGCTGCGGCTGGAGCTGTCGCTGACCTGGGCTAAAAAGCAAAAGGGCAGCCGGCTTATCGCCATGACCCATTATCCGCCTTTGGGGGAAAAGGGGGAAGAAACGCCCATGTCCCGGCTGCTGAGCCAATATGGCGTAGAGGACACGGTGTACGGCCATCTCCACGGCGCGTCTTTGCGGGGCGCGGTGACGGGCCTTCACGGCGGGGTGCGGTATCACTGCGTATCCTGCGATGGACTGGGATTCCGGCTGTATCATCTTCCGGCAGCAAAAGTGGCGGATGCTCCCATAGAGACAACCGAAAAAGCATAGGCGAACCCACAAAAGCGGCGAAAAAGCCGCTTTTTCTGTTTCTGCGGACATGGGCGGCCCAAATTGTGGCGGCTGAGCGCGCTGAAAACAAAAATATGAATTTTCCGTAATAAAGTCCCCAAAGCCGAAACATGTTTTTGAATCAAAAAATTATGATATATATCTATAAAAAATAGATAAAAAGCAGACAATGTGCATATAAAAGTAGAGAACACGAAAATGCGTTCTCTATTATTTTGACACAAAAATGGGAACGTGTATTCTTAAAAATTACGAAGCGTGACGAAAATATGACGGAATTGTTTCCCAAAGACCGAAAGGCCGATCAGATGTGCGCTTGACGAACTGTAAAAAGTGCCTTAAAATGGTGCACGAGCCCTAAAAGTGGTTCCTAAATGGTGGATAGTGTGGTGAGAGCATGGCGGACGAACCCAAAGCACGCGAGGCTGGCATGATGCCGGAAGATCCTTCGCGTCTTTGCGATACCCGGGAAACCGCGTCCGCCGGCGATGCGGGCAACGGAAACAGCGCACCTGCGCCGTTCCTGGGCTTTGTGGGCAGCTACACCCACGGCATCGACGCCAAAGGCCGCATGATTATCCCCGCCTCCTTCCGCGACCCTCTGGGCAGCCGTTTTGCAGTGGCCCCCACGCCGGATTTCAAGGCTGTGGCCCTGTATCCGCTGGATGGGTGGCTGGAGCGGCGAGACGAGCTGCTGGCGCTGGTGAAGATCAACGCCCGGGCCCAGCGGCTGCTGGATCAGTTCAGCAAATACAGCTATGTGGACTGTGAAGCGGACGCACAGGGCCGCCTGCTGCTGCCCCAGAAAATCCGGGCATGGCGGCTGGGCGATACCCGGGAAGTGGATGTAAACGGCGCGGTGACGCATATCCGCGTGATGCCTGCGGCGGACAGCCGGGAGCAGGACCTGAACTTTGACGAGGAATTTGCCGATCCGCTGGCCATGATTGCCCAGATGCAGCAGGGCCAAGGGTTCTAAGCAGCGGGAAAGGAGGAATACACTGCTATGCAAAAGGGAAAGAACGTGCAGTATGCCATTGCGGGCGTGCAGGCCACGCCGGGCATTGAAATGAACGTGCGCAGCCATGTATGGGTGCCGGATTCGGAAGCGGGCTATGAAAGCGACAGGACGCCTTTCTATGCCCAGCAGACCCAGCGGCGGGGCCGCGCGCTGACGGTGCCCTGCTATGCGGGCGTGATCTTCCTTGCAGCGGTGCTCATTGCCTGTGCGCTGCTGATCGTGGGCCGCACCAGCCGGATGAAGACGGTTTCGGATCAGATCAATCAGATGGAAGCCACCATCGTGCGCACCGCGGCGGATAACAGCCAGCTGGCCGTGGAAGTGACGCAGGCGCGGGATTCCTCCCGGATCTGCTATGCCGCCGCCCAGAACCTGGGCATGGTGGCCGCCAGTGGAGTGGAGGTTCAGTACGTGGTCGCTCCGAACACCCGTCCGATGCAAACCAATACCGCCCCGATGGAAAACTCCCCCTTTTCCATTGGGCATGGAACAATCAGCGGCAGCCGATAACCGCAGGTTTCGTCTGCCCATGGGGGGAAAGCCATGCGCGCAGAACTGGTTATTCGAAAAAGACTGATGCTGACGCTGTCGGTGCTCACGCTGCTGTTTTTGCTTATCGGCGTGCGGATCGGCGGCTTAACCTTGTTTGAGGGCGAATCGCTTACGGCCCGTGGCGTGCGGCAATGGACGCGGGAGGGCGTGGTGACAGCCCAGCGAGGCAGCATTCAGGATACCCGGGGCGAAATGCTGGTCCTTTCCGCCACGGCCTATATCGTCACCGCCAATCCCCAGCTGGTGGAGGATCCGGCGGCTTTTGCGCAGGCTGTTTCGCCGGTCATCGGCGTGAGCGCGGAAAGCATGGAGAAAAAGCTGCAGAATAAGGGCCAGGCGTCGGTGATTCTGCGCCGGCAGGTGACGCGGGCACAGGTGGATCGACTGCGGGAAATGCGCAGCGAAAGCAAGGATATGCAGCGGCTTTTACGGGGCCTGAGCTTTGACGAGGACACCCGCCGCTTCTATCCCAAGGGCGCATTTCTATGTCAGGCGCTGGGGTTGACCAATATCGATTCTCAGGGCCAGTCCGGACTGGAAAGCTGGTATGAACAGCTGCTCCGGGGCAAAGCGGGCTCCCTGCGGGCGGAGGTGGACGCCAAAGCACGGCTGCTGCCCGACGGGAAAACCACCTATGTGCCGCCTCAGACCGGCAGCACCCTCCGGCTTACCATCGACGCCACGCTGCAATCCATCGTGGAAAAAACCATGCGGGAATGTCTGGAAAAGAATAATGCACTGTCGGTTCAGTGCATCATGATGGATGTGGATACCGGGGCGATTCTGGCACTGTGCATGAAGCCGGATTACGATCCAAACGACCCGCCCCGGGATGATGTGGCCGCGCTGCAGGAGCTGATGCGGATTACGGCGATCACCGATGTGTATGAGCCCGGCTCCACCTTCAAAATGCTCACCTGCTCAGCGGCGCTGGACAGCGGCGCGGCAGCTCTGACCGATGTTTTTCACTGCGCCGGGGCCATTACCGTGGATGGAGATCGCATCCGCTGCTGGAAAAACAGCCATGGCACCCAAACCCTGCCCCAGGCCCTGGCCAACAGCTGCAACCCCGCTTTCGTGACCCTGGCCCTGCGGATGGGCACGGATACCTTCTATAAGTATCTGCGCGCCTTTGGGCTGGGGGAGAAAACCGGGGTGGATTTGCCCGGGGAAAGTGCGGGCATTCTGATTAACAGCCGGTATGTGAAGAATGTGGATCTGGCCAGGATCGGGTTTGGCCAGAGCGTGGCGGTTACGCCGCTGCAGCTCATCTGCGCGGCCAGCGCGGTGGTGAATGGCGGGCGGCTGATGAAGCCGTATATCGTCAAGGAAGTGCTGGACGAAGACGGCGGCGTGATCGATCGCACCCGCCCCACGGTGGTTTCCAATCCCATCTCTGCTCAAACCAGCGAAACCATGCGGCAGCTGCTGGAAAATGTGGTGGAGAACGGCGGCGGGAAAAACGCATATATCGCCGGCTACCGCATCGGCGGGAAAACGGGCACGGCCCAGGTTTACAAGGATGGCCGGGTGGTGTCCAACGTGCACATCGGCTCTTTTATCGGCTTTGCACCCATTGACCAGCCCCGGATTGCGGTGCTGGTGACGGTGAATGAAGCGCAGGTGCCGGTGGATTATGGCAGCGCCACTGCGGCGCCCTTCGCCCGGCAGATTCTGGAGGAGGCCCTGCCTTATCTGGGCATCCGAAAGCAGGATCCCAGGGCGACGGAAACGCCCAGCATCCCGGTGCCGGATGTGGGCGGGATGCCGGTGGCGCAGGCGCTTCAGGCGCTGGCTGCCGCAGGGCTGCAGGGAGAAACGGATGGGATCAGCGATACCGTATCCGCCCAGACTCCGGCGGCGGGCGCGGCACTGCAGCTTGGCGGCCGGGTGATGCTTTATACCTATGAGGAAACGCCCACGGGCAACGAAGAAATGATGTGTGTGCCTGATGTAAGCGGGATGCCCATCGTGGAAGCCAGCCGGGCGCTGCGGGCCCGGGGCTTTGAAATGGCGCTGACAGGCACGGGCCTGGCGGTTTCCCAGCGCCCGGCGGCAGGAACTTACGCCGCCCGCGGCGAAACAGTCTATGTGACCTTTGAACTACCTGTGAATGGAGAGAAATGACGATGCTGCTATCAGAATTGGCACGGGAAGCGGGACAGGAGGTTGTGGCGATCCAGGGAGACTGCGAAATCGGTTCGCTGGCAATGGACAGCCGCAGGAAGCTGGATCGGGGCCTGTTTTTCTGCATCCCCGGCGCGCGGTATGACGCCCATGATTTCGCCCCTCAGGCCATTGCCAATGGGGCTGCGGCGCTGGTGGTGGATCATCTGCTGCCGCTGGCGGTGCCCCAGGTGCAGGTAAAGCATGTGCGGGCGGCCATGTCGCCCATGGCGGCGGCTTTCTATGGCCATCCGGAAAGGGCGCTGCAGCTGCTGGGCATCACCGGCACCAAGGGCAAAACAACCACCAGCTATCTGGTGAAGGCCATTATGGAGCAGGCGGGCCACAAGGTGGGCCTGATCGGCACCACGGGCAACATGATCGGCAGCGAATATATGAAAAGCGAATTTACCACCCCTGAGCCCATCGACTTTTTCCGCACCCTGCGCAAAATGCGGGATGCGGGGGTGGATGTGGTGAGCATGGAGGTGTCCGCCCATGCCATTGAAATGGGCCGGCTGGCCGGCGTGCATTTTGAGACGGGCTGCTATACCAACCTGTCCCAGGATCATCTGGATCTGTTCGGCACCATGGAGCGGTATTTTGAATGCAAGAAATCCTTCTTCACGCCCAAGTGGATCAGCAATGCGGCCATTAATGTGGATGAGGAAACCAGCAAACGGATTCTGCAGGATCTGCAGGTGCCCTGCGTCACCTACGGCATCTGCAACGGGGCGGATCTGTTCGCCCGGGATATTGAAATCACGGAAAACGGCGTGAGCTTTGTGATGAAGCTGAGCAATCTGTGGGAGCTGCCCGTGCACCTGAAGCTGACGGGGATGTTTAACGTGTATAACGCCCTGGCGGCGGCGTCGGTGGGGCTGGTGATGGGCGTGGAGCCGGAGGTGGTGCGCCGCGCGCTGGAAAGCGTCCGTTCCGTGCCCGGCCGGGCGGAAGTGTTGGATACCCATACGCCCTATAAGGTGATTCTGGATTATTCCCATTCTCCGGATGCGCTGGAGAATATCCTGTCCACCGTGCGGCAGTTCACCCGGGGCCGGGTAATTTCGGTATTCGGCTGCGGCGGCGACCGGGATCACGGCAAGCGCCCCATCATGGGCGAGATCAGCGGCCGGCTGGCGGATTATTCCATCCTCACCAGCGATAATCCCCGCACGGAGGATCCCTTCGAGATTCTCCGGGCCGTGGAGGCGGGCATGAAGCAGACCGCCGGGCAATACGAGGTGGTCGAAAATCGCCGGGAAGCCATCCGCCGGGCGCTGGAAATGGGCCGGGACGGGGATGTGATCGTGCTGGCCGGGAAGGGCCATGAGACCTATCAGGAGATCATGGGGGTGAAGCGCCCCTTTGATGAAAAGGTGGTCGTGCGGGAGCTGCTGGAGGAAATGGAAAAGTAAGCCGCACAAAGAAAACGGCCACACAAAAGGGAGAAGAGAGCCATGCTTGCAATCTGCATTCTGCCGGCGCTGCTGGCGCTGGGTATCATGCTGCTGGTGATGCCCCGGTTTCTGCCGTATCTGAAAAAGCTCAAGTTCGGCCAGACCATTTATGATCTGGGGCCCAAGGCCCATCTGGCCAAGCAGGGAACGCCCAATATGGGCGGCATTGTAATTGCCGGGGCCACGGTGATTGCCACGGTAGGCTTTGGCATCTGGGCGTCGCTGAAAAACGATCTGGGTCTGGGGCTGGACAATCCGTTGTGGGCCATGCTGTTTGTATGTCTGGGTTCCATGGCCATCGGATTTACGGACGACTACGTTAAGGACGTGAAAAAGCGCCACGAAGGCCTGACCCCCAAGCAGAAGCTGATGGGCCAGGTGGTGGTCGGGCTGGTTTTTGCGCTGTACGGGTACTTTTTCCTGGGCGGCGATGTGGTGCTGCCCTTTACGGAAAAAACCTGGGATCTGGGCGTGTTCTATATCCCGATCATGACGGTGCTGGTGATGTTCATGACCAACAGCGCCAATCTGCAGGACGGCGTGGACGGCATTCTCTCCAGCGTGACGGTGGTGGGCATGGCGGCGTTTGGGGCCATTGCGGTGTTCCTGGGCAGCGCCATGAAGCTCAGCCCCTTTGCCGGCGGGGTGAACGGCTATCCGGTGATCGCCATTGCGTGCTTTGCGCTGGTGGGCGCGTGCATCGGTTTTCTGCGGTTTAATCATCACCCCGCGAAAATTTTCATGGGGGATACGGGCAGCATGTTTATCGGCGGGGCCATGGTGGGCGCGGCGATGCTGATGAAATGCCAGTTTCTGCTGATCCCCATCTGCTTTACCTGCATTCTCAGCTCTGTCTCTGTGATGATGCAGACCACCTATTTCAAAATCACCAAGAAAAAGTATGGGCAGGGGCGGCGCATTTTCAAGATGACCCCCATTCACCATCATTTCGAGCTGTGCGGCATGAAGGAAAACCAGATCGTGGCCATGTATGCTGCGGTAACGCTGGCGCTGTCGCTGATCGCCATCTGGTCGCTGCACTGCTTCTTTTAAAAGAAGCGATTTCAAACGCATCAAGGAGGGACCACAAGCATGCGTGAACTGACTTCCAAACAGCACGGCGAAAACGCCCCGGAAAACCCCTGGCAGGGCAGGCGCGTGCTGATCGTGGGCATGGCCCGCAGCGGCATTGCAGCGGCGCAGCTGCTGTGCCGGGAGGGCGCCTGCGTGTCTGTGAACGATCAAAAGCCCGAAAGCGATTTCGGGGATAAGCTGGATGTGCTGCGGCAGCTGCCCATTGCGTTTCGGCTGGGCGAAAGCGGGCTGGAGGCCCTGCAGGGGCAGGATCTGCTGGTGATCAGCCCCGGCGTTCCGCTGACGGCGCCCATTGTGCTGGAAGCCAATCGCCTGGGTATCCCGGTGATGGGCGAGCTGGAAATGGCCTCCCGGATCATCAAGGGCGCGCTGGTGGCCGTGACGGGCACCAATGGCAAGACTACCACCGTTTCTCTGCTGGGCGAAATCTTTACCCAGGCGGGGAAAATCTGCCATGTAGCGGGCAATATCGGTTATCCCCTGTCCGCGGCGGCGCTGGAAAGCAAGCCTGAGGACGTGGTGGTGGCGGAGGTTTCTTCCTTCCAGCTGGAAACCACCACCTCGTTCCATCCCCTGGCTGCGGCGGTGCTGAACGTGACGGAGGACCATCTGATTCGCCACGGTACCATGGAGGTGTACACCGCGCTGAAACGCCATATTTTCGATGCGCAGACGGCGGAGGATTACGCCGTTCTCAATTATGAGGATCCCCTGTGCCGGGCAATGGCGGAAGGGCTGAAGGCCAAGGTGCTGTATTTCTCCCGGCTGCATGAGGTGGAGCAGGGGGCGTTCGTGCGGGATGGGCAGATCGTGATGCGTCTGGGCGATGTGGAGAAAAACATCTGCGGGGCGGAGGAACTGTATATCCCCGGGCCGCACAACCTGGAAAATGCGCTGGCCGCCGTGGCTATCGCCTTCTCCCGGGGCGTGCCTGCGCCGGTGATTCGCCATGCGCTGCGAACCTTCCAGGGCGTGGAGCATCGGATTGAGTTTGTCCGGGAATTTGAGGGCATTCGCTATATCAATGACAGCAAGGGAACCAACGTGGATTCCACCATCAAGGCGATCCAATCCATGCGCGGGCCCACGGCCCTGATTCTGGGCGGATACGACAAGCATGTGTCATTTGACGCGTTGGCTCGGGAAGTGGCCGTCACGCCGCTGATTCATGACTGCGTGCTCATCGGGGCCACGGCGGATCAGATTGAGCATGCCCTGCGGGAAGCGGGCTATGCCGCCATTCACCGGGCGGACACGCTGGAAGCGGCGGTGGACGCCTGCCGCCGGCTCAGCAGCGCGGGAGGCAATGTGCTCTTTTCTCCGGCCTGCGCATCCTTTGATATGTTCGAGGATTATGAGCAGCGGGGACGAATCTTCAAGGAGATCGTTCACCGCCTGGGATAACACAACAGCAAACACGAAAGCAGAAGGCGCATTTGGCATGCGCCTTTCCCTTTTTGAAGGCACGAAAGCATCTGGAAACGAAACAGGAAAGAAGGATGCGCCATGCTTTCAACCGCGAAAAGCCCCGCTGCCCGGCCCAAGCCCATTGACAAAACACTGCTTACCATCATGATCCTGCTGATGATGCTGGGGCTGCTCACACTGTTCAGCGCCACCTATTATAAAGCACAAAACAGCACGGGAGATCCCTGGTCCGAGGTGAAAAAACAGATGTTCGGCGTGGCGGTGGGCGCGGCGGCCATGCAGTTCACCATCCGCATTCCTTATCAGTTCTGGGGAAAGCGGTAGGTGGTGGTGGCGGGAATTGCGCTCAGCTGCGTGCTGCTGTTGCTGGTGGTGATTCCGGGAATCGGCGTGAATATAAACGGTTCCCGGCGCTGGCTCTCCATCGCGGGCATTTCCTTTCAGCCCGGGGAGTTTGCCAAGTATGCCGTGGTGCTGTTTATGGCCATGGTGCTCACGGCCCGGGGCAGGAAAATCCAGTGGCTGTTCAAGGGGATTCTGCCGGTGCTGGTGGTGCCCGGCGTGCTGTTTCTGCTGATTCTGGAGCAGCCCAATCTGTCCACGGCTGGCACGATCATCATCGTCAGCGTGCTGATGGTGCTGCTGGCCGGGGCCAAATGGCGGCATATGCTGGTGCTGGGCGCAGGCGGGCTGGTCCTGGGGGCGTATTACGCATGGAGCGAGGAATACCGCCGGGAACGGCTGCTTTCCTTCATGAACCCCTTTGCTAAAATGAGCGATGAGGGATACCAGCTGTCTCAATCGCTGATTGCTTTCGGCTCAGGCGGGCTGTTTGGCATGGGTCTGGGACAGGGACGGCAGAAATACGCCTATCTGCCGTATCCGGAAAGCGATTTCATTTTTGCCATCGTGGGGGAGGATTTCGGGCTGGCAGGCTGCCTGGCGGTGATTCTGCTGTTTGTGGCCTTTATGATCGCAGGCATGCGCATCGCCATGACCTGCGAGGACAAGCATGGCTGCCTGCTGGCCGCGGGGATTATTGGCATGATCTCTGTGCAGGCGTTTATCAACATGGGCGTGGTGGTCGGCGTGCTGCCCACCACCGGCCTGCCGCTCCCCTTCTTCAGCGCGGGGGGCACGTCCCTGTCCATCACCATGGCCGCCGTGGGCATCGTGCTGAACATCAGCCGCTCCTGCCGGGCGAACCTGGGATAAGGATTTCCAACGCACCTTCTTTTCCCGTTCGCATAGGCTGTGAGAAGAAGGAAGGTGACGATGCATGGAAGGATTCCGCATCCAGGGCGGCGAAAGAATAGAAGGCAGCGCACGGGTGGACGTGGCAAAAAACGCCGTGCTGCCCATTTTGGCGGCGGCGCTGCTGCCTGAAGGAGATGTGACCATCCGCTCCTGCCCCCGGCTTCGGGACGTGGAGGCCATGACAGGCATTTTGCGGATGCTGGGCTGCGAAAGCAGCTGGCAGGATGATAACCTGACCTTACATAACGCCCGGCTGCATAACTGGGAAATGCCGGACGCGCTGTCCAAGCAGATTCGGTCCTCCATCTTTTTGCTGGGCCCCATTCTGGGCAAGCTCCGGCGCGCGACCGTGACCTATCCCGGCGGCTGCGAAATCGGGCTGCGGCCCATTGATCTGCATCTCAAGGGCCTGCGGGCGCTGGGCGTGCAGATCGTGGATGCGGGCGGCATTCTCTATTGCAACGGCCGGGATATGCACGCCGGGGATGTGTATTTTGATTATCCCAGCGTGGGAGCTACGGAAAACGTGATGATGGCCGCAGCGCTGCTTCGGGGCGTGACCACCATCCATAACGCCGCCCGGGAACCGGAAATCGAGGATTTGCAGCGGTTTATCAATCGCATGGGCGGCAAGGTACGGGGCGCGGGCACCCATCTGATTGAGATCGAAGGCGTGGAGAAGCTCCACGGGGTGCGCTATACGCCCATTCCGGATCGGATCGTGGCAGGCACGCTGCTGTGCGCCGCAGCGGTCACCCGGGGCGAGTTGGAGCTGACCGGTGTGCGCCCGGCGGATCTGATTCCCATCTGCGCCAAGCTGCAGGAGATGGGCTGCCGCATTCGGGAAACGGAGAATACGCTTTCCCTTTCTGGGCCCCGGCGCCTGCGGGCCTTTTCCCAGCTGCAAACCCAGCCCCATCCCGGCTTCCCCACCGATATGCAGGCGCCCATGCTGGCTGCCAGCTGCGTGGCGGAGGGCACGTCGGTGATCGTGGAAAATGTGTTTGAAAGCCGGTTTGCTCATGCAGGGGATTTATCCGGCATGGGGGCGAATATCCGCATCAGCGGGCGGATGGCGGTGGTGCAGGGCGTGGAACGACTGCACGGCATGCGGGTGACCGCCCGGGATCTGCGGGGCGGGGCCGCGCTGGTGGTGGCCGGGCTGTGCGCGCAGGGGGAAACCCTTGTGGAAAACGCCGCGCTGATCGACCGGGGCTACGCCCGTTTGGAAGCCACCCTTTCCGCGCTGGGCGCGCGGATGGAACGCATCGCTTTGCCGTAAACATCTTATGAACAACCGATGGGAGGAATACCATGTCGCAGCAGCCATTGCCCCCGGATTTCATGCCCTGGGACGCAGAACAGCCCGAGCTACAAAAGCCCCGCCGCCGTCTCAAGCCCGGCGCAAAAACCGCCCTGCTGACGCTGGTGCTGCTTTGCGCGGTGCTGGTGATTCTGCGGGAGGGCGTGTTCAAGATCCGGCATATCGCGGTGGTGGGCAATGATACCATCTCTTTTCAGGAAGTGGTGTCCGCTGCGGGGCTGGACGGCAACGCCAGTTTCTTTTCCCTGAACGAGGAAAAAATCCGCGCCGGCATCGATCAGAATCGGTATCTGGTGTTTGAAAAGATAGAAAAGGAATTTCCCTCCGGTGTAACGATCTATGTGCGGGAGCGCAAGCCCTGCGCCAATGTGCAGGTGATGGGCATCACCTATCTGCTGGATGCGGAAGGGATGGTGCTGGAGCGGCTTGGCAGCGGCGCACTGGAGGATTCGCTGCTGACGGTGACCGGCTTTCAGGCCAAGGAAGTGCGGGTGGGCAGCATCATTGTGCCGGCCACGGCCCGGCATCTGCAGGCCTATGAAGCGCTGCTGAATGAACTGACGCTGCAAAACGTGATTGATCAGGCGGCTGAATTGAATCTGGCCGATCCGGATAGCCTATACCTGGTCACCCGAAGCGGATACACGGTGCATCTGGGGGATGACACTCAGCTGCGCGCCAAGATCGGCACGGTGCGTGCCGTGATCGCCAAGCTGCAGGAAATGGGCAAGTACGGCGGGGTGATCGAAGCGTCGGTGCCGGCGGTGGCCACGTATACGCCCATGGATTTGTAAAAAATGGATGGCAAAGCGAAATTGCGGAAAAAAAGTTTGAAAAAAAGCGCCCTTTTCCCCGATTTTCACTTGCCAAATTATCACAAAAAGGTTACAATAAAGTGACCGAATAGATTTGTTTTCGCATTCGGCTTTTCTGGCTGTGCGTGTGCGCGCAATGGGCCCGAGGAACAGGGGATGATGGACGGATGAAAACCACGGTTGCCGCCATGGATTTTGGAACCAGCAAAATCGTGGCATTGGTCGCGGAAACCAGCGGCCGGCAGCGCTGCGATATTATCGGCGCGGGAATCGCCACCTATGACGGCTATATGGAGGGCCACTGGAACGCCCCCGATCTGCTGAACGAAGCCATCGCCAGCGCGGTGCGGGAAGCAGAGGAGCAGTCCCACGCCCGGATCCGGGAAATCAACGTGGGCGTGCCCGGGGATTTTTCCCAGGTGCGCACGGTTGAGGTGAAGGTGGAGCTGCAGGGCGCGGATCCCCGGGTCACTGAAAAGGATATCAACGAATTGTTCGCCCGGGCCACCAGCGAGCTGGGTGAGGTGCGCGGCAGCGTGATTCACCGCAGCCCGGCCTGGTTCATTGTGGACGACGGGAAAAAGACCCTGGAGCCCATGGGCATGCACGGCTATGAGCTGCGGGCGATGGTTTCGTTTGTGATTGCGGATCAGTTCTTTATTGAGGACATCAGCGAGCGGTTCCGGGCCCTGGGCATTCAGGTGGCCGGCTGCTTCTCTACGCCCACGGGCCAGGCCATGCTGTTTGTGCCCGATGAAGAACGGGACCGTACCGCCGTGCTCGTCGATATGGGGTATCTCAATACCGAGGTTATGGTGGTTGCAGGCGATGCGATCACCTATCTCAAGGTGATTCCCATGGGCGGCGGCCATATGTCCGCCGATCTGGCCTATGGCCTGGAAATCACCCTGCCCGCCGCCGAGCAGATCAAGCGCAGCTATGTGTACGGCCTGTCTGCCGGCCAGCCGACCTTTGAGGGCGCCGATCCGGAGGGCAATACCAAAACCTTTACCCATGACGAAGTAGAAGCCGTGCTGGAGCCCCGCGCCGATGAAATCTGCGAGGCCATCCGGGACGCGATCAAGGAATCCGGCGTGAAGCTGGGCAACTGGTCGCCCATTTATCTGACGGGGGGCGGCCTGGCCATTAACCGGGGCGGCCGGGATTTCCTGGCGGCAAAGCTGGAAAAGCCGGTGCGGGAGCTGCCGCGCAAGGCGGTCAAGCTCAGCAGCCCGGCCTATTCCAGTGCACTGGGCTTGCTGGATCTGATTATCGACACCACCGCCAACGCCCACGCGGCCGGCGGGATGGGCTCCTTTTTCCGCAGCCTTTTCGGCGGCTAAACAAACGCCGCATCTATCAAGCATAGGGGGATTAAACCATGCCTTTTGAAGTACAAGTGGATCAACCGTCTTTTGCGCAGATCAAAGTCGTTGGCTGCGGCGGCGGCGGCACCAACGCGGTCAACCGCATGGTGGAGGCCGGGCTGCAGGGCGTGCAGTTCATCGCTGTGAATACCGATCGTCAGGCGCTGGCGCTTTCCCATGCCGATGTGAAAATCCAGATTGGTGAAAAGCTGACCAAGGGCCTGGGCGCGGGCGCCGTGCCCGACGTGGGCCGCCGGGCGGCTGAGGAAAGCCGGGAAGAAATCGCTCAGGCGCTCAAGGGCGCGGATCTGGTGTTTGTTACCGCCGGTATGGGCGGCGGCACGGGCACCGGCGCGGCCCCCATTGTGGCCGAGGTGGCCCGGGAGAATAACTGCCTTACCATCGCCGTGGTCACCAAGCCCTTTGCCTTCGAGGGCAAGCAGCGCATGAAGAATGCCGAAATGGGCATTAATGAACTCAAGCAGAGCGTGGACACCCTGGTGGTGATCCCCAACGACCGGCTGCTGCAGGTGGTCAGCAAGGGCACCACCATGCTGGAGGCCTTCCGCATTGCCGACGACGTGCTGCGCCAGGGCATTCAGGGCATCTCCGATCTGATCGCCGTGCCCGCCACCATTAACCTGGACTTTGCCGATGTGAAGACCATCATGGAATCCGGCGGCATGGCGCATATGGGCATCGGCATCGGTAAGGGCGAAACCCGCCTGATCGACGCAGCCAAGAATGCCATTCAGAGCCCCCTGTTGGAAACCAAGATCGATGGTGCTCGCGCCGTGCTGATCAACGTGACCGGCGGCAAGGACATGAGCATTATGGAAATCAACGAGGCGGCCAACCTGGTGATGGAGTCCGCCGACAGCGATGCCAACATCATCTTCGGTGCCGGCATTGATGAAAGCCTGGAGGACGAGGTGCGCATCACCGTGATCGCCACCGGCTTTGAAAAAACGCCGTTCCCCACCCGGGATAAGAAAAAGAACCGGGCGGCCATGCCCTATGGCGCGGCTGTGCCTTCCTATAATCCGTATGAGAATCGGCCCCGGGCAGATCTGGCGGTAGACGGCCAGGGCTTTGAAGCGCCCGCCCCTGCCACCTATGAAGGCGATGCCAATTACTTTGGCGGCGCGCGGCCTGCGCCTGCTCCCGCGGCGTTCTCCACGCCGTATCAGCCTGCTAATGTGCCCCCGGCCTATCAGCCGGCGCAGCAGCCTTATCAGGTGCAGCCCTATCCCCAGCAGAATCTGGCCCAGCCCTATCAGCAGCCTTATCAGGCTCCGGCGCAGCCCGCTGCCAATGCGAAGGACGACCTGGGCGTGCCCGCTTTCCTGCGTCGGGAAAAGAAGTAAACTGAATCCATCGCTGATGCAGCGCGAGGGAATCCGCCCGGAATGCCGGGAAGGGGTTCCCTCGCGTTTTTTCATGCGGGTTTGGCGGTTATTTCACGGTGCGTTTCCTTGCGGAAAAGGCCGATGGCATGCTACAATAGAGAAAAACGCGAAAGGGAGACCGATTTTTCTATGAAAGCAACCTATCTGGAAATTATGGAAAGCGCGCTGCGGGCTTATCCCCGGGCGCATATCGAAGCGTATTTCAGCCGCGTGAAATCCGAGGGGCTTGCTGAGCACGGCTTCCCCCGGCTCACCGCCAATATCGGCATTCTGATGGCCCATGGCAAACGCCGGGATCTGATGAAATTGTTCCTGGAAATGATGGATTTCTGCTGCCGGGAAATGCCCAATCGCAAGTGCGCCAACGATTTCTCGATCAAGGAAATCATTCTGGCGCTGCTGGAAATCGAAAAGGCCGGACTGGTGGATGCGGCTCGCTGCCAACAGTGGCGGCGGGACCTGGCCACAGCAAACGCCATGGAGACCTATAATTGTATCGCCCCGGCCCCCAATGTGCGCATCGGCAACTGGGCGGCCTATGCCGCGGCCAGCGAGTTCATGCGGGGGTATATCGGTCTGACCGATCCCACCGATTTTCTGAATCTGCAGGTGCCGTCCCAACTGCTTTCCTTTGATGAAAACGGCATGTACCGGGATCCTCATGAGCCCATGCTCTATGATCTGGCCACCCGCTGCCAGCTGGCTGTGCTGCTGCACTTTGGCTATTCCGGGCCGCTGGCGGATGAATTGGACGGTTATCTGCGCAAGGCGGGGCTGCTGACGCTGAAAATGCAGTCTGTCACCGGGGAAATCCCCTTCGGCGGCCGGAGCAATCAGTTCCTGTTTAACGAAGCGTATCTGGCGGCAGTGTGCGAGTTTGAAGCGGCCCGGTATGCCAGAGAAGGGGACAAGGAGCTGGCGTCTCAGTTCAAAACGGCTGCGGATCTGGCGGCACAGGCCATCCTGCGCTGGATCGGCGTGTGCGAGGGGCAGCGGCATGTGAAGAACCGCTATCCGCTGGACAGCAGCTTTGGCTGCGAAGGCTATGGCTACTTCGATAAATATATGATCACGCTGGCTTCCTTCAGCTATCTGGCCTATCTGTATGCCGATGATGCCATTCCCTGCGGCGTTTGCCCGGCCATGCGCGGGGGCTACACCGCCCATATCAGCGACTATTTCCATAAGTTCTTCGCAGCATGCGGCGGCTATCAGCTGGAAATCGATTGGAATGCTGATCCTCATTACGATGGAACCGGTCTGGGCCGCGTTCATTACGCCGGCGCGCCGTCCGCGCTGGCCTTGTCCGTGCCCTTCACACAGGAGCCGGTTTACACCATCGACCGGCCCAATCTGCGGCCGCTGTCCCTGTGCGGCGGCGTGAAAACGGAAAAGGGCTGGCGCCTGGCCTGCGAGGAAAACAGTCTGCGGGACATCCGCGTGACGGAAGAGACCGAACGGCGGGTGGCGTTTACGGTGACGTGGGATGTGAACGGTCGGGTGCTGACCGAGGAATACGCAGTCACCGCCGATGGCGTGGATGTGACCGTTCGCGGCGCGGGGGAAATCTGCTACGCCCTGCCCGCCTTCGCCTTTGACGGCAAGGAGCATCCCGCCCGGCATGCGGACGCGCAGACCCTGACGGTGGATTACCGGGGTTGGCGCTATACCGCCAACACGGATGGCGCACTGATCGATTCCGGCGAGGAATATCAGAACCGGAACGGCTGCTATCAGCTCTACCTGGCTGCGGGACGGGAGCAGCTGAAGCTGCATCTGGCGCTCCATCAAGCGGAATAAACAAATCGCGCCCTGCTCCGACCGATTTTGGAGCAGGGCGCGTTTATGGGGAAAAACCTTCATTTACGAATGCCATCAATCCGCATCTTCGACGGCATGCTCAAATTGCAGCGGCAGCGTTTCGCCGCTCCATTTAAAAAACAGTGCGGCCAGCTGATCGCATGCCGCATCCCAGGCCTGCTGCATGCAGGCTGCATCCTCCAGATATTCTGCCCGGCAGGTGGCCGCCTGGTCATCCAGCATTTGCTGATAGCGGTTCTCCGTGAGCCGATACCAGAAATCGCTCACCTCGGCTTCGCCGGTCACGGTGAAGCTGTCATACAGCATGGCCGCATCGGGCACGGAAACAGTGATGCCGTTTTCCGTGGGGGTCAGCTTCACATCGTCCAGCCGCAGTCCCAGGCCGATTTCATACGCGTAGGGGACGCTGACCTTTTGCACCGTGCCCACCAGCAGCGCGTCCACCGTGGCTACCATCACGCCGGTATCCCGATGGCGCACGGCGGTCAACTCGCCCACTGCCTGCATTTCATGGGTCAGGCGGGCGGAGGTTTGGTCATATTTGCCCTGGGGCAGATATTGGCGCAGAAAATCCCGGGCATAGGGCAGCAGCGTGACGGCCAGAATGATGGCCAGCGCCAGCGCAATTACCCGCAAAACAGCCTTGAAAAGCCGCTTCATTGCAGGCCTCCCAGCAGCACCAGCACATAAATTCCGCCCCGGATGAGCCCGTAAATCAGCGCCGCATAGCCAACCAGCAGCACGAACTTGTGCCATAGGCTCAGCTTGGCGCGGCGGGGGCTTTGCCGGGGCGTGTAGGCATAATTGTTCATGGACGGGCCTCCTTCCTTGTTCCGGCTCTATTATACAACATAATCGTAAAATATTCTACACATTTCCGCAATCTTTTACATAGAAGCTCCCGGAAGAAACCGATGAAAGCTGGAATCAGCCATTGACGGGATGGGCAAACAGGCGTAAAATGGCAAAGACACTGAATCGAAAAAGCCTGACTTAACAGGGAAGGGGATAAACGCATGCGCGCAGAAAGCTGCCACAGCAGCCTTTCGTTCGTTGCCCCGGTGGTTCTGGAAAATGTGTCTACCACGCTGATCGGCCTGGTTTTTTCTTCGCTTATCGGCCAGATCAGCGGCAGTGCGCTGGCGATGATGGGGCTGGTGAACACCTTTCTTTCCGTGCTCACGGCCCTGACTACCTTTCTCGCCACAGGCGCGGCCATTCTGGTGGCGCATCTGGTTGGCGAAGGGAAACGGGCGGAAACGGGCGTCGCCGTGGAGCAGACCGCACTGATGGGGGCGGTGGTGGGGCTGGTGGTGACGGCAGTATGCGAGGCCTTTGCCCAGCCGCTGCTGTCGCTGATGGTGCAGGTGGAGGATCCGTCGGCATTTCAGGAATGCCTGATTTATTATCGGACGCAAATGCTGTCCTTCCCGTTCCTGATGATCAGCAATCCCCTGTCCGGGGTGATGCGGGCGGCGGGAGAATCCAAGGCGCCAATGGCTAACTCGCTGGTGATCAATCTGGTGCAGCTGCTGGCGGCCTATCTGCTGATCGATGTGGCGGGCATGGGCATGATGGGCGCGGGGCTGGCGTATGTGATTTGCCGGGCTGTGGGCGCGGGACTGATTCTGGTGCTTTGCCTGCGCAGCCAGCGGCATTACACCGCGCATCTGCGCAATATGCTTCGCCCGCAGAAGGATATGATTCGCCATATCTGCCGCCTGGGCTTCCCGGCCACGCCGGAATCCCTGTCCGTGCAGCTGGGCTATCTGCTCACCAATTCCTGGGCTGTGGCGCTGGGTACCCGGGAGGCCAGCGTAAACCAGATCGTGAGCACCCTGAACAGCTTTCCCAGCGTGGTGCAGGCCATCACGATTGTGATCGGGGTGACGCTAGTGGGCCAGCGGCTGGGGGCAAAGCAATATGAGGAAGCCCGGCAATGCCAGAAGCGGATTATGCTGGTCAGCATGGGCGTGGCCATGCCCATGGGGCTGGCGCTGGCGGTTTTCGGCTATCCGCTGGCCGGGCTTTATACCAGCGATCCCGTGGTGCAGCAGGAAAGCGCCCGGCTGCTGTGGCTGATGCTGGGCTATTGCTTTTTCGGGCTGATGATCAATGTGAATGATCCCATCCTGCGGGTAGCGGGGGATACGCGGTTTGTCATGACGTATACCATCCTGGGCGTGTGGCTGGTTCGGATTCCGCTTACCTGGCTGTTTGCCTATGCGCTGCATTGTGGCGCTTTCGGGGTGCAGTTGGCCAATGTGCTGTCCCTTATTGTCCGGGCGGCCTGCGGCGTGATTCGGCTGCATAAGGGCCAATGGGTCTATTTGAAAATCTAATAGCCTCATAAAAGAGGCAGCTTTTGCATGGTTTCAGGCGCGTGTTTTGCTTCGGGCACGCGCCTTTTTCTTATGGGTTATTATGATTTGTTGCGGACACCAAAGATTTTCTTATCTGCATAGCATGGACGCCAATTCAGAAAAAGACTGCATTTCCTGCATTCTTTGGCAGAAAAAAGATACAATTTTCCAACAAAAAATGAGCAACATAAGATAATTTTATTATGTAAAGAAAAACTATTATTTGATATTTGGGCTTGGTGTGCTTATAATAACAGTATCCAAAGCGGAACAGCAAAGATGCTTTCTGGGCGCGTGATTGCAGCAAGGCAATGGCGGCCCTGCTCCTTTTTTATTTTGAAAGCCGCCCCGCGAAATGGATGGGAAAGGAGAAGAAAAACCATGAAAGACACCAAGCGCGAGCATGAGCTGTTTGCCAATTGCCCGGTGATGGAAGCGATTATCCGGCTGGCGCTGCCCACGGTGATCGGCCAGATCATTCTGGTGGTTTATAACATGGCAGACACCTTTTTTGTGGGTCTGACCGGCAGCGACGCCATGATCACGTCGGTGACGGTGACTATGCCGGCGTTTATGTTTTTGTCGGCGATTTCCAATCTGTTCGGCGTTGGCGGAGCCAGCGTGATTTCCCGTGCGCTGGGAGCGCATGACCAGAAAAAGGCCGGAAACGCCTCCGCCTTTGCCTGCTGGGGCTGCCTGGCGCTGACGATGGTGTATTCGCTGGCAACGTGGCTGCTGCGGGATGGATTCGTGGATTTGCTGGGCGGGCTGGATCCGCTGGTGCATCAGAATGCCTGCGATTATCTGCTGTACACGGTGGTGATCGGCGGGGCGTTCACATCCATGAACGCGCTTTTGTCCCATCTGATCCGGGCGGAGGGGCGCTCCTTTCAGGCCAGCCTGGGCGTGGCACTGGGCGGCATTCTCAATGTGGCGCTGGATCCGCTGTTCATGTTTGTGATTCTTCCCAGTGGCATGGAAATTGTGGGCGCGGCGCTGGCCACGATGATATCCAACCTGATCGCGCTGATTTATTTCGTGGTGCTGATCGCCCTGGAGAGCCATAAATCCGTCCTTTGCTTTAAGCCCACGCGGCAGGCGCTGGCGGATCGGATTCCCCGGGATATTCTGGTGGCCGGGCTACCGGCATGCATGATGACCCTGTGCGAAAACATTTCCTATGCTGTGCTGGACCGGCTGATGGCTGCCTTCGGCACGGCCATGCAGGCGGGCCTTGGCGTGGCCAAGAAGGTGAACATGCTGGCGCACAGCATCGTCCGGGGGATGGCTCAGGGGGTGCTGCCGCTGATCGGGTATAATTTTGGCGCGGGAAATATCAAGCGCATGAAGTCCTCCGTGCTGATCTCCACGATCCTGTCCGTCACCATGGCCATGATCTGCATGGCGGCGAACCTGGCGTTCAGCAACACGCTAATCAGCGTGTTCATCCAGCATGGCTCCGAATCGGTGGATTATGGCGCGCGGTTCCTGCGGATTCTGTGCATTGGCGGGCCCTTCTCCGCCTGCGCGTATGCGTTTATTTCCTTCTTCCAGGCCACCGGCGAAGGGCTGAAATCCTTCATGCTGGCCATTCTGCGTAAGGGTATTCTGGATATTCCGCTGATGTTTGCGCTGGGCAAGGTGCTGCCGGTTTACGGCATCGTCTGGGCCACGCCCATTGCCGACGTGATCTGCTGCGGGATTTCCATTGTCATGTTTGCATCCTTTATGCATGCGCAGGAAAAATATTTTGAGCGTCAGGAAAAAATGCTGGCGCAAAGCGCCGCGCATATGATATAATTATAAAATCATCTTTTGCCGCCGGGCAATGAAATAAAGGAGCCGCGTATGATTGATTCCAAGCTCTATTCGCTGATGAAGGTGGTGGAAACCGGCAGCTTCACCAAGGCGGCGGAGCAATTGTCCCTCACCCAGCCTGCCGTGAGCCAGCATATCCACGCGCTGGAAAACGAGCTGAGCGTGAAGATTTTTGAACGCACGGGCAACGAGCTGCGGGTCACTCGGGAAGGCGAGCTGGTGATTAAATACGCCAAGCGGCTTCTGGCGCTGTATCATAATCTGCAGCGGGATTTATCTAGCGAAAAGCGGCAGATCACGGCGCTGACCATCGGCATTACCCATACCGCCGAAAGCAACGCTATTGCCGAAGCGCTGGCCAAGTATGCCACCACCCACGAAGGCGTGTCCATCAAAATCATCACCGATTCGCTGGGCAACCTGTATGACATGCTCAAGAATTATGAGCTGGATTTTGCCATCGTGGAAGGCAAGATGAACGATCCCGGGCTGCGGTTTTTGATGCTGGATACGGACTGTCTGGTGCTGGCCGTGTCGCTGAACCATAAGCTGGCCAAGCAGAGCATGGTCACCATTAACGAGCTCAAGCGGGAAAAGCTGATTCTGCGGCTGCCCGATTCCAACACCCGCAATCAGTTCGTGGCATCTCTGGAAAGCCAGAATATGAGCATTGATGATTTTAACGTGGTGCTGGAAATTGATAATATCGCTACCATCAAGGATCTGATTCGCCGGGATTTCGGCGTATCCGTGCTGGCGAAAAGCGCATGTATGGATGAGCTGAAAAAGCGGAAGATCGCCGTTCTGCCCATTGAAAACCTGAGCATGATCCGGGAAATTAACATCGTTTACACCCAGGATTTTGAGCATCAGGAAATGCTGCAGGATATTGTGCACAGTTACAACGAAACCCGCGGCCTGATGACCGACGGAAAGTGAGACGCTTTTGGACCGGAGAAAAAACTGGCGTAGATCGGAGCATTCGTATATCAATCATGCGCCCCGGATGGATGCAGGAAAAGGCTTTGCCTGTTTCCTCCATGCATCTGGGGCGCATTGCTATATCCTTACAGCTTTCTTAAAGCGCAATAATCTTTTCCGGCACCAGAATGTTTTCAGGCTGGCCGCCCTGAAAGGCCAGCCGGTTTACCAGCCCGGCTGCGGCGCGGCCGATGAGATGGGGCTGCTGATCGATAATGAACAGCGGATAAGCCAGAAAATCCCGGGCGATTTGAAACTCGTTGTCATAGAGCATCAGCTGCACCTGGCGATCCATGCCCAGCTGCCGGAGCACGGCAATAATTGCCGGCGCATGCAGATGGCTGGAAGAAATGATTGCCGTGGGCCGCATGGCCTGCATATAGGCTGCGAATGCATCGGCAAAGCCATCCAGCGTGTCGGCAACGTTCAGCTTGAAGGATTGGGGATAGCCCGGGTCTGTCTCCTGGGTGGCCAGATCAAAGCCCTTAAGCCGCAGCGCCACGGAGCTGGCATGATCCTTCATGTGGCCCACAAATCCGATCCGCCGATGGCCTTTCTCCCGCAGGAATTTCACTGCCCGATACGTGGCCATTTTGTGATCGCAGGAAACGCAGCTCAGGTTCAGCCCCGGCAGGTATCGGTCGATCTGCACCAGCGGAAACCGGTTCAGCACCAGCCGCAGCACCTCTTCGTGATACCGCGCCAGCGTGCAGGGAAACAGCAGAATCCCCTTGAATCGCTCCTGGGCCTGGCGCAGGTACGTCATTTCCTGCTCCTGGTCATTATCGGTGACAAACGTGACCAGATCCAGATTCTGTTCGTTCAGCGCCTCCCGCAGCCCGTCCATCAGATCGCTCATGAAAATGGTGCGGGTGAAGGGCACGATCAGCGCCATGGCCTCCCGATTGGGCGCCTGGGCCGCATCCTCCGCCGGAATGGGCGCGATATAGGAGCCTCGCCCCTGCTGGCGGCAGATCAGCCCCTCGTCCCGCAGCATGTCCAGCGCATGCTTGGCCGAGATCCGGCTGGCCCCAAATTTCATGGCCAGCTGGTTTTCGCTGGGCAGCCGATAAAAGGGTACCTGCCGGTTCCGCTCAATCAGCTCCAAAAGATAGGCCCGCATTTGCAGATATAAAGGATCGTTGCCCTGCATGTTATCCCCTCCCGCAACCATTATATCAAGTATGACAAGAAAATGCAATCAACCTGCGCCTCCGCTTCCTGCCGCGCCTTGACAGGGGGAAAGCGCCTTTCTATAATGAAGGGGAACAGGGAAGGCAGGGCCTTCCCGGAACAAGGAGAGAAAAGAATGCAGGAACGCGCGGGAATTGCCATCGCCGGCAATATGCTGGTGGACAGCATCAAGCGGGTGGCCACCTATCCTCGACCCGGGCTGTTGGCCCAGATTCAGGATGTGAGCCGGGGCGTGGGCGGCTGTGTGCCCAATACCATTTTGGATTTGGCCCGGATGGGCGGCGGCTATCCGCTGTATGCCCTGGGCCGCCTGGGCGCGGATGAGCCGGGAGATTATGTGGCCGCCCGGCTGCAGGAAATGGGGGTGGACATCAGCGGAGTGATCCGCTCCGAAAAAAGCGCCACCAGCTTCAGCGACGTGATGAGCGCCCTGGACACGGGGGAGCGCACCTTCTTTCATCATAAGGGTGCAAACGCGGAATTTTGCCCGGAGGACGTGAATCTGGATCGGCTAAGTGCCCGGATGCTCCATGTGGGGTATCTGATGCTGCTGGACCGGTTTGATGCGCCGGATTCGGTCTATGGCACGGCCATGGCCCGGTTTCTCCATGATGCGCAGGAGCGGGGGATTGCAACCTCCATTGATGCAGTCAGCGATGCCCAGGGCCGGTATCGGGAGATCGTGCTGCCCGCGCTGAAATACTGCGATTACGCCATCATGAACGAAATTGAAGCTTGCGCGCCGTTCGGGCTGCAGCCCCGGGATGAGGCGGACAGGCTGGATCAGGCCCAGATTCGCCGGGCGCTGGAGGGGCTGATGAACGCCGGGGTGAAGCACCGGGCGGTGATTCATTGCCCGGAGGCGGGCTTCTGCCTGGATGTGGAAACAGGGTTTGTGGCCGTGCCCTCGTTCCGGCTGCCCAAGGGGTATATTCAGGGCAGCGTGGGCGCGGGGGATGCTTTCTGCGCAGGATGCCTGCACGGGATTTATCGGGGCTTTGCCCCGGCGGACATGCTGTCCTATGCTGCCGCCGCTGCCGCCGCCAATCTGGCAGCGGCGGACTCGGTAAGCGGCATGCAGGGTGAAGAAACGCTGCTGAAAATCACACGGGAATGGGGGAGGAATGAGCTGTGAAGTATTCGGAAATGCAGGCCTGCGCCAAGGAAGCGCTGACCTATTTTGACAAGGCGCACATCATTTTGACGGAGGACGAAAAGAGCCGTATTGAGGTGGCGGATTTCGGGCTGGGCCGGGTGAAAAACGTGGGGCTGGAGCTGATCGTGTATGTGAACACCGACCGGGTCTGCGCCAAGGAAATGGTATTGTTCCCGGGCCAGACCTGTCCGGAGCACTGGCATGTGGCCACCAACGGCATGCCCGGCAAGGAGGAAACCTTCCGCTGCCGGTATGGCACGGTGTATCTCTATGTGGACGGAGACGGCGAAGCGGCGGATATTCAGGGCAAGCTGCCGGAAACGAAGGTGACGGTGTTCCACGAGGTGGTGCTGCATCCCGGCCAGCAATATACCCTGCTGCCCGGCACAAAGCACTGGTTCCAGGCCGGGCCCGAGGGCGCGGTGATCTCTGAATTCTCCACCCACAGCACCGATGAAACCGACCAGTTCACTGATGATCAGATCGTGCGCATTCCGCAGATTGATATGGATTAAGGGAGGAAACGAGCCATGCTTGTGAATTTGAATGATGTGCTGCGGCCTGCCCAGCAGGGGCATTATGCCGTGGGGCTGTTTAACACCACGGACACGGATATGCTTCAGGCGGCTATTGAGGCAGCAGAGGAAATGCGCGCGCCCATCATTATCGGCACGGCCGAGGTGCTGCTGCCCTATGGGGAATTGCAGCTCATCGCCCCCTCCGTGATCGCCGCGGCCAAGCGGGCCAGGGTGCCGGTGGTGGTGCATTATGACCATGGGCTCACCTTCGACCGCTGCATGGAAGCGCTGCGGCTGGGCTTTTCCAGCGTGATGTATGACGCATCCGCCAAGCCTTATGCCCAGAACATTCAGGAAACCCGGGAAATCGTGCGCATTGCCCATGCCTTTGGGGTCACGGTGGAAGGGGAAATCGGCCATGTGGGCAGCGCGGACGGCAGCGATCCCGCCGGGGAGGATCGCTATACCACCCTGCAGGAAGCCACGGATTATCTGCGGGATACCGGCGTGGACGCACTGGCCATCGCCATTGGCACTGCCCATGGCGCATACAAAACCGCGCCCAAGCTGTCCTTTGACCGGCTGGCGCAGATTCGGGCGGCGGTGGATGCGCCGCTGGTGCTCCATGGGGGCTCCGGTCTGAGCGATGATGATTTCCGCCGAGCCGTTCAGGGCGGCATTGCCAAGGTGAATATTTTCACGGATCTGTGTCTGGCGGGTATGGCGGCCCAGAAGCAGGCCGTGGCCGAAAAACTGGATTATCTTTCTGCCCGGAACCTGAAAAAGGACGCGATCCGGGAAGCTGTGATGAAGAAAATGGCGCTGTTTGGCTGCCAGAATAAAGCCTGAAAAGGGAGGAAAAGCCATGAATTTGTTCGCGCGTTTTGAACAGTTGAAAAAGCAGGTTGCCGGCAATCGGGAAAAGCTGCACTTTGAGCACACCTATGAACCCGATGTGGCCGAGCGCAACCACATCACGTCCCTGCGGCCCGCCGCCCGGCGGATTCTGTCCGAGGTGAATTTTGCGCTGCAGCTGTCCGCCGCCAACGATGGCCGCTATGATGGGGAGATCGACGCGGCGCTGGCCGTGCTGGAGGGATGCGTTGCCCAGGAAGAAGCCATCACCAGGCAGGCCGCGCTGGAAGCGGAAAGCAGGCTGTCGTCCCTGCAGGCGGCGGCCAAGGAATATGAAGTGCTGTATGTGGCCCATGCCCATATTGACATGAACTGGATGTGGGGCTGGCAGGAGACGGTGGCCGTGACGCTGAGCACCTTCCGCACCATGCTGAATCTGATGCGGGAATATCCGGGCTTCACCTATGCCCAGTCCCAGGCGTCGGTGTATCGCATCGTGGAGGAATATGATCCGGACATGATGGCCGAGATTCAGCAGCGCATCCGGGAGGGCCGCTGGGAAGTGACGGCCAACGCCTGGGTGGAAACCGATAAAAACATGCCCGATACCGAATCCCTGCTGCGGCATATCCAGGAAACCCGGGATTATCTGCACAAGGTCTGGGGCATTGCCCCCGGCAGCGTGAAAGTGGATTTCTCTCCGGATACCTTCGGCCACAGCCGCTTTGTGCCTGAGATCGACACGCTGGGCGCGGTACCCTATTATTATCATTGCCGGGGCCTGCAGGCCGATGTGACGCTGTATCGCTTCCGCGCGCCGTCCGGCAGCGAAGTGCTCATGTATAAGGAGCCGTACTGGTATAACGGCGGCATCAATCCGGATAACGGCACCGGTGCAGTGGAAATGGCCCGGCGCTGCGGCGGGCTGAAAACGTCGCTGATCGTGTACGGCGCGGGCAACCATGGCGGCGGTCCCACCCGACGGGATATCGAAATGCTGCTGGAAATGCAGCAATGGCCCATTTTCCCGACGCTGCGGTTCGGCACCATCCACGAATACTTCCAAAAGGCCGAGGCTGTACGGGAAAAGCTGCCGGTGATCGATCATGAGCTCAACGCCATCTTCACCGGCTGCTATTCCACCCAGAGCCGCATCAAGCTGGCCAATCGCCGGGCTGAAGCCGCCCTGACGGATGCAGGCCGCATGAGCGTTCTGTCCCATTTCGTGCTGGGCACGGCTTTCCGCCGGGATGTGTTCTCCTCCGCCTGGCGGGATGTGCTGTTCACCCATTTCCATGATATTCTGACGGGTTCCTGCGTGCAGGAAAGCCGGGAGTATGCCATGGGGCTGCTGGCCAAGTCCATTGCCCATGCCCAGAGCGAGCAGAGCAAGGCGTATCAGGCCCTGTCTCAGGCGGTGGATACCAGCGCCTTCCCCTGCGATGATTGCATCGCCCGCACCCGTTCCGAGGGCGCCGGCGTCGGCTTTGGCATTGCCAGCTATGCGGGCGTGCCCAATCCCGAGCGGGGCGCGGGAAAGACGCGCGTCTATACCGTTTTCAATCCCGCCCCGGTGCCCCGCAAGGAGCTGGTGGAGCTCACGGTGTGGGATTACAGCGGGAATTACGATCGGCTCGAAGCGGTGGATCACGAAGGCAGGCAGGTGCCCTTCCAGCTGCTGGATCGGGAGCCCGTGAGCTACTGGGCGCATCGCTATTGCCGGGTGCTCATTGCAGCGGATGTGCCCGCCCTAGGCCATGCGGTTTATGCCCTGCGGGAAAAGGAATGCACCGCATATCCCACGCATCTGCTTTATGCCGAGCGGGAGGAGCAGCCGATGGGGGACGTGGTGCTGGAAAACAGCCGCATCCGTGCTTCCTTTGATACGGGCAGCGGTATGATTCATTCCATTGTGGATAAGCGAACGGGCGCGGAAATGCTCGCCGCTCCTGCCGGGCTGTATCTGGTGCGCACCCAGAACCCGGGCATGACCGCCTGGCGCATCGGCCGGTATCTGGGTATGGATGCCGTGACCGATACCCAGACCGTCACGGTGGACAAGGGCGCGCTTCGTCAGTCTGTTTCCTTCAAGCAGCATGTGATGCACTCCACGGTGGATTACACCGTGTCTCTGGATGCAGACGCAGATCATCTTTCTCTGGATCTGCGGGTGGATTGGCACGAGGTGATGCAGAACCAGTCCTTCATCCCGGTTTTGTCCTTCCGCGTGCCGCTGAAAGCAGGCGGGGAGGAGATCGTCTGCGATGTACCCGCAGGCGTGGCGACCCGCGCCGCCCGGCAGATCGATGTGCCTGCCCTGACCACGGCCTGGGCCAAGGCTTCCGGCGAAACCCTGGCGCTCACCAGCGATTGCAAGTATGGCTATCGTCTGGCGGACGATGTGCTGTCCGTCACGCTGATTAATACGGCCGGGGATCCCGATCCTTATCCGGAGCGGGGCATTCATGCCATCAAGCTGTTCCTGTCCCTGACGGATGGCCAACCGGCGGCCCTGAAAAACAAGGCGGAAACGCTGATTCGGCCCATGGTAGCCGTGCCCACGGCGTCCCATCCCGGCTCTCTGCCTGCGCGGGGCTCCATGATGGGCTTTGCGGCGGAGCATTCCGTGATGACCGCGCTGGATGTGGCGGCAGACGGCGCGCTGGTTCTGCGCTGCTTTGAAGATGCCGGGGAAGCGGATACCGTTGTGATCACGCCGCCTTTCACCGTTGCGCGGGCGGAGCTGACGGATCTGGATGAGCGGCCGCTGGCAGCGGCGGAGCAGGCGGATGGCCAGGTGCGTTTCGCCCTCAAGCCTCATCAGCTGGCACAGGTGAAGCTGTATCAGAAGTAAATAGCGCATGATGAAGCGGGCGCGGCTCTGCCTGCCGGATCGGCTTTCTGTGAAGCACTTTCCGGCGGTGGCCCGCCTGCTTTTTCTTGCATTTGGAGGAAAACTGTGGTATAATTATTCGGATTCGGGGCTGTGGTGGAATGGCAGACACCTCAGACTTAAAATCTGATGAACTTTTTGTTCGTGCGGGTTCGAGCCCCGCCAGCCCTACCATATGAAGTACCAGCTTTTGATACAAAGGCTGGTGCTTTTCTTTTACCCCATGGCGGCTCAAATCCCCATGCCAGTTGCTCTGTACAACCTGCGATCAATTCTTTCAGAGAGGGCTCAAATGCTTTGTCATTAGATAGACCTCCTTTTCTTGTCGGGTGGAACTATTTACCACGCTTTAGTGAAGAACTTGCAAGTCGCCTGTTTGAGCGGTTACTGATACAGCTACATTCCAGCCAGGAACATTTTATTGATTTCGTCATTGATCTGCGCCAGCGACAGATCGATTTCACTTTTCAGGTACGGCTCGATTAGGCCGCTGGCGAGGACGTGAATGAAAACCAGAAAGCCGTATTTGTCGCGGATTGGTTCGAAAGCAGCATGCGGATGGCTTGAAAGCATGGGGCCTTTATGATAGA